>NZ_CP090960.1:0-1350000 GCF_021611515.1 Mariluticola halotolerans
TAGCGACATTGATCGAGCGCAAACCGGCAGCCATGGGAATTCTGATAGAAAGATCGGCTTTGGCAGCCACTGAGTCGGGTACCCCGGCGCTTTCGCGCCCCACCATCAGTATATCGTCGGATCCGAACCGGGTCTCATAAGCAGAGTTTTCCGCCTTTGTGGTGAGCAATACGAGTCGTTTTTCAGTGCCCGCCCGCCATTCTTCAAAGGCTTCAAAGCTGTTGTGTTCTGTGACCTTGGCCACTTCGGCATAATCGAGGCCCGCCCGTTTCAGGTGGCGATCCGAAAAAGGGAAGCCGGTGGGCCGAATAATGTGGAGATCGAAATCAAGGCAGGCGGCGAGCCGGATCAGCGTCCCGGTATTCTGGGGAATATCAGGCTGGTAGAGCGCGAGAGAGACCGGCATGGCGGGCTATATCCAATCGGGAAGGCTGGGAAAAACGGCAATGTTTACGGTCGTAGATCATTACGAGAGTGGGTATAGTGTCGCAGATGGGCATTGTCACGGCCTCACGGACTGGACAAGCGGTTGTGACAGTGCAAAAAGAACTCGAAATCCGGGACCTTCACAGGTGAGCGGTAATGATTCGTGCGCCAAGGTTCAACGGTGCCGGTCAAGAAGCGATACAGCTAGTATTTTTTGGGGCGAGGATCACGAACCTTGGCTACGCAAGCAAAGACAACAGCAACGCGGCGGGACTTTTTGTACGTCGCAACTGGCGCGGTAGGCGCCGTGGGTGTGGCAGGGGTGGCATGGCCACTCATTGACCAGATGAATCCGGATGCGTCTGTTTTGGCGCTGGCATCCATTGAGTTCGATGTTTCAAGCATCGAAGTTGGACAGTCGGTTACCATCAAATGGCGCGGTTTGCCGGTTTTTGTGCGGCATCGCACCCCGGCGGAAATTGAGGAAGCAAAGGCTGTGCCTTTGAGCGAACTCAAGGACCCCGAAACCGATGCTCAACGCACGAAAGAGGGCCATGAAGAATGGCTCATCATGATTGCCAATTGTACGCATCTGGGATGTATCCCTGTTGGCGAAACCGGCGAATATGACGGCTGGTTCTGTCCGTGCCACGGTTCGGTCTACGATACCGCTGGCCGTATCCGCAAAGGCCCTGCACCTAAAAATCTGGTGTTGCCGCCTTATGAATTCGTGAGCGATACGCTCGTGCAGATCGGCTAAGGGGGGCATTATGGCAGGCAATAGCACTTACACACCCACCAACCCCGTCGAGAAATGGCTCGATGACCGGTTGCCACTTGTCAGGTTCTCCAAAGAGCACCTGATGGATTTTCCGACACCGAAGAACCTCAACTACTGGTGGACCTTCGGTGCGATTCTGGCGATCATGCTGGTCGTGCAGATTATCACCGGCATTATTCTGGCGATGCATTATACGCCGAATGTCGATCTGGCGTTCAATTCGGTTGAGCATATCCGCCGTGATGTGAATTATGGCCGGGTCATTCAGGGTACACACGCCGTGGGTGCCTCGATGTTCTTCTTTGCGGTCTATATCCATATTTTCCGCGGCTTGTATTTTGGTTCCTATAAAGCGCCGCGTGAGATTTTGTGGATGCTGGGTGTGATCATCTTCCTTTTGATGATGGCAACTGCGTTCATGGGTTACGTGTTGCCCTGGGGCCAGATGAGCTTCTGGGGTGCGACGGTTATCACCAATATCTTCTCGGCCATTCCGCTGGTTGGTAATGCTCTGATGGAGTTTTTGCGTGGTGGCTTTGCGGTTGATAACGCGACGCTGAACCGGTTCTTCTCGCTGCACTACCTGCTGCCGTTCGTGATTGCCGCCGTTGTGGCGCTGCATATCTGGGCGTTGCATGTGCCGGGCAATAACAACCCGACTGGTGTTGAGGTTAAGTCTAGCCGCGATACGCTGAGCTTCCATCCGTATTACACGATGAAAGATCTGTTTGCGGTTGTGGTGTTCTTCATCCCGTTCGCCTGGTTCGTATTCTTCGCTCCAGACATTCTCGGGCATCCCGATAACTACATCATGGCCAATAGCCAGGTGACACCGACACACATCGTGCCGGAATGGTACCTGCTGCCGTTCTACGCCATGTTGCGGGCCATCGATTTCAACGTGTTGTTCATCGATTCAAAGCTTGGCGGCGTCATTGTAATGTTCGGGTCAATCCTGATCCTGTTCGTCTTGCCCTGGCTCGACACATCAAAGGTGCGTTCCGGTAACTTCCGTCCGCTGTTCCGGCCGTTCTATTGGGTGTTCGTTGCGAACTTCCTGGCGTTGCTTTATCTCGGCGCACAGCCGGCCGAGGGCATCTACACTATCCTTGCGAAGCTCTGCACCGCTTACTACTTCGCGTATTTCATTATCATCCTGCCTGTCCTTTCACGCATCGAAACGCCTCGGCCTTTGCCGAAGAGCATTTCCGAGAGCGTGCTGGGTTCGGCGCACTAGGGCGAAGGAAGAGAAAAATGATCAAGTTCAAGACCATTTTCGCTGCCCTGGCGTTGGCGGGTTCTCTGGCACTCTCACCGGCCGCGATGGCCGCTGAAGAAGGTGGCATGGAAGCAGAACTGCAGGATTGGAGCTTTGCCGGCCTGTTTGGGACTTACGATACCCATCAGTTGCAGCGCGGGTTTCAGGTGTTCCGGGAAGTTTGTGCAAGCTGTCACTCGGCTGATCTGCTCGCATTTCGCAACCTGTCTGAAGAAGGTGGCCCGTCTTATACTGAGGGTCAGGTAAAGGCGCTGGCTGCGGAATACTCAATTCCCGACCCGAGCACGGATACCGGCGAACGTCCGGCTGTGTCCGCTGATCGTTGGCCATCGCCTTTTGCTACGGAGCAGGATGCGCGTGATTCCAACAACGGTGCTTACCCGCCCGATTTTTCGGTACTGGCAAAGGCGCGTGGCATTTCGCAGAAATTCCCTTACTGGGCGTTTAATTACTTCACGGCCTATCAAGAGGGCGGTCCGGATTTCATCTATAACGTGCTCGTCAATTATGCCGAGCCGCCGCATGGCGTAGAAGTTGCCGCCGGCCAGCATTACAATGCCTATCTTGGCCATGGCATCTCAATGCCGCCGCCTCTGACGGACGGTCTGGTTACCTATGAAGACGAGACAACGCCGCAAACGACCGAACAGTATGCGCGCGACGTTTCTGCCTTCATGATGTGGATGGCTGACCCGCATCTGGCTTCACGCAAGGCAATGGGGTTCAGGGTTTTGCTGTTCCTCGTGCTGTTTGCCGGGATGATGTATCTGGTCAAGCGCAAGCTTTGGGCTGATGTGAAGCACTGATTTTTCAGTACACATTGAACGATATTAAAGGGCCCTTCGGGGCCCTTTTCTTTTGTGTATTGGTATGGCGTGAGGTGGGACGAAACGCTACTCTTTGGGCAGAAGGTGATCGGAAGCTGGTTGCCATTACGCCTTATAACGGAGCTATTCGCTGATGACGATCGATCTGAAATCGCTTGTGCGGACCATCCCTGATTATCCCAAGAAAGGGATTTTGTTTCGCGACATCACGACGCTGATCGAGAATCCAGCCGGATTTCGGGAAAGTGTTGAACGGATCGCTTCTGTCTATCGCGGCATGGGCATTACGCATGTGGCGGGAATCGAAGCGCGCGGCTTTATTTTCGGGGCTGGTGTTGCGATGTCATTGGGGGCCGGTTTCGTGCCAGTGCGGAAGTCCGGCAAATTGCCGGGGGAGACGATCGGGCAGAATTATGCGCTCGAATATGGTGTGGACACGATTGAAATCCATGCCGACGTTGTGGGCGCTGATGACCATGTGCTGGTGGTTGACGATCTGATTGCCACGGGCGGCACAGCGATTGCGGCAGTGGCTTTGCTGCGGCGTACGGGGGCGGCTGTGGAACACGCCGCATTTGTGATCGACCTGCCGGATCTGGGTGGGGCGGGCAAGCTGCGGGCAGAAGCTATCGAAGTGAATAGCCTGATGACGTTTGACGGCGACTAGGCCGCCGCGCCTTTCGCTAAACCAGGACTATCGCCGGAATTGTTTGCCGATGACGGGCAGTTGGGCAATCCAGAGTTTCACGCGCTGCACGGCGGTCGGCGTATAGTCTCTCAGTTTGGAAAATCCGACGAGCTTGGCGCTATAGACCAGCTCCCCGTCCTGATTTCTGGCATTGATCTGGTTAAACAAAAGGCCCCAGCCGGGAATGGAGTTGGAGCGGCGCTTGCCGGTTACTATCAGTTCGTAGGTCACGGTGTCGCCGGGCCTTACCGGCGCTTTGAAAACCATGCTGCTGACACCGGGTGAGGGGCCGGACACGCCCGGTTCCTCGCCGATCAGGCGCAGGCGCTCTTCCTCGGCGAACAGGGCGTCCACCATTTTGCGGTGACCGACGCAGACCGTGTGCCAACCCGACGCGATGGGGCCGCCGAAATGAGAAAATTTGGCTTTGTCCGGATCGATATGGAAATATTGCGGGTCATAGAGCTTCCCGAAGCGGATGATTTCTTCTTCTGAGAAGGTGTAATCGCCCAAAGGAAAGACGTCGTTCTCGACAATATCCTCAAACCAGCGCGTCATTCTGTGGCTCCTTCGACCGGTGCTGCGGGATCGCGCACTTCGATCAGGTTGTTAAGGACCATGCTCATTACCGGCTGGCCCTTTTGATTGGTGATGTCGAAGGTGAGGGTGACGATGCCCCATTCGGGACGTGACTGGGTGCGTCGAAGCGCGGTGATGGTGACAGTGCCGCCGATGGTGTCCCCCTTCATGACCGGGGTTTTCCATTTTAGATCGTCAAATCCCAAACCTCCGGCGGACGCGATTTTGCTGAGAAACGCGTCAACCAGCATCCGCAGGCTGAGAGCGGCTGTTTGCCAACCGCTTGAGGCGAGGCCGCCAAGCAGCGATTTCTTCGCCGCCTTCTCGTCCAGGTGAAAAGGGAAGGGGTCGAATTCGGTCGCAAAGGTGGTGATCATTGCCTTGGTCACTTTGGTGGTGCCTAGGGGGATTATCTCTCCCACCACAAGGTCTTCATAGTGCCGGCGATTTTCAGTTACTGGATTGGTCATTATGTTGCCCATTACGTCAATGCGATGGATAAAACCCTGCTTCGCGTTTGATGTAAAGTTTTCCGCGATGTCCGAGGTGTTTGCGCTTTGGCCTTGTGGGGGCTTCTGGCTATAAAGCGCATACCTGATCTCTTTGCCCGATTGAAAGAATGCCATGCTGCCCTGGGAGAAACTTGATGCCGTTTCAGTTGCGGGCGGCAGTGACGAATTGCGGCTGATGCGGCGTGGCAATGAATATTCGATTATGCTGGGCACGAATGAACTGATGAACAGCCGCTTGAGCGGTTCGGAGCAGGCGTTGGCGACGCTTGCTTGCGACAAGCTCACGGGAGGTTCTGTGCCTGTCGTGCTGATTGGCGGGCTGGGCATGGGGTTTACGCTCAGGGCGGCGCTGGGGGCGTTGCCACCAAAAGCGCAGGTGACTGTGGCCGAGCTGGTGCCAGCAGTGATCAGCTGGGCCAGAGGGCCGATGTCGGCGTTGTTCGAGGGCTGTCTGGATGATCCGCGCGTAACCGTGCATCAAGGGGACGTTTTGGCACTGATTAGAAGTGCGAAGACCCAATATGACGCGATTTTGCTCGATGTGGATAATGGCCCGGATGGACTTACCCGTGCGGCCAATGACGGGCTTTACAGTGCGCGCGGGCTTGAGGCTGTGCGGCAGGCGCTGAAACCGGGTGGGGTTCTGACAGTATGGTCCTCGGCACCGGACGAGAGGTTTACCCAGCGGGTGAAAGCGGCTGGCTTTGGCGTTGAGACGGTGCCGGTGCGCGCGCATGGTAAGCGCGGGGCGCGGCATGTGATCTGGGTGGCGGTTAAAGGGGGCTGAGGGGTTCTTTCACCCTCCCCTTGATGGGGAGGGTGGCCCGGCAAAGCCGGGTCGGGTGGGGTGGAGCCACAAGTTCGGTATCGGCAGATAGCTTGCAGAGTCCTTGTTTGGCCCTTCGGGCCGACCCCCACCCTTGATCCCTCCCCTCAAGGGGGAGGGAGAAGAAAGTTCTGTGTATGCCGCTTGCAATGAAGGGAGGGATCGGGGCTTGCCACGATCCGGACCTCATCCTGAGCTTATCGATGGATGGGCGACCATCGCATGGACCCTCGGGGCAAGCCCGAGGGAGAAGGAGAGGAGTGGCGCGTGCGCCGTGGTGCCGAAACCGGGAAGGCGGCGCAGAGCCGTCCGCTCGCCTTACGTGTTGAACTTGAACATCATCACGTCGCCGTCCTTGACGATATATTCCTTGCCCTCGTCGCGGGCCTTGCCGGCTTCCTTCGCCGCGACTTCACCGCCGAGGGTGACGAAATCATCATAGGCAATGGTCTGTGCCCGGATGAAGCCACGTTCGAAATCAGTATGAATGACGCCCGCAGCCTGGGGTGCTTTGGTGCCCTTGGTAATGGTCCAGGCCCGGGTCTCCTTGGGGCCGGCGGTGAAATAGGTTTGCAGGCCCAACAACTCATAACCGGCGCGGATGACGCGGTTCAGGCCGGGCTCTTCAAGGCCCAGACTGTCGAGATATTCCTTTTGCTCATCCTCATCGAGCTGGGCCAGCTGGCTTTCGATCTCGGCGGAAACGATCACCATGATGGCGTCATGGGCCTTGGCGTATTCGGCAACCTTTGCTGTCATTTCATTGCCGTCGGCCGCGTCCGCCTCGTCGACATTGCAGACATAAAGTGCGGGTTTCGAGGTCAGCAATTGAAGATCGCGGAACAGCTTTTCCTCATCTTCGCTGCGCTCGACATGGCGGGCGGGCCGGCCCTCATCGAGCAGAGCGATGGCGCGGTTGATCAGGTCCAGGGTGACCTTGGCGTCCTTGTCATTGCTGCGGATCTTTTTCTCGAGTCCGCCAATACGCTTTTGCAGGCTCTCCATGTCGGCGATCATCAATTCGGTTTCGACGACCTCGGCATCATTGATGGGGTCGACCCGGCCAGCGACATGGACAATGTCGTCGTTCTCAAAGCAGCGCAACACATAGGCGATGGCGTCGACTTCGCGGATATTGGCGAGGAACTGATTGCCCAGCCCTTCGCCTTTCGACGCGCCTTTGACGAGCCCGGCAATGTCGACAAAGCTCAATCGTGTTGGCAGGATTTCCTTGGAACCGGCGACCTTTGCGATCTTTTCCAGCCGCTCATCGGGCACGCTGACCTCGCCGACATTCGGCTCGATGGTGCAGAAGGGGAAATTGGCTGCCTGAGCCGCCGCGGTGCGCGTCAGCGCGTTAAACAGCGTCGATTTGCCGACGTTGGGCAGGCCAACAATGCCGCACTTGAAACCCATGATATTCTCCGAAAGACCCTGCCACCCCAAAGGATGTGGATACACATGCTTTTGTTGCCCTTGGGATAGGTTTCGGGACCGATAAGGTCAAGTGCTACGTCATGGTTTGCCGGTTTTGACGGCGAATGGCGTGGGTTGGTGCGGGGCAGGCGGGCTATTTGCGGTCGAACAGCTTTTTGAGCATTTGTGCCATCGGCCCGGTTTCCGGCAGTTTTGGCGGGGTGGTGGTGCGCGCTTGCCGCACATGGCTTTGCGGCTTTTTCGTCGGTTTGGCCGCTTCGGGCTTTTCCGGAGCTGGGCCGTTTACCGCCAGAGCCAGACGGTTCATCAGATTGTTGGCGTCATTTTTGATAATGAGCAGGGCATTGTCGGCAATGGAGTCGAGTAGGGGGTTGAGCCATTCGGCGTCAGCCTTGGCAAAATCACCCAGCACATGGCGGGTGACCCGGTCCTTGTGGCCGGGATGGCCAATGCCCAGACGAAGGCGGTGATAATTGGTGCCAATGACGGGATCGATCGAGCGAAGGCCGTTATGACCGCCATTGCCGCCACCGGTCTTGATGCGGACCTTGCCGGGAGCAAGGTCGAGTTCGTCATAAAGGACGGAGATATTGGCGGGGTCCAGTTTGTAGAATTTGGTTGCCGCGCCGACAGCATCGCCGGACTTGTTCATGAAGGTCTGTGGCTTCAGCAAGAGGGCGCGTTCGCCATCGATCGTGCCATCGGCGATCAGGGCGTTGAATTTTTGCTTAAAGGGCGGGAAGTTGTGACGCTTCGCGATGGCATCGATGGCCATGAAGCCGATATTGTGGCGGTTGCCGCGATATTCATCCCCGGGATTGCCGAGGCCAACGATGAGGTGCATCGGGGCTCTCAATGTTTTTGGCAGGGCCTAGAGAAAAGGAAGGCAACCCGGAGGTTGCCTTCCAAAAGCTTATTCTTCGCTCGATGCTTCTTCTGCATCGTCGCCTTCTTCATCATCGCCGCTGGCACCTTCTTCGGAGCGCAGGGCAGACGGGGCAGCCATCGTTGCGATGGTGAAATCGCGGTCGGTGATGACCGGGGCCGTGCCTTCGGGCACCGAGAGAATGGCCGAATAGTGCAGGCTTTCGCCAACATCAACGCCGGTGAGATCGATATCGAAATGCTCGGGAATGGAATCAGCCGGGCAGGTGACTTCAACCGTGTGACGCACGATGTTGAGAACGCCGCCGCGCTTAATGCCGGGGCTGTCTTCTTCATTGAGGAAGTGCACAGGCACTTCGATGGTCAGACGGGTATTCTTGCCGATGCGCAGGAAATCCACATGCATTGCAAAATCGCGTACCGGGTCAAGCTGGTAATCGCGCGGGATGACCTTGTGCTTTTCACCGTCGACGTCAACAGTGATGACGTGCGAGAGGAAACCGCCCGCATGAATGCGGCGCATGGCTTCCTTGTAGGAAACAGCGATAGGGAGCGGGGACTTCTTGTCGCCGTAGATCACGGCAGGGATAAGACCTTCACGACGCAGTTCCCGAGCGGCCCCCTTGCCCACCCGATCACGCGGCGTAGCCTTAAATTCGGCTTCAGCCATTGGAATTCTCCAAATTCGGTTGGTGTAACCTGTAACACAACAGGCTACGCACGCCTCCTCCAGGGGTGAGACGCACTTCATGCGCCGGGCTATAAGGGAAAATAGGGGTTTGAGCAAGTGCTGAAAACCGCGTCGCGCGGTGGTGTTTGCAGGCAAAGCACCCGGATTTGATCTCGCTGCGCTCTTGCCCTTCTGTTGATATGTCTTTAGGGGGTGTTCGCTTCCGTTATCCGCTGTGACTGGCCAAGGGGGATCTGATGATCGAGACGCCCTATTATCTGATCGACAAGGCACGCTTGCTGCCGAATATGGAAAAGATCGCCTGGCTGCGGCAAGCCTCTGGTGCAAAAGCGCTTTTGGCGTTGAAATGCTTTGCCTCATGGTCGGTTTTTGACTTCATGTCGGAGTATATGGACGGGACCACCTCCTCATCGCTTTATGAAGTGCGGCTGGGGCGGGAGAAGTTTCCCGGTGAGACGCATGCCTATTCCGTCGCCTATGCGGATCATGAAATTACCGAGGTGCTCGGGCATGCGGACAAGATTGTTTTCAATTCGATTGGCCAGCTGAACCGGTTTGCCGAGGCCAGCGCGGGCCATGTGCGCGGCTTGCGGGTCAATCCGGGTGTTTCGACCTCGGAATTTGATCTGGCTGATCCGGCGCGGCCATTTTCGCGGCTTGGGGAACATGATCCCGTTGTGATCGCCGAGATGGCGGAGATGATTTCGGGCTTCATGTTCCACAATAATTGCGAGAATGATGATTTTGACCGGTTTGATGCCATGCTGGGGCATATTGAGGACCGGTTCGGCCATCTGATCAGCAAAATGGAATGGATCAGTCTGGGCGGCGGTATTCATTTCACCGGCGAGGGCTATCCGCTGGAAAAACTGGCAGATCGGCTGAAGCGCTTTGCTGATACGCATGGGGTGCAGGTTTATCTGGAGCCGGGGGAAGCGGCGATCACCAAGGCGGCAACGCTGGAGGTGAGCGTGCTCGATACGCTGAATAACGGCAAGAACCTCGCCATTGTTGATAGCTCGATTGAAGCGCATATGCTTGATCTGCTGATCTATCGCGAAAGCGCGAAGATTTTGCCCAATACCGGGCCGCATGAATGGATGGTATGCGGCAAATCGTGCCTCGCCGGTGACATTTTCGGCGAGTTCCGCTTTGCCGAAGCCTTAAAACCGGGTGACCGTTTGAGCATCGAGGATGCCGCCGGTTATACTATGGTCAAGAAGAACTGGTTCAACGGCGTCAAGATGCCGGCGATTGCGGTGAGGGAGCTGGATGGCTCCACCCGCGTGGTCCGGGATTTTGGATACGAAGATTTCGCCGCAGCTTTAAGCTAAACCCCGTAGCCCATTGGCACTCAACATAACCCCGACGGCAGTCCGAAGGAGGCATTCTGGATTCATGAAACGCAACGTTCTCATTATTGGCGCTGGTGGCGTCGCCCAGGTCGTGGCGCATAAATGTGCGCAAAACAACGATGCGCTTGGGGATTTGCATATCGCGAGCCGAACGCTGGCCAAGTGTGAGGCCATTGTGGAGAGCGTGCGCGAAAAGGCGGCGATGAAGGTCGAGGGCGTGTTCAACTGTCATCAGCTTGATGCGCTGGACAAGCAAGCGGTGATGGACTTGATTGGCGCAACCAAGGCGCAGATCGTTATCAATGTGGGGTCGCCTTTCGTCAATATGACCGTGCTTGAGGCCTGTATCGAAACGGATGCGGCTTATATCGATACGGCTATTCATGAAGAGCCGGAAAAAATCTGCGAGACACCACCCTGGTATGGCAATTACGAGTGGCAGCGGCGAGAGAAATGCGCCGAGGCGGGGGTGACCGCTATTCTCGGCGCGGGATTTGATCCCGGTGTGGTCAACGCGTTTGCGCGCTTTGCCATCGACAATTTCATGGATGAGGTCAAATCGATTGATATCGTCGATATCAATGCAGGATCGCACGGGAAATGGTTTTCGACCAATTTCGACCCGGAGATCAACTTCCGGGAATTTACGGGCACGGTTTACAGCTGGCAGGACGGTGCCTGGCAGGAAAACAAGATGTTCGAGGTCGGGCGCGAATGGGACCTGCCGGTAGTAGGGGCGCAAAAGGCCTATCTCAGCGGCCATGACGAAGTGCATTCGCTGGCAGCTAATTATCCGCAAGCTGATGTGCGCTTCTGGATGGGCTTTGGAGAGCATTACATCAATGTATTCACCGTGCTGCAAAACCTTGGATTGTTGTCAGAACAGCCGGTTGTTACCGCTGAAGGGCTGGAAGTTGTGCCGCTCAAGGTGGTGAAGGCTGTGTTGCCAGATCCGGCGTCACTGGCACCTGACTATAAGGGCAAAACCTGTATTGGTGACCTGGTGAAGGGCATCAAGGATGGCGAACAGGTCGAGGTCTTTGTCTATAACGTTGCTGATCATGAGGATGCTTATCGCGAAGTGGGCAGCCAGGGGATTTCCTATACGGCCGGGGTCCCGGCGGTTGCGGCAGCCATGCTGATTGCGGATGGGACGTGGGACACGGGCACGATGGTCAATGTCGAAGAGCTTGATCCGAAGCCGTTTTTCGCGCTTCTGGATGTGATGGGCTTGCCCACCCGGGTGCGCGATGCTTCCGGCGACCGGGCCTGGAACGGCTAGAATCCCCGGGGAATTGTGGTTGCGCCTTTCTTGTTTTCGGGCGTGTGCGACGATGACACAATGAATGTCGGCGTTTTGATTCCCAATCATTCCTTTAGCGAGTTTGGTGCATGACAGATGTGAAAGTGCCGAGCGTCAATCCACTGCATCTGCTGGCGGCTTTTGGTTCCGGCGGCTTGCTGACCCTGATGGTGGATTTCAACGGCGTATTGGCGTTTCACGGCAATGCTTTGTTCTCATCCTGGGCCGCTCACGGAATCGGCATGGTCGCGGCTCTGGTTTTTCTGGCTGTGCTGTTCAGATTTCGTGCAAAGGGTGGTGGTGAAGTGGTTCGGGCACCCCTTTGGGCCTATCTGGGGGGTGTGTCCGGTGCTGCAACGGTCATGCTGACCTCGACCACAGTGAATTCGCCATTGGCACTGTCGGGTACTTTGGCACTGGGGCTGGCGGGACAGATGGTATTCAGTCTAGCGGCAGACCGTTGGGGCTTGTTTGGATTGCCGGTGCGGTTGTCGCGTCCCAGAGATTTTGCCGCTCTGGCCCTGGTGCTGGCAGGTAGTCTTTTGATCATTATGTTTCGTGACGGTGCCACATGATTCTGTCGATCATTCTGGCGGCGATCGCAGGGGTGCTCGTCGGATTGAGCCGCCAGATCAATGGACGGCTGAGTCTCTCCACGTCGCCATTAATTGCGTCCTTTTGGAACCATATCGTTGGCTTCGTGGTGCTAACTGTATTGGGGCTTGCGCTGGGTGGCTTGATGCCTGCCGGTGCCTGGGATGCGCCGGGTTATGCCTATCTGGGCGGTGTTCTGGGTGTAATCTTTGTCGCCTCCGGCAGCTGGCTGATCGCCCGGATCGGCGCGGTCAACACGGCATTGCTGGTGATCGGCGGACAGATGGTGTCGGGAGTGGTGCTCGACCTGCTCCGGGATAGCTCACCGAGTTTTTGGGCGAGTGCGCTCGGCGTTGCTCTTATTCTTGGTGGCGTGGCACTGACGCAGAAACGCTAGTTCACCCCAATGGGGGAAGCGCAGCTCGCGGGTTATTCGCCGATCTTGCCTGGCGCTGCTTTAGTCGAACAGGCTTGAAACAGATTGCTCGGACGAGGTGCGGGCAATGGCTTCACCGATCAGGTGGGCGATGGAGATGAACCGGATGTTCTTGGTCTCGCGCACGATATCCGTCTCTTCGATGGAATCGGTGATCACCAGTTCCTTGAGCTTGGATTTAGCAATGCGCTCGGCGGCGCCATTGGAGAGCACACCGTGCGAGATATAGGCGGAAACTTCCTTGGCGCCGGCTTTGAGCAGGGCTTCAGCTGCGTTGACCAGCGTGCCGCCTGAATCAACGATATCGTCGATCATGATGCAGCTATGGCCCTCGACGTCACCAATGATGTTCATCACCTCGGAAACACCAGCCCGAGGGCGGCGTTTGTCAACGATGGACAGCGGTGCGCCGATGCGGCTGGCGACATTGCGGGCACGCACCACACCACCAACGTCAGGCGAGACGATCATTACTTTTGATGTGTCGTAATGCTCACGAATGTCGCGCACCATGACAGGTGCTGCGGTGAGATTATCGGTGGGGATGTCGAAAAAGCCCTGAATCTGGCCTGCATGCAAATCGAGGGTGAGGACGCGGTTGACGCCGGACATGGTGATCAGATTGGCCACCAGTTTGGCGGAAATCGGGGTGCGGGGCGCTGATTTGCGATCCTGGCGGGCATACCCGAAATACGGCACCACGGCGGTGATGCGGCGGGCGGAGGAGCGCTTGAGTGCATCGGCCAGCACCAGCAATTCCATGAGATTGTCGTTGGCGGGGAAAGAGGTGGGCTGGATGACGAACACATCCTCGCCGCGTACATTCTCGTGAATTTCGACGAAGACTTCCTCGTCGGCGAAGCGCTTGACCGTACAGTCAGTCAGCGGCAATTCGAGGTAGTCGGAAACGGCCTTGGCGAGGGCTCGGTTAGAGTTGCCCGTCACAAGCTTCATAGTGATACCCTGCCTTATCGCGGCGCGCCGTCGTCATGCAGCGCGAGTCTCCGAATGCGCGGCCTTGTTAGCGCGTGAAAAGAGCGGGTGCAACAGCGCATTTGCGGGAAAAGTAAACGGAGCTACTTAATCGCGACAATCGAGATCTGGCGTCCCGGCTCCGAACCATGGTGTGTGGTGTGGCGATGGGAGAAATACCGGCCCGGATTTGCATAGGTGCAAGCCCCCGCAATTTCGATGCTTGAGACACCCGAGCGCTGTAATTGGGCGGTGACGAAACCGGGCAGGTCGAAATGCTCGCGGGCACCATTTTCGGGCAGAAAGACAAAAGGTTTGGCGGCGCGGTCCCTGGCAATCAATTCTGCGGCGAATTCGGGTCCGACTTCGTAATTGTCACCTGAAATGGTGGGGCCGATGGCGGCTGTGATACGCGATGGATCTGCACCAAGGGTGGTCATGGCGCTGAGCGTGTTGGCGATGATGCCGGAAATGGCGCCTTTCCAGCCGGCGTGGCAAGCGCCTATGACGCCAGCCTCTGCATCGGCAAAAAGAACCGGTGTGCAATCCGCTGTGAGGATGCCAAGAGCTATGTGTTTGTGGTTGGTGACGAGTGCATCGGCGGTGGGTGTTGCGCCCGGCTCGGGTGGTGCTGTGAGGGTGACCACATCGGCGGAATGGACCTGTTTCAGTCTGGCCAGTGGTGCGGTGGCAAGCCCCAGTGTGGTGAGAGCGATGCGGCGGTTTTGGGCGGCATCGTCTCCAAACAGATCCGAGCTGTTGAGGCCGGGTCCGCTGCTGCCATTGCCGCACCGCCGCCCGAAAAAGCCATGGGCAATGGCGGCATGCGCTTTCAGATTAGCGGCCTGTTCAACCGGGGGGTGGATCATTTATGCCTCCGTGACCGATCCATCAAAGGGGTAGGGTTTAAGCCCGGGCGCTGTGACACAGAAGCATTTGAACAAACCGCCCATCTGGTCTTCGCCAATCAAGCGATGGGTCGCTGCGGCGAGGCTGTCATGCATGGCCGGATTGGCTTTTTGCAGCGTCTGGGTGCGCTGGGTGATGCCCAGAGCTTCAAGAAACCCTTTTTGGGTTTGAAGGGGCAGGGCATTGGCGCCCTTGTTGGTGGCGGCTTCTGCCAGGGCCTCGAAATCGACATGGGCGGTGAGATCGGCTTGCCCCGGATGGGCCAGCGGATCGGCGAACGCGTGGCGCTCGATGGCCTGGAAGGTGTCGCCGGTTTGGGTTGTCGCATACCCATAATCGATGGCGAGCAGTGCGCCACGGCGGCTGGCCAGCCGGGCGGCAATGTCGCCCATGACTTCGCGGGCGATAAGGCTGGTTTCCCACACCGCCCCGTCTTCTGCGTCACGGATTGCAGCGGGTAGCGCCTCGGCGGGGAGCGGGGTTGGTGACAGCCCCCATGCGCGCTGATCGTTCTTGAGGCCGATCAGGCGTTCGTGCCAATTGCCCCCTGCTTTCTGGAACTGTTTGATGGGCAAGGCGTCAAAAAATTCGTTGGCGATGATGATGAGCGGCGTTGCGGTATCGTCAAGTTCACTGATTTCGCTAATCCAGCGCGGATTATATTGCTGAAGGCGCTTTTTTTGTTCGGCAATCAGGGCGGTGTTGGTTTCGACCAGGTTGAGACGGATGGTTTGGGGCAATCCGGGGACTTGTGAGATGACCCGCATGGCATCTTCCATCAAAGTGCCACGGCCGGGGCCGAGTTCGACCAGATCGATGGCGGCGGGTGTGCCCATGGCTTGCCATGTCCCCGCGACCCAAAGACCGATAAGCTCACCAAAAATCTGACTGATTTCCGGCGCGGTGATGAAATCTCCCGCAGTGCCGAGCGGATCGGCATTCTTGTAGTAGCCGAGGGTTGGGTGCGTCAGGCAGAGACGCATATAGGTTGAAAGCGAAATGGGGCCGGCCGCACGAATTTGTGTGTCGATCAATGTCGCCAGGTCAGTCGGTTCAGACACGGGCGGGCTTTCTGTTGGCGTAAAGTACAAGGGAGATCCCGGCAATGAGCACGGGCAGGGTGAGCACCATGCCATAGGTCAGCCAGCCGCCATAAAGATAACCTTTATCGGCATCGGGCAGGCGGACCGTTTCGACCAGGATGCGCGAGAGGGCATAGCCGATGCCGAAAATACCGGCAACCAGACCCGGCTTGCGCAGACCATAGGTGACATGGGTGATCCAGCGCAGGAACAGGAACAGCAGCAAACCCTCGAGAGCTGCCTCATAGAGCTGGCTCGGGTGGCGGGGCAACGGGCCGCCATTGGGGAAGATGACGCCCCAGGGCAGCGTGGTTTCGCGGCCATAGAGTTCGCCATTGATGAAATTGGCGATGCGGCCAAGCATCAAGCCGATTGGTGCCACTGCGCCCAGCATATCCAGCCCGGAGAGGGCGTTGCCACCTTTTTTGCGGGTGTAGATAGCCATTGCAACGATCAGGCCCAACAGACCGCCATGAAACGACATGCCGCCATCCCATGTTTGCAGGATTTCAAGCGGATGCGCCAGATAATAGGCCGGGCCATAAAAAAGGACATAGCCAAGCCGGCCCCCGATAATGATGCTGAGCACGGCCCAGAAGCCGAAATCATACCAATCTGTGACTTTGAAGGGCGGGGTATTTTGTGACCAGAGTGTGTGGCGCTTTAATAGCGATGCTCCATAGACGACGCCGAGCAGGACGCCGGCGAGATAGGCCAGCGCATACCAGCGCACGACGACGGGGCCGATGGAAAAGACGATGGGATCGATATCCGGAAATGGCACTTGGCGCTCCATGAACTGATTGTGCGGACCATGCTTTTACTTGTGGCACTGGTCAAGTCGCGACAAGCACCCTACATAGAAGGTAATGATTGGCCGTTTTGAGAACGGTGTTCTGTTAACGAGGTTTTCGACATGAATCAGGGCAACAAAATCTTTGACGATCTTGGCAAGCTCATGAACGACGCGGCTGGCATGGCCGACGGCGTGCGGCGCGAGATCGAAACCGTGGTGCGGGCGCAGATGGAGCGCTTCACCAATGACATGGAACTGGTCAAGCGCGAAGAATTCGATGTGTTGCGCGAGATGGTGCAAATTCAGGGCGAAGAAATCCAGAGCCTGCGTAAGGAACTGGACGCCTTGAAGAAAAGCCGGAAGTCCAGTTAGGGCAGACAACGGGTCCTCAGCGCTGAATTTGGGAGCCGCCCTTTTTGGGGCGGCTTTTTTGTTGGCTGGAAAGCAGATGCGGTCTGGTCGGGCGGAATTTGATGTTTGCGCAATTTCACCTACCGAATGTGTGACAGTCCTTTCAGAGGCTGGAGATTTCCCCTGTTTTCCGGATGGGGGCAAACCCGGACCGGGTTCATTCTAAAACTGGTTCGGCTGGTGGAAACAAGCCATTATCAGGCGGTCACATTTTGCTTGTTAAGAATGTTCGACATTAAGGACTTGTTAACATCGTTGGCCTGATCATCCACAAGAGAAAGCAGTTCGCTGCGGTGGCACCAAGTGTCCTGCGTAGGGTCCCGGTATAGGGTTTGTCTATCAAGACGATTCGTGTTGCGAGCTCTTTCGAGCGCGGTCTGTTTCAAGTTTTGCGTATCGTTGGTTTGCCGGGTGATCCGGCGGCCGGAACTAAACACGCCACATTATTGCGGGGCCTGGTATATATGTCGCTTCTTCTTCAAATCGAGCCGGATCGGATCGTTCATCCAGTAGACATTATCGAGCATATTGCCTCGTTTAATGACTGGACGTTCGAACGTCAGGACGCGGATGAGATCTCCATCTCCGTGCGCGGCGGGTGGAGCGATTACCATGTTTCCTTCAACTGGATGGAAGATCTGGAAAGCCTGCATGTGGCAGCGGCGTTCGATCTCAAGGTGCCAGATGCGCGCAAGAGCGAAGTGAAGCAGTTGATCGCGTTGATCAATGAGCAATTGTGGATCGGGCATTTCGATATCTGGAGCCGGGAAGGGGTGGTGTTGTTCCGCAACTCACACCTGCTTTCCGGTGGGGCCGAAGTGTCGCCGCAGCAGTGCGAAGCCTTGCTAAGGTCGGCGACCGATGCCTGCGATACTTATTATCAGGCGTTTCAGTTTGTTGTATGGGCTGGCAAATCAGCTTCAGATGCGCTTAATTCGGTTATGTTCGAGACCGTAGGCGAAGCATGAAACTTTCAGATTTGGGGCCTGTCGTCCTTGTTGGCGCGGGCAAAATGGGTACCGCAATGGCGCGGGGCTGGCTGGCCGCCGGTTTGCGCGCTGACCGTTTGATTTTGGTTGATCCGAAACCCTCGGATCCGGTGATTGATTTTGCCGGGCAACACGGGTTGTTGTTGATTGGCGAAATGCCCGATCTGGCGCCCCGGGTGCTGGTGCTGGCGGTCAAGCCGCAGATCATGCGCGATGTGCTGGCTGATCTTGCGCCGCGTGTGGGGGATGAAACACTGGTCCTCTCGATTGCGGCAGGGATTTCGCTGGAAACGCTGAAAAGCGATCTGGGAACCCAGCGGGTTGTGCGCATGATGCCGAATACCCCGGCACAGGTAGGCAAGGGGATGACCGGTGCTGTGCCCGCTGAAGGCGTGAATGCCGAAGATCGCGATATTACCGCGGCATTGCTGGCAGCATCGGGCAAGGTTGCCTGGTTTGATGAGGAAGCCAAGCTGGATTCACTGACAGCGGTTTCCGGCTCCGGGCCGGCCTATGTGTTTTACATGGTTGAGGCGCTGGCGGCGGCTGGTGTTGCCGAAGGGCTTGACCCTGAGCAGGCGATGGAACTGGCGCGGCAGACCATTATCGGGGCGGCTGCCCTGATGGATGCTGATCCCACTGATGCTGGCACGCTGCGCGAGAATGTGACCTCGCCAAAGGGTGTGACAGCCGATGCGCTTGCTGTGTTGATGGCGGATGACGGGCTGGCCCCGCTGATGGCGCGGGCGGTGAAAGCGGCGCGCAAGCGTTCCGAGGAGCTGGGCAAGTGAGCGAGACGATCAGCTGGGATGATTTCGAAAAGGTCGATATTCGGACCGGGACGATTGTTGAGGCGCGCACGTTTCCCGAGGCTCGTAAGCCTGCCTATGTGCTGTTGATCGATTTTGGTGCCGAAATCGGGGTGAAGAAATCCTCAGCGCAAATCACGGTGCATTATACGCCTGAAGAGCTGGTGGGCCGCCAGGTGATGGCGGTGGTGAATTTTCCGCCGCGCCAGATCGGGCCATTGAAATCCGAAGTGCTAACCCTGGGCTTTGAGGATGAGGCCGGGGCAATTGTGCTGGCGGGCACAGGGCAACCAGTGCCGAATGGCAAGAAGCTGATGTAGCGGCATTCCGCGATCGGGACCAAACATGTCTGAACAGACTGCGACGCTGATCGGTGGCACGGCCGTGTTTTTGTGGGGCGCACTGGCGCTTTTTACAACCTATACCGGCATGATACCGCCATTTCAGCTGGTGGCGATGACCTTTGCCATTGCGTTTCTGCTGGCGCTGGGCAAATGGATTTTGCGGTGGGAAAATCCGCTGGTCTTTCTCCGCTATCCGGCCCCTGTTTGGGTGTTGGGGATTGGCGGGCTGTTTGGCTATCATTTCTTCTATTTCATGGCCTTGAAGAATGCGCCGCCCGTGGACGCCAGCCTGATCGCCTATTTATGGCCACTGCTCATCGTTTTATTCTCGGCGCTTTTACCGGGTGAACGACTGCGCTGGTTTCATGTTCTGGGCGCGTTGATGGGGCTGGGCGGGTGTGCGTTGCTGGTGACCAATGGCGGGCAGGTGGTGTTCGATTCCCGTTACGCGCTGGGGTATCTGGCAGCGATTGCCTGCGCCCTGACGTGGTCTGGCTATTCGGTATTGTCGCGCCGGTTTGGTGAAGTACCGACTGATGTGGTGGGCTGGTTTTGCGGGGCGACGGCGGTGCTTGGTTTGCTTTGTCACGCCATTTTTGAAACCACCGTGATGCCTGAGGGCAGCATTGAATGGCTGGCGGTTGTCGGGTTGGGGCTTGGCCCGGTCGGGGCGGCGTTTTTTACCTGGGATGTGGGGGTGAAGCGCGGCAATATCCGGGCCCTGGGCGCCATGTCTTATATGGCACCGCTGATTTCAGCCGTTCTGCTGGTTTTGTTTGGCCGGGCGGCCCCAAGCTGGGTGTTGGCATTTGCCTGCGTGGCGATTGTTGGCGGCGCGCTGCTGGCATCGCTTGAAATGCTGCGTGGTGCGCGGGCGGCGAGAAAGTGACTAGGTGTTCGTGAGGTTGAGCCGTTTCAGCGTGGCATGATCGCCGGGCTCGACCATTTCCGCCAGGAAACGGCAGATGATGTCGCGGCTATCGTGGGGCAGGCTTTTGATCGCCATGTCGATGCGGCTGGCCTGGCTGGCGGAGAGGCTTTCGAAGAAGGCACGTCCCTTGTCCGTGGCGTAAAGCAGGCGCTGGCGCCTGTCGGATTTGCCGGTCATTTGTTCGACATAGCCATTATCGATGAGCTGCCGGAGCACGCGGGCGAGACTCTGTTTGGTGATTTTGAGGATATCCAGCAGATCCGCGACAGGCATGCCGGGCCGTAAATTGACGAAATAGAGGACGCGATGATGGGCTCTGCCGAATCCCTGCTTTTCCAGCAGTGCATCAGCATCTCCAACGAAATCCCTGTATGCAAAGAAGAAAAGTCCCATAACATCCAGGGGCAGGTTGCCTGGGGTTGATGTGCCGGAATTTATGTCAGTCTTATTGACATTTATTGATTTCGCTGCCATCTTGTTCCCACTAAACATGCGCCTTTGGTTGTTATCCCAAAGAGATCCCGGTTTGCCAAGTGCGCAAGCGTGGGGCATGATTGACATCAGAGGGTGAAAGCCATTGCGAGTGGGCCTTTCACGCAAATTATAAGATCTGGGAGACATAAAATGGCAGGCCTGCCAATGGACCAGCGCGACGGCTGGATCTGGTTCGATGGTGAACTCAAACCCTGGAAAGATGCCAAGGTTCATGTACTGACGCACGGGCTGCATTATGCGAGCTGCGTATTTGAGGGGCAGCGTGCTTATGGCGGCGAGGTTTTCAAGCTGCGTGAGCATTCCGAGCGGTTGATCGCGTCGGGGAAAATTCTTGATTTTGACGTGCCTTATAGCGCCGATCAGATTGATCAGGCCTGCCGCGATGTTTTGGCCAAGAACAATCTGGTGGACGCCTATATGCGCCCCGTGGCCTGGCGCGGTTCGGAAGAAATGGGCGTAGGTGCCAACAATAACACCGTTCATGTGGCGATCGCTGCCTGGGAATGGCCGAGCTATTTCACCATGGAAGAGCGGCTTAAGGGCATTCGCCTGATGTGGTCGAAATGGAAGCGCCCGTCGCCGGAGACGATCCCCTGCAAATCGAAAGCCGCCGGGCTTTACATGATCTGTACGCTGTCAAAACACGCGGCGATGGATGCGGGCTATGGCGATGCGTTGATGCTGGATTATCGCGGTTATGTTGCCGAGGCGACCGGGGCCAATGTGTTCTTCGTAAAGGGCAAGGAAATTCACACACCGACCCCTGACTGTTTCCTTGATGGTATTACGCGCCGGACGGTGATCGGTCTGGCCAAGGAACACGGTTATGACGTCATCGAGCGCCATATCATGCCGGACGAACTGGGCCAGTTTGATGAGTGTTTCCTCACGGGCACTGCTGCGGAAGTGACGCCTGTTTCCGAAGTTGGCGATTATCGCTTTACGCCTGGCGAAGCCTGCAACACGCTGGTGGATGCTTATACCCACGCCGTGCAGCCAAAAAAGGCCGCGGCTGAATAAGGCTTTCTGTGCTGACGATAAACGGGCCCGCCTCAAATAAGGGGCGGGCCTTTCAGTTCGATCTTGTTGCCCCAGGGGTCGAAGATATACGTGGCTTCGCCCATGCCGCGGGCACCGCCATGTACGGCTTCCCGGTCAATCTCAACACCATGCTTTGCGAGATGGGCGCGCATTGCTTCACGGGTGAAGGGGCTGATGGACAAGCAGAGATGATCCATATTGCGCCCGCCTTCGACGGGCGGCTGGGCATAGGCTGATTTGGGGTCGGTCAGATCGATCAGAACAATCAGTTCAGAACCCGCCCAGACCTGTTCCATGGCAAGATCTGGATAGGAATAGCCCGGACGGCAGCCGAGTACTTCGATATAGAAGTGCATGGCTTGTTGAATGTCGCCGACAAGGAGCACGACATGGTCAATGCCCGCGAGCCGGAATGGTGTGTCCGGCTCTTTGTCGAGATATGACTTTGCCAATACGCTGAGTTCACCAGCCATTTTGATCCTCCCATTTATGGCGTGCTGCATCGTCCTCTGCTTTTGCAGTCACCCAATTCGTGCCTTCTGGCCCTGTTTCCTGTTTCCAGAACGGGGCGTCAGTTTTCAGCCAGTCCATGACGTAATTCGCCCCATCGAAAGCCGCCTGGCGGTGGGGGGCGATGGCCAATACCATCACGATGACTTCGCCGCGCTTAAGGCTGCCAAAACGGTGGATGACACCGATATCTGTCAGGGCAAAGCGGGCTATGGCCTGTTCGGCAAAGCGGGTGATCTGCTTTTGTGCGAGGGCCGGGTAATGTTCCAGCGTGAGGGTTTCCACCGGCCTGTCGGGCGTGGAGCGCACCGTGCCTGTGAAGGTAACCAGCGCACCCGTTTCGGGATGTGCGTCAAGAAAGGCATTTGTTTCGTCGCCGGGATCAAACGGGTCTGATTGCAGGCGGACAAACATCCGGCTTAGCCGCCGGTCATCGGCGGGAACAGGGCGACGGTTGTAACACCCGCTATGGGCGCTGAGTGGTCGACGAGTTCCTCATCGCAGGCGGCGCGGATCAGGCGCGGGTCCTCAAAGGCAAGGGCGGCGGCTTCGTCTTTCTCACCGATCCATGCCAGCAGATCGCCGACTGTTTGAACGGTCTCGGGCAATTCAAATTCGTCTGCACTGCGATTAAGACGTTCGCGCAGCCAGGCGAAATAGAGCACTCTCATGCATCTGGCTCCGGCTTAACATCGTCCTCGCGGAAATGTTGTTGTGCCCCCTGCCAGTAGGACCAGCCGGTCCAAACCGTGAGAATGGCGGCAAGCCAAAGGACGAGATCCGAGATAAAGCGCAGGCCCGGCATGAGCGGTTCGGCGAGCAGGATGCCCATGGCGACCAGCTGGACGGTGGTTTTGTATTTCGCCAGCCTTGAAACGTGCACCACGACGCTTTTGGCACCGAGGAACTCGCGCAGACCGGGCACAAAAATCTCGCGCAGCATTATCGCAATGGCAGGAATGAGGTCGAAGGCCGAGAAGGTTCGGTCCCAGGCAAGGGTGATGAGCAATGCGCCAACCAGCAGCTTGTCCGCTATCGGATCAAGCATACGCCCAAGGGCCGAGGTCTGGCCCATGACGCGAGCCAGAAAGCCATCAAAGAAATCCGTGATGGCAGCGATTACATAAAGCAGCAAAGCCAGCCAGCGAAACATGTCGCCGGGGCCGGGCATGATGGCAAGAACCACAATCACCGGAATGGCAATGATCCGGGCGACCGTGAGCATGTTGGGCAGCGAAAGGCGTTGGGGTTGATCAGTCATGACGCAACCCCAACAGCATCGGACGCGGGAGGTCAAGCCCGATTGACGCTCTCCATCTGCTTTGCCGCAGCGTGGTCGGTTTTTCCAGTCTGACGGCGCGTGTTTATGGCGCTATCCAGACGTTCGAGCACCGAGACTGTGCTGTCCCAGTCAATGCAGCCGTCGGTGATGGACTGGCCATAGGTGAGGGCTTGGCCGGCGATCAGATCCTGCCGACCTGCAACGAGATTGCTTTCCACCATGACGCCCATGATCCGGGTTTCGCCGGTTTCAATCTGGATTGCGATATTGTCGATGACGTCGGGCTGGTTTTCCGGCTTCTTGCTGGAATTGGCGTGGCTTGCATCGATCATGATGGCGGGGCGGAGTCCGGATTTTTCCACGACCCTAGAGGCCGCATCGAGGCTTTCGGCATCGTAATTGGTGGTTTTGCCGCCGCGCAGGATGATGTGGCAATCCTCATTACCGGTGGTGGTGGCAATGGCGGAGTGGCCGCTTTTGGTGACAGCCAGGAAATGGTGGGGGTGTGCCGCAGAGCTAACCGCATCGGCTGCGATCTTGATGTCGCCGCCTGTGCCGTTTTTAAAGCCGACGGGGCAGGAGAGGCCGGAGGCCAGTTCACGGTGGATCTGGCTTTCGGTGGTACGGGCGCCGATGGCGGCCCATGAGACCAGATCGGCAATGTATTGCGGTGTGGTCATGTCGAGGAATTCAACGGCGGCGGGCAGACCCAGCGAGTTGATTTCGACCAGCAGGTTGCGGGCGATGCGCAGGCCATTGTTGATTTCAAAGCTGCCATCAAGATTGGGATCGTTGATCAATCCTTTCCAGCCGACAACTGTGCGCGGCTTTTCAAAGTAAACCCGCATGATGATTTCCAGAGTGTCGCTGAATTTTGTGCGCATGGCCGCCAGCCGTTCTGCGTATTCGAGCGCCGCTTCCGGATCATGGATCGAGCAGGGGCCGACGACGACGGTCAGACGATCATCGGTGCCTTTAAGGATATTGTGGACAGCTGAGCGGGACGCGATGACGGTGCCGGTGGCCCGTTCCGTGGCGGGGAATTCATTGGTCACGGTTTCGGGGGAGATCAATTCGCGCAATTCGCGAATACGCAGATTATCAGTGATTTTCAACATTGCCGGTTTCCTCGTGGATTATTTTCCAACCGGCGGCACAAAAAAACCGCCAGAAGGGCTGGCGGTGGTTCGGGTATTTTGTGCTGTTGTATTTCTGTATTTAGATAATACGCACCCCTCCGTCCGCCTGTGGCATCGGATAGCTAAAATACCAGAAATAGAAGTTGGCGGAACGATGGGTCATGCAAACTCTATAGCGTGCCTGAACGGGCTTGTCACCTCCCCATGTTTAACCCGTGGTTAACCATAAGTGTTCTGCCGACTGGAAACGAAAGGCGAACAGGCGGAGTCTTCTGCCCGGGTTTGACGGGACAGAGGGTGACAGATGAGCCGGATCGGGCAGTTCGGGCGCGTGGCAGCGGGGCGGCAACGCTACAAAGCGAGGTCACGGCGGGGAAGGGGCTTTTGGCGGCATCCGGTGCAGCCGCTGAGCCTGATTGTAGCGGTGGCGGCCATTGCCTATGCCGGTTCGTATATTGTTGCGCCCGAGGACTTTTTGGCAACGGCTCCGCGAACGCAGACGATTGGTGCGCCAATCAGCGCTCATTTTGAGCTTTGTGGTGCCGGAACCCGCGTTACCTGTGTGGTGGACGGGGATACGGTTTGGATCAAGGGTGATAAGATCCGGATTGCGGATATTGACACGCCCGAAGTGTTCAGCCCGAAATGTGCGGCGGAAAGGCAGCGCGGGGAAGAAGCCACGCGGCGCTTGCAGCAATTGCTGAATGCCGGACCAATCGAACTGGCGCGCTATGATAACCGAGATACCGATGTTTATGACCGCACATTGCGCGTGATCCAGCGTGACGGGCAATCGCTGGGTGCGGTGCTGGTATCTGAAGGATTGGCCCGGAATTGGGACGGGGCGCGGCACGGGTGGTGCTAGAGCAATTCAAATTCTTTGTCATCGCGAGGCGCGCAGCGCCGTGGTGATCCAGAGCGACAAGTACTGGTGTCCGCCGCTCTGGATTGCCGCGCGCCTTTGGCGCTCGCAATGACGGGCATCCGGGGAGGCCGGAAACGCGCTAGTGCTGCTGCTTGAGCAGGTAATCCTTGGCGGCGTTGATGCGGGCGGCGAGATAGGTTGAACCGCCCTGATCGGGATGCACGGCCTTGAGCAATCGGTGATGGGCCGATTTAATCTCTTCCGGTGCAGCACCGGGCGACAGTCCGAGGATTTCATAGGCCTGCTGACTATCCATAGGGCCGGATGCGGCTGAAGCGTGCTCGCCGGGTTCGCCATCCTGCTCGGCGAAATATTCGCGCCAGCCGCTCCGGTTGGCATCAAGCCATGCTTCGAGCAGGCTGAGGCTGTCCGGGTCATGACTGACTTCCTGCAACAGGACACGGGTATCGTTTTCGCCTAAATCCATCAGGTCTGTGCGGGCATAGCTGCCGGCGATGATCTTGCCGTGCACCGCGCCACTGTCATGATCCAGCACCATATCGAAAAAGCGGCTCCGCACACGGGATGTGGTGGGCGCCGGTGCCTTGATTGTATTAAAATCGATGGGGCCGAGACGCCCGCGGATGAGAACAGAGGCACCGACCAGCCCCAGCATGCTGGCGATACTGACCCGGCCCCCAAGCCCGAGAATGGCGGCAAAAAGCAGCGCGCCGCCGCCGATGATCCAACGCAGGCTGTTGAGCAGGATGCCGATATTGCCCTGCCTGTAGAGATGGTAGGCATAAAGGCCTGCCATCAGGGCAAGCACAGCGAGAGGTAAATAGGGCATCTAGGGCAATTGCTCGAGGAGGTTTTTGGCGGGTGCGGATTTTTGCAGGCTGAGTGCGGCGCGCCCCCCGCTGGCATAAGCGGCAACGGCACGCAGCAGCGCCGCAAGCTCGGCAGGTGCGCTTGAATCAAACCGCGCATAGGCGCCTTTGGTCAGGCGGGCGAATTCCCTGAAAGCGGTTTCGACCCGACGATCTTCACCTTCCTGAAAGATGAAAACAGGGCAGCCCAGCAAACCGAGTTGCCCCGCCTTGGCGGCCAGATTGTCGATGTCCTCTTCCACCGCGTCCCCAACATAGACCAGCGCGTTGATCTTGCGCTTGGTGAACTCGGTGCGGGCATGATTGAAAACCTTGCCGATCTGGGTGTGGCCGCCCTGGCAGGTGATGCCGGCCATCAATCCGGCAAGCGATTTTGCATCGCTGACCCATTTGGAGGCGCGGCATTCACCAAAGCCGCGAAAATAGAGCAATTGCACGTCGAGACCACCGGTATCGGCGACGGTTTCAAACATATGCGCCTGCACGTTGCAGGCGGTGTCCCATGTGGGCTGGCGGCTCATCGTGGCGTCGAGCGCAAACAGCAAACGGCCCCGGCCACCGGCACCTGAGGGCTTGGCCAGATTGCCGACCGCCTTGACGAAATCAGCAATCTCGCCCCGCGTCGAGGGGGCGGGCGTTTTCGTCAGCGGTGATGAGGGACGGTCCGGCTTTCGCACACATTGTCTCGCTATTGGGATCGGTCATTTGAATATGCGGTCGCGAAGGGCACTTCGCAAGGGTTGCGGCTATTTTCGGCCTTGGGGCAGATCATTAAGCGCGACACGGGTGCCACCTAGCTGGTGAAAATAATCAGCGATCGTTGAAGCCTTTGCCATCCATGATTTTTTGCCGGTACTTGTTTATCCGCGCGACACGGGTAGCTGGCTGCTTTGCGCCGCCGAAATGAAGATTGTAGCCCCGCTGGCGACCCGGTGTCAGTGCATCGAATGCGGCACTGAATTCGGAGTCTTCTGCCAGCTTTTCCTGCAGTTCGTCGATGAGGTGCAGTTCGCTTGATACATCGACTTTGGTACCCGTCTTTTCCAGCTGAATTGCCTCTTCGATATAGGCCTCGATAAACCGCCTCTTGTCCTGGACGGCTTTGACGCTGGTGAATTCCAGCCGCTTGGCGAAGCGCGAGTTGGGCCCTTGTTCGACCAGTATGCCGTCGAGGTCTTCAAGCGCTGCGCCCTTGAAAAACATCAGCGCCAGAAAATCCTTCATGCGCTGGATGATGGCGACGTTGGCACCATGATGCGTGTAGCAGGGTTTGCCCCATTTCAATTCCTCGGCTAGGTCGCAATCGCTGAGAATTTCGCGAAGTGCAATTGCCTCGTCATGCCACAGCCTGGCTGTGTGGAAGTTTTCATCAAGCGCCGGATTCATGATTTTGCTTTTCCCGTTGGGTGCCATGTCAAAAAACCTTTTCGCCGGGCAGTCTGCTGGCCTGGAGAACCCATTTGGTGAATTGTTCTTCGTCCCACGGCTTTCCTTCCTCGATATGCAAGGAGCGGGTGGGGCCCTTTGAAACCACGGGTGGCTCAGGATGTAAATCGGTGCCCTTGAAGAAGCTTACTTTGATGTATTTTGTGAGGCAGTGATAGGCGACGAACCAGCCGTCGCCTTTATTGCCGTAAAACGGGGTGTTCCAGCGTATCGCCTTTTGCACATCCGGTACCGCTTCAACGATCAGGGTGTCGAGACGGCGGCCGACTTCGCCTTTCCATCCCGGCATGGCATCGACATAGGCTTTGACTGGAATGTCGCCATCGCCTTTTGCAATTTGTGGGTTACCACCCGAAAGCAAAACTGGTTCCGGATTGCCTCTTTTTTCAGCCATTGCCTATTCACCTCCCATGTGAGTGCTCGACTGCCTGATCTTTGCGGCATAGGGCAGAAAGAACATATAAAGCCCGCTTGCCAACATCAAAAAGAGCGGCGGCAGCGGTGCGTATACGATCCACATGGGGGGCTCACCAACGGCCATTGCCGCGAAATTTGCGGCGACCGTCAAGGTGAAAACGATCGACAGCCAGCGGTGAAGTTGCCTTATCCAATAGCTCCATTTCATCATTGTCTCCTGTTGGCTTGATTGCGACAGGAGGCAGGTTTGCACAGCGTGTGACAGAACCTGTCAGTAGGGTTGAGTGTTGCAGAAAAATATGGCTATCGACTGGTGTTGAAGTGATCGTAGATCAGCTGGGCCATGGCGTGGGAAATCCCATCAATGGCAGTCAGATCGGAGAGCGACGCACGGGAAACAGCCTTGGCCGAGCCAAAATGGTTGAGCAGGGCGCGTTTGCGAGTGGGGCCGATACCCTCGATCTCATCGAGCGGATTCTTGACAAAATCCTTTTTGCGCCGGGCCCGGTGGGTGCCGATGGCGAAACGGTGGGCTTCGTCGCGCAGACGCTGCAGATAATAGAGCACCGGATCGCGGGCGGGCAGCATGAAGGGTGTGCGGCCTTCCATGAAAAAGGTTTCGCGCCCCGCATTACGTTCTTCGCCCTTGGCGATGCCAATCAGGGTGATATCGCGGGGCAGGTTGAGGTCGGCCAGGACATCGCGGACGGCGCTGAGCTGACCCTTGCCGCCGTCGATCAAAAGGATATCGGGCCAGTCGGGCATGCCGGTGGCATTATCCTCAGCATCGGTGGGGCTTTCATTGGCCAGCCGGGTAAAACGGCGGGTCAGCACTTCGCGCATCATGCCGAAATCATCGCCTGGGGTGATATCTTCAGATTTGATGTTGAAGGTGCGGTAGTGCTTTTTGGAAAGGCCCTCGACACCGGCGACAACCATGCCGCCGACAGCATTGGTGCCCTGGATGTGGGAGTTATCGTAAATCTCGATGCGGCGGGGCGGGGCGTCGAGGCCGAAGGTCTCAGCCATGCTATCAAGCAGGTTTTTTTGTGTTGCCCCTTCGGCCAGCTGGCGGCCCAGCGCTTCTTTTGCGTTGTTGAGGGCGTATTCGACCAGATCGCGCTTTTCACCACGTTTCGGGGTCAGGATATTGACCTTGGACCCGAGCCGGGAGGAGAGCGCTTCTTCCATCAGGGCGTGTTCGCTCAGATCATGGGACAGAAGAATCTGTTTGGGCGGGGTGCGGTTTTCGTAAAACTGCGAGACGAAGGCTTCGAGCACTTCGGCATCGTCCAGCGCTGAATCGGCACGGGGGCGGAAGGCGTGATTGCCCCAGTTCTGGAAAGCGCGGAAAAAGAAGACCTGCACGCAGAACTGGCCGGCTTCATGGTGGATGGCAAAGATGTCGGCTTCTTCGACAGATCTTGCGTTCATATCACCCTGGCTCTGGACAAGGGCCAAGGCCGAAAGCCGGTCGCGCAGCAGGGCAGCGCGTTCGAAATCAAGGGCTTCGGCGGCCTCGTTCATGTCCTGTTGCAGTTGGGTTTGTACTGATTTTGACCTGCCCGAGAGGAAGGCGCGGGCATCTTCGGCCAGCGCCTGATACTCCGGAATGGAAATTTCTCCGGTACAGGGCGCAGCGCAACGCTTGATCTGATGTTGCAGGCAGGGGCGGGTGCGCCCGGCATAAAAACTGTCGGAGCAATTGCGCAACAGGAAGGCTTTTTGCAGCGCGGCAATGGTGCGGTTAACGGCGCTGACCGAGGCGAAGGGGCCGAAATAATGGCCCTTGCGGCGGCGGGTGCCGCGATGCTTGGTCAATTCGGGCGCGTCGTGTTCGGTGGCGATGAGAATATAGGGGAAGCTCTTGTCGTCGCGCAGTAGCACGTTGAAGCGGGGTTTGAGCCGCTTGATCAGATTGGCCTCGAGCAGCAAGGCTTCGCTCTCGGTTTGCGTGCGCACGAATTCCATGGTGCGGGTGGCCGAGATCATCCGCTGGGTACGGATGGGATTGCCCTCATAACGGGTGTAATTGGTCACCCGCGATTTGAGGCTGCGCGCCTTACCAACGTAGATGACCTCGCCCTTTTCATCGAGCATGCGATAAACGCCGGGGGCCGAGGGCAGGGTTTTGACGAAGGCCTTGATGATGTCAGGGCCGGTTTGATCGAGGCCGTTCATCATGACCTCGGGGTGGGGCCGCGCCGCTCCTGCCAGCCGAGATGTTCGCCGCCATCGATGGCCAACATCTGGCCGGTAATGGTGGGCGCATTGAGCAGGAACAGCATGGCTTGCACCGCGTCAGCCGGGCTGGCGGCGTGTTGGAGCAGGTTGTCGGCACTGCGCCGATCGAAATCGGATTGTGACTGGCCCGCCTCGGGAAGGATAGGGCCGGGGCCGATGGCGTTGACGCGGATGCGTGGTGCGTAAGTCTGCGCGAGAGTGCGCGTGGCCATCCACAAGACGGATTTAGACAAATGATAAGAGAATGCGGCGGGTGCGGGGTGCAGCACACGCTCGTCGATGATATTGATGATGTTGCCGGTCTGACCTGCGGGTAATTGGGTTGCAAACGCTTGTGCCAGAAAAGCGGGCGTTTTGGCATGAAGCGCGAAATGCCGGTCCCAGACATCTTCATCAAGCGTGTCGGCACTGTCGCGCTCGAACAGGGACGCATTGTTGACGAGAAGAGTGAGCGGACCGAACGGTTTGCCTGCCGCGTCAATCAACGCCGCCCGGGCTTGGTCACTCGTCAGGTCTGCCATTGCCGTAGCGGCGATGTCGTGACCTATCTCCGCTGCCAGCGTCTCCGCATCGTCACGTGAACTGCTGTAATGGATGATGACCCGATAACCATTTGCGGCGAGGCCCCGAGCCAGGCTCGCGCCTAGCCGGTTCGCCGCGCCTGTGACCAGCGCCGTGCCTTTGATGGTCGTTGAGTCGTTCATCAGCTCAGATTGCCATTCCGTTGCGGAACACCACAATAGTGTAAATGATGTAAGCCAGCAGCATGATCACACCGCCGAAACGGCTGACCCGGCGGGTCATGAAGGCAACCGGTGCCATGAGCAGCGCGGCGGCGAGCATGACCCAGATGTCGAAATTTATAATAGAGCTACTGACATCAAGCGGCACCAGTAGGCTGGTAATGCCGATAATGCCCAACGCGTTGAAAATGTTCGAGCCGAGCACGTTACCGATAACGACGCCGGTTTGTTTGCGCAATGCGGCCGCGAGGCTTGTGGCAAGCTCGGGCAGCGATGTGCCGAGAGCGACGATTGTCAGGCCCACAGCGGTGTCGGCGACGCCCAGCATCGCCGCCAAATCCAGCGCACCTTCGGTGACCATTTTGCCACCAAAGCCAAGGCCGACGACACCAAACCCAAGAAGAAGCGCAATTTGTTTGGTGGTGATATTGTCCGCAGAAAGTTCTTCCAGTTCGTCGCTTACGACGTTGGCGCGGTTGGCTTTGTTGGCTTCAAAGCCGCTATAGCCCAGATAGACGACCAACAGGGCGATCAGAAACAGACCATCCAGTCGCGAGATTATGCCGTTCATCGCCATAAAGGCCAGGCCAAGACTGATCAGAATCATGAAGACGGTGGAGCGTCTGATGCCGTCTTCCGCAAGCACTATTGGCGTGATGATAGCGGGCAGTCCGAGCACCAGAAGGATATTGGTGATGTTGGACCCGACGACATTGCCGATGGCAAGGCCTGGAGCTCTCTTTAAAGCGGCCTCGACTGATACAATAAGTTCCGGCGCCGAGGTGCCGAAAGCGACAATCGTCAGACCTATGATGATGGGTGGCACACTGGCACGCTGAGCGACGGAAACCGCACCCCGGACGAGCGCATCGCCAGCCAGAACCAAGAGGATCAGACCGGCGATGAGAGTGACAATAGCCATGAAGTTCCCTTTATAATTTTTATGTGACGCCAATCCCTGAAATTCGGATCGAACTTGTTTTTGCTGCATATGGGTATGCGGGCCGGCGATTCCAATATCACTTTAACGTCAAACTGTTGCCTGTTGTTGTAATGGCGTTAGATTGACGCGCCGGAGAGCACAAATGATTACCACAACCCATATTCTGATCGGGGCTGCTGCAACGACCCGGCCGCATTTCCGACCCTGGCACATTGCGCTGGGGTGGCTGGGCGGGTTTTTCCCCGATGCCTCGGTTTTTCTGATGGTGGCGGTGGTGCGTCTGCAAAGCGCAGGCGATGTGAATATGTGGCGCAAGCCTGACGGCATGTATTGGCAGGAACCATGGCAGACATTTTCAGCCATTTCCAATTCCATGCCGCTTTGGGCGCTGGTGGCGTTGACGGGCTTTGTGCTGTTCAGATTTGTACCGAAACACAAGGATGTGGGGCTTGGCCTGCTGATTTTCGGTGCGGCGGCACTGCTACATGTGTTGTTCGACTTTCCGGTTCATACTGACGATGCACATGTGCATTTCTGGCCGCTGACGGACCGGCGCTTTCATTCACCCGTTTCCTATTATCAGTCCGCGCATTACGGCGATATTGTTGGGATGTTTGAAATGGTGCTGGACGCAGCGCTGGCGCTTTACCTTGTGTTGCGGTTTCGGCAGTGGCCGGTGCGGGTATTGGCGGTGGTATTGGCGACAGCGCCGTTTTTAATGCGTTATCTGGCCCGGATGATCTTCTAGCGCACAAATGGGCGGGTCTGACAGTCAGTTGTCGTCTGGCGGGTTATATCCCGGTGCCTGATAGACCAGTGGGAAGGGGCCCGGCTCGCCCTCGCATTCGGACTGGGCGCGGTATTCGAGCAGTTTAAAACCCCATTCCTGCCATTGCCACAGTCCCGAGGTGCCGCAGTCGCCCAGGCCCCGGCCTTTGGCAAATTCGCCCAGCGTGTTGTCTTCCGGATCGAACCATGCGTTGACCAGTGCGGCGGTTCCACGCCAGCCTGTGACGTCGCTGTAGCTGGCAAAATAGGCTTGTTCGACCCCATAGGGGCTCTCGATATAGATGGCATAACTAAAATTGTAGGCGCCGGACCAGCACGGGACCATGTGGAGCGTGTTGCTGGCATCGAGACGGTAGGACTGAAGATCGTCAGCATTGACCAATTCATCGAGCGGCTCGCAATTTGCGCTGGCCGCGTGACGCGCCAATAGTGCTTCAGACAGCAAGGCTGGATCGCGGTGGGTAACACGGGTTTTGCCGGAGGGCGGGTCAAAGGCGACACGTTCTGAACCCAGGCGGGCTTGCTGTTCGTCGATCCACAAAAGGGCTGCAGCGAGGCCGGACAGTGAGAATGTGGCGCGACGGATGGTTCCTGCCTTGTCGCTGTAGCTGATGGTGAGTGTGCTGCCGGGGACCATTTTATCGAAGAGGGACTGGGCTTTTTCCCCGAGCGGATAATACTCATTGAGCGCGCCAAAGGCGGCAATATCGGTGTCGGTATCGAAGGTGATTTTTGTATCACCGATGGCAAAAACCATATCGGCATCAGGGGCCGGGGCCGGAATGAAGGCGGCAAAGGCGATGTTCCAGTAGGTTTCGTAGGCAGAGCGGGAAACCGTCAGTCGATAGTCAGGGACCAGATGGTCTGCCATATCCATGTCGACCGCGATGCTGGCGGCGCAATTGCTGTAGCGATCACAATTAGCCTGCCAATCCCGGAATTGAGCGCGCTGCACATCCTGTTCTGCGGCGAATGCTGGGGAATTTGCGAAATATAATAAAAAAGCAAACAGGTAGCGCATGTGCAGGTCCCGTTATTCTGTCGTTAAAATCGGTTGGTCCAAATATTTGTTACGAGATAATGCCGGTTTGATCCACAGGATTATTTGCTTGTTCGAATCTGTTCTTTTGCTTGATTTTTTTTGGCGATATGGTGGTGAGGCGAGGGGGGAGCGTTTTGCTTTTCTCAAAGGACCTGAGGGGGAATACAAATGGAAGCCTTACTTCCGATCATTATTCAACTGGTTACGGGTGCCATTGGCGGCAATGCGTTGGGCCAGGGTGCCAAGAACATGAGCATGGGCACGGTTGGCAACACGATTGCCGGTGCCGTGGGTGGCGTTGGCGGCACATGGATTGCAAGCCTGATCCCGGCGCTTTCGGGCATGCTGGCCGGTGGCGGCATGGATGCAGGCGCGCTGGTGGGGCAGGGCGTGACCGGACTGGTTGGCGGCGGCGTTTTGACCGCCATTGTGGGCTTGATTAAAAACAAGGCTATGAAAAGCTAAGCCTCTGCTATAGCTGGACGGTATGCCCCGGACCTTGCACAGGCCCGGGGATTTTTTACGATTTGTGAGGCGATGATGACGAATGCGGTGGCTGGCCAGGGGGTGAGCGGGGCGGACAATACGCCGCGCGGAATCATGCTGGTTATCTGCGCTATCCTGATTTTTGGTGTGCAGGATGCGGTTGCCAAAATTCTGGTGCAGACCTGGTCGCCGATGCAGATTTCGATGATGCGCTATTGGGCGTTCGGGCTGTTGTCGCTTTTGCTGGTGATGCGGCAGGCGCCGTTGCGCCAGGCGTTCAAATCGGCCCTGCCGAAATGGCAAATTGCGCGCGGGCTGTTATTGGTAGCCGATATCTGGTGCTTTGCCATGGCCATCCGCACTGTGCCGCTGGCGGAATTGCAATCGATCTCGATGATCTATCCGCTGTTGGTAACATTGATCGCGATACCGGTTTTGGGGGAACGGGTGGGTGTATTCCGCATCAGCGCGATTCTTGTAGGATTTGTCGGTGTGCTGGTGATTTTGCGGCCTGGCGGGCTGGCGATTGATGAAGGCGTCTATTTCGCCATAACGGCGATGGTGTTTTATGGCTGTTATATCGTTTGCACACGCAAGGTGGCACAGGTGGATTCGACGGCAACAAGCATGGTTTATGTCGGTGTGATCGGCCTGGTGCTGACCAGTGTTGTGGGTGTGTTTTTCTGGCAGCCCATGGGCTGGGACGGGGTGCTGATGGCGGCGGTGGTGATGGTGACCACGGTGACAGCGCACACATTGATGATGATCGCCCTGCGCTATGCGCCGGCCAGCGTTTTGCAGCCCTTCAACTATCTGGCACTGCCTTGGGCGATTGTGCTCTCGATTGTGGTATTTGGCCACATGATCGATTTCATCTCGTTTATCGGGGCGACGATTATTGTTGGGGCGGGGCTGGTGATCTGGGCGCGGGAGCGGCAGCGCAAAGTGTTTGTTGCTGACCCGGAAGTGACGCCGGCGGGCAAGGAATAGGGGTGAATGGCAAATGAACCGGGAATTTCAACCCGGTTCAGGCGCAAGCGGACAGAATGGCCACAGAATTGGCACATTTCTGGAGGCTTTGCGATGGATGTTCAACCCGAACCGATCGTGACTGTTTTTGCCATGCAAGCACCTGCTTCAAACCCGGAAAATCTGCGGGCCCAAACCAAAAATCTGCGCCGTAGTGTGGCGATGCGTCAGGTGCTGGAGAAATGCCCTGAGCATTTGTTCTCCACCGATGCCAGCGCGCTGAAACCGCTGAACTAGACCAGCAGTTTTGCGGTGCGCCGCCTGAGCTCGGGCAACAGGTCGCTGTCAAACCAGGGGTTTTTGCGCTGCCAGCCGGTGGTGCGCCAGCTGGGATGGGGCAGCGGCAGATAATTGCTTTTCAGATGCGTTTGGAAACCTGAAACGGTTTCTGTCAGGGTTTTGCCGCGGGCTTTGCCCAGATAGTGCTTTTGGGCATATTGGCCGATCAGCAGGGTCAGTTCGATCTGTGGCAGTTCGGCCAGCAGTTTTTCATGCCAGAGCGGGGCGCATTCGGGGCGGGGCGGCAGGTCGCCGCCACGGGGCAGGACACCGGGATAGCAAAAGCCCATCGGCATGATGGCGATCTTGTTTTCATCATAAAATATCTCTGGCGAAATCTGCAGCCAGTCGCGCAGGCGTTCACCGGAGCGATCATTCCAGGGAATGCCGGTTTCGTGCACCCTTGTGCCCGGAGCCTGGCCGATGATCAGCAGTTTTGCGGCAGAGCCGGCCCGCACCACGGGGTGTGGCCCGCGGGGCAAATGGGCCGCGCAATGGGTGCAGGCGCTGATTTCGGCTAAGAGCGGGGCGAGGGGCATGGCTGTTATCTGGTGAACAGGGTGATGATCCACAAGATGAGGCCGAGTGCGAAAATCATCGCGCCGAGCGGCGACAACAGCAAAAACAGCAAATGCACCAGCGGCGGCGTGGCGGCGTTGAGCAGAGTGCCCAGCACGTAGAGCGGCAATATGCCGATGGCGAGGAGCAGGCTGCCGGTCATCAGCGCGGCATAGGCCCAGCGGGCGAGGAACATGGAGCGGCCTCCGGTTTGGCGTGAGGTTAGGGGCATTCGGGTTGCAATTCGATCCCCTTTTGTCAGCGGCCCGCCGTTTCGCGCCCTTCGCCGGCCAGCAGGGTGGCGAGCCAGGCCATGACGAGGCCGATGACCAGACCGTCAGCGATGATCCAGGCGCCGCTGGAGAGAATGGTATCCGGCCCGAACATGTTGATGACGATGGCATCAATCCGCTCATGGGCGACCAGCCACAGGGTGAGCATGGTGGACATGCCGATCAGCGGGCCGCGCACCCACCAGGGCAGCGGCATATGCAGGAGCGGATGATAGGTGACAACGCCCATCAGCCCGATCATGGCGCCGGTGATGATGAGCCATAGCGCAATCCCGAGGCGGAACATGAGATCGGGCTCGCCCATCATCGGCAGCGCGAAAAAGGCGATGAGGCCGAAGATGAAGCCAACCGATTTGCCGACAGCGATGCGCAGCATCAAGGAGGGTTTCTCGAACATATCCGTTCTCCCGCCCCGGCATGGGGCCTTTAGCCAGTATAGGCGATTTTCTGGTTGGCGGCGAGGTTTGGGGCGGTGGGCACGATCCTCATCCTGAGCTTGTCGAAGGATGGGCGGGTGCGGTGTGGAACCCCTCGCCCTTCGACAAGCTCAGGATGAGGGTTTGGGCGAGATCTAGCCCTTCACCCCTTTTTGCCCGGACTTGATCCGGGCATCCATGCGGTGTGGTTGGTATCGCATGGCCCCTCGGGTCAAGCCCGAGGGAGAAGGAAGAGAGAGAGGTGCCATTTGTTGTCCTTGTTCCTTCGCCTAAATCTCCACGTCATTCCCGCGCAGGCGGGAATCCAGCAGCGGGCAGTCCTGCCCGCGAAAGGCATCCCTAGCACCGCCGACGCGGTGCACCGGATCCCCGCCTGCGCGGGGATGACGATGGGGGTGGTGAAAGATTTTTTTGGGTCACCCCTTAAATTCCACCCACCCCAAAGCCCCCGTCAGGCCCAAAGACCCCACGGTGTCCATAAACAGCGGCATGAGACGGTGCATGGCCCGTCTGAGTAATAAACAAATGAGACATACACCGTCTCATGCAACCGGGATTTTTGGCGTGGCCTGTACTCTTACTAGCGCTGGGGCCCATCCCCGCCGGGTTTCCCCGGTACACCTGCCAACGGGGGCAGGCTGGTCGCGGCACAGTTTTGGCCTTCCCTGAGGCGACCCCCAAGGAACCTGGTCCCCTTCCACCCCGGACGTTCGTCGCGCCGGCGCCGGTGTTGTGAAAAGGTGGGATGAGGATAAACGGGGTTTGGGGGGCGTCGATAAGTTTTGTGGAATTGAGGTGGTTTTCCCTCCCCTTGATGGCGAGGGTGGCCCGGCAAAGCCGGGTCGGGTGGGGTGGAGCGACAAGCGCGGTGTTTGCGGAGAGATCGCAGAGTCTTTGTTTGGCCCTTTGGGCCAACCCCCACCCTTAATCCCTCCCCACAAGGGGGAGGGAGAGGAAGGTCGCCGGGTTATGTGCATCCCGCTCTGGATTGCCGCGCGGCTTGGCCGCTCGCAATGACGTCGAGGGATTTGTGATTGGGTTTGGGCGAGATCTGGCCCTTCACCCCTTTTTACCCGGACTTGATCCGGGCATCCATGCGATGTGGCCGGTATCGTATGGACCCTCGGGTCAAGCCCGAGGGAGAAGGAAGAGGGAGGGGCCATTTGTTGTCCTATCTCCGATCGTCATACTCGGGCTTGACCCGAGTACCCATGCGGTGGTGCAGCGACCACGGGTGGGCGTTCCGTCCTTTTGTATTTGCTGGTGGTGGGTCATGGGCCCTCGGGTCAGGCCCGAGGGTGACGATCTGGGGGGATGAAGGGTTCAGTGCTTGCCGCACCCACGGCGTCATTCCCGTGAAAACCGGAATCCAGTGCACCGCGTTGGCGGTGCGGCATGGTGCGCTTACATGTCTTGCGCCTGACGCGCGGCGACGGTTTGGCGCAGGCGGCGGGCGAATTCTTCGGCGCCGAGATTTTCGACCTGTTTGGCCAGCATCAGGTGCGTCTCGTTGCTCCGGCGGCGCGCTTCGGCGCTGGAGGGGGTGTCGCCATGGCCATTGGCCGTGGCCCAGACCGCCAGCACCGCCTCCGCCTCGGCGGCGATCAGCGCCAGTTCGGCATAGGTGGGCGTGCCGGCGCGGGGGAGCCGGGGCAGGACGTTGCGCACGCGGAGGGGCAGCAGGCGGCGGATTTCGGCCAGCAGTTTGGCCAGCATGATCAGGGTGGAGCGCGGCGCGGGGTGCAGCGCCAGCGCCCGCCCGGTTTTGGCCAGCGCCGCACTCAGCGCCGCCAGCCGCGGCTTGAGCGCGCGAAAGGTTTTGGCATCCTGGTCGGGATCGGCTTCGGGTTTGGTGCGCATGGGCGGCTCCTGTTCGCTGGGGGTGAACAGGGGATTATGGGGTGTGTGCGGTGGGGGTGGATAAGTTTCTTTTGGTGGGGGTGATTTACCTATACGGGGTAGGCCCTCGAAGGGGACGATATAGAGAGTTTCGCGATAGATACGCGGGCCGAGCTCTCAGTCTGAGGTTGCACACGCAAATCTATTGCTAGTGAGTTCGCAGTTTATCGATCAGCTCGGCAGCCTGACGTTCAGGGGCAAAAGAAAAGTCCCTTTTTGTGAGAGCGTCAATTTGGTCGCCTATGGCAATAATGTTTTTTCTAAATGTAGAATATTCTCGCTCACTCATTTCAAAAGCGTAAGGTATTTCAGAGTTAAGTATAGACGTTACAACTGCCGACACGTGATAAAGATCGTCTGATCGTCTTTCAGCGACGTTACGTAAAGCGATGACAGACCGATTAAGATCTGCTGCAAAACCTTCATAAACACCGCTGTCCATTAATTTGCGGATCGTCAAACGCGCGGCATGAGTATCAATTTGATAAGTATCAAACCCTTGGCCCCTGTCCTTAGCTTTTGCATATGCCGTATCTACGAATCGTTTAGCAGGCAAGAATTCTCCATTTTCCATCTTTGAAATAGAATATTGCACCCAAAACAGCGGGTCGCCTGCTAGGCTTGGTATATAGCTCGCTCGGTCAAACACCATTTCGGGCAACTTAGTTGAATTCAAAATTCTGCTTAAGTTCCAAAAACGTAATAGACGATTTGCAATTCGTTGGTAACGACGTTGCGCATAATGATTGTCAATAAAATTTGCAAATCTAACTATGGCGCCAATTATTATTTCTTTATCTACTAAATTTTGAAATACGAACTCGCCAATTATCGCATTTGAAAATGTAATAACGCCATATGAACTTACTGATACTATATCATTGGCAGCCTCAGAAATCTCCCTGTAATCAGATGACTGAAACTCCTTTATCAAGTATGGTGGAGCGTCCACGTCGATCATATTCATATATGACCCAACAACGAAATGGTCTAGATACGGCCGTAAATTTGGCAAGTAAGATGACCACTGCTGTTCTATTTGATTCCGAATATCCTCATTTTCGAATATGGATAAAACTATAGCGCATGTGCTGCCCTCGTATCTCGTCTTTAATATATCAAGACGGCGCCCTTCTGAAAGGTCTGAAAGACTGGGCGGCCAAAATCCCATCGAGCTGATGAGAGTATGAAACTCAACAAGCTCGTCGTCGTTCAGTCGATTGCAATCAAATACGTCAATCGTGGTTTTTTTATTATTATATATATTAGACGCAGCCACCCGCATTGTTGTGGTTCGTGAGGTGCAGCAAAAAATTAGCGCTCGACTTGCAATTATTTCCTGAACTCTACTTGCTAAGAATATGTCGCCCTCAAAAAATACAAATGAACCCACAGGTATTTCTTGAAGTAATGCACTCAAAGAATCTTCGTCTACTGATGGTTCAATGGTAAATACAGGGCGGTTTGCGTTGGCCACTAGATGACGTGCGTATTCTAGTATCAGCGTTTTTCCGTTTCCGAGATGGGAATGGATTATGATGGTACTGGCGCTTTTGGCTTGTGCGATCCGTCTCCCGATGCCGCGCGCAATAGCGTATATTGGTTTTTCTACGTCTGCCCAGCTCGTGCGAGCAATATTTCGATCAAACCGACCATAAATGAGCAAGTTTTGCCGCGAAATTTGCGACACCGTCTTAATGTCGTACCCCCCGTAATCCACTTCGATCTGTGAAGAAAATGTGGGGGTTGTATCGATTGGTGTGGCATCGTGAGCAGCAAGAAACGCTGTGGATGTTTGTTTTGTGTCAGTCCCGATTAAACTAATTCGATGATTATCGAGTGCTGAGGTGTCCCCACTGAACACAAAGCACTTATTTATGAGGTCAGTTGAATTGTAGAATAGGTGCACTAAATCCGGATCTCCCATAGAATATCCAATCACAATGACACAATCACTTTCATGCAAATCTTGATGAAGTAAATTATGGTATGGTGAATTTGAATGTGATCCGGCCAAATAAAGCTGTTCGCCCATCTTGACTCGTTGATAGTAGTTATTTGACTGGCAATTTGCGAGGCAGCCGTGCAGATAGATATAATCACCTGAGTTGGCGGCAGAGGTATCTGTGGCCGCATCTAGACAACGTCGCTTTGAAAATACAGTCCCTATGTTGTCGATATTGGTAGTGTAAATGCGATGCCAGGGTAGGGATAGGATTCTTAACTGTTCTAGGGTTGCATCGGCTACGGTTAGCTGACGCGAGATAAACTGGTATGCATCAATTGGTTTGGCTGCTTCCCGTAGTTGGTCGATAGCAAAACTCAGTGGTGTGTCGCTTTCCCCTTCAAGCGGAATTTGGCTCAATATTCTTTTGACGAGTTGTTTAGATGAGGGCGTAAATTCACCGTCGAGATTTAGTGCTTGATTTGCGAAACCTGAACCAACGAATAGGATGGGCTTTCGAGAATTTCTTATTAGCTTAAGGGCTTCAGTCAGTTGCATAACCTTGCCTTTCTTATCCGTCGAGCCAAACACATAGTATGCTAATCTAACACTGCTATCAGGCCGAACGGCAGTTCGCCAGCAACAATTTTAAACTGGAGCAGGCCAAAGTGCGACCCAGCGTAGGGTATTTTTAGTTCAAACTGGGGTGTCTGGGATCGATATTAGATAATATCGAATATGTGCTAGCATATGGAGGGGGTAATATTTGTGCGTATGCTGGCGCGGTGTGATTAGATCTGGTTTTTCTGTCTAGCGGACTGATGACCGCCAAGTATTATTTAACAACGACTAGAGGATACATCGGCATATTATTCGAGCTTGTATGATGGCCTCAGGACAATTTTAACGCTGCGACTGCTGCGAATGGTCAGGGCATAGGCCTTTTCCGGCAAGTATTGATGAATTAGTTGGCGATGCCGCCGCGCATGACGCGGTAATGGATCTAGCTTTGCATTAGTTGAGTTTAGTTTCGAGCTGTACTTCCAACCTGTCGCCAGATCGTGTTTTGTGGAAGCGGGAAATGGTTCTGTTTTTTACCTTATGCTGATGATGTCGGCGTTGATACTGTGATAGACGACAAATTTGTGTCCTTGTGCCTGCGCCGGGCGGTGAGAAGTTTGCTTATTCGCCGAGATGCGAGTCCAATGTGTCCAGTTCCATTTCGCGGAGGCGTTTGATTTCGTCGCGCAGCCTTGCCGCCTTCTCGAATTCCAGATTTGTCGCTGCTTCGCGCATGTCGTTTTCCAGCGATTTGATGGTGGCGGCGAGGTTGGCGCCGGGCTGGAAATCCTTGCCGTCGCGGCCCTTGATGCCCGTCGAAATGGTCACCCGGTCGCGCTCGTAAACAGAATCCACAATGTCGTGAATGTTCGAGCGGATCGATTGCGGCGTGATGCCGTGTTCCAGATTATAGGCCACCTGCTTTTCGCGGCGGCGGTCGGTTTCGCCGATGGCGCGTTCCATCGAGCCGGTGATCCGGTCGGCATAAAGAATGACCCGCCCGTCGACATTGCGCGCCGCGCGGCCAATGGTCTGGATCAGCGAGGTTTCGGAACGCAAAAAGCCCTCCTTGTCCGCATCGAGAATGGCCACAAGCGCGCATTCGGGAATGTCGAGACCCTCGCGCAACAGGTTGATGCCGATCAGCACGTCGAACGCGCCCAGGCGCAGGTCGCGGATGATTTCGATGCGCTCGATCGTGTCGACATCGGCATGCATGTAGCGCACGCGGATGCCCTGTTCGTGCATATATTCGGTCAGATCCTCGGCCATTTTCTTGGTGAGGGTGGTGAGGAGCGTGCGGTAGCCCTTGGCCGTGGTCTCGCGCACCGCATCGATGACATCATCGACCTGGGAGGTGGCGGGGCGGATTTCGACCGGGGGATCGGTGAGGCCGGTGGGGCGGATGACCTGTTCGGCAAAGACGCCGCCGGTCTGTTCCATTTCCCACGATCCGGGGGTGGCCGAGACATAGACCGATTGCGGCCGCATGGCGTTCCATTCCTCAAAGCGCAGGGGCCGGTTATCCATGCAGGAGGGCAGGCGGAAGCCGTATTCGGCAAGGGTGGCCTTGCGGCGGAAATCGCCGCGATACATGGCGCCCAGCTGGCCGATTGTGACGTGGGATTCATCGACGAAAACGAGGGCATCGTCGGGGAGATATTCGAAAAGGGTCGGGGGCGGCTCGCCGGGATTGCGGCCGGTGAGATAGCGCGAATAATTTTCAATGCCGGCGCAGGAGCCGGTGGCTTCCATCATTTCCAGATCGAAACGTGTGCGCTGTTCGATGCGCTGCGCTTCGAGGAAACGGCCGGCGGCGTTGAGCTCTTCAAGGCGGACTTTCAACTCGGCCTTGATGGATTTCATCGCCTGAATGAGGGTGGGGCGCGGGGTGACATAATGCGAATTGGCGTAGATGCGGACCTGTTTCAGGTCGGCGTGCTTCTTGCCGGTCAGGGGATCGAATTCGGCGATGGACTCGATTTCATTGCCGAAAAAGGTGACGCGCCAGGCGGCTGAATCAAGGTGCGCGGGGAAGATTTCGACGGTATCGCCGCGCACGCGGAACGTGCCGCGCACAAAGCTGGCCTCGTTGCGCTTGTATTGCAGCGCGACCAGATCGGCGAGGAGCTGGCGCTGGTCGATCTGCTGGTTGACGAGAAGATCAAAGACCATGGCGGTGTAGGTTTCCACCGAGCCGATGCCGTAAATGCAGGAAACCGAGGCGACGATGATACAGTCATCGCGTTCGAGCAGGGCGCGGGTGGCCGAGTGGCGCATCCGGTCGATCTGCTCGTTAATGGTGGATTCCTTTTCGATATAGGTATCGGTGCGCGGCACATAGGCCTCGGGCTGATAGTAATCGTAATAGGAAACGAAATATTCCACCGCATTGTCGGGGAAGAACTGCTTGAACTCGCCATAGAGCTGGGCGGCGAGGGTTTTGTTGGGCGCAAGGATCAGGGCCGGGCGCTGGGTCTGGGCGATCAGCTGGGCGACGGTGAAGGTTTTGCCCGAGCCGGTGACGCCCAGGAGCACCTGATCGGTCTCGCCATTATTGATGCCCTCCAGCAGGTCGGCAATGGCGGTGGGCTGGTCGCCGGCGGGGGTGTAATCGGTGGCGAGCTTGAAACTGGCGCCGCCTTCGAGCTTTTCCGGGCGCGCGGGCCGATGGGGCACCCAGGCTGAGGTGCCTTCCACTTCCTTGCGGCCATGCTCGATCAGGTTTTGCAGCGCCTGCACGGTGGCGGTGACGCCGGAGCCATCGGGATTGGTGGGCGCGCCGGTCAGCCCGGCCTGGGGGGCTTCGGCAAAGCCATCGAGATTGGTGGGGCGCTCAACCGAATTGGCCTTGGATTTCGGCGCGCGCTTCGACATGCCGGTGACGGTGTCGGGATTGGATGTCTTGGTGGTGCGGCGCTTTTCGAATTCGGTCTTGGGGTTGGCAGCAGCGATTTCGGCGGCGCGGTTTTCCTGCGCCTCGCGGTCGAGCCGGCGCTTGTTGCGCAGGCGTTCCTGCGGCAAGCGCTTGGCCGCCTCGGCGTCCTCATGCTTTTCGATCTCGCCGAGAAAATCGTCGATGGAAAATTCCGCCTTGCCGGGACGGCCCTTTGGCGGTGATTTCTTGTCGTTTGAAGCCATGAACCCATTGTGCCCGTTTCGCCGCCACTCGCAAGCGCGGCCTGATGCAATACTAGATAGGCATTGTGTCAGAACTTGTCAGGAGGTTGGCAGGTGGAAATTTTGGGGATGGGACGGATGTTCAAATTGTCTTTATGTATGAATTAGCAAAATTCGGCAATTTTGTGTGTAAGGTGCCAAATTTCCGAAGCAGATGGGCAGGAGGTATCGAAAGTGGCACCTAAATCAAAAGCATTTCAACAGCTTGAGCTTTTGCTGGATTCGAAATCCAGTTATCATTTTACGGAGTTGGTTGCGGCGGCGCAGGTCTCAGCCAATACGGTAAAAAAGCATCTGAACACAATTCTTGAGAACGATCCTAGCGTTATTACGCAGGTGTCGGGTTTTATTCCTAAATCTCACATTATCGTCGCGGCAGTTGAAAAGGAAATAGGCAAAATTGAATCCAATAACTTGATGCGCGCCAACCGCGTGTCGAAAAAAATCATTGAGGGAATTACAAAACCTGAGATGGAGCGCGCGCTTTCAGAAATCTTTCATGCAGATATTCAAGAAGGTGTTCTGTCGCTGCCCTTTTCTAAATTTGTTGAGGCTATCAATGACGAGTTTCTTGACCACTTGGCTCAGTCTGGAAACGGAGCGGTGAGCACGGTGGGGAGGTTGAATGAGGAACTCATTCTTCAAGCCATGCGTAATTCAGCCTTGAAACCTGAGAGTTTCCAGAGGTCTGGCAGCGAAAGTAATGGGGACATTATTGTTAGCCAGTCTGCTGGGCATAAGAAAAATCTTTTCGTTGAGATCAAGAGTTACCACGCGAGGGAGCGTCTGCTTAGAGGGCTGACAGACATTCCGTCTCCAAAAGTTGGAATCGGCTTTTTTCAACAGCCGCATGAATTTAACGCGAAAAGAACGCAAACTCTTTTAGCGTCTCACGCTGCCGCAATATACTTGCCGGAAGAAACTTATGACTTAGTTGAAGAGGCGGCAAAGGTGCAGCTTACTGTGAAGCAAGACCGGTTTTATCGACGTCTCGGTCAATTTGTAGATGATATGATTGCATTTGTGGAAACGGGCGATATTAATCCTTTTCCGATATAAGGCCCGCCAAGCTGATGAGGCTTTCCTCGTAGTTATTTCGAAGTTCGCACTCCCAAACGACGAGTACTTTGAACCCAAATCTTTTTAACTCTTTTTTGTTGCGATTATCTCTCGCTACGGTTTTTTCAATTTTTGTCCGCCAAAAATTTTCTCGCGTCGTCGGCCACCTAAACAGATGACAGTCATGCCCGTGCCAAAAGCATCCATTCACAAAAATTACTGCGTGATATTTGGGCAGCACCAGGTCGGGTTTGCCCGGCAGTCTCTTGTCATGCAGGCGAAACCTGAAGCCAAGTCGGTGCAGGCCCTGTCTTACGATCATTTCCGGCCTGGTATTCTTGCCGCGGATGCCAGACATCATCCGGCTTCGCGTGGCCTTGTCTACCACATCAGCCAATCAGGCAACTTTCCCCAACGGCGCAGCCAGCGTCTCGGCAATATGCGGTGCCATGTGACGGGCGACTGCTTCGACAACGGGAACAACAACCGAGTTTCCGAACTGCCGATAAGCCTGGGTGTCGGAGACTGGAATGCGGAAATTGTATTCGCCCGGCTTTTCGAAGCCCATCAGCCTTGCACATTCACGTGGGGTCAGCCGCCGGGGATTTTTCCCCTTTTGCTCAACGAGGATCTCTGACCCATCCTTGTGGTAGCGCGCCGAAAGTGTTCTGGCGACGTCATCAGGACCGACCAAACCGAATCCGAACCCGTTTCCCTTCGCTTCGTGTTTTTCCTTGTAGGTACGCAGGTACTGCCAAAGGTGGTCACTCAGGGTATATTTCTCGTCGACTTCTGGCTCAAGAATGTCGCGCATCTTCGGCCCCGACGCGATGGGCGGCACGAACATTGAGGAAAAATCGAAGTCAGTGTCTTGCCTGAACCCCGCGATAAAGATGCGCTCCCGCTTTTGCGGGACCCAACTTGCGGCATTGATCACCCGGTGCTGGACTTGATAGCCCAGTTCGTTCTGCAGAACATTCAGGATTGTTGCGAATGTTTTGCCGCCATCGTGCCGCTCGAGGTTTTTGACGTTCTCGAGCAAAAATGCCTTCGGTTGATGATGCCTGATAATTTCTGCAGTGTCGTAGAAAAGGGTGCCTTGTGTGTCACAAAGAAAACCATGTGGGCGACCCAGAGAGTTCTTTTTTGAGACGCCCGCTATGGAAAACGGCTGGCAAGGAAATCCTGCAAGAAGCACATCATGTTCGGGTATCAAGCCTGGAGTTTCGCTGAACTCGCGCACGTCGCCAGCGGGTTCCCGGTTGTCGCGATAGTTTGCACTATAGGTTTCGCGAGCGTACTTGTCCCATTCGCTGGTAAACACGCAACGACCGCCTATGGATTCAAATCCGCGACGTAGTCCACCAATCCCGGCAAACAGGTCAATGAAACTGAAGTCGGCGGTCTGCGCAGCTTTTTTGACCGGTTGTGTGACCACCCCCTCGGTTTCAAGCGCGAGAATGTCACCCGGGCGCGGACTGGACTCGCCGGAATCATATCTGCGGATGGTTTTTTCGCTTAATCCAAGGTATTTAGCCGCTTCGGCGACAGACATTCCCGCCTGTTCTCTGAGTAACTGGAATTTGGTCATGCTGGCCTCCGGCGGGAATCATCTGGACAAAATGTCTGAATCGTTCCCTCCTGTAAACCAAATTCGTTTATGTTTTGTTCTCATTCCCCCGAATAGTGAGCGTTGATCTGTTTTCAGGCAGATCCCTGCATCACGACCGCCCCCCCTTCGTCTAAACCATCACCTCATAAACGCCCAGCGCGTCGCCTATGGATTCTTCTTCGTAGCCGAAATGGGAGAGGAGGATGCGGTCCAGGGTTTCGTAGAGTTCTTTTACGGCGGCAAAGGCTGAGGGGCCGGGGGTGCGGACGAGGTCGTTGAGGGCTGCGACGAGGCGGACGAGGAGTTCGTGGACGATGACGTGTTCTGCCTCGAGCCGGTCGACGATCTTGCGCATCACGTCGCTGCGTTCGCGCAGCAGCGGGAAGATGGACTGATCCTCGATGGAGTGATGGGTGTTGATGATCTGGCAATGCTGACCGCACAGCGCGCCGAACTGGCGGTAGTTCTGCCACATGGGCATGGCTTCGGCCTGTTTTTGCAGTTCTTCGGGCGTTACTTCGCCGGCGGCGGCCTGGCGGATCATGTCGCGCAGCATTTCCATGTTCTGGCGGAAATGGTTGTGAATCATTGCAAGATGGCGGCCGGGCGCGCGCTGGGCAATGGTGAGATTGTCGAAGCGGGCCGGCGCGGGGCGGGTGCTGTCGTCGAGAAATTTGATATCGTCGATCATCGTGATGCCTTTTTGAGACGCGCCGGGCCGGGCAGGAGACTTGCCTGCATTGCGCATTTAAACTAGTGTTTTAGTAGTAGCTTCTTTTTTGGTAGTCAATATATCCCGGAGTCTTTCTCGTGGTGCCAGCCGATCATACGCCATCGACCTGTGACAAGGCGCTCTCGCAGGCGTTCGAATTTCTGGGCAAGCGGTGGAACGGGGTGATTATTGGCACGCTGGTGAATGGTCCGGCGGGATTTGCCGAATTGTGCCGGGCGGCAGCGGGGATTTCGGAATCGATGCTGTCGCGGCGGCTGACGGAACTGGCCAGTGTGGGGCTGGTTGAACGGCATGTGGCGGATGGCAAGCCGGTGCGGATTGTTTATGCGCTGACCCCGGCGGGCATGGCGCTGTCGCCTGCATTGTTTGAACTGGGCAAATGGGCATCGGAAAATCTGGGGGACAAATGCCCGGCTCCCAGCCGCAAAAAACCCGGCACATGAGTGCCGGGTTGTTCCTGCATGGGCTATTCAAATCCGCTTAGCGGCAGACGATGCGGCCGTGGCTGCGATAGCAATCATCGCCATGAATGCTGAACGAGAAATTGAAGCTGGAGCCGTTGGAGCGGCGACGCGGCCGGTAATCATCGCGGTAATGGCGCGGTTTGGCGCGATAGGTATCGCGATGGTAGCCGCGGGTATTGGTGAGATAGCGTGAGGAAACCCAGCCATCGCGCCCCCGATGGGTGATGAAGCACCAGCCATTGCGGTTGCAATCTTCCACATTGACCCGTTCGCCGGGGTGCAACACGTCGACCACGCGGTAGCTGCGATCGGGGCCCGAGCGGACATTGAGTGAATTGGTGGCCTGGGCCGGCATTGCCATGGCCATGCCCGTCAGGAAAACGACGCCTGCACAGGCAGCAGCCAATGTTGCGGAGAGTTTTTTGATGTTCATTTTACCATCCCTTTCTGGATTAGACCCAACGGCATCTCTCCGTCGGTACCGGTGTGTGCCGGTTTCGTTTCAAATGCCAATCGGGTTGTCCTCTGGCTCATGTGAACAAAAGTTAACCTTTGCTTCATGAACCGCGGCTGAACGGATGGTTTACCAAACGCGATAGGAGGAAAGGCCCCGGCGCAGATAACGGTTGAGCACCGGCTGGTCGGCGGCAATCGTTTCGCACCAGGAGCCGAAATAGAAGTCGCGGCAGGCGTGAACGGAGACTTCGCCTTCGATTTTGACCGACTGGAATGCGTTGTCATAGCCGTAAAGGGCCAGATCGGGCATGACCGTGCCGGTGGTTGAGCAGATGCTGGCACCGGTGAATTTGGTGCCGGTGAAAAAGCAGACCTTGCCGCTGCCGCGCAGCACATGCGCCATTTTGGGGCCGGACATGAAGCCGCGTGGATATTTGCCGAAACTCAAATGATCGCGGGCGGCCCAACCCTGTTGGCTTTTATGGGTGACAAGGCACCAAAGCGCCATGCAGCGCTGCACATCCAACGCGGCGCCGACGGGCAGGGTGCTGGTCTGGTCGTAGCGCATGCCGGGGCCTGTGCGCAGGGTGAGCGTGTCCTTGACCTGCGCCTTGGTGGCACCTGCAAGAGCCCCGCCCGTAAGCAGGAGAATGCAGGCGAGGGCCGCAGCGACCGATCTCGCAATAATGGTGACAGATATTTTCGAAGACATGGGCAATGGGTCCTTTCGATCAGGAAAGACAACGCACAGGAACAATATTGGCTGCAATATTGCACAGTTTTTGTGACAAGGGCGAGCGCTGAGGGCAGGCTTGTTGTGCCGCGTCAATTCACCATGACGGCGATTATGCCGGTTTTTGCCCTTCGGCAGCCGTATTGCCGGTGATATTCTTTTGCGAACACACCAATCAAGGAGAACGCCCATGGCCGTTGCATCACCGGTGGAGCTTGGAATTGTTGCCCCTGACTTTGTGCTGGAGGCAACAAATAACCAATATTATTCGCTGGGGGATGTGTCGGGGGAGCGGGGCACGGTTGTGGTGTTCATCTGCAATCACTGCCCTTACGTGAAAGCGATTGCGGATCGTTTGGCGGATGCTGCGCGGGCCTTGGCGCGGCTTGATATTGGTTTTGCCGCGATCTGTGCGAATGATGCCGTGTCACACCCGGAAGATTCATTCGACAACATGAAGCGGTTTGCCGAACGGCATGGCTTTGATTTTCCCTATTTGCATGACGAAAGTCAGGAAGTTGCGCGGGCTTATGGCGCTGTGTGCACGCCTGATTTTTTCGGGCTGAATGCCAAGGGTGAAATCCAGTATCGCGGGCGGCTGGACGAAGGGCGAACCGAAGCGCCGCCCATGGGCGCGCGCAAGGAACTGGTTGAGGCGATGCGACTGATTGCGCAGACCGGCAAGGGGCCGGAAGAACAGGTTCCATCTGTCGGCTGCGGTATAAAATGGAAAACCGGGGACTGATCCCCGGCTTTTTTGCTTATGACAATCGCGCCTGATCGGGGTCAGCGACGGCTGACACGATAGGAGGCGATGGTGTCGTTGTGATGGGGTGCGACGCGGCGCACGTCACTGGTGACCGTGGCGCACCAGCCGTTGAAGTTGACGTGATCGCAAACGACGGCTTTGGCATTGCCCGAGATCTGGATGGAGGAAATTGTCCGCCGCCAGCTGCTTGAGAGATAGGCATTCTGTTCGCCGGGGCGGGCGCAGAAAGAGCGGCCACGGAAATTTTCATGCTCGTAGAAGCAGACGCGATCCCATGGGCTTGGAAAACCGGGGCGGCCGGCAGTTGGCGGCGGTGTGCAATTGACCCCGAATGAGATGTCGCCGGCACTGATGCAGAAACCGACATCGGGCTGGGGGCTGGGGGCTGGGCGCGAGCCGCCACCGCCGACAGCGAGGTATTTAGAATAAACCCAGCCATTTGTGCCGCGACGGGTGATCTGGCACCAGCCACCGGTGCAGCGGCCCATTTCGACCCGTTCGCCAGCGGCGAGACTGCCGACGACGGGATCGGACGAGCCGGGGCCGGAGCGGACATTGACGGCGGTGGTGGCGGTTGCGGGGGCCGCGAGCGCGGCGCTGACGGGCAGGGCAATAAGGGCGACGACGGTCGCTATTGCGAGCAAGGCACGAGCAAACATTTACGGGCTCCTCAAAATGTTGCTGTTTCAATGTATTCGAATATTTAACAGGCAGTATGAAAACCGGATATTGCTCATCATCTATGCTGCAACAAGTTACCTTTTTCCTATCCAATGGGTGGTTTTTGCAAGTTTCGCGCAAAAAAAGCCGGGGTTTTGGCCCCGGCTTGCAAGTAATAATGGAATAGAGACGGGTATTCTTTTTATGAATTCGCGGTCTCTAATTTTTCCGCTTGTCGTATGGTGTCAGCCGGAAAGGGAGGTTTTGATCCCGGCAGACTGACTATCGACGCACGCGGTAGGACGAAATGCTGTCGTTGTTGCGCGGGCCGATGCGGCGGACATCGCTTGTGACCGTGGCGCAACGGCCGCGGAAGTTGAAATCCTCGCAAACGGTGGCGCGGGCATTGCCGCGGACGCTGATCGAGGAAATTGTGTCGTTCCAGCTGCGCGAGAGGCTGCGATCCGACTCGCCGGGACGGGCACAGAAGGAACGGCCACGGAAATTGGTGTGTTCATAAAAACAGACCTGGGCTGTGCGGTCGGGGCGGTCTGGGCGATCTGGGCGACCGGGACGTGCATCCTCGTCATCGCAGTTGATGCCGAACGAGAATTCGGGCGTATCGATGCAAAAGCCGATATCGGGGGTTGGTTCGCCACGTGGGGGGCGGCTTGGGGTGCGGTCTGCGATGGAGAGATAGCGGGAGGACACCCAGCCGTCGGCACCGCGCCGGCTGATTTCGCACCAGTTATCGGTGCAGCGGTCGACCTGAACCCGCTCGCCCCGTTCCAGCACACCGACAACCCGGTATGACGTGCTGGGGCCGGACCGGACATTGACTGCGGTGGTGGCTGTTGCCTCTGCGGCGCTGGCTGCGGCCATGGGTAGGCCGGCGACCGCCAGTGCTGCGGCCATGAATAAGGCGCGTGCGAACATGTTGGTTCTCCTCAACGGGTTTTGGATTATTCCCTTGCGGAGTTAAACGCGCGTCGCGGCTTTTGGTTCCCGGAATTTGGGGGTCAGGGGTCGATCTGGCGTTTGTGCCCTTCGTCATCAAGGGCAACATAGATGAATGTGCCATCGGTGACCTTGACCCGGTCGTCGAGGCGATTGCGGCGGGCCCAGGCCTCCATATAGATGGAAATCGAGGTGTTGCCGACGCGGGTGATGGTTGTGTAGATGCACAAAATGTCGCCGACCTTGACCGGGGCGATGAAGGTCATGGCTTCCACAGCGACTGTGGCGACACGGCCGCTGGCGCGCTCGACCGCGGCGATGGCTCCGGCAATATCCATCTGGCTCATCACCCAGCCGCCGAAAATGTCGCCTGCCGGATTGGTGTCGGCGGGCATGGCCAGGGTGCGGATGGTCAATGTGCCGCTCGGTTCGGTCTCGCTCATGCGTCGTGCTCCTCATCGTCGTCATCTTCAGAAAAGGCGAATTTAGGACTGTCTGCCCCGGCGCTCGGCCAACGGCCGGTATGTTCCTCCCAGTGCCGGCGGCAAAGGGAAACATAGACATCGCGGCCAATGGCAACCTGATCGCCATCGGTGAGGACATTGCCGCGCTCGTCCATGCGGATGACCATGGTGGCTTTCGCGCCGCATTCGCAAATGGTGCGGACCTCCCGCAACACATCGGCGATGGCGAGCAGTTCGGCAGAGCCCTCGAACAGTTTGCCCTGAAAATCGGTGCGCAGGCCATAGCACATGACCGGCAGTTTCAGCCGGTCGGCCACGCGGGCGAGCTGCCAGACCTGATCGCGGGTGAGGAACTGGGCCTCGTCAACGAAAATGCAGTGCAGAGGGCCATTCTCGACATGGATCGAAATCTGCTCAAACAGATCATCATCGCGGCTATAGAGCTCGGCGGCGGCGGATATGCCGATGCGCGAGGTGATGGAGCGTTTGTCCATTTCGGCATACAGCGAGGATGTGTAGAGCAGGGTGCGCATGCCGCGCTCGTGATAATTGTGCGAGGCCTGCAGCAGAATGGTTGATTTGCCGGCATTCATTGCGGCGTAGGAGAAATAGAGTTTGGCCATATGTCCGGTCTTTGGCGATGCGAATATCCTTTGTTGCGCATGCGGGGCCGGGGCACAGCCCAAAAGTGGCTGGATTCACAGCTAACGACAAAAAAACGGCCGCCAATATGGGCGACCGCAAGGAAATGCCGATTGGGGATCGGCCTGCACGGGATCATGGGTGTTGGGGCCCATCTCCCGCAGAACCTGATGGCCAGGTTCGGGCGGACGGACTTTGGGGAAGCCCGGTACATGGGAGAAACTAGGGGGTGGGGATGACATTCGCATGACGGTTTTGGGCTTATCCCGGCATTTGCATGCGGGATATCAACGGGATTTTGCTATCTGAGCGGGGTATTCAGGCACGGTTCATTTTGGCGCTGCCATAGTGCGGACATCAAATTTTTTAAAGTCGCGGCGGCGGCGCGAGGAGTGACAAAATGCATGTTTCAAAGCGGATTTTGAGTGGTGGACTGGCGATATTGATGGGGCTGGCCGCTTGCCTGACCCCGGCTTATGCCGCGCCCTTTGACCCTACCGGCCTGTGGGAAGCCACGGATGGCGAGAGCCGTTATGAGGTGGCGCTTTGCGGTGACGGCACGCAGTTATGCGCCAAGCTGATCTGGATCCGGCCCGATGTGGTCAATGACCGCAACAAGCAATATCTGAATACGTTCGTGGTGGAGGGCGCTAATCGCTACAATGATCGCGAGTGGCGCGGCACGATCAATCTTTACGGGGTGAGCGTGCGCGGTAGCGTGCAGCGGCTGGCACCGGACCGGATGCAGGTGCGTGGCTGTGCCCTGATCATTCTTTGCGAACGCAAGACCGTTACCCGGATCGGCAGTCTGTGAATTTTTGCCCCGATCGGCCCGTCGCCCCTTATGGGGTGACGGGATCGTTGCGGCGCATCATCGCGGGGATGGTTTCGACCATGACGATGGCGGCGAAAATCAGCGCGGCACCGAGATAGCCGATGGGCACGAGACGTTCGCCCAGGATCACGGCAGCGCCGAGCGCGGCGAACAGCGCTTCACCTGAGAGAATAATGGCCGCATTGGCGGGCGGAACGTGCAACTGGCCGACCGCCTGCAGCGTGAAGGCGATGGCGGTGGAGAAAATGCCGGCATAGGCGATTTCAATCCAGCCGGCGGAGAGAGCTTCCAGCGTCGGGGTCTCGAGAGCGAAAGAACCTGCTTCCGCCATCAGGCCTGCGGCGAGGAATGACAGGCAGGAAATGAAGATCGGCATGCCGGTTTCCCGAGACATGAAGCCCAAAAGCAGCACATGCAAGGCCCAGAAAACGGCACTGACGATGATCAGCACGTCGCCGGAATTGACCTGGTCGAGGGTTGCGCCATTGAGCAGATAGATGCCTGCAAGGGCGAGGGGCGCACAAATCCAGACGATGATATGGGGCCGGACCCGGAACACCAGCAGCAGGATGATGGGCACGAAGAACACATAAAAGCCGGTGAGGAAGCCGCCATTGGTGACGGTTGTGACCAGCAAGCCCTTTTGCTGCAGATAAGAGCCGAGAAAGAAGTTGGCGCTCAAAAATGCCAGGAGCGCCCATTGGCGCGGCGTGAACTTGTTTTTGGCGCGCTGATATTCGCGCAACGCGAGCGGCAGGATGGCGAGACCGCCCAGCAGATAGCGAGCACCGATGAATGTGAGCGGTTCCATGAAAGCCATGGCGTTTTTCTGGGCGACAAAGGCGAAGCCCCAGAACATGGTCGCCAAGACAAGCAGAAAAGTGGCAGTGGTGCGGTTGAGCATGGTGTCAGCCTAATTCGGTATCGAGGGCGGTGATCAGCGCAGTGATTTCCGCAGGCGTTGTATAATGGACGAATGACAGGCGCAAAACACCCTGATCGGGGTTGATGCCAAGACCTTCGAGCAGCCGCCATGCATAGAAATGGCCACCGCCGGCCATGATGCCGTGATTGGCAAGGCGCTGGGCGACGGCAAGGCCGGGCTCGTTGAGCGCAATGCCGATGGTGGGGGCGCGGTCGGCGGCGTTGGCGGGACCGATCAGGCGCACGCGGTTGGAATTTTGCAGCCAGTCGAGCAGGGGCGCCATCAGAATGGTTTCCTGGGCGCGCATGGCATTATGGGCCCGGCGGAACGGGTTTTGGCCTTCAACATTGCCGCCGGCGATTTCTGCCACCGCTTCGAGATAGTCAGCGACGCCAGCGGATGCCGCGATCTGGGCATGGTCGGGGCCGGCGGGGGTGAGGCGGTAACGCGGTTTGCTGTCGTTGAAGAAATGGCCCTGATTGGGGAGGCTGGCGGCCAGTTCCGGCCGGATGGCCATGATGCCCTGATGGGGGCCATAAACCTTGTAGGCGGAGAACATGTAGATATCGGCACCCATGGCGGCGACATCGGGCAGACCATGCGGAGCGTAGGAGACGCCATCGACGATGGAAATGGCGCCGACCGCTTTGGCACGGGCGCAAATTTCGGTGGCGGGATTGATTTCGCCGACAATATTGGAGCAATGCGGGAAAGCGACGAGTTTGACTTTTTCGTCGAGCAGGGCGTCGAGCTTTGCAAGATCCAGATGACCGGTTTGCGGATCGACTTGCCACTCGCGGATTTCCGCACCCATTTTCTCAAGACGCCGCCATGCACCGGAATTGGCTTCGTGATCCTGATTGGTGACGATGACTGCATCGCCCGGTTTCAGGAACTGGGCGAAGGTGTGGCCCAGAATATAGGTGTTGGCGGAGGTGGAGGGGCCGAAGTGAATCCAGTCGGCAGCAAGGCCCATGGCCGCGCCGATCCGCTCAAAAGCCAAATCCATGGCTTTGCCCGCTGTAATGGACGCCGGATAGGCCCCATAGGGCTGCAGTTTGTTGGCGCGGTAATAGGTGTCGAGCCGGTCCAGAACATGGGTGCTGGTATAAGACCCTCCCGCATTCTCGAAAAAGGCCTGTCCCTTGAGGGATGGCTCGGCGAAAGCGGGGAAAAGGGCGCGAATACGGGCGGGATCAAGAGGCAGTGACATGGACACCATCGGCGTTTGAGTGAAACCGATTGGTAGCCGGTTGAGCCATTGGCCGCAACACCCGGAATCTACGGGAAACGGGCTTGTTCAGGCGGGTTCGATCTGAGAGTTGCGTTTTTCCAGTGCGCGGCAAAGGGCCTGATAACAATCGGCATCGAAGGCGGTGCCGATTTCCTGACCCATTTTCAATATCGCCTCGTCGGCAGAGCGGCCCTGCCAGTATGGCCGGTTGGAGGTGAGGGCGTCGAACACATCGGCGACGGTGACGATGCGGGTGGAGAGGTCGATCTCTTCGGCGCTGAGGGCGTTGGGATACCCCTTGCCATCAAGGCGCTCATGATGGGCGCCAGCGGTTTTGGCGATATCGGCGAAAATGCCGATCCGTTCGAGGATGAGTTGCGAATAGGCCGGATGTTTGCGGATTTCGCGGAATTCGGCCTCGTCGAGCTTGCCGGGCTTGTCGAGAATGGCATTGGAGATGGCCAGTTTGCCGATATCGTGCAACAGCGCGGCGCGCTGGAGCCAGCGCCGGGCGGCAGGGTCAATGCCGAGTTCTTCGGCGATCATATCGGTGTAGATACGAACGCGTTCACTGTGTCCGGCGGTAAAGGGGCTTTTGGCGTCGATGACGGTGGCAAAACCCGACACGATGTCGTCCAGATAATCGTCATCGATTGCTGACTGGGCCTGTGCAGGTGCGAGCGCGAACACTTTTGCGTCGATATTCTCGTCGGCCAGCGTTTTCCAAAATGCCGGGCGGGTGGCGACGCGGGCGAAGGCGGCGCTGACGGCGGGGTCAAACCATGTGCCGGTGCGGTTTTGTGCCTCTGCCATGGCTGCGGTCTTGCCGCTGGAGGTGTTGAACACATCAACGACCTGGGCGAGCAGCGCGATGCGCGCATAAACCGGGATATCCGCGCCCTTGAGGCCGAGGGGACTGCCGCCGCCATTCCAGTGTTCATCAAGATTCTGGATGCCGTGGGCCACTGGTTCGGGAAAGCGCAGTTTGCGGGCAATGTCGGCACCGGCATGGCAACGGGTTTCAAACAATTCGCGTGAATATTCGCCGCTGTTGAGAAGTACATCGAGGGCGGTGCGCAACCGTGTTGGCAGGTTTTGGCCGGCGCCGGTGTGGCCAAGGACGAAACTGACCGTTTGCGGAATAGACCTGACGGTTTTGTGGTCGCGCTTGAAAGCGAGGTCATCGGCCAGATAAAGCTCGCAAATGCGCGCAGCGTTTGACGAACAGCCCAAATCCTTGAGCAGCAAGGTGTAGTAGAGTTCCCAGATCTGCCTGGTGTCGAGACCCAGTTCCTGGCCGATATGCACACCAATCCAGCAGCAGCGGATACAATGCCCCTCGGGTTGTCCCTCAGTCAGATCAAGGGCGAAACTGAGCGCGCCAAGCAGTTCGGCGAGTTGAATGTTCTGATGGACCTGGGCTGCTGTCCCGGTGCGATTTGCTGTCATCTTTGCTCCGAGACTGCCTGATTGCGAAACCAAGGCTAGTCGCGGAGGCTTAAAGCCAGGTTTAACCGGTTATTATTTCGATGGCGGGCGTTCGAACAATTCCAGCCGTTCGCCGCTGGGGCCACGGAAGAAGCAGCAACGCAGGTCGTCCCACAATTCCAGATAGGGGCTGAATTCGACGTCCGGCATGTGGCTGCGGATGTGGGTTTTGGTCGCTTCAATGTCGTCGACCGTAAAGGCGATGTGATTGAGGCGGGCGTCACCTTCGAGAAAGCCGGAGGCCCCGCCGACCAGTTCCAGTTCCCATTCACCAAGGCGCAGGAACACCAGTTCGATACCGCCATCGCGCGGTTTGCGGCCGGTGAGCGTGAGGCCCATGACCTCGGTGTAGAACCGGATGGACTTGTCGAGATCGGCAACCATGATGCCGATATGTTCGAATTTTCTCGGTTTCATCGTGTTGTTGCCCTTGAGTGCCGGTCGTTATGGAGGCGTTTTTGTAAGTGATGACCTGGGCACAAGCAAGGGCTGCCGAGACGAATGTCTGACGCTGGGAGGAAGCCCGGGTGGGGCGGGACGAACCCCACCCGGGCGCGCAGCAAATCAGCCGCGTTTGTCGTGATGCTGGCGCTTGTGATCGCCGCCGCGACGTTGATCGTTATCGCCGCCACGCATGCGGGACTTGGAGCGGAATTCGGCCTTCTGCTCGTCGGAGAGAGTGTCGTAGAAAACCTCAAATGCGGGTACGACATCATCCATTGCCGCGACCTGCGCTGCCATGTTGGCGTGACGGGTCTTCATGCGTTCGGCCATGTCAGGTGTATCGGTTTTTTCCGGCACGACACAATTGTCGGCATATTCGGTCTGGGCCGCGAGTGCCGCTGTCTTGAGGTCGGCGAGCAGGGTTTTCTGCTCATCGGTGAGGGTGATTTTGGTCTCGACGCCGTTCAGTGCTGTTTCAAGGCGCGCGGCGCCGTCTTCGGAACACATGAGCCGCACGAAAGCGCCGGGCATGCGGTCACCACCGCGCTGCTGCATGTGCTGGCCCTGGTCGCGATGCTTGCGCATGCCGTTGTCGCGATCATGGGCATAGGCGGCGGGGGTGAGGGCTGTGAGGCCGACAGTGCCGGCGAGGGCCGAGGCGAGGAGGAAAGAGTTGAGTTTTTGCATGGGGTAATCCTTTTTTGTCTTCAGGTCAGGGGGTCAAATGTCCAGTTCTGGAGGTCCTGGGGTTCCGTCTTCCGGGGAACAGGACTGAACCTAAAGCATGGCGGATTGCGCCAACCTGTCGGTGACATGAAAAAACGGTAAGGGCGGTAAGGTTGGCGGGGCACAAAAAAACGCCCCACCCAGCGGGTGAGGCGCAATTTTAGGTTGAGAGGTGGTGCGGCTAGGAGGCGATATATTCGCGCATGGCTGCCGCCTCTTCCTCGGTTTTCTCGATCTTGCGCTTGACGACATCACCGATGGACACGAGGCCAGCCAGCTGGCCGTTTCTCAGGACTGGCACATGGCGGATGCGCCGGGCCGTCATGAGCTGCATGAGTTCATCAAGGCTGGTTTCGGGGGTGCAGGTGATGAGGTTACGCGTCATGCAGCCTGAAACCGGCGAAAACAACACCGCCGTGCTATCGCCGCCCATCTGGCGGATAACATCCCGCTCGGACATGATGCCCACGACCTGATCTTCAGCATCGACCACAACCACGGCACCGATATTTTCGGAATTGAGTACGCGTATCGCCTCGGCGATTTTTGCTTCGCCGGAGATCGTGAATACTTTTGCGCCCTTGCTTTGCAGAATATTTTCAACGTTCATAAGGTCGTCCTCCTTGTGAAACAGATCATGCCTCAATCGATAAAGCATATTTCATCATGTTTGTTGGTGACGCCTATTTGTTCTTGTTCGATAGATTCTTTTTCGCGGCACCCTGTGTTTGAGTATGCACGGCTATTACTGATTGGGCAATCCGGCGAAATTGAATGCTTTTTAACGAAGAAGACCGGCCACGAGGGCCGGTCAGGTAACGCAATTCCAGTGCATGGGGCAGTGCGCTGCCATCGCGTTAGTTGCGGTGGTCTGACTTCCAGTCCTGGGTGGCGCGGTTGCGCGCCGGCTGGGTTTTATGTGCGCCCAATCGCCAGACTTCAAACACGACTGCGAGCAAGAGGGTTGCGAACGCGACAATCATCGCGAGCATGCCGTTGTCGAGCGTGACAAGGTGTGCCGCAGCGGTTGCAGGGGAAACCGCTGCGACAACCGCAAACAGGGCCAACAGGGCAATGGCGCGCTTGCGGAATGGTCTGATTTTATTGTTGTTCTGGCGTTTGGAGGTCATGGGCGGCACTCGCTTTATTCAGACTTGCGACAATACGAATAGACACCCTAAATGCGGACGGAGTTGGGGCCGACAATGGAAAAGCGGGTACCATTTGAAGGCGTAATTGTGGCGGTTGGGCTGCCGTTTGCCCGCCAAGACGGGATTGGTGCCGTTTCTAGAACGGTTTAACGATGACCAGAATTGCCACGCAGATGATGGAGATGACGGTGATGGGGCCGGATATTTTCAGCACTGCGGGGATTTTGTGATCCGGATTGTTGCTGAGGCGGCGCAGGGCGCCGGATTGCATACCGTGGATGGCTGAAAGACCGGTGACGATCGCCAGTTTTATCAAGAACCAGGGCGAGGTGAGCCAATTGCCCATGATGGCAAGGGTAATGCCGAGGATCCAGACGAGGCCGAGCGCGGGATTGGTGACCCGCATGTCCCATTTGCGTGCAGTGATGAGGAACGCCTGCTTTTGTGCTGCGGGCAGGGTTTGGGGCAGGTGGGTTTGAACGGTGATGGCGATGGCCATGACCAGCACGCCGCCCACCCAGGTGAGTACAGCGGCAAGATGGAATGCCTTGAGCCAGAGATAATCCATTTTTGCGTCCCCTATTAATGGCAAAAAATTGCTCTCACAGGGGTATGGCCTTGTCAAACCCGGGACGGGATTTGGTTGGGCACAGGGCACGCGGCATGTTGCCTCGTGGGCGCGGAACCCCTATCAATTACGCAATTGCACCCCCTTTTCCGGAGCTTTCAAATCATGGGTTTTCTTTCCGACGCGCTGTCGCGCGTTCAGCCTTCCGCAACCGTTGCCGTCAGCCAGAAAGCGCGTGAACTCGCACGGGCCGGGCGCGATATCATTGCGCTGAGTGCGGGCGAGCCGGATTTTGACACACCGCAACATGTAAAAGACGCGGCGATTGCGGCGCTGGCGGCGGGGAAAACCAAATATACCAATGTGGACGGCATCATTGAGCTGAAAGAAGCAGTGGCCGCGAAATTCCGCCGGGATAACGGGCTGGATGTGACGGCGGATGATTGCTTTGTGGCCTCGGGCGGCAAGCAGATCATCTTCAATGCGCTGATGGCGACGCTTAATCCGGGCGATGAAGTTGTGGTGCCGGTGCCTTACTGGGTGAGCTATCCCGAAATCGTGCGGCTGTGCGGGGCCGAGCCGGTGTTTGCCCATGCGGATGCCTCGACCGGGTTCAAGCTGACACCGGCGGCACTGGAGGTGGCGATTTCGCCCAAAACCAAGTGGCTGATGCTCAATACCCCGTCAAACCCTTCGGGCGCAGCCTATACGGCGGACGAACTCAAAGGATTGGCCGAGGTGCTGGGCCGCTACCCGCATGTGCATATTCTGACCGACGATATCTATGAGCCGCTGGTTTATGATGGCGGCAAGTTTGCCACCATTGCGCAGGTTGCGCCGGAATTGCAGGCGCGGACGCTGACGATGAATGGCGTGTCGAAATCGCATTCGATGACCGGCTGGCGCATTGGCTATTGCACAGGCCCGAAGCCGCTGTTGAAGGCGATGCTGAAGCTGCAGTCGCAATCGACAACCAATGCGTGCTCGATTGCGCAATGGGCGGCGGTTGAAGCTTTGAACGGACCGCAGGATTTTCTGAAAGAGTGGTTGCAGGTGTTTCAGGACCGGCGGGACCTGGTGGTTGCCGGACTGAATGCGGCGGAAGGCATTGACTGCATGGTGCCAGCGGGGGCGTTTTATGTGTTCCCCAGCTGCAAGGGGCTTTTCGGCAAGACAAGCGCCGGCGGGCAAAAAATCGAAACCGATGAGGATTTCGTGATGGCGCTGCTGGAGGAAACCGGTGTGGCGCTGGTGCATGGCGCGGCCTTTGGGCTGCCGGGGCATTTCCGGCTGTCCTATGCGGCCTCGAACGCGGAACTGGAAGCGGCTGTGTCGCGTATTCAGGATTTCTGCGCCGGCGCCAAATAGGGATATTCGCGACCCGTCCTCACGATCTGTTGTGCAGTTGTGGCTTGTCTGATGCGTTTTGCGCGGCAAGAGTGTGACGATCATGGTGAGGGGATGCGGACATGCTTATTCGTGTAAAGCCCAGCTGGGCGGTGAGTGAGGCCTCTGCGACGCCCGAGGCGACCTATCTCAACCGCCGGGCTTTGCTGGCAGGTCTGGCGGGCACGGCGCTGGCCGCGCCCTTTGCCGGCATGGCGACAGGTGCGCGGGCGGCGACAGAACGGCTGGCGATGAGCGCGCCGCGCAATGCGGCCTATCAGATCGAGCGGGAGATTACGCCCGAGGCGGAAAATCTCAAGTTTAACAACTTCTATGAATATGGCTCGCACAAGGGGATCGGCCCCGATGCGGAGACGCAGCTGAAGCCGCGGCCCTGGCAGGTGGTGATTGACGGGTTGGTGGACAAGCCACTGACGCTGGATGTTGATGAATTGATCGGCAAGATGACGCTTGAAGAGCGGCTTTACCGGCATCGCTGTGTCGAGGGGTGGTCAATGACCGTGCCCTGGATCGGGTTTCCGGTGAAAGCGCTGGTTGATCTGGCGGCACCGCTTTCCTCGGCGAAATATCTGCGGATGGAAACGTTCAGCGACCCGGAACTGGCCAGCGGTATCCGCACGCAGCCCTGGTATCCCTGGCCCTATGTGGAGGGCATGACCATTGAGGAGGCCGGGAATGATCTCGGGTTTCTGGTGGTGGGTGCCTATGGCAAACAGGTTGCCAACCAAATGGGCGCGCCGATCCGGCTGCATCTGCCCTGGAAATACGGTTTCAAGTCCCTCAAGTCGATTGTGAAGTTTACCTTCACCGATACACGGCCTGTGGGGCTTTGGGAGACGATTGCGGCCAATGAATACGGGTTCTGGGCCAATGTGAACCCTGAGGTGCCACATCCGCGCTGGAGCCAGGCGAGCGAGATTGTTTTACATACAATGGAGCGGGTGCCGACGCAGCTGTTCAACGGCTATGGCGAGCAGGTGGCGAGCCTTTATGCCGGTATGGAAGGCGAGATGCTTTATCGCTAGGGCGGGCGCGAAATCTGACTGGAGATATGAGCTGCAAAAATGAACCCCGCCCGAGGGGAGGGCAGGGTTCTTTTTGGGACCGTTCGGCAATGCTTCCCGATCCAAAGGCAGGGCTGCTGGAGGTCTTGCAGCCCGGATGCATGGTATTTGTTGGCCGGAGTATCGCAGGCGGTGCGGCTGCCGGTTAGTGCTGAATAATCATGGCTGGTATGCGTTTTCTGCACGGCACAAAAAAAGGGCCCCGCTCAATTAAGAGCAGGGCCAAAGATCTGTTGAGGTCAAGGACCTCTAAAATCTGAAAGTGGTGGCAGACGACGAGGGAGGAGGATACGTCTTCTGCCAGTCGGGCTCCAGCCTAGGGAGGAGGAGAAGGCTATCACCCGGTTGCCGCCTGGATCAGATCTAGGGAGGAGGAGAAGATCATCTCCGCAGCGACAAGTTGAATATGTTGCTATTCGGCTTTTTCAGCAACCGCTGGTTTGGAATAGCAGCCATGCATTGAGTGCACGATGCATGCACGGCATGCATGGCAAATTGCGGACAAAAAAAAGCCCCGCTCGGAGGAGAGTGGGGCTTTAAGGCGGGCGCGGCCCAAAGGGCGCGCCAGGAGGAAACACCGACAGGCACAGGGAGGGGAGGAGTACCTGTCGTGTTGCAAGGCCTAAATAGGTATTGGCCGCCGGTTTCGCAAGGGAAGGTAGCGCATGTCAGCCATGCACTGAGCGCATGGCTTGTCTAGTACGACCAGATCCGGGCCTTCTCGACCAGAAAGTCGCGGAACACCCCGACCCGCATGGAGTTTTTGAGGGCCGGCGGATAGACGAAATAGGTTTCGAACTCTGGCAGCTCGACCTGATCCAGAATGCGCACAAGCGTGGGCTCATCCTCGACCATATAGGCGGGCAGCATGGCAATGCCGATGCCGGCGCGGGCAGCCTGCATCATGCCGTATATGGCATTGACCTTGAGGGCGGCCTGACGCGGGGAATTGTCGGGGCGGCCAAGGCGCTCAAGAAAATTCACATCACCGAGGAATGAGGGCACAGGTTCGCCGAACGAGACAATGCTGTGTTCGTCCAGTTCCTCAATAGATTGCGGGGTGCCGCGCTCTTCGAGATATTCCTTGGAGGCGTAGATGTGAAAATTCATCGTGAACAGCTTGCGCTGGATCATTTCGCCCTGAACCGGACGGTGCAGGCGGATGGCGACGTCGGCGGCGCGCATGGCCAGATCGAGCTCGGCATCGTTGAGTTTGATCTCAAGATTGATGGTTGGGTAGAGCTTGACGAATTCGTAGATGCGCGAGGAGAGCCATGAGGAACCGAAACCCACTGTGGTGGTGACGATCAGGGGGCCGGCCGGAGTGTCCCGGCTTTCGCTCATCTGGGTTTCGACCTGCTGCAATTCGCGCTGCATGCGATGGGCGGTGCGAAACAATTGTTCGCCGACCTCGGTGAGGACCAGGCCACGGGCATGGCGGATGAACAATTTGAGCCCCAGATCATCTTCCAGCGCCGACACCTGGCGGGAGATGGCTGACTGACTCATGTTCAGCTTTTCGGAGGCGTGTGTGAAACTGCCGGATTCCGCAGCTGTGTGAAAAATCCTCAGCTTGTCCCAGTCGAGCATTTGGCCTCCTCCGTTGTGCCGCCTATTCGGCGGCTTCAGCCATGTCGTGGGCCGCGAGATAACGCTCGGCTTCAAGCGCTGCCATGCAGCCCATTCCTGCAGCGGTCACTGCCTGGCGATAAATATCGTCGGTCACGTCGCCGGCTGCAAAAACACCGGGGATATTGGTTGCGGTGCTATCGGGTGCTGTCACCAGATAGCCGCCATGCTTCATTTCCAGCTTGTCTTTGAACAGATCTGTGGCCGGGGCATGGCCGATCGCGATGAAAACGCCATCGACAGTGCGTTCGCTGACTTCGCCGGTGGCCAGATTGCGCAATTGGACGCCAGTGACCGAACGCGGCATGTTGTTGCCGGTGATGTCGGCCAGTTCGGTGTTCCACAAGACCTCGATCTTGGGGTTCTTGAACAGGCGATCCTGCAGGATGCGTTCGGCGCGGAAACTGTCGCGGCGATGGATAACGGTGACTTTTGAGGCAAAGTTGGTGAGGAATAGCGCCTCTTCAACAGCGGTATTGCCGCCGCCGACAACCAGCACTTCGCGGTCGCGATAAAAGAACCCATCGCAGGTGGCGCAGGCGGAGACGCCAAAACCCTGGAATTTCTGCTCGGAAGGCAGGCCGAGCCATTTGGCCTGGGCACCGGTGGCGATGATGAGGGAATCGCAGGTATAGACCGTGCCGCTATCGCCAATCAGCTGAAAGGGCCGCTGGTCCAGTTTGACCTCGGTGATGGTGTCGGAGACGATTTTGGTGCCGACATTTTCGGCCTGGGCTTTCATTTGTTCCATCAGCCATGGCCCCTGAATGGGGTCGGCAAAGCCGGGATAGTTTTCGACCTCGGTGGTGATGGTCAACTGACCGCCCGGTTGCAGGCCCTGTATCATCACGGGCTCGAGCATTGCCCGCGCGGCATAAACCGCAGCTGTGTATCCGGCAGGGCCTGATCCGACGATGATGACTTTGGCGTGCATGCTCCGTGCTCCACGGTGTTTATTTCTTCAGCAATAAGTAGATGCACCGCGCTCCTGCGTGCAAGAGCGCGGTCCGGTACGGGCAATATACCGCACCTGCGACAAGTATATAGTCAGTGAGAAGAGGTTATTTGCCTCAAATTTGGGCAATCAGACGAATTTTATCTTCAAAATTTCGTAAGAGTGGGCACCGCCCGGGGCTGCCACTTCAATCGAATCGCCCACTTCCTTGCCGATCAGGGCACGGGCAATCGGCGAGGAGATGGAAATCCGGCCAGCACTGGCATCGGCCTCGGGGTCGCCCACGATCTGATAGGTCTTTTCCTGCTCGGTATCCTCGTTGAGCAGCGTGACCGTTGCACCGAATTTGACGGTGTTGCCGGACAGTTTGCTCAAATCGATGACATCGGCGAGCGCCAGGATGCTTTCCAGCTCCTGAATGCGGCCTTCATTGAGGCTCTGCTGCTCCTTGGCGGCGTGATATTCGGCATTTTCCGAAAGGTCGCCATGGGCGCGTGCTTCGGCAATCGCCTGAATGATCTGCGGGCGGTCCTCGGATGTGCGGCGCTTGTATTCAGCGGCCAGAGCGACATGACCTGCCGCTGTCATTGGTATCTTTTCCATTACTACCTCCCGGTTACGCGGGTCCCATATCACGATTGCCGAAAATCGTTCGGCTCAATCCGTTCGATAATTTCGGGAATTCATTAGATCACAAGTTGCCTCTCGCGCGTTGATTGGTCAAGCGCACGATAAATTTGGCCACATGAACGTCCTGATTGATGAATATGGTCACACTCAGGCAAAAGGCAAGAGGTGTTGGAAATGCGGTTGATAACCAAGGCGAAGAAATTCATCCTGACAATTGGGTTTGTTGCAGTCTGTGCCGGAACAGGTGGGGTTGCCTGGGCGCAAAGCGATATGGTGTTTGAGAGCCAGGCGGGGCCTGTTGCGGCGGAAGTTGTGGCCGAGGGGCTGGCGTTTCCATGGGCGATAGGTTTTCTGCCTGACGGGCGCCTGCTGGTGACGGAGCGGCCGGGGCGCTTGCGGGTGATTGATGCGGACGGTCAGCCGGGTGCGCCGATCACCGGTGTGCCTGAGGTTTGGGCCGAGGGGCAGGGCGGGCTGCTTGATGTGGCGCTGGCTCCTGATTTTGCGACGAGCGGGCGGCTTTATCTTTCCTATGCGCAGCCCGGACTGGGCGGGGCGGGCACTGCTGTGATGGCGGCAACGCTGACGCTTTTAGAGGATAGCGGTGCGCTTTCCGACCAGAAGGTGATTTTTCGCATGAACCGGTTTACCGGCCGGGGACAGCATTTTGGCTCGCGGATTGTGGTGGCGCCGGATGGCAATCTCTGGGTCACGCTGGGGGAACGCGGCGAGCGGGACCGGGCGCAGGACCCGTTTGATCTGGCGGGCGCTGTGGTGCGGATTGCGCCTGATGGCTCCATTCCTGCCGATAACCCGTTTGCCGATGGCGGCAGCGGCAATGCCGCGATCTGGAGCCTTGGACATCGCAACCCGCAAGGGGCGGCGCTGGGGCCGGATGGGACCTTGTGGACGGTGGAGCATGGTGCGGCAGGCGGTGACGAGATCAACCGGCCGGAAGCGGGGCTGAATTATGGCTGGCCGGTGATCACCTATGGCCGGGATTATAATGGACAGCCGATCGGCGAGGGGACTGAAAAGGCGGGCTATCAGCAGCCTGTGCACTATTGGGACCCATCGATTGCGCCATCGGGGCTGGATTTTTACGCAGGGGAGCTTTTTCCCGACTGGCAGGGTGATCTGTTGGTGGGGTCGCTGAAATTCGGGTTGCTGGTGCGTCTCGACATGGCTGATGGCCGTGTGGTGGACGAAGAGCGTTTGCTGGACGGGGCCTTTGGCCGCATCCGGGATGTGCGGACCGGGCCGGATGGGGCCATCTATCTGGCGACGGATGAGCGCGACGGGCGGATTATTCGCCTGACACCGGCACAATAAAAAAGGCGCAGCGGATGGGCGCTGCGCCTTTAAGGTTTTGCCCGCTGCCGCAGAGCAGCGGGGTAAATCAGGCTACGGTCAGATTGTCCGCAGCGGACTTGCCGGTGCGCTGATCCTGAACGATTTCGTAGTTTACCTTCTGGCCTTCATCGAGGCCGTTAAGGCCGGAGCGCTGAACAGCAGAAATGTGCACGAACACGTCCGCGCCGCCCTCGTCAGGTTGAATAAAACCAAAGCCTTTTTGGCCGTTGAACCATTTAACGGTGCCAGTTGCCATAGTGAGTCGCCTTTCGCATAGTCCCTTTAGCGTGGTGATTCCTGCGCCCTCAACCGAGCTGGAATCGGAAATCGATATCTTGGATAGAGACGTCAGCAGTCGCGAAAGTTCGCTCGGCCAGGTCGTTCAGCCGCAATATTCGATAGGGAACGATAGCGCGGAACTGTCGATCTCACAATATGTGTGTGATTGGAAAATTTTGTATTGGCTAATTGCCAGTAACTCTTATTGGAGAAATTCTTTATTTTTTCAGCAAGTTAGGCGTGTTTCGCCGTGTATAAATTCATTTCTTCGAACGGGCAAATTAACTGGAATTCAGCCGGGTAAGTGCTGGATTTGGCGTGTAACAACAGTCAACATTCAATGTAACGAATATAAACTCAGCCGCTATTTGGCCCAAATCATAAAATGCTAAAATAGAAGTTTGGTGTTCTATTTGTGCCTGTTGGCGGGACGCTGCCCGGCCGGCGTTTGACTGTGCCGGACGGGCAGATGCGCCTGCTCGGCAAGGCTACATATCATCGCCGAAATATTTGGTGCGCAGGCGCTCAACGGTGCCATCTTCACGGGCACCGAGAAGGTTGAGCGTGATGAGCCTGCCCAGATTGCTGTCGAGGGGGGTGGCAAAACCATATTTGTCCGGCATGAAAATGGGGCCGACGACATCAAGGCCGCTGCCTGCGGCGCTATTGGCGTAATATTCGAGCACCGGTGCGTCGGCGACGATGGCATCGATCCGGCGGGTGCGCAGGGCTTCGGCTGCTTCTTCGATATTGTTATAGGGTCGGGTGCGCAGGTCTTCGGCGCGCATATGTTCCTCACCCACGCTGCCGGCGAAAACGCCGATCTCGCGCCCGGGAAGGTCTTCGGCCTCATTGATCTGGTTGGAAATGGCGGCGGCGGTCATGACGCTGGTGACAGAGGAGGTGACATAGGCGAGGACCGCCACACCACAGACCAGCCAGATGGCAGCGAAAAAGCGGCCAAAGCTGCCGAACATCTTTTTGCGCGAGGTCTTGCCCGAGGTGGCAATCGACATGACGTGATAAAAACTCTCGGTGAGGCCTGCACCCCAGGTGCGCGGGAATTCCTTGTCGAAACGCCGGTCGAACAGGGTGAGCAGGAAAGTGGCGGCGATGATGACAAGGGTCAGCCAGACATAAGAGCGCAAATAGCCGGAATCCCGCAGACCGTGGAACAGGTCGTCGAGGCCATTGCCGCCGGTTTCGTTGACCATGATGCGCAGGCCTGAATCGTACCAGGGCTGGGTGAAGTCGATACGCTGGGCGCGATCCTTGGTGATGGAGAGATTGGTGACGGCGACATCAATCTCGCCGTTGGCTGTCGCATCAATCAGCGCGCGGGGGGTGTCGAATTCCACGAACTTGCTGGCGAGATCGCTGCGGGCGGAGACGGCCTGCCAGAGCTCGGCGGCCATGCCGGTGTAAAGATCGCCATCCTTCATGATGAAGGGCGGGCTGAGATAGACGCCGACATTGACCACCCCGCCGTCCTGAACGGCTGGTTCCGTCTGGGCGAGAACTGCGCCCGGTGCGAGCATAAAAGCCAGCACAGCCCAGATTTTCAGTGTGATCAGATGTATGCGCATATGGTCCCCCGAATCTTTTGCGATCGAGGGAAAATTACACAGGCGAGGGTGAATGTCACACCCTCGCCTGAAGGCAGGTAAACAGTTTATACGGCTTCGAAATAATCCTGCAGCGGCCGCACGGTGAGGTTGCCGGAACGATAGGCGATGATGCCTTCGACAGCGGCCACGGCACCGGGGATGGTTGTGTAATAGGGGATCTTGCCCAAAAGCGCGGAACGGCGGATGTCGCGGCTGTCACTCAAGGCCTTGGTGCCCTCGGTGGTGTTGATCACCAGATGCACCTTGCCGTTCTTCATGGCATCGACAATATGCGGGCGCCCTTCGAGCACCTTGTTGATCTTGTCGGCGGGAATGCCCTTGCTGACAAGAAAACGCTGGGTGCCGCCGGTGGCGATGATGGTGAAGCCGGCATCTGACAGAAGCTTGATTGCCGGGGCAATGGCTTCCTTGTCGGTGTCGCGCACGGAGACAAACACGGTGCCTTCCTTGGGCACCTTTGCACCCGCACCGAGCTGGGACTTGGCGAAGGCCAGCGCATAGTCGTAATCGAGGCCGATGACTTCGCCGGTTGATTTCATTTCCGGGCCGAGCACGGTGTCGACGCCGGGGAAACGGGCGAAGGGGAAGACGGCTTCCTTGATGCCGATATGCTTCAATTTCTTTTCGGTGAGGTTGAAGCTTGCAAGGGTTTCACCTGCCATGATGCGCGCCGCGATCTTGGCGATGGGTTCGCCGATGACCTTGGCGACGAAAGGCACGGTGCGCGAGGCACGCGGATTGACCTCGATGATGAAGATCGTGCCGTCCTTGATGGCGTATTGCACGTTCATCAGCCCGCCGACATTAAGGGCCAGCGCGAGTTCGCGGGTCTGGCGCTTGAGTTCGGCGATGATCTCGTCGGAGAGATTATGCGGGGGCAGGGAGCAGGCGCTGTCGCCGGAATGAATGCCGGCTTCCTCGATATGCTCCATGATGCCGCAAACGAATACGTCCTTGCCATCGCTGAGGCAGTCGACGTCGATTTCGGTCGCGCCGGCCAGGTAGCCGTCAAACAGGAGCGGGTTGTCGGCGAGGACCGAATTGATCTGCCCGGTCTTGTCGTTGGGATATTTGGCGCGGATTTCGGGCGGCACCAGTTCGTTGAGGGTGGACTGGATATAGGTCTCGAACCGGTCCGGGGTATGAACGATGGCCATGGCGCGGCCACCCAGAACATAAGAGGGGCGGATGACCAGCGGGTAACCGAGCTTGTCGGCAACGATGCGGGCCTGTTCGAGCGAATAGGCGATGCCATTCTTGGGCTGGGAAAGTTCCAGCTTCGAGATGAGCTTCATGAACCGGTCGCGGTCTTCGGCCAGATCGATCATGTCGGGCTGGGTGCCGAGAATGGGCACGCCGGCCTTCTGGACGGCTTCAGCAAGGTTGAGCGGGGTCTGGCCGCCAAACTGGACGATGACGCCGTGCAGGGTGCCGTTCTGCTTTTCTGTTTCCAGAATTTCGATGACGTCTTCTTCGGTCAGCGGCTCGAAATAGAGGCGGTCCGAGGTGTCGTAATCGGTGGAGACGGTTTCCGGGTTGCAGTTGACCATGATGGTTTCATAGCCGGCATCGGCGAGCGCGAAGGCGGCATGGCAGCAGCAATAGTCGAACTCGATGCCCTGGCCGATACGGTTGGGACCGCCGCCCAGAATGACCACTTTCTTGCGATCAGAGGGCTGGGCTTCATCGGCCACGGCGCCATCGAAGGGCATTTCATAGGTCGAATACATATAGGCTGTCGGCGAGGCGAACTCGGCGGCACAGGTGTCGATGCGCTTGTAGACCGGACGGACGCCCAGGGCGACGCGTTTGGCGCGGACATTGGCAGCGCTTGAATCACTCAGCGCCGCCAGGCGTGCGTCGGAGAAGCCCATGGATTTGAGCATGCGCATCTGGGATTCTGTTTCGGGCAGGCCGAAATCGCGGACCTTCTGCTCGATATCGACGATGGCGCGGATCTGTTCGAGGAACCACATGTCGATGCGGCAGGCCTGATGGATGGCCTCATTGTCGAGGCCAAGGCGCATGGCTTCAGCCACGTGCAGCAGGCGTTCCGGCGTCGGGGTGCCGAGCGCGGCGCGAATGGCGTTTTTGTCATCGCCTTCGCCCAAACCCGGAATGCCGATTTCGTTGAGGCCGGTCAGGCCGGTTTCGAGCGAGCGCAGGGCCTTTTGCAGCGATTCCTGGAAGGTGCGGCCAATGGCCATGGCTTCGCCGACGGACTTCATGGCCGTGCCCAGACGATTGTCGGCGCCGGGGAATTTCTCGAAAGCAAAGCGCGGGATCTTGGTGACGACATAATCGATTGTCGGCTCGAAGCTGGCCGGAGTGGCACCGCCCGTGATGTCATTTTCCAGCTCGTCGAGCGTGTAACCAACGGCGAGACGTGCTGCGACCTTGGCGATGGGGAAGCCTGTGGCTTTCGACGCCAATGCCGAGGAGCGGGAAACGCGCGGGTTCATCTCGATCACGATCATACGGCCATCGGCGGGATTGACCGCGAACTGGACGTTGGAGCCGCCGGTTTCCACCCCGATCTCGCGCAGCACCGCCAGCGAGGCGTCGCGCATGATCTGGTATTCCTTGTCGGTCAGGGTCAGGGCCGGTGCGACGGTGATGCTGTCGCCGGTATGCACGCCCATAGGATCGATATTTTCGATGGAACAGATGATGATGCAATTGTCCTTTTTATCGCGGACAACCTCCATCTCGTATTCTTTCCAGCCGGCGATGGATTCTTCCACCAGAACCTCATCGGTGGGGGACGCGTCGATGCCGCTCTCGATGATGTCGAGATATTCCTCGCGGTTGTAGGCAATGCCGCCGCCGGTGCCGCCCAGCGTGAATGAGGGACGGATGATGGCGGGCAGGCCAATATCTTCCAAAGCCTGCAAGGCTTCGGGCAGATTGTGGGCGAGGCGGGATTTGGGTGTCTCCAGCCCGATCTTGGCCATGGCTTCGCGGAAGAGTTCGCGATCCTCGGCCTTGTCGATGGCCTCGGCAGTGGCGCCGATCATTTCAACGCCGAATTTTTCCAGAACACCCAGTTTGCGCAGCGAGAGCGCGCAGTTGAGCGCTGTCTGACCGCCCATTGTGGGCAGGAGCGCATCGGGGCGCTCTTTCTCGATGATCTTGGCAACAACTTCGGGGGTGATCGGCTCCATATAGGTGGCATGGGCCAGATCGGGGTCGGTCATGATTGTTGCGGGATTGGAGTTGACCAGAATGACGCGGTAACCCTCGTCTTTCAGAGCCTTGCAGGCCTGGGTGCCGGAATAGTCGAATTCGCAGGCCTGACCGATAACAATGGGACCGGCGCCGATGATCATGATGGATTTGATGTCGGTGCGTTTTGGCATGATTCGTCGTCCGTTCAGGCGTGCCCATAGAGCCACCGGGCATGGTTGCCGGCGCTCAGGGCGTTAAACATAGAGGCTAAGAGGGCCTTATAGGCAGTCATTGTGTGGAACGAAAGGCCCAAATCGCGCAATTTTGACATTTGCGGGGGCAAATTGGCGCATTTGGCCAAATCCGCAGAAGCGCGGTTAAGTCTACTTTAAGTGGTGCGGTTCAAAATAATAGAATAATCTTATGGGTTCGATTCATGCATTTACTTAGTAGCTTGGCGGCGTTGTTTGCCGTGTCTGCAGACCAGCCCGAATTAAACCGGGCGCAGCTCCGTGCGTCGGCAAGACAAATTCCGATTATGTACGGGATTGTCATTGTTGGTACTATCGCGCTTGGCTACACGCACATAGATTCCGGGCCGTGGGAGCTGACTTTAGGTTTCCCGCTAATATTGATCGCTGTGTCGGTTTTGCGCATGTCGCTTATGTTGCGTACGCGACATGAAACGATGTCCGACCAGCAAGTTGTCCGGCGTTTGCGGTCCACAGTTATGCTGGCCTGTATTCTGGGGCTGGCGTTTATCATCTGGTCGCTCAGTCTTTATCCCTATGGGGATGCATATGCGCGCGGGCATGTGGCGGTGTATTCTGGCGTTACAACGTTTGGTTGCGTTGCCTGTTTGATGCACCTGCGGGCCGCCGCGCTGGCCTTGACGCTGGCCGTTGTGGTGCCGTTTTCGACGTTCTTTCTGATGACAGGAGAGCCGGTGTTCACAGCAATTGCCGTGAACATGATGCTTGTGGCCGCCGCGATGATGTTCGTCATGTTTGGCTATGCCAGGGATTTCGCGAACCTGATCGACCATCAGCGCGCGCTGATAGAAAAGCAGGTGGAAACCCAGCGCCTGAGCGACGCCAATTCGCGTCTGGCCAATCTTGACAGCCTGACCAATCTGCCGAACAGGCGCAGCTTTTTTTCAGAGCTGGAAAGACGTCTGGCAGCGCAGAAGGCGAAACCGACCGGGCTGGCTGTGGGGGTGCTTGATCTCGACGGGTTCAAACCCATAAATGATGTTTATGGTCACCCAACCGGTGACAAACTGTTGGTCAATGTGGGGCAGCGGCTGCTCGATCAACTGGGGCACCACATTTTTGTGGCCCGGCTGGGCGGCGATGAATTTGGCCTGATTATCGAGGGTGAATTTGACGGTGACGCTCTGGTCGCGCAGGGGGAGCTGATTTGCCAGATACTGCGCCAGCCGTTCGATATGACCGGGTTTGTGGCGCAGATGTCCGGCTCGGTCGGGCTGGCGAAATATCCTGATGTGGGGGACAGCCCTGAAGTGCTTTTTGAGCGCGCCGATTATGCGCTTTATCATGCCAAGGAATTCTCGCCGGGCGGGGCGATATTGTTCTCGGATGCACATGAGGCGCAAATCCGCGAGGTCAGCGGGATTGAACGGCGGTTGCGGGACGCGGACATGACCGAGGAAATGTCGGTCATGTATCAGCCCATCGTGGATGTGAGCGACGGGCGGGCCGTGGGGTTTGAAGTTCTGGCGCGCTGGAACAGCCCGGTGCTGGGTGTCGTGCCGCCGAACGCATTCATCAGGGCTGCGGAACGGGCTGGGTTGATCAATCAGTTGACCGAGGTGCTGTTTTTGAAGGCTTTGGACGGCGCGCGGGACCTGCCTGCCGATACGTTTTTGTCTTTCAACCTGTCGTCGCATGACATCGGTAGTTCAGAATGCGTGATGCGGCTGATCGACATGGTCAGAGAAAACGGCCTGTCGCCGCAACGGTTGACCTTTGAGGTGACGGAAACCGCGGTGATGCAGGATTATGAGCGGGGCAAGCAGGCGCTTTTGCTGCTGAAATCGATGGGGGCGAGCATTGCGCTTGATGATTTCGGGACCGGTTATTCCAGCCTCAGCTATGTGCGGGAACTGCCGCTGGACCGATTGAAGGTGGATGGCAGCTTTGTTACCGAAATCGAGAATGACAAGGTTTCTAGGGCCGTGATGCGGACTGTGGTGGACCTGTGCCGCAATCTGGAGCTGGAATGCATCGTGGAAGGTGTGGAGACCGAAGGGCAATTGGCCATTGTTGAAGCCATGGGCTGCAGCAAGGTGCAGGGATATGTTTATTCCAAACCCATGAGTGCGCCTGATGCTGCCGATTACGTGCGGGTGCAAGGCAAGGTGCATAAAGCCCGCATGAAATCTGCCTAGAGCTACGGCCTGTCGTTGAGCTCTGTCTTATTGTGCAGAGCCCCTAGAACATCATTTTAAACCCTTCATGGCTATGGTCGAAGCCGAGCGTGCGATAGAACCGGTGGGCGTCCTGTCGCTGCTTGTTGGAGGTCAGCTGCACCATGCCACAGCCGCGGGCGCGGCATTTTTCCACGGCCCAGCGGATCATTTCACTGCCAAGGCCCTTGCCGCGCTGGTCGGCTGATATGTGCACATTCTCCAAAACGCCGCGCCACATGCCGCGCCGGGTGAGGCCCGGCAGGTAGCTGATTTGCAGGCATCCAACGGGTTTGCCCGCCAGCTCTGCAACGATCAGTTCGTGATTTGGATCATTGGCGATGGCGGTGAATGCGTCTTGATAGCAGGCGTCGCCGGCATCTTCCGGGTTGTCGGCTTTTCCGATGGTTCCAGCGGCGCAAAGGGCCATGATCGTGGGGATGTCTGCCGCCAAGGCAGCGCGGAAGGTGAGGCCGGTCATGATCGAGGTCTCTCGAGGACAGATCCTGATCTGGTAGCAAAATGCGCGGTTCACGTGACGCTGATTGCAGGAAAAAGGCCGGGAGATGATCCCGGCCTTTTGTGTTGTGCGGAGACAGGTTTGTGCTGGTTACACAACGCTGAGTTTTACCTCGATATTGCCGCGCGTGGCGTTGGAATAGGGGCAGATCTGATGGGCCTTGTCGACCAGCGCCACGGCTTGATCGTGATCAATGCCGGGCACCGAGATCTCCAGTTCAACGGCGATGCCGTAGCCCGGACCGTCGGCATTCTCACCGAAATGGACGGTGGCATTGATTTTGGCGTCATCAGGGATGCTGACTTTTTCCATGCGGCCGACAGCTTTGAGTGCGCCGAGGAAGCAGGCGGAATAACCCACGGCGAACAATTGTTCGGGATTGGTGCCGGGGCCGCCATTGCCGCCCATTTCCTTGGGGGTGTCGAGGGTGACGGAAAGGCGCTCGTCATCGGTTGCGGAGGTGCCGGTGCGGCCACCGGTGGAGGTGGCATGGGCGGAATATACAGCTGACTTGATCATTTTTGTCTCGCTTTCCTGAATGCGGTGCCGCCGGGATCAGCGGTTGATTTTATTTAGCCCAAAATTAGATTGTGCGCAATATAAAAGTTGTCGCATTGCGTGATATTGCATTGCGCGCTATTTAATGGGGTGAAAGTCGCAGGTGTAGCGCAGGAGAACGACAACCGATGCAGCAGGATGAATTGCTCAAACTCGACCGGCAGTTGTGCTTTGCGGTTTATGCCGCCGGCCATGCCTTTACCCGTTTCTACAAGCCGCGCCTGGACGCGATCGGGCTGACATATCCGCAATATCTGGTGATGCTGGTGCTGTGGGAAGAAGACGGGCTGACGGTGAAGGGACTGGGGGAGAAACTGTTTCTGGATTCTGGCACGCTGACGCCCCTGCTGAAACGCATGGAGGGGGCGGGGCTGCTCACGCGGCGGCGCGACAGCGAAGACGAGCGGCAGGTGCGCATCGGGCTGACGGCGGCCGGGCGCGAGCTGCGCGGGAAAGCCGCCGGCATTCCGCTGCAGACGGCCGATGCTGTTGGCTTGAAGGGGGCGGAGATGGATGATGTGAAGGCGGACCTTGTGCGCCTGCGCGACCACCTCAATGCGGCGATTGGCGATGTCTGACGATATGTACAAGTATTAGAATAATCTCATCTTGCCCTGCGGATTAATTCTGTAGATACGTGGCCAGTGTTTTCTGGACAAATCCCGTGTTTGTTGTATCGTTTGGAAATATTCCATTCGACCATTTATTTATTTGAAATATCGCGGGGGCCTATCGATATGAAATATTTAGCATTATCTGTTGCGTTGGCGGGTGCAATCTCTGGCGGGTTTGTCCAGGCATCCCTGGCGCAGGACTGGTCTGGTTTTTATGCCGGTGTTCTTGCCGGTTACGGCAGTGGTGAACTCAAGGGAGCAACACCTGCCGGGGCGTTTGCTTCCACCACGTCGTTTAGTGGCGCGCTGTTGGGGGGTACCCTTGGTGCCAATTACCAGACGGGCAGCTTTGTTGTGGGTGTGGAAGGCGATGTCGCGTGGTCGGGCATGACAGGGAGCAAGGCTTGTGTCGGTGCGCCGGCGCAAACCTGCAGCATCGACGTACACTGGATGAGCACGCTGCGTGCGCGGGCCGGTTATACAATCGATGACCTCATGGTCTTTGCCACGGCCGGTTTGTCCATGGCGAACGGCACCGCCAAAACCTCACCGGCATCTGGCGGCACGACGGGCAGCGATACCCAGACCTTTGTCGGCTGGGCAGCGGGCCTCGGCGCTGAATATATGGTTGCCGAAAATGTAAGCCTGAAGCTTGATTATCTATATTCAGACTGGGGTTCGCGGACCTCGCCGATAAACACGGTGGCGGCGGGAAGTGCCTATGTCGGCAGCCCGACCTCACACGCGGTGCGCGTTGGCCTGAACTACCGCTTCTGATTGGCGACATCGCTGATGGACGTATGCGGGGCGGCACTGCTCTGATCGATCTGGAATGCCGCCTTGTCCGGGCGGCATTTTAGCGTGCGGTCTGATAGCCCTCTGGTACGCCAAGGGGGGCGAGGACGAATTGCCAGACTTGTGAGGCGCGGCTGCGGAACGTGCCGGCACAGCACAACAGATAGTATTCCCACATACGCTTGAAGCGTTTTTCGTCCGGGGTTTGCGGCTCGGGCCAGTTTTTCTGGAAGTTCTCGTTCCAGGCCATGAGCGTATAATCATAATGCGGACCGATATTGTGCAGGTCCACAATGACGAATTGATGCTCGATGGCCTTGCCGATCTGGGCGATGGAAGGCAGGACGCCGCCGGGGAAGATGTATTTCTCGATCCAGGGGTCGATGGTGGTTTTGGTATCGGGCGATCCTATTGTGTGCAGCAGGAACAGGCCGTCATCCTTGAGGGCCCGGCGGGCGGTTTTGAAATAGGTGGCGTAATTCTTGTACCCGACATGCTCGAACATGCCCATTGAGACGATCTTGTCGACCTTCTGGTCGAACTCGCGATAATCCCTGACCTGAAATTCGACATCCAGATCCTTGTAGCGCTCGCGCCCATAAGCGGCCTGATCGGGCGAGACGGTGACGCCGACGCAGGAAGCGCCGTATTTTTCGGCGGCAAAGCCCATGAAGGCGCCCCAGCCGCAGCCGATATCCCAAACCCGTTCGCCCTGTTGTAGCTGGATCTTGCGGCAGATCATGTCGAACTTGGCTTCCTGCGCCTGATCGATATTGGTGACCCCTTCAGGCCAGTAGCCACAGGAGCCGGTCATGCGGCTGTCGAGCGAGGCCTTGTAGGCGTCGGTCTGGCTGTAATGCATTTCAGCGACACGCCGCGACAGGCCGATGGTCTGCATGTTGAGAATGCGCGCCTGAACCAGTTGCCAGATCAGGTTGGGGGTGATGCGCAGCTTGTTCTGGATATTGGCACGAATGACCCGGCTGAAGAATTCGGCCAGATCGGCGCAGTCCCACCACCCCTCCATGTAAGCTTCGCCAAGCCCCAGTGTACCTTCGGCAAAAATGCGGTTCCAAAGGCGCTGGTCATGTACTTGCGGGTCCCATGGGTTGGGGCCATTGACGGTGATTTCTGCATGTTCGAGCAGATTGGAGATGAAGGCTTTCTGACTCATGGGCTTTGATGTTCCCGGCAGGCATCGTCGCGTTCATCCATGAGGCTATGAGAGGATTGAAAAAAAGGAAAGAGGATTATCACGACCTGAAGGGGAGGGCCGCTGGTGCCCGCGCGGGATCAGGACGGTGTGCCCGGGCGGCGAGGGCGTGGCCTTTGTTCGCGCGGTTTGGGCCTAATGGGCATGGTAAGGGAAAATTATGATGTTGGCGCACAAGAATATAGCGGGAAGTTTGGTCTTTTCAGACGTTTAGTTCGTATGACGATCCGGTGCGTTGGCAATGTTGCCCAGCGGAATACCGTACTGAGTACTACCATCGTCGTGCAGATAAACGCGCAAAAGAGAAGTCGTGAATCCATGCGTTTTATCATTGGTGGGCTCATCGTTGTTGGCTGCGTGATCGGCGGCTATGGCGCGAGCGGGGGACATCTTGAAGTGCTGTATCAGCCCTTTGAGATGCTGATTATTCTGGGTGCGGCAGCGGGTGCTTTTGTCATCGGCAATACCGGGGCGGTGCTGAAACAGGCAACAGGTGTGTTTGGCACATTGCTGCGCGGTCCGCGCTACAGCAAGGCGGACCATGTGGAACTGCTGGGGGTGCAGTTCACCCTGTTCAAACTGGTGCAGGCCAAGGGCGTTCTGGCGCTTGAAAGCCATATCGAGAACCCCGGCGAATCCGACATTTTTGCGCGGTTCCCGAAATTTGCAGCGAGCCATCATGCGGTGGAGTTCATGTGCGATTATCTGCGCATGATCACGCTGGGCACCAATAATGTGCACCAGATGGAAGCCTTGATGGATGAGGAGCTGGAAACCCACCATCAGGAACGCGAACGGCTGGTCAACGCCATCCAGGCGCTGGCTGATGGTACGCCCGCGCTGGGCATTGTTGCGGCGGTGCTGGGGGTGATCCACACGATGGGGTCGATTGACAAACCGCCCGAAGTGCTGGGGCATTTGATTGGTGCGGCGCTGGTGGGGACGTTTCTTGGCGTATTCGTGGCTTATGGATTTTTTGGGCCGATGGCCCAATCGCTGCGCAATATCTATGACGTGGAGGCAAAGTATTTTCTGTCGATGAGGACGGGCCTTTTGGCGCATATGTCGGGGTATGCGCCGGTGGTGGCAATTGAGTTTGCCCGCAAGGCGCTGATGTCTGAAGTGCGACCCTCATTTGCTGAAATTGACGAGGCGACCGCTAATTTGCAGGCGGCGCGATAGCGGCGGCACCGGGGACAGTAAATGGCTGAGACCGACAGTTCGATCATTATCAAAAAGGTGAAGAAGGGCGCGCATGGCCATCACGGCGGTGCCTGGAAAATTGCCTATGCCGATTTCGTGACGGCGATGATGGCGTTTTTTCTGCTGCTCTGGTTGATCACCGCTGCCTCCCCGGAACAAAAAGAGGGCATTGCCGATTATTTTTCACCCCCCAATATCAGCGAAACAACCAGCGGTTCGGGCGGGGTGCTGGCGGGGACGGCGCATGATGCGCATGGGGCCAAGACTGCCACAGAGGCACCGCCTGAACACGCCAATCTGCAGCAGGCGGGCTATACCAGCGCACAGGGAAAAGAGGCGCAAACCGATGTCCGGTCGACCGAAGACCGTGCGTTTCACAGTGCTGCGGTCAGCATCAAACAGGCCTGGGACGCTTTGCCTGAAATCACAACCATGTCAGATAATTTGTTGATCGAGGAGACCGAAGACGGGCTCGATATCATGATCGTCAATCAGGACGGGCGGCCCATGTTTGCCGAGGGTTCTAAATACCCACTTGAGCACACGCGCGCGGCGCTGGCGGCGATGGCCCCGATCCTTGAACGCCTGCCCAACCAGATTTCCATTTCCGGGCATACGGCGGCGGGCCAGCTTTATGGCAATCCGCGCTATGGCACCTGGGAATTGTCCAGCGACAGGGCCACTACCACGCGGGCAATTTTGAGTGAGTTCGGCCTGTCGGCAGACCGGTTTCATTCGGTGGTTGGGCGATCAACCGAAGATCCGTACTTTCCCAATGACCCAAGGTTGCCCGCCAATGAGCGGGTGAAGGTGACGGTGCTGCACACGGCACCGCCTGTGCCCATGGGAATGAAGCCCTGAGGCATTCGCCTTTCGGGCTTGATTGGTTCTTCTGCTTCTAACAGTTCGCACCCGGCGGGCGATGGTCCCTGCGTCGGTTTTGACACCGTATTGCAACCAAGTCATGGGGTTGTGCGTTGAGCATGCAAGGTGCGCTGTCCGGCGCGCCGTTGAACCATATGAGGGAAGCCATGCTTAACCTGCTTATATTGTTGATTGTCGTGGCATTGGTTGCCGGTGCGCTGGGGTTTACCGGGATTGCGGCCGGGGCCAGCTTTATTGCCAAGATCGTTTTCACAATCATGGTGATCGGTATTGTATTGATGCTGCTGATGATGCTGCTTGGTGGCGCGGTTCTGTTTTAGCCAACAGAGCCGGACAGATTTTGCTGGAAATCCCTTTCGTCATCGCGGTCCAGAGCCGCGCGCGCTGGTGTTCTTCGCTCTGGATTGCCGCGCGCCTTTGGCGCTCGCAATGACGATACAGCCATTCCGGCAAGGGCTGAAATGTTCCAAAGTTTGAACGATAGAAAAAGGGGCAAGCGCCGAGCTTGCCCCTTTTTGCTATTCCGTTGGTCCAGGCCATGGGGCCGGGCGATCAGAGCGTGATGCGATAAATGCCGAAACCAGCCTCGCTCGTCTCTCCGGTTGGCTCGATAGTGACGGCTGTGACATCGGCGACGTGTTCGGCGGCTTTCGGGCCGGTTTCGAACAGGACAGAGGTATTGCCGATGGGGGCCAGTGACCAATTGCTGTCGGCAGCCGGGTTGATCGTGCCTTGCTCGTAGATGAAGCGCACGATGATGTCGCGATTGGTATCGGGGCCGACAAAGATGACGGTTGAGCCATCGGCGCCGGGGAAATTGCCACCGCCGCCTGCACGGTAATTGTTGGTGGCAACAACGAATTTTTGAGTCGGATCAATCGGTTCGCCATTAAACATCAAGTCGACGATGCGGTTGGCATCGGGATTGAGCGGTTCGCCCTTGGGGCCGTATTTCGAGGGTTGGGTGATATCGATCCTGTAAGTGACCCCATCAATCACATCGAAATTGTAGGAAGGAAATTCGGAGCTGATCAGGGGCTGGTCGGTGCCGCCGGCCTCAACCTGATTGAATATGCCTGCCGAGCGTTCCAGCCAGTCCTTGACCTCGGCGCCGGTGATGGCCACGGCGCGGATGGTGTTGGGATAAAGATAGAGATCGGCGACATTCTTGATGGCGACCGGGCCGACGGGGACGTCTGTATAGTAATCGGGACCGCCACGGCCACCGGCCTTGAAGGGGGCGGCGGCGGAGAGGATGGGCAGTCCCTCCCATTCGGTGCCCTTCATCATCTGGGTGATGTACCAGGTCTGGGCCTGGGAGACGATCTGGACGGAGGGATCATCGGCCACCAGCGCGAAATAGGAATGCAGCGGGGCGGCGGTTTCACCGACCGGGCGGCGGATATAATCTAGCGTGCCTTCATGATCGGCTTTGACGGCGGCTTCGACGGTTGCGACGCTTTCGACTGTCGGCACGTTCTTGCCATCGACACGGTCGACAATGGGGCGGGCCTCGGAGGTGTGGGCGGCGATGGTCCAGCCGTTTTCACCCTTTTCCAGCAGCAGATCGATCAGGCCCATATGCGAGCCCCAGAAGCCGCTCATGACCGCGGGCTTGCCTTGCAGCGTGCCCTTATCATTGTCGACGCCGGTGATATCGGCGTAATTGCCGGGGAAGACCAGATGCTGGTGGCCGGTAAAGACCACATCGATACCGTCAACGCCGGCGAGATAAAGCGAGGCGTTTTCCATGGCATCGGTCTGCCCGGTGCCATCAATGCCGGAATGGGAGAGGGCGACGATGATGTCCGCGCCCTGTTCCTTCATTACCGGTACATAGGCTTCGGCGGTCTTGACGATGTCGCGGGTGATGACCTTGCCTTCGAGATTGGCGCTGTCCCAGACCATGATCTGGGGTGGGACGAAGCCGATAAAGCCGATTTTGATCTTTTGTTTTTCGCCCGCGCCGTCGGTGATTTCCTTCTCGGTGATGACGAAGGGCGGGATCAGGGTCTTGTCGGCGGTGGGGTCTGAACCCAGCGTGTCGCCCATAACAATATTGGCGCAGACAAAGGGGAAATTCGCTCCGGCCACGGCCTTGGTCAGGAAATCGAGGCCATAGTTGAATTCGTGATTGCCGAAGGTTGCCACCTCATAGCCGAGCGTATTCATGGCGGCCATCATAGGGTGCAGGTCACCTTCCTTAAAGCCGCGCTCATAGGCGACATAATCGCCCATGGGATTGCCCTGGATGAGATCACCATTGTCGACGAGGATGGAATTGGTCGCCTCGGCGCGCACGCCCTCGATCAGTTTGGCGGTGCGGGCGAGACCCATCGTGTCATTGGGGGCGTCGGCGTAATAATCGTAAGGCAGGATGGCGACGTGGATATCTGTGGTTTCCATGATGCGCAGATGGGCCTGGCTGGGGGCAGCCATGGCAGCAAACGGGTGCATGACGACAAGGGCGCCGGCACCGGCTGTGCTGGCCAGAAAGGCGCGGCGGGAAATGCTGTTGCGGAATTCCATTCGATCTCTCCTGTTGCAGTTCAGGCGCTTGGGCGCCGCGATATCGTGCGGCGTCTGGCTAACTCGGGCCGCGTCGCTACGGATCTGATGCCGGAACTCTGTTACGGGTAGATGACGGGTATGGGTGCCGGCAGATTTTTTTACCGATTGGTCTAAATCTGATCCTGTGGCTCTGCGCTGTCAATTGGCAAGCAGGCGCGGCAGATCACTTTTCGCCGTGTCGCGGTGGGGTTGTGGCTTGGCGTGCTGGCTGTGGCGTGGCAAAAGACAGGCTGACAGCTTGAGGAGTGCGGCATGAAGTGGCGCGGGCGAAGAGGCAGCAGCAATATTCAGGACCGACGCGGTGCAAGCAGTGGCCGTGGCGGATTTAGCGGTGGTTCGGGCCTGCGCATGCCCGGCGGGCGGCGCGGTGGCGGCATTGGCGGCATCGGCCTGATTGTGGCGCTGTTCATTATCGCGGCTGCACTGGGTGTGAACCCGATGAGCCTGCTGGAGGGATCGATTCCCAATGGACCGAGCACCGGTTCGAGCCAGTCCCGGCCCTCGACCAATGCAGCTGATGATGAGCTGGCAGCATTTGTTTCTGTGGTTGTGCGCGAGACGGAGGACATGTGGGGCAAGGTGTTTGCCGACAGCAACATGACCTATGAAGAGCCGCCGGTGGTTTTGTTTTCCGGGCAAACCCGCTCGGCCTGCGGCACAGCGGATGCCAGCACTGGCCCGTTTTATTGTCCGGGGGACAACAGCGTTTATATTGACCTGTCGTTTTATGACCAGTTGCGGGCCCAGTTTGGCGCGCCGGGTGATTTTGCCCAGGCCTATGTGATTGCCCATGAGATCGGCCACCACGTGCAGAACCTGACCGGGGTATTGCCCGAATTCAATCAGGCGCGGGCGCGGCTGAGCGCGGAGGAAGCCAATCAATGGTCGATCCGGGTGGAATTGCAGGCTGATTGTTATGCTGGGGTCTGGGCTGCTTATGCGGGGCAGGAAGATTTGCTGGAAAGCGGCGATATCGATGAAGCGCTGAACGCGGCCAACCAGATTGGCGATGATACGCTGCAAAAACGCATGCAGGGCTTTGCCGTGCCGAAAACCTTCAACCATGGCACCTCGGCGCAGCGCAAGCGCTGGTTTGAACGCGGTTATCGCGAAGGCAATCCGGGTGCCTGCGATACGTTCAACGTGGCGCAGCCCTGAGGCGTGATGGCGGTTTCATTTGACGTTATTGTTATTGGTGCCGGTGCTGCCGGCATGATGTGTGCCATTGGCGCCGGGCAGCGGGGCCGGCGGGTGCTGCTGCTTGAGCATAATGCCGAGCCGGGGGAGAAAATCCGGATTTCGGGCGGCGGGCGCTGCAATTTCACCAATATCGGTGCCAGCGTGAAGAACTATGTTTCCGCCAATCCCAAATTTGCCATTTCGGCGCTGAGCCGGTTCACCCAGCACGATTTCGTGGCATGGGTGCAGCGCTATGGCATCGACTTTCACGAGAAGACGCTGGGGCAATTATTCTGCGATGGGTCGGCTCGGCAGATCATCGACATGCTGAAGGCGGAAATGGAGGCGGCGGGCGTGGTTTTGCGTTGCGGCGTTGAAATTGGGGCTGTGAGCAAAACGGCGGACGGGTTCAGCGTGACGGTGTCGGGCGAGACATTGACCGCTGCGGCGCTGGTTGTGGCCTGTGGTGGCAAATCGATCCCGAAAATGGGGGCCAGCGGTTTGGGGTATAAAATTGCCGAGCAGTTTGGCCTTAAACTGACCGAGACGCGGCCTGGGCTGGTGCCGCTGACCTTTGATCCAGCGCTATTGGCCGAGACCAAGGAGCTGGCCGGGGTGGCCGTGGATGTGCTGGTGACCTGCGGCAAGGTGAAGTTTCGCGAGGCGATGCTGTTTACCCATCGCGGGCTCAGCGGGCCGGCGATTTTGCAGATTTCATCCTATTGGCGCGAGGGCATGGCGATTGGCGTCAACATGGCACCGGACATGGATGTGTTTGAAACCCTGCGCGCGGCGCGGGCGGAGAATGGACGGCAGGATATTGTGACTGTGCTGGCGACATTTCTGCCACGGCGGCTGGCGCAAATGCTGGCCGGGGACGGCGGACGGCTGGGGGATATGAGCGACAAGGCTTTGCGCCGGGTGGCTGACAGCGTTCAGAACTGGCAGGTCAAGCCGACCGGTTCTGAGGGGTATCGCACGGCGGAGGTCACCCTTGGCGGGGTGGATACACGCGGGCTCGACGCCAAGACGCTGGAGGCGCGGGACGTGCCCGGCCTCTATTTCATCGGCGAAGTGGTCGATGTGACCGGCTGGCTCGGCGGCTATAATTTTCAGTGGGCCTGGAGTTCAGGCTGGGCTGCCGGCCAGGTGGTTTAGGTCCGCCCCAGCATGCGTTTGAGCACATTGGTCTTGAAATAGTAGTGCTGCGCCAGGGCTGCCAGAATATGCAGGATGATCAGCGGGATCAGCAGTTTTTCGGCCAGGGAATGGGCTTGTGCCGGTTGGGGCAGGCCGAAAAACCACGCTGTCGCCCCCGAGATCGGCATGCCGATCAACAGCAGGTAAAACAGCCAATGGGTTGCCGAGGCGACAAACTTCAAGGCTGGATGCTCGGTTTCGGGCAAGGCGGGGGTGCCGCGCCTCAGGCGCAGAGTGAGCCGCCACAAGACCAGTGCCAAAATCAGCAGGCCGACAATGGCATGGGGATTGGGCGACGGCTCATTGGGCACGATGCCCCGCATACGATCATCCCAGATGGCGGCAATGCCTTCGTGGAAAATAATCTGGAAGGCTACAAGGACGGCGATAAGCCAGTGCAATATAATCTGGGTTCTGGAATAGGTTGCTGGTGCCATGGTCTCGATCTCAGCCTGATTGGTCAATCAATATAGCATTACACCTGTGTATGAGGTTTGACATAGATCAGCGGGCAGGGCGACCCTTGCGGTGCGCGCCGATATGAGACAGTAAGACGAGACATGACACAAGCGAACGGGTCCGGCGTGGCTATTCCCAAAATCCTGCATTTCACCTGGAAGACCGAAGATGTGCCGGGCAAGATGGGGGAATATCTCACCCTCTGGCGCGAAACCCACAAGGACTGGGATATCCGGCTGTGGACTGATGCGACGATGCGCGAGTTCGTGGCGGCGCATTATCCTGAATTTCTGGCCACTTATGATGGGTATCCGGCACCAATCCAGCGGGCGGATTCGTTTCGCTATCTGGTGCTCAATATCATGGGTGGGGTTTATTCGGACCTTGATGTGGAGCCGTTCCGCTCGATCAATGCGATGGTTGAGGGTGTGGATTGTTTCGTCGGGCTGGAGCCTTACGAACATATCGGGCCTGACCGGCGGCATTGCGGCACGCCCTATCTGCTCTCCAATGCGTTTATGGGCGCGGTGCCGGGGCATGCCTATTTCAGGCTAATCGTCGATCTGCTGCCAACGGTTGCCGATAATCCGGACATTTTTTATTCGACCGGGCCGTCGCTGACGACAGGTGCCGGGGTGCGCCTTGGCCGGGATGAGCGGCCAAAGCTGGTGCCGCCTTGCCTGTGGTCGCCGCATTGCGATGGCGGGAAGCCGTGCACGAGCGATGACAAGCTGGCTGATGATATGGGCGCGGATTTTGATTTCATATGGTCGGACAGGCAGGCCTATGTTTCGCATCACTGGTTGACAAGCTGGGTGCCTTTTCTCAAGCGACACAAGTGGTTGGCCAAGCCGTTTCATGCCATGCACGCGCTGAAATGGGCGGTGCGGGCGCGGCTTTATCCGCAACTTGTGGCCGTGCGTATTCCCGATCCGCTGCGGCCCTATAGCGATCAGCGACCGCAACCACTGGCTGAGGTGCCCGATGTTGCGATCTGCGTGGCCTTGCAGGAAGGGAACGTCAGTCCGGCTCTGGTCGCCGCACTGGACGGGCTTGAATATGACAAGGGCCGGATCCGGGTGACGGTTGGTTCGTTCGCGCAGACAGCGGTTGAGCAGGATGCGGTGCGGGCAAGCGTAAAGGGTCTGTCAGATCTGGGGTTTGCCCAGGTCAAATTGCATTTTGTGGCGGCTCCCGCTGACAACACCACAGCCATGAAAAAGCTGCTGCCTGAAAGCCGGGCGATGGTGCGGTCGGCCGCGATGCGCAATGCGCTGGCCGACGCGGTTGGGGCGCAGGCTGACTGGGTGTTGTTTGTCGGCGGGGAAGTGACCGCGATTCCAGCCGACGCGTTACGGCAGGGGCTGGAGGCGGGTTATCCGGTGGTTGGCCTTGGTATGCTTGATGCATCGGGGCGTGAGGTGGATTTGTCGACGCATCGCTATAACTGGGGTGGCGGCATTCGCGTGACTTACAAAATCCGCGGGCAGGATGGTGTCGCGAGCGCCGGGCGGGGGCAACGCGATTTTCTGGCCGGACAGAGAGCTTTCCGGCTGGTGCCGCTGGATGGTGTGGGGCGCGGGTTTGTGCTGGTGCATCGCGATGTGCTTCGGGCTGATATTCACTTCGCCGAACAGCCTTATCATTTGCATCTTGACGGTGAAGGCTTTGCGCTGATGGCCCGTCATAACGGGTTTGAAGTGGCCGGATTGACGGGGCTTTTTGTTACCCGGGCCTAGTTCATTAGAGTTTTAGACAGTTTCATAAAGCAACGCTCAAAACTTGTGATCTAGTTTGGTGCCGGGGGCGCTACAGCGAGTGGCACAATGGCTATGCGATTGAAAAATGCATCTGACTGGACGCGCGTCCGGGTGATGTTGTTTGTACTGACGGGGGTATTGGCCTGCGTGCTGATAGCGGCCGTATATTCCTATTTCAGCTATAGTGAATTCCATCCTGAAGAGCAGGCGTTGGCGGTGCGAAACAGCATTTTGCTGCCGATGCTGCTGGCGGTCCCGCTGTTGACCATGCTGGGGTTCAAGCTTTTGCAGCTGGAGGAGGTTAATGCCGAGCTGGCGCATGCTGCCAATATCGACATGTTGACTGGAGGCCTCAACCGTCGTGCCTTCACCGAGCTTATTCATGCGGAACTGGCTAAAAGCAAAACCGAGCGCGCCGATGGTGCCTTGCTGATTGTTGACGCCGACTATTTCAAGCAGATCAATGATTCACTTGGCCATGATGGGGGCGACGCCGCGCTTATAGCGATTGCTGAATGCATACGCGCGACAATCCGGGCCGATGATTTTATGGGGCGGGTCGGTGGCGAGGAATTTGCCGTATTCATGCGTGGCGCGTCATTGCCCGAAAGCGTGCTGGCGGGCGAGCGCATTGTCGCGGCGGTGCAGCAGCTTGAGTTTGAATATGAAGGGGTGCGCCGCAACCTGGCGGTCAGTGTTGGCGGCGCGGCCTTTGTGGCCGCGGACATGAAATTCCGCGACCTTTACCGGGCGGCTGACGAACGCCTTTACCAGGCCAAAGAGGCCGGGCGAAACCAGGCTGTGGTGCTGCCTTTCGTGCAAGCCGCCTAGCGTTTGCTTTTATTCGGCGGCGGCTGGCGCTGTATATTCGGCGATTTCGGGCAGACCCTTTTGCTTGCGTACCAGGTTGAGGAACCGGGTGAACAGATAATGCGCGTCGTGCGGGCCGGGTGATGCCTCGGGATGGTATTGAACCGAAAAGATCGGCTGGCCATCCACTGCGAGGCCGCAATTTGACCCGTCAAACAGCGATTTATGAGTTTCGGTGACGCCGGCGGGCAGGCTTGCGGTATCGACGGCAAAACCGTGATTCATCGAGGTGATTTCCACCTTGCCTGTGGTCAGATCCTGTACCGGGTGATTGGCACCGTGGTGGCCCTGATGCATTTTTTCGGTCTTCGCACCCAGCGCCAGCGCCAATAGCTGATGGCCGAGACAGATGCCAAAGACGGGCAGGCCGGATTTTATCAGCTTCTGGATTGTGGGCGTTGAATATTTGCCGGTTGCGGCCGGATCGCCGGGGCCGTTGGACAGGAACACGCCATCCGGCTTGTGGGCCATGATGTCTTCTGCGGTTGCGCTGGCTGTGACAACAGTGACCTTGGCACCCTGATCCACCAGACAGCGCAGGATATTGCGCTTTGCGCCATAATCGACAGCGACAATGTGGAATTCGGGGTTTTCAAGAATGCTGAAGCCCTTGTTCCATTCCCAGCTGCCTTGATCCCAGTGATAGGTCTGGGCCGTGGTGACGGTTGCGGCCAGATCCAGCCCTTCGAGGCCGGGAAAGGCTTTGAGTTCGGCCAGCATGGATTTTTCGTCGAACAGGCCTTTTGGGTCATGGGCGATGACGCCGTTGGGCATGCCGTTTTCACGGATGCGGGCGGTCAGGGCCCGGGTGTCGATGCCGGTAATGCCGACAATGTTGCGGGCTTTCAGCCACGCATCGAGCTTTTGCGCCGCCCGGTAATTGGACGGGTTGGTGATGTCGGCCTTGAGGACGACGCCGCGCACGCCGGAGAGGGCGGCCATGTTGACCGTCTCGATATCCTCGTCATTGGCACCGATATTGCCGATATGCGGGAAGGTGAAGGTGACAATCTGGCCGGCATAGGAAGGGTCCGTGAGGATTTCCTGATAGCCGGTCATGGCCGTGTTGAAGCAGACCTCGCCTGCGGTATGGCCAACCGCGCCGATGCCGTAGCCTTCAAGGCGCGTGCCATCTTCGAGTATAAGAAGGGCGGTCGTGGGCGATTGCTGCCATCCGGTCACGGGCGGTCTCCAGAGATTCTTGTGTCTGATCAGAATTTGACGGACAATATGCGAAGCCGGATATAGGGTCAACCGAATGCGTGTGCAAGATGCTCGCAATAAATCCTATTAAATACAGTCACTTAAGCCCATTTGTTGCAAATCTTGGCATTCGAGGTTCCGTTGGGTATAAGCTCGACCGCAAAATCAAACGTTTCAGTGTTAGAAAAGGGAGCGCTTATGCGCGATGAAATCAATGCCGGGTTGAAAGAGGCGATCAAGGCGCGGGACCCGCGCCGGACGACGACGCTCCGGCTGATCAATGCTGCCATCAAGGACCGGGACATCGCTGCCCGGGGCGAGGGGCGCGAGAAGGTTTCGGACTCCGATATTCTGGCGCTGTTGCAAAAAATGGTGAAGCAGCGCGAGGAATCCGCTGAAATCTACGCCAAGGCGGACCGCATGGACCTGGCCGAGCAGGAACGCGAGGAAATTGTTATTATCCAGCATTACCTGCCGCAACCACTGAGCGATGAAGAAGTCGCGTCAGCGATTGATGCGGTGGTTGAGGAAACCGGGGCCGAGGGCTTGCGGGATATGGGCAAGGTTGTTGGCGCGCTGAAAGAAAAGTTTCCCGGGCGGATCGATTTCGGCAAGGCTTCGAAGCTGGTGAAAGAACGGCTGGCGGGATAGGCACCGACCGGCGGCGACCTTTTTTTCGGACAATCATTTAACTGGAGGGGCGAGAATGAATGACGAAAAAAAGGGTGGGCGTATTGGCTCGACGCTGACGGGGCTGCGCGCACTGGCGATGCTGCTGGCGGGGCTCTATGCCTTGATCTGGCCGTTGCAGGCGCTCACGGTTCTGGTGCTGCTGGGTGGCGCACTGTTTCTGGTGGATGGCGGTCTCGGATTGTGGGCGATTACCTTTGGCCGGGCGCGCACAGGCAATTTCTGGTTTGATGTGGTGCGCAACACCCTCTCGATCATCATGGGTGCGCTTATTCTGGCCAGTCCGTTTCTCGCGACAATCCTGACGGCGACCTTGCTGATCTATCTGGTGGCGTTTCAGGCGCTGTTTGTCGGTGTGCTGGAAATCATCATCGTTCTGCGCGAGAGCGCGCATTATGCCAAGATCTGGCCGGTGCTGCTTAGCGGTGTCGCCTATGTTTTGTTCGGGATTTTGCTGCTGGTGGTGCCACTGGCGGCTGCGACCGTGTTTGTGATGATCGGCGGGGTGCTGGCGGTTCTGTTCGCCATTGGCCTGTTCGGCCTCGCCCGGAAATTACGCCAGAGCGGCCTTTGAGAGCTTCCGGCGTTTCGATGCGAAACGCCGGAAAACCTTTTAGCCATTTTGCTCGTGATTATAGGTCAGTGCAAAGCCCACACCACGCACTGTGGTGATGGCCAGCCCGGCATGAACCATGCGCAGCTTGCGCCTGATGTTTGACACATAAACATCGATCGACCGGTCATCGGGGGCAATCTGCTTGCGCTTGATGGCCCACATGATCTGTTCACGCCGCATGGGGTCGGGCATGCTCTCTTGCAATGCTTTTACGATGCGGCTCTCGGTGCTTGTCAAAACATCCGACAGCTCATCCATTTGCGAGGGAACTGCCCGGGTTTCCCTTGCGCTTTGCCGCAGGATCAACCCGAGGCGTTCCAGCAACTGAATGGTCGTCATGGGGTGTTGCAGGAAGTCGTCTGCCCCCATTTGCAGGGTCTGTACCTGCAAAGCATCATCGCGGCCGTTCAGGGTGGCGATGATGGGTGCGGTATAGCCGGAATCCCGAAGCTCTTTCACCATTTTGGGACCGCTTTGGCCGATGAGGGACATATCTATCAGCAAGGCTGCGGGCTTTAGCTCGCAGCAGTAGTTTTTGATCAGTAGTGGGTCCTGGATCATGTCGGCCAAATAGCCGCGTTGTAAAAGCCAATGCTGCAAATCGAAGTTTGCATCGCTACCCGCGTCCAGAACACCTACGCGCTGGATCCTCTGTTCCATTTTCCTGGTTCCCGCCCAATTTCCGGTGCTTTAAAAAAGTCTGCATAGCCACCGCAAGCGGTGTCACTTGCCCCCGTGACACACTCTGCTCTTCGCTGGATGATATTGAATGAATCAAGAAAACGATATTTTAATAAAATACGATATTGTAAATAATATTATGATTTCTGTGGAAAACTAGGCAAATTACATTTTGCGAATGTAAAACAACTTTTCATCTTGTGTTACGTTGTGTTTGTTTTCTATTATTATTGTGACAATAATAACTTGATGTATTCATTGTTGAGCTTTACGTGACTTAAAATACTATATTTAAGTGTCGAAATACACTTCGGTTATTCATCATGCTCTAGTTTAGGCGTGAGTGGGCAGGTTAATCTGAATAGTTATTTCAGCTTTAATGTGCGCGGAAATGAATGGCTTAAATGCCATGAAGTGGCATTGAAATCAGAGGCTTCCACTCCACCGAAACACTCGTGAGCCTGCGTGAGGCTGGCTCGCTTTTGTTCTTGAGTATGAGGTTGCGTCATGTCCGGATTTGTATGGTTTTTGCTTGGATTGTTTATCGGAGCCAATTTCGGTTTTCTGATGTTTGGGCTGATGCGCGGGCTGGCGGTGCAGGAGAGGTATGAGACCTAAAGCTGGTTGCCTGTGCCTGTGAAGATCGCGCTTGTCCGATTGCTCTTGTCTGCTGCTGTGCGGTAAGATCGGGCATGCGCTTTTCCGATGCCTTTCTGGACGACATTCGCAACCGCCTGCCGATTACGCAGGTGGTGGGTCAGCATGTCATCTGGGATAAGCGCAAGTCGCAGCCGGGCAAGGGGGATATGTGGGCCTGCTGTCCGTTCCATGGGGAGAAGACGCCGAGTTTCCATGCTGACGACCAGCGGGGCCGTTATCACTGTTTCTCGTGTGGGGCATCGGGCGACCATTTCAGGTTTCTGACCGAGCGTACGGGGATCAGTTTTCCCGAGGCGGTGGAGCAATTGGCCGGTTTGGCAGGGGTGCCGATGCCGGCGCGTGATCCGGTTCAGGAGAAGAAGGCGGCCGAACGGCGCTCGCTCTATGAAGTGATGGAGCTGGCAACCGCCTATTTTGAGGCCGCGCTGGCGCATAATATCGGGGCGCGGGCGCGTGGCTATCTGAATGAACGCGGGGTGACGCCGAGCCAGCAGACGCGGTTCCGTATCGGGTTTTCGCCGGAAAGCCGCAATGGATTGAAAGAGCATCTGGCAGCGAACGGGGTTTCGGCGGCGGACATGATGGCGACGGGTCTTTTGGCGCAACGCGAGGGCGATGCGCTGACCTATGACCGGTTTCGCAACCGGCTGATGTTTCCAATAATGGATTTTCGCGGGCGGGTGATTGCCTTTGGTGGACGGGCGCTGAGCGCTGATGTGCCGGCGAAATATCTCAATTCGCCTGAAACCGATCTCTTTCACAAAAGGCAGACGCTTTATAATGGCAAGGATGCGCGCCAGGCGGCCCATGATGGCAAGCCGGTTGTGGTGGTCGAGGGCTATCTCGATGTGATTGCAGCGGTGGCGGCCGGGTTTGAGGGCGCGGTGGCACCGCTTGGTACGGCGTTGACCGAGGACCATTTGACCCTGTTGTGGCGGATGAGTGACGCGCCGGTTTTGTGTTTTGACGGCGACAAGGCCGGGCAAAAGGCGGCTGAGCGCACAGCGGATATGGTTTTGCCGCTGCTGAAGCCCGGGCAGACAGTGAAGATTGCCATGCTGCCGGATGGGCTTGATCCCGACGACATTATCAAGCAGCGCGGGCGCGACGCGTTTGCTGACCTGATCAAGGATTCCCGGCCGCTGTCGGAAATGGTCTGGAGCATGGAAACGCGCGGCATTGTGCCGGAAACGCCTGAGGCGCGGGCGGCGCTGGAAATGCGCTTGCGCGAGCGGGCCAATGCGATTGCCGATAATTCGGTGCGGCGCCATTATGCGCAGGCGTTTGACGAAAAACTGCAGGAATTGTTTGCGCCGGCGCGGGACCGTTACCGGCAGAATAGTGGACGGGGCGGCTATAATAGTGGCGGCTTCAAGAATAACCGGTCCGGCTATGGTCCGTCGCGCGGACGTGGATCGCCCAAACTGGTGGTGAGTGACGCCTTGAAGAACTCGCGATTGCTGAAGCCGGGCCGGGTGCCTGAGGTGACGGCGCGCGAGGCGGTGATCCTGATGAGCCTGATCAACCACCCCTTGCTGGTTGAACCGCGGCTGGAAGCGCTGGCGGCACTGGATTTTGAAAGTCCGGCGGCGCGGCAGGTTCTGGGGGCGGTGATTGATATTGTCAGCCGCGACCATGATATTACCACCACCCAGATGAACGAGATGCTGGTGGCGCGTGGTTTTGGCGAATTGCTGGAGAAGATGCGCGGCGTTCTTTTGCGGCAGGGGGTTTGGCAAACAGGCGATAATATCGCCGAAGTGGACGCTGAAACGGGCTTAAAACACGCTCTGGCCTTGCATTCCAAATCTGTTCAGCTAAATAGAGAGCTTAAAGCAGCCGAAATAGCGCTGGGTGATGACCTGAGCGATGAGAATCTTGAGCGGCTGCGGGACATCCAGAACCAGATTACCAGCGTCGATGGCACAGAGGCATTGATTGAGGGTTTCGGTTCGTTATCCGGGCGTGCGACGCGAAGCTTTTAGAAAAAGGCCCGCGACGTGCGCTTTCTCGCATGTGGCCGCCGGTCACAGATATCGGAAACGGGCCAAGCGGACAGAAAAATAGGTGTCCGGCGTTAACCTCACTTTACCTTGATGAGTGGCATCACCATTTAAAGACTATTGGCGACACTGGCACCCCGAAGCGCCGCCCGGAGAAACATATGGCCACCAAGGCACAGACCAAAGAGACCGAAAAGCCGCAGGAACAGAGCGAGGCACCCGACAGCCCATTGCTTGACCTCAGCGATGCCGCGGTCAAAAAATTGATCAAGACCGCGAAAAAACGCGGCTATGTGACCTACGAAGAAATCAACGCCGTTCTGCCCTCCGAGGAAGTGACCTCTGAGCAGATCGAAGACATCATGGCCATGTTCAACGACATGGGCATCAATGTCGTCGATGAAGACGAGATCGAAGAAGCCGACAATAGCAGCGATGACAGCGAAGAGGGGGGCGAACTTGCGCCTTCCACAGGAACTGCAGTTGCGACCAATTCCAATGCGAAATCCGGGTCGGACCGTACCGATGATCCGGTGCGCATGTATTTGCGCGAAATGGGCTCTGTCGAACTTCTGAGTCGCGAGGGCGAAATCGCCATCGCCAAGCGCATTGAAGCCGGGCGCGAGACCATGATTGAGGGCTTGTGCGAAAGCCCGCTGACCTTCCAGGCCATCATCATCTGGCGCGATCAGCTTGCCGAAGGCGAGATTTTGCTGCGCGACATTATCGATCTTGAAGCCACTTATGCGGGGCCTGATGCCAAGCAGGCTGCGCCTGCAGTGAACCCGCCGCAATATGGGCAGGCAGCGGCACAGGCTGCTGCGCCAGCGAAAAGCGAAGGCGCGGAAGATGGCGACGGCGAGGGCGAAGGCCAGAATTCCGACGATGATGATGACGAGGATTATGAAAACAATCTCTCGCTCAGCGCGATGGAAGCCGAGCTGAAGCCACAGGTTGTTGAGACCTTCGACAATATTGCCAAGATTTACGGCAAGATGCGCAAGGTGCAGGACCAGCACACAGAAGACCGCCTGGCGGCCAAGGACCTTAATCAGTCCGAGGTGAAAAAGCTCAGCGGCTGGCGTGGCGAAGTCATCACTCACGTGAAATCGCTCAGCCTCAATAATTCGCGTATCGAGAGCCTTGTTGAACAGCTTTACGACATCAACAAGCGGTTGGTGCGGATTGAAGGCCGGTTGCTGCGTCTGGCTGAGAGCTATGGCATCAAGCGCGAGAAATTCCTCGAAGTCTATTATGGCGGCGAGCTGGACCCCGAGTGGACCACGAAAGTGGGCGAACTGGGCGTTAAAGGCTGGGGCGAATTCGTCAAGCGTGAGCTCGATACGATTGAAGACCTGCGCGGCGAAATCCAGACGCTGGCCACCGAGACCGGTCTTGATATCACCGAATACCGCCGCATCGTGCACAAGGTGCAAAAGGGTGAGCGGGAAGCGGCGATTGCCAAGAAGGAAATGGTGGAAGCGAACCTCCGTCTCGTGATCTCGATTGCCAAGAAATACACCAATCGCGGCCTGCAGTTCCTTGATCTGATCCAGGAAGGCAATATCGGCCTGATGAAGGCGGTTGATAAATTCGAATATCGCCGTGGCTACAAGTTCTCGACCTATGCGACCTGGTGGATCCGGCAGGCGATCACCCGTTCGATCGCCGATCAGGCGCGCACCATTCGTATTCCGGTGCACATGATCGAGACGATCAACAAGATCGTGCGCACGTCACGCCAGATGCTGCATGAAATCGGGCGCGAGCCGACACCTGAAGAGCTGTCCGAGAAGCTGCAAATGCCGCTCGACAAGGTCCGCAAGGTGTTGAAAATCGCCAAGGAGCCGATCTCCCTTGAAACGCCGATTGGCGATGAGGAAGACAGCAATCTGGGTGATTTCATTCCCGATGCCAATGCGATGCAGCCGATTGATGCGGCGATCCAGTCCAATCTGCGCGAAACGACGACCCGCGTTCTGGCTTCGCTGACCCCGCGTGAAGAACGTGTGCTGCGCATGCGCTTCGGCATCGGCATGAACACCGATCATACGCTCGAAGAAGTTGGCCAGCAGTTCTCGGTGACCCGTGAACGTATCCGGCAGATCGAGGCGAAGGCTTTGCGCAAGCTCAAGCATCCGAGCCGGTCGCGCAAGCTGAGAAGCTTCCTCGACAACTAGTTTCGGCTGATGCACGCCGATCAAAAGAAAACGGGAGCCTTGCGGCTCCCGTTGGCTTTGGAGGATTATCGTTTGGAGGTATAAGGCGCTATTGCGCCGGGGCGGAAATCTCGGGGACTTTCAATTCGACTTCGACGCTGTCGCCGCCTGTGAAAAACCCGTTATAGGCGAGGAAAGCGACTACAACGATACCAATCGCCACGACGATGCCGAGAAACCATGCTCCGCCATTACCGCCGGTATTGCTTACGACTACGGTCTCTTTTTCATCTGACATGCGGTTCGCCTTTGTTGTTTCGTCTGGCTGATTAACGCGCGGGACCGATGATGGTTCCCCAGTATCGGCTGCGCTGTCTTGCGCTCTCGCTATCGGGCGCGCGGGATGATAGAGAACCGGCACAAAATTGCCGGACAGGCACGCACGTTTTTCTGAAGGAGGCCCGTTATGGCAAAAAAACCAACAGCCCGCGTTGAGATGGTAATGTATGACGTTGTTTATGAGGATGGCAGTCAGCGTTCCAATCGCCGGGTGCCGGCTGATCTGTTGCAGGGGCTTGATGGCGGTGAAGACGCCGTGAAAGCTGAAATCGAGCGGCAGGATCTCGAGATCTCCGAGAAATCGGGTATCCCTCCGCTGGCAATCAAGACCGTCAAGCGTTCGGGCAAGTAACCTTGCGCGCGGGCTTGACCCGCGCGGCCTTTTTTATATTCCAGACCTTTTGTTGCCGCCAAAGCCAAGCCTTTCGGCGGGCAATGGAACCAATCATCCATCGACGCGTTTGTTTTAAAGAAGACGTCAATGGAGGTTTGGGATGTCCCTTTCACAAATACTATGTCGCGTGACCGGGGGCGTTCTGGCGCTGATCGGTCTTTTGTTGCTGGCGGGCGGAATATGGCTCGCTGTCTCCGGCGGTACTTTGTACTATATCATTGCCGGGATCGGCTTTCTGGTCAGCGGTGCTCTTGCCTGGCGGTTCGACCCGGCAGCGCTCTGGGCCTATGCTCTTGTGGTTGCGGGGTCCATGATCTGGGCTGTCAGCGAAGTCGGGCTTGACTGGTGGGCGCTGGCCCCGCGCGGTGACGTGATTGTTGTCATGGGTGTTATCCTTGGCCTGCCGTTTGTTTTTGGCGCAATGCTGTTGCCGCGTTGGCCCGTTCTGGGGCGTCAGGGCGGTGTGATTGCGCTATGGGGCAGCATTGCCGTTTCAGTGGTTGTGGCCGTTGTGGCCATGTTTGTGCCTTCCAACGATCTCGCTGGTACGGCGCCGGCACCGCGTCAAAGCGCCGAGTTGCCTGCATCCGTTGCTGTGCCGGATGGCGAATGGCACTCTTATGGCCGCTCTGCCTATGGCCAGCGGTTTTCGCCGTTGAAAGACATTACCCCTGAGAATGTCGACCAGCTTGAGGTCGCCTGGTCCTATCAGACCGGCGAGGTGCGCGACGGTGAGGACCCGGGTGAGACCACATATGAGGTCACCCCATTGATGGTGGGGAATTCGCTTTATCTTTGTACGCCGTTTCAGACCGTGATTGCGCTGGATGCGACAACGGGTGAAGAAAAATGGCGGTTTGACCCGATGTTGAACCAGCCGCCTACAGAAACTACACAGCACATGACCTGCCGTGGTGTTTCCTATGAAGGTGCGATCAAGCGCACGGCTGTATCCGAGCCGGTTTCTGCGACTGTTCCTGTGGCGCCTGAAGCCGGGACGGATGGCGCAGAGCCATCGACGGTCTTGGAGGGTGCTGCACCTGAGGCAAGTGTTACGCCTGTGCAGACCGCCAGCATTGATTGTGGCCCGCGTCTGTTTATTCCCACCTCGGATGGCCGCCTGATTGCGCTTTCGGCTGAAACGGGTGAAATCTGCCCCGGCTTTGGTGGTGAGGATGGCACGGTGGACCTTTGGCAGAACATGCCGAATGTAACGCCGGGCGCTTATTATTCCACTTCGCCGCCGGTGATTACCGAGGACCTGATCGTTGTGGGTGGTGCGGTGAACGACAATGTGTCGACGACCGAGCCTTCCGGCGTGATCCGGGCATTTGATTTGCAGACCGGTGAGCTTGTCTGGAACTGGGACAGCCTTAACCCCGATGAAACCGCGCCGATTGCGGATGGCGAGACCTATCGGGAGAATTCGCCCAATAGCTGGAGCGTATCGAGCTATGATCCGGAACTGGGCCTGATCTATATCCCGATGGGCAACCAGCCCCCCGACCAGTTTGGCGGCAATCGTGATGCCAATGCCGAGAAATATTCGGCATCCATCGTCGCGCTTAATGCTGAGACCGGAGCGGTGGCATGGGTGTTTCAGGGTGTGCACCATGACCTTTGGGACATGGATATGCCCGCGCAACCAAGCCTGATCGACCTGACCATTAACGGAGAAACCGTGCCTTCGCTGGTTGTGGCGACCAAGCAAGGTGAGATCTTTGTGCTCGACCGTCGCTCAGGCGAGCCGGTTGTGCCGGTGACCGAGGTGGCTGCGCCGCAGGGGGCTGTCGAGGGTGATTATACCGCGCCGACCCAGCCTGTTTCCAATCTCAGCTTTTTGCCCGAACCGTTGACGGGTGCAAAGATGTGGGGCGTGAGCATGTTCGACCAGCTTTACTGCCGCATCCAGTTTCATTCGCTGCGTTACGAGGGGCGCTATACACCACCTTCCGAACAAGGGACGATTGTTTACCCGGGTAATTTCGGTGCGTTTAACTGGGGCGCCGTTGCCGTTGATCCGGAACGCCAGATCATGTTTGGCATGCCGGTTTATATGGCTTTCACCTCGCAGCTTATTCCGCGTGAAAACGAAGAGCAGCGTGTTGTGACCGAAGAGGGGGCGCCGGCGTTCAACGAGAACTATGGCGCGCCTTATGCGGCCAAGATGGGCGTGTTCCTGTCGCCGCTTGGACTGCCTTGTCAGCAGCCGCCCTGGGGCTATGTTGCCGCCGCGGATTTGACGACCGGTGAAACGCTTTACAAGCACGTTAACGGCACGGTGCAGGATCTCTCGCCGATCCCGTTGCCCTTTAAAATGGGTGTGCCCGGTATCGGTGGCCCGATCATGACAGCGGGCGGCGTCGCGTTTCTTAGCGGCACAATGGACTATTACGCCCGTGCCTATGACGTGACGACAGGACGGCAATTGTGGGAAAGCCGTTTGCCCGCTGGCGGGCAGGCAACGCCGATGACCTACAGGTCGCCGGAAGATGGCCGCCAGTATGTGGTGGTTGTGGCCGGTGGCCACGGATCGACCGGCACCAAGGCCGGGGATTCCATCATTGCCTATGCCTTGCCTGAGAACTGACCAGCTTTCAGATGAAGATGAAGAGCCCGGCGCTTTGTGCGCCGGGCTTTTTGTTATGCGCTATCTTCGCTTTGCAGGGATTTACGATAGTCCGTCATCCAGCGGTTGAACCGCACAAGACCGAGACCAAAACCGATGAGAACAACGCCGCCGAACACCAGGCCACTCGGTGTGTCGAGGAAGGTCTCGTAAAGCTGGGTGTAGAAGTGGATTGCCAGAAAGACGATGGCGGTGTTGGCGATAAAGCTGCGGCCTGTGCGGATGCCCATATAGATGCCAAACAGCAGGAAGACAGCCCAGGCAACCGAAAACACTTCGGCAGGGATGAAAAAGGATGTCGCCTGCCATGACTGCGTGTCTGTCCAGTTCAACCCGTCGGCCAGCCAGAGTTGACCGGGATAATCGCCATGCAATGAGCCAATCCAGAAGCCGAAATTGGCAAGGAAGAAACTCACGCGGGCCATGACCTTGGTGACCAGCTCATAGTTTTGCGGCACGCGGTAGAGCGCCCAGAGGAGGGCGGCACAAAGCAGGCCGAACACAAGGATGGTGACGCTTGATTCCCGCATGAACAGGCCATAGGAGGCGTGCCAGTAAGCAGTGCCGCCACCGATGCTGTGTCCGAGCGCGATGGGGGCCAGGGCCGCGAGAACGGCGTCGCGGTAGAATATCGCGCCCGCGAGTGTCAGGGCGAGAATGGTGGGCCAGGTCAGCTGCGTCATTTCCGGGCCGAGTTCGTCAAAACGCAAGGCGGTCCAGCCGCAAAGGCCTAGAACACCCATGAGCACCAGGGCACGGCCCAGCAGCCACCACTCATCAGTGCCGCGCCAGATCAGCGCGGTGCCGAGGGCGAGGGCTGTGCCGGCAAGTGCGAGGCCAGTGTTAAGCGAGGGGCCGAGCGCCAGAATGCCGGTGACCACCATAATGGCTCCGAAAATCAGCAGAGCATTGGCGAATATTTTTCGTGTAAGGACGCTCTCGCCCAGATCATTGAGGCGCTGGGCTTCTGCCTGGCTCAGCTGGCCGTCGCTGACGAGCTTTTTCAAATTAAGTGTTATGCGGGACGCAAACTTGGGATCTGGTCCGCTCAATTGTTCCGTCATCTGGTTTCTCCCTAAGGCTCGCTAGGAGCCATCTTGTAACCGGCGGCAAATTTGAACAATGTTCATATTGCTTTTAACAAGGTTTGAGAGAATGCGCAATAGTTTTTGAACGGTGTTCAAAACTGTGTTATATGTTCGTTTCTTCTAAAGGAGACCGGTGATGGCGCTGGAACATGACGAGGTGCGCGAGAAGCTGGTGCAGGTAACGCTCGAGCTGATGGACGCGGGCGGGCTGGATCTGGTGAAAGCGCGCACGGTTGCTGACCGTAGCGGGGTGTCTGTTGGAACGGTCTATAATCTTTATGGCAATGTGGATGGGTTGGTGCGGGCGGCGTGTTCGCGCATTTTTACCGATTTGAACGCACTGGCGCTCGGCGAAACGGCGCGGATCGGGCGCGAGATGGCGGCGGCAATTCAGGCAGGCGAGCTGGCTGACACGCAAAAGGCGCGGATGCGCTATTTGCTGCTCGGGCTGTCCGAGGTCTATATCGCTTTTGTTGCCGCCAATGCCAGCCGCTGGAATGGCTTGTTGACGTTCAATCGCCGCCATCCGGTTTCTGCCGCTGCCGAGGATTATCAGGCGCAGCAGAATGCGTTGATCGGCATTATCGGCCAATGTCTCGCTGGTGCGCCTTTTACGGATGCGGAACGGGCGGTGGCGGCACGCACGCTCTGGTCGGCGGTGCATGGTATTGTGACGATGAACTATGTCGGCCAGGCTGACCCCAGGGCGCGTGCGCAAACCTGGGCGCAGATCGAGATGCTGGTGGGTTATTTTGTTGAAGGGATTTTTTCAGATGGACCGAGAGGCTGAGATGCTCTCCCCAAACCCTTCTATTTGCTGCTATAGGTAGCTTTCAAAACCAGATCGCGTTGCAGGGGAAACCAGATGTCCTTTCTCAAGAAACTTTTCGGTGGTGGTGCCAGCGCTGACAACAGCAATGAACCCAAGGTATTCGAGCAGGAGGAATATCAGGGCTTCGTAATCAAGGCGCTGGAAATGCGCGCTGGTAGCGAGTTTCAGCTTTGCGGCGTTGTTGAGAAAGAGATTGATGGGGCCTTGAAGAGCCACCAGTTTATCCGGGCTGACCGTCTGCCTTCTGCCGATATGGCCGCATCTGCGACGCTGGGTAAAGGCCGCCAGATTGTGGATGAGCAGGGAGACCGGCTGTTCAGCGCCTGAGGGTGAGATGAGTGCTGAGGGACATATCAGCGCTGCGTGACGCATGGATTCGTGGCCAAGGCTGATTCGGGTCGGCCGGGTTTATCGTTCGATAGTCGTTTTTTTTGCCTTATTTTTCAGCAGACATGATTTTGCCACTCCTGTTTTGCGGATGTGAGCAAGATTTGCGTTAATACATCCTTACCATAACCCCAAGACTTGTCGCCTCTGGCTTGCGCTTGCCTTGAAACTACCCTTAGTCTTTTCGGGCTATCGGGGATTCAGGGGACGACAACGGATGGCGAGCACAGATGCCGAGCGCATCAAGGCCGAGCTTATTGCGGATAAAAATACGCCTGAGCTTGGACTTGAGGAGAGCCGGAAGGAATGGTTGGAGAATGCTGCCAACGATCCTGTACCGGAAGGGACGAAAGTCGAGCCAGTTGAACTGGCGGGGGTGAGCGCCGAATGGGTGCAACATCCCGATAGTCCCGGCAAAGGGGTGTTTCTTTTTATTCATGGCGGTGGTTACAGGGCGGGGGGCTGCATTACCCATCGCAATCTGGCTGCCCGCCTTTCCGGTGCCAGTGGCACGCGGGTGCTGGTGCCCGATTATCGACTGGCGCCTGAACACCCGTTTCCTGCAGCGCTTGAAGATGTTTCAGCGGTTTATGGCGCGTTATTGCGCAATATGATGAGCCCATCCCAGATCAGTATTGGTGGCGATAGTGCCGGCGGCGGTTTGGCGGCGACGCTGTTGCTGGCCTTGCGGGATGCAAAGGGGCCGCTGCCGTCATCTGCGGTTTTTCTGTCCCCCTGGACCGATCTCACGCTGAGCGGTGAAAGCTATGAGACCCGGCGTGAATTTGATCCCTCGATTACGCGCGAAGGGTTGCAGGAGGCGGCGGCGCAATATGCAGGGACGGCTGATCCAGCGCACCCCTTGCTCTCGCCGATCAAGGCGGATTTGACCGATTTTCCGCCGATGCTGGTGCATGTCGGGGATCACGAAGCCATGCTGGATGATTCGCTGGTATTTGCCGAAAGAGCAAAGCAGGCGGGGGTTGAGACGGAAATCGAGGTGTGGCCGGATATGTGGCATGTGTGGCACCAATGGGCACCTGATTTGCCGGAAGCTGAGGAAGCCATTGAGAAAATTGGTGTTTTCATAAAAGCACACTTTAGCTAAATCTGCATTAGTACCCAGCTGCAATTACTTGCTTATTTGGTTTTTGTAACACAAGCTTCTGCGCAACACTGAGCGTAGAGGGGGCATCGACAGTGCCAAGCGTTGAAGCGGAACGCGCTTTATCAGAATTGATGGCGGCCAAGGGACGGGTGAAGCGCCCGATTGCGGACCTGCGCCGCGAATGGGAGCGGCGGGCCGAGGCTGAGCCGTTGCCTGAGGGGCTGAAAACGTCTGCGGTGACGGCAGGCGGGGTAATTGCCGAATGGGTGATCCATCCCGATTGCGACAGTGATGCGGTTTTCATTCTGTTGCACGGGGGCGGTTTCTGCTCCGGCGGGCCGGTGACGCATCGCAAATTTGCCGCCTATCTGTCCAAAGCGACAAACATGAAAGTGCTGGTGCCCGACTATCGTTTGGCGCCGGAACACCCGTTTCCTGCGGGGGTGCACGATTGTCTTTCGGTTTATGGATCGCTGCTGCACGAGGGGATTCCGGCCCGGCGCATTGTTATTGGCGGCGATAGTGCCGGGGGTGGCATGGCAGCGTCCACCTTGCTGGCGTTACGTGAGGCTGGCGCACCGATGCCTGCCTGTCTGGTGATGATCGCGCCCTGGCTTGATCTGACCAATTCTGGTGCCAGCTATGCCGGGAATGCCGATAATGATCCCACGATCAGCCTTGAATGGCATAACGAGATTGGCCCCTGGTATTATGATCAGGCTGATCCGGCCAATCCGATTATTTCACCGATGTTTGCCAATTTGCAGGGCATGCCGCCGGTATTGCTGCAGGTGGGTGACCGTGAGGTGATGGTTGATGATTCCAAGGTGTTTGCGGAGCATGCGGAAAGTGCGGGCGTGACAGTGGATTTGCAGATATGGCCAGGTATGTGGCATATTTGGCATCACGCAGCGCCGGATGTACCCGAAGCGCTGGAGGCTTTTGAAAAGATCGGCACATTTGTGCAGGACCATTTGGGCAGCTAAGTCTGCTCTGGTTTGGGGGCAAAAAAGGGGCATCGCTTGATGCCCCTTTTTTCATTTGCGTGACTGATCGCCTAGCGCTGGGCGATAGGGGCGACCAGCGGCGTGATGCGGCGGATGGTGACCCGGCGGTTCAGCCGCTCAGCGGATTCGGTGCGCACTTTCAAGTAGCGCTCGCCATACCCCTGAGTTGCAAGGTTTTCCGGCGGAATGCCGAAAATGTCGCTGAGGACAATGGCCACTGTCTCGGCGCGGCGATCTGACAATCCCAGATTGGAGATGTCTGAACCAACGGCATCGGTGTGTCCCTCGATCAGGAAGGTTTCTGCCGGGTTTTCGTCGAGCAGGTCCAGCATGGCATTGGCGACCTTGCTGATATTATTGATCTGGGTTGGATCAATTGCAGCCTTGCCACTGTCAAAGGTCAGGCCACCAACCTCGAGTCGGCGCACCATGTCGCGGATACGGGCGGACCGCTTGACCTCGTCGACCGAGTAGAGGCGCTGTACGCGTTCAACCGGCGGCTGGTCGAGGAAATCTGCCAGACGCTCTTCATCGACATCCTGACTGTCGAGGATGTATTCCCGCGCCGGGATGTTGAGGCGCAGCGGGGGCAGGTCCTCGGCGGGATCACGCCAATCGAGCAGGTCTTCTTCGCGGTCTTCATCGATATAGGCCAGTACGATCTCGCGACCATCCGGTGTGAAGCGCGAACGGCGCAGGATATCGCCATTGCGGTTGTAGATGGTGACGAGGCGCGAACCGTTGCGACGTTCAATGGTTTCGCGGGTGCGGCCATTGCGCAGCTTTTCGACCTGACGCTCATCGGCATCGCGGTTGAGGCGGGGGCTGTCCTGGTTCTGCACGATCAGCTGATTGCCGAACTGCAACACAATGCGCAGACCGCTCTCGTCTTCCTGCACAACCTTGGCCCGGTCAGGCCGTTGCTGCTCGCGACGGTCATCACGGTCGCCGCGGTCGCTCTGACGGTCACGATCGCCGCTCTCGCCACGATCCTGACGGTCGTCGCGTTCACGCCGTTCGCTGCGTTGTGCCTCTGTTTTCGGGGCGACAGCTTCACCTTTTTCAGCTTCGATCGACTTTACCTCAACCGGCGCTTCAAAGGCCTGGGCTTCGGCATCATTTTGCGGTGCCGGTTCTGCCGGGGTTTCTTTTACCTCTGGCTTGCGCTTGCGGGGTTGATCCGCCTTGGCGGGTTCGCTTTCTTCCTTGGCGCTATCGAGGAGAGGGGCCACTTCTTCAGGGGCGACATCTGCATCGACGATCGGTTCGGCGGGCTCTGCCGCGTCAGCGGGTTCCGCTGCGGCGTCGCCTTTCTTGGTTTCGGGGGCAGGCGCTGTTACCGGCTTTTCCTGCTTCGTTTCGGGTTTTGGTGCAGCTTCAGCTGCCGGCTTTTCCGCAGGCGCGGGTGCCGCTTCTTCTACGGGCTGTTCCGGCGCCATTTCAGGCTCAGGCTCTGCCACAGGTTCCGGCTCAGCAACCGGTGCTGGTTCTTCTTCCATTTCAGCCGGTGCTGCGGCCGGCTCTTCGGGCGCAACTTCAGGCTCCGGGGCGGGTTCTTCGACCATTTCAGGCGCTGGTTCTGGCTCCGGGGTTGCTTCAGGCGCTATTTCGGCTGGCGGCGCTGCCTCGATCGGGTCGAGGTCGCCGGGGATGCGCTCGTCAACAGCTATGTATTGCTCAAGGCAATCGCTGATGGACGCGGCACCAAGGCTTTCGCAGACATTGCCAAGGTTCTGACGGGCAGCGATTGCCGCTTCCGCTTCTGCACTGGCCTCACCACTGGCTTGTGCCTGAGTGTATGCCATCCGGGTGGCCGCATATTGCTGATAGGCGGCAATAAGTTCTGCGGGTGCATCCTGGGCACTTGCGGAGAGAGGCGCAAATGCCAGCAGGCCGATGGCCGTGCCGGTCATTATTTTTGAGCGTAAACGCATATTTTGTCCTCACTTGATAGGGTTAGTTGAATTATCGTTTTGGAATAGGTCTGAAGCGGGACCGTTCCACGGCTGAATTAAGGCAAGTCGATCATCTGGATGGCTTGCGGGTTTCGGTCCGTGTGACCGAATAACTAGGGAGGTGCCCCTGAATGCGGCATGAACAGGCACTTCAGCGCATTTCAACAACTGGCCAGGGCCTTTACGAGTTCACCCGGCAGGTTGCCGGTTTCGTCGAGAAGACGGGCGCGCGCACCGGACTTTTGACGCTGTTTTGTCGGCATACCTCATGTTCATTACTCATCCAGGAAAACGCAGATCCTGACGTATGTACTGATATGAACGCCTTTTTTGCCCGAATGGTTCCCGAAGGCATGGACTGGATCGTGCACACGGCTGAGGGGCCGGACGATATGCCGGCCCATATCAAGACGGCCCTGACGCAAACCTCGATCAGTATTCCTGTCGCTGACGGACAGATGGTTTTGGGGACCTGGCAGGGCATTTATCTTTTTGAGCATCGCCGCGCGCCGCATGAGCGGCAGGTGGTGCTGCATTTTTCGGGAGCCTAAGATGACAGGATTGATCAGACTTGTGCTGATGCTGACGGCCATTACGGCGCTGGGGGCCTGTCAGTCCCGACGCGGCAATGATCCGATTATCTCGGCTGTTGCGCTTAATGATACGGCCAAGGTGACGGCCTATCTGGCTGAGGGGGGTAACCCGCAAGCCAAGAGCAAGGAGGGTGATCCCTTGCTCTATATCGCCTCGGGGCCGCGCGGGGGCGTTGCCGTGGCGCGATTGCTGATCGAGGCGGGGGCAAATATTGAAGGGCAGTCTGCGGACGGGCGGAAGATCCTGCAAAACGCGGCGAGCTGGTGCGATATCGAGATGGTGGCTTTGCTGGTGGAGGCGGGGGCGAATGTGAATGCGGCCGGGGCCGATGGCACACGTCCGCTTGACGCGGTATGCAAAAGCCCACAAGACAGGCGCGAGAAGGTAATCGAGATGTTGCTCGCTGCCGGGGGCTTGAGGGGATAAATCCTGATGAATGATCTGATGAATTATGTGCCGCTGGTTCTTGGCCTGCTGGCAGCAGGGGCCTTTGCGGGGCTGATTGCGGGATTACTGGGTGTTGGCGGTGGCATCGTCATGGTGCCGGCAATGGCGATTGCCTTTCAGGTGATGGGCTATGATCCTGCGGTTTTTCATCATGTCGCGGTGGGCACCTCGCTGGCGGTTATCATTGCAACCGGCGCCAATAGTGCACGTGCGCATCATGCGCGCGGGGCGGTGATGTTTGATGTGCTCAAGCTCTGGGGGCCGTTTATCGTTGCTGCATCGCTGCTGGGTGGGCTGATGGCGCGGTTTTATTCGGGCGATGTGCTGCGGATTATTTTTGGTGCGGTGGCGCTGTTTCTGGCGCTCAATATCGTGCTGCCGATACAGAAAAAGCTGATGTCGCGCTTGAAGGATTCGGCGCTGACCCACCGGATCATGGCGACGTTGATCGGCTATGTTTCCGCGTTGATGGGGATTGGCGGCGGCTCATTGAGCGTGCCCACCTTATCCGCTTTTGGCAATCCCATGCACAAGGCTGTGGGCACGAGCGCGGCGCTGGGTGTGCTGCTGGCGGTGCCCGCGACGATTGGTTTCGCCATTTCGGGGTTGGGTATCGCGGGCAGGCCACCGCTCAGCCTTGGCTATATCAATATTCCGGCATTGTTGCTGATTGGGGTTGTGGCGATGCTGGTGGCCCCTTTGGGGGCGGCGCTGGCGCACCGGCTGGACCAGAAACAGCTCAAACTGGCGTTCGGGGTGTTTCTGGCGATTGTCGGCCTCAAGATGATTGTACAGGCAATCACCGGATAGCAGGTTCAGGCTGGCCGCAGCCAGCCTGAATGGGTCGTGTTTACTGATCGAGTTCCCAGCGAACGGAAACCGAGACGTTGTAATTGACTTCGCCTCCCTGCATGGGCACCGGTGCTGCGTCTGACGCCATCATGGCTTTCTCGCGCATCATCATCGGCTGCGGGGTGAAGCCGTTATTTTCTGAAATCTGCAGGATGCGACCGAGGCCAACGCCTGCGGCTTCAGTATAGAGTTCGGCCTTGGCCTTGGCGTCGGCGATGGCGTCCTTGCGGGCTTTTTCGTAGAGCGCGTCTGTATCGCTGACCGAGAAACGAATGCCATCAATCGTGTTCGCACCGACCGTTACGGCCTTGTCGAGCACGGCACCGAGTGTATCGAGCTTGCGCACGCGCACTGTCACCGCGTTGGAGACCTGATAGCCGGCGATCTTGGGCGGGCTGGTGTAGCCGTTTTCATTGCGCTTGTCGGAATAGACATATTGCGGCTGCACCGAGAAATTCGATGTCTGGATGTCCTTGGCCTCAATGCCGGCTTCCTCAAGCACCTTGATTAGTTCGGCCATGGCGGCGGTATTGGCGTTGAGCGCCTCGCGGGCTGTGTCGGCCTGGGTGGTGACGCCGGAGGAGACAAAGGCCATGTCGGGGGCGGCGGCGACTTCGCCTGTGCCCTGAATTTCGATCATGCCCGGGGTGACCTTGTTCTCTGCGAGGGCTGTGGCGGGCAGGGCAAGCACCAGCAAAACGGGCAGGGCCTTGAAAAACGGATGCATTGGGGAACTCCTTGAAAAATAATATGGGCGCAGTGATGGAAAGGCTTTGCGTCGGTTTTGGGGCAAGCGGATGGTTTGCAATTTGTCCAATACAGGCTGTGCCAGCGCTTGCCAGTGAAGCGCGGGTGCGTTACTCACACCAGCGCTGGCAACTAACATGCTAGTTGGATGATGAATGGAGAATGAACATGGCGAGCCCCGCAATCGTGCCGGACAAGGGTGTATTTCTGGGCCGGGCACAGCTACCTGGTTACGTTTATCCCCGGCTTGTGACGCTGCGTGACGGGGTGGTGACGGACATCACCACAAGAGCTGCGCCAACGGCGCGCGATATTTGCGAGATGGACGACCCGGCGCGCTATGTGGCGCAGGCTGAGGGCGCGGCAGTGGGCAATGTCGATGACATTATCGCCAATAGCTGGGCTGCCGAACGGGATACGAACAAGCCATATTTGCTGTCGCCGATCGATTTGCAGGCGGTGAAGGCTTCCGGGGTGACCTTTGTTGTCAGCTTGCTGGAGCGGGTGATTGAAGAGCAGGCAAAGGGCGACAAGTCCAAGGCGGACCTGTTGCGCGCCGATATTCTGGGGCTGATCGGCACGGACCTCTCGGAGCTGGTGCCCGGATCTGACACGGCGATGGAAGTGAAAAAGACGCTGATCGAGCGCGGTGTCTGGTCGCAATATCTTGAGGTCGGGATTGGCCCGGATGCGGAGATTTTCACCAAAGGGCAGCCCATGTCCTCGGTGGGATATGGCGCTGATGTGGGCTTGCATCCGATTTCGACCTGGAACAATCCCGAGCCGGAGGTTGTGCTGGTTGTTTCCTCTGCGGGGACGATTGTGGGCGCGACGCTGGGCAATGATGTGAACTTGCGCGACGTGGAAGGCCGTTCGGCGCTGTTGCTGGGCAAGGCGAAGGACAATAACGCGTCCGCATCCATGGGGCCGTTCGTGCGCCTGTTCGATGGCGATTTTACGCTGGAGACGGTGAAGCAGGCCGAGCTTGAAATGAAGGTTGTCGGCGAGGACGGGTTTGAGATGGCCGGTGCCAGCTCGATGAACCAGATTTCGCGCACGCCGGAATCGCTGGTGGCGGCGACCCTTGGCGATCATCATCAATATCCCGACGGGCTGGTGCTTTATCTTGGCACCATGTTTGCGCCGGTGCAGGACCGCGATGGCGAGGGCAAGGGCTTTACTCATAAAATGGGCGATGTGGTGTCGATCTCCACACCTGAACTGGGGACCTTGCAGAACCGCGTGCGGCTTTCCACCGAATGCCCGCCCTGGACCTATGGCGCAAGCCATTTGCTGCGCGATCTGGCCAAGGGCGGCTTGCTCTAGCCATACACAGATGCTTTGCCTGCTGCCTTGACCTTGCCGCAGTGTTCGGACCAAATTCCGTTCAGATTGCAAGGGAATGAAGATGGCGGCAGGCGAAGACATTCTGGGCAATAGCGGTTTGCCGCTGTTTTTTCCGCTCAAGAAAACCAAAACACACAAACTGCCCCTGCCGGAAAACCGGCTGGGGGAAGCGGTGCGGGTCGCAGTGCGTTCGCTCTCGGTGATGCAGAAGGAGGCGGTTGTCGTCTCGGCGCGCACCGGGCAGGCGTGGCGGCTGGCTTCTGACGAGGGGGCTTATCTTGACGGGCATGATCAGGCCCCGTGCCCCTTGTCGTTTCTTTCCACCGGCATGGTCTCCTCCTATATGAATGAAGTGCTGGCGCTGGCAGAGCGACGCGGCATTGTTATTCGCCAGATCCGGCTGGTGCTGGACAATTTCTATACGATGAAGGGCTCTGCCATTCGCGGTTCAATGCGCGGCGGGGCCAAGGATGTGGAGCTGCAGGCGCAAATCGACAGCGATGCTGATGCGGCGACGCTGCAGGGGCTGGTATGCGATGCGGTGGCGGCGTCTCCGCTCAACGGGTTGCTGCGCGGCCACAAGGACAGCTTGTTTGCGCTGGCGCATAACGGGACGCAGATCAAAACGGCGCGGGCCCCCAATATTGCTGGCGACATGATGGCCGACCCCGGCGATGTGTTTGCCGGGATTGGGCCAGCTGCCGGGGATTGGGGCGAGACGGTGAAACGGTTCGACCGGATGACCCCGGAAAACGAGAATACCAAGACATTTGCCAGCGGTTCGCTGGCCGACCGGCAGGACCGGCTATTGCATGTCAGGGTGCATTGCACGCTATTGCCCGACGGGCAGAAGGAGATTGTGCAATATCTCTATAACCCGCATGGCAGCGTGTTTCGTTTCCGCTCGGATGAGGTGGGGGCGGATGGCACCAGCCGTGCGCCGGACGCGCTCAGCTATGCAGCGGCGGGCATCGGCTTTTGCTTTATGACCCAGTTCGGGCGTTATGCCAAAATCGTGCGCAAACCGCTTAGCGAATATCGCATCGTGCAGGATTTGCACACGTCGCGGGGCGGGGCCTCGGGCGATACGGGTAGTGCCGGTGCGGCAGATCCGGTGGAGACCCATGTTTATCTGTTTTCTGAGCAGAATGACGTTTTTGCGCGGCAGGCGCTGGATATGGCCGAGCAGACCTGTTTTTTGCACGCGCTGTGCAAGGCCGACCTGAAGGCGCGGGTGCGCATTTCCGGCTATGACGCGACGCTGACCCCTTGATTATAAGCAGGCATTAAGCCTTTAGCGGTTCGGCAGAGTTTTCCCTTTGACCTCGGCCCCGCTTTTGCTATGAGCAGTGCAGCTTTACGCAAGCTACGGGCCTGTAGCTCAGTTGGTTAGAGCCGACCGCTCATAACGGTCTGGTCCCTGGTTCGAGTCCAGGCGGGCCCACCATTTTTCTCGATATCAGATGATTGCGATTTGCGTTTAAACGCCTGCCGTTGCTTGGGCGGATAAAGCCCCCAAAAACGCTTCCACCCCGTCTTCCAGTGCGCCGGAATTGTCGATTATTGTCACCCCGATCCCCTGCGGGATGTCGGCGGGCTGGCGGGTGAGGCGGGCTTTGATTTCGGCTTCGGTTTCGCGGCCGCGCTGGGCCAGGCGGGCGGCGCGGGTGGTGGGGTCGGCGGTGATCAGCAGAACGCGGGTGCCGGGATATTTGGCGCGGGCCTCATCAATCACCCGGCGCGACACATTGCAAATGACGGTTTTGCCGTCTGCCAGTTGCGCGTCGATGCTGCGGGGCAGGATGTAGCCGAGGCCGTGGGCTTCCCATAAGAGGGCATAATCGCCATTGAGGCGCATGCGCTCGAAGGTGGGGCGGTTTATGCTGTCATGATCTTCCAGTTCAACCATGGCATTGCGAGTGACGATGCGGCGGGGGAAGACAAAATCTGGATTATCGGCCAGCCGCTTTTGCGCGGCGGCGATCAGCGTGTCCTTGCCCGCGCCCGATGGGCCGACGACGAGCACGAATGTGCCGCTAGGTTTGGTCATCAGATGATCCGCTTGCCCTGCCGCCAGACCGAGCGGACGATGGGCACGCCACCGCGCATGGTGACGCGGGCAAAATCGGCACGTTTGCCGATGGCGATTTCGCCCCGGTCGGTGAGGCCGGCGGCGTTGGCGGGGTTTTTTGAGACCATGTTGATGGCTTGGGGCAGTTCCATGCCTTCGACGCGCTGGGGCAATTCGAAGGCGGCATGCATCAGCGAGAAAGGGACATAGTCCGAGCTCAGCACATCGAGCAGGCCGTCGCGGGCCAGTTCGGTGGCGGAGATATTGCCGGAATGGGATTTGCCGCGCACCACATTGGGCGCGCCCATGAGAATGGAGAGGCCCGCATTGCGCGCACCTTCTGCGGCTTCCCGCGTGGTGGGGAATTCGGCAATACGCACGCCATCGCGCATGGCTTCATCCACATGTTCCTGGGTGGCGTCGTCATGGCTGGCAAGGGTGAGGCCGTTGGCGTGGCCGCGGCTGACAATGCCCCGGCGATTGGCTTCGGAAAATTCCTGCTGGTCGGCAATACGCGCGGCGATGAAGCGTTTCATCTCTTCGTCGCTGCGGCCGGTCTTGCCCTGATAATAGGCGTAGTAAAGATCCATGGTGACGAACTGGCGCTGGCCGGGCGTGTGGTCCATCAGCGAGGCCAGTTGCACCACGTCGAGATCGCAATAGGTCTCGAAATGCTCAAGCGCGTCGGCGGTGGCCAGTTCGCAGCGCAGGTGGATGAAATGGTCGGCGCGCAGCCGGTCGTCTGCCTTGGCGGCGCGGATGGTGTCGACCAGGATTTCGACATGCTCGCCCAGATTATAGCTGGCGTCGGCATCTGAACCGATGCGCACGGCGTCGAAAACGGTGGTGATGCCGGAAGAGGCGACCTGCGCGTCGTGGGCCTGCAGGGCTGCGGTGGCATTCCAGAAGACCTTGGGGCGCGGATGATAATGGTTTTCGAGGTGATCGGTGTGCAATTCCACCAGACCGGGAACGAGATAATCACCCTCGAAATCTTCGCCGATGGTGCCATTGCCCGCATCGAGCGCGGCGATCAAACCGTTGTCGGTGGAGAGTGATCCTTCCAGAACCTCATCGGCCAGGACAATTCGGGCATTTTGGAAATTGAGTGCGGACATTTTCAATCGAATCTGTGGTTTGATGTTTGCGCGCTCACTAGCACGGATGTTGTGTCAAACGTTTGACGTATTCCAGTCATGCTGCGGCGGCGAACAGGGTGACGTCGACAATCCGGTCGGCCACGGCGTCGCGAGTTTCCGGATCGTGGAAAATGCCGAGCATGCCAACCCCGGCGGCCTTTTTTTCGGCGATCATCGACAATACCACGGCGCGGTTTATGGCGTCGAGCGAGGCGGTGGGTTCATCGAGCAGCAAGAGCTGGTGCTGGCCCATGAAGCCGCGGGCAATATTCACCCGCTGCTGTTCGCCACCGGAAAAGGTGGCCGGGGGCAGGGACCAGAGCCGTTCGGGGATATTGAGCCGGGCCAGCATGTTGCCGGCGGCAATGGCGGCATCGGCTTCATCGGCGCCCCATTCGCGGGCGATTTCGGCCACCAGATCCTGGGCGGAAACGCGCGGGATGACCGAGAGGAACTGGCTGACATAGCCGATGGTTTTTTGCCGGACGGTGAGCACCAGGCGCGGATCGGCGGCGACCATTTGCACGGCCTCGTCGCGATGCAGCACTTCGATGCTGCCGCTATCGGCGGCGTAATTGCCATAGACCATTTTTAAGAGCGAGGATTTGCCGGCGCCCGAGGGGCCGCCGAGGACGACGCATTCGCCGGGATAAACCTCGAACGAGACATTGTTGACCACGGGTAGGCGGATGCCACCCTGCAAATGCATGGTGAAACCCTTGCCGAGTTTGGCGATGTGCAGCAATGGACGGTCGGACATATCAGGCCCCTACTTGCAGGATGGAGGAGACGAGCAACTGGGTATAGGCCTGATGCGGATCATCGAGCACCTGATCGGTCAGGCCGGTTTCGATGACCTTGCCATCCTTCATCACCATGATGCGGTGGGAGAGCAGGCGGGCCACGGCCAGATCATGGGTGACGATGATGATAGCCAGCCCCATATCGGCGACAAGGCGGCGGATCAGATCGAGCAGGCGCGCCTGCACCGAAACATCAAGCCCGCCGGTTGGCTCGTCCATGAAGACGAGGCGGGGGCCGGTGACGAGATTGCGGGCAATCTGGAGGCGTTGCTGCATGCCGCCGGAAAAGGTGCGCGGGGTATCGTCAATGCGATCGGCGCTGATTTCCACCCGTTGCAGCCAGTCGATGGCGGTTTCGCGGATATTGCCATAATGGCGGTTGCCGATGGCCATCAGCCGCTCGCCGACATTGGCCCCGGCAGAGACGCCCATGCGCAGGCCTTCGCGCGGGTTCTGGCGGACAAAGCCCCAATCGGTGCGCAACAGGGTGCGCTGTTCGGCTTCGCTCATGCAAAACAGGTTCTTGCGATTGCCGTCGCGGAAGCGATAGACGGCGCTGCCCTCGCTCGGGGTTAGCTGGGTGGAAAGGCAATTGAGCAGGGTGGTCTTGCCCGAGCCGCTTTCGCCCACAATGGCGAGGACTTCGCCGGGATAAAGATCGAAATCGACATCGCGGCAGCCGAGCTGGTTGCCGTAATAATGGGAGAGTCCACGCACGGTGAGGAGCGGTTGTTCGGCGGTCATTTCAGGCGCTCCTTGTATTCGGCGTGTTGCGGGCCGTAATGGCCTTCGGCCTGGCGGGTTTCGCAATAATCGCTGTCCGAGCAGACAAACATGCGGCTGCCCTTGTCATCGAGAATGACCTCGTCGAAATAGACATTTTCCGCGCCGCACATGGCGCATTCGGTATCCGGCCATTCCTGTGCCGAGAACGGGTGATCCTCGAAATCGAGGCTGACCACATCGGTATAGGGGGGCAGGGCGTAGATGCGCTTTTCGCGGCCCGCGCCGAAAAGCTGCAGCGCTGCCATTTTATGCATTTTGGGGTTGTCGAACTTCGGCGTTGGCGAGGGGTCCATGACATAGCGGCCCTCGACCATGACCGGATAGGCATAGGTGGTGGCGATGTGGCCGTGCCGGGCAATGTCCTCATAGAGCTTGACATGCATCAGCCCGTATTCAGAGAGGGCATGCATCTTGCGGGTCTCGGTCTCGCGCGGTTCGAGAAAACGTAAGGGCTCAGGGATGGGGACCTGAAACACCAGAACCTGATTTTCGGTCAGCGCTTCCTCGGGAATGCGGTGGCGGGTCTGGATGATGGAGGCCTCAGCCGTCGCTGCCGTCATGGCCACACCGGCGGTGCGGGCGAAGAAATTGCGGATGGCGACGGCATTGGTGGTGTCGTCCGAGCCCTGATCGATGACCTTGAGGACGTCATCGGGGCCAAGGATGGCGGCGGTGACCTGTACGCCGCCGGTGCCCCAGCCATAGGGCATGGGCATTTCGCGGGCGGCAAACGGCACCTGATAGCCGGGAATGGCAATGCCCTTGAGAATGGCCCGGCGGATCATGCGCTTGGTCTGTTCGTCGAGATAGGCGAAATTATAGGCCGGGGCTGTGGCCGAGAGGGTGTCGAGGCTCATTCTGCCGCCTCCTGCTGTGCGCTATCGGTGTCGCGATCGGCGCCTTCCTTGTGCATCATGCGGATCAGGTCGAGTTCGGCCTGGAAATCCACGTAATGCGGCAATTTGAGATGTTCGACGAAGCCGGAGGCCTGAATGTTGTCGGAATGGGACATGACGAATTCCTCGTCCTGGGCCGGGGCGGTTTGTTCCTCGCCGAGCTCTTTCCAGCGCAGCGCCCTGTCGACCAGCGCCATGGACATGGCCTTGCGTTCTGAATGACCGAACACCAGACCATAGCCGCGGGTGAACTGGGGCGGGGCTTTTGCCGAGCCCTTGAACTGGTTGATCATCTGGCACTCGGTGAGGGTGATGCGGCCAATGGGGATTTCAAAGCCGACTTCCTCGGCAAAGAAGCTGACATCGACATCGCCCATGCGGATTTCGCCGGCAAAGGGGTGGGTGCGGGCATAGCCGCGCTGGGTGGAATAGGCCAGGGCCAGCAGGAAACCCTCGTCGCCCCGGGCCAGATTTTGCAGGCGCAGGTCGCGGTCGGCGGGAAAGCTGAGCGGGTCGCGGGTCAGATCGCCGACAAGGCCCTCGGGATGGTCTTCGGGGTCCGGCTCCATCATGCCATCGGCACCGAGCAGGTCGGTGACGCGGGGCATGGGGCCGGTTTCAATGGTTTCGGACTGGTCGGGTGTGGGGGCCGGCGCTTCCGGGTCGAGATCAAAATCGATCAGGCGCTGGGAATAATCGAAAGTCGGGCCGAGCAACTGGCCGCCGGGCAAATCCTTGTAGGCGGCGGAAATGCGGCGCTCCACATGCATTTTGGCGGTTTCGACCGGCACCGAATAGCCGAAACGCGGCAGGGTGGTGCGATAGGCGCGGACCAGAAAGATCGCCTCGATCATGTCGCCCTGGGCCTGACGGATGGCCATGGCGGCCAAGCCCCGATCAAACAGCGAGCCTTCCCCCATTACCCGGTCGATGGCGAAGGAGAGCTGTTCGGTGATCTGTTCAATGGTGAGGCCGGGCACATTGGCCTTGCCGCGCCGCTTGCTGGCGAACAGCTTGTGGGCGTTGCGGATGGCCTTTTCACCGCCCTTTACGGCAACATACATGTCAGGCTCCCTTGGTGATGCGGGTTGAGCGCGGCAGGCACGCCAGCGATTTCTCTGTCACAAAAATCATGTCGACCCCGCGCGGGTAGAGCGCGTGATTGGCCTTGGCCATGGCCCAGAAAGCGGCGGGCAGCGGGGCGGCTGAGAAAATCTGCGTGTTTTCAATGCCCGGCCCTTCAAGGGTCACGCCGGTCGAATTGGTCAGCGCTTCGACTTCGATGACGAGCGTCGTCGATTCGTCGGGATATTCATCACTGCCCAAATCAAAAAGCGCCAAATTGTCTAGACTTTTTGCGTCGGAAATAAAGGCAAAACTGGCCTGGTCACGGCTCTCAGTGAAGGGCGCGCCGGTGTGAAAACGCAAAAAATTATCGAGTTCGCTGGCGGTGACGAGAGCCGGGTCGCGCCAAACTGGTGTGTCATAATCACATAATGTGAGGGCAACCATTGCCGCAACCGGCCCCATGGGGGCGGGGCATGCAACCGGTTCTGGTGCGGCATAGATCCGGCCCGGATGGGCCATGGCCTGCATGATGATATGAAAGGCCGACTGCGATTGCAGGGTCATATCTTCAAAGCCGGCGGCGCGTGGCGTGTCGAGCATTAATTGTCTCCCCGGACCAGAGTGAAAAAGTCCACCTTGGTGGCGGCAGTTTCGCGCGATTTTCGGCTGTCATCCGCCTTGATGTGTTGAGTCAGCGGGGCGATGATTTCGGATTCTACGCGCGGTCTTAGCGCCGGATTTTGCCAGGCTGCATCAAAGAAGGCAGCGATGGCGGCCTTGCGCTGGTTGCGGCCATGACAATAGGCGTGCCCGGTCTCGCCGCTGGCAAGGGTAACAGTGGCGCGGGTGACAGAAACTTCACCGATATTGAAGGGCGCGCCGCCACCACCCATGCGGCCACGTGCCATGATCAGGCCGGTTTCGGGCTTGCGGGTGAACTGCCAGTTGGGCCGGTTTTTGAAGTTGTTATAGGCCATTTCCAGAGCGTTCTCATCGGCCAAAGCGAGCACTTTCATAGCGCTCTGACGCGCGGTGATTTCGCTGTCAGATGATGTTTCGGGCGTCATGCAGCTGTCTCCAGGCAATGATATCTGTTTGGCGCTAGCCGTTGCCGAGGTCTAAAATCCTCATCATCATTTGTCTATACAAATTTTTGATAAACTAGACAAATGTTGTTGATATGCATTAAGAACGACTCATGTTGCAGAACGATGACAAAATTGATGAGCCCGCGAACACCGCCACTTCAGGGCGGGTGGTGATCTGGCGACGTATTGCGGACAGTCTGAAGGCTGACATTCTATCGGGCCGCATGCAGCCTGGCGGGCAGTTGCCAACGGAAAGCGTTCTGGCTGAGCGCTTCTCGGTGAACCGTCATACAGTGCGCCGGGCGCTCTCGGCGTTGACGAGCGATGGATATATAGAGGCGACGCGCGGGCGCGGCACATTTGTGGCTGAACACCCGATCCATTATCCAATCGGCAGCCGCACCCGATTCTCGGAAATCGTTTCTGGACAGGCGTTACAGCCCGGTGGGCGGCTTATTTCCTCCGCGATTGTCGCCGCCAATGCGGCGCTGGCGGAGCGCCTGGGCATAGCCGAGGGCAAACCCTTGATCCGGCTGGAAGTCTTGCGCGTGGCTGATAGCGTGCCGGTGACGGTGGGCACTTTGTGGTTCATTGCCGCGCGCGTGCCCAACCTGATCAATGACTATGCCGAGACCGGTACCATTACCAAGGCGCTGGAGAAGGCCGGGTTCGGCGATTACCGGCGGCAGGCAAGCTGGATTACGACGATGATTGCCGATGGAGAAGACCGGCGGCATCTGAAACTGGGTAATGGTGCGCCGGTGCTGGTGGTTGAAAGTCTAAACATTTCCGCAGACGGGCAGCCTTTGCAGTTCTCCCGCGCCCGGTTTGCCGGTGGTGCGGTGCAACTGGTCATTGAAAGCTGATTGCAGCGCCCGTTTTCGCTCACCGGCTTTTCCACAGTCACGCAACTGACATTAAACCGACACGCTTGCGTTAAGCGCCGCCGCTAGTGGTTCCGCATCAGGGATCAATTTGCGAGCAACGCCATGCTTAAACTCGAAAATGTCACGCGCCGGTTCGGTGCCAATATTGCGGTAGATGACTGTTGTATTGAAATTCCGAGCGGGCAGATGGTGGGCATTATCGGGCGATCCGGTGCCGGCAAGTCGACCCTGTTGCGCATGATCAACCGTCTGGTTGACCCCTCCAGTGGCGATATCTGCTTTTGCGAGGAGAAGGTTTCGGCGCTGAATGGCCGTGAGTTGCGCGATTGGCAGCGTGATTGCGCCATGATTTTTCAGCAGTTCAACCTGGTGCCGCGGCTTGATGTGCTGACGAATGTGCTTTTAGGGCGGCTCAATGGCCGGCCGACCATGGCCTCGATACTCAACCTGTTTTCCCGCGAGGAGCGCGCCGAGGCGCTGATGGCGCTGGAGCGGCTCGACATCGTGCAGACCGCGTTGCAGAAGGCGGGCACCCTCTCGGGCGGTCAGCAGCAGCGCGTGGCGATTGCCCGTGCGCTCATGCAAAAGCCAAAGGTTATTCTGGCGGACGAGCCGATTGCCTCGCTTGATCCGCGCAATGCCCAGATCGTCATGGATTCGCTGAAGCGGATCAATGAGGAAGAGGGCATCACCGTCATCACCAATCTGCACACGCTCGATACAGCGCGGGCTTATTGCGAACGCATTATCGGCATGCAGGCCGGCAAGGTTGTGTTCGATGGCGCGCCTGACGCGCTTACCGAAGACGCTGCCCGCAGCATTTATGGTGCCGATGGGCTTGATGAAGCCTTCTCTGAAGCGCTGACCTCCACAAGCATAAGCGGTGCCCGTTCGAAGCCCCGTTTTCCCACACCAAAGGAATCCCTTCAGCCTGCCGCTACGGCATACGCCATCAACTGATCGGCGGGCAAAGGATATCGCTTCCGATCCCATGTGCGTGAGGCACATGGGCGGATTTCGACACGTAAAAGACGATCAACAGGAGAGACGTCGATGTTGAAGAAACTGCTTCTTGGTACGGTTGCTGTCATTGCAATCGCCGGCCATGCCTATGCTCAGGACCGCGCGGAATTCCGCGTTGGCATCCTTGGTGGCGAGAACGAAGCTGACCGCCTGCGCAATTTCGAATGCCTTGTTGACCACCTCAAGGAAGACATGGGTTTTGAGAAGGTTTCGCTGTTCCCGGCTGCCGATTATGACGGCGTGATCCAGGGCCTGCTTGGCGGCACACTTGATTATGCCGAACTCGGCGCTTCGGGCTATGCCAAGACTTATCTGGAAAACCCCGATGCGGTTGAGCCGATCCTGACCACGGTCCAGACCGATGGTTCCACCGGCTATTATTCGATCATGGTGGCCCGCAAGGATAGCGGCATGACCAAGATTGAAGACATGAAGGGCAAGAAGCTCGGCTTTGCCGACCCGGATTCCACTTCCGGCTTTCTCGTGCCCAATGTGACCCTGCCTGACGCCATTGGCGCACCGGTTGATGAATTCTTCTCCGAAACCGGTTTCGGCGGCGGTCATGAAAACCTCGTGCTTGAAGTTGTCAAAGGCACGTTTGATGCCGGCACCACATGGGGTTCGGGCGTTGGCGATTTCGCTGATGGCTATACCTCGGGCAACCTCAACAAGATGGTCGAGAAGGGCATTCTCGACATGGACGATCTGGTTGAACTGTGGAAGTCGCCATTGATCCCGAACGGTCCGATTGTTGTGCGTACCACGCTCGACCAGGAAACAAAGGATGCGTTCAAGGCCATGATGATGGCGATGCCTGCGAACGATCCGGCTTGCTTCGCGGCCATTCAGGGTGGCGACTATGAGGGTCTGACGGAAGTCAATGTCGACTTCTATCAGCCGATCATCGCAGCCCGTAAATCGCTTATTGGCGGTTAGGTTTAACCGATGACTTGAACATGCCCGTCCGTGCGCGCCGGGCATGTTCATATCCTCCCCACAGGTGGACACGGATATGCAGGCAGCTCTCACTCCCGGTGCCGAGACGCGGATCAGGGCCGTTGAGGCGCATTGGCGCCAACTGGCTGGACAGCGCCGGTTCTACACCATTCTCAGCATCGTGCTGCTTGTGATGGCGACAGCAGGTTCCCTCTGGTTTGCCAATGAGAGCAATGCGGGCAAGTTTTTTGACCGCCTGCCGTATTTCTTCGATTTTTTCAAAGACATGGCGCCGCGCGATGGCTGGGAAGTCTGGCGCGCCTTGTTTGATCTTGAGAGCCCTTATTATGACGGGTCGTTCAAGTACGATTATACCGAGGGAAGGGTGCCATTGTTTGGCGGTCTTTATCTTCCCGAATACATGTTCAAGATGATCGAGACGCTGAACATTGCCATTGTTTCAACGCTTGTTGGCTTCGGACTTGGATTTGTGTTCTGCTTTCTGGCGGCTTCCAACATCACCACGCGGCGTTGGTTGCGGTTCTTTGTGCGGCGCTTTCTCGAAATTTTGCGTGCCTTCCCCGAAATCGTGATTGCCGGGTTTTTTCTCGCCGTTTTCAGCCTCGGCGCCATTCCGGCCATTCTGGCGGTTGCCATTCATACGGTCGGCGCGCTGGGCAAAATGTTTTTTGAAGTTGTCGAGAATGCTGACATGAAGCCGGATGAGGGCTTGCAGGCGGTTGGCGCGAACTGGCTTGAGCGTGTCTGGTTCGGCATTGTGCCGCAGGTCATGCCGAACTTCATTTCATACGGATTGTTGCGCTTTGAGATCAATGTGCGCGCCTCGACGATTATCGGCGCGGTTGGTGGCGGCGGCATTGGCGAAGTTCTGCGCCTGTCGATCAGCCGCGGGCATGAGGCCAAGACGCTGGCGATCATCCTGTTGTTGTTCACAACGATTGTTTTGGTCGATCAGCTTTCGGCCTGGTTAAGGCGCAAGCTGGTCGGCGATCAGGCCTTTCAGATGGTGGGAGCAGGTTAATGTCTGTCAGCGCAGCCGATGTGGCAATTATCCAGAACCGTTATCCTGAAGTCTTCAAAACCAGCCGGTTGAAACGCTTCAGCCCTCTGATCGCTATCGTGGCGCTTCTGGCCTATGGCATTTATGTGTGGTCGTTTTTTTCGATCAACGACACACTGGCCAAGGCCAATTGGGATATCGCCGGCAATTATCTCGCCGATTGGGTGGCCTATGAGGTGCGCCCCGATATTGAGGTGAAGGACAATTATCTCGAAATCGGTTTTCCGCGATTTTCACCGCTGGGCAGTGATCCTCAAGTGCCCTGGATTACGACGGAGACCTCACGGGTGACCAAGGTGTTTGCAGCGCCAGAGGCGGCCAGCACGGCGACACAAAAATCAGCATCGAGCAGCCTGATGGCACCGGGCACGACAACTGCAGGGCCTTCTACCAGCTTTATGGCACCAACGGCGCCGGTTGGGCAGGCCGAGACAGGTTCTGCCGGTGACGCGCCGCGTTCGGTGACTGAGGACGCTGCTGTGCGGGCCGAGGTGGATATTGGTGACGCGCATTTGAGCATTGTGCCCGGGTTGGTGACGATCTTGCGTCAGGGTGAGATCCTGCATCTGACCCTCAGGCCCGGCGAAAGCGTGACGGCGCGTGATCCGCTGCCGGACTGGGCCAGCCAGAAGCATGCCGGTGGCAAGGTCATGATACAGCTCGGGTTTGCCGGGCGGGTGGAAATTGTCGATGACGCCGTGAAAGTGCGTCACCGGTTTCTGGGCTGGGAGAATTTTCTGTTCGATACCCGCTCGCCTTTTTGGGGCAAGCCGCTGGGCGAGGTGGCGCGTCTGATCATTGCAGGGCCGCAAATCGAACCGGATGTGTCCAATTTTGCACTGGCGTGGGACAATATCACCAGCAATGCGGAATGGCAGCATGGCGATGTGTGGATCAAGCTGTTGCAAACAATCGTTATGGCCTTCGTTGGCACCCTGTTTGCCTCGTTGGTGGCATTTCCGCTGGCGTTTTTGGCGGCGCGCAATATCAACCGCAACAAAGTGGTCAATCAGGTACTCAAGCGCAGTTTTGACTTTCTGCGTTCCGTGGACATGCTGATCTGGGCGCTGGTATTCACACGTACTTTCGGGCCGGGGCCGCTGGCCGGCATTTCGGCGATTTTCTTCACGGATACCGGGACATTCGGCAAGCTCTATTCCGAGACACTGGAGAATATTGACGACAAGCAGCGCGAGGGCATCAAGTCTGTGGGTGCCAGCCCGGTGCTTGTGCAGCGCTATGGCGTGGTGCCACAGGTGCTTCCGGTATTTCTAAGCCAATCATTGTATTTCTGGGAGAGTAATACACGCTCGGCGACCATTATCGGCGCGGTTGGTGCCGGTGGCATTGGTCTCAAGCTGTGGGAAGCGATGCGGACAAATTCCGACTGGGAAAATGTCGCCTATATGGTGCTGCTGATCCTGATCGTGGTGTTTGTGTTCGACAATATCTCGAACTTCCTGCGCAGCAAGCTGATCGGCAAGCCACAGCATTAGGGGCTTCCAGTTTTCCTCCTTATCCCTCGGGCTTGACCCGAGGGGTCATGCGATATTCGCCAAACAAGATGGATGACCCGGATCAAGTCCGGGCACGAAGGTGGGCGCGGGATGCTGTGGGGGCGGGATGCTATTGCCCAAACCCTCATTCTGAGCCTGTCGAAGGACGCGGGGTTCGACACCGAGCGTGCCGCCCATCCTGCGACAAGCTCAGGATGAGGTTGGGTGCGGACTTCAGAATGAGATTGGGTGCACGACAGGCACAGAACCGTTTGCCGCTCTGGATTGCCGCGCGCCTATGGCGCTCGCAATGACGGCGGAGGGTTGGGCATGTGCGGCTACACAATTGCGTGAGAACTCCCCCGAAACACTGCATGTTCAGCATGGATTAACCCAAATCCGGCCAAGCTATATGCGTCTGGGCAAGCGGCGGTGCGCATGAAGATCGTCAACGGATATGTGTGTGAATGCAGTGACGAGGTGCGTCTTGCCAAGCGCGGCATTGACCCGGCCAACCCCCGCAATGATCCCGAGATAGCGCGGGAACTGGCCGAGAAGAGCGCTGCAACATCTGCCCGGCCTGTTGATGCGGCCGAGGGCGGTGCGCTTGATCCGAAACGGGATGATGCGGCCGATCAATTTGCGGATGCGGCCCTTATCTTCGGGGGAATGCTTGAGGGAACCGAAGTTGCGGACTTCGCCAGGCAAATTTCGCAACTCGTTGACAGGTATGTGTAAACTCCGAGCGGAGCGCTATCCGTGGCGGCTTATCTCCACTCGATAACAGCTGATTGAGCGGGTTGCTGACCGGCGATGACCTGGGGCAGGGCAACGACTGTGCCCATGCTGGCCAAAACCAGGGTTGTGGAAACGATCAGTGATGTGAGCAGGTTCGTTTTCATTTTTGCCTCCGTGCGTCCGCTGAAGTGTGTCTTCAGGGATAGGAACGCACGGAGAGCCGAAATGGTTCAGATATTTTTTAACTAAGGCAGGCGCGCCAGCCGATCTATCAGCAGATCGTAATACCCTTGCGCGTTGGCCTTGGAGAGGAAGAACGCGTTGCGCGGGAAATCGGTCTCGTCGGTGACACCCCAGAAGTCGGCGACGGTCATGCCGCGTGTCAGTTCGCTTTTGGTTTCGATGGTGACATTGATCTGCCGGCCTTCGAAGAGGTCGGGATTGATCAGATAGGATGTGACGCAAGGGTCGTGCAACGGCGCGCCATCCCAGCCGTATTTGGCCAGGTCGAAATCTTCCGAGAAATCCAGCATGTCGGCGACTGCCGTGCCCGATTTATTGCCGATATTGCGGAAAGCTGTGAGCCGTTCCTTGGTTGTCAGTAATTGATGGGAGACGTCAAGCGAGGCCACAACCAGGGGGATGCCTGAGCGGAAGACGTTATCGGCGGCTTCGGGGTCCACATAGATGTTGAATTCGGCTGCCGGGGTGATGTTGCCCATCTGGAAATAGCCGCCGCCCATCAAGACAATCTGTTCGATACGTTCGGCAATGGCCGGCTGCTTGGCCAGCGCCATGCCGATATTGGTCAAGGGGCCGAGCGCGCAGATGGTCACCGTTCCGGGCGCCTCCGACATGATGGTGTCGATGATGTAATCAACGCCATGCTGGCTCTGCAGGCTGATTTTTGGCTCCGGCAGCTGTGGGCCGTTTAATCCCGTTTCGCCATGTACATGCTCTGCCGTCACCAGTTTGCGTTGCAGCGGCCGTGCGCAACCGGCATAGACGGGGATTTCGGTCCGTCCGCTCAGTTCCACGACTTTGAGTGCGTTGATTGCATTCTGGCGCAGGCCGACATTGCCGGCAACGGCGACAATGCCAAGTACGTCAAAGTCTTCGGGCGAGGCGAGGGCCAGGAGAATGGCCACGGCATCGTCCTGGCCGGGATCTGTATCGATGATGATTTTACGGGGCATGTGTTGTTCAACCAATTGTTTTTTGAACAACTTAGCGGCGTAAATTGCCCGCGTCGATGGGGCATGGCATTTACCCATCTGCCTTTGGGTCGCACAGTGTCAGGTGGTGTTCAGGCGGGCTGATGTGCCCGCCCTGGCACCCGGTTGTGGATCAGCGGTTTACGATCAGTTCAGGGCCCATAAGGCTGTAAGGCAGCCATGTCGAAATCCAGGGCACATAGGTGACGATAACCAAAAAGACCATCAGGACGGCGACGAAGGGCAGAGCCGCCTTGACCACCCGCATCAGGCTCATGCCGGTGATGCCTGAGGTCACGAACAGGTTGAGGCCTATGGGAGGCGTGATCATGCCGATTTCCATATTCACCACCATGATGATGCCGAGGTGGATGGGGTCAATTCCCAGCTCAAGCGCGATGGGGAAGACCACAGGCGCCACGATGAGCAGCAGGCCCGAGGGTTCCATGAACTGGCCGCCGAGCAGGAGCAAAAGATTGACGGCGATGAGGAAGGTGAACCAGTTGAAACCGGCACCCAGCATCAGATCAGTGATGGTTTGCGGGATGCGTTCGGAGGTGAGTACGTGGGCAAACAGGAGCGCGTTGACGATGATGAACATCAGCATCACCGTGGTGCGGGCGCTATCAACCAGTGCCTTTTTGGTGTCGGCATGGAAGAGCGCCGGGACGAAGGTCTTGAGGATCAGGCCCAGATTATAGGCCCATAGGGAGAACCCGGCGACAAAGGTTAGAGGGTGTGGCTGGTGCCGCAAATAGGGATAACCAATCAAGGTGACGAGACCCATTGAGAGCCCGATCCACATGCGGGTGTTTGTGGGCAGGGCCGAGAAGAAAAAGAAAGAAACGATCATCCAGACAAAGAACAAGGCCAGCGCGTAGACCGCTGCCTTGAAGCCCACAGCGCTGCGTGCGGATGCACCATCAGGGATCCAGGGCAAGCCTTTCAACGGGCCCATATCACGATAAACGAACAGGGCGATGAGGGCTGCGTAGACGGCGGCGACGGATGCGGCTTCTGTGGGGGTGAAGGCACCACCATAAATGCCGCCGATGATGATGAAAATCAGGAAGAGGCCCCAGCCCGCATCCTTTGAGGCGGCAATGATTTCACCAAAGCCTTTCCAGTCTTCGGCCGGAAGCTTCTTGATGCGGGCCACCACATAGATGGCGCCCATCAGCATGGCGCCGGCCAACAGCCCCGGGACAACGCCGGCAAGGAACATGCGGCCCACCGAAACATTGGTGGCGGCGGCATAGACGACCATGACGATGGAGGGCGGGATCAGAATGCCGAGGGTACCGGCATTGGCGATGATGCCTGCGGCAAAATCCTTGGTGTAGCCAACCTGCAGCATGCCCGCGATGGCAATGGTGCCAATGGCAACCACGGTGGCGGGTGAGGAGCCGGACAGGGCGGCAAACAGCATGCAGGCCAGAACACTGGCCATGGCAAGGCCACCGCGGAAATGGCCCACGCTGGCGATTGCCACGCGGATGATGCGCTGGGCGACCCCGCCGGTCGACATGAAAGTGGAGGCGAGGACGAAAAACGGGATGGCCAGAAGTGTGTAGTTTTGCGATGCGGTGAACAGCTGCAGGGCAACCGATGACAGGCTGTCGGTTGAGAAGAACGAGATAACCAGAATACTGGACAGGCCGAGCGAGACGGCAATCGGCACGCCCAGAAACAACAAGGCGATCACCAGAACGAAAAGAATGAGCGCTTCCATATTGCTTGGTTCCCTGTTTCCGGCAGACGCGTGAGAGCCGGTGCGTCGGTTGTCAGGTTGAAACTAGTCTTTGAGCAGGTGCTTGTTTTCGGCGACCAGCTCTTCGGCTTCATGGCTGGCAATGATGAGCCGGCGTTTGCCGCGCAGGATGTCGATGACCGCCTGGACACAGCGGTACCCAAACAGACCGAGACCAATTGGCAAGATGAGATAGGCGATCCAGCGCTGTACGCGCTCCTGAAGGCCAAAGGTTTCCTGGGCCCATTCCGGATAGCGCAGGTCATCCAGGCCGATGCCGACCTTGAACATTTTTGACCAGTAGTCGAAAGCGCCGCCGCGTGCATTGGCACCGAAAAACTGCAGCCAGTTCGAATAGAGCAGGATGACCGCGTAAAGGACGCAGGCAAATGCGCCAAACACGGCTACGGCGCGGAAAGCCCGTTTGGGCAGAAGATGGATAAAGGCATCAACACCGAGATGGGCATTGATGCGCACCGCGTAACTCATGCCGAACAGGATCAGCCAGGCAAACAGGATGCGGGTAAATTCGAGCGCGCCGCCCCAGCCGCTGGAAAAACCATAACGCATGACTACTTGCGAGAAGGAGACCAGTGTGATGGCCGCCATCAATATGGCGAGAACGCCCTCTTCGAAGCGCGCAATGACGCTAGGCCAGCGCCGCTCCACAATGAAGAGCGCGAGGAGAACGATAGCAACTGTCGTGAGAATCTGTGTCATGACGTTTCCCCTCGCGCCTGACGAATAAAAAGGACCTTCCGAAGGTGTAAGCCGACGTCCTCCGGAAGGCCAAGTCTTACATGTTTGACGCGGCTGCAGCGTCAATCAGGTCTTTGCCAATATCGGCCTCGAACTCGTTCCAGACCGGGCTCATCACATCGACCCACTGCTGGCGCTGTTCTGCGGAAAGTTCACGGATCGTGCCACCGGCATCGACAATGTTCTGCCGGCAAATCGCTTCTTTCTCGGCCACCGAGGCATTGGCCTCAGCTGTTACCTCGTCAACAATGCTGACGAACTGGTCGCGCACAGCCGGATCAAGTCCGCTCAGCCATTCGGTGGAGGTGACCAGCAAATAGGCGAGAAGCTGGTGATTGGTCACCGTGATGCCGTCCTGCACTTCAAAGAATTTCTGGGTGTAGATATTGCACCAGGAGTTTTCCTGCCCATCGACAACGCCGGTCTGTAGTGCGCCATAGACTTCCGAGAAGGCCAGTTTCTGGGCCGAGCCGCCCATGGCCTTGATCATGGCTTCAGCCACGTCAGAGGTCTGGATGCGGAATTTCAGGCCGTCTGCATCCGATGGTGCCAGCAAAGGTTTGTTGGCCGAGAATTGCTTGAGGCCTGACGACCAGTAACCAAGGCCGGTATAGCCGACGTCTTCGGTGGCCTTGAGCAGGTCTTTGCCAGCGTCACTGGTGGTGAAGCGTGTCACCGCGTCGAGATCGGAAAACAGGAAAGGCAGGTCGAACAGGCGATATTTGAGCGTATAGGCCTCGAATTTGGCGAGGGACGGGGCGGCCAGCTGAACGTCACCCAGCAAGAGAGCTTCCATCACCTTGTCGTCATCGAACAATGTGGAGTTCGGGAACACTTCCATGCAGGCGACGCCATTCATCTCGGCATTGACCCGGTCTGCGAGAAGGGTCGCAGCGTCGCCCTTGGGGTGTCCGCTTGCCGCCACGACGTGGCTGAACTTGATGACCATTTCACCGGAATCACAATCCGCCATCGCGCCTGTGGTGCCAAGCATCAATGCGCCAGCCGCAAATGCGGCGACTTGGGTCAGTTTCATATCTATTCCTCCCATTTGCTGCAATTCGCAGCCATTGCGGGAGAGAGAGAGCAAGCATCGCCGGCGTCTGCAAGCGGCAGGGCAGGTGCAAAGTGCGAAAATTTCAGGTTTGAGAGGTGCGTGGGTGGAATTCGTTACATTTCACCTCTGGCATGTGTGGGAATGGGAGCAAACCGGGGTATTGGCCTGTTTAAAAAGAGCACGGACTTTCAAACTGACAGGCGACACCGGTTTCGGGATGGGTCACGAACAGGGTGTGCGCATGCAATTGCAAACAGGGGGCTGCTGCCAGCGCCTCGGCGGGTGCATAGAGGTTGTCGCCGAGTATCGGATAGCCGAGATCCAGCATGTGGACGCGCAATTGGTGGCTGCGCCCGGTAACCGGTTTCAGTTCAATCCGGGTAATACCGGGCTCGCGCGCCAGAACGCGCCAGTCGGTAATCGCTTCGCGGCCGCGCTCGTAATCGATGTGTTGTTTGGGCCGGTTGGGCCAGTCGGTCATGATGGGTTTGTTGATCCGTCCGGCTTCTTCCGGGATTTCTCCCCAGACGCGGGCAATATAGGTTTTGCGGGTTTTGCGCTTTTCGAACTGCAGACCGAGATGGGCATGCGCCGAGGCGGTCAGCCCGAGGATGATCACGCCCGAGGTATCCTTGTCGAGGCGGTGCACGATACGGGCACCGGGGAATTGTTGTTGAGCGCGCGCTTCCAGACAGTCAGCCAGATCAGGCTGCTTGCCGGCAACGGTCAGCAGGCCGCTGGGCTTGTCGAGCACAAGAATGTGTTCGTCACTATGGATGATGGACAAAAACGGATCTGTTGGCGGCCTGTATTCAAAGGGGCGCACCGTGCCCGGCAATTCATTCCCGATGGGTCTTACTTCCTTTTTTTGAAGTCAGTGCGGGACAAATCATATTTCTGCATTTTCTCATAGAGGGTTTTGCGCGAGAGGCCGAGAGATTCATAGGCGGCCTTCAGATTGCCGTTACGGGCACGCAGTTCAGCGGCTATCGCTTCGCTTTCGAAAGCGGCCACGCGGTCCTTGAGGCTTTGCGTGCCGCTGTTGGGGGGCGGCGCGTTGCCATCGTTGATGCCCAGCACATAGCGCTCCGCGGCATTGTGCAATTCGCGCACATTCCCCGGCCACTCGCGGTTGAGAATGCTTGTAATCAAGGCGTCGGGGGGCGGCGGTGGATCACGGCGGAAGCGGGTGGCTGCCGCATCGACCATCTGGATAAACAGCTGCGGGATGTCTTCCGTATGTGCTTTCAGCGGTGGCAATCGCAGTGTCACGACATTCAACCTGTAAAGAAGGTCCCGGCTAAAGGACGGGATTGTGTCTGCATCTGAGTGGTTGTCAGCCTCCAGCTCGAGGTTGGAAGCGCCGATAAAGCGGCAATTGAGTTTGATGGGATCGTGGCTGCCAAGCCGGGTAATCGAGCGGTCCTCGATGACACGCAGAAGCCTGGCTTGCAGTTCAGGTGGCATGGTGTGCGCATGGTCCAGAAAGATGGTGCCGTTCCGCCCATGTTCGAGCTTGCCGAAACGCGGGCGTATTGCGCCGGCAAACGCCCCCGCCTCGTAGCCGAACAATTCAGCCTCAATCATCTCGGCCGGGAGGGCTGCGCAATCGATTACAACAAAGGGATGATCGCGCGCTTCGGACAAGTCGTGAATTGCGCGGGCGGCAACTTCCTTGCCGGTGCCTGTGTCGCCAATGATCAGCACGTCGCTCGGCGTGCTGGCGATTGTGCGGATCTGGTTGCGTATTGCCGCCATCATCTGGCTGCGGCCTGCAAGGCGGACCTCAAGATCGTCCGGCCTGTTGGTGATACTGTCGCGCAGTGCGCGGTTTTCAAGCGTGAGGGCTCTTTTCTCGGCAGCGCGGCTGATCGATTCAAGGAACCGTTCCGTGGTGAAGGGTTTCTCGATAAAATCATAGGCGCCTTCGCGCATGGCCTCGACGGCGAGATTGATGTCGCCATGGCCCGTCACCAGCACAACCGGCAGGTCTGCGTCTATGGCACAAGCGGCGCGGAGCAATTGCATCCCGTCCATGCCGGGCATGCGTATGTCGCTGACAAGGATGCCATTATATGTGCGCGAGAGCGTGCTGAGTGCCTCCGCTGCGGTTGCCATTGTGCGCACCTTGTAGCCGGCGAGATCAAGTGTCTGGCTGGCGGCGATGCGCAAGTGTTCTTCGTCATCGACAAACAGGATTTCGACAGATGTGCTCATTCGGCTGCTGCTTTGGACTGTTCGCCCTGATCCAGGGTGATGGTGAATTCCGCACCGCCTTCCGGGGTGTTGGCTGCGGTCAGCTGACCTTCGAAATCCTTGATGATATTGTATGAAATTGACAGCCCCAGACCCAGGCCCTTGCCCACTTCCTTTGTGGTGAAGAACGGGTCGAATACAGTGGTGAGCGTGTCCGGGGCGAGACCTGGGCCTGTGTCGGTGACGCGGATCATCACCTTGCCGTTTTCGCAAGCCGTGTGGATGGTGACGCGTGATGTGTTTTGCCCCTGCATCGCGTCCAGCGCATTCAGCACGAGATTGACGATAACCTGCTGCAGGCGGACATAGCCGGCGCGCGCCCATATGTCGGGCTCAGCGGCTGAAACCACTATTTCTGCGTTATCGGCATGTATTCTCGACGTCAGAACGCTCAGCGCATCATCAATGACGGTGCTGACGGGAACGGTGCTATAGGTTGGGTTGGGCTTGCGGGCAAAATTGCGCAAGTGCTTGGAAATCTGAGCCATGCGGTCGGTCAGGTCGGAAATGCGTTTGATATTGTTCCGCGCCTCGTCCTCGCGGCCGCGATCCATATAGGTCAGCGCGTTGTTGGCATAAGACTTTATCGCGGAAAGGGGCTGGTTATATTCGTGCGAAAGTGCGGTGGACATCTGCCCCAGCGCTGCGAGCTTGCCAGTCTGGATGAGTTCATTCTGTGTCTGGCGCAATTGCATGTTTGCTGCGCGGCGTTCCTCGATCTCATGTTCAAGGGTGGTGTTGGTTTCGATGAGGGCGCGCGTGCGATCGCGGACCATTCGTTCAAGGCGCAGCGAGGTGGCGCGGTCGAGACGTTTGCGCCGGTCGATCGTATATTGATGGTGGATCAGCGCCTGTACCGCCAGTGCGATCAGCGCACAGGCCACGGCCGACAGGGAACTCCATAGTGTTCGATAACCCATGCTGGGGGCGATGTCGGCCAGAACGCGGAGTTGCCAGCCCAATAATGGCAGCGGCCGGGAAATTTCCAGATACTGCGTATTCTCTCCCACAATTTCCACAAACTTGCCGGCACCGCGGGGCACTTCAATATCATCGGTTCGCCGCAAGCGCAGATTTTCGCGATTGGACATGACGATGGTGTGGTTTTTATCGACCGCCAAAACAGGGTTGTCGGTGAGCGACCACGAGGCTTCGAGTTGTTCCAGGCTGACGTAAACAGCAACGACGCCGACAAAGCCGGTCGCGTCGCGGACGCCGGTGGTGAAAACATACGCGCGCTTTCCGTTGTCGAGTACACGCATTTCCCTGCCGAGGCGGCCTTGCGCCGCCGCGATGAACAGCGGCGATTCCGGTTCAATCCGGTCTGAGAAGAACCCGATACCTGTCGCGAGCGGCTTTCCGTCCGGATAAATGAAACTGATGTCCATGGCGCCCGAAAGACCGACAACATGAAGGGCGATGCGCCGCGCCGATTGCAGTGTTTCCGGGCCTGGGGTTTTTGTGAACAGGTCCGGGAGGTCGTTGCGGCGGGCCAGCATTGCCGGCAGCAGCCGGTATTTGTCGAGCAGACCCGCCAGAACCTCGGCCTGCACAAAAAGCGTTTCGCGGGCATTTGCGCGTAAACGCTCCTGCACAAGATCGGCAGCGATATTTCCAGAGACCCATGCAGCCACGATGCCCATTACCAGAACGACCAGCAGATTTGCTGCGCTCAATTTTCGGTATTTACGGGTGAGGGCGGCGCCACTCGTCATCGGGTATTCCAGCTTTTGTCGATGTATAGCGGTACTATCCCGTGAAATTATTGTCCTGTCATGCTTTTTACGTCCTCCGCCGGGAGCAGAATGTTTGAGTTTTTCTAATCTAACCGCTTTGCAAGGAGCGGTTCGGCGTGCCAGACTGAGACATCTGAGGGGATCATTGTCATGAATTCAGGATTGCGAAATGCCGCAAACGCCTATTGTTTACGATGGCCCAACGCCAGAACCCCGCGCCCATACTGCTGATGCACTCGCGTCTGAAATTCTAGAAAAGCTCACATATTCTGTCGGTAAAGACCCGATTGTCGCCCGCCGCAACGATTGGCTGCAGGCCACTATTCTGGCTGTGCGGGACAGGATCATCGACATCTGGATGGAGTCGACGCGCGAGACATGGCGCAAGGGCGACAAGCGGGTCTATTATCTCTCGCTCGAGTTTCTGATCGGGCGTTTGATGCGGGATGCCTTTTCCAACCTGGAATTGATGCAGCCGGTACGCGAGGCGTTGCAGCGTTTCGACGTTGATCTGAACGATTTGATTGACCTTGAGCCGGATGCCGCGCTTGGCAATGGTGGGCTCGGCCGCCTTGCCGCCTGCTTCATGGAGAGCATGTCGAGCGTCAAAATCCCGGCCTATGGCTATGGCATTCGTTATGTACACGGGCTTTTCCGGCAGGAAGTTTCCGACGGATGGCAGGTTGAACTGCCTGAAACGTGGCTGGCGCATGGCAACCCCTGGGAATTCGAGCGGCGGGAAAGCGCCTATCAGGTGGGGTTCGGCGGCTATGTCGAGCCGGTCCAGCAAGAAGATGGCACAACACAGCAGATCTGGCACCCGGCGGATCACGTTCTGGCCGTGGCGTTTGACACGCCGGTTGTGGGCTGGCGCGGGGCGCGGGTGAACACGCTAAGGCTCTGGAGCGCGCAGCCGATTGACCCGATCCTGCTGGACCGTTTCAATTCCGGTGATCATGTGGGCGCGCTGGAAGAAAGCTCCAAGGCAGAAGCGATTACGCAAATTCTTTATCCCGCCGATTCAACGCCGGCCGGGCAGGAATTGCGCTTGCGGCAGGAGTTTTTCTTCTCGTCGGCGTCGCTGCAGGACATTATCCGGCGCCATATCCAGCAATATAATGATCTGGGGTCCTTGCCGGATAAAGTGGCCATCCAGCTGAACGACACGCATCCAGCTATTTCAGTGGCTGAACTGATGCGTATTCTTATCGATGAGCACGACATCAAATGGGACAGGGCGTGGGATATCACGCGCGCAGTGTTTGGTTTCACCAATCATACCCTGATGCCAGAAGCGCTTGAAACGTGGCCGGTCGCTCTTCTGGAGCAGATGTTGCCCCGGCATATGCAGATCATCTATGCGATCAATGCCGCCGTACTCATTGAAGCGCGCAAGGGAGCTGGTTTTGATGATGGGGCGATATCTAATGTCTCGTTGATTGACGAACATGGTGGCCGCCGGGTACGCATGGCGCAACTGGCTTTTGTGGGGTCCCACTCGGTCAATGGCGTTTCCGGGCTGCACTCGGAATTGATTAAAACGACGATTTTTTCTGATCTGCACAAGCTTTATCCCGACCGGATCAACAACAAGACCAACGGGATCACGCCGCGGCGGTGGTTGATGCAGTGCAATCCGGGCCTGACCCAGTTGATAGCTGACCGCATCGGCCCCGCTTTTATGGACGATACCGAGGCGCTGGTGGCGCTGGACAAGCATGCAGACGATCCCGATTTTCAGCGACAGTTTGCCGAGGTCAAGCGCGCCAACAAGGTTCGGCTTGCCGCGCTGATCAAGGAACGTACGCATATTGTGGTGTCGCCTGATGCGCTGTTTGATGTGCAGATCAAACGGATACACGAATACAAGCGCCAATTGCTGAACGTGGTCGAGGCGGTTGCGCTTTACAATTCCATAAAGGCGCATCCGGAAAAGGAATGGGTGCCAAGGGTCAAGATTTTTGCCGGCAAGGCGGCACCGGGCTACTGGAATGCCAAGCTGATCATCAAACTGATGAATGACGTTGCAAAGGTCATCAATAATGATCCGGCGGTGCGCGGGATTTTGAAAGTGGTGTTCCTGCCCAATTATAATGTCTCGCTGGCTGAAGTGATTATTCCGGCGGCGGATCTCAGCGAACAGATCTCTACTGCGGGCATGGAAGCCTCGGGGACGGGGAACATGAAGTTCGCCCTCAATGGCGCGCTGACCATTGGCACGCTGGATGGCGCCAATGTGGAGATGCAGGATCTGGTCGGGCCGGAGAACATCGTGATCTTCGGCATGACCGCCGATCAGGTGGAGGAGCAACGCAAGTCGAGCCTGAGCCCGCGTTCGGTCATTGAGCAATCGCAGGATTTGCGCGAAGCGCTTGAGGCTATCAAGGGCGGGGTGTTTTCGCCGGATGATCGTAATCGCTATGATGATCTGATCGAGGGGCTTTATGAGCATGACTGGTTCATGGTCACGCGCGATTTTGATGCCTATGCGGCCGCGCAACGCAAGGTCGACCGGATCTGGCTGGACAAGGCGAAATGGAATGCCATGGCCATTCGGAATACCGCCCATATGGGATGGTTTTCTTCAGACAGGACAATCCGACAATATGCCGAAGACATTTGGGGTGTGCCGGTTGAGGAAGGCAAAAAGTGATACGACCGGATTTGCAGGCAGACCAAAAAGACGTCGAAGCAATCGCCTCGGGGCAACATACGAACCCGTTCGCCGTTCTGGGTTTGCATGAAACGGGTGAGGCGTGGATTGCCCGAACTTTCATTCCCCATGCCAAGGCCCTGACGGCTTTCGACAAGGACGGAGCCCTGTTGGGAACGCTTGAACTGCGGGACACGCGCGGCTTTTTTGAAGGGCTGCTGAATTTGAAAGCCCGCGGCCCGGTCCGTTATCATGCCAGCAATGACGGGGGGGAATGGGACGTTTGGGACCCTTACAGCTTCGGACCGGTACTTGGGCCGATGGACGACTACTATATCGGTGAGGGTTCGCACCTGAGGTTGTTCGACAAGCTGGGTGCCCATGTTCTTGAATTTGAAGGTGTTTCGGGAACGCATTTTGCCGTCTGGGCACCCAACGCCCGGCGGGTAAGTGTTGTCGGGCCGTTCAATGACTGGGACGGGCGCCGCCATCCCATGCGCCTGCGCGTTGATACCGGAATATGGGAAGTGTTCATTCCCGAGATCGGGCCGGGGACGATTTACAAATACGAGATTATCGGGGTGGACGGTGATCTGTTGCCGCTGAAAGCCGATCCCTTTGCCCAGCAGGGCGAAATCCGGCCAAGCAATGCCTCGGTTGTGGCCGATCCGACGCCGTTTGAATGGACTGATGCCGCCTATATGGAAAAGCGGGCCCAAGGCGATTGGCGCCGGGCACCTATGTCCATTTATGAAGTGCATCTGGGGTCGTGGCGGCGGCATCCGGATGGCAGCTTTTTCACCTATGACATGCTGGCCGAGCAATTGGTGCCGTACGCGGCGGATATGGGGTTTACCCATATCGAATTGTTGCCGATTTCCGAGCACCCCTATGACCCTTCCTGGGGCTATCAACCGACCGGGCTTTATGCGCCGACCTCGCGCTTTGGGTCGCCCGCTGCATTCGCCCGTTTTGTCAATGCGGCCCATGCGGCCGGGCTTGGGGTCATACTGGATTGGGTGCCGGCGCATTTTCCAACCGATGCCCATGGTCTGGCGCGGTTTGATGGCACAGCGCTTTATGAGCATCTTGATCCGCGGCGGGGCTATCACCCCGACTGGAACACTGCGATTTATAATTTCGGGCGCAAGGAGGTGGTGTCGTTCCTTGTGAACAATGCGCTCTACTGGCTAGAGAAATTCCATATCGACGGGCTGCGCGTCGATGCTGTCGCCTCGATGCTCTATCTCGATTATTCGCGCAATCCGGGTGAATGGGTGCCGAATGAGCGGGGCGGCAATGAAAATCTTGAGGCGGTTTCATTTCTGCAGCGGGTGAATGCGGCGACCTATCAGGCGCACCCGGGAACCTTCATGATTGCCGAGGAATCGACGTCATGGCCAGGGGTCAGTCAGCCCGTACACAATGGCGGGCTGGGGTTTGGGTTCAAATGGAATATGGGGTTCATGAATGACACCCTGCAATATATGAGCCGGGATCCCATTCATCGCGGGCATCACCACAAGGATATGACTTTTGGGCTGCTCTATGCGTTTTCCGAGAATTTCGTATTGCCGCTCAGCCATGACGAGGTTGTGCATGGCAAGTCTTCGCTGATCGAGAAAATGCCGGGGGATACCTGGCAGCAATTCGCCAATCTGCGCGCCTATTATGCCTTCATGTGGGGGCACCCGGGCAAGAAGCTTTTGTTTATGGGGCAGGAGTTTGCGCAGACGGCTGAATGGGATGAATCAAGGGGGCTGAACTGGCGGCTGCTCGGGAACGAGACCCATGACAATATGCGGCGGCTGATTACTGACCTGAATGGCGCCTATCGGGAACTGCCCGCACTTCATGCCCGCGATTGCGAGCCGGAAGGCTTTGAATGGCTGATCGGCAATGACCGCACGAATTCAGTTTTCGCCTGGGTCCGCAAGGCCCCTGGAGAGGAGCCGGTTGTGGTGATTTCCAACTTCACCCCGGTGCCGCGTACAAATTACCGGGTGCCCATGCCCAAGGCGGGGCGATGGACAGAGCGGATCAATACGGATGCACAATGGTATTCTGGCAGCAATATGGGGAACCTTGGCGGCATCGAAGCCGTTGAAGCGGAATATGGCGGGTGGCCTGCTTATGCCGACCTGCTGTTGCCGCCTCTTGCAACCCTGATACTCAAATTCGAGCCGGACTGACCGGTAACTAAGCAGGTAGTAGCCTAGGGCGAGCCGTTTACAACAAGAGCAAAAATTACGGGTTGCGTGTAACTGGAGGGAAATATGGCTGATTTTGGAGCACCGTCGCCACTGGCACGTGACGCGATGGCTTATGTCTTGGCTGGGGGGCGCGGCACACGCCTGATGGAATTGACGGACCGGCGGGCAAAGCCGGCGGTCTTTTTTGGCGGCAAATCGCGTATCATCGATTTCGCCTTGTCGAATGCCATTAATTCCGGCATTCGCCGCATTTCAGTTGCCACCCAATATCAGGCGCACAGCCTGATCCGGCATTTGCATCGCGGCTGGAACTTCCTGCGGCCTGAACGTAACGAGAGTTTTGATGTGTTGCCTGCCAGCCAGCGCATGGGCGATGAACTTTGGTATGCGGGCACCGCGGACGCGGTCTATCAAAACACGGACATTATTCTGGACTCAGGTGCAAAATATATCGTCGTTCTGGCGGGCGATCATATTTACAAGATGGATTACGAAGTCATGCTGCGCCAGCATGTCGACACAGGCGCAGACGTGACCGTTGGCTGTCTCGAAGTGCCGCGCATGGAAGCGGTGGGTTTCGGCGTCATGCATGTGGATGGACGCGACCAGATCATCGATTTCGTGGAAAAGCCCAAGGATCCGCCGGGTATTCCCGACAAGCCGGATCTGGCGCTCGCTTCTATGGGCATTTATGTGTTCGAGACCCGGTTTCTGATGGACCAGTTGCGCCGGGACGCCGCGACAGAGGGGTCGAGCCGTGATTTTGGCAAGGATATCATCCCGCATATCGTCAAGAATGGTACAGCCTGGGCGCACCGGTTTGCGCGCTCATGCGTGCGTTCGGCGAAAGAGGAAGTGGCCTATTGGCGCGATGTGGGCACGATCGATGCCTATTGGAAGGCCAATATCGATCTGACCGATATCGTGCCGCAGCTTGATCTTTATGACCGCGACTGGCCGATATGGACCTATGCCGAGATCAATCCGCCGGCGAAATTCGTGCATGATCTGGATGGGCGTCGCGGCAGTGCGATTTCATCGCTGGTTTCGGGGGATTGCATCATTTCTGGCGCATCGGTGCATCGCACCCTGTTATCAACGGGCGCGCGCGTGCACTCCTATTCGGTGCTTAATGATGCGGTTGTTCTGCCCCGATGCACAATCGGGCGCGGGGCGCGGCTGAACAAGGTTGTGGTCGACAGCAATGTGACGATTCCCGATGGCCTTGTGATTGGCGAAGACCCCGAGTTCGACGCAAAGTGGTTCCGGCGGACGGATGAAGACGTTGTGCTGATTACCCAGCCCATGATTGACAATTACCTGGCGAATAAATGATCGATGTTCTTTCCATTACCTCAGAAATCTACCCCCTGATCAAAACGGGGGGACTGGCGGATGTGGCCGGGGCTTTGCCGGGTGCGCTTGCGGGGCATGGGGTCAATATGCGGACGCTTTTGCCCGGCTATCCCAAAGTGCTGGAAGCGCTTGGTGAGGGGCGGGTGGTTGCCAGTTTTGACGATCTATGGGGCGGGCCGGCACGTTTGCTGGCCGGAGGTGCCGCCGGGCTTGATCTGATCGTTATCGATGCACCGCATCTTTATAACCGTGATGGCGGTCCTTACGGACAGGCTGACGGGACGGACTGGCCCGACAACTGGATGCGGTTCGCAGCGCTCAGCTGGGTTGGCGCGGAATTGGCGCGTGGGCTGGTGGACGGATACAGGCCGCAGATCGTGCACGCGCATGACTGGCAGGCGGCCATGAGTGCGGCTTATCTTAAATTCGGGCCGCCGAGTGATGTCAAATCGATTGTCACGATTCACAATCTGGCGTTTCAGGGCCGGTTCGATGCGCAGATTTTTGGCGAACTACGCTTGCCGCCGCACGCCTTTTCGATGGAAGGCGTTGAGTATTATGGCGGGGTTGGCTTTTTGAAGGCCGGGCTGCTTAGCGCCGATGTGCTGACAACGGTCAGCCCTACCTATGCGTGTGAAGTGCGCACTTCCGATTTTGGCATGGGGCTTGAAGGGCTGCTGGGTGCGCGGGCGGATGACCTGTTCGGCATTCTCAACGGGATCGACACCGATGTGTGGAATCCCGGTTCTGACGCTGCGTTGAAAGCGAATTACCGCACCAATGCCGCGCATCTGCGGGTGGAGAACAAGCGGGAAGTTGAAAGCCGGTTCGGGCTTGAGGCTGGCGATGGGCCGCTTTTTGGCGTTGTCAGCCGCCTGACCTGGCAAAAGGGCATTGATCTGCTGGTTCTGGCCATTGATGACCTTGTGGCGCAGGGCGGACGGCTTGCTGTGCTTGGATCGGGCGATGCCGAACTTGAGGCCGCGCTGGAGGCGGCAGCGTTGCGGCATCCGGGTCAGGTGGCCATTCTGATCGGCTATGATGAAGCCCTGTCGCACCTGATGCAGGGCGGGGTGGATGCGTTGATCGTGCCGTCACGCTTTGAACCCTGCGGACTGACGCAGCTGTTTGGGCTGCGCTATGGCTGTGTGCCCGTTGTGTCGCGGGTTGGCGGGTTGTCGGATACCGTGATTGATGCCAATGAGGCGGCGCTGGATGCGGGGGTTGCAACGGGCGTGCAGTTTTTCCCGGTAACAGAAATGGCGCTGATTGAGGCGATCAAGCGCACGACAATTCTTTATGGCATGCCGAAAATCTGGAAGAAAATCCAGCGCCGGGGCATGAAGTCCGAGGTGAGCTGGGAGGCGAGCGCGGCGCGCTATGCGGAACTTTATATGAAACTGGTTGGACAGGCCCCTCAAGATGAACGTTAAAGAGATAGCGACAACACCCTTTGATGATCAGAATCCGGGAACGTCCGGATTACGCAAACGCGTTTCGGTTTTTGCCCAGCCCAATTATGTTGAGAATTATCTGCAGGCGATTTTCGACAGTCTGGAAGATTTTGCCGGGGCAACGCTGGTGGTTGGCGGCGATGGCCGGTTTTACAATGATGTTGTGATCCAGAAGACTATCCGCATGGCGGCAGCGAACGGATTTGGCCGGGTGATTGTGGGGCGGGGCGGACTGTTGTCAACGCCGGGCGCTTCGCATCTGATCCGACATTACAAGGCGTTTGGCGGGCTGGTGCTGTCAGCCAGTCATAATCCGGGCGGGCCGGAGGGTGATTTTGGCATCAAGTATAACGTGGCCAATGGCGGGCCGGCGCCCGAGAAAAACACCAATGCGGTCTATGCGCTGTCGCAGAAAATGAGCCGTTATCTGACCGTTGAGGCCGATGACGTGGATTTGAGTGTGCTTGGCAAGAGCACTGTTGCGGGAATGGTGGTCGAGATTATTGATCCGGTTTCCGATTATGCGGCGCTGATGCAGACGCTGTTTGATTTTGACGCTATCCGCGCACTGTTCGCCTCGGGGTTCCGCATGCAGTTTGATGCGATGCATGCGGTCACCGGACCCTATGCGAAAGCCATTATTGAAGGCTTGCTGGGTGCGCCCGAGGGGACGGTGATCAACGGGGTGCCGCTGCCCGATTTCGGGGGTGGGCATCCCGATCCCAATCTGGTTTATGCCAAGGATCTCTATGATCTTTTGATGCGTGATGACGGCCCGGATTTTGGTGCCGCCTCTGATGGCGATGGCGATCGCAACCTGATTGTCGGGCACAAGCGCTTCGTGACCCCCTCGGATTCCCTCGCCATACTCGCGGCAAATGCGCATCTGGCGCCGGGCTACAAGAATGGTATTGCCGGTATTGCCCGCTCCATGCCCACCAGCGCGGCGGCGGACCGGGTCGCAGAGGCTATGGGCATTGAAATGCATGAGACGCCGACTGGCTGGAAGTTTTTCGGCAATCTGCTGGATGCCGGCCGGGTGACAATTTGTGGCGAGGAAAGTGCCGGGACCGGCTCGGACCATGTGCGCGAGAAGGACGGGCTTTGGGCCGTGCTGCTCTGGCTCAATATTCTCGCTGTGCGGCAACAAAGCGTCGATGCCATTGTGCGTGACCATTGGGCGAAATACGGGCGCAATTATTATACGCGCCATGATTATGACGAGGTGGACGCGGAACAGGCCAATGGGCTGGTTGCGGCGTTGCGGCAAAAGCTTGCCGATCTGCCCGGACAGGTGATTGAGGGATATAAAGTCACCTATGCTGATGATTTCGCCTATCATGATCCGGTCGATGGGTCGTCAAGCGCGCATCAGGGCATTCGCATCGGTTTTGAGGACGGGTCACGCATTGTGGTGCGCCTGAGTGGAACCGGTACGGTCGGTGCAACGTTACGGCTCTATCTTGAGCGCTATGAAGCGCCGGATGGCGATCACGATCAGGAAACACAGGCGGCATTGCAGCCCTTGATCGAGATTGTGGAGAAATTGGCGGAAGTTCGGCGCTGGACTGGTCGAGACGCGCCGAGCGTTATTACCTGACCTTTTGGAGGCCTTTGTGCTTTGACACCTGAACTTGTTCCCCATGGTGGCGCGGCTGAACCGCGTGGCGCCACGGCAATGTCTGATGGTGTCAATTTTTCGGTTTATTCCGAAACGGCGACGGCAATCTGGGTGTGCATATTTGATGCCCAGGATGACGAGATTGGCCGGTTTCTGCTCGACGGACATGAAGATAATGTGCGCTTCGGGCTGATCTCGGGCATTGGTCCGGGTACGCGCTATGGTTTGCGTGCCGATGGCCCCTATGATCCGGCGCAGGGCTATTATTTTGATCCCAACAAGCTGCTGGTCGATCCTTATGCCAAGCTGATTGACCGCACCTTCGTGCGTAGCCCGCGTTTGCGTCTGCCGCGCGAGGCGGAGGAGGATACGGCCTCACTAGTGCCCAAGGGTATCGTTATCGAGGCGGCAACGGAGCGGTTGCAGCCACGCGGCAGTGATGCGCCGGGGTTGATCTATGAACTGAATGTGCGTGGCTACACGATGCGCCATCCCAGCGTGCAGGGGCCGCTGCGTGGCACTGTCGCCGGATTGACGACGCGGCAGGTAATCTCGCATCTCGAACATCTTGGCGTTGATGTTGTTGAGTTGATGCCGGTGGCGGCGTGGATTGATGAGGGGCATTTGCCCATTCTCGGGCTGACCAATGCCTGGGGTTATAACCCTATCACTTATTTCGCGCCCGACCCGCGACTGATGCCGCGCGGCCTGACGGAATTGCGCGCCATGACCGATATGTATCGGGAACACGGCATCTCGGTGATCCTTGATGTGGTTTATAATCATACCGGGGAGGGTGATGATCAGGGACCGGTGCTCAGTTTCAAGGGGCTGGATGCCCATACCTATTACCGCCATGTGGAGGTGGATGGGAGCCAGGTGCTGGTCAACGATACGGGGACCGGCAATACGCTGCGCTGTGATCATCCCGAAGTGCAGCGGCTGGTGATCGACAGCCTCAGGCACTGGGTTGAGGAATGCGGGGTTTCGGGATTCCGGTTCGATCTTGCGCCTATTCTGGGGCGCAGCCTTGAGGGATTTGACGGGAACGCGGAACTTATCCGCAAGATCAAGGCTGATCCGGTTCTCTCAAAAGGCCTGCTGGTTGCGGAACCCTGGGATCCGGGTCCGGGCGGGTATCAGCTTGGTGCCTTCGGCGATCCGTTTCATGAATGGAATGACAAATATCGCGATCAGGTGCGCGCGTTCTGGCGGGGCGATGATGACAAGCTTGCAGCGCTGGTGCGCAAGGTTGCAGGTACGTCTGACGTGTTCGACCACAATGGCCGTAGGCCATCGGCGGGGATCAATTTCCTTGCGGTACATGACGGGTTCACCCTCATGGATCTGGTCAGCTATGAGGACAAGCACAACGAGGCGAATGGCGAAGAGAACCGGGACGGGCACAATCACAATTCTTCATGGAATTGCGGCGTAGAAGGCCCCAGTGATGACCCCGAGATCAATGCGGCCCGTGCCCGCGATATCCGCGCAATGCTGGCGACGTTGATGTTCAGCCGCGGTGTGCCGATGCTGCAGCAGGGCGATGAAATGGGCCGCAGCCAGCACGGCAACAATAATGCCTATGCCCAGGACAATGAAATTACCTGGCTGGACTGGGAAAACGCCGATGGTGAGCTGGTCAATTATGTGGCGGCGCTGAAGGCGTTTCGCGATGCGCATCCGGCACTGAGTGCCGACCGGTTTTTGACCGGTGAAGAACAGAATGGTGTGCGCGATGTGGTTTGGCTGCATCCTGAGGGCCGGGAAATGGAAGATGATGACTGGCACGATGCCGGCGCGTCGGTGATCGGTATGCATCTTCACGTCGATGGGGATGAACTGATCATCTGGTTCAACCGCTGGGTCGATGCCGTCGATGTCAGCCTGCCCGAACCCACAACCGGCAATGGCTGGGTCAGCGGCATATGCTCGTCCGCAGAAGAGCCGGCATTTGGCGATGCGGGCCTTCTGTCTTTGCCGTCCCGTTCGGTTGTCGCGATTGTGCCAGCCGAGGCGTGAGACCTATCCGGTCTTGCTTTGCGGGGCGACCAGTCCGCCCTGTAATTCGATAAAGCGGATGATCTCGTCCAGCCCGTCGCGCCGCAACAGGTCGGTGAAGACGTAAGGCCGGTCGTCGCGCACGGTTTTGGTGTCCGCTTCCATCACCTCGAGGCTGGCGCCGACATGGGGCGCCAGATCGGTCTTGTTGATGATCAGCAGGTCGGAACGGGTAATGGCCGGGCCACCCTTGCGCGGAATTTTTTCGCCCTGCGCCACCGAGATCACGTAAAGGGTCAGATCGGCGAGATCTGGCGAGAAAGTTGCGGCCAGATTGTCGCCGCCGCTTTCGACCAGAATGACGTCGAGATCGGGAAAGCGCCGGTTGAGATCGGCAATGGCGGCAAGGTTCAGCGAGGCGTCTTCGCGAATGGCGGTATGCGGGCACCCGCCGGTTTCCACCCCCACAATACGGTCTTCTGAAATGGCCTGCAGACGGGCAAGGATCAGCGCGTCTTCCTTGGTGTAAATATCATTGGTGACCACGGCCATGGAATAGCGCTCGCGCATGGCTTTGAGCAGCATTTCGCAAAGGGTGGTCTTGCCGGAACCGACGGGTCCGCCAATGCCGATACGCAAGGGGCCATTGCTGCTCATAAAAATCTCCAGATTGTGAGAAACAGGAAACCAAGCCCAATGCAAAGGCTGAGCGGAGAGTAGACCTTCTTGTCAAATGTCGCGAAGGGTTCTTCGGGTGTCAAGCGCCGCCACCAGGCGGTAAAGCCGGCAATGCCGCGCGCCAGAAACACAAGTCCAAGCAGAACACCGCCGCCGACCAGCACCGGATCGCGTTCCGGGCCGCTGAGCGACAGGGCCCAGATGCCCGCGACCAAAGCGAGAACCGCTACAAGCGCGGACAAAAGGCGCGGGGGCATCCGTTCAGCACCCTGAAAACCGGTCACCGTGCGCGCAAGGGTTTTCTGGTCACTTACCGGCCAGGTGCTGCCGAATGCCCACATGACATGCACCATGGATATGGCGAGCAGCGGGATGAAAATCAGTGAGGCGATACCAGCGATCATGAGCGAAATATCCGGGAGTGCAGGGTTTCATGGGCCATGGCGGCGATATCGCTTGCGTAACCGATTGCGCCGATATCGTCGAGGGTACATGTGGCCGCATTGCGGGCGCTGACGGCAATCAAAGGTTCGAGCGTTGCAAGGACGCCGAGCCCGTCAGTCTGCCCGAGCGGGACCAGCCGAATAGCGACTGAAATCTGGCTTTGCACATAGGCGGTCAGAAAGGCGATCAAGGTCGCGTCAGCCGGAATGTCATGCGCCGAAGCGATGGCGCCCACAGCGACAGGGTAGGGGCAGGGCCGGGGCAGGCGTTCGAAAACGGGAGATGGCCAGGCGCTGGCGGCAGTGACGAAGGCATTGCCGATGACGGTCAATTCGTCATGGCGTTGTTTCGCAGGTGTCAGCGCCAGACAGAGATCAGCCAATTCCTGCAGCTGTGTTGTGTCGGCGTGTGCGCGGTGCGCATGGGCCAGAATGACCGCATCCGTTCTCGCGGTGCCGTGGCTCAGACTGCCGGCAATCCAGTTTTCGAGTTCTGATGGCCCGGTGACCTGCTCATCATTGATCGCGGTTTCAAGCCCCGCCGAATAGGCGAAGGCCCCGACGGGAAAAGCCGGTGACAACCAGGAGAGCAGGCGTTGCAGCGCCATGTGGTCATCCATGATGATGTCCGTGTGCCGTGGTGTCATGGCTGTGATAGGCACCGCGTTCTGGCGAAAAAGGGCGCGTGACGTCAACGATTGTGGCGCCGAGGCCGGAGAGCATGTCCCGGATGACATGGTCGCGCTGGATATAAATGCAAGTTTCGGTGATTTCGGCGGGCAGGTGGCGATTGCCAAGGTGCCAGCAAAGCTTTGCCAGATGGATCTGGCTTTTGGCGGTGATCTCGTAAAGCGCCTCTCTGGCTGCTGCCACTTCCACCAGCCGGCCATCTTCCAGCACCAGAACGTCGCCTGCTGCCAAAACGATCGAACTGGGCAAGTCCGCCAGCACTTGGTCGCCGTTTTCAAGGGTCAGCAATTTGCGGCGCAAGTGACGTTCATCATGGGCCAGGGTAACCCTTGCATAGGGCGTGCCCTGATATTGGCCAGCATGATCATGGGAGATGGCGCGGGTCATTCAGATGTTCCTTGCGGCAGAAAATCCGGGTTCAGATGGGGGTTTCGAACAGTTTCCATACCCAGCCAAATTCGTAAATCATGTGTGTGGTCACCAGGGCGATGTGGTATCGCCGGTTGCTGGTTATCATTGCGACAATGCACAGCACGAAAAAGATCGGGGTGCTGATGAACATTTCGGTGCCGTAATGAGCTAGATGATCCTTGCCCTTGATCGTTGTGTCGACGACATCGAGCAGCAAGGTTGCGGCCAGCAGGCCGAAGAACCAACGCCGGCGGCTGAAAAAGAAATCCTCGTAATTCGCATATTCCTTGATGTCGTCCGGGAACAGAAAGGCGCACATCAGAAACAGAACGATCGTGTAAAGGATCAGGAAGAAAAAGACGCCGAATGACCAGTGTTCCACGTCATAGAGCGCGACCTCCCACCACCAGAAATGGATGAGCATCAACATCAGCGTACCCACCCAGGCGATATGCACGGGATAGATGTTTTTCTGCCCCGGATGCTGGATGAAGCCGGAAATGCCGGTCAACAGCCGGGTGATGCCGAGGCCAATGACCATGCCCATGACGATGCGGATATGGGGAAAGATTTCCGCCGTTGTCAGCGCAGCGTGGGTTGCGGGATTCATGGAATGTCGTTGGCCTCAAGGCACGAGGTGAGCGGCTCTGCATCAAGACCTTCGGTCAGATCGAACAGGCTGGCTTCCGCACCCTTTGTCCACCATACGTATTTGCCTGAAATATAGCGTACGCCGGAGGCGGCGATGGTGGTGACGAATATCTGCTTTACGCCATCAACCGGCAGGATGGCCAGATAGTCAGGATTGGCGTTGAGATACTCAACCTGCAGAGGTTCGTCTGCATCTTCGCATTTATAGTGCACCACGTGACGTTCCGCGTTGCCGGGCAGGGTGATGACCAGTTGCATGCTGGTCTCTGCTGCAGCCACCGGGGCAGCGCCGATAATTGCCATGGCAAATGTGCCAAACATGAAGCGTCGCATAATAACTCCCGGGCCACGGGGCCGCTTGTAGATGTGTGCCGGTCCTCGAGCGCCGACCCAGCCAGTAGACCAGACAAGCGTGCTGTTGTGAACACGCTTTTGTAAACGAAATGCGGGGGATATGGCGGGGTCTGGCGTGCATCTTTGTCAGAGCGCGCGCGCCGTGGCCTTTGAAAACGGGCGCAGTTTAATCAAATATCACGCTGTTTCTTTGGGCGATAACACCAAATCATGATTAAGGGAGTCATGAAATTGGACGCATCCTGAAGCTATCATGAGTTTTGAAACTATCGACACAACCGACGTGCGGTTCGTGGGCCGCATTTCCGGACGTTACACACTTCCCGGGCGCAAGCCGCGCAATGGCATGACTGTGTTTGCCTGTCAGACCCAATCGATGACGCCGCAGCAAATACTGGTTTCGGCACCTGTGATTGGCAATTCCGGTGAACCGGTTTCGGCCAATTTCGAAGAACTCGGGCTGGTACATGGTTATGTGAGCCGCAAGATTGATGGTGGTTTCGCTATTGAAGTGGATGAGGGTGCCTGCGATGTGGCACGGCTGGCGGCGCGCATAGCCTGGGTCAAAAAGCGCATTACCGCGGGGGTGACGGACGAGCGGTCTCACAAGCGGGTTATTCCGCGCAATCCGCATTCGACCCTGGTGCTGGCGGATGGCAAACTGGTGCGGTGTTTCGTCGTTGATATGTCGGCATCCGGCGCGGCCATTTCGGCAAATTTGCGGCCGCCGTTGGGAACAGCGCTTGCTGTTGGCCGGGTTATTGGCCGGGTCGTGCGACGTCTGGATGTCGGCTTTGCGGTGAAATTCATCGCGCCGCAACCGCTCGAGAACATTGAGCAGTCCTTGTTCAAAAGCCCGCAGGAGCTTGCCTGAACCTGATCTGTGGGCTGGCAAGATGTGATTAAGGATAGCGGCAGGTTTCATTGAAGCGCCGCATTGTCTTTATACTTCTCTCGCTTCTCATTGGCAGAATGAGTTGATGGATCGATGGTAACAGGGGCGAGCTGAATTGAATACGACAGACACAACGCCGGTGACCGGCACTTGGTGGCACAAGAGCCGCCTTGCAACGCGCGCTGAAAAGATTGCCGACGCGGTGGTGCACGGGATTGGCCTTGTGGTGGCACTCCTGGCGGGCTCGGCATTGCTGACCGCGGCTCTTATCAAGACCGCGCCGCATGAATTCCCCGCTCTGGTAGTTTATGTGGCCTCGCTGGTGGCTGTGCTGTCGATTTCCATGGCCTTCAACCTGTGGCCGCGCACCGACTTTAAACGCCTGCTGGCGCGGCTCGATCAGGCGGCAATTTTCCTTTTTATCGCGGGCACTTACACCCCATTCCTCTCACTGATGTGGGGGACGCCGGAGGGCACGGGCCTGATGATTTTTGTCTGGGCCACTGCGCTTGTGGGCATTGCTCTTAAGCTGATCGTACCGGAAAAATTCGGGCGGCTGGCGATTGTCTTGTATCTGGCGATCGGCTGGAGCGGGGTTCTGGTATTCAAAAGCCTTGCCGCCGCCTTGCCGGACACGGCCCTGTGGTTGCTGGTTGCCGGGGGGATCACCTATTCTTTGGGTATCATCTTCCACCTTTGGGAAAAGCTGACCTTTCACAGCGCGTTATGGCATCTGTTCGTCGTGATTGGCGCGTCGCTGCATCTGATCGCGCTGTTCGATGCCATGGTGATCAGCCGCTGGTAGCGGCTTCATTGCTCGGCTCGCCGGGCCAGATCATCGATATCGCCAATCGCGAGATAGTGAAATTCCCGGATCAGCCGGAGAGTGGGTTTCAGGGCAAAAAACGCTGAACCGATGACGAAGCACCAGATTGCCTGCGTTTGCAGCGTTTCATAAAAGAACATTATCGACCCGACGAGAAACAGGCCGGCGGCCGCGACATCGGCGAGGGTATAGGCCAATTCGTAAAGCGCGTAGATGTGCCGATGCCGGTCGGATCTGGTGGCATTTCCGGGTGCAAAAAATGACATTCGGTATCTTCCGTTTCTGTTGATAGGTCTCGGTGAATTCCCCAGCATGCTGAAGGGGTGTGCCGTTTGCAATGGACCATCAGGCGAGAGAAATGGTTTCGCGCAGGCGGGCCATGCTCACGGCGTCGATATACGCGCCATCGCGCAGGGCGAAGGATTGCAATGTGCCCTCGGTTTTGAAGCCCAGTTTTTTGTATAGCGCGATGGCGGGCTGATTGTCCGCAAAGACCGTCAGCTCGATGCGATCAATGCCAAGCCACTGATCGGCGGTTTCGATCAACTCTTTGGCGAGGGCGTGACCGACACCGCGCCCGGCATAGTCGTCATGCACCATCATGCCAAAATCCGCTGCGTGGCGGCGACGCCCCCGAAAGCGGCTAAGGCCCGCGCTGCCAATCAGGTGCCCGTCAATGCTGGCGATCAAATGCAATGCGTCCGGATCGGGTTTTTCCAGTTGCGTGCGGATGTGATCCGGTTGTTGGAACGGTAACTGCAAGGTGCCCTGACGGACGCCAGGCAGGTTGATCAAGGCGCAAAGGGCTGCTGCATCATCCGGGCAGCAGGCGCGGATGACGAGGCTGTCGAGCAGGGATCTTTTGGGCGCGTCGGAGAGTTTTTTCAGCATTCTATCCTCTTGTCGGTTGAAACCGGTGGGACAGAAACTGTTCAGACCCAACCGTTCCGGTGGGGTCTCGTGGGAATGATCGGTTAGCCTATAGCCGCACGAACGCCACACACCCCGAGGTGTGCATCATCATGGTGGCGGTCATGGTGCGTGTGTTGATCATGGGGCGAGAATTGTCTGGTAAATCGGTGGTTGTCAAGATGACGTGCGGTGCAGGTGCGTCCTGTCCTCAATCTCCCTCCCCATGCGGGGAGGGATCATATGCAGTCGGCTATTCTCGTGAACTGTGGCCGGTGCCTATTCGGCGGCGATTTTTTCAGCCTTGAGGCTTTCGAGAATGTTTTGCGGCGAGGAAGCGCCATAGGGATCGGTCTCGCAATTGTCCGAGAAGCCTTCTTCCACAAACAGCTTTTCGAATGTGCCGTCGTTGACGATGGCCGCATAACGCCAGGAGCGCATGCCAAAGCCCAGATTATCCTTGGCAACAAGCATGCCCACCTTGCGCGTGAACTCGCCCGAGCCGTCGGGGATCAGTTTCACATTGACGAGGCCCTGCGACTTGCCCCACGCGTTCATCACGAAGGCGTCGTTGACGGAAATGCAGTAGATTTCGTCGATGCCTTCAGCACGGAACTCATCATAGAGTTTTTCGAAATCCGGCAATTGATAGGTCGAGCAGGTTGGGGTGAACGCGCCGGGCAGGGAGAAGAGAATGACGCGCTTGCCGCCGAAGAAATCGGCAGTCGTCTTGTCTTCCCAGCGGAAGGGGTTCGGGCCTTCAATGGTTTCGTCGCGAACGCGGGTTTTGAAAGTTACGTCGGGGACCGTGCGGAGGGTCATCAGCTTGCTCCTTGGCAATAGTGAGACGGCGGCTCCGAAAGAGCCGTTAAAAACCGGGATGTGGTGAGGGCGCGCCGGGGAGGGGCGGACGCCTGCCTATACGCGGGCCTTTAGAACATTTTCGCGATATGATTCCAAGGGTTTAGGGCGCGACTTTTCGTCTTATCCCGGCATGGCTGGGTTGCGCCATATGCACGGCATTTCGCCCTTGTCTCAAAACAGGAAATACCGCTGTGCCATGGGGAGCACCGTTGCCGGTTCGCAGGTCAGCAATTCCCCATTCGCCCGCACCTCATAGGTCTCGGGATCAACGTCGATCTGCGGGGTGAGGCTGTTGTGAACCATTGAAGCCTTGGAGATGCCGCTGCGGGTATTTTCAACAGCGAGGAGTTGCTTGTCGAGGCCGAGCTTGCCGCGCACGCCGTCATTCAGCGCCGCTTCCGAGGTGAAAATGACCGAGGAATTGGTCACCGATTTGCCATAGGCGGCAAACATGTAGCGGTAGTGCATTGGCTGCGGCGTCGGGATTGACGCATTGGGATCGCCCATTGGTGCGGCGGCGATGGAGCCGCCGAGCAGGACCATGTCGGGTTTGACGCCGAAAAAGGCCGGGTTCCACATCACCAGATCGGCGCGTTTGCCGACCTCGATCGAGCCGATATGCCTGGACAGGCCCTGAGCAATCGCCGGGTTGATGGTGTATTTGGCGATATAGCGTTTGACGCGGAAATTGTCGTTGTCGCCGTTTTCCTCGGGCAGGGGCCCGCGTTGGCGCTTCATCTTGTCGGCGGTCTGCCAGGTGCGGATGATCACCTCGCCGACCCGGCCCATGGCCTGGCTGTCCGACGAAATGATCGAGAAGGCACCCATGTCGTGCAGGATGTCTTCGGCAGCGATGGTTTCCTTGCGGATGCGGCTTTCGGCAAAGGCCACGTCTTCGGGAATGTTCTGGTCGAGATGGTGGCAGACCATGAGCATGTCGAGATGCTCGGCAATCGTGTTGGTGGTATAGGGCCGCGTGGGATTGGTCGATGAGGGGATGACATTGCTGAGGCCGGCGACCTTGATAATGTCCGGCGCATGGCCGCCACCTGCCCCCTCGGTGTGGAAAGCGTGAATGGTGCGGCCCTTGAAGGCATCAACCGTGTTCTCGACAAAACCGCTCTCGTTGAGCGTGTCGGTATGGATCATCACCTGTACGTCATAGGCATCGGCGACCGTCAGGCAATTATCGATGGCAGCCGGGGTGGTGCCCCAGTCCTCGTGCAGTTTGAGGGCGGCCGCGCCTGCGAGGACCATTTCCTCAAGCGGGGCAGGGACAGAGGCATTGCCCTTGCCCGCCAGCGCCAGGTTCATGGGGAAAGCGTCAAAACTTTGCATCATGCGGCCGATATGCCATGCACCGGTGCAGGTGGTCGCCAGCGTGCCATGGGCGGGGCCAGAGCCGCCGCCCAGCATGGTGGTCAGGCCCGACATCAGCGCTTCCTCGATCTGCTGGGGGCAGATGAAATGGATATGTGCGTCAAAGCCGCCGGCGGTTAAAATCTTGCCTTCACCGGCAATGATCTCGGTCGAGGGGCCAATGATGATGGTGACGCCCGGCTGGGTATCGGGATTGCCCGCCTTGCCAATGGCGGCGATCACGCCGTTCTTGAGGCCGATATCGGCCTTGTAGATGCCGGTCACGTCAACGACGAGGGCATTGGTGATGACGGTATCGACCGCGCCCTCGACCCTTGTCGCCTGGGACTGGCCCATGCCATCGCGGATCACCTTGCCGCCGCCGAACTTGACCTCTTCGCCATAGGTGGTGAAATCCTTCTCCACCTCAATGAACAATTCGGTATCGGCCAGCCGCACCTTGTCACCCACGGTCGGGCCATACATGTCGGCATAAGTCGCGCGGGTGATCCTTGTGGGCATGGTGCGGGTTCCTAGTTGAGCTTGTCGGCGTTGTGCTTCTGGTAGGCGCGGATGCTGCGGTCGATCAGCTGGTCCATCAGGTCATTGCCAGTAACAATGTCCGGATCGGCCATGCGGCTGGCGATCAGCGAGGCTGCGACTGTTTCCACTGCATGGGCGGCCTTGCCCTTGCCATCGGCGGCGAGCTTGTTGCCCTCGCGCTGGAAGGTCATCAACATGGAGTCGTAGCTCTCATTGGTCAGCGCCGCCTTCAAGTCAGGCCATGACTGCTTGCCGCTGTTCTCTACCAGACGCCCGGCCAGAGATCCGATCAGCCACAGGGTCTCCGGATCGTTGACCCCGTTCTCGCGCAATTCGCGCATGATCGAGACGAAGCGTGGCTTGAATTCTTTCATCAATTCCGGCGTGGTCATGTATTTGTCCCTGTTCGTTGGTGATGCCCGGCACGTCGCACAAGAACGCGGCCAGGTTGTGTCAAACCGCTGCCGGGGCGGCGACCAAGTGTAATCGCGGGTGCGTCAAAGCGGCAAATTTTCGCCACAGAATGACCCAATTTCGTTTTGCAACCAGAAGCTGTTCCGCTCGTTCTTCTCGTGTCCCTGATGGGGACTGACCCAACAGAAGTAGGAGATTTCTGATGAACAAGTTTATTACAGCAGCCTTTACTGCGGCTTTGCTGACCTCCGCCGCCCCCGTGGCTTTCGCTGACGATTCCACCAGTGCGGGCGCTGATGCCGGCGTCGATGTAAGCGCCGGCGTGACGGCCAACGATACTGACGTGGGTGTGGACGCCGCGGCTGGTGCTGCGACAGCCGGCACGGTTGAAACCACCACGAGCGCGACCAATGCCGGTATTGCCGGGGCGGTCGATGCGGATATTGATGCCGCGATCAATAGCGTGACCAGCGCCGACAACGTGGAAATCGTGTCGTGGACCGAGGCTAGCTCGGCCGCTGATGCAGAACTCAAGGTGTTTGAGGATGCGATGGCGGGCGATAGCGACGTCAAGACCATCCACACCAAGGTTAGCAGCAGTGCAGCTTTGATGTCGGCGCTCGAAGCCGAGGGCTTTGAGGCTGAAGACGTTGTCAGCATCAAGACCGCCGCCGATGGCAAGGTCAAACTCTATGTTGACGATCGGGCCTAACCCGACAGGCGCGGGAACATAAATCCGCGCTGAACCGCCCGTCCGGCCTGACCGCCGGGCGGGCGGCTTTTTTGCATCCCAATATGCCGCATGGCGCGGCATTCAGAGTGTGCCCATTATTTTTTGCTGGAAGCCATAAACGGTCCGTGCACCGGATAGCGGCACGAGCGTGATTTCACGGGTCTGGCCCGGCTCGAACCTGACGGCAGTGCCCGCTGCGATATCGAGGCGCATGCCACGGGTTTTATCGCGGTCGAAATGCAGGCCGTCATTGGTTTCAAAGAAATGGTAGTGCGAGCCGACCTGGATTGGACGGTCACCGGTATTGGCCACTTCAAGGGTCAGGGAAGACGCGCCGGTGTTCAGCTCTATATCGCCGGATTTGGTGATGATTTCGCCGGGGATCATGACGCGTCTCCTTGGTTTGAGGTTTAAACGGCGAAGGCCAGCCCGAGGCCGAGAGCCGCTGTCACCGCACCGGCAAGGCGCAAGGCGATGCCCGCAAAGCGGCGATGGGTCAACAGACCGGCACCGAGGCCCGAAAGATGCAGCGCCATGGTGGCGAGAGCAAAGCCTGCCGCATAGGTGAGGGCGGTGCCGCCTGCCAGTTCAGTGCCATGGGCATGGCCGTGCAACAGGGCAAATGCACCAACAAGTGCCGCGCCGGCAGCCGTCGGTACCTTGACGGCGAAGCCGACCATCAGGCCCAGCACGACGATGGAGGCGAGAATGCCTGGTTCGACCATGGGCAGGGCAAAGCCGGCTATGCCAAGCCCGCCGCCGATCAGCATGACCGAGACAAAGGCCAGCGGCCAGGCCCAAAGCGCCTTGCCCCCGGTCTGCGCAGCCCAGAGGCCGACCGCCACCATGGCGAGCACATGATCCAGCCCCGAGATCGGATGGGCAAGACCTGCCATGAACGAGCCATGCGCGCCAATGCCGGTATGGGCCAGGGCCGGTGAGGCGGTGAGGGTGAGGGCGGCAATGGCCACCAGACGTTTGATCATTTGTTGTCCCTTTCTTTGGTCGACAAGGCGCCCGCTATTTGGTCACGCCGTTTACGGTGCACAGTATGAACGATTCATCGCGCGGCGTCATGGGTTTACCGGATCGGCTGATGGACGGTTACCAGTTTGGTGCCGTCGGGAAAAGTGGCTTCCACCTGGATGTCGTGGATCATCTCGGCAATGCCGTCCATCACCTGATCGCGGGAGATGACATGGGCACCCGATTCCATCAGTTCTGCGACGGGCCGGCCATCGCGTGCACCTTCGACGACAAAGTCGGAAATCAGTGCGATGGCTTCGGGATGATTGAGTTTGACGCCGCGCTCAAGGCGGCGGCGGGCAACCATGGCGGCCATGGAAATCAGCAGTTTGTCTTTTTCGCGGGGTGTCAGGTTCATTGGTTTGCCTAGGGTCAGGTGGTCCACAGGCGCGGCAGACTGCCGGCCCGGGACAGGTGAGCAATTATGGGGGTGATTATGCGGCGCAAGGCAAGGCCTGTGGGGGCGAGAACCCGCACAGTGAGGCGCTGATTGATCGCGCTGACGGCAGCTTTTGCGCCCTCAGGTATCAGGGCACGCACAGTTTCGACTTTTGCGGCGGCACTGTCGCCGATAAACAAAATCGTGGCGAAGGCATTGTTGCCCGCGAGCAGCGACAGGGCATCGCGTTCGAGATCTGCCGCGGTGAGCCTGTTTGCCTCTGCATGAATGAGTTGACCGTTGCGGTGGATGCGCCAGTTGTCGTTGAGAAGGGCTGAACGGGCGGCTTCACCCATTGCTTCGCGGCCCAACAGAATGGCTTCCACGGCAGTCAGGCTGGCGCCTTCCGCAAGGTCGACATTCAGGGTGCGGCGCAGGCGGGACTGTTCGAAAAGGATGGTTTCCTGCGGCAGCCAGTCCACATGCGCGTCCGCCCCAATGGTGATGGTGTTGCTGACAACGGCGTCGGCACCGGTGGATTTATAGACCCGTTCGCAGGCCTGGCTTGTGACCACAAGACGGGACTGAGGCGCTGCAACAAGATTCCAGTCGAGGCGATCGCCGCCGGTAACACCACCTGAGGAGTTGATCAATACGGCTTCCAGGGCATTGCTGTGTGTGCGGGGCAGGCGGATCTTGGCGCATCCCTCCTGATAAAGTTCGGCGATATGGGTGCGGCCATCGCGCACCTGGGTGACCAGCCGTCCGGTGCCGCGTGCCCGCTGCATGGATGCCGGCGGGGTGGTGTTGGTATTGTCGATGTGGGCCAGATCCGGCATTCCGGGCGCTCCCGCGTTCGCGTGTATGGTCAGGCGCCCCCAAACGCCAAGTGAACTTTCCTTGTGCCTAAAGGCAAAGCAATCGACATGCCATTTGCGAAGGCGCTGAAAAAACCTCTTAATTTCATCTGCTTATGTTTGCCTGCTTCAGCCTCCTTGCCTCGGATAGTGGGAAACCGGTGTTGTTTCTGCCTCAAATCTAAGCACACAGGGCGGTCCTTGGGCAGTGAGCCGGGGCGATTTTCTTCGGATTGCGGGAAGGCGAAATGCGGACAAGCTTGATTTATGGCGAGACTGTGTAGAAATGAGGCGTAAATGCCTCAATTCATTGAGGAACTTCCGTTCTCGATATCCGTTCATCTATCACGGCCATTGATGGTCTGCGTGTTCAGCCCACGCCTTTGATAACGAATTGGAGTTCGACAATGAAAACCGCACTTATGACGTCCGCCGCCGCCCTTCTTATGGCTCTGGGCACCGCTATTCCGGCGTCCGCACAGACTATTGACGGGACCGCGATTTCCGCGAGCGACTTGCCTTATGTGCAGGCACGTTGCGACGCACTGAAAATCGAAAGCGGCGTTGCTCCTTCCCAAGACAACGATTCAAATACCGACATGTCTGACGAACAGGACGATGATGCCGATGAAGGCGATAATGCCCTGTCCACTTTCGACCTTGATACCCTCACTGTCGAGCAGTGTGAAGAAGGCGGGCTTGTCGACAGCGCTATGTAATCGCGCCGTCGCACCCTCAGGAAAGCCCCGGGCAGTGCCCGGGGCTTTTTTTATACCATCAGGTGTTTCTTGATTTCCGGCTTGTCGAGATCGGCCGCCGGGCCCGCATGCAGGATTTCGCCCCGGTCCATGATGTAAATGTCATCGGCCAGTTCGCGGCAGAAATCGAGATATTGCTCGACCAGCAGAATGGTCATCCCCATGTCATCGCGCAGGAATTGCAGCGCCCGGCCGATATCCTTGATGATCGAGGGCTGAATGCCTTCTGTCGGCTCGTCCAGCACCAGGATTTTGGGGCGGGTGACGAGGGCGCGGCCAATGGCAAGCTGCTGTTGTTGCCCGCCGGACAGATCGCCGCCGCGCCGGCCCAGCATCTGCTTGAGCACCGGGAACAGGGTGAAAATATAGTCCGGAATATTGCGGTCGGCGCGTTTGAGCCCGGCATAGCCGGTTTCCAGATTTTCCTTCACCGTCAGCAGCGCGAAAATCTCGCGGCCCTGCGGCACATAGCCAAGGCCGAGACGGGCGCGGGCATAGGGCGGTGATTTTTTCAAAGCTTCGGCATCGATACGGATATCGCCGGCGGAAATCGGGTGAATGCCGGTCACCGCGCGCAGCAGCGAGGATTTGCCGACGCCATTACGGCCAAGAACAGCGGTGATTTTGGCCTGTCTGGCCTCGATGGAAATATGGCGCAAGGCCTGTGCGGCACCATAATGCAGATCAATGCCGGAGACGGTGAGTGTGGTCATCTAATCATCTCCCCAGATAGCTTTCGATCACGCGCGGATCGGCGCTGACCTGTGCGAGGGTGCCCTGAGCGAGGACGGAGCCTTCGGCGAGGCAGGTAACGCGGGAATCGAGATCGCGGATAAAGGTCATGTCGTGCTCGACGACAATGACGGCGCGGGTCTTGGCGATTTCCTTGAGCAATTTGGCGGTTTCGATGGTTTCGGCGTCGGTCATGCCCGCAACCGGCTCATCGACCAGCAGGAGTTTCGGGTCCTGAGCCAGCAGCATGCCGATTTCGAGCCATTGTTTCTGCCCGTGGCTGAGATTGGTGGCCAGCTCGTTCTGCCGGTCGGTCAGACGGATCGTCTCGAGAATATCGACAATGCGCGCCTCGTCCTCGCGGCTGGCCTGATAGAACCAGGAGGCAAAGACGCCGCGCGGCTTTTTCAATGCCAGTTCAAGATTGTCCCAGACCGTATGGCTTTCAAAAACGGTGGGCTTTTGAAACTTGCGGCCAATGCCCAGTTCAGCGATTTCCGCCTCGTCACACTTGGTCAGGTCGGTATGTTCCTGAAACAATACATCGCCTTCATCGGGCCGGGTCTTGCCGGTGATGATATCCATCATCGTGGTCTTGCCCGCGCCATTGGGGCCGATAATGGCCTGCAGCTCTGCCGGGTAGATGATCATGGAGAGATTGTTGATCGCCTTGAAGCCGTCAAACGAGACCGAGACGCCATCGAGATAAAGCAGGGTGCCGATTTTGCTCATCGTTTATGCCACCGGGTTGGGTTTGAGGGCGTCAGTATCGGCCTGATTTGCCTTGGGGTCTTCGTCGCTGCCTGCCTCTATCCGCGCCGACATGCGCCGGGTGCGGACGGCATTCCAGCCGGAATTGAATGTGCCGACAATGCCCTTGGGCAGGAAAATGGTGACAAAGACGAAGAGGCCCCCGAGGGCAAACAACCAGTATTCGGGCAATATGCCGGTGAACCACGATTTGCCGGCATTGACGAGAATGGCCCCGATAATCGGGCCGATCAGGGTGCCGCGCCCGCCAACAGCGGTCCAGATGACGATTTCGATGGAATTGGCGGGGGCGAATTCGCCGGGATTGATAATGCCGACCTGCGGCACATAAAGCGCTCCGGCAATGCCCGCGATAATGGCGGAAACGATGAAGGCGAACAGTTTCATGTTGTCGACGCGATAGCCGAGAAAACGGGTGCGGCTTTCCGCATCGCGAATGGCGACCATGACCTTGCCGAGCTTGGAACGGACGATCGCCGAGCAGACCAGAAAGGCCAGCGCCAGCGCGATGGCCGAGGCGGCGAACAGGGCCGCGCGGGTGCCCCCGGACTGGATGTTGAAGCCGAGGATGTCCTTGAAATCGGTCAAACCATTATTGCCGCCAAAGCCCATGTCGTTGCGGAAAAAGGCGAGCAGGAGGGCATAGGTCATCGCCTGGGTGATGATGGAGAGATAAACGCCGGTCACACGGGAGCGGAAGGCGAGCCAGCCGAAGACGAAGGCGAGGACCGCCGGGACCACAACCACCATGATGCAGGCAAACCAGAACATGTCAAAGCCGTGCCAGAACCAGGGCAGCTCTTTGTAATTCAGAAAGACCATGAAATCGGGCAGGATGGGATCGGCATAAACGCCGCGATCCCCGATCTGGCGCATCAGATACATGCCCATGGCATAGCCGCCGAGGGCAAAGAAGGCACCATGGCCTAGCGAGAGAATGCCGCAATAGCCCCAGACCAGATCCAGCGCCAAAGCGAGCATGGCATAGGTGAGGTATTTGCCGAACAGGGGGACAAAATAATCGGGCACCCGCAAGGCATGGCCATTGGGCAATAGCAGGTTGGAGGCGGGCACCAGAACGGCGATAGCGAGAAGGGCTGCAACAACCCAGATGGCTTTTTTATCCAGCGCGCGAAAAATCCATTGGGTAATCATGCGTCTACAGACCTTCCCTTGAGGGCGAACAGGCCACGCGGCCGCCGCTGGATGAAGAGAATGATGAAAACGAGGATCAGGATCTTGGCGAGCACGGCCCCGGCATAGGGTTCAAGAAACTTGTTGGCGATGCCAAGCGTCAGCGCGCCGACCAGCGTGCCCCAAAGATTGCCGACCCCGCCAAATACCACGACCATGAAACTGTCGATAATGTAGCTTTGCCCAAGGTTGGGGGAGACATTGTCGATCTGGCTGAGGGCCACACCGGCGATGCCGGCAATGCCTGAACCGAGGCCAAAGGTCAGCGCATCGACCCGAGGGGTCCTGATGCCCATGGAAGAGGCCATGCGCCGGTTCTGGGTGACGGCGCGCATTTGCAGCCCGAGCGGGGTGCGGTTGAGTACGGCGAGAAGGATGCCGAAGACGACGAGCGCGAAAACCACGATCCAGAGGCGGGAATAGGTGAGGGAGATGCCACCGAGTTCTACCGCGCCGGACATCCAGCCGGGATTGCCGACTTCGCGATTGTTGGGGCCGAATATGGTGCGTACGGCTTGTTGCAAAATGAGGGAAATGCCCCAGGTCGCCAGCAGGGTTTCCAGCGGGCGGCCATAGAGCCAGCGGATGACGCCACGCTCGATCGCCATGCCGACAAGGGCCGTGACCAGAAAGGCGAGGGGCAGCGCGATGGCGAGGGAATAGTCAAACAGGCCGGGAAAGCTGGTGCGGATAACCTCTTGCACAGCAAAGGTTGTGTAGGCCCCGAGCATGACGATTTCGCCATGGGCCATGTTGATGACGCCCATGACACCGAAGGTGATGGCAAGGCCGATGGCGGCAAGCAGCAGCACCGAGCCCAGCGAAATGCCGTACCAGACATTTTGCGCGGCGGCCCATGCGGCCAGATCGCGCTCTATGCCCGCAATGGCGGCTTCGATGACGGGCTTGAGTTCATCGGGCGCAGTCGCCAGTTCGGTGGTCAGAACCGCCATGGCGTCGCGGCCGCCTCTTGCCGTCAGCAGGGTGACGGCGGCCTGCTTTTCTTCAAGGGAGAAATCATTGCCCAGCACGATAACGGCACGGGCCTGTTCCAGAATTGCGCTGATATCAGCATCCTGCTCGGCGGCTAGGGCTGTATCGAGAAGTTCCAGCGAGGCCGGATTTGCGGTTTTCAGAATACTTTCAGCGGCGGTGCGGCGGATCTTGGGATCTGTGCTCATCAAGGTGAGCTGGCCGATGGCGGCGCTGATGGTGCGGCGCAAACCGTTATTCACCTTTATCTTTTCAACGTCGCGACGCCCGGTCGTGCCCAGATCGGCACCGGTGCGGGGATCGGAGATGGCGTAGCCATCGCCTTCGCGGACGGCGCGAACAACGTTGCCGTTGGATTTTTCGACGTAAAGATCGCCGTCGCTGAGCGCTTCAAACAGGCTGACGAGGTCTGTTTCGCCGGTGGCTGCGAGCTGCTCGATAACGGCGGCGCGATCATTGAAATTACCTTCGGGCAGTGCCGCTATAAGGCTTTCAATGTCGGCTGTGGCCGTTTGGGCGTTTGCGGTGCAAACGGTCATGAGGCCGAAAATGAGGATGGTGAGGATTCTTGCGATCGAATTCATGGTGGCCATTGTGCAAGCTTGTCTTTCGAAATCGCGGGGTCGGAAGGGGCACAGGCGGAGACCGCCTGTGCCGGGATTGGCTAACTTGTGCAGTGGGGCTTAGGAGCCCGCGCCGCCGCAGGTTTCTGTTTCGGTGTTGTAGTTGCCGCAGGAGATCGGTGCGGTCCAATCGGCTTCCAGAACCTTGGATTCGGGCAGGAAGTCGGTCCATGCGTCGCCAGGTACTTCAGCGTCGGTTTCCCAGACAACTTCGAACTGGCCGTCATCCTGGATTTCACCGATCAGCACTGGCTTGGTGATGTGGTGGTTCGGCAGCATCTTGGCGACGCCCCCGGTCAGGTTCGGGGTTTCGAGGCCGATGATGGCGTCAAGTACGGCATCGGTCTCGGTCGTGCCGGCTTTTTCGACAGCCTGCACCCAGAGGTTGAAGCCAACCACGTGGGCTTCCATCGGGTCGTTGGTCACGCGGTCCGGATCGCCGATGAATTCTTTCCAGCCAGCAATGAAGGCTTCGTTTTCGGGTGTATCAACAGACTGGAAGTAGTTCCAGGCAGCCAGATGGCCGACGAGCGGGCCTGTGTCGAGACCGGCCAGCTCTTCTTCACCAACGGAGAAGGCGACAACCGGAATGTCCTGGGCGGAGATGCCCTGGTTACCCAGTTCCTTGTAGAAAGGCACGTTGGCATCGCCATTGATGGTGGAGACAACAGCGGTCTTCTTGCCAGCTGAACCGAAAGCCTTGATGTCGGAGACAATGGTCTGCCAATCGGAATGGCTGAAGGGCGTGTAGTTGATCATGATGTCTTCAGCGGCCACACCGTGGTCGAGCAGATAGGCTTCAAGGATCTTGTTGGTTGTGCGCGGATACACATAATCGGTGCCGGCCAGAACCCAACGTTCAACGCCTTCGTTTTCCATCAGGTAATCAACCGCAGGAATGGCCTGCTGGTTGGGTGCGGCGCCGGTATAGAATACGTTGCGCTCGCTCTCTTCACCCTCGTACTGCACGGGATAGAACAGGATGTTGTTGAGTTCCTTGAACACCGGCAGCACGGATTTGCGGGACACTGAGGTCCAGCAACCGAAGACGGCGGCGACATTGTTGACCGAAATCAGTTCGCGGGCCTTTTCAGCAAAGAGCGGCCAGTCAGATGCGGGATCAACCACAACGGCTTCGAGCTGCTTGCCAAGAACGCCGCCGTTTTTGTTCTGCTCATCGATGAGATAGAGCATCGTGTCCTTGAGCGTGGTTTCAGAAATCGCCATCGTGCCGGAGAGCGAGTGCAGAATGCCGACCTTGATGGTGTCGTCCTGTGCGATAGCCGGGCTCATCGACACGCTCATTGTGCCTGCGAGAGCCGCAGCAATTGTCGCACGTTGTGCGAATTTCATTGTCATTCGTTTATTCCCCTGAATGTTCCATGAGACCTGAACGCATGGGAGGCGCCGGTTACGGGATGGGAGACTGGGACGATTATTAACAAGTCCCTATACGTCGTTCGACGTAACCGGGGGGCGACGGCGGGTCGGAAAACGCCAAAAAGAGCGTGCCTTCAGCGCATTACGTGCTAAACAGGCGCTTGGTAGTTTTTTGGGCAGCCGGCGTTTATCGGTTAAAAAATAGACATTGAGGGCGATGGCGCGGCAACGGATCATTCCAATCAGACGCGAGTATAATCGTTGGGTCGCCAACCAGACCCTTGAGGATTATGCCTTGCGCTTCACCGCCAAGGGGGCGCGGCAATTCTCCAGCCAGCGGATTTCGCAAACAGCGATCGGGGCGATTTCGTTCCTGGCGCTGGAGGCGATCGGCGGGGCGATCACGCTCTCCTATGGCACCACAAATGCGATGATCGCCATCGTGGTGGCCAGCATTGCCATCCTGTTCGTCGGGCTGCCGATTTCGCGCTATGCCACGCGCCACGGGGTGGATATCGATCTTTTGACCAGAGGCGCCAGCTTTGGCTATATCGGCTCGACCATTACCTCGCTGATCTATGCGAGTTTCACCTTTATCCTCTTTGCCATTGAAGCCTCGATCATGTCGAGCGCGCTGGAGCTGGCTTTCGGCCTGCCCCTGTGGATCGGCTATATCGTCAGTGCGCTGGCCGTGATTCCGCTGGTGACGCACGGGGTGCGGCTGATCAGCCGGTTCCAGCTGCTGACCCAGCCCATCTGGATTGTCCTCAACATCCTGCCCTTCATTTTCATTGCCTTCATGGACTGGGAGAAGTTCGATCTGTGGCGGGCGTTTGCCGGCATTCATGAAATCTCCGGCCCACCGGGCACGATCTCGCCCTTTGACGTGGCCAAGTTCGGGGCGGCCTCGGCGGTCATTCTGGCATTGATGACCCAGATTGGTGAGCAGGTGGATTTCCTGCGGTTTTTGCCCGCCGACGACAAGGCGACCAAAAAGCGGCACCGGTTCGGCGTGTTTCTCGCCGGGGCGGGCTGGGTTGTGGTCGGGGCACCGAAATTGCTGGCCGGTTCGTTTCTGGCGGTTCTGGCCTTAAGCGCCGGGGTCTCGCCCGAACATGCGGCCGAGCCGGGGCAGATGTATGCCATCGCCTTTGGCTATATCATTCCCAATGAGGCACTCGCGCTGATCCTGATGGCGGTGTTCGTCGTGGTCAGCCAGCTCAAGATCAATGTGATGAACGCCTATGCCGGGTCACTCGCCTGGTCGAATTTCTTTTCGCGCCTGACCCATAGCCATCCGGGCCGGGTGGTGTGGCTGTTGTTCAATGTGGCCATTGCGCTATTGCTGATGGAATTGGGGATTTACCGGCTGCTGGAAGCAACGCTGACGATTTTCTCCATCGTTGCCATGGCCTGGCTCTGCACGATTTCGGCCGATCTGTTCATCAACAAGCCGCTGGGCCTGGCCCCGCCGGGCATCGAGTTCAAGCGGGCGCATCTTTACGACATCAACCCGGTGGGGCTGGGGGCCATGCTGCTATCGGCCAGCGTGGCGCTGGTGGCGCATTTCGGTGTGTTTGGCGAGATGGCGGCGGCAATGGCTCCTTATATTGCCCTTGTGGTTGCCTTCATTGCCTCACCGCTGATCGCCTGGGGCACCAAGGGCAAGTATTATCTGGCGCGCAAGCCGCGCAAGCAGTGGCAAAACGAGAAGGCGATCACCTGTTCGATCTGCGAGCACCCGTTCGAACCCGAGGATATGGCCTGGTGCCCGGCCTATGCGGCACCGATCTGTTCGCTGTGCTGTTCGCTCGATGCGCGTTGCCATGACATGTGCAAGCCCAATGCCAGCTTCAAGGCGCAAACCCACGCGGTAGCCGCCAGTATCCTGCCTGATTTCGTTATCAAGAAACTGCAAACCCGGTTGGGCCGCTATGGCATTGCCATGGGTATTTCCATGGCCCTGATCGCGGCGACCCTGGGCTTGATCTATTATTTTGCCGTGCACTCAGCACCGCAAACCGCCGATGTGGTTGGCGGTACCATTGTGGTGGTGTTCTTCGTCTTTATGGTGGTGGCGGGCATTGTCACCTGGTTTTTGGTGCTGGCGGGTGACAGCCGGCTGGTGGCCGAAGAGGAAAGCTCGCGCCAGAACACGTTGCTGCTCAAGGAAATTGCCGCCCACGGCAAGACCGATGCCGCGCTGCAAAAGGCCAAGGAAACCGCCGAGGCTGCCAATCAGGCCAAAAGCCGCTATGTGGTGGGGCTGAGCCATGAATTGCGTACCCCGCTCAATGCGGTTTTGGGCTATGCGCAAATTCTCGAGCGCGACGAGGAAATCCCCGAAGGCCGGCGTGGCTCAATCAGCGTCGTCAGGCGCAGTGCCGAACATCTGTCCGGGCTGATCGACGGCTTGCTCGATATTTCCAAGATCGAGGCGGGGCGGCTGCAGGTCTATTCCAATGAAATCAATATTCATGATTTCCTCGACCAGATCGTCGATATGTTCCGCCTGCAGGCGGAGGCGCGGGGGCTGGAATTCCGCCATTGGCGGGCGAACAATCTGCCGCAATATGTGCGCACTGACGAGAAACGGCTGCGGCAAATCCTGGTCAATCTGTTGTCGAACGCCATCAAGTTTACTGACAAGGGTCATGTCGCCTTTGAGGTGGATTACCGCTCGCAGGTGGCACGGTTCAAAGTGTCGGACAGCGGCCACGGCATTACGCCTGAGGATATCGAACATATCTTTGAACCGTTTGCGCGCGGGCAGGCAGAGCGCAATCGCCTGTCGCCGGGGCTTGGGCTGGGTTTGACCATTACCAAGCTGCTCACTGAGACCCTCGGCGGCGAGATTGTGGTGAAAAGCGATCCCGGCAAGGGCTCCTGTTTCTCGGTGCGGCTGATGCTGGCCAAGGTGGACCGGCCGGCAGCGCAACGATCTCCCGACCGGCGCATCAAGACCTATAAGGGGCGACGGCGGACGATTATGGTGGTCGATGACAATGCCGACCACCGCGAGATGATGCGCGAAATGCTGCAGCCGCTCGATTTTACCGTTTTGACCGCCATTGATGCCCCCGATTGTCTGACGCTGACCGAGGGGATCAAGCCGGATCTTTTCTTTATCGATATCCTGATGCCGGGGATGAATGGCTGGGAACTGGTGGAGCGCCTGCGCGCGATGGGGCAGGCGGCGCCGATCATCATGCTTTCGGCTAATATTGGGGATGGGACCGGCAAGGCGAGCAGCGATGCCGGGCATAATGATGCGATCGCCAAACCGTTCAATTTGCGCCAGCTGCTCGACAAGCTGGAAGGGCATCTGGCGCTGGAATGGATTGTGGAGGAGCCGCAGGCGGATCGAGGCGTCGCGCCGCATCCCGATACGCAGAGCACGGCACAAAGCCCGGTGTCGCCCGGCAGCGAGCATATCAAGGAACTGCTCCAGATGGGGCAGATTGGGCATGTGCGTGGCATTGAAGCCAAGCTGGCGGAACTGGCCTTGCAGTCTGAAAACCTTCCGCTGGTCGATATGCTGCGGGCGCGGGTGGCGGCATATGACTTCGCGGGTTACACAGAAATTCTGGAGGGGATAGGTGACCATGAATGACATGGTGCCGGAGGGCGACATTGTGCTGGTGGTGGACGACTCCCCCGAGGCTTTGGGTTTTTTGACCAATGCGATGGAAGCGTCGGGGGTTACTGTTCTGGTGGCCCGCAGTGGTGAGGCGGCGTTGGGTGTGGCCGACAAGGTAACGCCCGATATTATCCTCATGGATGCTGTCATGCCGGGGCTGGACGGGTTTGAAACCTGCCGCCGTCTCAAAAGCATGGCGCGGGTTGCGCATGTGCCGGTGATTTTCATGACCGGGCTCACTGAGACCGAACATGTGGTGCACGCGCTTGAATCTGGTGGGGTCGACTATCTGACCAAGCCCATCAATATCGATGAACTGAGCGCGCGGATAAGGGTGCATTTGGCCAATGCCCGCTCGGCCCAGAGTGCCCGTGTGGCACTCGATGCAGCGGGCCGTCATTTGATGGCAACCGCACAGAATGGTGTGGTGCACTGGTCAACGCCACAAGCGACGCGGTTACTCAATGCAAGGGGGGAGGCCGGTGATGTGGCTGCGGCAGTGTCAGCGCGGATCGCGGACTGGATGTCTGCGCAGTCCGGTCTCCGCGCCATTGCCGGTGAGAGCTTTGCTCTCGATCCTGACGATGCAGCCAGTTTGCAACTGGTCTGTCTTGGGGCCATCGGCCCCGATGAATATCTGTTCCGGCTGGTCCTGTCGGGCGGGGAGAACCCGGATGAAATCCTGCGCCAGCATTTCGGCCTGACATTGCGGGAAAGCGAAGTGCTCTTGTGGATTGCGCGTGGCAAATCCAATCGGGATATCGGTGAAATCCTTGGCCTCAGCCCCCGGACGGTCAACAAGCATCTCGAACAGGTCTATGCAAAGCTTGGGGTGGAGAACCGCGCCTCGGCAGCGATCAAGGCGACGCATGTGCTGCATTCGCCGCTGGATGGTTAGCTGCCACTCAAGATGAGGGTTGCCGGTTTGCGAAATCCGCCGGATTTGCGTGCGCGGACCGTTTTTGGGCCGCGCAAAATGTGGCGTATTTAGGGTTGAAGTGCGCACGTTTCCATAGGTGATGCGAGAAAAATCGCGCTGTTCACGCAAGTGTGTCCTAGGTTACAAAAAGGTAAGTAACGTATTGTAAAAATTTAGAATTTTCATCTTGAACTCTGGGGGGAGCCGTACCTATTTGTGTCTTGTCAGCGCGAAACAGCGTTGGCCGTCAACCTTGAAAAGGATGGCGGTTCTTCCCTTGAGAATACAGGAATAAGAAAATGAACAAGTTCGCAAAAATTTCGGGCGTGGCTCTGTTGGCCGTTTCGCTCGCTGTGCCTGCAACCACGGTCTTTGCCGCTGCAACGGCTCCCGTGACTACAAGCACAGCAATCGCAAAAGTAAGTGCAGTTCCGGCCGGTCAGCTGGTTAGCCTCGTCGGTTTTGGTTCAAGCGCCAATACCGCAGCCATCACTGCCGGTAATGTGCCAGTGAAGGTCGTGAACGTCAATGATATCTATGACCTCGACACGCTGAACGAGCTCGATGATGCGCTCACTTCCACCAAACGTCATGCGGTGAGCCAGTTGCGCGCCAATATTGCCAGCGACCCGGCCACCCAGGCCTGGTTTGCCCAGAATGGTTTGAACACCGATGACGTGCTGGCCGTGAGTTCTTCGCGCGGTTCCATCAACGTTTACGTACAGTAATCGTATTGGATGATTGTGAGAGGTGCTGGCCTTTTGATGGTCAGCACCCTCGAAAGTCTGAATTGAGAAAGCCCGCCACGTTCCTGACGCGGCGGGCTTCGGCTTAATCGCCGATCATCTGGTGCTTCAGGCGATAGCCGTGGCCGCCGGCACGTAGGCATGCCCCTGAACTTCGGCGACCGGTTTGCAGGTAATCTGTCCCTTGCAGACATTGAGGCCGTTGAGCAGATGCGGATCTGCCTTCAACGCTTCCTGCCAACCCAGATTGGCCAGGCGCAGGGCATGGGGCAGGGTTACATTGTTGAGGGCGTAGGTGGAAGTGCGGGCAACGCCGCCGGGCATGTTGGCCACGCAGTAATGGACCACACCATCAACGACATAGGTTGGTTCGGCATGGGTTGTGGCATGGGAGGTTTCAAAGCAACCACCCTGATCAATAGCGACATCCACAAGCACGGCGCCCTGTTTCATGGTCGACAGCATGTCGCGGGAGACGAGCTTGGGTGCGGCTGCGCCGGGCACCAGAACCGCCCCGATCACCAAATCGGCCGCAGCCACCTGTTCGGCAAGTGCCGCCTTGGTGGAATAGAGCACTTTGGCGCTCGACTCGAAGTGGTTTTCCAGCCGCTCAAGGGCGAGCGGATTCCGGTCGAGAATAGTGACATCGGCATGCATGCCCACGGCCATTTGCGCGGCATTGAAACCAACGACCCCGCCACCGATGATGACAACCTTGCCGGGTTGCACGCCGGGCACGCCGCCCAACAGGACACCGCGGCCGCCATGGGCCTTTTCAAGCGCGGTGGCGCCGGCCTGCACCGACATGCGCCCGGCCACCTGGCTCATCGGCTTGAGCAGCGGCAGGCCGCCTGTAGTGTCGGTGACGGTTTCATAAGCGATGCAGATCGCGCCGGAATCGATGAGATCCCTTGTCTGCTCGGGATCGGGTGCGAGGTGCAGATAGGTGAACAGGATTTGCCCTTCGCGCAGCATGGCGCGTTCAGCGGCCTGGGGTTCCTTGACCTTGACGATCATCTCCGCACGTTCGAAAATCTCGGCGGGGGTTGCAGCGATCTGTGCGCCGATTGCCTTATAGGCATCATCCTCGGCGCCGATGCCTTCGCCAGCACCGGTTTCAATGAGTACTTTGTGCCCGGCCGCTACAAGTTCTTCGGCGCTTTCCGGGGTCAGGCCAACACGATATTCGTGATTCTTGATTTCTTTTGGTACGCCGATAAGCATGTTGAGCCTCCTGTGGTTTATCCCACCATGATTAACCGCAATGGGCGGGATTATATTGCAAATGGCGCGCAACCCATAACAAAGTGGGCATCAAAATCGATAACATGGTGGATTTGCGCAATAATCATGCAGATAGACAGCATCGACCGCAAAATACTTCGCGCGCTTCAGATCGATAGCCGGAAAAGTGTGCAAGAGCTTGGCGACATGGCCGGGCTTTCTGCTTCTGCCTGCCACCGGCGGCTGAAGTCGCTGGAGGGGCGCGGGTTGATTGGTGGTTATCGCGCGGTATTGAACGCCGAGAAGCTTGGATTTTCGATGATGTTTTTCATCGAGGTCAGTCTCTCAAGTCAAAGTGAGCCCACGCTGGATGCATTCGAGGCCGCCGTGCAGGATGTGCCGGAGATTCTTGAGTGTCATCTGATGGCTGGGCAATCTGATTATATCCTGCGGATTGTCTGCCGGGATCATGATGATTTTGAACGGATACACCGGCGGCTGATTGCCCGCTTGCCGGGGGTCGCCCGGGTGCATTCAAATATGAGCATTCGGACGGTTAAAGCACGGACAGGCCTACCAGTTTAATTTATTAGTATATTCTAATTCTAAGTGGTGGGTGATTATCCTAATATTAACTGCCGCTCTCTAAATTTCCCCCGGATTAAAGACCTTGGGGGTTACAATGTCGACTGATACGGGTGTGAAGGAAGTTCGCACGGGACGCGCATTCCGCATTTCATTTCTTTTGCCGGTTGCCTTGATTGGCCTGGCTATGCTCGGTTCTATCTCGGTTGGCGTTATCGGCTTCGTGTCCGCCAAGGCCGGGCTTGAAGATGCCAGCCAGCGAGAGCTGGGATTGTTGGCGCATTCGCGCGAAGATGTCCTGAACTTGCGTCTGCACAGTGTTGTTTCTGACATCGACAATGTGGCTGCCAGTGGTAGCGCACGCACTGCCCTTAAAGACCTGAGCATTGTATTTACGCAGCTTTCGTCCGACTTGCCGGCTATTCGCGAGTTTTTCCAGTCACCCGCAACCCCCGAAGAGCGTGCAGCGCTGCTCGGCGAGGGCAGCAAAACAATGTATGCCTTCCGGCATCAGGAAATGCATGCGTCGCTGGCCGCGGTCTGGCGCAATGGTGGTTATGGTGATGTCTATGTCATCACTCCGGATGGCGACGTAATCTATTCCGTCAGCAAGTCTGCCGATTTCCTGCTTAACGTGAATGGGCCTGAATTGAAAAATACCGGGTTGGCCCAAAGTGTTGCAGCCGTATCTGCTGCGCCCGGCGAGCCGGTGGTCAGTGCGTTTGAAGCCTATGCACTCAACGGCGATGTGCCGGGTGTCTTTGTAACAAAGGCGATTGTGGATGATGAAGGCGCCATTTCCGGCTATGCGGCGATCCGTCTCGACGTTGGGTTCTTTGATTCCATCGTTGGCGGGCGTGAGGGGCTTGGGGAAACCGGCCAGACCTATATTATCGACGAAAAAGGTATTGTGCTGAGCAATAAACCTTTGGCAGCCTCGGCTACAGCCTTGAGCGAGAGCGTTGATAGTCCTGTCATCTTGAAGGCAGCGAGTGAGGGCGTGCCGGGCTCCACGACAATAACGGGCGATTCCGGCGTCGAGAGTTTTGCTGTCGCCAATCCCGTTTCATTCCTGCAGGCCAAATGGGCAATTGTCGCCGAACGGTCTGTCGGTGAAAGCCTTGCTGCAGTGAATGCGATGGGCGGCGGAATGGTGCTGGGCACCGTTGTTGTCGTTGCCTTGTCGTCCCTTATCGGTATTGGCTTTGCGCGCACCATCACTGTGCCGGTTGCCCGACTGACCAAAACCATGCGGACACTGGCTGATGGCGAGTATGACATTGAAATTCCCGGCATGGAGAAGAACAACGAGCTGGGTGAAATGGCCCGCACAGTTGAAGTTTTCCGGGAGAACGGTATCCGGGTCAATTCAATGACCGAGGAAGAGAAAGCGGCTTCGCAGCAGCGGCAGGTTGAGCGCACGCAGATGATGCAGGAATTGCAGCGGGCGTTTGGCGAAGTGGTTGATGCGGCGGTGGCCGGTGATTTCTCAAAACGGGTCGATGCGGAATTCCCGGATGCGGAACTCAATAATCTGGCCGGATCGGTGAATAACCTGGTCGCGACAGTGGATCGCGGCGTGGGCGAGACCGGCTATGTGCTCAGCGCGCTGGCGGAAACCGACCTGACCCAGCGGGTGAAGGGCGATTATGAAGGCGCGTTTGCCAAGCTGAAGAATGACACCAATGCGGTGGCGGACAAGCTGACCGAGATTGTGGGGCAATTGCGCGATACCTCGGGGGCGCTGAAAACGGCGACCGGGGAAATCCTTTCCGGGGCCAATGACCTGTCGGAGCGGACCACCAAACAGGCGGCGACGATTGAAGAGACCTCGGCGGCGATGGAGCAATTGGCCAATACGGTGCGCCAGAATGCGCAGCAGGCTGATGAGGCGGCGAGCAAATCGCAATCTGTCAGCCAGACGGCTGAGCAGGGCGGCGAGGTGATGGGCCGGGCCAATGAGGCGATGGAACGGATTACCTCTTCAAGCGCCAAGATCTCGAACATTATCGGCATGATCGATGACATTGCCTTCCAGACCAATCTTTTGGCCCTGAACGCCTCGGTTGAGGCGGCGCGGGCCGGTGAGGCGGGCAAGGGCTTTGCGGTTGTGGCCGTGGAAGTGCGGCGGCTGGCGCAATCGGCGGCGGATGCGTCGTCCGAGGTGAAGGCCTTGATCGAGCAGAGCGCTGGCGAGGTGAAGGGCGGTTCGGCCCTTGTGGCGGAAGCGGCCGAGAAGCTGGCGATGATGCTGTCGGGTATTCAGGAGAATTCCGCATTGATGGCAGGGATTGCTGAGGATTCCAAGGCGCAGGCGGCCTCGATTGACGAGGTCAATGCCGCAGTCCGGCTGATGGACGAGATGACCCAGCACAATGCGGCCCTCGTTGAGGAAACCAATGCCGCTATCGAGCAGACGGAAGCGCAGGCCTCCGAACTCGATCGGATCGTGGAAGTGTTCCGGCTTGAGGGTGGTGGTCAATCCGAGGCATATGCACCCGCGCAGCCGGAACCCAAGGGGCTGGGCAGCAAGATGGCGCAAGCCGCCAAAAGCTATCTCAGCAAGGGTAGTGCTGCGTTGAAACAGGAATGGTCGGAATTCTGATCCTTACCTGCGAAAATCGCTAAAACTGAAAAAAGGGTGCCGCAGGTGCCCTTTTTGCTGTCGCGGACGGGGCGGAATGTCGCGAAACCGCTTTTGGCCGATTGCTCATTGGCCGCGCATCGCCTACATACGGGCAAAATGATTTCACACGAATTTTGAAGAGGAACCTACGCGCATGGCTCGCCAGTTCATCTATCACATGCAGAACCTCTCCAAGGCCTATAATGGCGGCAAAAAGGTTCTGGATGGCGTCAATCTAAGTTTCTATCCCGATGCCAAGATCGGCGTGCTCGGCCCAAACGGCGCCGGTAAATCGACACTGCTGAAAGTCATGGCCGGGTTGGAGACCGAATTCACCGGCGAGGCCTGGGCTGCCGATGGTGCCAAGATCGGCTATCTGGCGCAGGAGCCGCAGCTGGACCCCTCGCTGGACGTGCGCGGCAATGTGATGCTCGGGGTCAAGGAAAAGCAGGCCATCCTCGATCGCTATAACGAATTGATGATGAACTATTCCGACGAGACGGCAGATGAAGCCTCCCAGCTTCAGGACCAGATCGATGCCGATGATCTTTGGGATCTCGATTCCAAAGTCGACATGGCCATGGCGGCCCTTGGCTGCCCCGCGCCGGATTCGCCCGTTGATAATCTTTCGGGCGGTGAAAAGCGCCGCGTGGCCCTTTGCCAGCTTTTGCTGAGCAAGCCCGACCTGCTGCTGCTTGACGAACCGACCAACCATCTTGATGCGGAAACCACCGGCTGGCTGGAAAAGCATTTGCGCGAATTCCCCGGCGCGGTGCTGATCATCACCCATGACCGCTATTTCCTCGACAATGTAACCGGCTGGATTCTGGAAATGGATCGCGGCCGTGGCATTCCCTATGAGGGCAATTATTCCGCCTATCTGGACCAGAAAGCCAAGCGTTATGCCCAGGAGCAGCGCGAGGACGAATCCCGGTTGAAAGTGCTGGAGCGGGAAAAAGAATGGATGGGCATGAGCCCGCAGGCCCGCCAAACCAAATCCAAGGCGCGTATCAAGGCCTATGACGAACTGGTCAAGATCAATGAAGCGCGCACCATGTCCTCCAGCGCGCAGATCATTATTCCCGCCGGCGAACGGCTGGGGCAGAATGTCATCGATGTGGAAGGTCTCTCCAAGAGCTTTGGCGACAAGCTGCTGATCGATAATCTCAGCTTCAAGCTGCCCGCAGGCGGCATTGTGGGCATTATCGGGCCGAACGGCGCAGGCAAGACCACATTGTTCAAGATGATCACCGGGCAGGAAAAGCCTGATTCCGGGTCGATCACTGTCGGTGACAGCGTGCATCTTGGCTATGTCGACCAGAGCCGCGATGCGCTGGATGCCTCAAAGACCGTCTGGGAAGAAATTTCCGAGGGCAATGAAGTCCTTATGCTGGGCAAGCGCGAAATGAACAGCCGCGCCTATACCTCGGCTTTCAACTTCAAGGGCGGCGACCAGCAGCAAAAGGTTGGCAATCTCTCAGGCGGACAGCGTAACCGCGTCCATCTGGCCAAGATGCTGAAATCCGGTGCCAATGTGCTGCTGCTCGATGAGCCGACCAATGATCTCGACACCGAAACCCTGGCCGCTTTGGAAGAGGCGCTGGAAGAATTCGCCGGTTGCGCCGTGATCATCAGCCATGACCGCATGTTCCTCGACCGTCTGGCCACCCACATCCTCGCCTTTGAAGGCAATAGCCATGTGGAATGGTTCGAGGGGAACTTTGAGGACTACGAAAAAGACAAGATCCGGCGCCTGGGTGCCGACGCGGTCAACCCGAAACGGGTGAGCTACAAACCGCTGACGCGCTAGGCGAAACGCCTTCGATCTGAACAAAACCCGCCATGGATCATGGCGGGTTTTTTGTTGTCTGGCTGTTGGCCGGGCAGGGAGGCTAAGTCTCACACCCCCACATTCTCCCCCAGTCCCAACGTGTCCATCAATTCCCGCGCGGCAGCGGCACCGGCGCGGTTGGCGCCTATGGTGGAGGCTGAGGGGCCGTAGCCGACGAGGTGAATGCGCGGGTCCTTGGCGACCTGGGTTGCCAGCCGCCCCGTCACGGTGATGCCGCCGGTGGGTTCGCGCAGGTTGAGAGGCGCGAGGTGATCGAGGGCACCGCGAAACCCGGTGCACCAGAGGATGACATCGGCTCGTTGTTCGCGGCCATCGGCCCAGCGGACGCCGGTTTCGGTGATTTCGGCGAACATTTCCTGCCGTTCGAGGACGCCCCGGGCGCGCATGGCTTCAATAGCGGGGGTGACGGGGAGGCCGGTGACCGAGACGACGGAATTGGGTTCCAGCCCCTTTCGCACCCGTTCGTCGACTATGGCGACCGCCTTGCGGCCCCAGTCTTCATCGAACGGGCCACTGCGAAATGCCGGGGGGCGGCGCGTGACCCAGGTCGTGGTGGTGACGCGGGATATTTCGTCGAGCAACTGGATGGCCGAGATGCCGCCGCCAACGATCACGACATGCTGGCCAGCAAAGTCGCTGGCTGAATGATAGTCTTTTGTGTGCAGTGTCTTGCCACGAAACGTTTCCGCGCCGGGATAAACGGGAATAAAGGGTTTCTCCCAGGTGCCGGTCGCATTGATGAGGCCGCGGGTGGAAAATGCCCCCCGGCTGGTTTCAACCCGCAGCCGCTGGCCCCGGTCCGCGACCGCGCTGACACGGGCCGGGCGCAGAACGGCGAGACCAAACGCGCGTTCATAGGCGGCGAAATAAGTTGGAACAGCCTCGCGGGCGGGCACGAGCGGCGCGTCGGTTTCAAGACTATCGCTAAAGGCCATGCCCGGTAGGTCGTGAATGCGGTTGACGGTGCTGAGGGTGAGAGAGGGCCAGCGGAACTGCCATGCCCCGCCGGGTTCCGGGGACTGGTCAAGAATGCGGAAGTCCTTGCCCGGTTTGAGGCCTTGCCGTTGCAAGTGATAGGCGGCGGAAAGCCCGGCCTGGCCTGCACCAATCACCACGATGTCTGTTTTCAGGGCCACCCGCACGGGGGCTGACGTTTTGCCGGGTGCGGGCAGGGGCTGGGGCATGACATCTCCGGGGGGCAGTTGGCGGTGTTGGTGATAGGGCTGGTCGTATAATCTACTGTCCGGCAGGTGGTTATCCAGCACACAATTTACAACCGGGCATTGCCGCTCGCGCCGTTCCATCCTATTGCTCGGATTTTGGGCCTGAGGTGTCGCATGGAACTGGATACATTCGAAATCGAACTTGATGGTGCCACGCTGACCGGCGTGGAACTGGGTGAGGGCGTGCCTGTGGTGTTCTTGCATGCGGGCGTTTGCGACCACCGCATGTGGCACAAGCAGATGGAGCTCGTGGCCGATGCCGGGTGTCACGCGATTGCCTATGACCGGCGTGGTTTCGGCGATACGGTTGCCGAGGATGTGCCGTTCAGTCATCTGGAAGATCTTGAAGAGATTCTGGATGCCATGGATGTTTATGCGGCGGTGTTTGTCGGCGCCTCCATGGGCGGCGGATTGGCGATCGATTTTGCCCTGGCGCATCCGGGGCGGGTTTTGGGGCTGGTGCTGGCCGGTACATCGGTGACCGGCGCGCCATACGAAATTCTCGAAAGTGAAATGCCGCTGATCATGGCGGAGGAAGACGCGGATGAGCGCGGCGATCTCGACATGCTCAACAAGGTGCACGCCCATGCCTGGCTGGACGGGCCGGAAAGCGCAAGCGGCCGGGTTGGCGGGGACGCGCGGCAGTTGTTTCTGAAAATGAACGCCAATGCGCTGGCCAAACCTGCACTGACACAGGAAGAGGCGCGGCCGGCCGCTTATGAGCGGGTGAAGGCGGTCACAGCCCCGGGGCTGCTCGTCGTCGGGGATCTTGATTTCGGCTATATCCAAGCGCGGCACGAGTATCTGTCCGAGGAAATGCCGAACGTGTTTGCAGCAGCGCTGGAGGGCGTTGCGCATTTGCCAAATCTGGAGCGGCCAGATCGTTTTGATCCATTGTTGATGGAGTTTCTGGACGCGTTGTTTGGCGGTGACGCTGATGAGGCTGAAGACGATTGATCGGCGCCTTGTTCGCGCCTGTCTGTTTCATTTTTTGCTGATGATGGCCTTGCGAGCAGCATCAAGATGGGTTCGGCTGACGGGGAGTTTGCGGCCGTCGGTAAGGGTGGCCATATAGCGTGAACCCTCGCGCTTGATTCCAACGATCGTATTGGCTGCGACCCAGTGCGAGCGGTGAATTTGAAGGCCAGGGTAATCTGACAATTGGCGCATTGCATCGACGAAACGCATTAGCAGCAGTTTGCTGCCATTGCCCGTAACGCATTCGATGTAGTGATCACGCATTGTCAGTGAGATCAGTTCAGAGCGCAGATTTTTGGGGAGATTTTCGAAAAAAACATGTTCTGTAAGGCTAGGTGGGGTCTTCCTGGTCTGATACTCGGGGCGCCACGTGCCGAATCGTATGATGGTCGCGATCAGGTTGATTACGAATACCCCTGTTGCCACCTCCTGAACGGCGACCTGACTATAGTCAATTTGACGCCAAACCATTTCAATCTGAAAGATGATCAGGGTGCCCGGGACAGTGGCAATAGCGGCGCTGACGAGTGATATCAACAACGGATGCAGAGCGCGAAAACGCGGGGAATGGTGGCAATACCAGCCAATCAAGTGGCCGCAAACGCCAACAGTAGCTACGGCTGTGCCCCAGTAGCCGAGACGTTTCCATAAATCGAAACTTGAGTAGGTTCCGAAAGGCCCTGTGGCCGTTAGAATCAATATCAACGCGAAGACAAGAGCGACGTGTCTAAGTGAAATTGCATATGTCTTTTCACGTATCGTGAAATGCATGGCGTGGTTTTCGCGAAATTTGCTGCGGTATTGGCGTAGGTATTGTTTCGTATTTTCGCAAAGATTGCTAGCCAGCAGGTCAAGTTTGCCATCCATGCATGGCGGATTTTCGGTTTAGAGATTTTGGCGTCTCAGTCTTTCAGGTTGGGAGTATTGGGCCATCGTCTCGCATTTTTATCGAAAACATTACTGAGTTGGCCCTCACCATTCTGGTGAGGGCTTTTTTTATGGGCGCGCCTAAACGGCCAGTACCTGTTCGAAATGTTTGCCCAGTTCGTTGTTCGGAATACGGGTCAGGTCTTTGGGGATTTCGGCGATGATCGTCTCCTGTATCTGGGGGGTCATGGCCTTGCGCAAATCGCCCAGGGCTTGCGGCGCAGCGGCGATGATCAACCTGTCGAATTTCTTGGCGGTATTATTCTCGGCGATGATTTCAGCAACGCCTGCAACAAAATCTGCCTCGCGCTTGTCGACGGGATCGGTTTGCGGCTCCATGGCGCTACGGCCGTGCCCGGATGATGAGAAAGAGCGTCCAGGTCGGTCGGCCATGATTTCGCCTGCACGCATGCGTTCGTCGGAGAACTTGAGGCCCGGCACTTCTGTAAGGCCCTTTCCGGGTCCGGTATGCTCAACTACCCGGGCGCGGGCACCATCAGCGATGAGAATCCATGTCACAATCGGCTTCATTATCTGCTCCCGTTCAAACTGTTTCGCGAAAGGTCTGGGTAACACCCTAACGTGCCGGAAACATGGCACCTTGATTGGGATCAAGCGCGGCATCACCGAAAGCGTTTGCTGACATCACAAAGGCTGACTGGCCTGGGGCAGGGAATCGCTGCTAGGAGATAGCCGGGACAAGGCGCCCATATCGGGCTGAGGCGAAGGTAATGGCATCTATCGAAAGCGGTGGCGTCGTAACGCGTCCGCAAATGCACAATAATGATGGTGATCGCCGGCTTGGGCTGATTGCTGCATTCAGCACTTATGCCGGCTGGGGCTTTTTCCCGCTTCTGTTCCGCGCGCTTGAAAGCGTCGATCCGGTCAATGTTGTGGCCAACCGGATTGTCTGGTCGTTCCTGCTGGTTGGGGGCATCTTGATCGGACGGCACCGCATGGCCGAAGTGCGCGACGTTCTGCGCGATCGGCGCGCTGTTCGCGGCATCTTCATTTCGGCGGTTTTGCTGGCGATCAACTGGCTCACTTTTGTATGGGCGGTGAACAATGAAAAGGTGCTTGAGGTCAGCTTCGGCTATTTCATCACACCCCTTGTGAGTATTGCCATTGGCATGGTGCTGCTGGGCGAACGTATGAACCGCTGGCAGCAATTGGCGATCAGCATTGCCGCCATCGCGGTTGTCATTCAGGCGATGGGGTTGAGCGGCATGCCATTGGTCAGCATGCAATTGGCGCTGTCGTTCGGGTTTTACGGCTATTTCCGCAAGACGGTGAATGTGGGCTCGGTGCCGGGCCTGTTTATTGAAACCATGATGCTGCTGCCGCTGGCGCTGGCCTATATGGTGTTCCGGTTTGTGACATCCGGCGGTGCTGAATATGCGGATCCCTGGATATTCTTCCTGCTTTTGCTGACCGGGCCTGCGACGTCGGGAGCGTTGATCCTGTTCGCGTTTGCGGCGCGGCGTCTGCCGTTGTCGACCATGGGCATGTTCCAGTATATTGCCCCATCCATCCATTTTCTGATGGCGATCTGGCTGTTTGGTGAGGCGCTCAATTTGGTACAGCTATCGAGCTTTGTAATGATCTGGGCGTCGCTGGCGGTTTATTCGTTTGATTCCTATCAGCGGGGCCGCAAGGCACGGGCGTTACGCGACCATGGTTGAGTTCATTAAGCACCGCAAACAACAGGGGCAGGTCACCGGAATTTTCCGGGCGACAGGGGGCAGTTTTGTAACCGAGGCTGTGGATACCCTCACTCTGACTTATGAGGGCATTCCCGGGGATCGCCATGCCGGTTTGCTGCGTGACAGCGGCGCGCGCGAACCCTGGTATCCACGCGGCACCGAGATGCGCAATGAGCGTCAATTGTCACTTCTGGCCGATGACGAGCTGGCGGCGGTCGCTGTGGACATGAATATCCCTCATCTCAAACCCGAGTGGATTGGCGGAAATATTGTCATTTCCGGCATTCCGCATTTCAGCCTGCTGCCGCCCCGCACGCTGCTGATCTTCGATGGTGGCGTGACCATACGCATTGATGGTGATAATGGCCCGTGCCGGCTTTCCGGCCGTTCGATTGCCGCCCAGTTTGATGGGCGCGAGGATCTGGAGATGGCGTTTCCCAAAGTGGCCCGGCATCGTCGCGGCCTGGTTGGCTGGGTGGAACGCGAAGGCATAATCAAACCCGGCGAAAGTCTGACAGCTATTATCTGGGAACAATGTATATATCCGGGCTAGAATGTGCCGTGTGCCTTGAAGCCGGCGCGCGCATGGCCGGGTTTTGAGCTTCAGCTTTCGAACAGGCAGGATATATGAACCGCAAGATTGACGACGAAGAACTGGCTAAGGCCTATAACCGGGCGCTGGCGCTGGAGAAAGCGGGGGAGACCGATGCTGCCGCTTCGGCCTATGCGGAAGTGTTGGTGATGGACCCGGCTGATCACGGTGGTGCCGCTGTGCGCATGGCAGCGCTTGGACGCGGGGAAACACCGAAACGAGCGTCAGAGGCCTATGTGGAAACGCTGTTCGACCAGCAGGCCGGTGCGTTCGAAGACATTCTGGTGGATCAGCTTGGCTATGGCGTGCCGGGCCTGATAAGCGAGCGGCTCGGTGCCTTGGGGCTGGGGCCTTTTGCGCGCATGCTGGATCTCGGTTGCGGCACCGGGCTTGCGGCAGAGGCGATGCGGGAGCGGGTAACGGAAATCATTGGTATCGATCTGTCGGAGAACATGATCGATGTGGCTGAAGCCAAGGATGTTTATGAGGGGCTCTATACCGGCGATGTGGAGGCGTTCCTTGCCGATAATGATGAAGCCCCCTTTGATTTGCTGATTGCGGCAGATGTGCTGCCATATCTTGGCGAGTTGCAGCCGCTTTTTGGTGGTGCTGCGGGCAATCTCACAGCGGGTGGGGTGTTTGTCTTTTCGTCCGAAACCCTGAGCGCTGATGAATTCAACGGCGCTTCGTTCAAGGTAGCGCCGCATCAGCGCTTTGCCCATTCTGCCACCTATATTGGCGACGCTCTGGCCGATGCCGGGTTTGAACTGATCGAGATGCTTGAGATCAATGTGCGCATGCAGGATGGTGCGCCAACGCCGGGCCATCTTGTTGTGTCCCGATTGAAATAGCCGCCCGGATCGTTTGTCGGGCGGCTATTCTCAAATTCAGGCTCTGCGGCGTGCGTCGAGGGAAAGCGCGCCGGGACCGAAGGCTGCGAGCACAAGGAAGCCGCCGGCGATTGTGAAGTTTTTCATCATCAACAGCTGGTTGAACATGCTCAGCATCGCGTTGGCGCCATCCGGGAAGCCGGGGACGACGATCGCGCCGCCGTGGAACACCAAGCCGGCAAAGATGCAGAAAGCTGCCAGAGCATAGGCGGCAATGCTGGTGTAAAGGCCAATGAGGATTGCCAGCCCGGCGACGAGCTCAAACAGTCCGGCGAGATAGTTGAGGGCGGCGGGTGCGGGAAATCCGGCCTGGGCGATCATGCCTGTGGTGGCGGCGGGGTCAAGAAACTTGCCCAGGCCTGACATGATGAACATGGCGGCAAGCAGGATGCGCCCGATAAGTATTACGACGTTATTTGCCATGGATATGACCTCTCTGTGCAAACGGGAGCGCTTGAGTATCAGTTTTGATTGGTCATTTAATCCGAATTGTTTTGAATGGGCTGTTCGGTAATTGTGTCCAGTCGGGCAATTCTCTTCGGGAACCGAGAAGGTGTGCCTGGCAGGTCAGTCGGCGTTATCCTCCTTCAGATAGTTCAACGACCACGAGAATACGTGGTCCATCTGATCGAGTTCGAGCATCGTATCGAATTTAAGGGCGAAGCCGACTTCGAGATGGCGAACGATAGTGCCGGGTGCGCGGCCGATAGCGACACGTGAACCGATTTTTGGCGTGACATCAGCAGATACGGCAACGCCGGACTGGGAGACATCAATGATAAAGCATTCCTTGATGTCGCCGTCAGGCATGGTGATTGCCGATTGCGGGTTGGGTGGGGTAATGCGCTTGCGGTCACGCTTGTCCCGGAACGATCTGAAGCGGCGCTTCTTGATCCAGTCAATCTTTGCAGCAATTTCGGTACGCTCGGTATCGGTTGCCTCGATATCGACAGCAAACCCGCCGGCAAAAACGCGGCTTATCGTGCCCTTGAGAATGTTGAAATCCTGAAGTTTCAGGCTGACGCGGTTCTCTATTTCATCGGGAACAGGGGCTTGCAGCACCACGTGGTGTGTTGAAATGCTTTGTGAGCGGCAAGCAAAAACGTTCGGGCTGCCATCAGTGCTTTTGGTGCGTTGCGGCAGCGAATAGCAGCCCTCTATCGGCCCCACAAAACGGATGTCGTGAAGTTTGTCAGCAGGCTTATCAGTATAGGCGTCAGAAAAAAGGCTAATCGACATGGATCGATACCCAAATTTTTTAATTAACCATCAAATAAGACGACAAACTGCTTAAACCTTCATTAATCAAGAATGTTCGCATGTGCGACTTTGTTTCAGGCCTTGGCAGGTAATACCTCCGACAGGCGTGTTTCTCCCGCCGATTTGACGAGTTTGGCGATTTCCAGAAACAGGTTGGTAAAAGGAGTGGCTTCGCGCCAGACCATGGACAGGGTGCGTCCTGCGCCCGGCGCGGCCAGGGTGTGGATCGTGATCCGGGGGTCGGCTGTTTCCTTTTTCAGGCTGATGGCCGGCAGCAGCGTCATGCCCTGACCATTGGCAACGAACTCGACAATGGTCGAAAGCGAGGTGGCGGCAAATGTGCGTGTCGCATCGGCACCGCGCAAGGCACAGGCCTCCATTGCCTGGTCACGGAAGCAATGCCCCTCATCGAGCAATAGAATGCGATCCTGCGGCAAGGTGTTGAGATCGATCGGGTCGGCAATCTCGGTGGATGGGCCGGTCGCCAGAACGAATGCATCGGCAAACAAGGCAACCCGGGCGAGGCGGGCCGTGGCCGGCGGGTCGGTTGCGATCAGGGCAATATCGAGATTGCCGATATCCAGTTCCGCCAGCAAGTGTTCGGTGCGGCTTTCGCTGATGGCGAAATCCATGCCGGGCATCTGCTGACGAAGCGCCGGGTAGAGTTCGGGCAGTAAATAAGGGGCGACCGTTGGAATGATGCCGAACCGCAAAGCCCGCGCGGGCTTGCCGCTATGGGTTGCTGCAAAGCCGATCAGCGCTTCCGTCTCGCCGAGGATAGTGGTGGCCCGGGCGATGAATTCCTGACCGAAGGGGGTGATGCGGAACCGTTTGCCCGCGCGGTCAAACAGGGGCGTGCCGCAGATCTGTTCAAGAAGATGGATTTGCTGGCTCAGGGCTGGCTGGGTGACATTGCAGCGCTCGGCGGCACGCCCGAAATGACCTTCTTCGGCCACGGCGCGCGCATAGCGCATTTGTTTCAAGGTGATACTCATTATTAGATAATCTTATCACAAATCAAAGATCAATCAATTGGCCTTATTGTTTTGAATGGGTCTAAACTGGGGCACACATTCATTGAGGAGGCTTTCATGACCGATAAACCGGGTATGACGACGAGTGCAGGCGCGCCCGTTTCCGACAATCAGAATTCCCAGACAGCCGGCCCACGCGGGCCTGTTTTGATGCAGGACTATCAGTTGATTGAAAAGCTCGCGCATCAGAACCGCGAGCGTATTCCCGAGCGTGTGGTGCACGCCAAGGGGTGGGGCGCATTCGGTACGCTCAAGATTACCGGCGACATTTCCAGATATACCCGCGCCAAGGCTTTGCAGCCTGGTGCAGAAACGCCGATGCTGGCCCGTTTCTCAACCGTGGCGGGTGAACTGGGTGCGGCAGATGCTGAACGCGATGTGCGCGGCTTTGCGCTGAAATTTTATACCGAAGAGGGCAATTGGGACCTTGTGGGCAATAATACGCCGGTCTTTTTCGTGCGTGACCCGCTGAAGTTCCCCGACTTCATCCATACCCAGAAGCGGCACCCGCGCACGCATTTGCGCTCGACAACCGCCATGTGGGATTTCTGGTCGCTGTCCCCTGAATCGTTGCATCAGGTTACCATCTTGATGTCGGACCGGGGTCTGCCTGTGGCGCCGATGTTCATGAATGGCTATGGCTCACACACCTATTCGTTCTGGAATAATGACAATGAGCGCTTCTGGGTGAAGTTTCACTTCAAAACCCGGCAGGGCCACAAGCATTATACCAATGCTGAAGCGAACAAGGTTATTGGCGAAAGCCGCGAGACCTACCAGGAAGAGCTGTTTGGCACGATTGATCGCGGTGAATTCCCGAAATGGACCGTGCAGGTTCAGATCATGCCGGAAAGTGATGCTGACAAGACCTCGTACAATCCTTTCGATCTGACCAAGGTCTGGCCGCATGCGGAATATCCGCCTATCGAGATTGGTGTGATGGAATTGAACCGCAATGCGGACAATTATTTTGCAGAGATCGAGCAGGCAGCATTCTCGCCATCGAATGTGGTGCCCGGTATTGGACATTCGCCGGATAAAATGCTGCAGGCGCGTGTGTTCTCCTATGCGGACGCGCATCGCTATCGCCTCGGCACACATTATGAAGCGCTGCCTGTGAATGCGCCCAAAGTGCCGGTGCATCACTATCACAAGGATGGTCCGATGAATTTCATGGGCCCCAAAACCGGTGCGACGGATGCCTATTACGAGCCCAATTCCATGGGCGGTGCGGTTGAAAATCCCGGTGTCAAAGAACCGCCGCTCAAGATTGATGGTGATGCAGACCGGTATAATCACCGGATCGGCAATGACGATTACGGTCAGGTGACCGCGCTGTTCAATCTGTTCGATGACGGCCAGAAGTCCCGGCTTTACGCCAATATCGCAGCGGCGATGGCCGGCGTGCCGGGCGAGATCATCGAACGGCAACTGGTGCATTTTGACCGGGTGCACAAGGATTATGGCAATGGGGTGCGCGCTGCACTCAAGGATGCCTATCAGTATGAGGCCAACCCGGTCGCTGCTGAATAATTTTGGTCAAACGGCTGAAACCAGACCCCGGGGTGCGCATGCGCTCCGGGGTTTTTGCTTTGCCCGGCCCGGATTTTAGGTCGCATTTGATGTAATTTTGATTCAAAAACTGTCGTCACTTTTCAATCCACGCACATACTGGGTGGTGCAATGCTTCCAGGTCAACGGCATAGCGCCGGGAGGTTTGAATGGTTGAGATAGAAGATCGCGCCAAGGCAAAAGCATTTGCGACATTTCGCGTGTTGAATGGCGACGCCAACGAAACGGAACGCGACCAGTTGTTCCGCAACATGGCGCAACTTTTTTCCCATGTTTCTGAGCGCTGCGACGACGAACAGGTTGCCCAGTATGACGAGGTTCTGTGCCAATTGGCGGAACTCGTTGAAAGCGAGGCGCGGGCGCATGTCGCCGGTGTGCTGTCGCGGCTGGACCGGGCCCCGGGCACCGTTGTGGTCAAGCTGGCAAGCGATACGATTGACGTCGCGCGGCCATTGCTCGAATTCTCAAATGTGCTTTCCGATGATGACCTTATCGAGATTGTGAATAATCAAAGTGAAGACCACCGGGTCGCGATTGCGACGCGGGAGGCTGTCGGCGAACGGGTTGGCGAGGCGATTGTCGACCGTGGCGGCCGGGCTTCTGTGGTTGAGCTGGTGCGCAACAAGGCGGCGCAACTGGGCGAAGGTACGCTTGAAAAGCTGGTTGAGCGCGCTGCAAAAGACAGCGAGCTGGCAACCGATTTGCGCGGTCGCCGCGAGATCGACTGGAACGGATTGCGCAATGAAATCAGTGCCGCAGGCGGCAAGGTTCTTGAGCAGCTTGGTCTGGTTGAGGTGATTTCAAACCGCCGTACGCTGGGGACTGTCAGCGCTGTGGTTTATAACCGGATCCGCAATAGTGCCGGGTTTAATGCCCGCGAGTGGAAATTGTCGTGGAACCAGGTGAAAGCGCTGTCGGATCGGCGTCAGCTGGATATCCGTGCCTTGTCGCGGTTTGCCCGGTTTGGCTATGGCCATCACGCAGCGGCAGCCCTGACGATGTTGTTGCGGGTATCGCCTGAAGTCTTGGTCAAATGGCTGGCGACGCAGGATTATGTCGCAATGACAGTGGCTTGCCGGGCCTATGGCCTGCCCAATGACCTGTTTGAGGGTTTGATTACGGTAATGCCTTGGCGTGATTTTCCGGAGCTTGAGGAAGTGCGCAATGTGCGGGCAAACTTCGATGCGCTGAGTGCTGAAGAAGCGATTGGCATCTTTGATCTGTGGCGTGCGCATGCATTCCGCAAGCGTGGAACGCGGGAAGAGCGCCAGCCAGAGGTTGCCTAAAAGAGGCTAAAACCAACTTAAAACTTAGCTGAAACTACCCTAAAACTGCCAGACATTAAGCCCGCGTTTTGCCCCTGCAAAATGCGGGTTTTAAGTTTATGCGATGGCATCGCGGAAATGGTCTGGACCGGTCGCGCTCGTTCATATAAAGATATCTTTATATGATTGGAGTGGTAAGTGGCTGGTCTTGATTCTCTGGTGAATGTGCTGAAAGCGGCGGGTGAGGTGACACGCCTGCGCCTGCTTGCGCTTTTGGCCGCCGGTGAGCTTTCGGTGAAGGACCTTACCGAAATTCTCGATCAAAGTCAGCCGCGGGTATCGCGGCATTTGAAGCTTTTGGCGGAGGCCGGGCTGATTGTGCGGCATGCGGAAGGGGCCTGGGCCTATTTCGGCTTGTCGGATGACAGCGAGCGGGCGGTGCTGGCGCGGCATCTGGTTGATTTGCTGGATCAGGATGACCCGCAGGTGGCCGATGACATGTTGCGTTTGCAGCGGGTGCGCGAGGGGCAGCGCGAGCAGGCGGCGGCCTATTTTGCTGAAGTTGCCGGCAGCTGGGATGCGTTGCGCAATCTGCATGTGCCCGAGGCAGCCGTGGAAGCGGCGATCCTTGAAGCTGTGGGCGGGCGCAAACTGGATTTGTTGCTCGATCTGGGCACGGGCACCGGACGGATGCTGGAACTGCTGGCCGAGAAATATCAGCGGGGCGTCGGGGTTGATTCCAGCCGCGAGATGATTGCCGTGGCGCGGGCCAAGCTGGTGGCGGCGAATATTTCGCATGCGCATATCCGGCTGGGGGACATTACAGAAATTGATGCCCATGCGGGGCCGGCGGACCTGATCATCATTCATCAGGTGCTGCATTATTTCGACGATCCGGGAAACATATTGCACACGGCACGCCGCGCCCTGAAGCCGGGTGGCGAGATGATTATCGTCGATTTTGCGCCACATGAGCTTGAATTTCTGCGCACCGAGAACGCCCATCGGCGGCTGGGGCTGTCGCAGGTGCAGATGGAAACCTGGGCGCGCTCGGCAGGGCTGGACGTGACCGGGTTCAGGGATTTTCCCAACAAGAGCGGGCGTGAAAACCTCACTGTCTGTCTTTGGACATTGAAGAATACCGGCGATCTGGGCCGGAGGAGTAATAATGAATGACTGACGCCGTAGCACCGGGCCGGGTGAGCCGCTTGCCGGGTGAAAGCCGCCCCGCCTTGCAATTGAGCTTTGAGTTCTTCCCGCCGAAAACCGATGACGCAGAAGACCGGTTCTGGGGCAGTTTGCACCGCCTGGCCCCGCTCAGCCCGCGCTTTGTTTCGGTGACCTATGGGGCCGGTGGCTCGACGCGGGAGCGCACCTTGCGCATGGTTTCCAAGATTTCATCTGAAACGGGGATTAATGCGGCCGCGCATCTGACCTGTGTTGGCGCGTCGCGCGACGAGGTGGACGAGGTTGTGCGCGGCTACAAGGCGGCAGGTGTGAAGCGGATTGTGGCGCTGCGCGGCGATCCGGCGGCAGGGGTTGGGCAAAAATTTGAGCCGCACCCGGATGGCTATGCCAATGCGGCTGAACTGGTGGCTGGAATTCGGCGGATTGGTGATTTTGATATTTCTGTTGCCGCTTATCCTGAAAAGCATCCGGAAAGCCCGGACTGGGATCAGGATATCGATAATCTGAAGCGCAAGATTGATGCGGGTGCCGACCGGGCGATTACGCAGATGTTTTTTGACAATGACGATTATCTGCGCTTTGTGGACCGGGCCCAAAAGGCGGGTGTGACCGCGCCGATTGTGCCGGGTATCCAGCCGATTCACAGTTTCAAGCAGGTGGCGAATTTTGCCACCCGGTGTGGCGCATCGGTGCCCAGCTGGCTTGGTGACCGGTTTGAGGGGCTGGAGGATGACCCTGAAACCCATGCGCTGGTTGCCGCGGCCGTGGCTGCCGAACAGGTGACGGAGCTGGTGGATCAAGGGATTACCGAGTTTCATTTCTATACGATGAACCGGGCAAAACTTGTGCTGGCGCTGGCGCGGGTGCTGGGGCGGCGGGCCGTTTAGCGCCGCTTTTCATAAAACGGCCATTTTCAACGGGTTTCATGAATTTTTGGCGGGGGCGCCAACTAAGGGATTTCTGATGAATCGTCGATTGACTGGCTGGTTTGCCTGGGGCGCTTTGGCGCTTGTCATTGGTGTGCCAAGCGTGGACATGGTGCTTTCGACGCCTGAGAACAGCGTGTCGATGGCCGCAGTTGACGCGGGCAAGGAACCTTTTTTCGGGCCGATGCCGGCCAAGAAACCGGTCGTGGAGGACGTATTTGAAGCGCCTGTTGCGAACCGTGCGCCGATTGAGACCCCACCTGCTGTTATGCCTGATATCTCTGTGCCAACGATTGCAGCGCCTGAGCCTGAAACGGCGGTGGCTGATGCGGTGACGAAAGACACCGAGACAAAGGATGTGGCGCTGGCCGAGCCGGAAAAGCCGGCGCAGGCGGGTGCGCAAATGACACCGGTTGTGCCTTTGGCAATCCGCGTGGTGGGTGATCAACGGATGGCCCCGGCGCCCGTGAAAATTACCCCTGATGCCGCTGACAAGACGGTTACGGCAGAAACGGAAACGGCCAAAACTGATAGGCCTGCCGAGACCACGGCGCTTGCCGCCGTGCCGGTGGTGGCGACGGATAGTAGCGACACGGCCACACAGGTTGAAGCTGCTGAACCGCTGCAACTGCGCGGCAGTGACAGCGAAACCTTGAGTGTTGCAGTGGCCGACCCGCAGGCTGCCCCTGTGGCGGTGACCGCACCCAAACCACTGCCTGCATCGATGCGGCCGCCCGCGCCTGTGCGTGCAAGCCGTTCGGTGGCGACATTTGAGGACGAGGTGCGCGCCAGCGTTGACAATCTGCGGGCGGCTGGACGCCGCGCACCTGCATTTGAGGATTATTCTGACCGCCAGCCCGTTTGGGGCGATGACCCGCGGCTGCGCCGTGGGCAGCAGCTTGAGACCTTCGAGCCGGGCGGGTTTGTTGCGGATGATTCCTCGGACAGCGAATTTTATGAGTTGTGGCGCGAGGAGCAGCGGCCTGTCGGCTTTCGCCGTTCGGGGAGTTTTGAGGAGCAGTTGCCTGCGCGGCGGGGCAGCGGTATCCGTATGGATTTGCTGCAATAATCGGCCCAAGGTGACACGGGGGTGAAAACAATGTCGCCCGTGCTCTTTTCATTTGCCGTACGTACCTTACATTCACCCTTCGGACGCTGCTTTCGATTCTTGTCGAGAACAGCTGCCGGTTTTTGATTGATCAGCGTCTCCGGGGGGTAGGCGGTGTCTGGTGATGGTCTGATTGAAGCAGGAGCTGGCCGTGTCCGTCTGGCAGCGAATAAGCGATTTTCTGGGTTCTTTCCCCCAAGGTTCCGACATTGCGCGTTCGCTTACGTCGGTGCTCGATCCTGACAACTGGCTGCCGGGTGGCCGCGATGCCGCGTTTACGCTGGCGCTGGTGGCCCTGTCGGCCAAGATGGCGGTTGCTGATGGCGTTGTGACCGCCTCGGAAGTGCGAGCGTTTCGCGAGACCGTGCAAATTCCCGAAGGTTCCGAAGAACCAATTGCCCGGCTGTTCAACCTGGCTCAACAGGACGTGGCTGGCTACGAATCCTATGCCCGCAAGATCGGACGGCTGTTTGCTGATAGCCCCGAAACGCTGGAACATGTGCTGGACGGGTTGTTTCACATCGCGTCGGCGGATGGGCTGGTGCATGAAGCGGAGCTGGAATATCTCAAGGATGTCAGTGACATATTCGGTTTCGATGAATTGCGTTTCGAGCAAATCGCGGCCGGGCACATTGTGCAGAACGAGGGCATGGATCCCTATCTGGTGCTTGGCCTGATGCCGGATGCGCCGGATAGCGAGGTGCGCCGGGTTTATCGTTTGCTGGTTGCCGAGCACCATCCCGACCGGCTGGCGGCAAAGGGCGTGCCGCAGGAAATGATGACGCTGGCGACGGCGCGCATGGCCGCGATCAACGCCGCCTATGATACCATTGCCAAGGCGCGCGGGCTGCGCGGGGTGTTATCCTCGCCTGCATAGCGGTGCTTGCGGATATGGGCTGCGGCCTATAGTAGAGATCGCGCCAGTTGACCGGGTAGCTGCTGCCGCGCAAGCGGGGGAGGAAAGTCCGGGCTCCACGGAAAAACGGTGCCGGATAACGTCCGGCGGGGGCGACCCCAGGGAAAGTGCCACAGAAAGCAAACCGCCACCCCAAGGGGTGGTAAGGGTGAAAGGGTGCGGTAAGAGCGCACCGCGGGCCTGGTAACAGGACCGGCACGGTAAACCCCACCGGGAGCAAGACCAAATAGGAATGACGTGGTGCCTCGGCACCGGCCGTTTCCGGGCTAGTCATTCGGGTTGGTTGCATGAGGCGGCTGGTAACAGTCGTCCCAGATGAATAGCTACCGCGTCTATCGCAAGATGGGCCTTACAGAACCCGGCTTACAGGTCAACTGGCGTTTAATTTGAGGGCGCATCGCGGCGAAAACCGGGGTGCGCCTTTCCTGCGTCTGGAGCTGTTCGGGCTTTGATGGAAACATCCTTTGTCATCGCGAGGCGCGCAGCGCCGTGGCGATCCAGAGCCGCAAGTGCCGGTGTTCGCGGCTCTGGATTGCCGCGCGCCTTTGGCGCTCGCAATGACGGCTCGGCAACTCCGGGAAGGCCGGAAACGCTCTAGGTGTCGCTTTATTGATTGTGACTTATAATTTTTCTTTTGCTGTTCATCAAAATGCCCAAAATGTCACTTGATTGATCAGAGATGTGCTGATTCAGTTTTGTATTGAATATATTTTTTGTCCATTTTTTGGGGGGTAGAAATGTCCGCAGATATCAAGCGTAACATCGCCGTTGATGGTGATATAGTGCACGTGTCCTTTTCAAATGCCGATCAGAAACTCGACCTAGCGCTCACGCCAGAGGAACTAATGGGTTTGACTTTGGAGCTAACGGTCGCCATGCAGACAGCGCTCCAGAATGAAGATCGTGACCTTTCGATACCGGAGAACCAAAGACCGTCTATTGCGGGCGGCAGTTGGTCATTCGAGGTTAAAGGAGCAGCGGACGGGCGCGCAAGCCTTGTGATTACCCCTCAAAATTACTACAGATTTGAATATGAACTGAGCCGAGATTTTGCCAGACATTTGGCGCAAAGCTTGCTTACTGCCGCGGAGCATATGGGAACGAGGGTGAGCAAGCACTGACGTTCTGGCGCTTCTGGATTGCCGCGCGCCGTTGGCGCTCGCAATGACGGCGGAGAGATTGGAAAAGGGACTGGGTGGGGGCACTTCTTGTCCCTCTCATGCTCATCGTCATTCCCGCGCAGGCGGGAATCCAGTGCACCGCGTCGGCGGTGCGAGGAAGCCTTATGCGGGCAGGACTGCCCGCTGCTGGATTCCCGCCTGCGCGGGAATGACACTGTGGCCCTAAATCCTCATGGTGAGCCTGTCGAGCCACGAGGTGTGGGGGCCACCGCGTCATTCCCCTTTTTGCCCGGACTTGCAGGTATGCCGTGCGCCCATTATGATGGGGCACGCGAGGACGACCTCCCCCATAAGGGCATGATTTCGGGACGACCCGGTGATTTGAATGGGGGCAGTAATGCGTTCAACAGGCGACAGAATCCGTCACGCTATCAGCTTTGAAATTGTCGGGCTTCTGATTGTGATCCCGCTGGGGACATGGGTTTTTAACCAGCCGATGCACGATATGGGTGTGGTGGCGATTGCCGGTACGCTGCTGGCGACGGGCTGGAACTATCTTTACAACCTGCTTTTTGATCTCGGGATGCTGAAATGGTTTGGCAGTGTGGCCAAGACATTTGCCATTCGCGTGGTGCATGCGGTGTTGTTCGAGATCGGGCTGTTATTGGTGATGTTGCCGCTGGTGGCGCTCTATTTAGGGGTGAGCCTTTGGCATGCCTTGCTGATCGATGGCGGTTTTGCGCTGTTCTATATGCTCTATGCGCTGGCGTTTAACTGGGCATATGACCTGGTGTTTCCCGTGCCGGGGCTGAAGAAAAGCTGATTTTCCGAATGTTTTGAGCTGAAAGACCGGGCGCGTGACGGCGCCCAGGTTCCATCGCGATTCGCTATAATTCCGGGTTTGGGAAACAGAATATTAAAAGTCAGCATGCAAAATGCATCCAAGGCCCGATGGGCATTGTTAGTACCGGCCCTGTTGGCCGGAGTGGAGTTGCGTTGACTATGGGCCAGGAGCACGGGAACGGACCCGGCTATTCTGATGCACCGCATGTGCCGGTGTTGTTGGCCGAAGTGCTGGCAGCGTTGCAGCCATTAGAGGGTGCGCGGATTGTCGATGGCACTTTCGGGGCTGGCGGGTATTCGCGCGCGCTGCTGGATGCCGGCGCGTCAGTTATCGGCATTGATCGTGACCCGAACGTTGCGCCGTTTGTGACGGCGCTTGCAGCTGATTTTCCGGGTCCTTTTAGTTTTGTCGCCGGGCGGTTTTCCGAGCTGGATACGCTGGTTGATGAGCCTGCCGATGGCGTTGTGCTGGATATCGGTGTTTCCTCGATGCAGCTGGATGAAGCAGAGCGGGGCTTTTCGTTCATGCGCGAGGGGCCGCTCGACATGCGCATGAGCGGGAGCGGAACTTCGGCGGCTGATCTGGTCAATGAGCTTGATGAGACCGAGTTGGCGAACCTGCTGTTCTCGTTTGGCGAAGAACGCAAATCGCGGCGGATTGCGGCGGCGGTGGCGCGGGTGCGGGCTGAGAAGCCGATCACGACAACGCTGGAACTGGCGCAGTTGATCGAGAAAACCATTGGCCGGAAGCCGGGCGATGCGCATCCGGCGACACGCAGTTTTCAGGCGTTGCGCATTGCGGTGAATGGCGAGTTCGACCAGCTGGTTGAAGGGTTGTTTGCCGCTGAAAGGCTGTTGCCCGAAGGCGGGCGGCTGGCGGTGGTGACATTTCATTCGCTGGAAGACCGGATTGTGAAGCGGTTTTTTGCCCCGGAAAAGGGCGGGCCTGCGCAATCCCGGCATTTGCCGCAACAAGTGGCTGAAGATTTGCGCTGGAAGCCGGTGGCCAAGCCGGTGAAGGCGGGCGACGCGGAAACCGCGCGAAACCCGCGCGCCCGTTCGGCAACGCTGCGCATGGGGGTGCGGACTGCCGCGCCAGCGCGTGAAGTGAAAACGGCAGGGTTGGGCATGCCTTCGTTTAAAACCCGGGGTGTTGCATGATCCGCGGTCTTAATTTTCTGCTGCTCATCACCAGCGTTCTGGCGCTGGTGGGCGTTTATACGCTCAAATACCATACGGTGGACACGGCGAACGAGAAGTTGGCCCTGCAACGCCAGATTGAAAAGCAGGAAGCCGATCTTTCGCTTTTGAAAGCCGACTGGGCCTATCTCAACCAACCGGCCCATATTGCGCCCATCGTGCGCCGCCATGCCGAAGTGCTGGGGGTTGCGGTGATCGATCAAGCGCAATTTATCCATATTACAGATATACCTATGCGTACGGCGCAGACGGATGATGATGCCCTGACAGAATTGTTCAAGTCGCTGGATGCAGGTGTTGATCCGATTGCAGCTTTGATCGAGGCAAGCGTTCAATGAGCATGATGAGCACGGAAGCCCAGGAATTGATCAGCCTTGAGGGTGAGCGCAAGACACAGCGCAACCTGACCCATAGCCGTATCCGCTGGGTGATGCTGGGCCTGCTGATGTTGTTCGGGCTTGTGGGCGGGCGGCTGGTTCAACTCGGTTATGCCAATACCGATACTGATTTCAGCGGAGAAGAGCGCGACCTGATTACCGCGACGCGCCCGGCTATTCTGGACCGTAACGGGCTGGAGATGGCGCTGGATATAAGGGTGCCATCGCTTTATGCGGAGCCGCGCCGGATCATCGACGTGGAAGAGGCCGTTGAAAAGCTGACCGGGGTTTTGCCCGAGCTCGATCCGGAATGGCTGCGCAAGCGGCTGACTGGGGATCAGGGCTTTGTATGGGTGGCGCGCGAACTGACGCCGCTGCAAAAGGAGAAGATTTTCCGCCTGGGCATTCCGGGGCTGGATTTTCGCACCGAGAGCAAGCGCTATTACCCGGCCAGCAATGAGGCATCACACCTGCTGGGCACGGTGAACCGCGACAATCAGGGTATTTCCGGGTTTGAAATGCATCTGGATAATGAAGATGTGGCGCTGCTGCAGGATCTGGGGCTGGCGCGGGACCGGACGCTGGAACCGGTGCGCATGTCTGTTGATTTGCGGGTGCAGCATGCGCTGACCGATGAACTGGCGGACTCGCTGGTGCGGTATCAGGCGACGGCGGCGGCCGGGGTGATCATGAATGTGAAGACCGGCGAAGTGGTGGCCATGGCCTCGCTGCCCGATTTCAACCCCAATGAACCGGCAACGGCACTGGAGCCTTATGAGGGGCGCAAGGGCGCGCGGATCAACCGGATCACGGCGGGCACATTTGAGCTTGGGTCCATTTTCAAGACGATTACGCTGGCGGCGGCAATCGATAGTGGCGTTGTCAAGCTGACAGACAGTTTCGATGCGCGGTTTCCGGTGCGCTTCGGGCGCTTTTCCATCAATGATTTTCATGGCAAGCACACCATTCTGACGGTGCCGGAAATCTATAAATATTCGTCGAATATCGGCACGATCAAAATCATGCAGGCGTTTGGGGCCGAAAATTATCGCTCGTTTCTGACACGGCTTGGCTTTGATGATCCGCTGACAGTGGAACTGCCCGAGACGACGCGCTCCAATATTCCGAAGAAATTTTCGGAAGTGGGAGCGGCGACGGCCTCGTTCGGGGCCGGGCTGGCCACGACCCCCATGCATATGGTGGCCGCGCTTGGGGCGCTGGTGAACGGGGGGCATTATGTGCCGCCGACGCTTTATCCGCGTACCGAGGCCGAGGCGCGGGCATTGTCCCGTCCGGTTGTCTCAGAAGCGACGAGTGCCAAAACCCGCTATCTGCTGCGGCTCAATGCGCTTGAGGGATCCGGGTCGCGGGCCAACAAGATTGCCAAGGGCTACCGGATGGGCGGCAAGACGGGTACGGCGGAGAAGGTGATCGACGGGCGCTATTCCAAGGAGAAGAACCTGGCGATCTTTGCCTCGGCCTTTCCGCTGGATGCGCCGCAATATGCGATGGTCATCATGGTCGATGAAGCTGTGGCCGAGAATGAGCGTTCGGGACGGACCGCCGGGTGGAATGCCGGCGAGATGTCGGGTCGTGTTGTGCAACGTATTGCACCGATGTTAGGAATTTTGCCGGATTTTGATACCAATATTGATCTAGCGCTGGTGCCGATGGAACTTCGGTGAGGGCTCGGGGGATGCAGTTTGTCTTTTTCACTACCAGAATTACTTGAAGGATTTGTCGATGCGGGCGCGGTTGAAGCGGTCAGCATCGCCGGTGTGACGTCGGATAGCCGTCAGATTACCACAGGCGATGCGTTTTTCGCTCTGCCTGGATCGCATGCGCATGGCGATGCCTATTGCGCCCAGGCGGTTGAAAACGGCGCGGTGGCCATTGTCACCGACCGCCAGCCCATACCCGACCCGGGTGTGGCAGTGATCATTGTATCGGATGTGCGGGCGGCCTATGCCCGCGCGGCGGCCATGACATCCGGCGCTCAGCCGCGGGTGATGGTTGGTGTGACCGGGACAAGCGGCAAGACCAGTGTTGCTTCTTTTGTGCGCCAGATCTGGCAGGCCTGCGGCATCAAGGGCGCAAGTATTGGTACGCTTGGTGTGGATACGGGTGGCAAGCTGGCGGCGGCCGGATCGCTGACAACCCCGGATTCGCTGACCTTGCACAAGAGCCTCGCCGTGCTGAAATCAGGTGGCTATGATCATGTGGTTATTGAAGCATCAAGCCATGGACTGGACCAGCGTCGTCTCGATGGACTGCGGTTCCGGGCGGTGGGGTTTACCAATCTGAGCCGTGACCATCTCGATTATCACGCGGACATGGATGACTATCGCGAAGCCAAGCTGCGCCTGTTCCGCAATCTGCTGGCGGATAATGGCTCGGCAGTGGTCAATAGCGATGACGTTGAGCACATGCCGTTCATGTTTGCAGCGCTCGACCGGGGCGTGACCTTGCTCACTGTCGGTGAAGAAGGCGCGCATATTGAAATTTCCAGCGTTGCGCCGGAGGGGTTCGGCCAGCGGGTCAAGGGCAAGCTTGTGGGCGAGCCGCTTGATTTTCTGCTGCCGCTGGTGGGGCGGTTTCAGGTCGATAATGCGGTCATGGCGGCCGCGTTGGCGATTGAAAGCGGCGCCAAGCCCGAGGATGTCGTTCTCGCGCTGAACGCACTGACCGGCGCACGCGGACGGCTGGAACATGTTGGCAGCCAGAATGGCGCGGACATTTTTGTCGACTATGCCCACAAGCCTGCAGCACTGGAGAAGGCGCTTGAAGCTTTGCGTCCTTATGCGAAGGGCAAGCTGATTGTGCTGTTCGGGTGCGGCGGCGACCGGGATCAGGGCAAGCGGGCGATTATGGGCAAGATTGCGGTCGATCTGGCGGACAAGGTGATTATTACCGACGATAACCCGCGCACGGAAGATGCCAGCGCCATTCGTCATGAGATCATGGCTGCAGCACCCGGCGCGACCGAAATTGGCGATCGGGGCAAGGCTATTCTGACCGCGATGGAAGAACTGGCCGCAGGCGATGTGCTGCTGATTGCGGGCAAGGGGCACGAGGATTACCAGATCATTGGTGACGAGAAGATCGCGTTTTCCGATCACGCTGTCGTCAAAGCGGCGATAAGGGCCTGAGCATGACAGCCCTTTATTCTGTTGCCGAAGTTTTGGCGGCAACGGGCGGCCGGGCTGAAGGCGTTGCGGCCGAGAGCTTTTCCAGCATTTCCATAGATTCCCGGGAGATCATTCCGGGGGCCTTGTTTGTGGCGATCAAAGGCGACCGGTTTGACGGGCATGATTTTGTGGAGACAGCGATTGCCAATGGCGCGGCAGCGGCCTTGGTGACAGAAGCCCGTGCAGGGGCGCTGGCGGGGCAAAAGCTGATCGTTGTGCCGGATGCATTGGCGGGGCTGGTGGATCTGGCGCGTGCGGCGCGGGCGCGCAGCAATGCGCGAATTGTTGCGGTCACCGGCAGTGTGGGCAAGACCACGACGAAGGAAGCCTTGCGGGCTGTGTTTGCGGCGGCGGGGAAAACCCATGCGTCAATCCGGAGTTTCAACAATCACTGGGGCGTGCCCCTGATGCTGGCCCGCATGCCAAAAGACACAGAGTTTGGTGTGTTCGAGATTGGCATGAGTGCTGCAGGCGAGATTTCGCCGCTGAGCCAATTGGTGAAACCCCATATTGCGTTGATTACCAGCATTGCGCCGGCGCACCTGGAGAATTTCGATTCACTGGCCGGGATTGCTGAGGCCAAGGCGGAGATTTTTGACGGTTTGCTGCCGGGCGGTCATGTGATTGTGAATGTGGATCACGATTATACGCGGGTGCTGACAGAAGCGGCGGAACGCGCCGGGGCGGGCGAAATTGTGACTTATGGGTTGTCGGGTGATGCGGATGTGCGCATCAGCGCGGCCCAATCGACCGGGCGCGGCATGCAGGCGCGCATTGTGATGCCGACAGGTAATGTGCCGCTTGAAATCGCTTCTTTGGGGCGTCACAGGCTGGCCAATGCGGTGGCGGCGTTTTGCGCGGCGGAAGCGGCGGGTATCTCGCGCGCGCTTATTTTGCAGGTTCTGGCCGATCTGGCTGAGCCTGAGGGGCGCGGGGCGATATCCCGGCTGGGGCCTATAAACAATCCGTTGACCATTATCGATGAAAGCTACAATGCCAATCCCGCCTCCATGGCGGCAGCTTTGGCGGTTTTTGCGGATGTGACGGTGGGTGGCGGGCGCAAGATTGTGGTTTTGGGAGACATGCTGGAACTGGGTACGGCGAGCGCTGAATTGCATGCAGCGCTGAAAGATGCGGTGCTAAACACTGTCCCTGACGCGGTGTTTCTGGTCGGGGCGCAGATGAAATCGCTGGCCGATGCGCTGGGGGATGAGGTGGCTGTCATCCATTGTCAAAGCGTGGAAGATATTCACGACCGGGTACTCAAGAACCTTGATTATGGCGATGCAGTTATGGTCAAAGGGTCGAACAGTGTGCGGTTGAACAGCCTTGTCTCGCGGATAGGCGACCAGTTTGGAACGGCAGTCACTGCCGGATAGGCCACAAAGGCGCAGATCGAATGCTCTATTTTCTTCAACAGTTCAGTGACACTTTCGGCGCGCTGAATGTTTTCAGGTTTTTGACGTTTCGCACCGCTGGTGCGGTGGTAACGGCCCTGTTTTTTGTGTTCCTGTTCGGGCCGGGCATGATCAACCGGTTGCGTATTCGACAAGGGCAGGGGCAGCCCATCCGCGAAGATGGCCCGGTGGGGCACTTGCTGACCAAAAAGGGCACGCCGACCATGGGCGGGCTGATGATCCTGTCGAGTGCCGTGTCTGCGACCTTGCTTTGGGCGGATCTTGCCAATGTCTATGTCTGGGTTGTTCTTCTGGTGACCGTCGGCTTTGGGGCTATCGGGCTTTACGACGATTATCTGAAGGTCAAACGGACATCGCATGCCGGCTTTGGCGGGCGTCAGCGGTTGGCGCTTGAGGCGCTGATTGCGGGTATTGCCTGTTATGTGCTGGCGCATATGGGCGAAGCGCCGTTTTCCACCTCATTGCTGTTTCCGTTCTTCAAGGGCTGGGCGCTTGATCTGGGCTGGTTCTTTATCGCCTTTGGCGCGTTTGTTGTCGTTGCCGCGGGCAATTCGGTCAATCTGACAGACGGGCTCGACGGATTGGCGATTGTGCCGGTGATGATTGCGGCAGCCTGTTTCGGGTTGATCGCCTATCTGGTGGGTAACCAGATTTTCTCCGATTATCTGCTGATCAATTTTGTGCCCGGCACCGGTGAACTGTCGGTGGTTTGCGGGGCGCTGATTGGCGCGGGGCTTGGTTTCCTGTGGTTCAACGCGCCGCCGGCCCAGATTTTCATGGGTGATACCGGCTCTTTGGCGCTGGGCGGGGCCTTGGGTTCCATTGCGGTGGCGACCAAGCACGAGATTGTTCTGGCGATTGTTGGCGGCTTGTTTGTGCTCGAAACCGTGTCGGTGATTGTGCAGGTTGTCTCGTTCCGTCTGACGGGCAAGCGTGTTTTCAAAATGGCACCGATCCATCATCATTTCGAGCATCTGGGGTGGACCGAAAGCCAGATTGTGATCCGTTTCTGGATTATTGCCTTTGTGCTAGCGCTGGTCGGCTTGTCTTCTTTGAAGCTTAGATAGCGATCTGGTAACCATCACGGGTGTAGGCTCGGATTAGTTGTTTCCGAGTTTTGGGAGACTGCCGGCCCAGGGCAGTCTGTGTTCAATGTTTTCACGCGCGCGTAAAACGCCTTTGGCCGAGTGGTGGTGGACGGTTGACCGTCAGCTGCTCGCAGGGTTTGTATTGTTGCTGATGAGCGGCATGTTGCTGTCGTTCGCCGCCAGCCCGCCGGTGGCGGAACGGCTGGGGCTGTCGCAATGGTATTTTATCACCCGGCACATGGTGTTCATGCCGCTGGCGCTGGTGGTGCTGATCGGTACTTCGTTCATGACGCTGCGCCAGGTGCGGTTGAGCGCGCTTTTGGTGCTGGTGGCCAGCATGTCGCTATTGGCAATGACGCTGGTGGTTGGTGTCGAGGTGAAGGGGGCAACGCGCTGGGTGTCCTTCTTCGGGCAATCAATTCAGCCCTCTGAATTCGTCAAACCTGCGTTTGCGGTGATGGCGGCATGGCTGTTTTCGGAAAAGGCGCGGCATGGCGACATGCCGACCGGGTCAATTGTTTTCGGCATTCTGGCGACAATCGTTGCCATGCTGTTGATGCAGCCTGATATCGGACAGACGGCGCTGATCGTTGGTACGTGGTCCGCGCTTTTGTTTTTGTCGGGCATTTCCTGGTGGATGATTTCGTGCCTGATCGGGCTGGCAAGCCTTGGCGGGGTTGCGGCCTATTTATTCTTTCCCCATGTGGCGCGCCGTATCGATGCGTTTCTCAATCCTGATGCAGCCAATGGCTATCAGGTGGAGAAGGCTTTGCAATCCCTGCTTGAAGGTGGCTGGTTTGGCCGTGGGCCGGGTGAGGCTGTGGCCAAGCGGTATTTGCCCGACGCCCATGCCGATTTTGTCTTTTCTGCTGCCGCCGGTGAATTCGGCATCCTTTTCTGCATGGTGCTGGTGGGGCTGATTGCCTTCATCGTTATCCGGGCATTGAGCGATGCGCAGGCGCAATCGAGCTATTATGCGCGGCTGGCGGCCAGCGCGCTGGCGATCCAGTTCGGTTTGCAATCGGGCATTAATCTGGCTGTGAACTTGAATCTAATGCCGCCCAAGGGCATGACACTGCCTTTCGTTTCCTATGGTGGCACATCGATGCTGGCAGTGGCCTATGGCATGGGTATGATGCTGGCACTGATCCGCAAGAAACCCGAGGAACGTCTGGCGACCGGCCTGCCGGTTTATCGTCAGCCTTCGCATGTAGAGCACGCATGAGTATATTTGTATTAATGGCCGGCGGCACGGGCGGGCATCTGTTTCCCGCCATGGCGCTGGCCCAGGAACTGCGCCGTCGCGGGCATCAGGTTCAGCTGATGACCGATGAGCGGGTGACCCATTATGGCGACCGGTTTCCGGCGCGTGAGGTTTATGTCATTCCCTCCGCGACCCCCTCGATCCGCAATCCGGTCAAGCTGGTGCAGGCCGGGATCAAGATCTGTTTCGGGATATTCATTGCCTTCAAGCAATTGCGCAAAAGCAATGCGGATGCGGCAATCGGGTTTGGCGGCTATCCCGTGTTTCCACCTTTTGTGGCGGCAAAGCTGGCCGGGGTGCCGGGGATTTTGCATGAACAGAACGCGGTATTGGGCCGGGCCAACAAGGCGCTGGCGCGGTTTGCTGATGTGCTGGCGCTGAGCTTTGAGCAGACGCGGTTTGCGAATGATTTTTCCATCGAGAAGGTTGTAACCGGTAATCCGGTGCGTGACCGGGTGCGCGATACGGCCAAGGGTATTGTCTATCAACCGGTGAAGGCGGGGCAGCCTTTTCGCCTGCTGGTGTTTGGCGGCAGCCAGGGCGCGCGGGCTTTCGGCGATCTGGTGCCGCCGGCGCTGGCGGCTTTGCCCGAAACCCTGCGCCGGCAATTGCGGGTGACCCAGCAATGCCGCCCGGAAGATCTGGAACGGGTGACTGAGGCGTATCGGGCGGCAAAGATCAGCGTTGAGCTATCGACGTTTTTTGATGATCTGCCGGAACGCATGGCGGATTCGCATCTGGTGCTCTGCCGATCCGGCGCGTCGACAGTTGCGGAACTGGCGGTGCTGGGCCGGCCGGCCATTCTTGTGCCTTTGCCCGGCGCGCTGGATGCGGACCAGAAGAATAATGCCGCTTTTCTGGAAGAAGCGGGGGGTGGCTGGCTGGTGGAGCAAGCCACGGTTTCACCGCAATCTCTTGCCAAACGGCTTGAAGAGCTTATCGAAAATCCGCAGGCTTTGAGTGCTGCCGCTGACAAGGCAAAGGCGCTGGGGCAACCGCAGGCTGTTGAACGGCTGGCGGATTTGGCGGAAAAGGTCGCTGCGAAAAAGTGACCATCAAAATCAAAGGGGACTGTCAGTCATGAAAATGCCGCGCGATATCGGGCCGGTGCACTTTGTCGGCATTGGCGGCATAGGCATGAGCGGGATTGCCGAAATCCTGCACGGGCAGGGCTATACAGTGCGCGGGTCGGACATGACCGCCAATCCCAATGTGCAGCGTTTGCAGGCCATGGGGATCGCCGTCGAAATCGGTCAGAAGGGCGAAAACTTGAAAGACGCCGCCGTTGTGGTGATTTCCTCGGCGATCAAGAAGAATAATCCCGAACTGATTGCGGCCCGGGCTGCCGGTTTGCCCGTGGTGCGGCGGGCGGAAATGCTGGCTGAGATCATGCGGTTCAAGAACGCCATCGCCATTGGCGGCACCCACGGCAAGACGACGACGACCTCTTTGGTCTCGGCGCTGCTGGATGCCGGCGGGCTTGACCCCACGGTGATCAATGGCGGGATCATCAATGCCTATGGCACCAATGCGCGCGAGGGCAAGGGTGAATGGATGGTGGTTGAGGCGGATGAAAGCGATGGCACTTTCGTCAAGCTGCCAGCCGATGTGGCGGTGGTGACCAATGTCGATCCCGAACATCTGGACCATTATGGCGGCTTTGACGCGGTGAAGAAGGCGTTTTTGAATTTCGTCGAGAATGTGCCGTTTTACGGCTTTGCGGTGATGTGCCTCGATCATCCTGAAGTGCAGTCGCTTGTGGGTGAAATCGAGGATCGCCGGGTGGTGACCTATGGGCAAAACCCGCAGGCGGATGTGCGCCTGGTGGGGTTGACCAATGACAACGGGATCAGCCGGTTCTCGGTGGAGATACGTGACCGGATTACCAAGGTGGAACGACAGATCGCTGATATCGAATTGCCGATGCCGGGTCTGCATAACGCGATGAATGCGACAGCGGCGATTGCGGTGGCGGACCAGTTGAAGGTGTCGGCTGAGGATATCCGCCGGGGATTGGCGAATTTCACCGGCGTGAAGCGGCGCTTTACCCGCACGGGTGAGGTCAACGGCATTACCATTATCGATGATTACGGCCACCATCCGGTGGAGATTACCTCGGTCTTGCGCGCCGCGCGGCAATCGGCCAAGCGCGACGTGATTGCCGTGGTGCAGCCGCACCGCTATTCGCGGCTAAAAGACCTGTTTGACGATTTCTCCGCCTGTTTCAACGATGCGGATACGGTGATCATCGCCCCGGTTTATGCGGCGGGCGAAGCCCCGATTGAAGGGGTGAGCCATGAAGAACTGGCCAATCGCCTGCGGGCGCGCGGACACCGCGATGCGCGGATTATTGACCGGCCCGAAGCACTGGCACCACTGATCGCCTCGCGGGCAGCAGCGGGCGATTATGTCGTCTGTCTGGGCGCGGGGAATATCACCCAATGGGCGGCGAGCCTGCCGGGCGAATTACAGGTTTTGCTGGATGCGGCGGTGAAATCATGAGTTTTCCTGATCTGCTACCGACGCTTGGAGACTGGATCGGCGATGTGCGCGGACGACTGGTGCCGAACCAGCCGCTATCGGAAATCAGCTGGTTTCGCGTGGGCGGGCCGGCGCAATTGTTTTTCCAGCCGGCCGATGAAGCCGATTTGCAGTTTTTTCTCAAAAACCTCGACCCATCGATCAAGGTGACGGTGATCGGGCTGGCGTCGAACCTGTTGATCCGCGATGGCGGGCTTGATGGTGTGGTCATCCGGCTGTCGGCCAAGGGCTTTGGTGCTGTTGAAGTGCTCGGCGATCATCGTTTGCGGGTCGGCACGGCGCTGCCGGATGTGAAGGTGGCGACGGCGGCGGCGGATGCGGGCATTGACGGGTTGACGTTTTATCGCGGCATTCCGGGCGGTATTGGTGGTGCGCTTTATATGAATGCGGGCTGCTATGGCACTGAGACGCGCGACCGGATGGTCGAATTGCGCGGGGTGACCCGTACGGGTGAGATCATTACCCTGAGCAATGCCGATATGGGCTACCGCTACCGCAAGTCGAACGGGCCGCGCGGGGTGGTGTTTACCTCGGCTGTCTATCAGGGCATGGCGGGGGATTCCGATGCGATCAAGGCGCGGATGCGCGAGATTACCGAAACACGCGAAAGTTCGCAGCCGACCAAGGCGCGCACGGGCGGATCGACTTTCAAGAACCCCGAGGGGCATTCAAGCTGGAAGCTGGTGGATGATGCCGGCTGCCGGGGGCTGACCATTGGCACGGCACAGGTTTCGGAAAAGCACTGCAATTTCCTCCTCAATCTCGGGGATGCCAGTGCCCATGATATCGAGACACTGGGCGAGACTGTGCGTAATCGTGTGCGGGCCAAATCGGGTATTGAGTTGCGCTGGGAAATCCGGCGGATGGGGCATTTCGCGCCGGGTGCGGAAGTGCGGGAATTTCTGGATGGCGACGTCTTTACGGGAGCGGTTTGATGACCAAGCATGTAGCCGTTCTGATGGGCGGATGGTCGGTTGAGCGCGATGTGTCGCTCTCGAGCGGCCGCGAATGTGCCCAGGCCCTGCGCAATGCGGGATACAAGGTGACGGAAGTTGATGTCGACCGCGATATTTCGGCGACGCTGAAGGCGCTCAATCCCGATGTGGCATTCAACGCGCTGCATGGGCGGGTGGGCGAAGACGGCACAATTCAGGGCATTCTGGAAGTCTTGCAGATCCCTTATAGCCATTCCGGCGTGCTGGCTTCCGCACTGGCCATGGACAAGCACCAGGCCAAGACAATGTTCAAGGCGTCGGGCATTCCGGTGACCGATCATGTGGTGGCCAATCGCGCCGAGGTGGCGCGTCAGCACGTGATGAAGCCGCCCTATGTCGTCAAGCCGATTGCCGAGGGCTCAAGTTTCGGGATTTTTCTGGTCAAGGCAGAGACCAGCCACCCGCCGCAGGAAATTCTGGGATCGGACTGGCTTGGCGGCGAAGAGCTGATGGTTGAGCGCTATATTCCAGGCCGGGAGCTGACTTGCGCAGTGATGGGCGATGTGGCGCTGGGCGTGATCGAGATCACCACGGACCTCGTTTTCTACAATTACGAGGCGAAATATCAAAAAGGTGGGTCCGCACACCTGATTCCGGCGCCGGTTTCACCGAAAATTTACGAAAAAGTACAGAAAATGGCGCTTAAGGCACATGATGTGCTCGGCTGCCGGGGCGTTACCAGAACGGACTTCCGTTTCAACGATCAGGTGGGCGAAGATGGTGAGCTTGTGTGCCTGGAAATCAATACACAACCAGGCATGACGCCGACCTCTCTCGTCCCTGAACTGGCGGCCCATGCAGGGCATTCTTTTGAAGAGCTGGTGAGTTGGATGGTGGAGGATGCGAGTTGCGGCAGGTAGGCGCTAGGGCCGTTGCGTCCCCCATTATTATCGATCCGCGCCGGGGTGGCCCGATGGCAAAGCCGCGGCGTAATCCGGGACCGCTGGCGACGCTTAACCGTGTCTGGGTGTTGCATCGGCCGCTGTTTATTCGCGGGTTTGCCGGTGTCGCCTGCGCGGCGTTGATCGCCTTATCGTTTCAGGCGCGGGGCGGGATCAGTCAGGCTGTTGTGACCATGAGCGAGGTCATGCAGGGTGAGTTTGCCGCGGCCGGTCTTGGTATTGGCGAAATCTCGATTACCGGACAGGCCGTGACCCGCGAGGCGGATATTGTCAAAGCGTTGGCAATTGAGCCGGATACATCGATCCTGAGTTTTGATGTGGAAGCGGCGCGGCAACGACTGACGGCATTGCCGGCGGTGACAGATGCGACAGTGCGCAAGGTTTATCCCGATCAGCTGACGGTGACGTTGGCGGAAAAGGAGCCGGTGGCCCGGTGGCGGACTGGCGATGGCCAGACTTTTATTATTGATGCTGCCGGATCACGGATTGGCACGGCTTTGCCGCTTGATGACAAGCTGCCTTTGGTGATCGGTGACGGGGCGGCGGACGATGCGTCGGTTATCATTCGCGCCTTGCAGCGTTACCCCGATATTTATGTGGGCCTCGCGGCGGTCAGCCGGCTGGCCGACAGGCGTTGGGACCTGATCTATAAAAGCGGGCTGCGTGTGCAATTGCCGGAGACGGGTATTGCGCAGGCGCTGGCGACCCTTGATGGCTATCAAAGAGATTATCGCTTGCTGGATCGTGACCTGTCACAGGTTGATCTGCGTGTGAGCGGCATGCTGGTTGTGCGCCCGGTTGAAACGGCACCGGAAGACGATAAAGCCGCGAGTTGAGTTCGGAATTGAGTAAACCATGATTACCAGCGCGATGACAGCGAGACTGAGGCCGGCACAGACCGGGCGGACCACATTGGTGACCGTGCTCGATATCGGTTCGACCAAAATGTGCTGTGTGATCGCGCGCCTTGCGCCTCGCGCTGAGGGCCGCGCGCTCAAGGGACGTACACATGCGCCTGAAGTGATCGGCTTTGGCTATGGACCGTCATCGGGTGTGAAAAGCGGTGTGGTGACCGATCTGGAGAAGGCGGAGCAGGCTATTCGTTCGGTCGTGGGCATGGCTGAGCGCGGCGCCGGGATGACCGTTGAGTCGGTGATCGTCAATGTGACGGCGGGACGGCTTGGTTCGGAGACTTTCAGTGCTTCTGTGTCTCTGGGCGGGCAGGAAGTGGACAAGGCAGATCTGGCGCGGGTGCTGCGCGCGGTCAATGAACGCAGTGTGCGTTCGGAGCGCTCGATTATTCATGCGCTGCCGATTGGTTATTCCCTTGATGGGCAGACGGGTATCCGGGCACCGCGCGGGATGGTGGGGGAAACCCTTGGCGTTGATGTGGCAGTGGTAAGCGCCGAGACGCTTGCCATGCGCAATCTGGAGCTGGCGCTCAATCGCTGCCATTTGCAGGTGGAAGCGCTGATTGCGACCCCTTATGCCAGCGGGCTTGCCGCGCTGGTGGATGATGAGGCGCAACTGGGCGTGGCCTGTATCGATTTTGGTGGGGCAACCACGACGGTTTCGGTATTCAATGACGGCCAGCTTGTTTATGCCGACGCGCTGGCGATTGGCGGGCATCACATCACCCTTGATATCGCGCGCCAGCTATCGGTGAGTGTGGCCGATGCCGAACGGATCAAGACATTTTATGCCAGCGTGTTGCCTGGACAGGACGAGCGCGACCTGATTCCGATTGTGCCGGTTGGTTCGGCCAGTGATGAAGCGCCGAGCGCTGTCACCCGTGCGTCACTCACCCGGATTGTGCGGCCAAGGGTTGAGGAAATACTGACCGCTGTGCGGGACCGGATGCACGCGACCGGCATGATGGATGTGTGCGGGCACCGGTTTGTTTTAACCGGCGGGGCCAGTGATTTGACCGGTTTGCCGGAAGTGGCGCGCCGGGTGTTGGCGCGCAATGTGCGGGCTGGCCGCCCGATGGGGATTGCCGGCCTGCCAGAGATGGCAAAGAGCCCGGCGTTTTCCACAGTCGCCGGTATGCTGATTTATCCGCAGGTTTGCCATCACGAATTTATCGAGCCGCGGGTTTTGCCCAAGCTTACTGGCACTGACGGGTATTTTTCCCGCGTGGGCAACTGGTTACGCTCAAGCTTTTAAGTGATGCTGCTGTTCTGGGGCGGCGTTCTATGGCTAACAGGGGGTAAATTTACCCCATATTCGATTTCCAAAATGCGGCTCTATTAACGATTTCCTGCAAATTGTTAGCTTTGGATTAACGAATTGGCGCGTAAATCTTAACCAAACGTGCCACCCAGAAAGGGTCAGTAATGACTATCAATTTAACGATTCCGGACATCCAGGAGCTCAAGCCGCGCATCACCGTGTTTGGTGTTGGGGGTGCTGGCGGCAACGCGGTCAACAATATGATCAATTCCGGGCTCGACGGGGTGGATTTTGTTTGTGCGAATACCGACGCGCAGGCGCTGGCGCTTAGCAAGGCGCAGCGCGTTGTGCAGCTTGGTGTTGCGGTGACCGAAGGCCTTGGTGCCGGTTCCCATCCCGAAGTTGGCCGTGCGGCCGCCGAGGAAAGCTATGACGAGCTCAACGATCACCTGAGCGGTTCGCATATGGTGTTTATCACGGCCGGCATGGGTGGCGGTACGGGTACAGGCGCGGCGCCGGTTGTGGCGCGGGCAGCACGTGAGCAGGGCATATTGACGGTTGGCGTTGTGACCAAGCCATTCCAGTTTGAAGGCAATCGCCGCATGCGGCTGGCCGATGACGGGATCGATGAGCTGCATCGCCATGTCGATACGCTGATTGTTATCCCGAACCAGAACCTGTTTCGGGTTGCCAATGAGAAGACCACATTTGCCGACGCATTCGCGATGGCTGATGAAGTGCTCTATTCGGGTGTGGCCTGCATTACCGATTTGATGGTCAAGGAAGGCCTGATCAATCTCGATTTTGCCGACGTTCGGGCAGTGATGCGCGGCATGGGCAAGGCGATGATGGGTACCGGTGAAGCCACCGGCGAGGATCGTGCCCGCCATGCGGCAGAAGCCGCCATCGCCAATCCGCTGCTCGACGATGTGTCGATGCGCGGTGCGCGTGGTCTGCTGATTTCCATCACCGGTGGTCGTGACCTGACGCTTTACGAAGTTGATGAAGCCGCCAGCCGTATCCGTGAAGAAGTTGATGGCGACGCCAATATCATTCTGGGCGCAACCTTTGACGATACGCTTGAAGGCACAATCCGCGTGTCGGTTGTGGCCACGGGTACCGAGGCTGCCATGGTGCAGGCGATGGATCCGGTTGAGCCCAATGCGGCCCGGGCGATTTCGATCAGCAAACCTGAAGCCAATGTGCAGATGCAGGAATCACGGGTTGCCGAACTTGAAGATCAGGTTGAAGCGGCGATCTCCGAAGCGATCAAGGCGACCGGCCTCAAGGGTGGCGATGCGCAGGCTGATGACGGTGTGACGGTTGAGCCTTATGTGCCTTCCGCCAAGTCACCGCAGCCGTTTGACGACATGCCGCAGATGAAGGAAGCGCCGATGCCGAAAGTGCATGTGCCTTCCCAGGCCGCTCGTCCCGATGTAAACCGCCGCATGCCGCGGGCTGAAGACCTGCCGCCGATTGGCCGCCAGGCAATCGAGCCGCGTGTTGAAGAGCCCCGGAACGCCCGGGCGCTGTTCAAGCGGCTTGGTTCGAAGGTTGGTTTGCACGTTGGTGCGGATGACGGCCATGATGCGCCGCGTGCCTCGAGCGATGATGCGGCAGCGCGCAGCGCGATTGAGGCTGGCGGTGCCCGCCCGACTCGCTCGCAGACGGAAGGCGCTGCCGGGCAGACCGACGCGCAGGGACGTGCAAATCCGCAACAGTCCCAGAAAGATCACCTCGAAATACCGTCGTTTTTGCGCAAACACGGTTAGTTTGCGAACGATTTTGGTTAAAGACATGCCGGCGCGACTTTCGCGCCGGTTTTTTTTACGTTATCAGGACTCGGACGTACAACCCGGGGGCGGAGTTGAGTAAGTATGCATAAGCTTTCGGCGCGGCAGTGCACCTTGGCAGGTGATTTGGAATTCAGCGGGTTCGGGGTCCATAGTGGTGTACCGGTAACGCTCACTATCACCCCCGCGCCACCTGATACCGGATACCAGATCTCCCGCAAGATGGACGACGGCTCCATTGTTGGGCCCGTGGCTGTGCACTTTACCCGTGTGACACGCACGACGCTTTGCACCACGCTTGATCTGGGTGAATCGACCAGTATTGCTACAATCGAACATATTGTTTCTGCGTTGAGCGGCATGGGCATTGATAATGCCTATATCACGCTGAATGGCCTCGAATGCCCCATTCTTGATGGCAGCGCGATGCCCTATACAGCCGGAATCATGCGCGTTGGCATCCAGATCCAGCCAGCAGCACGCCGGTATATCAAGGTGAAGCGCGCGGTGACTGTGCGCAATAACGACGCCTTTGCTGCGCTTGAGCCGTATAATGGCCGCGTGCTTGATCTGGAAATCGAGTTTGACAGTGAAGTGATTGGCCGCCAGCGGATGATCTTTGACTGGACGCCGCGGCTTTATGCCGAAAAAATTGCGGCGGCACGGACCTTCGGGTTTGCGCGCGATCGCAAGGCGTTGCAACAGGCTGGCTATGCGCTGGGGTCGTCGCTGGAAAATTCGATTCTGGTGGAAGAGAACCAGATTCTCAATCCCGACGGATTGCGGTTTGAAGACGAATTTGTGCGCCACAAGATGCTTGATGCGATCGGTGATCTGTCTCTGGCCCATGGTGGTCTGGCGATTTATGGCCGGTTCCGCTCCTACAAGGGCGGGCATGCGCTGAACGCCCTGGTGCTGAACAGCCTGTTTGCCAGTGAAGCCAATTATGAGATTGTGGCGGCGGAAGATCTGCCGCTGTCATTTGACGCGCTCGACGATTTGCCCGATGGTCTTGAGGTGAACTCGTATTTGCGGTCTGTGGGCTAAGCGCGCGATTTTACGCCACAGTTTTGATCTAATTTGTGTCTAGGCCGCATGCATTGTGGCGCGTAACAGGACAGGACATTTCGTGATTTTTGAGGCAAGAGCGGGATTGGTCGGACGTGCGGCACGCATGTTTGTCGTCGGTGCGATGATTGTAACGCTGAGCGCGTGTTCAGGGTTCAATCTGTTTGGCCCCAAGAAAATTGTTGAAGAAGAGGTGATTCCGCCCGAGATCCTTTATCAAAAGGCGCTCGACAATATGGATCGCCAGTATTTCTCGACCGCGCTTGAAGACCTCAAGAAGCTGGAACGGCAGCATCCTTATTCGGAATATGCCGAAAAATCCAAGCTGATGACAGTTTATGCCAATTTCCGTACCGGCAAGTATCCGGCGGCGATTCTGGCGGCTGACCGCTATCTGGCGCTGTATCCGTCTTCGCCGGAAGTGCCCTATGTGCTTTATCTCAAGGGCACGTCTTATTACGGGCAGATCAAGGATATTACCCGCGACCAGCAATTGGCGCAGGATGCGATTGATACGCTGCAATTGCTGATCTCGACCTATCCGAATTCGAAATATGTTGATGATGCGCGCGAAAGCATGCGGGTTGCCTATGACCAGCTGGCGGGCAAGGAAATGTCGGTTGGCCGGTATTATCAGGGCAATGGGCAATACGGCGCGGCGATCAACCGGTTCCGGATTGTCACCGAGAAGTACCAGACCTCGACGCATATCGAAGAGGCCTTGTTCCGGCTGGCCGAATCTTATCTGACTCTTGGACTTGTCAATGAGGCGCGTACGGCTGCTGCTGTGTTGGGGCACAATTACCCCTCTAGCACTTGGTACGAAAGAGCCTATAAACTATTGCAGGAACAAGGGCTCAACCCGGAAGTCGTCGACGCGAAATTGTTCAGTCAGATGAAATCCGGTTAAACCCTTCTGGGGATTAACACCGGCATGCTGAGTGCTTTATCGGTCAAAAACATTGTCCTGATCGATCAGCTTGATCTGACGCTTGATCGCGGACTGACGGTGCTTACCGGCGAAACAGGCGCCGGTAAATCCATTCTTCTTGATTCACTGACCCTGGCTTTGGGCGGGCGCGGCGACCAGTCTCTGGTGCGCACCGGCATGGAGAGCGGGCAAGTGGTGGCTATCCTGCATCTGCCGGAAGCGCATCCGGCGCGGCAATTGCTGCGCGACAATGATATCGGCGATGATGACGAGCTGTTTTTGCGGCGTATCCAGTTTGCCGATGGGCGCACGCGGGCATTTATCAATGATCAGCCGGTTTCGGCCAGCCTCTTGAAGACTGTCGGGACGCTGGTGGTGGAAATTCATGGCCAGCATGATGACCGGGCGCTGGTGGATGGTGCGACACACAGGGCCTTGCTGGATGTTTATGGTGGCAATGAAAAGGGTGCAGCCGGCGTAGCTGCGGCTTTTGAGGTGCTGGAGACGGCAGACGCGGCGGTTGCCAAGCAACGGGCGCGGATTGAACGGGCGCAGGAAGAAGAAGACTATGCCCGCCATATCGTTGAAGAGCTGAGCGCGCTTGGCGCGGTTGATGGCGAGGAAAATGAACTCGCAGAACGGCGGCAGCGGCTAATGCAGCTCGAAAAGGCTGCGGATGAAGTGCGCGATGCCGACGAGATCATGAATGGCTCGTCTGCGCCTGGCCCGGCCATGGCGGCCCTGATGCGCCGGTTGACGCGTAAGGCGGACGCTGAGGGTGGGTTGTTCACCCCGGTGGTGGAAGCGCTGGATGCGGCGTTACTGGCGCTGGACCGGACTTCTGAAGCGCTGGAAACGCTGAAGCGCGAAATGGCGTTTGACCCTGCTGAACTTGAGCAGACGGAGGAACGGCTGTTTGCGTTGCGGGCGGCTGCGCGCAAGCATCAGGTGACTTGCGATCAATTGCCGGAAGTTCTGGCGCGCTATATGGCGGACCTGCAGGATTTGCAGAGTGGCGAGGACAATCTCAAGGCACTGGAAGACGCAGCTGCGAAAGCACGTGATGCCTATATTGCGGCAGCGGAAAAGCTGAGCGCGGCCCGGACCAAGGCGGCGCGGGAGCTGGAAAAGGCCGTGGGTGCTGAATTGCCGGATCTCAAGCTTGGGTCGGCGAAATTCATTGTCGATCAGCAGGCGGATGTGAGCCGCGTTTCAGCCCATGGCTTCGACCAGATTGCCTTTCACGTGCAGACCAATCCGGGTACCAGCCCGGGACCGATGATGAAAGTCGCTTCGGGCGGCGAGTTGTCGCGCTTTCTTTTGGCGCTGAAAGTGGTGCTGGCGGACCGGGGCTCCGCACCGGTGCTGATATTTGACGAAATTGATACCGGGGTCGGCGGCGCGGTGGCGGATGCCATCGGGCGGCGTCTGGCGCGACTTGCAGGCAAGGTGCAGGTGCTTTCGGTCACCCATGCGCCACAGGTGGCGGCACGGGCAGACAGCCATTTGCTGATTGAGAAACAGGCCGTGGACGAGGGGGCGTTTGTGCGCACCCATGTGCGGCCGCTGGATGGTGAGGCGCGCAATGAGGAAGTGGCGCGCATGCTGGCCGGTGCGAAAGTGACGGATGAGGCCCGGGCCGCGGCGACGCGCCTGCTTTCGGAATTGCACTGATGGACGATGGAGTCGAAAATCTCGGGGTCGAGGCAGCAAAGGCTGAGCTGGACCGGTTGCATGAGGCGCTGAGCGCGGCGGATATCGCCTATCATCAGCAAGACATGCCTGAAATCACCGACGCTGAATATGACGCGATGAAGCAGCGTTATCTGGCGATTGAGGTGGCTTTTCCGCAATTGAAGCGCGCGGACAGTCTTGGTGAAAAGGTGGGGGCGGCACCGGCAGAAGGCTTTGCCAAAGTCACTCATGCCATCCCCATGCTCAGCCTTGGCAATGCGTTCTCGGATGAGGACGTTGAGGAATTCGTGCAGCGCGGGCGCAAATTTTTTGGGCGCGAGAAGGATTTGCAGCTCGATTTTACCGCCGAGCCGAAGATTGACGGGCTTTCCGCCTCGCTGCGGTATGAGAATGGCGTGTTTGTGCAAGGGGCGACGCGCGGCGATGGCGCGGTGGGTGAGGATATTACCGCCAATCTCGAGACCATTGCCGATATACCCCATAAACTAAAGGGTAGTGGCTGGCCGGAGGTTATTGAAATTCGTGGCGAGGTCTATATGACCCACGCGCAATTTCAGGCGTTGAATGAACGTTCGGCGGCAACAGGCGGACAGATTTATGTTAATCCGCGCAATACCGCTGCGGGGTCGTTGCGCCAGCTGGATTCCTCTGTAACAGCGCAGCGGAACCTCAAGTTCTTTGCTTATGCCTGGGGCTTTACCTCTGCGCCGTTTGCCGAGACGCAGTTTGAGGCGGTCAACAAGCTGGCTGACTGGGGTTTTGCCATCAATCCGCTGATGATCCGCACGGCCAGTGTTGCGGACATGCTGAAGCATTATCACGAGATCGAGGTGCAGCGGGCGACGCTTGGCTATGATATCGACGGGGTTGTCTACAAGCTTGACCGGCTGGATTTGCAGCAGCGCTGGGGCTTTGTGGCGCGGGCGCCGCGCTGGGCGATTGCACACAAGTTTCCCGCCGAGCAGGCAACGACCATTCTTGAAGCCATCGATATTCAGGTGGGGCGCACTGGCGCGCTGACGCCGGTGGCGCGGCTGAAACCTGTGACGGTGGGTGGCGTGGTGGTGGAAAACGCGACGCTGCACAATGAAGACGAGATCAACCGCAAGGATGTGCGGGTGGGCGACACCGTGGTGGTGCAGCGGGCCGGGGATGTGATCCCGCAGATTGTTTCCGTCGTGGATGATGAGGCGCATCAGGCGCGGGAAAAATATGTGTTTCCAACGATTTGTCCGGCCTGCGGGTCACCGGCGGAGCGGGAGGTCAACGCCAAAACCGGCAAGCTGGATGTGATCCGGCGGTGTACCGGCGAACTGGTTTGTCCGGCGCAGGCGGTGGAGCAGCTCAAGCATTTCGTCTCGCGTAATGCGCTGGATATCGACGGGTTGGGCGACAAGCAGGTGACGGCGTTTTATGAAGAGGGCCGGATATTGCATGCGGCGGATATCTTTACGCTGGCCGAGCGGGATGCCAAGTCGCTGAAACGATTGAAAGATCAGGATGGCTGGGGCGAGACCTCGGTCAAAAAGCTGTTCGCGGCGATTGATGCGCGGCGGGAGCCTGAGCTTGACCGGTTCATTTTTGCGCTCGGAATTCGCCATGTGGGCGAGACGACGGCGGCGCTGTTTGCCAAGACCTATGGCACGTTTGAGGCGTTCCGGGCGGCCGCGATTGCCGCTGCTGCCCATGAGGGCGATGCCTATGAGAGCTTTTTGTCGGTTGATGGTATCGGTGAGACGGTGGCGCAGTCGGTTATCAGCTTTTTTGGGAATGAGCGCAATCAGTTGGCGCTGGACGCGCTCGCCGCGGAAGTGACGCCGAAAGAATATGTCGTCAGGGTTTCGGCGAACAGTGAAGTGGCTGGAAAGACTGTGGTTTTTACCGGTTCGCTGGAGAAAATGTCCCGTTCTGAAGCCAAGGCTATGGCGGAGCGGCTGGGGGGCAAGGTGTCGGGATCGGTGTCGGCCAAGACCGATATTGTGGTGGCCGGGCCGGGGGCTGGATCCAAGCTGAAAAAGGCGGAAGAGCTGGGCCTTGAAGTGCTGGACGAGGATGGCTGGCTGGAACTGGTGGCGCGTAGCTGACGGTTAAGCTTTTCGCCGCAAATGCGCCAATATCCGATGCGTAATTTCCGGGGCCGCGCCGTGCGGTTTTGGAGTCGGGAATGAAACAAATCAAATTTGTTGTGGGGCTGTTTTTTCTGGTGGTGACGACCGGCGGGGCGTTTGCTGCGCCTACGTTCGAGAAGCCGGAGGCGCTACTCGATTATGCCTACAAGCCTTATTCTACTGAGGATTTTCCCGATGATCCGTTTGAATTATTCTCAAGCGGGCTGCATGCGCTGGTAGAGGCGGATGCGGCGCGGACGCCTGTGGGCGAGATGGGGACGATTGATTTTGACCCGTTTATCAATGCCCAGGATTATGCCGGAATTGCCATGCGGATCGACCATATCCAGACCGAAGGTGACCAGGCGCTTGTTGATGTGTCGGTGGAGAATTTTGGCCAGCGGCAGGCGCTGGTTTTCAGTCTGGTGAATGAGGCGGGCAGCTGGCGGATAGACGATATCGAGTCGCGGACGCCGGAATTTGCCTGGCGGTTATCGACGCTTTTGACGGAGAACTGAGGGGCTTTTCAAAGGCTGATGTAAGCCTTTTTGTCAGGCATGATTCAGCCTGAAACGCCCCGAATTTCAGCGCGGTTTCAGGGCTTAGCCAAGTGCCAAGGGCGCAAGCCCGCCTTTTTTGCGATCAAAGGGGTGCTGTTGCCTGTTCCAGCCATGCCTTTACATCGCCGGTTACCCGGGACCCGATCTCGTTGAAGACGCGGGCGTGATAGGCGTTGAGCCAGTCGATTTCTGCGTCGGTCATCAGGTCTGCCTCGATGAGGCGGGTATCGATGGGGGCGAGGGTGAGGGTTTCGAACTCGAGATAGCCCTCGGCGATTTCGCTTTTGATGACGTGGACCAGATTTTCGATGCGGATGCCAAAGGCACCGGCTTTGTAATAGCCCGGTTCGTTGGAGACGATGTGGCCGGCCTCGAGCGGTGACGCATAGCGCGGGGAAATGCCGATCGGCCCTTCATGCACACCAAGATAGGCGCCGACGCCGTGGCCGGTGCCGTGATTGTAGGTGACGCCAGCCTGCCAGAGGAACTGGCGGGCGAGGATATCGATTTGTGCGCCGCTGGTGCCTTTGGGGAAGCGGGCCATGGAAATGGCGATCATGCCCTTGAGGACACGGGTGTAGCGGTCTTTTTGCTCGGCGGTGGCGCTGCCGGTGAACAGGGTGCGGGTGATGTCGGTGGTGCCGGAGAGATATTGGCCGCCGCTATCGACCAGCATCAGCTCGCCGGGCTTGAGGGTGCGGTTGGTGTTTTCTGTAACCCGGTAGTGGACAATGGCACCATGGGCGCCTGCGCCTGAAATTGTGTCAAAGCTGATATCCACAAGGGTCTCGTCTTCGCGCCGGAAAGCTTCGAGCCTTGCAACGATGTCGATTTCGCTGAGTTTGCCGGCCGGGGCTTCCGCATCGAACCAGGCGAGGAATTTGGCCAGTGCGACGCCATCTCTATGATGGGCTTCGCGCATGCCGGACAATTCGGCGTCGTTTTTGATGGCTTTGGGCGCGAGGACCGGATCCGGCTTTTTGATCAGCTCGGCCCCGGCCTTTGTGAGCAGGTCGGCGACGGCCGCCGGGGCGGTGGCGGGATCGATCCAGATGTTCCTGTTCTTGTCAGCGAGGGTTTTCAGTGCGTCGGTGAAGCCATCTTTCGGGAAGAGGTCGGCAATGGCTTCGAGGGCGTTGTTGGCGTCGGGTGTCAGCTTGTCCGGGCTGAGGAAGAGTTTTGGTTCGCCGATGGCGGGGACGATGGCGAAGCCGAGCACGACGGGCGTGTTGGGCACATCATGGCCGCGCATGTTGAACAGCCAGCAAATGCTCTCTGGCAGGGTGAGGACCACCGCATCTGCCTTGGCGGCGACGAGGGTTTGCTGCAAATCGGCCAGCTTTTCGCTGGCGGTTTTGCCGGCGCGGTTGGCACCGAGAAATTCGATTTCGCCCGGCGGGGGTGCGGGACGGTCTGTCCAGACGCTATCGATGAAATTGTCGCCCGGGTGCAGGCTGGCGTGGCCTTCCAGCTTTTCGGTGAGACTGGCGATTTCGCCGGGTGTGTGCAGCCATGGATCGAAGGCGATTTTGGCGCCTTTGGCAAGATTGTCGCGAATCCAGCCTGCCGCCGAGGCGGGGGGGACTTCGACGATGTCGAACAGGCCGGTGTCGGTCTGGGCGGGAGCTTGCAGGGTATAGCGGCTATCGACGCAGAGCGCGGCTTTGTGCAGACCCGCAATGGCCATGCCGGCGGAGCCTGTGAAACCTGTGAGCCAGGCCAGCCGCTCTTCGCCCGGCGGGACCGTTTCGCCGCGATGGGCATCGTCCCGGGGCACAAGGAACGCGTCCATGCCTGCCTGTTGCAATGCCGCGCGCAAAGCCTTGAGCCTTGGGGCGACTTTGGCGGGGTCGGCCCGCTCGGTGAAGGACTGGAAGCGGGGGGCGGGGGCTATCTGGCTGGGCATGGGACTGTTTCCGTTTCGCATGCCATGCATATTCGACATGGCTCATGTGCGTGTGCAAGGCTAACTAACTGAATCTTGTGCGCCTATATTCGTTTTCAGCAAGGGATGTTGATGTCCCTCTGTTTGAAGATGGAGACTGAATATGACCGAGAGCAAGAATTTTTTCCGTAACGTTTTTGACGCCATGATCGAAAGCCGGAGCCGTCAGGCTGCGCGCGAACTGGCCCAGCACCGCGAGCTGTTCAAGCTCAACAACGGTACTGACGACAAGCGCTAAGGCTTTTCAAGGATCAGGGTTGCCCATTCCTTCCGGGTTATCCGCTCCTTCAGGATCATGCCTTGCTGACCGTAGGCGGCGATTACACGCGCCGCCTGATGGGTTAGAATTCCTGACAGAATGATGGTTGCGCCGGGCATTGCCGCCCGGCCTATTGCCGGTGCGAGCTGGGCCAGCGGGCCCGCCAGTATGTTGGCGACAATCAGGTCGTAAGGGCTATTGTCGCTGATCAGCCGGTTTTCCAGACCCGTTGCTTCCACTGCTATAATATCGTTGGCGACACCGTTCAGCTGTGCGTTTTCTTTTGTGATGTGCACCGAGACCGGATCAATATCGCTGGCGATGACCGGCCGCCGCAGCCGCTTGGCGAGCGCTATGGCCAGAACACCTGTGCCTGTGCCCACATCGATCAGGTAGCGCGGCTTTTTCCGTTTCAGAATGCGATCTATCGCGATGAGGCAACCGGTGGTTGTTTCATGATGGCCGGTGCCAAAGGCCTGGGCTGCATCAATGTGCAGGGGTGTGACGCCCGGGGGCACCGTATCCTTGTCGTGGCTGCCGAACACATAAAACCCGCCTGCGGCGACCGGCTTCAGCCCTTCGAGCGATTTGGAGACCCAGTCGAAATCCGGGTCGATCTTTTCGACAGCGAAGCTGACCTTGCCGCCCAGCACTGTTCTGGCCAGGGCGTTGAACGCCTCTATGTCCGGCTCATCCGTGCAGGTGGCCTCGAATACCCATTCCTCATTTTCATCCTCATGCGCTGATGCGGTGAGCGCCAGATCGTCGCGCTCCATGACCGCATCGACGAGCGCATAGGCCTGTTCCTTGGTCAGGGGGACGGAAATTTGCGATTGGGACATGGAATTTCAGGCCTTTTGGAGAAGTCACGCCTCTTTTCGCGTTACGGGGCGCTTTAGTCAATTGGGGATATTTCAAACGCCTAATTGACTCTTTAACAATCTCAGTTCACCTTTTGTTCTTTTTGAGGATATTATGCGTGATATTGATTTGGAGCATTTTATTGTTGCGGCCAAAGCTGCCAGCTATGTCGGTGATGGCCAGAAGGCGATGGCGAGCCGCCCCGGTTCGCACGACCTGACTTTTGCTGACGGGATATGGCTTTATCGCGACAGCTATCTGGGTGGCCGTAATTTTCTGGGCCAGGAAGTGGTGTGGCAGCGCGGGGTGCCGGTGTGGGCGATGAATTATTATGGCTACATCATCAACCCCGCGCTGATTGACGCGGCACGGGCCGGCGAGACGATCAAGGCGGCGTTGGCTGCGCTTTATGCCGAGGGGCGGTTTCTGGGTGGTTTTGAATGGCGTGGGCCGCACGGGATCTATCGGGACCGCTCGGAAGGTGCGTTTGAGCATTTTCAGGGGCGTGAGGCGATTGAGGTCGACGGGGCTGAGGCCTATGCGCTCGAATATCATGGTGGACTTGTGGTGAGCTGAGGGGCGGGGCGATCACCCTTGAAAGCTTGCGGCGCGGCGATTGACATTGGCGCGCCGGCATGGCGATGGTCAAAAGAGTTCAGGCGGAGGCCCGCATGCGGCAAACAGAAGACGAGCAGGCGGGGCGGCAACGGCCACGCTATGCATTGGTGGATGTGGTGCGCGGCATCGCCATTATCGGCGTGGTGTTCTACCATCTTGCCTGGGATTTGCGCTTTTTCAACATTATCACCACGGCTGTGGATGTGGCGCCGGGGTGGTTTTTCTTTGCGCGGACGCTGCTGGCGACATTCCTGTTTCTGACCGGGGTGAGCCTGGTGCTGGCGCATGGAGTCGGCATCCGCTGGCGGCCGTTCTGGAAACGGTTTGCCATTCTGGCGGCGGCGGCGCTGCTGGTGAGCCTTGGTACCTATATTTTTGCGCCCGATGCATTTGTCTATTTCGGCGTGTTGCACGCCATAGCGCTGTTCAGCCTGATGGGGCTGGTGTTTTTGCGCGCGCCATTGTGGCTGGTTGGCGGGCTGGCGATTGTGATGTTTGCCGCCTATTTCAGCTTTCAGTCGCCGGTGTTCAACAGCCGGGCCTTGTCGTGGATCGGTTTTTGGACCGTGCCGCCGCTGACCGAGGATCTGGTGCCGGTTTTCCCCGGTTTCGGGTTTACGCTATTGGGGATTTTGCTGACACGGCTGGCCTTGTTGAGCGGGTTTGCGGCGCGCATTGCGGCGGTATCTGCCAATGGGCGCTTATTGGGGGCACTCAAACAGGCCGGGCGCTGGAGCCTGATCATTTATCTGGTGCACCAGCCAATCCTTTTGGGCATTCTGACGCCATTGGCGCCTTATCTGGCGCGGGAGGACCCGGCAGAGCGGGCGACGGAATTTTTTGGCGCGTGTTTTTCCTCCTGTCTGGAAACCGAGGGCAATGCCACCCAGTGCCGGGCCTATTGCAATTGTGCGCTGGAGCAGGTGGAGGCCGGCGATTTGTGGGGGGCGCTGAACGCGCAGGGCGTGTCGCAAAATCCCGAAATCGGGGCGGTGATCAATCTGTGCCGGGCGATGTCGTTTGAGCTGGATAAGCCGCTCGAGCTTTTGGAGTGAAAGCTGCTGACGGATTTTGTCAGGCGATGACGGATATATGGGGATTTTGGACGGGAGAGAAATATGTACGGTTTGATCGGACGTATGCTGGCGGTGCCGGGGCAGCGCGATGCGCTGGCGCAATTGATGACTGAAGGCATGGGCACGATGCCGGGCTGCCGCGTTTATGTGGTGGCGCTGGATGCGGCCAATGCCGATGCCATCTGGATCAGTGAAGTGTGGGACAATGCCGAGGCGCACAAGGCCTCGCTGGAATTACCGGCTGTGCAGGCGCTGATCGGGCAGGCGCGACCGCTGATCGCGGGGATGGACAAAAGGGTGGAAACCGTGCCGCTGGGGGGCGTCGGGCTTTAATCCGCTGCCGGTTCCAGGGTTTTGAGATATTGAATAATGGCTTCGGCCTGATCGGGATCGAACTCGAATTCGGGCATTTCGGGATGGGCGGTGACAATACCCTCGACCAGGGCCTCGCTGAGCAATTCGACATCGTAACGGGCATGCAGATCGCGAAATGGCGGGGCCGGGGGAAAAGGGCTGTCGCCGGTTTTGCCGATGGCGTGGCAATCGGTGCAATAAATGGTGACCATATGCAGCCCGAGGGCCACCTGCGCCTCATCGGCATGGGCGGGGGCGAGAGCGGCGATGAGGGCGCAGGCGCTGAGCAATGGTTTCATGAAATCCTCCGGTTTTTGGGAGGGTAGCGCAGATTTTGCGGGACATGCCTTGATCGGGGTCAATCGGGGGTGCGGTTAGGTTTGGGTGCAATGGCTGGTGCTGTGCCAGCCGCTCTGGATTGCCGCGCGGCGGGGCCGCTCGCAATGACGGGGGCTGGCGTGCGATTCGTCGTTGCTCGTCATTCCCGTGAAAACGGGAATCCAGCGCGCCATGTCCATGGCGCAGAGGTTTTGCGCGGGCAGGACTGCCCGCACTGGATTCCCGCCTGCGCGGGAATGACATTGTGCGTGTGGTGAAGAAGCGGTGAGGCTGTCCCTTCGGGCCGCGCCACCCCCACCTTTTCCCTCGGGCTTGACCCGAGGGCCCATGCCGGCATTCAGCCTTGAGTGCCTAGCCTCGCTTTACGAAACTATCCAGCACCTTTTTCCGGCCGGCCTTGTCGAATTCGATGGTGAGTTTGTTGCCCTCGACGCTGGAGACTTTGCCGGGGCCGAATTTCAGGTGGAAGACGCGGTCGCCGTAGGTGTAGGCGGAGCCGGTGTCTATGGAGCGGGCGACGAGGTCGCCTTCGATGGTTTTGGGGCCGGGGTCGCGGCGGGAGGCCTGTTGGGCGCGGGCGCGTTTCCAGCCGGGGGTTTCGTAGACGGCTTCGAACGGGTCGGCATTGTCGAAGCGCGAGGCGGTGTTGCGGCCGCCGTAATTATAGCCGCCATAGGCGGAGCCGGTATCGGTGGCCTCGACCACGCCGGCGGGGAGTTCATCGAGAAAGCGCGAGGGAATGCATGATTGCCAGAGGCCATGAATGCGCCGGTTCTGGGCCATCGAGATTTTGGCGCGCTTTTTGGCGCGGGTAATGCCGACGTAAGCCAAGCGCCGCTCTTCCTCGAGGCCCACCTTGCCGCTTTCATCCAAAGAGCGCTGGTGGGGGAAAAGGCCTTCCTCCCAGCCGGGGAGAAAGACGGTGTCGAATTCCAGACCTTTGGCAGAATGCAGGGTCATGATCGAGATGGCATCTTCGGCGTCGCCGCTGTCGCGATCCATGACGAGGGAAATGTGTTCGAGGAAACCGGCGAGATTTTGGAATTCCTCCATGGAGCGGACCAGTTCCTTGAGGTTTTCCAAGCGCCCCGGCGCATCGGCGGATTTGTCGTTCTGCCACATGGCGGTGTAGCCGGATTCATCGAGAATTTGTTCGGCCAGCTCGTGATGGGAAATGGTGCGGGACCGGTCGGCCCAGTCGTCGAACTGGGCGACGAGGGCGCGCAGGGTTGTGCGTTGCTTGGGTTTGAGCTCTTCGGTTTCAATGAGCATGCGGGTGGCCTGCATCATCGGGATTTCCTGCGCGCGGGCGACATCGTGCAAGACCTTGATTGTGGTGTCACCGAGGCCGCGCTTGGGCACGTTGATGATGCGCTCGAAGGCGAGGTCATCGGCATGCTGGGCGGTGAGGCGCAGATAGGCGAGGGCATCGCGGATTTCGCGGCGCTCGTAAAAGCGCGGGCCGCCGATGACGCGGTAATTCAGCCCGAGGGTAATAAAGCGTTCTTCAAACTCGCGCATCTGGAACGAGGCGCGGACCAGAATGGCCATGTCGTTGAGGGCGTGATTGTTGCGCTGCAGCTGTTCGATGGTCTCGCCGATCTGACGGGCTTCTTCCTCGCTATCCCAGACAGAGATGACAGCTACTTTTTCGCCATCCTCGCCGACATCGGTTTGCAAGGTCTTGCCGAGCCGGCCTTCGTTATGGGCGATCAGGTGGGAGGCGGCGGCGAGGATGTTGGAGGTCGAGCGGTAATTGCGCTCCAGCTTGATGACCTTGGCGCCGGGAAAGTCCTTTTCGAAGCGTAGGATGTTATCCACCTCGGCACCGCGCCAGCCATAGATGGACTGGTCGTCGTCGCCCACAACGCAGATATTGGCTTTTGCCGGATCAGAGCCGGAGGCGAGGAGGCGCAGCCAGATATATTGGGCGGTGTTGGAATCCTGATATTCGTCGACCAGCATGTATTTGAAGCGGCGGTGGTACTCGGCCAGCACGTCGGGATTTTCGCGGAACAGGCGAATGCCCTCGAGCAGGAGATCGCCAAAATCGGCGGCGTTGAGGGTTTTCAGGCGGGCCTGATAATCGGCGTAGATTTTTTGCGCCTTGCCGTCGGCGAAGGTGCCAGCCTCGACGAGATCAATATTGGATGGAAACTGGGCCCGGTTTTTCCAACCATCCATCATGTTGGCGAACTGGCGAGCGGACCAGCGTTTCTCATTAATGTTTTCGGCGGCAAATAATTGCTTGATCAGACGGATTTGGTCATCGGTGTCAAGAATGGTGAAATCGGATTTGAGACCGACTAACGCTGCGTGTTGGCGCAGGATGCGCGCGCCGATGGAGTGGAAAGTGCCAAGCCAAGGCATGCCCTCGAAGGCCCGGCCAACCAATTTGGCGATCCGCTCTTTCATTTCGCGGGCGGCCTTGTTGGTGAAGGTTACCGAAAGCACCTCATGCCCACGTGCTTTGTGGGAGGCGAGAATGTGGGCAATCCGGGTGGTGAGCACGCGGGTTTTGCCGGTGCCGGCACCCGCCAGAACCAGCAGCGGGCCATCGATGGACAACACGGCGTCGCGCTGTTCCTCGTTGAGGCCGGACAGGTAATCGGGCACCCGCTGGCCGAATTGCGAGGTGATGGGGCCGGGGGCGCGCTGGGGTTCTGTGGTCATCTTTGGGATAAAGAATCTCTTTTTGTTCTTGTTTTGGCAATATAGGGGCACAAGTGAATAACGTCCATGCGGGGGACAGGAAAACATCATGCAACCTTATTGTTGCACTATAGCTTTTGTGGTGATAATGGATGGGTATGGAACTCGATGATTTATTCCGGGCGCTGGCGGATAGTGTGCGGCGCCAAATTCTTGATGAGCTTGACGAGCGTGACGGACAAACGCTGTTCGAAATCCACAATCGCCTTGTGATGTATCATGGTGTGTCGCTGACGCGGCAGGGGCTGTCGAAACATTTGGGCGTGCTGGAGAAGGCGGGGCTTGTCCGGTGCGAATGGCAGTGGCGCAGCAAGCATCATTTTATCGATCGGAGCCCCATGCGCGCCGGTATGCGCATGTGGCTGGACCGGCACTTGCGGGCGGAAAAGGGACAGGAAGATGAAAATCGTGATTACGAGCGTTCTGGTCGATGACCAGGAAAAGGCGTTGCAATTTTATACTGGAAAACTCGGTTTCCTGCCGAAACTGGATGTGCCGATGGGCGCGCATCGCTGGCTGACAATTGTGTCGCCCGGCGCAGAGGACGGTGTGCAATTGTTGCTGGAGCCGGATGAGCACCCGGCGGCGAAGAAATTCAAGGCGGCGCTGAAGCGGGATGGCATTCCGGCAACCCAGTTTGGGGTGGACGATATCCATAAGGAATACGCGCGTCTGCAGGGGCTTGGCGTGAGCTTTACGCAACCGCCGGTGCCAATGGGGCCAGTGACGACAGCGGTGCTGGACGATGAATGCGGCAACCTGATCCAGATTGCGCAAATGCACTGAACGGGCAGGGGGCGGATTTGACACAAATACCCGAAGCCATTGCCCTTGAGATCGCGGCACTCGCAAACGGTGACCGTGCGCGCAAAGGGCTGGCCTATGACCGGTTGCTGGCTGCGACGGCTGAAAAGGTGGATTGGGGGGCTGAGGCGTGGCCAGCCCTTCTGCCTTTTTTGACAGACGCGGATAATCACGCCCGTTCAATTGCCGGGCAGATGTTGTCGCGGCTTGCTGTCAGCGTTCCGATCGGCGTTTTGTTAGGTGATTTCGAGAAAATCATCGCGGTGACGCGTGACGAAAAATTTGTCACGGCACGGCATGTGCTGCAATCGTCCTGGCGGATCGGCCTTGCTGGACCAAAAGCGCGGGCGCTTTTGATCGATACCTATAACAAGCGGTTTGCAGCGGCGGCGGCCGAGAAGAACGGGTCGCTGGTGCGGTTCGACATTATTGTGGCGATCAGGCATTTGCGCGCGGCGACAGATGACGCGGGGCTTGATGCGGTCGCCGAAGGGCTGATTGCGACCGAGACCGATTTGAAATACCGCAAGAAGTTTGCGGCGGCCTTGAAGGGGGGCTAGACGCGGCAATGCATTGCAGGCGGATTGTCACAATCTGTCATGTTAGCGTCATCTGATTGTTGTGCGGGCCACATAGGTAACTGGCATTTGAAAATGTCCGGGGACTAAACAATGCGCAATCACTCCATTCTCGCCGCTTCTGTTTGCGGCTTGTTGCTTGGCACGGCGTTGCCAGCGCAAGCAGCGATGGTTTTCAATCGTATCGCCAGCTTTGAAGTGGCGCTGAACAGCCCGGACGCTGAGGAAACATCCTCGGAAATCATCTCGGCGACTGACGACGGCATGATGCTGATTTATTCCGACAGCCCGGCTGGCGGGATTGGGTTTGTGGACATTGCGGATGCGCACAAGCCGCAGCCCAAGGGCTTTCTGGCGCTGGATGGCGAGCCGACTTCTGTCACAATTATTGGTGCCAAGGCGTTTGTGGGCGTCAATACCTCCGAGAGCTATACGCAGCCATCGGGCCATCTGGCCGTGGTGGATATTGCCAGCCAGAGTGTTGAGGCAAGCTGTGATGTTGGCGGGCAGCCCGATTCCATTGCCAAGTCCAAAGACGGGGCGATGATTGCTGTTGCGATTGAAAACGAGCGCGACGAAGACCTGAATGACGGCGCGCTGCCGCAGCTGCCCGCCGGGCAGGTTGTGATTTTTGATGTGGCGGATGGTGCCGTTGATTGCGCGACGATGAAGGTTGTCGATGTGACCGGGCTGGCCGAAATCGGTGGTGATGACCCCGAGCCGGAATTTGTTGATTTCAATGCGGCTGGCCAGATTGTGCTGACCATGCAGGAAAACAACCATCTGGTGATTATCGATGGGGCATCGGGCGAGGTGGTGACCCATTTCCCCGCCGGCTCTGTTGATCTTGAGCAGATCGATGCGCTGGATAATGGCGAGTTGAAATTCACCGATGCGCAGCCGGGCCGTTTGCGCGAACCGGATGCGGTGAAATGGCTGGATGACGAGCGGTTCGTGATTGCCAATGAAGGCGATTATAATGGCGGTTCGCGCGGCTTCTCGATTTTTAACAAGGACGGCACGCTGCTGTTTGATTCCGGCAATGCGCTGGACCATATGGCGGCGCGGCTGGGGCATTATCCCGACAAGCGCTCCGACGCCAAGGGCGTCGAGCCTGAAGGGCTGGAAGTGGCCACGTTTGGCGATACGACCTATATCTTTGTGCTTGAAGAGCGTTCTTCGCTGATCGCTGTTTACAAGGACACGGGCGGTGAGCCTGAATATGTGCAGACATTGCCATCGGGCGTGGCCCCTGAAGGTGCTGTGGCCATTCCCTCACGCAACCTTCTGGTTTCGGCCAATGAAGCCGATTTGCGCGGTGACGGGCTCAATGGTTCGCATGTGATGATTTATGAACTGGCAGATGGCGAAGCCCAGTATCCCCAGATCATGTCGGACATGAATGAAGATGGCACGCCGATTGGCTGGGTTGCGCTTTCGGGCCTTGTGGCTGATGCGACAAAGCCGGGCATGCTCTATGCGGTTTCTGACAGCTTTTTGGGAATGCAGCCCTCGATCTATACGATTGATGCGACGCAAAAGCCGGCGATGATCACAAGCCAGACTGTTGTGACCCGTGGTGGTGTTGCAGGGCAGAAAATCGACCTTGAAGGCATTGCGCTTGATGGCAAGGGCGGGTTCTGGCTGGCCTCGGAAGGCCGCACGGACCGCGTGACGCCGCATGCGCTTTACAATGTGAATGCCAAGGGCGAGATCAAACGGGAAGTCGGTCTGCCTGACGCGCTGATGGGGTCTGAAATCCGCTTCGGCATGGAAGGCGTGACATCTGTTGGCACCGGCGACGACATGGTGTTGTGGATCGTCATCCAGCGCGAATGGCGCGATGACGAGAAGGGCATGGTGAAACTGGTTTCCTACAAACCGGCATCGGGCGAATGGGGTGCCGTGCACTACCCGCTCGACAAGGGTGAAAAGGGCTGGGTTGGCCTTTCGGAAATCACCGCACATGGCGATTACATCTATATCGTTGAGCGCGATAACCAGATTGCCCAGGCGGCAAAGATCAAAAAGCTTTATCGGGTTGCGATGAGCGAAATGGTGCCGGGCGAACTGGGCGGCGAACTGCCGGTTGTCGCCAAGGAGGAAGTGCATGATTTCATGACTGACCTGGCCAAAGGCAATGGCTATATTGTCGACAAGGTGGAAGGTTTCACCATTGATGCGGCGGGCGAAGGTTTTGCCGTGACTGACAATGATGGTGTGGATGACAGTTCGGGCGAGACCTATTTCTTCTCGCTGGGGCAGATGTAACCGGACACTATTCTGAAATTTAAGTACCTGATGATTGCGATTGGCCGGGCCTCGATGCCCGGCCATTTTTCTGTCTGATGGTGGCAAGAGGCAATGGTTTCTGGCGAAATTTTGGGTTTCTGGCGAAATTTTGCCACTATCCTTGACCTCGGCCGGCGACGGGTGCAGACACAAAGCCCCGTCCTTTTTGTTATTTGAAGTCATGACCGACACACAGACTGCCGCCAGCCCGCAAGCGCAAGCCAACGACGAGGCTCGTACGCTTGGTATTTTCATGCTTTGCCTGCTGGCTGTGGCGATTGGCGTGGTGGCAGCGCTTGGGGCGGCGGTGTTCCGCTACATGATCAATGTCGTGCACAACCTGTTTTTTCTGGGCACATTCTCGCTGGAATATGACGCGAACCTGCATGATCCGGCATCGCCCTGGGGGCCGCTGATCATCTTTGCGCCGGTTATCGGCGGGGCGATTGTGGTTTGGCTGGTGCGGACTTTTGCGCCAGAGGCCAAGGGGCACGGGGTGCCTGAGGTCATGTATGCGATCTATCACAATAACGGCAATGTGCGCGGGGTTGTGGCGGTGGTGAAATCCATTGCCTCGGCCATCTCCATTGGCAGTGGTGCCTCGGTGGGGCGCGAGGGACCGATTATCCAGATCGGGGCGTCGTTCGGTTCGACCCTGGCGCGCTGGATCAACCTGGCGCGCTGGCAACGCATTACGCTGTTGTCGGCGGGTGCGGGGGCGGGGATTGCCGCCACATTCAACACGCCGCTGGGCGGGGTGATGTTTGCCGTGGAACTGCTGTTGCCCGAGGTGAGCAACCGGACGTTTTTGCCGGTGGTGATTGCCACGGCCACGGCAACCTCTATCGGCCGGTTCATGTTCGGGCTGGACCCGGCTTTTCTGGTGGTGTTCTCGGACCTGCCGGACCGGGCGATGTTCAACCTGCTGGATCTGGGGGCGTTTGCGCTGCTGGGTGTCTTGGCGGGTGTTGTGGCCTGGGGCTTTATCCGGGCGCTGGCCTGGTGCGAGGATTTTTTCCCCACGCTGCCGGGCAATGCCTATGTGCAAAATGCCATTGGCATGCTGATTGTGGGCATCATGGCCTATGCGTTTTTTCTCACTGTGGGGCAGATGCACACGGCGGGTGTTGGCTATGCGACGGTGCAGAGCGTGCTCAATGGCGGGATTGGGACTTTCGCGCTTTTGGCCGGGCTGATGGTGGGCAAGATCATTGCGACATCGGTGAGCCTTGGTTCAGGCGCTTCGGGCGGGGTGTTCTCGCCTTCATTGTTTATTGGCGCGACCATGGGCGCGGCGCTGGCTGCGCTGGGCAATATGCTCATTCCGCTGGCGGGCTTTTCGCTGGTGGAATTTGCCGTTGTGGGCATGGGCGCGATGGTGGGCGGCGCCACCGGCGCCTCGATGACCGCGATTGTGATGATTTTCGAGATGACGCGGGATTACAATGTCATTGTGCCGCTGGTGCTGGCGGTGGCCGTGGCGACGGGTATTCGCCGGGCGTTGATTGTGGAGAATATCTATACGATCAAGCTGCGCAATCGCGGGCGGCCGATCCCCACGATCCGGCATACCAATATGTATCTTGTGCGGCAGGTGGCGGACTTTATGAGCCCCGCCTTTCTGGTGTTGCCGGTTGAAACACCGATCCGTGCGGCGCTGGACCAGATGGTGGGCGCTGAGGCGCGGCACATTATCGTGTCGGATGATGGCCGCATTGCCGGGTTTGCGCGGTTGCAGCCGGGCTATGCGCCTGACCGGTATGCCCATGAAACCCTTGGCGATATTGTGGCCGATGATTTTGTGATCATGCCAAAGGCGGGTATTTTGAACACGGTGATTACCCGGATGAACCAGCGCGGGCGGAGTCTCGCGATTGTGGTCGATAACCCTGATGGCGGTGTGCCGCGGCCTGATGATGTGTGCGGCGTGATCGATTCGCGCGAAATTGCCGATGCTGTGGTTTCCAACCATTATGCGTGACGGTGATGGCGGGGTTTGAACCCCGGAATGGGCCGGCTAGCGCCTAAAGCTGTCGGTTGGGGCAAAGTTGTGCCGCATTCCCTTGACTTCATGGGGTTACGCCGTGAAATTCCCCCTTTGGGGATGTCGCGTTCCCGGGTGACGCACTGTGCCGGGATGCTTCTAGTCGCTTTCCGGCCCAAATGGACTGTCTGACGTGCTCAATCGCCTTTTTATCGTTGTTGGCGTACTTGCCATTATTGCAATCGTTTCAGCGTTTGTGGCCCCGTTTTTTGTGGACTGGACGCAATATCGCGGGCGCATGGAAATGCTTGCGCGCGACGCACTGGGCACGGAAGTGCATATTGGCGGTGACATCCGGGTGACGCTGTTGCCCCAGCCGAAGCTGCGGCTTGAAGATGTGCTTGTGGGCAGCGCGGCGCAACCGGCTGTGAAAATCGCCTCGGTTGATGCGCAATTCTCGCTGATGGATTTCATGCGGGACCGTTATGCGATCACCAGCCTTTTGCTTTCCGGCCCTGAAATCAATCTGGTTGTGGATGCCGACGGGCGCTTTGCAACGCCTGTGCATTTGCCCCAGACGGTAAACGCCTCGAATGTTTCGGTGGCGGATGCGGCCATTGAAGGCGGTGTGCTGCGGCTGACAGACCAGCGGGTGGACACGACACTGGCGGTGACCGATTTTGCCGGCACATTGCAGATTGCGGGCCTGCGGGGACCGTTCTCCTTGCAGGGCGCGGGTGAATATGCCGGCGGGCGCTATGACGGGCGGATCAATACCTCGACGATGAATGCCGAGGGGGCGCTGCAGGTGGCCGCGTTTGCACGGCGGGTGGGGAGCACGTCCTCGTTCGGGATTGACGGGTTGCTGGAGACCAGTGAGCGGCTGAATTTTACCGGGAACGCGGTTTATCGGCAGGGCCCGCCAAGGGCTGCGAATGCCAATGAGGTGCGCGGTGATCTGGTTTTGACCTCCAAGGTTGCGGCCAATCCGGCGCAAATCCTGTTGTCGGATTATCTTATTGTGCCTGACGAAAACCGCCCGGCGACGCGATTGACCGGATCGGCGACGGTGGAACTGGGCGCTGAGAGCCGGTTTGATGCGGTGATTTCGGGCGGTGTGGTGGCGCTTAATCCGCGCGATGCGCTGGGGGATGAGGCTGCCGGGCCTTATGAACTTGTGCGGCTGATGACCGAATTGCCGGCGCCGATTATTCCCGGCATGGCGGGCCGGATCAATATCGATGTGTCGGAACTGGACTTGCGGGCGGTGGCGCTGCGCGATCTCAGAATTGATGCGCGCAGTGACGGGACACGCTGGACCATTGCCAGCATGACCGGGCGGCTGCCGGGCAGCACCCAGTTGTCGCTGGTGGGGACCTTGCGTGCCGATGAAGGACGACCGGGTTTTGAGGGGGCGGTGACGCTGGATAGTGCGCGGCTGGACACGCTGGCGCTGCAGTGGCGCAAGGCGGCGACCGATAATCCGCTGTTCAACATTCCCGGCTCGCTGGCCGGACGGGTGACGCTGAGCGGCGATGAACTGGCGCTGACAGACGGGCAGTTTGTGTTTGACGGGGTGACGAGCGCGGTTGCGGTGACGGTGCAGGCGGGCGCGGAAAAGCGGTTGGACGTTTCGGCGCAAATGGGGGCGTTTGATACCGCGCAAAGCACGGCGCTGCGGGCACTGTTGCCGGATATTGCGGCGGACCGGGCCGTGATGGCGTCTTTCCCTGAAGGGGATTTTGATATCGCGGCGGAGACGATGACGCTGTTCGGGCTTGAGGCGACGACGCTGGCGGCCAACGGAAGCTGGGCCGGGGATGCGCTGGTGTTTGACCGGCTGGCGGTGGCGGATATGGGCGGGGCGCGGTTTGATATTTCGGGCCGGCTTGAGGGTGGGCTGGTGGCCCCGGCGCTTGCGGCCAAGGGACAATTGAGCCTGACGGCGAATGCGGACAGGGCGGCGCTGGTGACGGTGCTGGATGCGCTGCAAGCCCCGGCGGCGATGCGCGGCATAGCTGAGGCGCTGGTGCCGGCGGAAGTGTCGTTTGCGCTTTCGGGGCCGGGCGAATCCAATGGCCAGGAGCTGGAATTGCGCGGGCGCGTTGGGGTGACCGATGTCGATGCCAATTTCCAGTTCAGTGACGGGATATTCCGCATGGCGACAACGCCGGTGCGGGCTTCTGTGACGCTGGAATCGGGGCAGGTGCTGGCCTTTGCCGACCAGTTGGGGCTGGGGCCTGTGGCGCTGGTGCCCGAGGCTGAGCCGATCATTGTGACGCTGGTGGCGGATGGCACGCCCTCGAACAGTCTGGAAATGGACCTGAGAATTGAGGGCAGTGGCGATGAACTGCGTTTTGCGGGCAATGCGGTGGTCAATGACCTGACGCGGCTGCGCGGCAAGGGCAAGCTGGAATTTGCCGTGTCGGACATGGCACCGCTGGCGCAGGCGCTGGGGGCAGAGGCGATCGGCTATGGCGCGGCGGCGGGGACGGCGGATATCAGCTTTTCCGGCGGGCAGACGCTGGCGCTGACCAATCTCAATGCCGAGGCCGACGGGATATTGCTCAGCGGTGATCTGAGCCGGAGCCTTGAGGCCGGGAACATGCTTTATACCGGCAATCTCAGGGCGAGCGCTCTGGAGGTGGGTATGCTGGCGGGGCTGGCCGGGGGACCGGCGTCGCTGGTCTCTTTGGGGGCGTTCTGGCCGGATGGGCCGTTTGCCTTTGTCGATAGTGGCCGTCAATCGCGGGGGCGGGTGCGGGTGGAGACGCCGTTTGTGCGCCTTGACGGACGGGATGTGGCCACCAATGCCGGGTTTGACCTGACATGGGACGAGACCAATGTGCGCGTGCGCGGGTTGAAGGCCGAAACGGGCGGCGGCACGCTGGGGCTTGATGTGGGGTTGTGCTGTTCGAGCGCTGTCTCTGACCGACAGATGACCGGCAGGTTGACGCTGAACGGGGTGGACGTGGATGCGGTGATGCCGGCGAAGGTGGGCGCGGCGCTGGGCGGCAAGCTGGATGGCGGGCTGACCTTTTCAGCGACCGGCGACAGTTATGCGGCCATGCTGGCCAATATGGCCGGGGAGGGCAGTTTCAGCCTTGCTGATTTTGCCATTGCCGGATTTGACCCCGGCGCGTTTGAAACTGTCGCCTCGACCGAGAATATTCTGGAACTGGAACCGGCGGCACTGACGCAAATCGTGCGGGAAGCACTGGCCGAGGGGGCGTTCAGGTCATCCCGGGTGGGCGGTGTGTTTTCGGTGGCCGGGGGCATTGTGCGCCTTGCCAATCTGGCGGCGGAAGGCGATGTGGCGCGGCTGTTTGGCGGGGGCAGTGTCGATCTGAGTGATCTGGGGCTTGAAGGCAGCTGGACGCTGACACCGACAGCTGCCGGGGCTTCGAACAGTGCGCAGGTTACCGCCCTTTTGTCGGGCACATTGCTGGCGCCTGAATATCAGCTGGATCTGGGGCCGATGATCGATGCGATCAAGGTGCAGGCCTATGAACTGGAAGTGGACCGGCTGGAGGCGCTGCGGGCCGAGCAGGAAAAGCGGGCGCGGGAAGCGGCAGAAGCGCGCGCGCGGCTCATGGAAGAGCAGGCGCGCCAACAGGCACTGGAAGCGGCGGCGAAGGCGGAAGCGGAGGCTGAAGCATTGCGGCAGGAAAACCGGCAAAAGGCGTTTCGCGAACTGATGGATGAACTGGGGGAATCGCAGGACCCGCTGGTGGCGCCGGATAATGGTGAAACCGTCGACGCGCCGATTGACCTGTTCGAGAATGATACGCCAACGAACGATCCGTTTGCGTTGCCCATCCCCAGCTTTGAAAGCGGTGGCAATCGTTTCTGAAGCGCGACAGGGGGTGACTTGCCCGGTGCAGCCTTAGCGGTTGCCGAGGGCCTGATAATGCTGCAGCACGGCGACGCGGAGGGCGGATGACAGGTTGTCGGTTTCGCGGGTTTCGTCGATGCTGGCGATCAGTTCGGCAAGGCTGAGATTGCGGGTTTCGGCCAGCGCCTCAAGCCCTGCCCAGAATTCCGGTTCAAGCGCGATGGAGGTGCGGTGGCCAGCAATGGTCAGGGAGCGTTTTTGCACCGGCAGGGCTGGGATCAGGTCTTTTTGCGGAAACTGTCGAGGCTGACGACTTTTTCGCCGTTATCCTTGGCGTCTTCTTCGCCATCGGCTTCGGCGGCAGGTGCATCGGTTTCAGCGTCATTGTCGCTGCCGATTTCGCTGTCGTCTTCTTCGCCTTCTTCGACGCCTTCGCCACCAACGTCAAATTGCAGACCGAACTGCACGGAGGGATCGAAAAAGCCCTTGATGGCGGAGAAGGGAATGTCGAGCAGTTCTGAATGGCCGTCAAACGAGAGGCCGACGGTGAAACCGGTATCGGTGACCTTGAGGTCCCAGAACTGGTTCTGCAGAACGATGGTCATTTCCTTTTCATACTGGGCAAGCAGACGCTCGCTCAGGCGCACGCCGGGGGCGCGGGTGACAAAGGAAATGAAAAAGTGGTGTTCGCCAGGCAGGCCGGTCTTGGCCACTTCGGTCAACACTTTGCGCACTACGCCGCGTAGCGCTTCTTGCGCAAGAATGTCATAACGAATGTGGTCTTCGGCCATTTGGGCCCTTCCTAGCTGCTCGAATCCTGATCAAGTTCCCGCAATAGACGCCAAAAGCGCCATAGAGTTCAAGGCTTTTCGATACGGTTTCTTGAGATTAAGTGCAGGCTTCTGTTGCCAGGTGCCTGCGAACCCCGCCTAACCCCTGCGAGGAGGTTAGGGCTTTAATTCGAGACTATCGAACCGCTTACGCAGCCAGACGTGCCTCAGCATAGTTGTTATCATTTGCAACTATAAAAATGGTCCGATGCGGTGGTACCATGCCGAGCAAAAACTTACCCTTTACACCCTCGTCGATCCTATTTCGCCCCCATAACAAACTTCCCGCAAAGGAAGGTTTTGGTGGAGGCGCCGGGTACCGCCCCCGGGTCCGAATGGTTTATTACGATAGCCATTTATTGCCATAGCTGTTGCCAGCACGCCCAATATAGGGGTTCACGCGGCGATTGCAAAGGCGCGCTGCCGGCAATTTATAAAAATGACGAAAAATTGCGTCATCATGTGTCGATCGGCAGCTTGCCCGTTCGTCCTCTTGCATCACCAAGATATTCAAGAGGAAACGACATGACGGCTCATATTACCGCGCTTTATGCGTGCTTGCTGACGATCGGGGCAATTGTTCTCACCAATATGGTGAGCGCCCGGCGCGGAAAGCTGAATATCTCAATACTTTATGGGGATGACGACATGTTGCCAGTGCTGGTGCGGCGACACGGGAATTTTGTGGAGAATGTGCCACTGGCGCTATTGCTTTTGTTGCTGAGTGAACTGGGCGGCATGGCGGGTGTTTATCTGCATGCGATGGGAATTGTGCTGATTGTGTCGCGCCTGCTGCATGCGATTGGCCTTAGCGCCACCCAAACGTCTGCGCCGCTGCGTATTGCAGGGGGCGTGGGGACCCAATTGGTGATGCTGTCGGCTGTTATCTTCCTGTTGTTTCAACAATTTTTGATTTTTTCAAACTAACGTGTCGATTAGGCGGTTTACCGTTCGTCTTGAAGTGTTGCCTCGTGTGAGGCGTTTCATCCAGGAGATTTAAAATGAAGTATATGGCCTTGATCTATGGTGCTCCCGAGGATTCACCGACACCCGAATCCGAAGAGTTTGGGCCTTTTATGGAAGCCTATGCCGCTGCGAGCGAACGCTTTGAAAAAGATGGCGTGCTGGTTGCAGGAGAAGGGCTGGAAGACGATTCTACCGCGACGACGCTGCGGGTGCGCAATGGCAAGGTGGAAACGATGGATGGCCCGTTTGCTGAAAGCAAGGAACAGCTTGGGGGTTTCTATATTTTCGAATGCGCCAATCTTGATGAGGCCTTGCGGTATGCTGCGATGATCCCGTCTGCCACTTATGGGGCAGTCGAGGTGCGTCCCGTGTCGGATTACAGCGATTTGGAGTGACAAGAGGTCTGTGACAACATCTGTGGGGCCAGAAATTGATGCACTGGTTCGCCGTGATGGCGGGCGGATGTTGTCACGCCTTGTTGCGGATATTCGCGACTTTCAGCTTGCCGAGGACAGCCTTCAGGACGCCCTGGAGGCTGCCCTTGTGCATTGGGACCGTTCCGGCCTGCCGCGCTCGCCGGTGGGGTGGCTTTTGCAAACGGCCCGGCGCAAGGCGATTGACCGCATTCGGCGCAGCGCCAATTTCCGGTCCAAATCCGCTGAACTGACAGCCTTGATTGAACTCGACCGTGATTTTGAACCGGTAATCGATGCCGACCCGATTGCCGATGAGCGGTTGAAGCTGATTTTTACCTGTTGTCACCCGGCGCTGGCGCCCCGGATTTCGGTGGCGCTGACCTTGCGCTCGGTATGCGGGCTGAAGACGGAGGAAATAGCCCGTGCCTTTGTGATGAGCCCGGAGGCGATGGCGCAAAGACTGGTGCGGGCCCGGCACAAGATTGCCAAGGCCGGGATTGCCTATGAGGTGCCTGAGGCTGACGGATGGGGGGAGCGGCTGCAAAGTGTGCTGGCGGTGATCTATCTGGTTTTCAACGAGGGCTATGCTGCCTCGTCAGGCGAACTGGTGCGTGGGGAGCTTTGCGACGAAGCCATACGTTTGGGCCGGCTGGTGCACCAGTTGTGCCCCGGCGAGCCGGAGGTTGAGGGATTGCTGGCCCTGATGTTGTTGCACCATGCGCGCAGCAACACGCGGCTGGGGCTGGCGGGAGAGCTGGTGACGCTGGAGGGGCAGGACCGGACGCAGTGGGACCGGGAGATGATTGGCGAGGCGCGGGAGATATTGCAGGGCGCGTTGCGCCGGGGGCGAGCCGGGCTTTATCAATTGCAGGCAGTGATCGCCATGATCCATGCGGATGCGCCCAGCTTTGCAGAGACTGACTGGACCGAGATTGCGCTGATCTATGACAGTTTGATTGCTGTTGAGCCCAATCCTGTGTTTGAACTGAACCGGGTTGTCGCCTTGTCCTATGCGGTATCTGCCGAGATGGCGTTGAAACGCCTCGAGAGGGTTGGGGCGGCGCTTGAGAGCTATCAGCCCTATCATGCGGTGCGGGCGGACCTGCTGGTGCGGTTGGGGGACATGACGGCGGCAGGGGCGGCATTTGAGCGGGCAATCGCGCTTTCAGGCTCGGCGGCGGAGCGGCGATTTCTGGAGAACAAGTTGCGGGCCTTTTGCGGCCAAGGCTGCACCTGAATGCGCCAGTGAGCTGGTGTCTTTTAAGGGATCGGTTGTGTGGATGCGGCGGGTGTCGGCAGTGGGCGCATTGCTGGTGTGCGTCTGCGTACTGTACAATCGGTCCGACGCACAGTAAGAACGGCGTCTTGAGCTTCCTTTAGCGCGTTTGATCGTGGCGCTGCAGGTGAATTTAGACGATCCGCTGCCGGGCGCGACAGGCCCCCGCATTCCGAAAGACAAATATGACAGAGTTTGAAGGCGTCGTGCCGGCACTTAGCCAGGCGTTGACCAATCGCGGTTACACTGACCTGACCCCGGTACAAAAGGCCATGCTGGCCCCCGAGTTGCGCGATGCGGATGCGCTGGTTTCCGCGCAGACCGGCTCGGGCAAGACCGTGGCATTCGGCATGGCGATGGCCCCGACGCTGCTGGATGCGGATGACCGCTTCACCCGTCCGGATTCGCCTTTGGCGCTGGTGATCGCGCCGACGCGCGAACTAGCCTTGCAGGTGAAAAAAGAGCTTGAGTGGCTTTATGCGCTGACCGGTGCCTTTGTGGCCTCGTGTGTTGGCGGCATGGACATGCGCACCGAGCGGCGGGCGCTGGAGCGTGGCGCGCATATTGTTGTGGGCACGCCGGGCCGTTTGCGTGACCATATCACGCGCCGGTCGCTGGATATGTCTGGCTTGCGCGCTGTGGTGCTGGATGAAGCTGACGAAATGCTTGATCTGGGCTTTCGGGAAGATCTGGAATTCATTCTGGAATCTGCGCCTGAAGAGCGGCGGACGCTGTTGTTTTCCGCTACCGTGCCGAAGTCGATTGCCAATCTGGCGAAAAGCTATCAGCGCAATGCTGTGCGGGTGGCGACCGGATCTGAACAAAAGCAGCATCTGGATATTGAATACAAGGCACTGCCGGTGCCGACGGCTGACCGCGAGAACGCCATTATCAACGTATTGCGCTTTTATGAAGCGCAGAATGCGCTGGTTTTTTGTGCGACACGGGCAACCGTCAATCACATGACGGCGCGGTTCAACAATCGCGGCTTTTCTGTTGTGGCGCTGTCGGGCGAATTGAGCCAGAGCGAGCGCACCCATGCGCTGCAAGCCATGCGCGACGGGCGGGCACGGGTGTGTATCGCCACCGATGTTGCGGCACGCGGCATTGACTTGCCGGGGCTGGAACTGGTGGTGCATGCCGATTTGCCGACCAATCCGGAAACCCTGTTGCACCGCAGTGGCCGCACGGGCCGGGCCGGGCGCAAGGGCGTGAGTGTTTTGATTGTGCCGCAGAACGGGCGCAAGCGGGCCGAGCGCCTGTTGGGTGCGGCCAAGATTACCGCTGTTTGGGACAAGCCGCCCTCGATTGATGACGTGCTGAAGCGGGATGACGAGCGCTTGCTCTCCGACCCGGATCTCAACACGCCGATTGCGGATGAGGAACGGGCGTTTCTGGCTGAATTGCTGGAAAAGCACGGGCCGGAGCAGATTGCGGCGGCCTTTGTGCGGCGCTATCGCGCGGGACGTTCGGCACCTGAAGAACTGATGGATGTGCCCGCTGGCCCCGACAGGGGTGCGCCGCGTGGCGAGAAGAAAGAGCGCCGCGAGGGCTTTGAGAAAAGCGTTTGGTATTCGATCTCGGTGGGGCGCAAGCAGAATGCGGAGCCGCGCTGGCTGCTGCCGATGCTGTGTGGCGCGGGGCAATTGTCCAAGCGTGACATTGGCGCGATCAAGATGCAGCAGGACGAGACCTTTGTGGAACTCGATGCGCGCTGTGATGACCGGTTCAAGGCCGCGATTGGCCCCAACAAGACGCTGGAAAAGAATATCACGGTGAAGGCGCTGGATGGCGTGCCGAGCTTTTCCAATGATGGTGGCGGCAGCCGCCAGCCCTATGCGGGCAAAAAGACCGGCGGCAAGCCGAACTTTGAAAAGGCGGGTTTCAAGGGCCGTAAATCCGGCGCTGCGACCGCAATGAAAAAGAAAAAGCCGAAGAAAAAGCCGCGTCCAGAGTAGGGCTTTAGGCTCAGCTTTTGATAGATCAAGAGCTGGGCTCTAATTGCCTGATTTGTCGTCTTTCTGAACCGAATAAGTGGTGTTCGCTTGTTCTGGAAAGGCTTTATTGATCGGGCTCAGTGGTGAAGGTGAGCGGATAGCCGGCCTGACGGCCGGCATCCGTTGCCGCATTGGCGCGGGTTTCGGCGATTTCACTGGTATAGACAGCCACGACACATGTGCCTTTTTGATGGGCGGTGACCATGATGCGCTGGGCCTGATCGGCATTGATGCGGAACACGGATTTGAGCACCGTGACGACGAATTCGCGCGGGGTGTAATCGTCGTTGAGCAGAATAACCTTGTGCAGGCGCGGCCGCCGGGTGGCGGGGCGGACCCTGTTTGTCAGCTTGATTGCATTATCGGTCATGACGGACACTCCTGCCGGGACAGGTTTCGATCACCAATGCCTATGGATAACAGTATGACGCAGCGGGGCTGTGTCCCGCAAGGTGATCTGTTGGGCGGGTTGTTCAAATCTTGCGTTGGGGGACACGGAAGTGGCGACTTGGCGGGGCAGAATCGTCTAGACTGACGCCCATGAAACAATATCTCGACCTGTTGCAGCATGTGATGGACCATGGCACCGACCGGGGCGACCGGACTGGTACCGGTACGCGTTCCGTATTCGGCTATCAGATGCGGTATGATCTGGGCGCGGGGTTTCCGCTGCTGACGACCAAGAAGCTGCATATCAGGTCGATCTTTTATGAGCTTTTGTGGTTTTTGCGCGGGGAAACCAATGTGCGCTGGCTGCAGGAGCGCGGTGTTTCCATCTGGGATGAATGGGCCGACGAAAACGGCGATCTCGGGCCGGTTTATGGCTCGCAATGGCGTTCCTGGCCGACAGCGAATGGCGAGCAGATTGACCAGATCGCCAATCTGGTTGCCTCGATCAAAACCAGTCCGGAATCGCGGCGGCATATCGTGACGGCCTGGAACCCGGCGGAAATCGAGCATATGGCGCTGCCACCCTGCCATTGCCTGTTCCAGTTTTATGTGGCGGACGGCAAGTTGAGTTGTCAGCTTTACCAGCGCTCGGCCGATATTTTTCTCGGGGTGCCGTTCAATATCGCCTCTTACGCATTGATGACGCATATGGTGGCCGAGGTATGTGGGCTTGAAGTGGGTGATTTTGTGCACACACTGGGTGATGCGCATTTGTACAAAAATCATTTTGAGCAGGCGAAGCTGCAATTGAGCCGGGCGCCGGGGGCGTTGCCGCGCCTCAAGATCAAGACAGAACGGACCTCGATCTTTGATTTCGAATATGAAGATTTCGAGATTGTGGACTATGTTGCAGCGCCGGGCATCAAGGCGCCGATTGCCGTATAAATGCGCAGGTTTTGAGTCTGTGCATTGGTGCAGGTATTTGAATTTGCGGAATAAAGCGGGAGCAGACCGATGAGTTTGACAATCCGCCGGGCCGTTGATGGCGATGAAGGGCTGGTGCTGGGTTTTATCCGCGATCTGGCCGAATATGAGCAGCTTTTACATGAAGTTGTGGCGAACGAGGCTGATCTGGCGCGGGATTTGTTTGGGCCAAGCCCCCGTGTTTATTGCGAAATTGCGGAATGGGAGGGTGAGCCCGCCGGTTTCGCGCTTTGGCATTATACCTATTCGACATTTCGCGGTGCCCATGGCATCTGGCTGGAAGACCTGTTTGTGACCCCGGCGTTTCGGGGCAAGCGGATTGGCAAGGCGTTGATTGCCAGTCTGGCGCGCCGTTGTGCCGATGAGGGGTTGGCGCGGCTGGCCTGGTGGGTGCTGGACTGGAACGCGCCGGCCATTGCGTTTTATAAATCGCTGGGAGCGGCAATGCAGGACGAGTGGACGGTGTGCCGGGTTGATGGAGCAGCGCTTGATGCGCTGGCGGCGCGATGAGCGTTGCGATTGCCATGATTGCCGCGGTGGCAGAGAACGGGGTGATTGGCGCGGGAAATGACATTCCCTGGCGCATTCCCTCGGATTTTGCCCATTTCAAGCGCACGACCATGGGCAAGCCCATGGTGATGGGGCGCAAACAGTTTGAAAGTGTTGGCAGGCCGTTGCCGGGGCGGACAAATATCGTTGTGACGCGGCAGGCGGGATATCAGCCAGATGGCGTGATTGTGATCAATGATCTCACTGCGGCGATTGCGCACGCCCGCACCATTGCCGAAGCCGATGGTGCTGATGAAGTGATGGTGATTGGCGGGGGCGAAATATACAGGCAGGCCATGCCGTTAGCTGACCGTCTTTATATCAGTCATGTGGCGCTTTCGCCTAAGGGTGAGGTGTTTTTTCCCGAAATTGATCCGGCGATCTGGCAGGTGTCGGACAGGCTCGAAGTTTTGCCCTCGGAAAAGGACGCAGCTGCCTATAAAATATGCGTTTACACACGCCGTTGACGGCCGATGCATTGATCGAGCCGGTCGGCTTGCCTATATAGGCATACGACGTAACATCGATTTCACCGGAAGGTAACATATGCCCTGGGATAACAATAATGGCGGGGGTGGCCGCAACAACAGTGGCGGGCCTTGGGGCCAGGCACCTGGAGGGGGCGGCGGACCACGCCGTACCGGCGGCGGTAATACGCCCAATTTGGAAGATTTGCTCAATCGCGGCCGCGACCAGTTTCAAGGTGGCATGCCCGGTGGCAGCCGCTGGTTGATTGTCGGTGGTATTGTGGCACTGGCGGCGCTTTGGGTGTCGCAGTCCGTTTATACGGTTGCGCCGCAGGAAGTTGGTGTGGAACTGCTGTTCGGCAAGCCGAAGCAGGAACTGAGCCAGCCGGGCCTGCATTTCCACCTCTGGCCCGTCGAGCGGGTCGAGACGGTGACGATCACTGAAAACCAGAGCCGTATTGCCTCGGTGCTTTCTGGCCGGTCTCAGGACACTGAAGGTCTGATGCTGACTGGTGACCAGAACATTGTTGATGTGGCATTCTCGGTTCTGTGGCGTGTGTCCGACCCCGAGAAATACCTGTTCAATGTGCGCGAACCAGACGAGATGCTGCGCAAGGCTGCTGAAAGCGCCATGCGTGAAGTGGTTGGCCGCCGGCCGGCACAGGATGTTTTCCGTGATGATCGTGCGGGTATCGCCGTGGAAGTTCAATCGATCACCCAGGAAATCCTCTCCAGCTATGACGCTGGTGTGGCCGTGAGCAATATATCGATCGAAAACGTGTCACCGCCTGCTGAAGTGGCTGATGCGTTCGACGAGGTGCAGCGCGCCGAGCAGGACGAAGACCGTTTCCAGGAAGAAGCCCGGCAATATGCCAATACCAAGCTGGGTGCCGCACGTGGTGAAGCCGCGCAGGTTCGTGAAGAAGCTGCCGCTTACAAAAACCGCGTCGTGCAAGAAGCAACAGGTGAGGCTGCACGCTTCGTTTCTGTTTATGAAGAATATGCCAAGGCCCCTGAAGTGACCCGTAAACGCTTGTTCCTTGAGACCATGGAAGAAGTGCTTGGCGGATCGCAGAAGGTTTTGATCGAGGACGGTGCGAGCGGTTCGGGCGTGGTGCCTTATCTGCCGCTTAACGAACTTGGTGGCAATGCGGCGCGTAGCAGCCAGGCTTCGGGAGAACGTCAATGAACAGACTAGTTATCGTCGTTGTCGTCGCTCTGGCGGCGCTTTATGTGCTGTTTTCCTCGGTGTTTATCGTCAACGAGCGTGAACAGGCTATCGTCACCCGCTTTGGTGAAATCACCCAGGTGCATACTGAGCCGGGTCTTTATTTCAAAGTGCCCACAACCATTGTGGACAATGTGCAGATCATTGAAGATCGTTTGCTGCGCTATGACCTTGAAGATATCACGCTGCAGGTTTCAGGCGGCAAGTTCTACAATGTGGATGCTTTCCTGACCTATCGTATTGCGAACCCGACCAAGTTCCGCCAGTCGGTTCTGGGTAGCCTTACCCTGGCTGACCAGCGGATTGCGACCCGGTTTGAATCAGCCTTGCGTAATGTTTACGGCCTGCGTGACTTTAACGCGGCGCTTAGTGAGCAGCGGCCCGAGATGATGCGTGAAGCGCGTGATCTGGTGCGGGAAGACCTGGCGGAAATTGGCGTCAGCGTTATCGATGTGCGGATTTTACGTACGGATCTTACCGACCAGGTTTCGGCCCAGACCTTTGACCGCATGAAGGCCGAACGTCTGGCTGAAGCTGCATTGTTGCGGGCACGTGGCCAGGAACAGGCGCAGACCTTGCGGGCTATTGCTGACCGTCAGGCTGTTGAAATCGTTGCTTCGGCGCAAAAGGATTCTGAAATCCTGCGCGGTGAAGGCGATGCCGAGCGGAACAAGGTGTTTGCAGAAGCCTATGGGCAGGACGTTGAATTCTTCGAATTCTACCGTTCCATGCAGTCCTATCGCACCGCGCTTGGCGATGCGGGCACCACCATGTTGCTGTCACCGGATTCCGAATTCTTCAAGTATTTCGGTGTCCAGGCAGGCACGGCGGCGCCTGTTGGCCTTAGCGGTCAGTGAGTGACTTTTTCGCAGCCCTAGCGCTTGCGGTTGTGCTGGAGGGGATCGCCTATGCGGCGTTCCCCGACCATATGAAACGTGCATTGGCGGCGCTTCTCGAAACGCCGTCATCCACGATAAGAGCCGTGGCACTGGTTTGCGCGGCGGCGGGTCTTTTCGCTTTGTGGATGATCCGCGGATAAAACAAAATAGCCCGGCCACATGTGAGGTTCTGATTGAACCGGGGCATGTGGCCGGGCTATTTGTATCAGGGTGCAGCCCGTCATGATGGCTGTCGTCTGAATTGCCCGGGGAGGGTTTGCATGGTCCGTCTGGTTTCATGTGCACGATTGCTGCGTGCCGCTTTGCTGGCATGGGGGCTGTCGTTTGGCATGGTGGCGGGTGCGCTGGCGCAACAGGGGCCGGCCTCTGTGGCGCATCTGGCCCGCGAACTCTCTGATGCGGTGGTCAATATCGGCACGTCGCGGCATGTGGGGCATGGCGCGCCATTTCCCGAGGTGCCCGAAGGCTCGCCGCTGGAAGAATTTTTTGACGACCTGAACCCCAATCAGGGGCTGGGCGAAGACATGATGCGCGAGGCGCGCAGTCTTGGTTCAGGGTTTGTGATTTCGGCTGAAGGGTTGATCGTCACCAATAATCATGTGGTGGATGAAGCCGACGAAATTCTGGTGTTTCTGCCGGACGGGAAACGGCATGTGGCCAAAATTGTTGGCGCGGATGAAAAGACCGATCTGGCGGTGTTGAAGATCGATGCCGGTTATCCGCTGCCTTTTGTGGAATTCGGGGATAGTGACACCGCGCAGGTGGGCGACTGGGTTATGGCCATTGGCAACCCGTTTGGCCTTGGCGGGTCGGTGACGCTCGGCATTGTTTCGGCGCGGAACCGCAATATCAATAGCGGACCTTATGACAATTTTATCCAGACCGATGCTGCCATCAATCAGGGTAATTCCGGTGGACCGCTATTTGACATGTTTGGCAAGGTTGTGGGGGTGAACACGGCCATTATTTCGCGCAGTGGCGGCGGGCTGGGCATTGGATTTGCGGTGCCGGGCAATCTGGCCAAGCCGGTTGTGGACCAGCTGGTGGCGTTTGGGGAGACGCGGCGCGGCTGGCTGGGTGTGGGCATTCAGGAAGTCAGTGAAGACATTGCCATTACCCTGGGGCGTGAGGACACGCAGGGTGCACTGGTGGTTGAGGTGATCGAGGCAAGCCCTTCTGTGGGCGTGATGCGCGATGGCGACCTTATTCTGGTATTTGATGGTCGACCGATTGTGACGACCCATGACCTGCCGCGCTTTGTGGCGGAAACGGAAGTGGGCAAGCAGGTGATTGTGCGTGTGTTGCGCGATGGGACAGAGCAGGACCTTGAGGTGACGATTGGCCGGCTGGAAGCCAGTGAGCCGACGCTGCTATCTGATTTTGAAGCTCCGGAATTGCAGGGTAATCCCGATGCGGAGGTAACAGAGAAGGCAGGGCTTGCAGCGCTGGTGGGGCTGGAAGTGGAAGTGCTCGATGCGGTGCAGCGGCGCGAGCTGGAGATTGCCGGCGACGTGGAGGGGCTGCTGATTACCAATGTGGTTGAAGGCTCGCATGCGGAACGCGAGGGGCTTTTGAGCGGTCTGGTGATCGAGGAAGTGAACCAGCGGGCGGTGAGCGATGTGGAGACGCTGACGGCGATTGTGGGGACAGCGCGGGAAGAGGGGCGTCCGGCGGTGCTGTTCAAGGTGGCTGACCCGACCGGTTCCCGCCGTTATGTGGCGATCCGTCTGCAATAGCCGACCGGCGCTTTAACGCGCCGGATTTGCCATGCGATAGGTGACGTGTGTTTTGACCGGACTGTCGGCCGGGACTTTTGGATGATCGAAGCTGGCTTGAGGATCATGCCGCATGCCGATTTTTTCCATTACCCGGCGTGAAGGCAGGTTGCCCTCAAAGGTGATGGCGACAATTTCCGGCAGGTTGAGGGTTTCAAAGCCATATTTGAGACAGGCCTGTGCCGCTTCCGGCGCGTAATCGTGGCCCCAGGCCTTGGGGCTGATGCGCCAGCCGATTTCGACCTCCGGATTGCCGGGGATGCAGGCACTGACCGGCGCCTCCAGCCGGGAGATGCCAACGATGCCGATCAGCTGGCGTTCCGGCTTTAGTTCAGTTGCGAGAAAGCTGAAGCCATTATCCGCCATGCCTTGTTGATAGCGCTTGACGGCGGCGTTTGAATCGGCCTGTGTCATCGGGGCGGGGAAATAACGGGTGCTGGCCGGATTGGTGTTGATTGCAGCCAGTGCTTCTGCGTCGTCATCGATAAAAGGGCGCATCAGCAAACGCGCCGTTTCGATGATCATCTGACGAAATCCTCGTCGCCATAGCCTTGCAGATAGAGCAGGGCCGTGAGATCGCCGTGATCAATGCGGACGCGCGCCTGTTCGGCGACAGCGGGCTTGGCGTGCAGGGCGACGCCAAGGCCTGCGCCCCGGAGCATGGGCAGATCATTGGCGCCATCGCCGACGGCGAGCGATTGGGCTGTGGGGATCTGTTTTTCGGCCAGCAGGGTTTCGAGGCGCACCAGTTTGGTGGCCTTGTCGACAATCGGCTTGGTGACTGTGCCGGTGAGCACGTCGCCGTCGGTTTCAAGGACATTGGCGACGGCTTCATCAAAGCCGATGCGCTTGGCGAAATGATCTGCAAAATAGGTGAAGCCGCCGGAAATGAGCGCGGTATAAGCGCCATAGGCCTTCATGGTGTGGACGAGGACGCGGCCGCCGGGGGCGAGGGTGATACGCTCGCGGCGCACTTCTTCCATTGCTTTCAGGCTGAGGCCCTTGAGCAGGGCGACCCGGGTCTCGAGCGCTTCGCCAAAATCCAGTTCACCATTCATGGCGCGGGCGGTAATGTCGGCAACCTGGTCCTTGAGGCCGAGGGCGTCTGCCAGTTCGTCAATGCATTCCTCGTTGATCATGGTGGAATCCATATCGGCAATGAGGAGCTTTTTGCGGCGGTTGGCCAGCGGCACAAGAGCTGCGTCGATGGGCTGGCCGGCCAGCAATTCGCGCGCGTCGGCTGCCGGATCGGTTGACTTTGGCTTGATGATCTCGCAGGCAGTGCCCTGGGTCAGCCAGTTCAGTTCACCGCCGACTTCACGGTGGACTTTATCGACCAGTGTTTTGGTGAGGGCAGGATCGGCAGGATTGGTGATGAGGCAGAGAACGGACATTGGTGCGGCCTAATGGGTGTTGCAAGGCGAGCAGTGTTGATAGCGGGTCCGACTGCCAGCGGCAAGTCGGCTTTGGCGCTGGAGAAAGCACGTGCGCTGGACGGGATCGTGGTCAACGCGGATTCCATGCAGGTTTATGACAGTCTGAGCATTGTCACGGCACGGCCGCAACCCGATGAACTGGCGCAGGCAATGCACAAACTCTATGGCTTCGTGCCGGCTGCGACGCGGTTTTCGACCGGCGGGTGGCTTGCGGCTGTGAGCGAGGTTATCGCTGATCCGGGGCTGGGTGATCGCCCGCTGATTTTCACTGGTGGGACCGGACTTTACTTCGATGCCTTGATAAACGGGGTGGCGGTGGTGCCGCCTGTGCCGCAGGCCGTGGTTGAGCGGATTGAGCATGAGGTTGGCGCGCTTGATCGTGAGGGCCGCAGAGCCATGCTGGCGGCGCGGGACCCCGCAATGGTGGACCGGTTGCCGGAACCGGACCGGCAGCGGCTGGTGCGGGCGCTGGCGGTGCTGGAGGCCACAGGCAAGTCGCTGGCGGCATGGCAGGATGAGACGCAAGCCGGGTTGCTGGACGGCTTTGAGGTGGAGCGGCTGGTGTTGAACCCGGACCGTGACGTCTTGCGCGACCGGATTGCCCGGCGGTTTGCCGCGATGGTTGATCAGGGTGCGGTGGAAGAAGTGGCTGGATTGATGGCGCAGAACCTTGATGCGCGCCTGCCGGTGATGAAAGCGATCGGCGTGCGTGAGATTGCGGCCTGGCAGGCGGGTGAGATGAGCCGTGAGGCTGCAATTGAGCGGGCGATTATCGGCACGCATCAATATGCCAAACGGCAACGCACCTGGTTTCGGAACCGGATGGGCGACTGGGACTGGATCGAGTAGAGCCGGTCGTCACGGCTTTCGGGGGGCTGAAAACAAACACGGCGACCCTGAGGGTCGCCGTGTTCATTATGCAATCTGCGTGATGCACTTAGCCTTTGGGGCAAGCCGCGCGATAAAGCTCACCACGACGGTCGCGGTAGTAGCACTCGCTGGGGTTGTCTGCGACACGGCCGATAACCGCACCGGCAACACCGCCAACAGCAGCGCCAACAGCTGCACCAGCAACGGAATTGGTGGCAACGCCGCCAATGATCGCACCGGCACCCGCACCCACGGCTGCACCTTTTTCAGTGGTTGAACAGGCGCTGAGCGACATAAGTGCTGCGGCCAGAATGAATAGCTTCTTCATATTGCGTCTCCTTGTAATGGTCGTAGAACGTTTGCGCTCGCGTTTGGTTCCATCGGAGCGAAAAACAATCAGAGCGTCAAGCCACGCCCCAATTGCAGCGAGATTACGATGATTGGGCTGTAATCCCCACCTTGTTAGCAAGTATTCGGTTAAATTTCGGTTCTTATTCTGCCGCGCGGCAAAATGATCGCCATAATCCGGCCTGAATCGCGACGAAGAGGAAAACGTTCGATATTTGCCTTGCTTCCAAGGCGTCTAGTGCAAGAGCAGTGCTTCGTCCTTGCTGCCTGACGATATCGAAAGCCCTGCAATTTCCAGTGCTTCAAATATATTGTCCAGATCGGCCTTTTGGAGGCCCAATGTGCTGAGAAACGGCCTTAACCTGCTCTCTGCATCTGGCATGAACTTGCGCAGCCGCGCCAGCGCGTCCTCTGCCTCTTCCTGCCGGCCCTGCCGCGCATAGATCATGGTTTCGAAAAGGGACGGGTAAATATAGGAATCCATGCGCATGCGCGGGATGCGCTGCAGCGCGGCTTCGAAATTGCCATCCAGATATTTGCGGAATACCAGCGGCAGGTGATACCAGCCCGGTGGGAAATTGGTGATGGCAATGGACTTGCGCACCAGAGCCAGCCCCCGGTCCCATTCGCCACTATAGGCAAGCGGGCCGCCATAGAGCCGCAAGGTCATGGAGTGATTTGGGTTAAGGCGGAGGGCGGTTTCGCCGGATTCCCTGAACTCGTCAAAACTGCCATTGGCATGATGCGCCAGCCCCAGAACCAGATGGGCCAGTGAATTGCGCGGGTCCAGGTCGACGGCGGTGAGGGCTTCGCGCATCATTTTTGCGACTGCGGTTGCCCGATCGTCGAAATGACCATGTATGTGCAGGTAACGGTACATGGCAAGCGTCGCCCATGCGCTCGCATATTTCGGGTGATCGGTCACCGCTTGCAGAAGATTCTTTTCGATGGTGGCCGAGAGGTCCGGGCTTGGGCTGCGAAAATAGGCGTAAGCTGCCAGCACAGCCTCGTAGGCGGATGTGCTGGCGAGGGGCTGGGCATGTTCTGCGGGAACCGGCAGATGGGGCAGGGGGCCAAACGGGTCGGCGATTTCTACCGCGATGGCACCGGCGACTTCTTCCTGAACATGTATCATGCCGGCCGCGGAGAATTCGGCGTCATAGGTTTCAGACAGCAGCAGTTCCTCGGTGACGGCGTTGCGCAACTGAATGCCGACACGGAGTGTGTCGCCTGCGCGACGAATTGTGCCCTGAAGCAGGAAGTCTGGCGCTCGCTTGCCTGGATCGGGCAGGGTGTCGTCCGGCCCGGTATCAGGTTGCACGAGAATTTCGCGAAACCGGGACAGGGCGTTGAGAATTTCCTCGGAAAAACCGAGGGCGAGATTGCCCAGCGTTTCGCCCTCACTCAGATCGCGCAGCGGTTTTACCCGGACAAGCGGGCCGGTTGGCATGCGCGTGGCGTAATCGCGAACTTCGCCGCTTGTTTCTGGATTGAGTTCTTCAAAGGGAACATTGCGCTCGAACCGGGGAATGTAATTGCCCTTGGGCACACGGATGCGCACGGGCTCTGTCTGACCTGCCTGGCGGTAATAGAGTTCAAGCTTGTCCCGCAGACGGGCGGCGTGAACCCGGACGCTGGAATCCACCTGGGCGTCAAAGCTCTCCTGGCGGCCGAGCACGTCGAGGGCGATTGTGTATTCCTTGATATTCTCGGCGCGGCCTGTGAGGGTTTCCTCAACGATGTAGGACAGAAAATTCTGAAGGATGGTTGAGTTCTCGAACAAGTTGGAATGCACAACTTTTTCCAGATGCGCGCGGATGCGTGTTTCGTCGAATTGTTCCATTGTGCACACGTCAGAAGGGGTTCGAGTCCTCCTGCCTCCCACGCACAGTGTTACGTTAAACGCACGTTAAGTCCATGTTAAATTGCAAACAGACGCGTTTGGAAGCTTTGTGCCGGGGGTGTTTGGGCGGCGCTGATTTTGTTTAAGGGGCTGTTTTTGTTGTTGATTTCATGCGAGGCGTCAAGGCGCATGCATGCTTATATATGTTTTTTAGTGACGGTGACTGTACCTGCATCTGCGTCGACGACGACCCAGTCGCCTGTTTGAATAACGGTCAGAGGATCAGGTTCGCAGGCGGTCATGGCCGGGGCGCGGGTGACGACGGCACCAAGAGCGATCTTGGTGGTCATGCGGGTGAAGATCATGGCGGCGGGGGCGACCTTGTTCAGCCGGGTCATGTGAAAGAAGGCCGACCAGCCTGACGAGCCCTTGGCACCGGGAAAGACGAGGATCTTGCCGGCAAAGCTCTGGCCAACCAGTTCGTGACGGCGTTCGATGATGGAGCCGTCGCGTTCATTGATGCCGCCCCAGCCGGAAATGGTTTCGTCAGTGACGAGGGCTTCGCCCTCGGCGCGGCCGCCAACGACCTTGCGGCCCTTGAGGATCAGCGTGGTGTCGGGCATTTTGGGTTTCGTGCTCACTGGATGCCTCCATTCCACTGACCGGTTATGGCGGCGTCAATGCAATCATTGACCGAGCCGAACCAGCCCTGGACCTTGGCGATGGCGGGCAGGTAATGGGCCTGTTTGGCGCTGTCGGTGGCCATGACACGAACGCCGGGCGGCAGGCGCCGGGAAATGGCGGGGCAGGTATCGCTCATGACCACGCCACCGGCGGCGGTGATGATGTCGCAATAACCATTGCGGTCGGCGACCTGTTTGAGGGCGCGCGGAGTGTGCACCCAAAGCGCCACATCGGGATGGACTTTCTTGTCCGTCAGCATATGGGCGATTAATGCCATCTGTTCGATGGAATTATGCGGGCAGCCGAGCATGATGAAATCTACCTTGCGCTCGGTGGCGCTTTGAATTTTTTCATAGGTCTCGCGGCGTTGGGCGCGGCCATAGCGGAAGGTTGCAAGGCTTTTTTTCGGGCCAAAGGCCTCTTCGATGCTTGCGGCTTCGGGGGTGACACCGGGAATGTGATACATCTCGACACCGCCCGAGGAGGCAGCGGCTGCCCCGAAATGCTTGAGCTTGATCAGATTGGGCTGATGGCTGATGCCATTGAGAACCGGAATGTTCTCCTCGACCTGCTCGCCGAGCCAATAGCCCAAAAGTCCCCAGTCCATCATGTCATCAGTTTCCACATCGACCTCGACCAGGTGCGAGCCGTAGCGGTTTTCGGTGATATGGTAGCCCCAATAGGGGATGCGGCCGGTCAGCCCGGCGGCACCTGTGCTTTCCTTGCCCTCAACATTGGTGCGGGCACCGAGCACGGAATTGCAATAGATGACTGCTGAGCTTTCCATCCAGGCGCAATGTTCCCCTTTTACCGGGACATTGCCGACCTGATAGGGGGTGCAGGTGGCGAACATGTTGACGCCGCGCGCGCCAAGATATTTCTCGGCACCGCGCTGCATGTTGATCAAGTCCTCGCTGGCGCCCTGCAATTTCCAGTTATCATTGTCGATGCCAGTGATGAGCTGGCAGGTATTGGCGGCCATATGCGGAATTTCGACAACCTCGTCGCTATCGAGATTGAGTTCGGAGAAAACGTGATCCATACCCTTGTCGACAATCGCCTTGACCGAGGGTGTCGAGGCGTTGAAGGCACCGGCAACATTATTGGTTTCGACCAGACGCTCTGCGCCAAGCGCCTCACCATAACGCACCAGCAGGTCCATGGCGCGGGCCTTTGCCCGTCCATGATCGCCCTCGAGCATCGATTTTTCAAAATCAGTGAGCTGCATAATGTCTTCCCTTGAGCGATTGATGGAAAGCCGACAGGCGTCCTTCCGTCGGATAGTCTAGTGCCGTGGGGCGGTGTCTGAACCGGTCCAGCGGTAATGCTGTTTTTCGACGTTGTCGATGACACGGGCCTTAAGAGCGGCCTTGTCGATAGCATGTACACTGTTGCTGCCTGCAAGATCGAGGGCGTGGGCCGCGGCCATGCCCATGGCGATGCAGGGGCCCATGACGCGGACGCTGGAGAGCGCGGCTGAATCGCCGTCGATGCAGCGCCCGGCGGCGACGATATTATGCGCCTTTTCGGGCAGGAGGCTGCCGAGGGGAATGTAATGGGCGTGATGCTCGTCAAAGGTGATCCAGTGATGGCCATCGCTGTGGTCATGTAGTTCGATGGGCCAGGCTGTGCGGCCGATGGCATCGTCGAATTTCGTGCCGGCCTGAATCTCATCGACGGTCAGGTGGTGACTACCCTTGATCCAGCGGGTCTGCCGAATGCCGGGAAAACCGAAGGAGCGGATGCGCGCTTCGCCGAAACATTCGGGGAATTCGGCTTTGAGAAATTCGACGGCGAGAACGGCCTGTTCCTTGCCTTCGAGTGCCTTGGCGGACGCTTCTACCGGATCGAGAGGGGTTTCTATGTGGGTCATGTTCATGGCGGCGATGCCCCGACCAGGGATGGTGAACGCCAGGCCTTCACGCCGAAGAAGACCGTATTTCTCGCCGCGCTCTTTCATGCGCGCGCCAATTTCGTCTCGTGTTGGCTGGTTTTCCTCGTTGATATTTTCGAGGACGACCATCTGCGTGCCGAAAACACCACCGGTTTTAGGGACGCGGCATTCGAGGCCGGCCTGCCAAACGAGGGCTGCGTCACCGCTGGCCTCGACATAGCCTTCAGCCTCGATCGTGACGGGGCCATAGCGGGTCATGAAATCGGCACTGGCCATGCGGCCGTTTTCCATATGGGTGTCCTGCAGCATGGCACCGAGGACCACGGTGATGCCTGCTTCACGGATGCTTTTTTCCACCCAGCGGCCGAGCACGACTTCATCATAATAGACGACGGTGGTGTTGGGGCCATGGCGATAGTGGATGGCCTTATCTTCGCGCTCGAGGAAGTTGAGGAGATCGTCGCCAATGCCATAGGTGAACTGATAGCCATGGGTGCCGTTGGAGAACAGACCACAAAAGGTTGCGATAATGGAATTGACGGCCTGACCGCCCAGAACGGGCTGGCTATCAACCAGGACAACCTTGCGGCCAAGCTTTGCGGCCTGCAGGGCGGCGGATACACCGGAAATACCTGCGCCTACCACGCATATATCGGCCTGTAGTTTGCGTTGTGGCTGATCGTGCTCTCGCTTGACGATAAGTGTCTGCGTGCTCAGTGATGTCGCCAAGTCAAATCTCCCCAGGTGTGCGCCGCGTGCGGAAATATTCCTGTAGCAACTGGTACTTATGGCCAATCAACTGCAGGCTGCGGCAGTGCGATAATTGTTCTGTGGAGCATGGTATCCAATGTGACCTTGTAAAAAACGCGTCATTTGAATCTATCAGCTTTCGCGTTTCGCGAAATATAGTAGGGTTGGGCACGGGGTGAGAGATGGGAGAAGCCAATGGACACGCTGGACAATATCAGAACGTTTCTGGCGACGGTGCGGTCGGGCAGTTTTTCGGCTGCGGCGCGCGATCTGGGCACGGTGCCATCGGTGGTCACCAAACGGATCAACCGGCTTGAAGACCAGTTGAAGGCGACGCTGTTTGTCCGCTCGACGCGCAAGCTGGTGCTGACCGATACGGGGGAGCGTTATTATCCGCGTTTTCTGACGGTGATTGCGGAAGTGGATGACGCGTTTCGAGATGTGGCGCGTTCGCGCTCAAGAGTTGAGGGCAAGTTACGCATCAAGTGTCCGACGACGTTGACTGTCTCGTATTTCGGGGACGTGCTCACGGCGTTTCAGGTGGCCTATCCTGATGTGCAGGTGGAACTCGTGTTGATGGACAGGTCGGTGAACCCGGTTGAAGAGGGGTTTGATGTCGCCATCGGGGCCTTGCCGTCTGCCTATGCCAATGTTGTCGATGTGCCCTTGTGCCCGATGCCGCGCATGCTGGTGGCGACCCCAAGCTATCTGGAGAAGTTCGGTGTGCCGCAGCATCCGCGCGACTTGATCGAGCATGATTGCCTTACTTTCATGGCAACGGGGAGTAGTTGGGATTTCAAGGGCCCGACAGGCGCGATCAATGTGGATGTTCGCTCCAAGTTCAGTGTGAACGACAGCAAGGTGCTGATGATGGCGGCACTGCGTGACTTGGGTATTGGGTTGGTGGCACGGCATATTGCGGTGCCTGATGTGATGGCGGGGCGGTTGGTGGAGGTGCTGCCCGGGTTTCCGACGCCTGATCTATGGGTGAAGGCGCTGGTGCCGCAATTGCGGCGGAATGATCTGGCGGTCCAGGCCGTGCTGGAATGGCTCAAGGACGCAACGCAACCGACCACGCCATGGGACCGTGACGTAGACGCCTCGGCGGCGCGATAAGTAAGAAGGGCGGCACATGGTGCCGCCCTTGGTGTCTACATGGAGTTCGGGAGGAATAGCGAGATTTGCGGGAAACCGATCAGCAGGGCCATGATGATGACCTCGCAGAGCAGGAACCAGCCGACACCCCTGAAGATGGTGCCGAGTGGTATGGTGTCTCCCACAACGCTCTTTACCACGTAGACGTTGAACCCGACGGGCGGCGTCAACAGCCCGATTTCGATGTATTTGACGATGATCACACCCAGCCAGATCGGATCGGCACCGACAGCGGCGAACATGGGCTGCATGATGGGCAGGCTGAGCAGCAGGACGCCCAGCGGATCAAGGAACATGCCAAGGATCAGGTAGACCACGGATGCTGCGATGACGAGAAGCAGCGGATCCAGCGCCCAGATGCCCATGAGGGACCCGAGATAGGCGGGCATGCCGGTGAGGGCCAGAAACTTGGTGAACATCACCGCCCCATAGGCGACAAAAAGGAGTGACGCTGTGGTGGTGACCGCTTCAAGTACGCTGGTCCAGAGGACCTGAAAATTGAGCCGGCCCTGACTTGCTGCGATAATGCAGGCGAGCAAGGCACCAGCTGCACCAGCTTCCGTTGGGGTGAACAGGCCGCCATAGAGGCCGCCGATAATGCCGATGATGAGGACCAGAAGAGGCCAGACGGGCATGAGCGATGCCCAGCGGTCCCGCCAGATGGTGCCGCGTTCATCAAGCGGCAGCGCCGGGGCAAGCTTTGGGTTGAGCTTGCAACGGGTGATGATCATGATCGTATAGACGGTCGCCGTGAGCAGGCCGGGCAGGACGCCAGCCATCAGGAGCTTGGTGATTGAGACCTCGGCAAATACGCCATAGATGACGAACATGATGCTAGGCGGAATGAGGGCGCCGAGCGTGCCGGCACTGGCCACCACGCCGCTGGCAAGACCCTTGTCATAACCGGCCTTGAGCATTTCGGGGATGGCGAGGCGGCTCATGGTGGCGGCAGTGGCGACGCTGGAACCTGAAGCTGCTGCAAAGCCGGCGGAGGCCATGTTGGTGGAGACCGCGAGGCCGCCGGGCAATTGGCTGAACCACAGGCGCGCGGCCCTGAACAGGGAATGGCTGATGCCTGTATTGTGGGCGATGGCGCCCATGAGGATGAACATGGGGATGGCGGAAAGACCCCAATTGGCAGCGACCTCGAAGGGGGTTTGCTGCACGACGCTGAGGGCGACGTTGATATTGCGCTGAATGGCGAGGCCAAAGAAGGCGGTGACGCCGAGCGCTACACCAATGGGCAGGCGCAGGGCAATCAGGCCGAGGACGGCGACGAGGCCGAATGCGCCGAGAAGGGGGCCGGTCATTCGCTGGTTTCCTTATCGGTACGGGCGGCTTTCAGGTCGCTGAAAATCTGCAAAAGAACGTAAATCGCCATGACGGCAAAGCCGACAGGGATGACCCAGCGGGAAGGCCAGACATCGACATAGCCATTGGCGGATTCCCAGGCTTCGCCGATTTTGGTCTTGGCGATGGCCACAAGGGTTACCTGATAGGTGAACATGGCGACATAGCCCAGGGTGACGATGCCGGCAAACGCATCAAGCAGTTTGATTTTGCGGCGGGGCAGGTGGGCGGTGAACAGTTCGACAATGATGTGGCCGCGTTCGCGGGCGATCCAGGCGATGGGCAAGAAGGCCAGGGCAACCATGTAATAGGCGGTGACGATTTCCAGCGTGCCGGGCAGGGGGTGGTGGAAAAAGGTGCGCCCGATAACATCGGCGGATACGTGCAGCATCATGGCGATAACCAGAAGACAGGCGATTGATGTTGCGGAGCGCGCAACCCAATCCAGCCCGGTTTTGAACTTTGACATGGCGTTGTGCTCATATTTGGAAGTGATGGGCGTTGGCAGGGAAATGTCCCGGGCGACGCGGACGCGGCCCGGGACGATGATGCCTACATATCTTCGGGATCGAGCTTTGAGTAAACCTCACGGTTCAACGCTTCGGTGAACTTGTCGACATCCGTACCGATTTCCGTGGCGAGTGTCTGCCATTTGGCCAGTGCCGTTTCATAGGCCTGCAACAGCTCTTCAGCGTTCTCGACACCGGCATCTGTTGCCTGGGCGATGTTGCCCTCGCGCTGGCTGGCGACGCGTTCGGCCATAACGGCTTCGAAGTCTGCTCCACCCGTGACGAAATTGATGCCACGTGACATCGCATCGGCACGAATGTCGTCATCAACTTCGATCTGTGCCTTGATGGTGCCAATGGCGACCAGTTCAGCGGCATTGTCGATATGTGCCTTGCGGGCTTCCGGGGACATGTCGTTCCAGGCGTCGCGGTTGAGATACATCAGCAACGGGGGGCCGGCCATGCCAAGGGGGAAGTCGAGAACGTCGGTGACGATGTCCATATAGCCGTAGTTCTTGAGCCAGGCGAGGGAGCCGTGGACGCATTCGACGACACCGCGCTCAAGCGCTGCGGTGGCTTCGGCGGGGTTCATGGCGACCGGGGTGGCACCGGCAATGGTCATGGTCGAAATGCCGCCACCAGAGGCGCGTACTTTCACACCCTCCAGGTCAGCGACGCTGGCGATCGGCCGGCGGCACATCAAGAGATAGGGCGTGATGTTGTAGCCGGCGAAACCCACGGCGTGATTGCGTTTATATTCTTGCTTGCACTGCGGGCAGTTGAGGAGAAGGACCTCGTTCATTGCGCCAGCGGCTGCAACGACGTCGTCACCGGCAAGCGTGGTATTGAAAATGAAGTTGGTTGCCGGCAATTCGCGCGGCGTGTAAGGCGCCATTGTGGTGCCGCCATCAATCAGATTGCCGCCAACGGCCTCAACCGTGCCGGGGCCACTGGTGAGCTGACCGCCGGGAATGAGGTTCCATTCGATCTCGCCGTTGGTCGCTTCCTTGATGCGGTCGAAATAGACGGGCAGCGAGATGACATTGGTGGTGGCGTTTGCGCCCATCCATGAGCCGTAGATCAGTTCCTTTGCTTCGACAGCACCTGTCATGGCCGCACACGCGGCGAGCGTCAGGACAGCTTTTTGCAGCTTGATTTTCACGATATTCCTCCCTTTTCACCATGACCGACGGCTTTTGCCTGTCTCATCACGTTGGCAAAAGCTAGCAGTCTGCATTTGGGAATAACAAGCGCAAATGAAGCTGAGGTGTTTTCGCGAAATGGAAAAATTCGGCGTGGTGAATTGTTGCTTTTCGAGGTTTGCCCTGCAGCAGAATGCGCGCTGAATCGCTGAGATTGCGGCAGACGTTTATTCGAGCGTATTGTCGGCCTCGGTTTTATTTTCCGGCCAAGCTGCGTTCATCTGATCTGTATTGGCCAAAATTGTTTCGAGCAAGCCGCGCAATTGGGCGAGATCATCGGCGCTCAGGCCAGCGGTGATGTGACTGACGCGCTTTGCGCTTATTGCGCGCAATTCCTGATGGAGGGCAAAACCTTCGGGGGTGAGCGCTGCCAGGGTCGCCCGGCCCCGGCTGCTGGTGACCCTGAGTGTGACCAGGCCGTTCTCATTGAGTGCCTTGAGGGCGCGGCTGGCAGCGCCTGTATCCAGATCCGCTGCAATGGCCGCATCGCCGATTGTCAGCTCCTTGACGTCACCGAGAACGAGGAGAAGGCGCCATTCCTGCACGCCGACGCCGAAATGAGTGCGATAAAAGCTGGATGCAAAGCGGCCAAGACGATTGGCGACACCTGAGAGCAGAAAGACGACACTCTCGTCTATCAATTTACGCGCATTTTCCCGCAAGTCTGTGTTCTCGGTCACGTCAATTTCCTCCGGGTGGCGGCTTCATCTCGAGAATGAGGCACGTAAAGCATAACTGGTGTCATGAGCAGGAGCCAGTCAAACAGGGTTACGCTGACAAGTTTTGTTTGGATCAGTCTATCATTATTGACATGTCATTAAATAAAATGCCAAGCCTGAGGGAAGAGTTTGCGCATGGCGCTTCAAGCGACGCGAACATGCCCATATGTAAGGGAGAAAACGATGACTGATGATGGCCGTAACGGAGTGGAGTTGCGCAGTAATTTTGGGATCGGGACGTCATTCTGGGCGGTGCGCCGGGCACAATGGCGCGCATTGGGGATCACCGACGAGGATATGACCAAGCCGAAAATCGCGGTAATCAATACCTCCTCGGATCTGGCGGCATGTTTCAGCCATCTGGATGGGATTGCAGCGGTAGTGAAGGATGCGATCCGGGCAGCCGGTGGTTTACCATTCGAGGTAAGAACATCGGCGCCGAGTGATTTCATTCACAGTGCCGGCAATGCGGGCAAATATATCCTGCCTTCGCGAGATCTGATTACCAATGACATCGAAGTGCAGGTTGAAGGCGCACTGCTTGACGGCATGGTGTGTCTTGCGTCCTGCGACAAGACCGGGCCGGGCCAGCTAATGGCAGCGGCGCGGCTGGATATTCCGACAATTTTTGTGATCTGCGGCTATCAGGAAAGCGGCCATGTGGATGGCGAGCATGTGGATATCGAGGATGTGTTTTTGGGTGCCGGGCATCACGCGATGGGCGCGATCACGCTCGAAAAGCTGACGGCGATGAGCGAGAACGCAATACGCTCGCCGGGTGTGTGTTCGGGCATGGGCACCGCCAATACCATGCATTCGGTGTGTGAAGCGCTGGGCATGGCGCTGCCGGGACATGCGCCGGTGCGGGGCAATAGCCAGAAAATGCTCGATAATGCCGCCGAAGCGGGTGGGCGGATTGTCGATATGGTGTGGGAAGATTTGCGGCCGCGCAAAATCCTGACCGAGGCGGCATTCGAGAATGCCGTGAAGACCGTTTTTGCACTGAGCGGTTCGATTAATTCGGTCAAACATTTGCAGGCGGTTTCCGAAGAAGCCCAGGCCGGGGTTGATGTCTACGGCCTTTATGCAAAATTCATGGAAGAAATGCCGGTGCTTTGTGCCGTGCGGCCGAACGGGCTGACGACGATTGAAGAGCTGGAAGATGGCGGTGGTGCGCGCGCGGTGCTGAAACAGCTTGGGCCGATGGCACGGCATGATGCGCTTGGCGTCTCGGGCAAGACGCTGGGCGAAACGCTAGCGGGCTATACGCCGCCAAACGACGTGGTGCGGCCGGTGAGCGATCCCCTTTCAGACAAGCCGGCGATTGTGATGATCAAAGGCAATCTGGCACCGGATTTTGCCATTATCAAAATGGGACTGCGCTATGACCGCAAGCTGCTGGTGACCGGTCCGGCAGTGATTTTTGAGGATCCGAACGTAGCTATTGCTGCGCTGAAGGCTGGCAAGATCAAGGCGGGTGATGTCGTGGTATTGCGTGGGCTGGGTGTGCGTGGCGCGCCGGGCATGGGTATGGGCTCGCGGCTGGTGTTTGCGATTGAAGGTGCGGGACTGGGCGAAGATGTGGCGGTTGTGACCGACGGGCAATTATCCGGTTTGGTCAATAAGGGACTGGTTGTCGGAGAAGTGGCGCCTGAAGCTTATAATGGTGGGCCGCTGGGCTTGATCGAGGACGGTGATATCATCACGATCGATGTGATGGGCCGCCGGATCGATGCTGACCTGAGTGAAGCGGTGTTTGCCGCGCGCAAAGCCAAGCTGCCGCCAGCACAGCGCTCTTCGCAACGGGGATGGCTGTCTGTTTATGAAGATCGGGTGCAGCCCCTGCACAAAGGGGCAACGTTATTGCCGGACTAGGGCGCTTTGGGAATGCTGCAATTGAAAAGGAAAGGCCCGGTGATCTGCACCGGGCCTTTTTGTGTCAGATTTCTGCTGGAAGTTCGAGCACCGTTGGTTCCAGGTTGTCATTCCAGCTGACCTTGCAGGTTGGCGCGGGAATGTTGAACTTTTTGAAGGCCCGGGAGAGGGCCTGACGGGGGCGTGTTGATGCCATGGCAATGGCGACGGGTGGGGCGACGATATCCCATGCGCACACGTTCCGGATGGCGTCATCAAGACACAGGGCAGAACCGAACAGCCCCTCATGACCGGGCTGCACCACTGCGCCTTCTTGTGTGCGCAGGACATGCATGCCGGCAAGGGTGTAGGGCCCGGGTTTCGCACCGGCTGCGGAGACGGCGTCTGTAACCAGAATACAGTTATCCGCGCCTTTAAGGTTGATTACAGCCTTTAGCGCTTCAGGGGTCAGGTGATGCCCGTCAGCGATGAGGCAGGCGACCAGTTCGCGGCTGGCCAATTGGGCCATCAGGCTGTTGTTGAGCTTTGGCATGAGCTGGGGCAGGCCATTGCCCAGATGCGTGGACATGGACAGCCCGGCCGCTGTGGCGGCTGCAACTTCGGCATATCCAGCTGATGAATGGCCAATACTGACGACGCGGCCTTCTTCTGTCAGCTTGCTGGTGAGATCGATTGCGCCTGCGCGCTCGGGCGCAAGCGTGACAAGCAGAATGGGCAGTTCGATGGCGGCCTGAAGATTTGCCACCAGGGCAGGGTCTGCATCTTGCATCGCCTGCCCTGGATGACAGCCGCGAAAGCCTTCTTCTGAATTGAGGAAAGGACCCTCGAGATGGTAGCCCGGCACCATGCGCCGGCCGAGACGGCTTTCCCGGACAGCGCGGTCCAGGGCTACAAAGCGCTCATGCAGTTCACTGGGGAGGCCAGTGATAAGGGTAGGCAAACACTGGGTTACACCTGCCGCCAGCATGGCCTCGAGTGCATGATCCAGACCTGCGGCTGTGAGCGCGGGGTCGTTGAAGTCGACACCGGCATAGCCATTAACCTGAAGATCAAACAGTCCATTTCCAACCAACTCAGACATAAGCGATCACCCGGCCTGGTGGAGGGCGCTTGCTGAGCCCGCGTCTAGATGCAGTGTGGTGTTGTCATGCGTTTGCAGGATGGAGGCGGGGTGCAGGTTGGAAACCTCGCCCTCGACTGCATCCTTGACGGCCTGCGCCTTGCGTTCGTCAGGTACGGACAGCACGATATGGGCGCTTTTGAGAATCTGGCGGATGCTCATGGAAATCGCCTGTGCGGGTACGTCGTCGAGCGTTTCGAACCAGCCTTCGCCAAATTGTTGCTGGCGGCAGGCCGTGTCGAGATTGACCACGATATAGGGATCTTCGATGGTGAAATCAGCCGGGGGATCATTGAAGGCAAGGTGGCAATTCTCACCGATTCCGGCAAATGCCACATCGATATCCACAGCCGAAATGCGTTTGTTCAGCCGGGCAAGCTCGGCTGCTGTGTCCGCGGCGTCGCCTTCGACGAATACGAATTCTTTAAGCGTCGGTACCTGTGCCAGGAAACGCTCTTTCAGATAGCGCCGGAAGCTGGCCTTATGGCTGTCGGGCAGGCCGATATATTCATCAAGATGGAAGGCGGTGACCCGGCTCCAGTCAATGTCTGCCTTGATCAAGATCTCCAGCATTTCGAACTGGCTGGCGCCTGTCGCGAGAATGACAGCAGCCTCACCCTTGTCGGCAATTGCCTGCTTTATCGCGGTTACGCCTTCAGCTGCGGCAGCCGCGCCGAGCGCCGCTTTGTCCGTATGTTTTTCGACCCGCATACGAGGCTCCTTTTTGAAAACAATTTCGTCAAAAATGAAAACCATATTCGAATGACTAGGTCAAGGTCGTTGGAAAACATGGATTTTATTTATAGACGTAAATGGTTCAAAAAAACATTGACGTGCTGATGGTATGCTTGAATACTCGCTGCCCGTGACTGTGCAATCTCCAGGAGGGTATCATGAAGAATTTTGTTAAATCCGCCATTTTAGGTTTGGCGGTAGGTGCGTTGACGCTGCCGATGGCGGCTTCGGCGCAAACCGTTTTGCGTTTGGCTGAAAACCAGCCGGACAGCAATCCGGTTACCGTTGCGATGTATCGCTTTGCCGACCTTGTGAAGGAATATTCCAACGGCGACGTTGTTGTGCAGGTTTTCGCCGGTGCGCAGCTCGGCCAGGAGCCTGAAACCATTGAGCAGGCGCAGGCCGGTATCGTTGATTTCGCGCGGGTCAATTCGGTGGTTCTGGCCAATGTCAGTCCGAGCATGGGCGTGTTCACGCTGCCCTATATCTTCCGTAACAACGAGCATAAATATGCCGTTCTGGATGGCGAAATCGGCCAGCAGGTTTCCGCGGATCTGGCCAAGGTTGGCTTGGTCGGATTCGATTATATGGATGCAGGCTCGCGCTCGTTCTACACAGTTGAGGGCAAGCCGATCACCAGCATTGAAGACATGGCCGGTTTGAAAATCCGTGTGCAGCCTGCGCCTATTTCAACGCGCATGGTTGAACTGCTGGGCGCTGTGCCGACACCGATGAACTATGGTGAGGTCTATTCCTCGCTGCAGACCGGTGTGATCGATGGTGCAGAGAATGATTACGTGAGCTACCAGACTTCGGGTCATTTTGAAGTGGCGCCGAACTATGTGGAAGACGCCCATCTCAGCCCCCCCGCTGTGCTGATCATGAACAAGGCCAAGTTTGACGGTTTGCCTGCTGACCAGCAGGATGCGATCAAACGGGCTGCCAAGGATGCCGCGATTTACGAGCGGGAAATCATGATGGCTGCCAATGTTGAAGCCAAAAAGACGGTTGAAGCTGGCGGTGCGACGGTTACTGTTATCGACAATGCACCGTTCCAGGCTGCGGTTGCGCCGATCTATGAAGAGTTTCCGGACCTTCTTGATCTGATCGAGCAGATCAAAGCCGTCAAATAGGCGAATAATGGAGGGGCATAGCATGAATTGGCAGCATCGCGCCGGCTTGTGGGTCGACCGATTGAACCAATGGGTCAGCTGGTTTTGCTATGCCCTTCTTATCATCATCACCTGCATTGCCAGTGTGCAGGTGGTTCTGCGGTATTTCCTCAACCGGCCAACGAGCTGGTCCGAGGAAGTGGCGTTGCTCTGCCTGATCTGGTTTGGATTGATGGCGGTTGCCATCAGTATCCGCCGGCATGAGCATCTGGCGATTACCTTTATACGTGACATGCTGCCCCACGCCCTTGGCCGTGCGCTTGATTATATGGCGCAGATTGTCGTGGGCGGTTTCATGCTTGTTGTCATGTTTTATGGCCGCGATCTGGTTGCGCTTGCCGGTGTGCAGATGCTCCCGGCTTCGGGGCTGCCAAAATTCTGGCTTTATATACCGACGCTGATTGGCGGCGGACTGGGCGCATTCAATGCGCTGGCCAATCTGGTGCTCGGACAGGTCGAGCCATCTCCCCACATGACTCTGGATGAATATGATGCTGGTTGACTGGATCGGAATTACGCTGCTGCTCGGCGGGTTTGTGGGGCTGATGCTGTTGCGCGTGCCGATTGCCTTTGCGCTTGGGCTGGCCTCGCTGGCAACGGCGACCTATCTCGGCCTGCCGCTATTGCTGGTGGCGCAGCGCATGGTGAATGGTCTCAACAGTTTCACCTTTCTGGCGGTGCCGTTTTTCATTCTGCTTGGCAATGTGATGACCGTAGGGGGAATTTCTGACCGGCTGGTGAAGCTGGCTGACGTGCTGGTGGGCCGGTTTCGTGGCGGGCTGGCGCAGGGAAATGTTGTGGCCAGCACCATGTTTGGCGGTATTTCCGGATCGTCGGTGGCCGATGTCGCCTCCATCGGTTCTTTCCTTATTCCCGCGATGAAAAGCAAGGGCTATCCGGCGGGCTATTCCGTGGCCGTTACGGTGACCTCATCGGTGCAGGGCGTTTTGATACCGCCCAGCCAGAACATGATTTTTTATGCACTGGCGGCGGGTGGTTTGCCGATCAGTACGCTGTTTCTGGCGGGCTATTTGCCCGGGCTGCTGCTGGGCGGATCGCTGATGGTGATCTGTTATGTGATGGCGCGGCGGCACAAGCACCCGGTGGGGGGCACCTATGGCTTTAAAGAAGGGCTGGCGATTGCGTTTGATGCGCTTTTGGGCCTGTTCACGATTGTCATCATCATCGGCGGTATTCTGGCGGGAATTTTCACCGCGACGGAATCGGCCGCTATTGCGGTGGTCTATGGCTTGTTCGTGACGATGTTCGTTTATCGTTCACTTGATTTTGCGGCAATCGGGCGGATTTTGTCGGGCACGCTGACGACGCTGGCCATGGTGACGGCGATTATCATGACCTCTTCTGCTTTCGGATTTCTTTTGTCCTATCTGCGCGTGCCGGCGCTGCTGGCAGAAGGCATTCTGGGTATCTCAGACAATCCGATATTTGTGCTGATGGCGGTCAATCTGCTGCTGCTGCTTTTGGGCATGCTGATGGATATGGGGGTGCTGATTTTGCTTTTGACACCCATCCTGCTGCCGGTGGTGACGCAGGTCGGTGTGGACCCGATCCAGTTCGGGGTGATTCTTGTGCTTAACCTGGGCATCGGGCTTTGCACGCCACCGGTTGGCACTTCGCTGCTGGTGGGGGCCAGTATTGGGCGAATAAGTCTTGAAAAAGCAACGCCAAGTATGGTGCCCTTCTATCTGGCGATGGTTATTGTGTTATTGCTCGTAACTTACATACCCGTCATCTCTTTGGGGTTGCCGGCGCTGTTTGGGTAGGGGCGCAGTGATGGACGCAGCGAAGGCAGACGATCTGCAGACAGTTCTTGGCCTGGTTGAATCCGGCCGCGCGGTGACCCGCGGTGAACTTGCCAAGGCGATGAACCTGCGCTCCACCGGGATTTCCGAATTGGTGGGGGAATTGCTTGGCAAGCGCCTGTTGCAGGAAAATACCCGCCCGGCGGTGAAACGGGGGCGGCCAGTTGCCTATCTCAGCGTCAATCCCTACCGGTTCTGCTTCATTTACCTGCATATCGCCAATCGTCGAATCGTGGCGCGGGCGCTTGATTCTGCTGGCCGCGTGCTGGCAGAGACGATGGCGGCGCCAGAGGCGACGTGCAGCAATGAGGAAATGGCTGACACACTGCTGCGCCTGGCGCGTGAGATGCAGGCGCGGCTGCCCGATGCCAGTATGCTGAGCGCCGTTGTGTGCTCGCTTTCGGGCCTTCTTGATGTGCCGCGCGGCCTTTGGTGTTTTACCTCGCGCTGGCCGGCCTTGCGCGACTTTGATGTGAACAAGGCACTGGCCCCGCTGGGGACTGATGTGGTGTTGATCCGCAATCTTGATGCAGAACTGACCGGACGTCTGACCGAGGAACCGGGCAGCGCTGAACGCAGCGTTTTGCTGTTGCATTGGGGCTTTGGTATCGGGGCGGCCTATGCCACTTCAAATGATGTGGTGAACCTGCGCCGTGGCCGGTTCTGCGAGATCGGGCACTGGGAACTGGGCAATGCCCAGGGACGCCCCTGCAATTGCGGGCACAAGGATTGTCTGGAGACGGTGGCTGCACTGTGGTCGATCTGGCCAAAACTGCGCGAGAAATTTCCCGATTTGCCGTTTGACGAGATGGGGCTGAGTGCCGTGGCGCGAGATGTGCCGTTGCTGGAAAGTCCGGCCATGGAAGAGGCGCTGGCGCAGGTTCTGCGGATTATCAAAAATCTCTGCCGCTTGCTGTTTCCCGAAGAGATCGTTCTGACCGGGCCGTTTTTCCACAATGTCGAGATATTCAACCGGTTCTCGGAAGGCATATGGAAGGCGCCATTGCTGGGCAGCATTGACCAGATGCGCGTGACGCTGGGATCCTCGAGTGCGCATTATGAACTGGTGGGCGCGATTGGCGACCGGGTGCAGCAGGCCCGCGTGGCTTTGATTGCCCGACCCTAGCCGCGAGGTAAGAGCGTCAGGCTTTGGCGGCTGTCCAGGCGACGATTTCGCGGGTGACCTGTTGTAATGCTTCATTCAGGCCAGCGATGGCGGCTGTGCCCGGGGTGATCGGCGCTGGCGTTTCCGCCGAGAAGACCGAACTGGCATAAATCGACCCTTGGCGTTCATTGACCAGTTTGGCGGCCAGCGAGACAGAGGCTACCGAGCCTTCGGAGACATCAATTTCAAACGCGCGGATTTCCAGCGCCAGGGTGACGTCAACGGAGAGTTGATCATCCGGCAGGCCAATATTGGGGAATGCCGCGTTCTCGAACGACTGCAGAACACGGGTCCGAAGCAATGATGGCAGTGTGTCGGACAATTGGGCATCAGGCAGATAGCTGAGAATGCCGCCGGGTTCGCGAACCACGACACGCATTGTATCGTAGGTCTGCACGGCCTTGGGGGTGGTAATGACGATGGTGCGGGTGCTGCGGCGGCGCACTTTTTCGGCGGTTGCAGCGGACAAATCAAAGGTTACCGGCGGAGATCCGGTGACGGAACAACCCATGAGAGGCAAAGCCAGCATGGCCGCGCCCGAGAACATCACCTTGCGTCTGTTCATGCTGCGGTTCCTCATTTCTTGTTGTACTCCCGGACGGTCTCACCACCAAAAATCAGGCTCTGCGGATTGGAATTTACCCGTGACAGCAGCGTGTCGAGACGCCGCAGGGTAGCACGTGCATCAGCCGCGAGCGCCTGATATTCCGAAAGCCCCTGGCCTGTGAACCTGCCGAGACCGGTTGTGAGCAACTGGGTGCGGGTATCAAGGTTCTCGGCGAGAACCTGTACGGCAGCCGCAGCGGAGGTGAGCTGTTTGAACAGGCCTTCGCTGTCGGTGTCGCTGGTCATATTGTTGATATTGTCGACGATGGCGCTGACCTTGTCGACGGACTGGGCCAGCGTGGTGGAAACTTCCGTCATGTTGCTGAGGAAGGTATCCACGTTCTCGCTATTGTCTCCAAGTACGGTGGAGATGGAATCGAGATTGAGCACGAACTGGGCCAGGATGTCGGGATCGAGAGAATCTGTGACGGCCTGGAAGCGCATGATGATGTCACTGACCTGCTCTGAGGATTTGCTGAGGCTGGCGGACAGGGTGGTCGCATCGGTGAAGAAGACATCCACTTTATCGGTGTTCCGGGACACAGCTTCTGTGAAGCTGGACACGTCATCGACGATTTTTGCGACCGAGCCGGGCTTTACGTCACCCAAAAGTCCGCGCACCTGAACCGAAAGCTGGCGCAGTTCGCCGGCGAGGGGACCGATTTCCTTGCCTGCGTCTGAAAGGCTGGCGAGAAATGCCTCGACGCCTGTGGCGTTGGATGCGAGGGCAGCGCTGAAGGATTCGATATTGGCAAGGGTTGCCGTTGCCACCGGCTCATTGACATCAAGGAAGTTGTTCAGACGGTCAAAGGTGGCGCTGGCACCACTAATCGTGTCGCGCAATCCATCGACCAGTGACTGGAAATCCGATTTGTCGGCGACGATGGTGGCAATTTTTTCGCCTTCGGGGGGCAGCAAATCGGCCGCGCCGGGCGTGCCGCCGGTCAACTGAACAAAGGCGATGCCGGTCAGGCCCTGAAATTCAAGGATGACGCGTGTATCAACCTTTACCGGTGCTGTATTGCTGACTTCGATACGGCTGACGACTTTGCCGGGATCATCGGGGTCGATTGCCAGATCGCGGACCTGGCCGACCTTGATGCCGTTGAACAATACATCGGTGCCCGCGCTCAATCCTGTCACGGTACCGGTGAAAATGATGCGGTACTGCTTGGTCTCCACCTTGGAATCGAACAGGGCGAACCAGTAAATGAAGGCGGCGGCGAGTACGAAGGTGAGAATTGAGATCACCCCGATCAGCGCATAATTGGCTTTGCTCTCCATAAACCTATTCTCCCAGACGGCGGGCGCGGGGCCCACCGAAATATTCTTTGATCCAAGGGTGGTCATTGACCCGCACTTCGGCAAGGGTTCCCTGACATAAAACCTTGCCTTTGGACATCGCGATTATATGGTCGCAGATGGCGCCAAGGCTGTCGAGGTCGTGGGTAATCATCATAACTGTGAGGTCGAGCGCGTTGCGCAGGTCCAGCACGAGGTCGTCAAACGCGGCAGCGCCAATGGGATCGAGGCCGGCAGTGGGTTCGTCCAGGAACAACACTTTCGGATCGAGGGCCAGCGCGCGCGCGAGGGCGGCGCGCTTGATCATGCCGCCGGAAAGCTCTGATGGGCGCAAATCACCTGCGGTGCGTGGCAGCCCCGCCATATCGATTTTGGCGTAGGCTGCGCGGCGCATCAAGACGGGATCAATATTCAGGTGTTCGCGCATGGGTGCCTCAACATTCTCCAGCACCGAGAGTGAGGAAAACAGCGCGCCCTGCTGGAACAACACACCCAATTCGCGCCGGAGGCTACGCATGCCGTTGACCCCCAACTCTGCGGGGTTGCGACCAAGGATGTTGATACTGCCAGCAGCAAACGGGACAAGGCCCAGAATGGAGCGCATGGCGACGGTCTTGCCGCAGCCAGACGGACCGATGACCCCGGCGACAGCGCCACGGGGAATGTCAAAACCCAGCGCATCGAGGACCCGCTTCTCGCCGAAGCTGACCTCGAGGTCTTTTACCGAAATTGCGGCCTGTTTGCCGTCCACATTACTCAAAATCCGATCGCCTCAAAGAAAATGGCGAAGATGCCGTCGATGACAATGACCATGAAGATCGATTTGACCACGGAGGCAGTGGTGTGCTTGCCAAGGGATTGGGTGGAACCTGAAACGCGCAAGCCCTCGCTGGCGGCGATGACAGCAATTGCAAAAGCCATGAAGGGGGCCTTGATCATGCCGACGGCAATGATGTGCAGGTTGACGACGTCGTTAAGGCGCATCGCGAAATTTTCCAGCGATATGCCGCCTGAAATGCGGGCAACGAGTGCTGCGCCCGCAATGCCGGCAATGGCCCCGATCAACCCGAGCGCGGGCAGGCCGGCGACCAGGGCAATGACCCGGGGCATGATGACTGCGCGATAGGTGTCGAGCCCCATGATTTCGAGCGCGTCTATTTCCTCGCGCATTTTCATCGAACCGATTTCGGCAGTAATGGCGGAGCCGGAGCGGCCAGCGACCATGATGGCGGCGAGCAGAATGCCGACTTCGCGCAGCATCAATATGCCACCCAGATCGACGACAAAGACTGTCGCGCCGAAATTACGCAACTGGGCAATTGATTGCTGGGTGAGAATGATGCCAACGACGAGGCAGATCAGCGCGACAATGGGGATGGCGCGCAGGACCGTATCGAGAAACTGGTTGGCGATGGCGGCAGGCCTGATGGGACCGCGCAGGGTGACGAGCTTGAAGGCTGACCAGAGAATGTGCCCCTGTACCTCGGCGATGTCTTCTGCATCGAGAGCCGCTTCCACGACGATCTTGCCCACGGCGCCGACCGGCTTGCTCAGATCGACATCGTGATGATCTTCGTGGGTTATGGCGTAACGTTTCAGATCATCGACAAGACGCGCATGCTTTGGCGCAACGCCGCTAATGCTGGTCTCCCGCTCTTCCTGATGCAGGTCCTCAACCAGTTCGGCGAGGGCTGCTGCGCCGAAAGTGTCCATTTCATCAAGTTGCGAGAGGTCGAAATCGATGGTGCCGGCCTTGCCAAGGCTATCCGGGGTGAATGCCGGGCGATGCCATTGCAGCGCGTCCGCCGTCCAAAGACCGGTGAGGGTGACGATTCCCGCATCCGAGATGCTGAGCGCTGGCGCTGTTTGTGTCTTGGCGCTGGGCATTATCCCTGGAATCTCTCATGCGTCATGGCCGGTACCTGAAACCTGTATTTGAAATGATTCCAATAACAGCAGTTTTGTTTATTAGCACGAGCTGCAAAACATGCATAATTGAGTTGCGGCTTGTTCATGCCGAATATGATGCTTTTACAAAAGTTTTTGGGTGTTGTTTGTTGATCGTTACGGGCCAGGCGCATCGATGTTTCCGTGCGGCGGGACGTGCTCACGCAGGCCGGGCAGATTTGCGGCCATCTGCGAGCAGAAACAGACGGTTCGGATCAACGACAGTGACCTTTTGGCGGCCGCTTTTGACCAGACGATCGCCTTCCCAGCTGCTGAGCAGGCGGCTGACCGTGTGCAAAGTGGTGCCGGTCATCTCAGCGATATCCTGACGGGAAATCGGAAAATCAATCAGGATGCCCTCATCGGTCTTGCGGCCATTCTGGTCCGTCAGGCGGAGGAGCGCGCGGGCGATGCGGCGTTCAACCTGCTCGGTGGTCATTTCCACGATCCGGTCGAGGCTTTCTGTTAGCCGTGCGCCGATTTCGCGACTGGCATTGATGCTGAAATTTGGTATTTTCTCGGCCAGTTCAGTCCAAAAATCCATGGGCCAGAACAGGACGATGCAGTCCGTCACGGCGATGGCGCTGGCAGGGTAGGTTTTCCGGCCGATGGCCTGGGCAATGCCGATCGGATCGCCTATCGCAAAATAGCGCACGGTCACCTGTTCACCATCGGGTGTGGTGCGCACAGCCCGGACATGACCATCGAGTATCAGAAAGAAAGACGTGGCCTCGGCGTCTTGCGTGAAAACGGGTTGGCCGTGAGACACCAGACGCGAATGGGCGTTGGCAACGATCCAGTGCAGTTGCTCTGTCGTGACACCTTCAAACAAAGAAAAATCCGCGATGAGAGAGGCATCGATATTGTGCATGGGGTTTACTCTTTGCCGCAATCTGCTGCGAGTTTGATTTAGCGCAATGTTGAACACTACCAGATGTCCTAGAAGCTGGCGACGGCACGAAGCCGGATAAAATATCCAAGGAGCTTTCTGATGAAACCCTATAAAATCGCCAGCAAAATTCTCGCTGTAACACTGACAGGTCTTTTGCTGACGGCATCTGTTCAGGCGGCAGAGTTTGAGGTGCATATGCTCAACAAGGGCGCCAAGGGTGTTATGGTTTTCGAACCGGATTTTCTCAAGATTGCGCCTGGGGATACGGTCAAGTTCATCCCGACCGACAAGGGCCATAATGCCGAAACCATCAAGGGCATGCTGCCGGATGGCGCTGTGCCATTCAAAAGCAAGATCAACGAAGAGTTTGATGTGACCTTTGATGTGGAGGGCGTTTACGGTGTGAAATGTCTGCCGCATTACGCCATGGGTATGGTGGCCTTGATTGAGGTTGGTGAGCCGGTGAATGCCGAAGCGGCTGCGGGTGTGCGGCAAGCGGGCAAGGCCAAGAAGGTTTTCGCCGAACTCTTTGAGCAGGTCGGTGCCGAGTAAAGACAATATGTAATCGTGGGGTGCGGGCGTTATCATGATGCCCGGCCTCCTTGATGGTGGTGCTTATGCCTATACCGCGTTTGCAAGACTGGTCGGGTCCGGCTCTGCTCAGCTATGGGTTTCGGCCATTTTTTCTGTTGGGCGCCTTCTGGGCCGCGTGCTCGGTTCTGCTTTGGGTGGTGGCTTATATCGGCGGGTTTTCCTTTGGAAATTTTGCCAATCTCGACTGGCATATCCATGAAATGATTTTCGGGTTTGCAGCCGCCATTATTGGCGGCTTTTTGCTGACTTCAATTCCCAACTGGACGGGGCGGCTGCCGGTGCAGGGCTGGCCATTGGCGGTGCTGGTTGTGTTGTGGCTTGCGGGGCGTGTGGTGATGCTGATGCCGACGGTGCTCGGGGTGTGGCCGACTGCCTTGATTGATATGAGCTTTCTCGTCGCATTGGCATTGGCTGCCGGTATTGAAATTGTGGCGGGCCGGAACTGGCGGAACCTGAAAACGGTTCTGGTGCTTGGGGTCCTGGTGCTGGCCAATGCGGGATTTCATATGGAGATTGCGCTTTATGGCCAGGCTGACATTGCGTGGCGGGCCGGCCTGTCGGCGGTGCTTGTACTGATCATGATTGTCGGGGGGCGGATTATTCCCAGCTTTACCCGTAACTGGCTGGCCCGTAACCAGGCGTCTCGTTTGCCGGTGCCGTTCAATAGAGGGGATGTCGCCAGCATACTGGTTGCGGTGGGGGCGTTCGCGCTGTGGAGTGTGTTGCCGCTGCACTGGCTGACCGGCGTGGTGATGCTGCTGGCGGGTTTGATGCAGATCTGGCGATTATCGCGCTGGGCCGGGCTTGGCGCGTGGCGTGAGCCGCTGGTGCTGGTGTTGCACGTGGCCTTTGCGTTTTTGCCCTTCGGGATGTTGCTGGTTGCCGCGACGGTATTCCTGCCTGATTTTATCTATCCGGCAGCGGCGGTACATGCCTTTGCTGCCGGGGCGCTGGGGGTAATGACGCTGGCGGTGATGACCCGGGCTTCGCTTGGGCATACCGGGCGGAAATTGCGCGCCGGTTTCGGGACATGTGCGATTTATGTACTGGTGGTTCTGGGCGCGCTGGTGCGTGTTGCGGCTGCAACCCAGTGGGCTGGCGATATGAGCCATATGCTTTTGGAAGTTGCGACGGTGTTCTGGGTTCTGGGGTTTGGTTTGTTTGTCGCCGTTTATGGCCCGGCGCTGTTGCAGAAACGGATCAATTGAGCCTTCAGCTTCTTTGGCCTTGCAGCCATTGGGTGAGCCGGGTCAAAGGCCCGCCATCGGTGGGTGCGCGGACCAGACGAAACCCCAGATTGGCCGGGGGCACGCCAACCGAACAGCCACCGGACCGGGCATCCTTTATGAATGCGCTGATATAGGCGGTGTGACGGCCTGCCACGACATGCACGCCACAATTCTCGAGCCGGTTCTGGACATTTCCCTGAGCATCGACCCAAAGGCGTTCGTAGCAGGTATCGGTCCATTCCCACACATTGCCGGCCATGTCGGCAATGCCGTGGGTGTTTTCGCCAAAACTGCCCAAGGGGCGTGGCGCTGGGTCAATGTCGGCTGAACGTTCCTTGACGTCGCGATAATCGGCCAGCCAGCGTTCCGCCGGATTGTCGGGATTGTCATCGATGGTTTCGACGCCGACATAGCGTTCGGCGGCGGCCACAACCCATTCCTGATCCGTTGGCAATCGCCAGACCTGACCAGTTTTGGCGCTGAACCATTTGGCATAGGCGGTAGCGTCCAGAAAGCTGACGCCGGTGACGGGCCGGTTGGGGGAGGTGTTGGCGCGTTTGTCGACCGGCCCACAAGCGCCTTCCGCAATGCAGAGAGCATAGTCATTTGTGCTGACCTGATATTTCATGATGGTCAGGCGTGCTGACAGCAGGTTCGTCGGCGGGGCGGCTATATTCCGGCCATCGTATAGTCGGAGCCCGGTGGGGTGATAATCATAATGGCGGGGGCTGATATAGACGGTTTCGGGAATGAGGATATCGGTGTTTGCCACAAGACTGGGTGATGAGAATGTGGTCATGGAGAATATGACTACTGATAGTCCCGCCAGAATGCTCGCTGGCAAGGCTATGGAAATCAACGATAAAAGAGCGCGCCCGGTCATGACAGATATTGCCTCGCTTGAGAATACGGCCCAGCCTTTAGGGAAAGGCCGGGCCGTTGCACATCAGTCAGGCATTGCCTATTCGATGGGGGCAGGTGCCGAGACCTGGGTCATGAGCGTGTCGTTCCATTCGCCCTCGACCTCGAAATGTGCGGTGGCACCCAGTTCAACAGCCTCAATGAGGTTGTGGTTCACATAGGCGTAGATGCCCGGCTGCAGGAAGGTATAGAGCGCCGCGCCTGCCGAGCCGCCGCGGATGAACCAGGTTTCCAGATCCTTTTCCGGCGGGTTGTTGAATTTGCCGGTTTCCCAGACGAGATCGCCATGCCCGCCGATCAGATGCGGGCGGGTGTCGCGATTGGCCTGCGAATGGACGATGAGAACCGTCTCGCCGACTTTCGATGTCAGGGCATTCTCGCCTGTCAGGGCACCGACCGCGCCGTTGAACACTTCATGGGTCGGGGTGAGCGTGCGCATGACCTCGAGCATATCGGCATAGTTCTCGCCCGGACTGTCATAGGAGATATAATTTCCGTCTGCATCGCGAGGGATGTAGAAATCCTGCTCACCGACATAATAGACCTTGTCATAGGTGACCGGATTGCCTTTTTCGTCCTTCAGGCCCTCGCGCGGCAGCACCATGATGGCACCGTTCATGCCTGACACCACATGCCAAGGGATCATCGAACCGCCGGGCGCGCAGTGATAAACGAATGTGCCCGGCCGCGTGGCCTGGAAACGCAAGACGACCTGCTCCCCGGGATTGACCAGCGTGAGTTCGCCGCCACCCAGGGCACCTGTTGCAGCGTGGAAATCGATATTGTGCTGCAAGGTATTGGTTTCCGGGTTGATCAGGGTCAGTTCCACAAAGTCACCTTCATGGACCACCATCAGGGGGCCGGGCACCGAACCGTTAAAGGTCATGGCCTGAATGGTCGCGCCGTCATCATCGATAACGAGTTGTTTTTCCTCGATGATCATTTCGAACTCGATCACCTTGGGCCCTTCATTGGTGGCCTGTGTGTGTTCGTGAACAAAGGGCGGGGCGACCAGTTTGACCTTTTCACGGGTTAAAGTGGCGATATCGACGTCGCTGGCCAGTGCCGCGCTGGATGGGAATATACCAGCTCCAGCAAGGACAATGGCGGCGGTGGCTGTACCCAATAAAGCGTTACGTCGGGTGATCATGATATTCTCCTTGTGTGCGCTGGTTTAACCAGACATCAGGAGAATATTCGGTTGCCTGAATTAGTTCTTTGTTCTGGATCAACCTATTGTGATTAAATAATAAAATCAGATTTTTGTGTCGGCTTTTGCAGGCGCTTTTTCCGGCTCGTCATCGTCAAGAATTCTCAAGCCTGCCCCTTCCATATCGTCATACTGGCCGGATTTCAGCGACCAGAGAAATGCCCCCAGCCCGAGCGCGCCGAGGAAAAGGGCGATGGGAATGAGAAACAGGACGGAACTCATGCCGGCACCGAAATGCGGGTATTGGCCGCTTTGGGACTTTTTGCCTTTTCCGGCGTGTCACCCCAACGCAGACGCAAGGCATTGAGGGTTACGATGATCGAGGACGAACTCATGGCGATGGCGGCAACCAGCGGTGTGACATGGCCGGTGACCGCGAGGGGGATTGCGATGCAGTTATATAAAATGGCGAGGCCGAAATTTTGCCGGACCATGGCGGCGGCGCGGCGGGCGATAGTGATGGTAAAAAGCACAGCGCCGAGATTGTCATTGGTGTAGACGAAATCGGCAGCGTTGCGGCCAATGTCGGCGGCGCTTGAGGGGGCCATTGAGGTATAGGCGGCGCGGAGAGCTGGCGCATCGTTTATGCCATCGCCAACCATGACGGTTTTTTCGCCCTGATCGCTGAAGGCCTGAAGCGCTTTGAGCTTTTGTTCCGGTGTGAGGTTGGGATGCGCATCGGTGATGCCGATGGCCTTGGCGGCGTGGGCAACCGGATCGGCGCGGTCGCCGGACAAGAGAGTGGTTTGGAGTCCCAATTGGTGCAAGGCGGCAATGGTTGTTGCGGCTTCGGGACGGATTGGGTCGGTGAAGGCAAAGCCAGCTTTAGGCACACCATCAAGGCTGAGCCAGACCGTGCTGGTGTGGTCGGGAGCGTCCAGACTGGCGGCGTTACAGAAACCGGCATTGCCGAGACGCCAGGTGCCTTTATCGTCTGTGGCTTCAATGCCGGCCCCGGGAATTTCACGGGCGTTCTGCACCGGTTGGCTGGATGGTGCCGCCGCGTGGATGGCCGTTGAGAAAGGGTGGCGGCTGATGGCGGCGAGGCTGGCGGCACGTGCCAGGAAGGTGGAGGCCCCGAAGAACTGACCATTCAGCCGGGGCTTGCCCGCCGTCAGGGTGCCCGTTTTATCAAAAGCGATGCGGTTGACCTGAGCGAGACGTTCGAGTGCGGCACCGTCGCGCATCATCACATTCTGCTCGAACAGCCGGCCGGAGGCGACGATGTGGACGATGGGGACGGCCAGGGCGAGGGCGCAGGGGCAGGTGATGATCAGAACGGCGATGGCATAGAGAATGGCCATGTGCCAATTGCCGGTTGTAAGACCCCAGAACAGCAAGGTGCCCAGCGCCAGGATGTGGACAGTGGGGGCATAGATCGCGGCAGCGCGGTCGGCGATATTTTTGTAGCCGGCCTTTGAACCCTCCGCTGCTTCCATCAAGCCGATCATGCGGGCGAGAAAGGAATCGGCGGCAGGCTGGGTGGCGCGAACAAGCAGGGGGCCGGACAGATTGGTGGTGCCTGCAAGAAGGGCGCTGCCGGGGCCTGCATGTTCGGGCACCGGTTCGCCATTGACCAGTGAGCGATCAACATCGCTGTTGCCGGAGACGATTTCTGCATCGACCGGCAATCTGTCGCCCGGGGCGATGTCGAGCAGCATGCCGGGGAGGATTTCCTTGAGGGCGATCTTTTCATGCCGCCCGTCTTCATGGCGGCGATTGGCATGGGGCGGGGCGAGGCGGGCCAGATTACGCACGGCGCTGCGGGCCTTTTCGCGCATCATGTGATCGAGCGTGCGCCCGATCAAAAGGAAGAACAACAAGGTGACTGAAGCATCGAAATAGGCATGCTGGCCGTGATTATAGGTTTCGAACAGGCTGAGAGCGAGGGCGAGCAGCACGGCCAGGGAAATCGGCACATCCATGTTGAGCGCACCATGGCGCAATGCGCGCCAGGCCGAGGTGAAAAAGGGCCGGCCGGCATAGGCCACAGCGGGCACGGCGATCAGGGCCGAAATCCAGTGGAACAGGTCGCGGGTGACTGGTTCTGCCCCGGACCAGATGGACACTGAGAACAGCATGATGTTGGCGGCGGCAAAACCGGCAACCGCGAGGGCGCGGACGAGATCGCGCAAGGTGGTGTCGGTTTGATTGTCGCTTTCAGGATCGAGCAAGAAGGCACGGTAGCCGCGGGCATGAATAGCGCTGGTGATCTCTGAGGGGTGGCCTTTGGCGGGCACATAATCAACGCGCACGCGCTTGGTGGAGAAGTTGACGCGCGCCGTGTTGACCATAGGCAATTGGGCCAGCGCCTTTTCGATGGTGTTGATGCAGGCGGCGCAATGAATGTCGGGCAGGGCGAGTTCGAGCTGATAATGGCCTTCGCCCAGATCCAGCGAAGCGCCGAGCAGGATGTCGTCGTTTGTCTCGGGTGCCAATATGCTTTCGGCCGAAGCTTCAATGGCGGGGGCGCAACAGGTCATTTTTGTGTGCCAATAACCAGACGGGCGTGGTGCTCGTAATCCGGTTGATCGGTGAAGCTTGCAACGATCTGTGCGTTCCAGACACCGGCATCGAGATCAAGCGGCGCGGTATAGGTGCCGCCGCCAGCAGCGGTGAGCGCAACAGACTGGTCGCCGCTGACGCCAATGGGGCGGCTCAGGGCGATGCTGACGGTTTGCACGGGCAGGGGGGCATTGTCGGGGCCGTGCAAGGTGAAAACCAGCGTGCGGTTTTCATAGGCGAGGCCGCCCTGCCAGCCCATTGCTGTCTGCGCCTTGGCGTTGGCGAGTTTGGTGTTGAATTGCTGGCTGGCGACATAGGAATTTTCCACCACAAGCCCGGTCCATGAGTTGATGGCGGAAAAGGCCATGTAGAAATTGACCGAAACGATGACGCCGAAAAACGCCACCATGACGGCGAGCATGTGCCATCCCGTGAACTGGCCCTTGCGGGTGGGAAGTGTGGGCGCTTGGGTCATCTGGGGGCCTCGAAATTGACATGGGCTTCCGCCCGGACATTGCCATCATCACTGGTGGCGACCAGGGAAAATTCGGTGCGGCCTTCGCTCAGGTCGTCGGGATGGACGCGGATATAGAGCCGCACGGGCAGAACGCGGTCTGGTTCGACCTCGAATACCAGTTGATCTGTTGCAAGCTGGGTGCTGCCCGCGAGCGACATGGCGGCACCATCGAGCCCTTGCATGGTCAGGGTGACTTCACGCGGTTGCGGGGTCATGTTGAGAATCTTGACGTCATAGCCATTACGGATGCCCCCGTCCGAGAGCAGGACATAAAGGGGATTGCGGTCGTGCAGCACGTTGAGATCGAGCGGACTGCGCAGCGCAAGGACCGTGAGCATGGCCAGACCGATGGCGGCCCAGCCAAAGAAATAGACCAGAGTGCGCGGGCGGATGACCGAACGCCAATTGGTGTGGCGCAAGCTGTCGAGCAGACGGCCGGTCCGGCTGTCGCGCACGCGGGTGGGATCGATTGTGGCCTCGCCCGAGGCAGCGCCGGTGGCGATGCCCATATTGGTGTTGTAGTCATTGAGCGTTGCATAGGAGATCAGGCCGCGTTCCTTGCCGAGCTTGTCCATGACATTGTCGCAGGCATCGATGCAGAGTGCGCAGGTGATGCATTCGAGCTGCTGGCCGTCGCGAATGTCGATACCCATGGGGCACACGGCGACGCAGGCATTGCAATCGACGCAATCGCCCGCGACCTTGCCTTCGCTGGCCAGACGTTTGGCGTGTTTCGAGCGGGGCTCGCCGCGCCAATCGTTGTAAGTGACGGTGAGAGAGTTTTCATCGAGCATGACCGCCTGGATGCGGGGCCAGGGGCACATATAGGTGCAGACCTGTTCGCGCATGAGGCCGCCGAATGTATAAGTGGTGGCGGTGAGGATGGCGACGGTGGCATAGGCGACGAGCGGGGCCTTGAGGGTGAAAAAATCCTGCGCCAGCGTTGCCGCATCAGCGAAATAGAAAATCCAGGCACCGCCGGTGAGCACGCCGATCAGCAGCCAGATGGCGTGTTTGGAGACACGCTTGAACAGTTTGGACGGTGTCCATGCGGCAGCATCGAGTTTGATGCGGGCATTGCGATCACCTTCGATGGCGCGTTCGACCACCAGAAACAGATCGACCCAGACGGTTTGCGGGCAGGCATAGCCACACCAGGCGCGGCCAACGGTTGAGGTGATCAGGAACAGGCCAATGCCGGCCATGACCAGCATGCCGGCGACATAGTAGAACTCCTGCGGCCAGATTTCGATAAAGGCGAAATAGAATCGGCGGTTCTCAAGGTCGATCAGTACTAATTGATCGGGGGCGTAGGGGCCGCGATCCCAGCGCAGCCAGGGGGTGACGTAATAGATGGTCAGGGTGATCGCCATGACCAGCCATTTGAACTTGCGGAAATTGCCGCTGGCGCGTTTGGGGAAGATTTTGCGCCGCTTGGCATAAAGCGGCTGGCGCGTGCCGGCCTTGTTGACCGCATCGACATCGAATTCGTGCACTGCGTTGGGCGTGATGTGTGGTGCGTCAGTTGACATCAAGGCTTCTTTCCTGGCGATCAGATCCGCCCCTTATCGCATTCTCGCGGGCGGGCGGCCTTAATCTGGATCAAATGCAACCGGCGACGGGAGATCGCCGGTTGCCAGATTTTACTGGCCGCCACCCAGGCCGTGAACGTAAACGGCAAGCTGTTTGACGGTGGCATCGCCGAGCTTTTCGCGCCATGCGGGCATGACGCCATGCTCGGGCTCGTTGATCTGGGCGATGATGGTTTCGACCGTGCCATCGCCATAGAGCCAGATGCCGTTATTGATGGCCGGGCCACCCAGCTCGGGGTCGCCGACGCCGCCTTCTGCATGGCAGGAGGTGCAATTGTCCGCGAACAGTGTTTCGCCTTCGGCAATCAGAGCGGGGTCGGCTTCGCCGCCGGAGAGTTCGGCGACGTAATTGGCGATGGCCCTGATCTGGTCGCGCTCAAGAATCTGGTCGGCACCAAAGCGTGGCATTTCGTTGAAACGGGTGTCGAAATCCGCGTCATAGCGCACGCCATGGGCGATGGTGGTGTAGATGGCTTCAGGTGTGCCGCCCCAGATCCACTCGTCATCGTTGAGATTGGGATATCCGGCAGCGCCTGAGGCACCCGAACCGTGGCATTGCGAACAATAGACCTTGAAGGCAGAGCTGCCACCGGCGCGGGCGAAGCGGGCCAGCTCTTCGTCCTTGACGATATCGGCCACGTCCATGGCGTCGATCCGGGCCAGATAGGATGCCTGACCGGCCTTGGCAGCGACCAGCTCGGCGTCGAGATTGGCGCGGCTGGAATAGCCAAGCAGACCCTTTGTTGCGCCGTTGACCAACGGAATGGCCGGGTAGGCGATGGCATAGCCAATGGCCCATATGATGCAGCCGTAAAAGGTCCACAGCCACCAGCGCGGCATGGGGGTGTTCAGTTCCTTGATACCATCCCACTCGTGACCGGTGGTTTCGGTGCCGCTGATGTCATCGACTTCTTTATCGCTCATCGTGATGTTCCTCGTGGCTCAGCGTTCTTCGTTGAATGGGATTTGGGCGGCATTTTTGGCCTGCTCGCGCGCGCCGGGGCGCAGGAGGAACAGCACGACGCCGATGAAAATGGCGAACATGTACAAAAGGCCCCAGCTGTCAGCGAAATGCCGGAAGGATTCATAGGACATGGCGGTTCTCCTTACCGGTAATTGGCTTCGGGCTGATAAGCCTCGAAATCGACCAGCGTGCCGAGCATTTGCAGATAGGCGACGAGGGCATCCATCTCGGTGATTTCGCGGGCATTGCCGTCGAAATCGCCAAAGCGGACATTGGGATAGCGCGCTTCGAGCCCGGATGTGTCGGCGTCGGGGGTGGCTTGTGCGATGACATCTGCCACAGCGTTCTCGATAGCCTCATCGCTATAGGGGACGCCGACTGTGGCATTTGCCTTCAAGTGGCCGCCCATATTGGCGAAGTCGAGCGTGGCACTGGCCAGAAATCCGTATTTCGGCATGACCGATTCCGGCACGACTGAGCGCGGGTCGGTGAGGTGGGCCACGTGCCAATCGTTGGAATAGCGGTCGCCCACGCGGGCCAGATCCGGGCCTGTGCGCTTGGAGCCCCACTGGAAGGAGTGGTCATACATGCTTTCAGCGGCAAGGGAATAATGGCCGTAGCGTTCCACCTCGTCGCGAAACGGCCGGATCATTTGCGAGTGGCAGGTATAGCACCCTTCACGCACATAGATATTGCGCCCGGCCAGTTCCAGCGGGGTGTAGGGCCGCATGCCCTCCACCTTTTCGATGGTATTCTGGAAATAGAACAGGGGGGCAATTTCCACGATGCCGCCAATGGAGACCACTACGAGAGAGCCAACCAGCAGCAGGGTGACGTTGCGTTCAATGTGTTTGTGTTTGTCGAGCAGACCCATTTTGTGCGCTCCCTTATTCTGCCGGTTGCAGGCTGGTGGCCTGGGCAACGATTGGTTTTTCATCCCGGACATTGCCGCGAATGGTCTGGTAGACGTTCCAGGCCATGATCAGGCCGCCGGTGAGGTAGAGCAGGCCACCCATGACGCGCAGCACATAATAGGGGTGCATGGCGGCAACGGTTTCGGCGAACGAGTAGACAAGGAAGCCTTCCGCATCATATTCGCGCCACATCAACCCCTGGGTGATGCCGGCAACCCACATGACCGCCGCATAGATGACGATGCCAAGGGTGGCGAACCAGAAATGCCAGTTGACCATGCGGAGCGAATAGAGTTTTTCGCGGCCCCAGAGACGTGGCACCAGGAAGTAGATGGCACCGAAAGTGATCATGCCAACCCAGCCGAGTGCGCCGGAATGCACGTGACCGATGGTCCAGTCGGTATAATGCGACAGGCCGTTGACCGCCTTGATCGACATCATCGGACCTTCAAAGGTCGACATGCCATAAAACGCCACGGCGATGACCATCATGCGGATGATCGGGTCGGTGCGGATCTTGTCCCATGCGCCTTGCAGCGTCATCAGGCCGTTGATCATGCCGCCCCATGAGGGCATCCACAGCATGATGGAGAAGACCATGCCAAGGGTCTGCGCCCAATCGGGCAGGGCTGTGTAATGCAGGTGATGCGGGCCGGCCCAGATGTAAAGAAAGATCAGCGACCAGAAGTGGATGATCGACAGGCGGTAGGAATAGACCGGGCGTTCGGCCTGTTTGGGCATGAAATAGTACATCATGCCGAGGAAGCCGGCGGTGAGGAAGAAGCCAACGGCGTTATGGCCATACCACCACTGGGTCAGTGCATCCTGAACGCCGGAGAACAGCGAGTAGCTTTTCGATCCGAGGAAGGAGACGGGAACGGCCAGATTGTTGACCACATGGAGCATGGCAATGGTGACGATGAAGGCAAGGTAGAACCAGTTGGCCACATAGATATGCGGCTCCTTGCGCTTGACCAGCGTGCCGAGGAACAAGACGAGATAGGCAACCCAGACAATGGTCAGCCACCAATCGACATACCATTCCGGCTCGGCATATTCACGGCTCTGGGTGATGCCCAGCAGATAGCCGGTGGCGGCCATGACGATGAACAGCTGATAGCCCCAGAAAACATACCAGGCCAGATTGCCGCCCCAGAGACGGGCGCGGCAGGTGCGCTGGACGACATACATGGAAGTGGTGATCAGCGCGGTGCCGCCAAAGGCGAAAACAACGGCGGAGGTATGCAGGGGCCGCATGCGGCCGAAATTGAGCCAGGGCTCAATGTTCAGGTCTGGCCAGGCGAGCTGGCTGGCGACGATGACTCCGACGAGAAAACCGACAACACCCCAAAAGACTGTGAGAATGACACCGGCACGAATCGGGCCATCCATATAGAATTCGCTGTCAGGCCGGGGCTTGGCGCCGCCCGCGAACTCAACCTGCCGCAGCGTATAGAGCGTTGCCAGCCCGAGCACGAGCGTGAGCACGAGCGCGTGCAGGCGGAAGGGTGCATCCTGGGCGAAAGCCGCCGCCAGCAGGCACAATAGCGTGCCCGTTCCCAGAATGATGGTTTCGTTTAAATGCTTCATTGGTTGCCCCCGGGACCGACCTGGTTTTCCGTTTCACCGGCCTTGGGGTTGCCCCGCCAAGCCAGATTGCACTGTTAGCGGCAGGGGCGCGGCAGAACATTGATGCAGATCAAAGCATGTCGGGGCGTCGCATGATTTTGTCGGCAGACCGCATAAAGATTGCAGAGGTGCGCAAAGCCGAGGGGGTCCGCCGGTGCGACAAAACGGATTGATGGAGATTTTTGATCGATCACGACGCGCACAGCTGGAATTGTGCGATCAGCTTGAGATTATTGCTGATTCATTGCCGGAACGGGTGGATCGTCAGACATGTGCGCTTACCGCCCAGGCGCTTGATGAAGTCATTCGATCAGCACATGCTATTGAAGAGGCGCATGTTTTTCCGCTCGTGACGCGCGAGGCCACTCTTGAAGTCGATTCGTCGGCGCTGGTGGCCCATTTGCGACAGGACCATTTGGCGGATGCATTTCTGGTTGAAGAACTGGTGGAACTTCTGGCCTCCTATGGCAGCGGCACGCCGCTGCACGGGCCGGAGGCGAGTGGTTATATGCTACGCAGCTTTTTCGGCGGCTTGCGCCGGCATCTGGCGCTGGAGCAGGAATTGCTGGGCAAGGCCCTCGGGCGCCTTGATTCGAAGGGTCACGGCGGTCGATGATTTCTGTGGAGGGGCGTCAGTCGCGTTAACCGCAGCGGTGATGCAGCTTTTTCAGATCGGGAATCGTAACCTGCCGGTTGGCGACGATTTCGATCACGTTCTCTGCGCGCAGCTTGGTTATCTGGCGTGAAACTGTTTCGATGGTCAGGCCCAAAAAGTCCGCGATATCGGCCCTTGTGACCGGCAGGGTGAAGCTGGTTGAGACGATATCTTCCGGTTCGAGATGGGTGGCGATGAGATAGAGGAAGCTGGCGACCTTTTCGGCGGCTGTTTTTCGCCCGAGGGTCAGCATCCAGTCGCGTGCCTCATCGAGTTCCTTGAGGGTTTGCTGCAGCAAACGGTGTTCTAGATCCGGGTTTTGGCTGATCAGGGTTTCAAGCGCCGATTTGGGGAAGCTGCAGGTTTCAACTTCCGAGGCTGCTTCTGCCGTAACTGCGCTGGATTCAGCAAAGGGGCGTCCCATGAAATCGGGCGCAAACTGAAGGCCGACGACCTGCTGGCGGCCGTCTTCCAGCATTTTGCTCAGTTTGACGACGCCGCGCATGACATTGGCGTAGGATGAAATTTCGTCGGTTTCCCCAATCAACTGCCGACCGGGTTCATGGCGGGCCTTGCTGGTGTGCCTGGCGAGGGTGACGAGTTCTTCCGGATTCAACGCGCCACAGATTCCACGATGACGTGCTTCGCAGGATACGCAAAGCCTCGGCACATCGGAATTGTGGATGTCTTTGCGCATTCCGGGCCCTCCGGGGTTCAAGCGACAATCATTATTGTCCGACGCGGCGGGCGGCGGGGGCGGCTCATGGGTTTTCATAGTACACGAAGCTGGGGAAAGCGCGACTTGCTTTATCGTCGCATAATATGTCTTTCCCGCCGAGACGAACGCGGTTGCTTGCGGCCGTCTGGTCGCCTTTGATCAGCACCCTTTCCACCGCGGGGGAGAACTGAGATTTAAAACCAAAATTATTGCTGATAATTCCAAATTAAATTCGTTTGTCTGACTTTTATTCTCGTCCTAGGGTCTGCGCGAACGCTGAGACGTTCTTTTACTCGGCAGCTTGTTGGACCGCTGCCTGAGTGAAACCGCGCCTCCGCGTCGTTAACGAGCGGAGAATGAAATGGATAGTGCGGCATCGGATACACACCGTCAGGCGAGCTTTGGGCAGCGTTGGGTGTTTTCAACCAATCACAAGGATATTGGTACGCTTTACCTTGTGTTTTCAATTGTCGCCGGTTTGTTTGGCACCGGGCTTTCCCTGTTGATGCGCATTGAACTGCAACAGCCGGGGGTGCAGTTTTTTCACAATACCGATCTCTATAATGCGGTGGTGTCGGCCCACGGGCTGGTGATGATCTTTTTTGTTCTGATGCCGGCATTGATCGGCGGCTTTGGCAATTGGTTCGTGCCGATACTGATTGGTGCGCCCGACATGGCGTTTCCCCGCCTGAATAATGTTTCGTTCTGGCTGCTGGTCGCGGCTTTTGTGTTGTTTCTGGTGTCCTTGTTTGTGGAGGGACCTTCGGGGTCAAACGGACATAGCGGCGGCTGGACCCTTTATCCACCTTTCTCAGGGGCGGGCCAGCCCGGACCGGCGGTCGATTTTGTCATCCTGGCGATCCATTTGTCGGGTGCCTCATCAATTTTGGGGGCCATCAATTTTATCACCACGATTTTCAACATGCGCGCGCCGGGGATGACGCTGCACCGGATGCCGCTGTTTGCCTGGGCAATGCTGGTGACGGCGTTCATGTTGCTGTTTTCCCTGCCCGTTCTGGCGGGAGCGGTGACCATGCTGCTGACAGACCGCAATTTCGGCACAACGTTTTTCGTGCCCCAGGGGGGTGGCGACCCTGTGCTCTACCAGCACCTGTTCTGGTTCTTCGGGCACCCCGAGGTCTATATCATGATCCTGCCTGCCTTCGGGATTGTCAGCCATGTTGTGGCGACCTTCTCACGCAAGCCGATTTTTGGTTATGCGGCGATGGTCTATGCGATGGTTGCCATCGGGGTGATCGGCTTTCTGGTTTGGGCCCATCATATGTTCACCTCGGGCATGTCCAAGGATGTCCAGGGCTATTTCATGGCGGCATCCATGGTGATTGCCGTGCCCACCGGGATCAAGGTTTTCTCCTGGATCGCGACGATGTGGGGCGGCTCGATTTCCTTCAAGGTGCCCATGTTATGGTCTCTCGGGTTCATCATGCTGTTCACGATTGGCGGCGTGACCGGGGTGGTGGCCGCCAGCGCCGGTGTCGATCATGTGTTGCACGATACCTATTATGTGATCGCGCATTTTCACTATGTGCTGTCACTGGGGTCGGCCTTTGCGATCTTTGCCGGTTTTTACTACTGGTTCCCTAAAATGAGCGGCTATCTCTACAACGAGACGCTGGCGCGCATCCATTTCTGGTTGATGTTTGTGGGGGTCAATATCGTGTTTTTCCCGCAGCATTTTCTGGGGCTGGCCGGGATGCCGCGGCGGTATGTGGACTATCCTGATGCTTTTGGACTGTGGAACCTGATTTCATCGATCGGCGCCTATATATCAACGGCCGGCGTGCTGATGTTTCTGATCACTCTTGCAGAAGCCTTCATGGCCAAGCGCCGTGCAGCTGACAATCCCTGGGGCGAGGGGGCGACAACACTGGAATGGACGTTGTCGTCACCGCCGCCGGTGCACCAGTTCAGCACATTGCCACGTTTTGAGGAGGAGGAGCATGCATAGCTGCCTGCTTCCTCAGGCAGCGCATGAGGCTGAAATGGAATACACTTTTTGGGACTATGTCGCGCTTGCAGTACTTTTGATCTTCTGGAACTTGTTTTTCACTGCACATACGACCGGTAGCGCCGAGCAGACGCCGACAGATTCATCTGCATCGCGGGGGGACGCTGGCAGTTCCCCCGGCATGATGGCGAATGAAAGCCTTGCGACAATATTGAGCCGGATTTGGGCAATGCCTGGCACCGGTAATCTTGAGAGTTTTCTGGCCGGTGCGCGGCAGGCTTATGAGACGATTGTGACGGCGTTTGCATCTGGCGACGTTTCCGGCTGTGCCGGTCTGCTGGGGGGCGATGTGAAAAGGGTGTTTGCCGAGGTGATTGCGGGACGTCAGGCGCGGGGGGAGCAGGCATCGCTGACGTTTATCGGTTGGCAGGCGGCTGAAGTGGTGAATGCCGGACTGGCTGAGGGGCGGGTGTGGATTGATGTACGGTTTGTTGCGGAAATTGTTGCGGCGGTGCGGGACAGGGATGGCAATGTGATTGCGGGCGATCCCGAACGCGTGGCGAAGGCCAATGAAATCTGGACATTTGAGCGCCAGGCGGACTCAGGGTCGCCAGGCTGGACGCTTGTTGCAACTGACAGTGCTGAATAGGCGCGCGGCCCAAGGTGTTTGCATAATGAAGAAGCCAGCGATCAAACGAATTTACGAACCTGTCGCAGATGACGACGGGGTTCGGGTGCTGGTGGACAGGTTGTGGCCACGTGGTGTCGCCAAGGGGGATGCGCATATCGATATCTGGGCGAAAGATATTGCCCCCAGTGCGCAGCTTCGGAAATGGTTTGGGCACGATCCCAAACGCTGGGACAGGTTTCGCCAGAAATATGCCCGCGAACTTGCGCAGAACGATGCGGAGCTGGAGGAGATCAGAACGGCCGCGAAATCGGGCCCTGTGACACTGATTTATGCGGCGCGGGACACGGCGCATAATCATGCACGGGTGCTGGCTGACTATATTGCGCATCCGGAGCGCGCACATGATTGAGTTTTCAAAGGGAACGCTAGCCGCAGTGCTGGGGTGCAAGTTGCCGCTTGTTCTGGCGGGGATGGGGGGCGTCGCACGGGCGGAACTCGTGGGCGCGGTAACGGATGCGGGCGGGTTTGGTTTTCTGGGCATGGTGCGCGAGCCGCCGGAACTCATTGCCCATGAGATCTCGGAATTACGGGCGCAGGGGTGTTCGCGCTTTGGCGTCAATCTTATTCCGGCGGCCACAGATCCGGGCCTGCTGCAACGACAAATAGCGGTTTGTATCGCCGAGAAGGTGCCGGTGGTGTGCCTGTTCTGGGAGATGGATCTTGCGGTCGTTAACCGGCTGCGGCAAGCCGGCATCATGGTTGCCTATCAGGTTGGTTCGGTTGAGGAAGCGCTGGCGGCAGAGGCTGCAGGGTGCGGGTTGATTATTGCGCAGGGTGTGGAGGCGGGTGGCCATGTGCGGGGAACGACGCCATTGGCGCAGTTGCTGCCAGCTGTGGTCGACGCTGTCAGTGTTCCGGTGCTGGCGGCTGGGGGGCTGGGGTCCGGGGCGGACCTTGTGACGGCGATGGGGTTGGGGGCGGATGGTATCGTTATAGGAACGGCTTTTATGGCCGCCGCAGAATCCTATGCGCACACTTATCACAAGCAAGCGCTTGTTGCGGCCAAGGCGTCGGACACGGTGTTGACCGACAAATTCCATATCAACTGGCCGCGCGGGGCGATGGTTCGGGTTCTGGATAATCCTGTTACGCGGGGCGAGCGGGGAGATCCATTTGCTGATGAGCGGATCGTGATAGGCGACGAAGCGGGGCGTGCGATTTTGCGGTTCAGCACGGATTCGCCATCACGGGTGATGATTGGCGCATTTGCCGATATGGCGCTTTATGCCGGCACAGGGGTGGGGAGTATTGAACAGATTGCACCGGCGGCGGTGTTGGTGGACCGGATCATGGCGGGGGCGCAGCAATTGCTGGAGGTTACGACAGAATGTTCCGACCGTCGCACCTATAGTTCTGCTGTTTGCTATGTCGATGAGGTTTATGGCGATTACAACGGGCAACTTGATGCCGATCAGCTTGATGCCGACCTTTTGGCGTTGGAGGAAATCATGACAACGATGCTGAGCCTTGCGTTAGCGCCGTCAGGCGGCACGGAATGTACCGGTGCGCCGCCGTTTAACCGGGGTGCTGCAGATTATGCGGGCTGGTTACTGAGGTTGCGTGAGATTTCAGGACATACCGGGTGCCGGAGCCGAACGAATCCCGAACTGGGTGAATTGGCAGCTTTGCATGCTTCGGCGCGGCGCCAACTGGGTGCGACGATACCGAGACTGGCTGACGGTCCTGTTCGTGATACGCTGGTCGCATTGCGGGTCTATTTGGAGAATTGATTGGTCATGACAAATGATCGGGAAGCCGAAACCGTTTCAAACCTGCCTCCGAGTGAAGCGCAGATTGCGCAATTGGTCCGTGAATTCTATGCGCGGGTTAGGGAAGATGCGCGGTTAGGACCGATTTTTGCGCAGGCTTTGGGCGATGACTGGGAACCGCATTTGCTGACCATGATCGATTTCTGGTCATCGCTGATGTTGCGAACAGGCCGGTATTCCGGCCGGCCGATGCAAAAGCATCTGGCGTTGAAAACAGTCAGGCCGGACGATTTCAAGATTTGGCTGAAGCTGTTCAATGAAACGGCGGTTTCCATTGGCGGCCCGGACTTTGCAAAGGCCTTTATGGAGCGTGCGGAACGGGTGGCAGCGAGCTTCCATGCAGCGATGTTTTATGACCCGGCGGATGACGCGCCACGTCCGGCACCTGTTATCGTTTCAAGGATGTGATTAAACGGCCGCCTCTTGAAGCTGACGGGCGGAGATGGCCTTGAAGCCCGTGCGCATGCTTTGCATCAATGCCGGTTCGGCGCGTTTAGAATAGACCATGTGTACAGAATAGGAGAATTCCGGTGCGCCCGATACGCGGCGCAAGCGACCGTCGTGCAAATAGGGTTGGACTGCGCTGAGCCGAAAATATCCCATGCCGCCGACGCGGATCAGATAGAGCAGTGCAAGGGGGCCGTGAGACATGAGTACACCCGGATTTACAATGCCGGGGAAAGCCGCCTGCCGGTTGGCGACAAAGGCGGGGCCCCAGTCGACATCAACATAATCCTCGGGGGCGACGGGATCGCCCTCGGGTGCGGTGGTGACCATGACGAGCTTTTCATCCATCAGGAGCTCGACCACTGTTTGACCGCTTTGCGGGGGTGGGTTGTAGAGCAGTGCGAGGTCGAGGGCGCCATTGTCGAGACGCTCAATCAGCCGGGACTGGATGTCGACATCGGCATGCAACGCGATCTGGGGCGCTTCGTGTTTCATCCAGACCAGCCAATCGACGAGAAGCGGATTCCACAGGCTGATTTCAGCGCCGACACTGGCAATCTCTGTACGTCCTGGCGGCAGGTCGACTTGCTGGCGTGCGCGCTCCCAGACCTGGACCAAAGTCGTGGCGTGGCGAATGAAGCGTTCGCCAGCGGCGGTCAGCTTGGCGCCCGATTTGTTGCGGATGAACAATTGCCGGCCGAGCTGATCCTCCAGTGTGCGGATACGGGCGCTGACGGCCGTTTGCGTGATGTTGAGCCGACCGGCGGCGGCAATAAAACTGCCGGTTGCAGCGACTTCCAGAAAGGTCTTCGCAAGGCCGATATCCATTGTGCGGTCACCAATATCGTTGATATTATTGAAGGATAACACGCGTTTGATTGTGGTCAAATTGCGCGTGGAAATCAGCGGGGTGCAGCCAGAAAAATCTGCGCTGCCTGCGCGGTGAATTTGAGTATTTGGTTCCTGTCAATGCGGGGATTTTGGATGGGACTTCTGTTGTTGAACGTGCGCCGCGCCGGATCTGATGCTATTAAGTGGTCAACCTAACGATTGGTCGAAGACCAGCGATAAAGAGAGGAAGCTTCGTGAAACTTGAATCCATTGCACTCCATCATGGCTACACGTCTGAGGAGACCACCAAATCCGCCGCGGTGCCGATCTATCAAACGACATCCTACACGTTTGACGATACCCAGCATGGCGCTGACCTGTTTGACCTCAAGGTTGCGGGCAATATCTACACGCGCATCATGAACCCCACGACCGCCGTTCTGGAACAGCGCGTGGCGGAAATGGAGGGCGGCATTGCCGGGTTATGTGTGGCTTCAGGCATGTCGGCAATCACTTATGCCATTCAGGCGATCGCCGGTGTTGGTGACAATGTGGTTTCGATCAGCCAGCTTTATGGTGGCACCTATAACCTGTTCATGCACTCGTTCCCCCGTCAGGGCATTGAAGTGCGTCTGGCGCAGTCGCATGATTTTGACGCCATCGACAAGCTGATTGATGAGAACACCAAGGCGGTATTCTGCGAATCCATCGGCAATCCCGCAGGCAATGTGGTTGATATCGAAAAGCTGGCGGAAATTGCGCATAAGCACGGTGTGCCGCTGATCGTCGACAATACGGTGGCAACGCCTTTCCTTTGCAAGCCGATTGAACTGGGCGCGGATATCGTTGTGCATGCGCTGACCAAATATATTGGCGGCCATGGCAATTCGATTGGCGGCATCATTGTTGATTCCGGCAAGTTTGACTGGGTGAAGAACAAGGAGCGCTTCAAGGTGCTCAATGAGCCTGATCCCTCCTATCACGGCGTTGTTTATACCGAGGCGCTTGGGCCTGCGGCCTATATCGGCCGGTGCCGTGTTGTGCCGCTGCGCAATACCGGCGCTGCCCTGTCGCCACATAGTGCGTTTTTGTTCCTGATGGGTCTTGAGACACTGGGCCTGCGCATGGAGCGGCATTGCGAGAATGCCGAAGCGCTGGCAGCCTATCTGCAAAAGCATCCGAAAGTGACCTGGGTCAATTATGCAGCCCTGCCGGACAGCCCGCATAATGCGGTTGCAAAGCGGATTACCAAGGGCAAGGCCTCCGGTATTATCAGCTTTGGTGTGAAGGGCGGCGCGAAATCGGGTGCCCAGTTTATCGATGCGCTGGAGATGATCCTCAGGCTCGTCAATATCGGTGATGCGAAATCGCTGGCGTGCCATCCTGCGTCCACGACGCATCGTCAGCTGTCGCCGGAAGAGCTTGAAAAAGCTGGCGTATCAGAAGATTTGGTGCGTATTTCGGTCGGCATCGAGCATATCGACGACATCATTGCCGACGTTGAGCAAGCGCTCGCCAAGGTGGGCTAGAATTGATCCGGCCATCGGGGCTTTGGTTCCGATGGCCGCTTTGCCGGGGACGTCAGGCTGCTTTGATGCGTGGGTAAACGAGATCAGAGACGTCGATATCCGGTGTTTTTTTCATAATGATATCGGTGATGACGCGCGCTGAACCGCAGGACATGGTCCACCCCAGCGTGCCGTGTCCGGTGTTGAGAAACAGGTTGGACAAGGCGGTGCCGCCAATGATTGGTGTGCCGTCGGGCGTCATCGGGCGGAAGCCTGCCCAGAGGCTGGTATTGTCCGGTGTGCCGACATTCGGAAATAATCCCCTGAAGGAATGCAGCAGCGTGTCGCGGCGGGAATCGGGCAATCCCGATGCATAACCGTTGAGCTCTGCAGTGCCCCCAATGCGTACAGTGTCACCCAGCCGGGTAATCGCGACCTTGTAGGTTTCATCCATCAAGGTGGATCGTGGCGCTTCGTCTTCATTGTCGATGGGGACGTTGATGGAATAGCCCTTAACCGGATAGATCGGCAGGTGAATGCCGACTGTCTTGGCCAGTCGTACCGACAGGCTGCCGGCGGCCAGGATATAGGCATCGCCGGTGATGTCGCCATGCTGTGTTGCAATGCCGGTGACGCGGCCCGCTTCATGCAGAACGGTTTTCACCTCGGTGCCATATTTGAAGGTGACACCCATTTCCCGCGCCAGCCGGGCGAGGGCTATTGTGAACATCCGGCAGTCGCCGGTTTCGTCATGCGGCAGGCGGAGCCCGCCGGTGATTTTTTCACGGACCCGTTGCAAGCCCGGTTCGACTGCGACGCAACCATCGCGGTCGAGCACTTCATAATTCACGCCGAACTGCTTGAGGACGTCGATGTCCTTATGCATGCCATCCATTTGTTTGGCATAGCGGAACACCTGCAACGTGCCCTGCGTGCGATGGTTGTATTCGATGCCTGTTTGCTGGCGCAGTTCTTCCAGAACATCGCGGCTGTATTCAGCGACCCGGACCATGCGCGCCTTGTTGCGGTGATAGGCGGTTTCGGTGCAATTACCGAGCATTTTGAGCATCCACAGCCATTGGGCGGTGTCGAGTTTTGGCCGCACCACGAGCGGGGAATGGCGCGACAACAGCCATTTGACGGCCTTCATCGGGATGCCGGGAGCGGCCCAGGGTGCGGAATAGCCGGGCGAAATCTGGCCGGCATTGGCGAAGCTGGTTTCCTGCGCGGGGCCGGGGTGACGTTCAAGGACGGTGACCTCGCACCCGGCTTTGGCCAGGAAATAGGCTGAGGTGACGCCGATGATGCCTGCGCCGATTATAACCACTTTCAATTCTGTCTCCTGCTCGTTCCGGGTGAGGCCGGTGGATCACCGGCCACTGTCATCTGCGTGAATAGGGCTTAAGCAGCGCTGGGGCCGGGGTCGTCATCGTCCCAGAAGGGGGCGCCAGCTGGACGTGCTGGTGCGCCAGCGGGGCGGTGCCAATCGGGGCGTGGGGGGAAGCGTTTGTCGAATTCGACGATGTTGGCGATCCGTCTGGCCGCTTCCGGCTGGTAGGAGACGTCGAGAACATGCAGGGTCTCCATGCCTGTTTCGTCGGTGATTTCGACCTGCGCACCCTTTGCCAGACCCAGGAGGGTGATGCCACGAGGCGTGGTGACACATTGTGCAGCACCGGTTGGGTAGACGCCGGCCCCCCGGACCAGGATGCGCTCGACGGGTGGTAAATGATCGACCTGGAAACGCACGCGAGAGCCAAGTGTGATGGTCTCGGCCGGCATGTCCGCCGCTGGCACCACACGGGCAGTGTCGATTTTGGCACGAATGGCCTGACGGATTGTGAGGCTGGCGCAATGCGGATCGGCCAAAATTTCCTCAAGGACCAGTAAATCCTCAGGGGTGACGAAAATGTCTGGGGCAGTGCTCATCTCTATAGTTCCTCATCAGGGAAGCATTGGGTGGACGATTGGACCAGACTGGCGCGCGCCAGCCTGGCCGCTATCCAAAGACGAGCGGTTGCACTCCTGTTATGCGGATTTGGCCTTTAGGCAGACGCGTGCACATAGCTTAGGCGCCTTGCGTGACGGTTTTTACTGTCAGGATATGTGTGTGACCATCGCGTCCGGCCCAGGGGATGGATTGACCAACGCCGAGACCGATCAAAGCCCGCCCGATGGGGGTGAGGATTGAAACACGCTGTTTGTCGACATCTGCCTTGTCCGGATAGACCAACTGGAAAATGCGGGTGAAGCCATCAACGGTTTCGAAAGTGACGACTGAATTCATGCGCGCCCGGTCAGCCGGCACTTCATCCTGGGGGACCAGTGTGGCGCGATCGAGTTCGTTAAGCAGGGCTTCGGCTGCGTTGGCCAATGGGCCGCCCAGTGCCTCGGCGAAGGCGACGAGTTCGTCATAATCACGTTGACCGACCACGATATCGGGAAGGTCGGCGACGGTGTTTTGCTGTGTTTGCATGTGTCACACCCATGGGAGAGCCAGGGGCTTTCCGTTCAAAATCTGAGATACTGGATTTGGTGTGCCAGGAAATGTCTGTGAGACAAGGTTTGTCCCAAAAGATCGCGCACCCGAAGCTCGGGAGGCACGATAACGGCCGAGCTTCGGGTCAGAATCCTATTACGGGATGCTCTTTGAGCGCAATTTGCATAAACACAGCCTGTTTCATCCCTTGAATCTAGGGCATCGCTGCCGGTTGTCAAGCTCTGCTGCTGGTTGATGGCGCCATACTGTTTGCGGGGTCGCTCCTTAAAGATGGAAACCATCTGGGACGGAAACGGGGCGGTTTTGACACCCAATGCGCAATCGATTCAAACTGAGACCTTGAGAATGAGGGGCGGGATATTGTCCAAGTATTTACCCTGTGGGGTGCATAATGGGCAAAATGCTGATTCTTTTGATGCTGCCAACTAGCGGCAGCTTATGGTGAACAGGTATCGGGAAAACACACGTTTGGGGGCGTGCTGTCTGTAAAATATCCAGGAGTATTCAATGCACCCCAAGCCAAAAATCCTCATATGCGACGACGATTTGTTGTTGATCGAACTGATTGAGTTCAGGCTTGCCGCCAAAGGTTATGAGGTCATCACCGCAAGGGATGGCGAAGAGGCGCTGGAGAAAGTTCGTTCCAGTTTACCTGACCTGGTGGTTCTCGATGCGATGATGCCCGGGATAGATGGGTTTGAGCTATTGGTTCGGCTAAAGGCCGATACCACGCTTGCACATATCCCGGTTGTCATGTTGACTGCGCGAAAGGGTGAAAGAGACATCGTCTCGGCGTTAGAGAGCGGTGCCTCTGATTATCTGGTCAAGCCTTTCATCCCGGAAGAGTTGTTGGCGCGTATTGAAAAATATCTTCCTTCTGAAAATCCAGGTGTTTGATGCGGTGGCTTCTGAATGGCGCGGTCGTTTTGACACTGGTTATTGCACCGGTGCCAGCCTATGCCCAGTCGGCAGCCGAGTTATATGCGTTGGGGACGGCGGCCCGCGCTGAACTGCGGTTTGGTGAGGCGATTGGCTATCTGGAGCGCGCTGTGCGCCTGCAACCGGACAATGCCGACGCTCTGGTTCAGCTGGGGTTTGCGTATCTTGGGGCCGGGCAGCCCGCTTTGGCAGAGCCGGTGTTCGTCAAGGTGCTCACGCTGGCCCCTGACTATGAGGATGCCCGGTTTGGATATGCGCAGGCAAGGTTTCGTCAGGGCGATCTTGAGGGTGCGGAGCGGCTTGCCAGGCTGGTGGTTGCGCATCAACCCGACTACCGCGAGGCCAACGATCTTCTGAGCCAGATTGAAAATAGTCGGAACGCTGGTTCGGGAGCCCGATGGCGGCTGGATTTCGGGACTGAAGTCAGCAGCCTGACGGGTAATCGTGGTGCGTGGAGCGATACAATTGTCGCGCTTTCGTATGATTTCTCCGATGAAATTACTTTTGGAGGGCAGGCCCGACGCGCTGTGCGCAATGGCATTAGCGACGAACAGTTCACGTTTTCCGCCAATACCTCTCTTGGTGCTGACTGGTCAGCATATGCGAGTATTTCTGTGGTGCCTGATGTGGATTTTCTGCCTCAGCTATCGCTGGATGCGGGGGGCGCATGGAAGGTGCTGGAAACCGAAGGGTTCACATCCGTTCTGTCTTTGGACGCCGGTTACTCTCTATATTCAGATAGTCGGATTGCACTTTTGGAGCCGGCAGTCGCATTAGGGTTTTTCGACGGGTCCCTGACGCTTACACCGCGGTTGATTTTTTCGTTCGGTGACAACGGCACCCATACCAGTGGGTATGCAATACGGGCGGATGCGCAGATCCTTGAAAATGTATCGGCTTTCATTGGGTATTCCGACGCACCGGAAATTTCCGGTGCTCAGACGCTGGATGTGCGCACGATCTTTGCCGGTGTTGCTGTTGCCGTGACCCCAAAATTCACCGTGCGCGGGAATGTTGCCCATGAAATGCGCGCCAGCTTTGAGCGTACCAGTGCAGGTGTTGGCACCAGTTTGAGGTTCTAAAATGTTGATCTCAATTTGGTTCATATCGCTGGGTCTCTCGCTTATTTCCATCATGGTCATGCTGGTTCTGGTCGTGCGGCGGTTTATTTCGGATCGCGAACAGGCAAAGTATGCGAGCCTCCAAAAGCAGCTTCGACAACAGCTCATCAGCTTCACGGCAGATCACGACGAGGATGCCTTGATCGTTGCCTTGGGCAAGGTGCCGCCATCGGTGGCGGTCGAGGCAAGTTTTGCCTTTTTGGAGCTGTTGCGCGGGGAGGACCGGACTGAAATTGTGTGGGCCTTGGCGGCGGCCGGGTTGCCGGACCACATCAGGCAACGACTGAAAAGCGGGAATGAAGCACAACGGTTGAGTGCCGCTGAATTTCTGACGGCGTTTTCGTTTCCCGAGACGCGGGTGGGGCTCGTCGAGGCGCTACACAAAGGGACACGGGAAGTGCGTATCGCTGCCAGTATTTCATTGGCGCGCCTGAACTGGCTGCCGCCCTTGCCTGAGGTTTTGCAGGCAATCGGTCCCAATGGACAGCGGTCCCGCCGACTTATCGACCTGTTCCACGCGCTATCGACAGAGCGTAGCGACGAGATTATCGCTGTTGCTGTCGATGGGCAGCGTCCGGCATTCCTGCGTGCTTCGGCGATCGATGCATTGGGCCGGATGGGGCAGTATCAGTTTATTGAAGCGTTTGAGGAGATGGCGCACGCCACCGAGCCTGAGGTTGCCGCGGCTGCAATCCGGGCAATCGGGTTGATTGGTCATCCACGGTCCGCCGAAGCGGTTGTGAACGCGCTGAGGAGTGAGGCCTGGGAGGTGCGGCTTGAGGCTGCGGAAGCTGCCCGTAAAATCGGCGTGCCTCAAGCACGGGATGGGCTGATTGATCTGCTTGAGGACGATGAATGGACAGTGCGCTATATGGCCGCCAAATCACTTTTGATGATGGGGGGCGATAACCTTTTGGCGCTTGAAACCGCCGCTATGGGCGAAGCATCGCGTCGGCAACGCACCGCATCTCTCGTTTTGGCTGAGGGGATAGAACGATGACCTTTGCAGATTGGCACGTCTATGTTTTGCCCACAGTGTCCATTGTGGCCGGGTTTATTATTGCGACAGGAATTGCGCAGTCACTCATCTATTTGTTTCAGTTGATCATGGCAGCGTTTGCGCTTTCGCAGCGCCCGCCGGTTGCGCGCTCAACCATGCTTTGGCACCGTTACAGCGATGTGGCACCGCCGATTGCGCTTATTGTGCCCGCTTATAATGAACGGGCCAATGTGGTTGAAAGCGTGCGTTCGCTTCAGGCGCTGGAATATCCGAATTACGAAGTCATTGTGGTCAATGACGGTTCAACGGATGACACACTGGCCTTGTTGATTGAGGCGTTTAACCTGAAGCCGCTGCAACGTGCTTTTGAGCAGCCGCTATCCCATGAGCAGATCCGGGGTATTTATGGTTCGGCCAGTTCCGATCGATTAATTGTTGTCGACAAGCTCAATGGCGGTAAGGCTGACGCGCAGAATGCAGGGGTGAATGTCTCGCGGGCGCCGCTGTTTTGTATCATTGATGGCGATTCCATTCTTGAGCCGGATGCGTTGATACGCGCGGTGCAGCCTTTTATCGACGATCCGGTGCATACGGTGGCGGTTGGTGGGACCATTCGCATTGCCAATAACTCAGTGGTCGAGCAGGGGCGGGTGACGCAGATGCGTCTGCCGCGGAAATTGCTGCCGCTCTTTCAGGTGATTGAGTATTTGCGCGCATTTTTGATGGCGCGTCTTGCCTGGAGCCGCATCAACACACTGATGCTTGTTTCCGGAGCGTTTGGCATGTTTCGCCGGCGTGAAGCGATCGCTGTGGGCGGGTATACCAAGGGGTCCATGGGCGAAGACCTTGATATTGTCATTAAACTGCACCGCTACATGATTGATAACGGGCGTAAATACCGGATCGAGTTTGTGCCCGAGCCTGTGTGTTGGACCGAAGCACCGGAGACATGGGGTGTTCTGGGAAGGCAAAGGTCGCGCTGGCAGAGAGGTGCGCTTGAAGCGTTTTTCCGCTATCGCAAAATGGCTTTCAATCCACGCTATGGTCGTATTGGTTTTCTGGGCTTCGGCCAGATGTTTATTGTTGATGTCGTTGGGCCGGTCGCTGAGGTTCTCGGCTATATCCTCATGCCGTTGTTTTGGGTGCTCGGCGTGCTCTCGATTGAGTATCTGCTCGCCTATATGTCGTTGGTCTTTGTTTTCGGTGTTTTCATAAGCGTCACTTCACTAGTGCTCGAGGAGGCTGAGCTTAAACGCTTCCCAAGGGCCAGAGATTTGCTTGTGCTGACGGGCGTTGCTGTTCTGGAGAATTTTGGTTATCGCCAGATCAATAATCTTTGGCGTGTTCAGGGATATTGGCAGTATTTCCGTGCGGACACCAGTTGGGGTGATATGACGCGCACTGGATTTTCGGGCAAAAAATAGTAGCTCTTTGGCCGATATGCCGGGCTTCCGAGGAAACCCGGCATGTTGTTGTCAATCAGTAGTCAAACTGCTTGGCCAGCGAGAGTTTGAACGTTCGGCCACCTGAGCGATTGGTCGAGAGGTTTTCGCGATAGTCGGCGTTGAACAGGTTATCGACGCCAAATCGCACTTCGGTGCCTGTGAATGGTCCTGTCTCGGGCTTAAGGGAAGCAAAGAGGTTCACTTCCTGCCAGGCTTCGGCGGTGCCATCGGCCTGTGGGCCGCGTGCACCATTTTCAGGATAGATATACCTACCGACATCGGCCAGGGTGACCTGGACACCCGCTTCCAGATTCCATTCCGGATGTCGGCCGCCGAGGGTGGCAACGACCTTGTTTTGCGGCACCGTGGTCAGCGGTGTATTGGTCGACAGGTCGTTGCCGATGGTGAAGGTGTAGGCAAGATTTGCGAACAGATAATCGGAATTATAAGCGGCTTCAATCTCCAGACCATACAATTCCGCCTGGTTGATATTGCCGTAATAGCTTGGCTGCGGCGCACCAAATGCGACATTGGCATTGGACGCAATCATGTCAGAGATATGGTTGTAAAATACCGTCGTCTTGATCGCGGCTGTATCGCCTGAGGTGACCAGGTCGTATCCGGAGAGGGCAAAGCCCGCTTCGATCGAATTGGCTTTTTCCTTTCGCAGATCAAGACTTGGCGACTTTCCTGCACTACCTGCAGGGTTGCCCGGGTTGGGTGCCGATGCGGCTGAGGACGAATACAGCTCGTCAATCGTTGGCAGGCGTTCCGTATGGGCGACCGAGCCGAAGACGTTGATGTGGTCGTTGAACTCGTAAAGTGCGGCTAGTTTCGGCGATAATGCGTAGCCATCCTTGTCAGCGATGCCAGGTGTTTCCGAGGTGACCCAGTGACCATCGACACGCATGCCGCCGGTGATGGTCAGTTGATCATTCCAGATCAATTCATCCTGCGCGAAAAGGCCCAGCTTTTTCTCGTTGCCGTTCGGGTGGGTTGTGAAGGCGACATTGGGGGCTGCGGGGAAGAATACGCTGCGATCCTGCGAGCTGGCCTGCAGACCGAAGGTGAAGTAATTCTCGACATCTCCGCTGCTCCATTCGACGGTGTTGTCGGCTTTGAGCTGCAGGGTGCGGTAGCGGTAGTCTGTGTCGGCGAAGGTTCCGAATCTCGGGTCGCCGGGGGTGCCGATTGTCAACGGGCCGTCCACGACGTCCCGGTGATTGCGTTGCTCGTTAAGCGTGTCTGAATAGCTCAGCGAGAGGTTGAAATCGACCCAGGGATTGTCGCTATCCGGGTTTGACCATTCCAGAATTGCAGTCTTGTCAGTGACATACCGGTCCGCAAAGCCAAATGGTGTGCCGGGCACCATGCCGGTTTGCGCATAGGCCATCTGGTCCGCGCCGCTGGTGAGTTGCTGGTAGGAGGCCTTGACGGTTTGCTCGTCATTGTCGCCAAAATGGACGACCCCTTTAACCAGACCGGAGAGGGAGTTGAAGGCTGATCCTTCCGAGACGTTGCCATTGGCGTAGGTGACATTGTTGCTTCGCCGCCAATTGCCTGCTGCGAGTACTTCGAAGCTCTCGTTTACACGGTGGGCGATGATGCCGGAGGAGAGGGTGCCTGTGCCGTTTGAGGTGACGGACTGCTTGAGTTTGACCGCGCCGGTTTTGCCGGGCTGGATGAAATCTGACGGATCCTTGGTGGTGAAATTGATCACACCCCCAATTGCGCCTGCGCCATAGAGCGTGGACGAGGCGGAGCCGCGCAGCACCTCGACCTGCTTGTAGAGTTCCGGATCGGAGAAGAATGAGCCCATCCGGTACTGTTCGTAGAATTTGGGCATGCCATCGACATTGACAATGATCCGCGAGCCATCGGAAGAGTTTTCTGTGGTGCCAATGCCGCGGATGTTGAAGGCTTCGCCCAGCACACGGTTCGAACCAACCATGGTGACGCCCGGTACCGACGCGAAAATCTCGCCGGTCGTGGTTGCCTGGGTGTTATCAATTTCATCCTGGGTAACAACGGTTACCGCCTGGGGGGTGTTGATCGCGATCTTGTCGGTGCCCGCACCGATGACCAGACGTTCCAAAAGGGTGATATTGGTTGCGTTCACGTTTTGCGCGTTTGCTATTTGCGGCAAAATTGCCGCTGCCATTGCAGCGCTGCCAAGCAGCGCCATTCGTAAGGCCGCCAGCCTCATAATTCATCTCCTGAAAAGGTTGTGTGCGTGCTGGCTGGCGATAGGCTTGCTGGCAGAACGGGCAAGGCATTGGTGCCTCGAAGTCCCGTATCCGGAATGCACGATGGTTTGCCTCTAGTCCAGTTCATCGGCTGGAGTCAACGGTGGGCTATCCGGTCAAAATGCGTCCGGAAGAGGTCCGAATCCGCGCATTTTGAAAAAATATTCTACAAATCTGGAACAGCTAAATCGCTGGGTTAATTAGGTTTTTTACAGTCAGTTTTTATCGGTTCTAATCTTTGGGTGCAATTGTAACCCATTGTTTTTGCTTAATTTATTGACTCAAATTTTTTTTAGGCTAGCTTCGCCCTCATGTGCTCCGGGCCTTGAACCCTGAGGATGAGGTGAAATTGTGACTGACTTTTTACAGCACTTGCGTGCTGACCATGCGCGATTGATGCGCACCCCGCCACGCTGCCTGAATGCGGCTGTGCGGACGATGCCAGAGCATGCCGCTGGCGCTTCCATGGCTGATGTTTGCGCTTGTCTTTTTCCCTTCGATCGTCGGGGGCTTTGAGATGAGTATTGCGCGCCGGATCGACCCGTTGACGCCTAAATCAGCCGCAAACCTATCGGCCAGAAAATCTGAAATTTCCCTGCCGCCTGTTGTTAGCAGCGATGCGTTGTTCGCGGGCGGTAACGAAATCCTTATCGCCCACGCGGGCAGCCATTACCGGCTCACGATTACCCGGCAGGGCAAGCTTATTTTGACCAAGTAATTCGCAGGAATTTCCACCATGATGACGCATCAACCAAAGTTTCCCGCCGATATACGCCGATTGTGGCTAGCCAAGCCCGAAATGCGCGAGCGCGATTTTGCGCGCATTCACGACATTACGGAGGCGGAGCTTCTTGCCGCCCATGTGGGCGCGCATGTTACGCGGCTTGATATCGATATGGCGGCAATGCTTGAAGCGCTTCCCGGTTTGGGAGAGGTCATGGCGCTGACGCGTAACGAGAGCGCTGTGCACGAAAAGATCGGTCCTTACGAGAACGTCAAATATGGTGCGCATGCCTCGATTGTATTGGGGGAGCAGATCGACCTGCGGATTTTTCCGAAAAAATGGGTGCATGCATTCAGCGTAAGCAAGCCGACTGGCGAGGGTGATATCCGTCGCTCGCTGCAGTTTTTTGATGCGTATGGCGATGCGGTGCACAAGGTGCATATGCGCCCGGCGACGGATATCGAAGCGCTCGATGCTTTTGTTGCGCGTTTTACGTCTGCGGACCAGTCAGCTGGGATGACGGTGGTTGAGCGGCCTGCCAACAAACCCTTGATCGCGCCTGATGCCGAACTGCCGGTTGCTTTGCGTGATGAATGGAGCCGGATGACGGATACCCACCAATTCGTGAGTATTCTCAAACGTTTCAATCTTTCGCGACACCAGGCGGTAAACCTGATCGACCGCGATTATGCATGGCGGCTCGATCTGGACGGGGTTTCGCAGATGTTTGCGGGCGCTGTCGCAAGCGCGCTGCCGATCATGGTGTTTGTGGGCAATGACGGCTGCATCCAGATTCATTCAGGCCCTGTTTTTGAGGTCAAGCCCATGGGGCCCTGGTTGAATGTGATGGACCCGACCTTCCACCTGCATTTGCGGCAGGACCACATCACCGAATTGTGGGCGGTGCGCAAGCCAACAAAGGACGGGCATGTCACCTCGCTTGAGGCTTATGGCGCAGACGGGGAACTGATTATCCAGTTTTTCGGCAAGCGGCATGAAGGACACGAAGAACTGTCCGGATGGCGCTCTTTGGTTGAAGGGCTGCAGAGCCATGATCAAGTTAATGCAGCTTAGGAACGCATGATGTTGAAATTTAAAGCAGCTGTCCTTGGTGGCTTGTTGGCGGTGATGATGCCTGTCGGTCTGAATGGGACATTGGCAGACGAATTTACCCCGTTTGAAGACGCATCCCGTCTGGTGTCGATTGGCGGGTCGCTAACGGAAATCGTTTATGCGCTTGGCGCGGAAGACAAGCTGGTGGCCCGAGACAGCACCGCCGTCTACCCGGCCGCCGTGTTCGATTTGCCGGATGTCGGCTATATGCGCGCGCTTGCGCCTGAGGGGGTTATGTCGGTCAACCCGACTGCGCTGCTGGTGATTGAGGGCAGTGGACCACCTGAAGTTCTTGAGGTTCTCGCCCAGTCCGGCGTGCCTTATGTGACGGTGCCGGAAGAGCATTCTCATGCGGGGATTCTGAACAAGGTGCGCGCGGTGGGGGCGGTGCTTGACCTGCCGGAAAAGGCGGCGCAGGTGGTTGCTGAAGTCGATGCGGCCTTGACTGAAGCCGAGGCGTTGACCGGGAGTATTTCCGAGCGGAAGCGCGTGTTGTTTGTTCTGTCGACCACGGGCGACAGTCTGTTGGTTTCCGGCACGGACACGGCGGCAGATGGAGTTATTGGCATGAGCGGCGCGGTGAATGCTGTTACCGAGTTTAGCGGCTATAAAACACTATCTCCCGAAGCCATTATTGCCGCGAAGCCTGACGTGATCCTGATGATGGACCGGGGCGATCATAATGTTGTCGATGAATTTCTCTGGTCAGACGCCGCTATCGCAATGACACCGGCGGGTGAGAACAAATCGATCATCCGTATGGACGGGGCCTATCTGTTGGGTTTTGGCCCGCGCACGGCGGCGGCGGTGCGTGAACTGGTCGGCCTACTTTATCCTGACGCCGGTAAAGCGGAGTAGGGTGCTAATGACATATTTGAATGCGGTCGGGGTGAAACAACCGCGCCCGGCGGGGGACCGGCAGGGCCTCGCCTGGCTGACCCTTGCGGGCCTGACTGTTCTCTTGCTTGGTGCCGCATTTGTCAGTCTGGCAACGGGGGCTTCGGGGACCTCATTTTTCAATCTTGTTGCAGCCGCTATTGGCGACCCTTCTGCAAATGTTGAGCAATTGCAGCGTGATCAGGTCGTTGTAATGGCCATTCGATTGCCGCGTCTTGTTCTCGGTGTTCTTGTTGGGGCTGCGCTGGCTGTGTCCGGAGCGGTGATGCAGGGACTGTTCCGCAATCCGCTTGCGGATCCGGGCCTTGTTGGCATTTCTTCAGGCGCTGCACTTGGGGCTGTCAGTATCATCGTTCTGGGAACGACCGTGCTGGCCCCTATCACTGCCATATTCGGGATTTATGCCCTGCAGGTCGCTGCTTTTGGCGGTGGGCTGGTGACCACGATTATTCTTTATCAGGTGGCGACGCGCCATGGGCAAACAGCTGTGGCCACCATGCTGCTGGCCGGTATTGCGCTGGCAGCGCTGGCAATGGCGGTGACCGGGGTGCTGATTTTCGTCGCGGATGATCAACAATTGCGTGACCTGACCTTCTGGAATCTCGGCTCATTGTCGGGCGCGAACTGGACCAAAGTTACCGCCTCCGGCACGATTATCATTCTCGCGCTGGCGGCGACGCCATTCCTGGCGCGTGGGCTTAACGGCATGACACTGGGTGAGGCGACGGCGGCGCATATGGGCGTGCCGTTACAGGCGTTCAAGCGGGTAGCTATTGTGACAGTGGCAGCCGCCACTGGAGCTGCTGTTGCGGTGAGCGGCGGTATTGGCTTTGTGGGGATTGTGGTGCCGCACTTGCTGCGTCTGGTGATTGGGCCGGACCATCGGTTTTTGCTGCCCGCATCGGCCATGCTCGGGGCGGCGTTTCTGCTTTTGGCGGATGCGGTAAGCCGGGTTGTGGTGGCGCCGGCTGAACTGCCTATCGGAATCGTCACCGCGTTCGTCGGCGGTCCCTTCTTCTTGTGGATTTTGCTGCGCAAACGCGGCAGTCTTGGGTGGTGACGGATGCTTGAAACCAGAGATCTATCTGTTTCGATCGGGCAACGCTCAATTCTGGAAAAGATTGATTTTGTTGCCAATGCAGGTGAGCTGACGGTGATTGTGGGGCCCAATGGGTCCGGCAAAACCACATTGCTGAAGGCGCTTTGCGGCGACCATGCTTATCGCGGGCATGCCACACTGCACGGCCGTGAAATCAGTGCCATGCCATCGCGCGTAGGCGCGACGTTGCGCGCGGTGCTGCCCCAATCCACGCAATTATCGTTTCCTTTTACGGTACGGGAAGTTGTTTCGCTGGGGCTGACCGGTGGGCGCCCCGGGGTCAGCCTGAAAGAGATGCGATTATTGCCGGAACGGGCATTGTCATCTGTTGGGCTGGGCGGCTTTGGCGGGCGGTTTTACGGCGAGTTGTCAGGGGGTGAGCAGCAGCGTGTGCAACTCGCGCGCGTTCTCTGCCAGATTTGGGAGCCGGTGCTGGATGGGGTGCCACGCTATCTGATGCTTGATGAACCTGTGTCCAGCCTTGATATCAATCATCAGCTGCAGATTTTGCGCCTCGCGCGTGACTTTGCGGATGCGGGTGGCGGGGTGATCGCCATTTTGCATGACCTCAACCTTGCCGCGATGTTTGCTGACACGATTACCGTTCTGAAGAACGGCAAATGTTGCAGGACCGGCACGCCGGCAGAGGTGCTTGAGGACCAAACCATCGCCTATTCGTTCGATTGTGCCTTGCGCGTGGGTGTTGTGCCGCCCGTGGAGATGCCTTTCGTTCTGCCACAATCACATCTTTTGGGAGAGACGGGATGATCCGTATTTTAGTGGCCTTGGTCACGTTTTCGCTTGCCGGTGTTGCAAACGCTCAAGACGCTGCGCCGGTGGCAAATCTCTCGCTTCAGCTCAATGCCTTGCAGCAGGCCGAGAATAGTTGCCGCGTGAGTTTCGTGGCATTTAACGGGCTTGAAGCGACACTTGAACGGGCGGCTTTCGAGATCGCGTTATTTGATCGCTCGGGGGCTATTGATCAGTTGGTGACGCTCGATTTCAAGCAATTGCCGGGCGGCAAGACCAAGGTATTGCAATTCGAATTGCCGTCACTGAACTGCGCCGATGTCGGGCGGGTGTTGATCAACGATGTGTCGGCATGTGAAGGCGAGGGGATTGCACCGAAAGCCTGCCTGGAACAGCTGGAAACCACCACCACACTTGACGTTGCGTTCGGGATTTAGTGAAGCAGATGGAACCTTTGGCGCAAGCGGCTGATGCCGCGCATTATGACTTGTCTGTTCTGACGTTGTTTCTGCAGGCCGATTGGGTGGTCAAGGCAGTGATGATTGGTCTCGCCTTTGCCTCGGTCTGGTGCTGGGCAGTAATTTTCAACCGTGCGGCCGTTTTTGCGCAGACACAAAGGGCAATCAGGCGCTTTGAAAAGTCGTTTGCCTCGAACCCCTCGTTTGGTGTGTTGGAGGAACAGTTTGCGACACATAGACATGGGCTGGCACCGATATTTGCCGCCGGCATTGCCGAGTGGCGGCAAAGCATGAACGAGAAGGCCTGGGCGACGGATGGTATTCGCAGCCGGGTTTCCCTGGTGGTCGAACTGGCGCTGACGGAAGAGAGCGCAGCGTTGCAGCGTCGCCTGTCTGTATTGGCGACCGTGGGGAGCGCGGCGCCCTTTATCGGCCTTTTCGGCACGGTGTGGGGCATCATGAATGCCTTTACCGCCATTGCAGCGTCCGAGGATACAAGTCTGGCGGTGGTTGCGCCGGGCATTGCCGAAGCTCTGTTTGCAACAGCGCTCGGACTGCTGGCCGCCATCCCTGCGGTGATCGCCTATAACAAGCTTTCCAGCGATGCGGCACGTTTGACCGCGCAAATGGAGAGTTTCGCCGACCGGTATATGGCGCTCGTCTCGCGCAAGCTGGATGCCGGTGAGGTGGTTTGATGGGGATGAATGTGGGCACGGCGCAAGGTGGCGCCAGACGGCGTGGCAGGCGAGGACGCGGCACGTCGGTGATGAGTGAAATCAACGTTACGCCGCTCGTTGATGTTATGCTGGTGTTGCTGATTGTCTTTATGGTCGCCGCGCCGCTACTCACGGTTGGGATTCCGATTGATTTGCCGGAAACGCAGGCCCAGGCAATGCAGCCGCAAAAAGACCCGGTGATGATTTCCGTTTCTGTGGATGGCGATATTTTTCTCGGCAAGGAGCCGGTGACAGCCGAAATGCTTTTGGCTTCCGTCGCTCAATTGGCTGCCCCTGAGAGTGATGCGCGGATTTATGTGCGGGGCGATACGGCGGCGCAATACGGTGTGGTTATGAAGGTTATGGGGGCGCTTTCGGGAGCCGGGTATGCCCATATTGGATTGATTACGGCCCAGGATACGGAGCGCTGAACCTATGCGGTTGGCAATTCCCGGTTCGCTGCTGGTACATGGCGGGGTTGCAGCTCTTGCCATGGGGTTTGTAACGCTGACACCACCAGCCCCGCCGCCAATGGCGGAGGTGGTGAGTGTTGATATTATCGCGACACATTCCTTTTCAACCAATTCAACGGAGGTTCTGGCGAGCGACGCGACTTTTACGGCGCGTTCGGCAGGTGGTGTCCCTGTCGCCATGACAAGCCTGGAGCCGGTGACGCCGGACACCATTCGGCCCGTTGTGCAAGAGCCGGTTGAAATGCGCTCTGTCGCTGAGGCGATGCCGGTTCGTGAAACGGTAGAAACCCGTCCGGCGAAAATTTTAGAGCCTGAACCCGGCTTGCCGGTGTTGGCAACGGCTGTAAACCCTGTTCGTCCGGCAAGTGTGGCTGTGGCGCCGGCTGTGCCAATGCAAGTTGCCTCTCTGGAGCCGATGGTTGACGTGGCGGCGGTCGAGGGGGAAGCGAGTGATGTGCCCGTGCCCATGCCCCGGATTGCCGAGCGGCCAGAACGGGTTGAACCTGTCCGTAAGACCCAGCCGAAGAAAACGGTCGCGAAGACGAAACCGCCGGCAAAACAAAAGACCGAGCCGCGGGCCGCCAATCAGGGCGGGAATGGGGGCAATAATAGTGCTAACTCAAGGGCGAGTGCTGCCCGCTCGTCGGCAGCGGTTGGGAATTATCCGGGAAAGATCGTGTCCAAACTTCGCCGCGCCCTGCGTTATCCGAAGGGCGGCAGGATTTCAGGCGAGGCGCATGTGCAGTTTGTCGTGGCGGCCAATGGGCGCGCTTCGTCAATACGGGTGGTGCGCTCGTCCGGCGATACGCGGCTGGATGCGGCAGCACTGGAAACGGTGCAAAGGGCTGCGCCGTTTCCAGCCATTCCGGCCGAGGCCGGGCGTTCCAACTGGACCTTTACGGTGCCACTGGCGTTTCGGCGTTGAGATGTCAGCGTGGGATGCGCCTGAGATTATGAACTCCCTCACAAAATGCGTGAATCTTGCCGGTTGAAATGTGATCTGGCGTGGCTCCTGGCCTTGCGGAGGTGCTAAGTATAGGGCGTCTATGGGATATGGGGCCGTTGCTTATGAAAACCGTACTTGCTTTCGGGGATAGTCTGACCTGGGGTACTAATGCCGCGCGCGAATGCCGGCATGATTTTAAAGACCGATGGCCAAATGTTCTTCAGGCGACGCTCGGGGATGGTTATCATGTGATCCCGGAAGGGCTGGGGGGACGGACGACTTCATTCGACGATTTCGCCGCTCCGGCGGATCGGAACGGCGCACGTGTGTTGCCGACCCTGCTGGGTAGTCATAATCCACTGGATTTGGTGATTATTATGCTCGGTGCCAATGATTTGAAGCCGCATATCTGCGGCAGTGCGATCGGTGCCGCTGCCGGTATGGCGCGTCTTGCCGAGATTGTGCGAACCTATCCGTATAATTGGGGCGCGGCAGCGCCGCAGGTCTTGCTGGTTTCTCCGCCATTGTTCACCCGTAAATCGGACGGCTCAGGACCTCAATCCGGTCGCAGCATTGCGGAATCCACTGAGCTGGCGAAACTATATGCCGAGGTGGCTGCTGTTGCTGAATGCGGGTTTTTTGATGCATCGGACGTCGCCGTGGCATCGTCCGTGGATGGGGTGCATCTGGATGCGGAAAATACGCGCGCCATTGGAGAGGCGCTTGCACCGATTGTCAGGAAGATGTTGAGCTAGCGAGCCGAGTTTTTACTGCCCGAGAAACACACGGGCGCGGGCGCCTTCGATGTGTTTGCGCATGGTGCGGCGGGCGAGTTCGCCATCGCCTGACTTGATGGTTTCAAGAATATGCGCATGCTCGCTGATCGCATTCTTGATGCGTTGCTCGTCGGTCCAGCGCGACAATGTGCTGGCGATTTTAATGCCAACGCCGATCGCCTGTGTCGAGGACTGCACCGTCGCGATATAATAGGAATTCTCGGTGGCACGGGCGACGGCCAGGTGAAAGGCAATATCCTCGTCGGCGCCTAGACTGCCACCCTTGGACATGCCGGATATCATGTCACGGTGGGCACGCTCAATATCGGCAATGCGGGCGGGAGAATTTCTGATTGTGGCGAGATAAGCCGCCTCGCCCTCGATACCTACGCGAAACTCGTAGCATTGCTGCAAGTCGGCAATGCTGCCTGGATCTGCGAATTCAAGCACGGATTTGCTGGGCATGCTGATTACGCGGGTACCGACGCCCTGGCGGGATTCGATAATCCCATCGATGCGGAGGCGCAACAATGCCTCGCGCACGACGGGACGGGAAACGCCAAAGGAGGCTGCAAGTTCGACTTCCGTCGGCAATCGTGTGCCGATTGGCCATTCGCCGACGGTAATCGTTTCATAGATGCGTTCATAAATCCGGTTGCTCAATGAACCGCTTGATGCGCTTTGATCTAAATTTTCCTGCAGCCCGTTATTCATGGCGTCCTTTCGTGAACCACTTCGGCTAAGTGAAGCGGCTTTCCAATGTCACCAATCCATCGACGACAGATTGTACAGCGGCAATGTTCTTTTGTGAAACATTTGCCAGCATTGGCAGCATTGGACCCATATTAGCAATACCTGACAATCCAATGGCGTCATGAATCACTGAAATGCCATTGTATTGCGCACGGACCTTTTCGAAATCAATAAATGGCGGGAGAAGTTCGTCAGCTGTGGCCTGGTCTCCCGATTTGAATGCCTTGTGTAAGGCACTGGCGGCGCGGGGGGCGATGCAGACGCCGCCCGATGTGTATGTGCCGACCTTGTATTGGGGGAAGTGGACATGGATTGGGGTCTCGCCCATTCCGCTGCCCACAAGATCGGCACCGATACCTGCGATAATCTCCTTGAGATAGTTGTCATCTGCCGGGTTTTCCCGCTCGACAGCGTATTTGACAAAGCTCACGGCGCCGTCGTTAACCAGCGAAGAAATCGTCTCTGCAGTCAGATAGCCATCTTTTTTGACGTAAAGAATCACCGGGTTGCCCAGGCGTTCCGCAACACGCCGCACGGCAATGGCGACCCCTTCCGGTTGGGCAGGAAAAGCCATTGGCAACAGCATGGCGGAGTTGAAGCCCGAGGCTTTGAGAATATCGACTTCATCCATCATTTTTCCGAAATCAGGGCCGATGGAGGGAATTACACAGGATGTCGCTGCAACGGTTTCACGCAAGAAATCCAGTAGGCTGGCGAGTTGTTTGCCGGTGAAGTGATAGAGGTTGGCGTTCCCGCCATACAGAAGGTGGCTGACACCGCCATCTTCTATATGTCTGACCAATTTTCTGTTTTGGTCAAAATCCAGCTCTCCGTCAGCTTTCCATGCCACTGGTGGCACTGAAACGACGTTTTCCCTTAGGCCTTCTGGGGTTATGGCGCGCATTATCTCTGACTCCTCAGTCTGCAGAATTGCCGGATTTATGCCGATCACTGCTTATTAAGTCAAACAAATTAGCAAAAAATCGTCGATTGACATACCAATTTGCAGTTTGTATATCCAAATCACGATTGGGAGGCATAATGGCAAAAAAGCCCGAGGAATTACGCAGTCACAAGTGGCTCGGCGTCAACGATCTGAGGTCGTTCGGGCACCGGTCGCGGCTATTGCAAATGGGGTATGACCGCGAAGATTTCAGCGGCAAACCTGTCATTGGCATCCTCAACACATGGTCAGATATCAATCCGTGCCATGCGCATTTCAAAATGCGGGTCGAAGAGGTGAAGCGTGGTGTGATCCAGGCAGGTGGATTTCCGATCGAGCTTCCCGCCATGACGCTTTCCGAACCGTTTCAGAAACCCACAACCATGCTCTATCGCAACTTTCTGGCGATGGAAGCGGAGGAGGGTATTCGCAGCTATCCAGTGGACGGTGTGGTGCTTATGGGGGGGTGCGATAAAACCTCTCCGGCATTGCTGATGGGGGCGATCTCGGCGGACGTGCCGACGATATTCATGCCTGCAGGCCCGATGTTGCGTGGTAACTGGCGCGGAGAAGTGCTTGGGTCCGGCTCGGACACCTGGAAATACTGGGACGAGAAGCGTGCCGGAAACATCACCGAGCAAGACTGGAAGGAAATAGAAGGCGGAATTGCCCGGTCGTTTGGCACCTGCATGACGATGGGCACCGCGGCGACGATGATGTCCGTAATCGAGGCGATGGGATTCACGCTTGCTGGCGCGTCTTCCATTCTTGCCGCCGATTCCGGACACGCGCGCATGGCAACGCAAACCGGCCGCCGGATTGTCGATATGGTTTGGGATGATCTGAAACCAAGCCAAATTTTGTCCGACCAGTCCGTGGAAAATGGCATCGTGGTGCATCAGGCCATTGGCGGTTCGACCAATGGAATTATCCATATTCTTGCCATGGCGCGTCGCGCCGGATTGTCGCTTGATTTGCCGCAATTCGATAAGATTTCGGCGCGGGTGCCGGTGATCGCCAATATCCGTCCGTCAGGCAAATATCTGATGGAAGACTTCTTTTACGCAGGCGGGCTGCTGGCGCTTATGGCCGAATTGCGTGAGCTTTTGTCGCTTGATTGCCTGACGGTTACCGGGCAAACGCTCGGCAGCCATATTGATGGTGCCCATACGCATAACGCCGATGTCATCCGGTCGCTGGATAATCCTGTTTACGCCCAGGGTGCCACTGCAGTGCTCTATGGCAACCTGGCGCCATCCGGCGCTGTCATGAAGCCATCTGCAGCAGATCCTCGTTTTCTCAAACACACTGGTCCGGCGCTGGTGTTTGAAAGCTATGACGAGATGAAGGCTGCAATCGACGACGACAATCTGGATGTCACCCCGGACCACGTTCTGGTGCTGAAAAATGCAGGGCCGCACGGCGCGCCGGGCATGCCTGAATGGGGCATGTTGCCGATTCCTAAAAAGCTGGTGCGGCAGGGTGTGCGCGACATGTTGCGAATTTCCGATGCGCGCATGAGTGGTACATCTTATGGCGCCTGTGTTCTGCATGTTGCGCCGGAAGCCTATATCGGAGGGCCGTTGGCCCATGTGCGCACCGGCGATCTCATTTCTATCGATGTTGATGCGCGTCGTCTCGACGTGCTGATCGATGCGGCGGAATTCGCCCGCCGTGAGGCTGCATTTATGCCGCCACCACCCAAGCTGGCCAGAGGATATGGTGCCATGTTTGCCCGGCATGTCAGTCAGGCAAATGATGGTTGCGATTTTGATTTCCTCGAAGCTGGCGTCCCGTTACCCGAAGTTGAGATTCACTAATGAGAGATCGTATGAACGACACATATGCTGACGGCAAAGACATCATCCGTATCACCGGCGTCAAACTGACGACTTTGCAGACCCGCCGCCGTACGGGTGCTGTCAGCTCCCATATGATCCTGGAATTGAGCACTGATGCCGGGATTGTTGGTCTTGGTGAAATCTCGGATGTGGATTGCTACCGCATGTACATGCCGGACCCCGAGGCGGTCCGTGTTGGTATCGAGAAAGTTGCACTGGGACAAAATGCCTTCGAGATCGCGGCGCTACACGAGCGTTTGCTGGCCTATATGCCGTCCTATTTCCGTTACGCGAATACCTATCCGCCGTTCACCCCGGCATCGCAGATCGCGGCGGGTGTCGAGATGGCCTTTTATGACATCATCGGCAAGGCGTTTGGGACGCCCGTCTACAACTTGCTGGGTGGCAAACAGCGTGATGACTTTGAGATCACCTATCCGGTGTTTCAGGCCAAAAAAGAGTCCGACACTGAACGTTATCTTGGCTACATGGATGAACTGGTTGCCGAGGGGGTGACACGCTTCCGCTACTATGTCGGTGTGGACTTTGAGCAGGACGAAAAGTTTCTCATCGCCTTTCGTGACAGGTTTGGTGACGCCGTTCAGCTCAAGGCGCTGGATTTTCAGGGTCATCATCACTGGAAAGAGACTCTGCGGATCTATGACCGGTTCAAGCAATATGGCTTCGAGTTGCTGGAAAGCCCTTGTTGGGCTGAAGACTATGAGGGCATGGCAGAGCTCCGCAAACGCGTTGAGGTGGATATTTCAGAGCATATATCCAGCCTTGCCCAGGCGATGCGCATGATCCGTGCTGGCGCTGTTGATGTTTTCAATATCACCATTCAGTCGGGCGGCATGTACCAGGCCAAGAAGTTGTTTGATCTCGCCGAAGCGGCGGGCCTCAAATGTCTGATCAGCACCACCCAGGAGTTGAGCATCGGCACCGCGGCAAACGCTCATCTTGGCGCGGTCGTGCCACAGCTCCATTACGCTGGCGACCCTGTCGGGCCCTTGCTTTACGTGGAAGATGTGGTGACCGAGACACTCAAATATGAGGGCACACGTCTGATCATTCCGACAGCGCCTGGTCTCGGATTTACGCTGGATCAAGACAAGCTGGAAGCCTTGAAAGCACCATTGGTGGAATGGGACCGGCCAGCACACGGTGCCAATTACGTATCGCAATAAGCTTTTTTGATGGAGTGAAGAAATGGAACGTGGCCTCGGTGCCCTGCGCACTTTCAATGTAATAGACACGCTTGCCGGGCACCCGCCGCGGACCAACTTCAACATGTTTCGTCTTGATGGCGCTTACAACATGCGCATTGCGCGGGTAGAGGGGCGTTTTCCCTGGCACCGCCACACAAATGGTGATGAGGGCTGGCTCGTCTTGAAGGGGCGCTTGCGTATCGATGTTGAAGGCGAGGAATCCCAGGAAATGGGAGCTCTTGAGGGCACGATGATCCCAAAAGGATTGGTGCATTCTCCCATCGCGCTTGAGGAAGACACCGTGGTGGCCGTGTTCAATATAGACAAGTTTGCACATGAATATGTTGAGCCGGAGCCGGATTTGCAGGCGTTCAACGAGACGGACGTGAAATAGAGAATCTGCCAAATGGCAGGAAATTGTGTCGGGAAATCCGAGACTTAAAGGAGGAGAGCAATATGCATAAACTTTTGAAGGCCTGCGTTATTTCGGCAGGCATGTTAATGCCAGGGGTGGCCTTGGCCCAAGTCGACTACCCGGTGGATACGATACGTCTGTTCGTGCCCGCCAATCCTGGTGGCGGTACCGATGCGGGCGCGCGTTTGTTTGCGGAGTATTTTCAAAAACACAGTGATGCGACTGTGGCGATCGTCAATCAGGCTTCCGGTGGTGGTGTTGTTGCCGCGCAGACGGTGGTGAACGGCGCCAAGGATGGCAGCGACCTGTTCTTTTTTCACGCTGCGTTGCATACGGCGAACCTTTTTGGACAGTCGCCATTTTCCTGGGATTCGTTCAAGCCGCTTGCCACTTCCTCGGAAATCAACGAGGTCTATGCTGTGCGGGCCGACGCGCCGTTCAGCACAATTGCCGAACTGGTTGCCTATGCGCAGGAACATCCTGACGAGTTGAACGTGGGTTCCCAGCTTGGTGGTACAACCCAGGTCAAGGGTGAGGCCCTTAACGCGGCAGCGGGCGGCAAGATGCGCATCGTTGATGCCGGCACAGAGTCCGACCGCATCACCACATTGCTTGGTGGCCAGGTAGAAGTCATTTCGATGAGCGTCGCCAATGCCAAGCAATATGTTGCTGATGGTCAGATGAAGGTTCTGGCACTGCTTAATGAAAATCCGGACCCGCTCGCACCGGAATTCCCGACGACGGTCTCGCAGGGGGTTGATATTTCACTCCCGTTGGTGATGACAATCTACGGGCCAATTGATGTGGACGAAGCAGTTGTGACCGCATTCGACAAAACCATTGCTGAAATGCGCAATGACCCCGATTTTGCAGCCGCGCTGGCGAAGCAAAGCCAGGCTCCCGCGTTGCGTGGTCCGGCAGAGGCTGCTGCTTTCCTGGAGAAAGAGCAGTCGATGATTGCGGGTCTGCTGGGTAAGTAGGTTTCTGTATTATGGTGGGGCGCCGGTTGGCGCCCCGTCTTTATACCGGGAGAGATTCAGGTGACATCGGACAAATTTCTGGGACTGGTATTCGTCTGTCTTGGGACGGCTGTTTTTTTTGCCTCCCAACGCATTGTCTCAAACTTCCCCGGCTCGGGTGATCCGGGACCGGCGATGCTGCCGACGGCTCTTGGCGCATTTCTCGCCCTGTTGGGGCTGATACTGGCTTTCCGAAAAAGGGCTGTGCTTGCCGAAGGGCGGGCAGATGCCATCAGGGGCCTGTCCAGTGATATCTCCGAGGGGCCAAACGAGGTTGTTGCGCCGCCCGTCATGTGGCGTCGGGTGTGCATCGGGTTGGCGTTGTTACTTTACATTGTGAGCTTTGAGCGCGCAGGTTTTACGGTCTCGTCTTTTCTTTTTGTATGCATAACGATGATCCTGCTTGATGAATTTTCAGTGCGTCAAATCGTGAGGAAAATTCTCGTAGGGGCCGGCGTTGTTCTGGCTCTCGGTTATGTATTGAACACTCTGTTGGGCCTTTCGGTGCCTGGCGTATTGATTGGATAGGGGCTCGCCGTGTTTGAATTATTCCTGGGCAGTGTCGTCCATCTTCTAGAGCCGCAAATTCTTATCCTCATGGCGCTCGGTGTCACCGTTGGTGTTGTGTTCGGAGCGTTGCCCGGCCTGAGTGCGACCATGGCGTTGGCCATCCTGTTGCCTGTGACTTTTGCGATGAAGCCGGACGCGGGTATTGCCATGCTTGTGGCGACCTATATCGGTGGGGTATCCGGCGGGCTGGTTGCGGCAACATTGCTGCGTATTCCGGGTACACCTTCATCGATCGCGACGACTTTTGACGGTTATCCGCTGGCGCAAAAGGGTGAAGCCATCAAAGCGCTGGCCACCGGGATGGTCGCCAGTGCTGTGGGCGGCTTGCTGGGCTTGGCTGTTCTGGTGGCGTTCGCACCGATCATTGCCCGCTATGCCATTCAGTTTGGCGCTGCCGAATATACCTCACTAACGATCGCTGCACTGATGCTGGTTGTCGTGTTGTCCGAATCCAATCTGGTGAAGGGATTAATTGCTGCGGTGCTTGGACTTTCGATCTCGACCATTGGTTTTGCGCCCATCGGGTCCGCCCAACGTTTCAGTTTTGGCAGTGTCGACCTCCTGGCAGGTGTCAGTATTATTCCGTTCATGGTTGGCCTTTTTGCGATTTCCCAGCTTCTGCGTGAATTCACCGAACCGAGTTTGCGGGTGAAGTCGCGTCTCAATCTTGGTGGGGCGGGGATCAAGGTATCCGAGTTTATTGGCAATATCGGAAATATGATCCGCTCATCGGCCATTGGTATTGGTATCGGCGTGTTGCCAGGCATTGGCGGATCGGCTGCCAACCTTGTGGCTTATGGTGCGGCCCGTTCCGCGTCAAAAGATCCCGAAGCGTTCGGCAAGGGCAGCGTCGAGGGCATTTACTCGGCGGAAAGCGCAAACAATGCGTCGGTTGGCGGGGCGCTATTGCCTTTGCTGACGCTGGGTATTCCCGGGGATGGCGTCACTGCCATTCTTATCGGGGGGTTCACCGTGCACGGTCTGCAACCCGGACCACTGCTGTTTCGCAACGAGCCGGGCATTATTGCGACAATTTACGCAGCGTTTCTTCTGGCGACGATTGCGCTCCTTGTGTTGCAACTCGCCACGATCAAGATGTTCCCGCGCGTACTGCTGATCCCGCGTCATTACCTTATGCCCGTTCTGGCACTGTTGATGGTGGTGGGCGTTTATGTCTCGCAATACCGGTTGTTTGAGGTTTGGTTGATGCTCGGATTTGGCGGTGTCGGGTATGTGCTTGAACGGTATGGGTTTCCGCTTGGGCCGATGGTCCTCGGCTTTGTGCTGGGCACGATCTTTGAGACCAATCTCCGGCGCGCATTGATGTTCTCCAAGGGCGACTGGAGCGTCTTTCTGACGCGCCCGATATCCGGGGTGCTTTTGCTCGGGGCGGTATTATTGCTGGTTTATAGCGTTACCCAGATCGTGCGAAAGCGACGCCGGGAAACCGTGCGTCCGATTTAAGAAAAACACCCTGTTCCTCCCCAAAGCCCTGCAGCGCATTAGCGTTGCGGGGCTGAACTTGTTTTGCAGGGGAGGGCGCGCTGACCGGTTCAAATTTTTATCCCGAGCGCCTTTGCCATGATAATGTGCGCATCGTGCTTGCGGGCGCAGGCGGTCGCGTGACGCAAGGCATTTATACAAAACCCGATTTGTGATGATGATAGCGGCACTTGGCCATTCTCATGGTTGGGTCCCCATTGCCGAGGCTTAAGTTCGACGTCACGCAGTCGGCGCCGAAAATATTCCGTCAGACGAAATGCATGTTAAGATTGGCTTCCGATCAGGCTTAGGGAGTGGTTGGGTTTTGTGGAAGCCCGGAACGGCGGGAATATGCGCAGAAAACGGGTCACTGAACTGTAAAAGACGCGGAGACGCGGGAGGACAATCCATGAAGCATGCACTCAAGACTTTCTCAATTGCAGCGATGATGGCTACGTCGGCATTTGCTGCTGATGATGTTAAATTACCCGACACCCTTACCTGGACCAGTTTTGACGTGGGCGGGACGGGCTATAACCAGTCGATCGCGGTCGGCAAGGCCTTGCAGGATGCCTATGGTACATCCTTGCGCGTTATTGCCGTCAGCAATGATCAGGCGCGCATCGCACCTGTTCGCGATGGGCGTGTTCCTTTCTCTCTGGCGGGAAGCGATGTGTTCTTTGCATTCGAGGGTGTTCAAGCCTATGCCAGCGCAGAATGGGGGCCGCAAAATCTGCGTGCTCTTAATCTTGCTGGCGCAGATAACTGTGTCAGTCTCGGCGTGGCTGCGGACTCAGGCATTGAGACACCTGCCGATGTAAAGGGCAAGCGGGTAGGCTGGGTTGTGAGCTCAGGCTCATTGCAGGCGAATGTGCGTGCCTTCCTGGCATTTGCCGGCCTTACGACGGACGACGTTGAACTGGTCGAATTGCCCGGCTATGCCCAGGCATGGACCGCAATGATCAATGATCAGATTGATGCCATGACTGGTGTGACCACCAGTGGTGTTGTTGAGCAGGCCGCTGCGAGTGCCCGTGGTCTCAAATGGCTCTCCTTTCCTCACGAGGACCAGGAAGGCTGGGATCGTTTGCGCGAAGTGAACCCGCATTTTTCCAAACGCGTGGGCACGCTCGGTGCCGGATTTACCGGCCCGGTTGAATGTGCAGGCGTGCCTTATCCTGACCTGATCACCTATAATGCGGACGAGGATTTGGTCTACAACCTCACAAAGGCGCTTGATGCCCAGGTTGATGTGTATTCCAAGGCCGACGCGGGCACTGTCGGATATGCGGCGGACAAGCAGATGTTCGACTGGGTTGTTCCTTATGACGCCGGTGCAATTCGCTATTACAAGGAAGCCGGGGTTTGGTCCGATGCGCTTCAGACACACAACGATGCGTTGATTGAACGGGCCGGTGTTCTTGCAGAAGCCTGGAAACAGATGGATGGCAAGAGCGGTGACGGATTTGCCGAGGAGTGGATGGACGTTCGCGCCGCAGCCCTCGAAGCGGCTGGTCTTCCAGTTTACTTCCGGTAGGAAAAATGACGCACACAGTATCTTCAACTGCTGACGGGGAAGTTCTCCCCGTCAGGAACATCGGCACCGCGGCCCGCTGGGTAACGCGGATTGCGACGATTGCGCTGATCATTCTTGGCATCAACCAATCGTTCAATCTCAGTTCCAAGTTCAATTTCTCGATAATCGAGAACCAGTATCTGTACGGGATATTGGGGCTTGCGATACCGATGGTCTTTTTGCTGTTTCCGCTTAGCGAGAAAACAGCAGAGGCAAAACCTACAGTGATCGATTGGATGCTGGCGGCCATTGCTGCTGTGTGTCTTGGCTATTTTGTCTACAACGCCTATCCAATCGTCCTGTTGGGCTGGGAAATGCTCCCCCCGATCGAGGCCATCGTCATGGGCGCGATCTTGTGGGGCCTGATTATAGAAGCTGGCCGACGCACGGGCGGGATCGTTCTTGCCTCTATCGTTGCCTTCTTCTCTTTATATCCGCTGTTCGCGGACAAGATGCCTGGACCGATTTCCGCATTCTCCTCGCCGTTTCAGTTTGCGGCGGCCTATCACGCCATGAGCCTGGAAAGTATTCTGGGTATCCCGCTCAAGGCGTTTGCCAATCTGGTGTTCGGCTTCATCATTTTTGGGGCTGCGCTTGAACATACCGGGGCGGGGCGGTTCTTTATCAATCTCGCCTTTGCGCTTCTTGGTCATGTGCGTGGCGGACCGGCGAAAGTCGCTATTGTTTCCAGCGGGCTGATGGGGTCGCTCAGCGGCTCTGTTGTGACAAACGTCATGACCACCGGGGTGATGACCATTCCCGCGATGCGGCGTTCCGGCATGAAAGGCGTGACTGCTGCGGGGATCGAGACCTGCGCCTCAACCGGCGGGGTGCTGATGCCGCCCGTGATGGGGGCGGCGGCCTTTGTCATGGCGCATTTTCTGCAAGTGCCTTATGCGACCATTGCCATCGCCGCGGCCGTTCCTGCATTCCTTTATTTCTTTGGTCTGTTTATCCAGATCGACGCGCGGGCCGCGCGGGAAGGATTGAAGGGCCTGCCCAATGACGAGTTGCCTGACCTGATGCAAACGCTGAAGGAAGGCTGGCACCATATCTTTGCCATCGTATTGCTGGTGTTCATGCTGCTGGTGCTTCGCCGGGAGTCGCTCGCACCGTTTTATGCGACGGTTGTTCTTCTGGTGATCAACCAGATCGCCTCCAAGACCAATCGCTGGGGCATGGAACATGTGTATTCCTTCCTCGACAGCCTGGCACGCCTTTTTGCCACGCTGACCGCGACGCTTGGTGCCGTCGGCATGATTGTGGGCGGGTTGTCGATGACCGGTCTCGCTGGCACGCTGGTCAATGACCTGTTGTTCATCGCGGGCAATTCGCCTTATCTGCTGCTCATCATGGGGGCGATTACAAGCCTTATCCTGGGTGTGGGGATGACGGCTACAGCGTGCTATATTTTCCTGGCGATCATGCTGGCACCCGCTCTTGTGCAGGTTGGGCTCAATCCCTTGGCTGTGCACTTGTTCATCTTCTACTGGGGGATGCTGAGCTTCATTACACCGCCAGTGGCGCTGGGGGCTTTCGCCGCAGCCAGTATTGCCAATACCCCACCCATGCGTACCGGGTTTGAATCGATGAAGATCGGATCTGTGATCTATTTCATCCCGTTCTTTTTTGTTCTCGATCCGGCACTCATCCTGGTCGGGGAGTGGCAGAATATCGTGATATCCGTGACGCTAGCGATTTTCGGGGTGTTTATTTTCGCCAGCGCCATTCAGGGATATGTGGCAGGTATCGGCCCGATTTTCGGTCAGAATGCCAGAGGAACCCTTTTCCGGTTTCCGGTTCTTGCCGGGGCGGTGCTTATTGCCTTGCCGGGTGAGGCTATTCCGGGATGGAGCGATTTCCATCTCCTGCTGGTCGGCCTTGTATTGATTGTGCCCACGCTGGGAATTGCATGGATGCAAAACCGGCGTGCGCAGGCCGCCATCGCTCTCCCGTGAGCGATGGCGGTGCCTATGGGGTGTGACCCCGACGGCCGCTAAAACCCGTAAAGGCGGGCAGGGTTGTCGACGAGAATTGCCTTTCGGGTTGTCTCGTCGGGCACCATTTCGCCCAACAGGTCGACCAGATGACCATCATCAGGCATTGGCCGCGTCAAAACAGGATGCGGCCAATCTATGCCCCACAAGGTCCTATCGGGGGCGATTTCGACGAATTTGCGGGCGATCGGGATCATGTCAGCAAAAGGCGGGCCGGTTTCTGAGCCGCGCTCGGCACCGGATATTTTCATCCACGTGCTCTTGCCCTGCAGCATCGTGCAAAACTCGTCAAAATATTTGCCGCCATAGTCACTGCCATTGAGACGGCCCATGTGATCGATCACGTGGGGCAAGGGCAGGTCGGCGATCCAATTTTTGAGTTGGGGAATTTGTTCAGGATCAAAATGCAGGACGGCATGCCAGCCGAAAGGGGCTATCCGTTCCAGTATGCCATTGATTGCCTCAAGTGACGGGGCTTTCTGGATGCGGGACATGAAATTGAAACGTACGCCACGCACGCCTACAGCATGAAGCTCTTCAATCTGCTCAATAGTACAGTCGGGCGGGAGGAGTGCGACACCCCTTAGCCTGTCAGGATAGGTTTTGAGCGCATCAATCATGGCGCTGTTGTCGAAGCCGTGACAACTGGCCTGCACGATCACCCCGCGGGAAATGCCCAGGTGCCGGTGCAGGGCCAACAGCTTTTCTATAGGCGCCTCGGGCGGGTCGTAGGCCCGTTGCGCGCTGTAGGGGAAAAGCGCTGCAGGCCCCATTATATGACAATGGCTGTCGCATGCGTTTGCAGGCAGGGCCAAATTTGGCCGGCTGGGTTCCGGACATGGCGGTGGGCACGGTCTCCTGATCAAAATATTTCCTCCTCTTGTGATCTGAACAGATATTTGCCGCCGGATCATTTGGCATTTGAAGGCGCGATGTTTCCTATTTTGACAGGCGGAACAGGTTTGGGACGAAATTGACAGTGTGGACCTATCCGAGGTCTTTGCGTGGAGTAAGAATTTGAGGAGAGACTGTAATGCCGTCCACGTCCGAGACCCGTCTTGCCGCAATGCTTGACCGCGAGGAGATTTGTGATCTGGTGCGCAAGGAACGTTTTGCGCGCGATCAGGGGCATTGGGAGATCATGGCGGCGTGTTTCCACCCCGATGCCCATATTCGCACCAGCTGGTTCAATGGCAATGGCGTGGATTACATTCCCGCGACCCAGGAAATGCTCAAAAGAGTACCCGGCAGTAAACACTGGGTCTTTCCAGGGTTGGTGCAGGTGAATGGTGACAAGGCGCTTGTTGAAAGCCCCGGCCTGATTTTCAATCGTATTGAACTTGAGGGCGTGGAGGTCGATTATCAGATCTTCTGCCGGTATCAGTCCCGTGTCGAACGCCGCGATGATGTCTGGCGGCTGCTTACTTTCGAGGTGATTTTTGAGCGTGATGTCATGCGTGCGCTCGACCCATCAAAAGACTTGCCTATCGATTGGAATCTTTTGGCCAAATACCGGCCTACCTATCGCTTTCTTGCCTATCTGCAGGACAGAAGAGGGTTTGATCTGAGCCACGAATTACTGGGAGACGACCGGCCTGAGGCGTTGAGGAGATTTCACGAGGGTGAGAGCAGCTGGCTCTACGGCGCTGGTTAGCGAAGCACGGCAGTGAGATGAAATTGGAAGACCCACGGCTGAACCTCAGCCGTGGCCGGTATCAGAAGATGTCCGGTTCCGGCGTTGGGCCACCATAGTCCGACCGTAAAAAATCAAAGTCGCAACCCTTGTCGGCCTGTTCAACATGTTTGCTGAACATGTGTACGTAACCGCGTTCATATTTGGAGGTGGGGGCAATCCAGGCAGCTTTGCGGCGCGCCATTTCCGCGTCGGATATTCTGACGTTGAGTGACCGGTTGGGGACGTCCAACTCGATAATGTCGCCATTTTCTATCAGGGCCAAAGGTCCACCGATAAATGCTTCGGGCGAGACATGCAGGATGCAGGCGCCATAGGAGGTCCCTGACATGCGCGCATCGCTTAAGCGCACCATATCGCGGTGACCCTTTTTGAGCAGGGCGCGTGGCATGGGGATCATGCCCCATTCGGGCATGCCGGGACCGCCTTGCGGTCCTGCATTGCGCAGAACCAGAACTGTATCCGGGGTCATCGGGTAATCCGGATCATCAATGATGGACTTGAGTTCCGGATAGGAATTGGCGACCAGCGCCGGCCCTGCATGGACATGAAATCCGGGGTCGCATGCGGCGGGCTTGATAACTGCGCCGGTTGGCGCGAGGTTGCCTTTCAGGACGGCCAGTGACCCTTCCTTGTAGACCGGGTTTGAGAGTGGCCTTATGACGTCTTCATTGTAGACGGTCGCCCCGGCCAAACCTTCGCCAAGCGTTTTGCCGGTAACTGTCAGTGTCGACACATCCAGTTTTTCGCCTAATTGCACCATGAGCGCCCGCAGGCCACCCGCGTAGTAGAAATCTTCCATCAGGTAGTCTTTGCCCGAGGGGCGGACATTGGCGATGACGGGGGTCGTGCGCCCGATCTTATCAATCTCATCGAGATCGACGAAGATATCTGCGCGGCGTGCCATTGCAATAATGTGGATCAGCGCATTGGTTGATCCGCCGGTTGCCATTGCGACCGTTATCGCATTCTCTACAGCTGCCTTGGTGATGATTTTGTCAGGCGTCAGATCTTCCCATACCATGTCCACAATACGACGCCCGCACTCTGCGCTCATTCGCTGATGGCTGGTGTCGGGGGCGGGGATTGACGAGGCCCCGGGCAGACAAAGCCCCAGGCTTTCCGCAACCGCCGTCATTGTTGCCGCTGTGCCAAAGGTCATGCAATGGCCATCAGACCGTGCAATGCCGGCTTCAATGCCAAGCCACTGCTCTTTTGAAACATTGCCTGCGCGTTTCTCATCCCAGTATTTGTAGGCATCAGTGCCTGAGCCAAGCGGTTTGCCAGCGTAATTTCCGCGCAGCATTGGGCCCGCAGGCAGATAGATAAAGGGAAGTCCCACCGATATGGCGCCCATGGTCAATGCCGGGGTGGTCTTGTCACAGCCGCCCATCAGCACTGCACCATCCACGGGTTGTGAACGCAGCGCTTCTTCAACCTCCATGGCGGCCATGTTGCGATACAGCATGGAGGAGGGTTTGATGAAAACCTCTGAGAGCGACATTGCGGGGATCTCGAGCGGTAATCCACCAGTCTGCAGCACGCCTCGTTTCACCCATTCCACCCGGTCCTTGAAATGCATGTGGCATTGCTGGGTGTCTGACCAGGTGTTGATGATGGCGATGACGGGTTTGCCTTCCCAATCCTTGGGGCCATAGCCCATTTGCATTGCACGTGAGCGATGCATGAAGGAGCGAAAATCGTCCTTGGCCAGCCAGCGTGCCGAGCGTAATTCTGTATATTTTTTGTGTTTGTCCATGCCCGAACTCCCCGCTTGATGCCGCTCCCCGACGTGTGCGTGTCAATTTAGGGTGGGAGCAGAAAGACAACAGGCTTGTTTGAGGCAGTTCCGCTTAGTGGAACAGGTAGGCTGGTGGAAAGTCTCAGCGCAGGAACGCAGGTAACGCAACCTTCAGTTGGACAGCGCGGGCACCAAGCGCTTCGGCTACCGGCAGGGCTATGGTCATTTTTCCGTTGTTGGTTGCGATCATTTCGGCGCTGCGTTCGCCGGGCACAAAAAGCCGATCGGTTCCCTCGGCCTTTTTTGACTGGCGTATGCGTTCAACACCAGCGCGTGCATCTTCGAGAAACGCATCAATCGGCCGGAAATGGCGAATGTCGAGAGCGAGAAACAGGAGTGAGGCGTTATAGGGCTTTTCCCCCTTCATTTCACCAAGGGTTGGTCCCCATCCGCCCGAAGCCAATGCACCTGACAAGAGATCGATGACGAAAGACAGACCAAACCCTTTTGCGCCTCCGGTCGGCAGAAGAAATCCGGCCAAGGCGGTCGCCGGGTCGGTCGTTGGGTTGCCCATGGCGTCGAGTGCCCAGTTGTCAGGCAATGGTTGTCCTGAGGCGAGCTTTTGGCGGATGGCCCCGATAGTGCCTTCGGTTGTGGCCATATCGAAGACGACTGGTGTGTCATCTTTTACCGGGAAGCCGATTGCAACGGGATTGGTGCCGACGAGGCGTTCTGCGCCGCCTGGTGCTGACATGACGGGTTTCGAATTGCACATTGCCAGCGCGGCACAACCCTGTTCTGCGGCCATCCTGACATAACGCCCCGCCACGCCACAATGATATCCCCGCCTGACGGAGACGGCTGAAATGCCGAATTCCCGCGCTTTGGCGACGGCGATTTTCATCGCCTCTTCGGCCATCAGGTGTCCTTCCATGTCTGCCGCATCGAGGACAACCACACCGCCGCTTTCGCTGATAATCTTGGGGTGGGAGGCGGTCGACATTGTTCCATTGACCAGTCTTTCAAGATAGCCATCTGCCTGCAGGATTCCATGGGAGACCCGTCCGGAGATGTCTGCTTCGACCAGCGCCCCGGCTACGCGGTGGGCGGCATCAGTGGCGAGCCCTGCGGCGCTGAAGAGTTCGGAAATGAAGGCAGTTACATCGGGTACATTGGCAGCTTTGGGCGATTTCATTGACAGTTTCCGCCTTGAGGTCTCTGGTTTGAATGCAAATCCTTTGCGAACTGATTTTCCAAGGTTGTCGTCCAGAAAATCGAGTGCAGAGCGAAGCGATTAAAAAGTTTTAAGCCGCTTTCAGGATGGTTTTTCCTTACATAGACTTATTGAGGGGTGCTGGCTTAATTTGCGGCACTGCCATTTCGACTGGCGGAATAGGTCCGAGTTTTGTTTCGTTTTAAGTGAGGCGGTTGATACCCACGTCAGCCATGGTCAAAGGAACCGGTCGGACCTGTGTCCGGCTTCTACAAATTCCGGGACCCCGAGGGAGGGATATATGAACTGCGTATACAAAACGACGAGCGTTGGCCTGATTGCTCTTATGCTTTCTGCTGCACCGACCGCCATTTTGGCGGCTGATTGCCCGGCTGATTTTCCAACCAAACCTATCCAGTTTCATGTTGGCTATGGTGCCGGGGGCGGCAGTGATGCGATTGCACGCGCTATCGCAGCGGCGCTTGAGCAGCAACAGGGCTGGACGGTGGTTGTTGACAACCGGCCAGGCGCGGGGGGCGGTGTGATGTCCGCAACCCTGATGACGCTTCCATCTGACGGTTATACGATTGGTGTCGGTGCAACCGGAACGGTTGCGCTCAACCCTTACCAAAGCGATGACTCGCCCTATACGCACGAGACGTTCGATTATCTCGGTACGGCGATGCAGATCAATTATGGCCTGGTTTCTCTGACGGACCGGCCGTACTCCACCTTGGAGGAGTTCATTGAGTTCGCCCGTGAGAACGGCAGTGCGACGGTTTCGACCGGCGGAAAAAGCCAGGAAATTCTTGTCGAGCAACTGGCAGATCACTACGGCGTCAACCTGATTGCCGTTCCGAGCAAAGGGGCCGCAGATGCTCTGCAGAGCGCGCTTGGTGGGCATGTAGACGCTACAACCCAGGGCACCCAACACGTCCAGCAGATCAAGGCGGGCGCAATGAACCAGCTTGCCTCGCTAACCGGAAGCCGGGTGCCCTATGCCCCTGACTCTCCGACTTTGGTTGAGCTGGGGCTTGATGCCACGATTGAAGGCCAGACCATATTCATGGTGCCGAAGGGCGCTGAGCAACCGGTTCTCACATGCCTTGAGAATGCGCTTGATGAGGCGGTCAATTCTGAAGTTTATGCCGAGCTCATGCAGCGTCTCGAAAACGAGCCGATGAATCTTGGTGCGGCCGGCACCACCGAAGTGATTGCCAAGAGTGCGGCCTTCTACAAGGCTTATCTGAAGGCTGAATAGCTGCAAGACAAGGTAAACCCAGAACGATGTTTTCAGAACGTTTAATTGGAGGAGCCGCCATACTGCTTGGCGGCTTCTTGCTAACGGTGCTTATCCCGAACCACGTCACGTCGATGGCCGGGCCAGTAAACCCTTCGTTGTTCCCCACCATTGCGGCGTGGCTTTTTGTAATTCTTGGCGTTGCCCAGATTGTGATGGTGCGGACGGCAACAACCGAGATCAATGGCTGGTATGAATTCATACGGCTGCTGGGTCTGGCATTATTTGTTTTTGTGTCTCTGTTGTTGATGCCGCGCATTGGCTATTTGCCCAGCGCCGTTCTTTTGGCCGGGGCGGTTTGTGCCTTGATGCTGGAGCGCCGGCTGGGCTGGCTGGCATTGAGCATCGGCGTTGTGCCGCTGGGTGTCTGGTTCACCTTTGAGGTGATACTGGGCCGCCCGCTCCCTCCCATTCCGCTTTGAGGAATAACTAAATGTTTGATCTGGGATCAATCCTCCTGGCGATGAGTGACGCCTTTACCATCACCAATATTCTTTTCATTATCGCCGGTGTGGCAATAGGCCAGATCGTCGGGGCTATACCTGGCTTGTCCATTCTCATGGCGCTGGCGATCGCTATTCCGCTTACCTACACGCTGGACACGCTAACGGCGATTGCCTTCCTGATCAGTGTGAACAAGGGGGGTACGGTTGGCGGTGCCATTCCAGCCATTCTTATCAATACACCCGGCACCCCTGAATCTGCGGCGACAGCGCTTGATGGCCACCCGATGGCGAAGAACGGCAAGCCGATGAAGGCGATGAAATATTCGCTCTATTATTCGGTTTTCGGTGACCTTTCGAGCGACATCGTGTTGATAACAGTCGCCGCGCCGCTCGCTTTGGTGGCCTTGCGCATGGGGCCAATCGAGATCACGGCGTTGATGATCCTGGCTTTCACCATCATTACCGGACTGGTGGGATCCTCGATGATAAAGGGATTGATGGCTGCAGCGCTGGGGTTCTTGTTCGCCTCGGTGGGGCTGGATCCGGCGCAGGGCACACCACGTTTCACTTTCGGTATGCTCGATCTTTATGACGGACTGCCGTTGACGGCAATGTCGATCGGGCTGCTCGCGGTGAGTGAGGTGTTTGTGCAAATCTCACGCACAACCCGTTTGACGAGCACAGCCGCCCCGATCAGAGTGAGATCTGATGATCCTGAGGATCAGCGGGTTTCGATGGCGGAACTACTTGCGAACAAATATGTCGCCATTCGCGCCTGGGCTATCGGTACCGTAATCGGGGCTATTCCGGGCCTTGGGTCTGCAACGGCCGGCTTTTTGAGCTACTCAATCACCAAACAGAGCGCCAAGGACCCGGAGTCTTTTGGCAAAGGCGATCCGCGAGGAATCGCCGCTTCTGAGGCAGCAAATTCGGCTGTGGTGGGGGCAAACCTTATTCCACTGCTGACGCTTGGCATTCCGGGAAACATTGCAGCGGCCTTGCTGGTCAGTGCTTTCATTATCCATGGCGTGCAACCCGGGCCTTTGTTGTTCGAGGAGCAGGGGCGGCTGATTTACGGCATGTTCGGCGCCATGCTGATCGCCAATTTTGCCAATCTGGGGGTAGGGCAGTTCGGCATGCGTCTTTGGAGCGCGGCGATTTCTGCGCCCAATTCCGTGATCTACCCCGCAGCGTTGCTGCTGTGCATGACCGGTAGCTATGTCACCGCTGGCGGCCTTTTCGGGGTTTATATCATGCTGGCCTTCGCGGTTATGGGCTATTTCATGCGCTTGTTCGGCCTGTCGATTGTTGCATTCATAATCGGCTACGTTCTGACCCCGGAACTTGAATCCAAACTGGTACAGTCCATGCTGATCTCGCGCGGGGACCCGGCGGTGATATTGCAGCATCCCATTGCCCTGGGGCTGCTCGTTTTAGCTGTGGCATCAGTTATTTATCTCGGCCCACGCAAGAACCGCACACCCTCAACCGCTGAAACGGCGGGCTAGGTTCTGAGCGACAAGAATAATGGCGTACGGGTCGATAATTTAGATCCGTATGCTTTTCCCATACTCGTGCCGGAGGGCTATTTTGAATGCCAAGTGAAAGCGAAAAACTGGCCAGATGGCTGCGGAACGTTTCACTCACCGATGTCGGCGATGATGTGATTACCAACACGAAACTGCGCATCCTTGACCATGTCGGCGTCATGTTTGGTACCAGTGATCATGACACTGTTCTTGGTGCTGCCAATGCGACCGATCTGGTGGACGGCGGTGGTGCGTATCATGACATGGCGCATCAGCGTAAAATGGGACTGGCATCTGCGGCGCTGGTGAACGGGGCCATGGCGTCGGTGCTTGAGTTTGACGATACGCATATTCAGAGCAATATCCACCCCACCGGTGTGGTCCTCTCAGCGCTTTTGCCACTGTGCCAGAAGCGGGTTGTGACGGGCCGGGAGCTGATAAATGCTGTGCTTGTGGGGAGCGAATTATTGTGCCGAATAGGGTTGGTTTCACCCGTTCGACTGCACGAGGTGGGTTTTCACCCCACCGCAGTATACGGCACGTTTGGCGCGATTTATGCGATTGCCATGCTGGAGGGGCTTGATGAGGAAACGATTGTCAACGCGATTGGCCTTGCCGGTAGCCTGACCTCGGGGTCGATCAGTGCGTTTGAGGATGGAACCTCTGCAAAAGTCCTGCATGTCGGTTTGTCGGCAGCGTCGGCATTGCGGGCCGTTGCCCTTGCAAAACAAGGCATTACGGGTCCGCGCAAAATTTATGAAGGCAAGTTTGGCCTGTTTCGAAGCTATGTGCAGAGCGCTCCGGATTTCAGGTTTGAGGCGCTTTACAAAGATCTCGGCAGTGAATGGGAAGTGTTGAGCATTGCGTCAAAGCAATATCCTTGTGCCTACACACTTTTGCCATTCATCCGTTGTGCGCTGGACCTTCGCGATGCCCATGAAATGGCGCTCGATCAGATTGAAGAGATCCGCTGTGAAATCATGGAGCGCTCGTTCAACACTGTGTGTGTGCCGGTCGAAGACAAAAGACGTCCAAAATCGACGTGGCACGGGCGTATTAGTTTGCAGCACACAGTTGCCGAAGCGCTGGTGCGGCGCAAGATGGACAAGCATGCCTATGCCCCGGACTGCCTGGCTGACCCCTTGATAAACAGCCTGGCTGACAAGGTGCGTTACTATCCTGACCCCATCGCCAGTGCGGACCTGACACGATCAAGGGCACGTGTGACGCTTAAATTCAAGGACGGAAGCGAAATCGCCCATGCAGTTGTCGATATGCCCGGCACGCGCGGCAATCCGCTTGGCACTGAAGCCTATCTCGAAAAATTCGACCAGAACGTAGACGGCGTTTTAAGTTCTGTCGCTGCGACGGCGCTCAAGGAAAAACTTCTCAACCTTGAGGCGGTGGATGATGTCGAGGCGCTATTTTCTGGGTTGCGACACTAGCGTCCCTGGCGTTTTGGAATGGGGCGTTTCATTGCACGGAATGATTGGCTCTCGATGTTTGTCGTGCCCGTGAAGGCAACGTAGAGGTGAGTGACAGAGAGCGAGGGGAGCGTCTGAATTGCCGATCACCTATGACGTTATCAGGCAGGCCGCTTGCGACCTTTACGGATGGTCACTCAAAAAGGTGCCCGACGATACGCTCGACGCGCTGGCAGCAGCGCGCCTGACGGAAACCAACCCCACCTCCCAGCGCACGCTCGATTTCATGCAGGCGGCGGCGCGGGCTGCCGAGAGCGAAGACCGGCACGCCTGTTCGGACGCGGGCTTTCCCACTTATTTCGTCAAGATCGGCACCAAGCTGACGCTGGACGGGGATATCCGCCGCGCCTTTGTCGATGGCTTTGCCGAACTGGTCGATACGATCCAGCCGCCGATCCTCAAATTCATCACCCATCCGCTGACCATGGAGCGGAGTTACAAGGGCAAGGACATGCCGATTGTCTCCTTCGATGTGATCGACGGGGCAGATTACATGGAAATCACCTGTTCGCCCAAGGCGCTCGGGTCGGGCCGCTGGGCGGATCTGAAGATTTTCAGCTATCCCAAGATTGCGGAAATCGAGGCCTATTTCATGGAATGCGTGCTGGCTGCCGGCTCGCAGCATTGTCCACCGGTGATTATCGGCATGGGCATTGGCGGTTCGTTCGATCATGCGGCGAAAATGGCCAAGCAGGCGACCCTGCGCAAGATCGGCTCCAAACATGCCGACCCGATGATCGCCGAGATGGAAGAGCGCCTGCTGGTCGCCGTCAACAAGACCGGCTTTGGCCCCATGGGCACCGGGGGCGACACCACGGCCCTGGCGGTGCATGTGGATTACGCCCATGGGCACGGCTTTGTGCCGGTCGCTGTGTGCTTTAACTGCTGGATAAACCGGCGCACCGCCGTGCGCATCGACAATGACGGAAAGGTGACCCGCCTTGAATAGCGCTGAGACAGAACCCTTGCGCCTGACATTGCCGCTATCGGTTGATGTGGCCCGCTCGCTCAAGGTCGGTGATATGGTGCTGCTCGACGGCGAGGTGACCGTCACGGCAGGCTTTGTCACCCATGAACGCATGATCGCGGCGCTGGCCAAGGGCGAGCCGCTGCCGATTGATTTGCGCGGGCAAGCCTTTTTCCACATGGGCAGCAATTGCCGTGAAGAGAACGGCAAATGGCTGCCCAATTACGTCAATCCAACCACTTCGACCCGGTTTAACGCCTTCATGCCGACCCTGATCCGGGAGCTGGGACTGACATCGGTCGGCGGCAAGGGCGGTATGGGCGCTGAATGTGTTGCCGCCTTGAAAGAAATGGGCTGCGTCTATTTCTCCATGCCGGGCGGCGCGTCGCCGCTGTTGAGCAATGGCGCGGAGGAACGGCTTGAGACCGGCTGGGACGATCTGATCGAACAGTTCCGCCTGTCGCGTTACAGGCTCAATGGGTTCGGGCCGGTGACGGTCGCGATAGATGCCCATGGCAATAGTCTTTATGAGGATTTGCAGCAGGCCGCCGTCAGCCGCTTGCCCGATATTCTCAAAGAGCTCGAAGCCACACGGCTGGCGTCGAGCACCAACAGCACCCGCTGAACCAACCTTTTATATTCCGGAGAATTGAATGCCCCGCTTCCTTGAAGACTTTGAGATTGGCGAGACCTGGGTCAGCAAAAGCGTCGAGATGACCGAGGCGGATATCATCGCCTATGCGCTGCAAAACGATCCCCAGCCCATGCATACCGATCCGGTCGCGGCGGCAGCCGGGCGGTTCGGCACCGTCATTGCCAGCGGCTGGCAGATCGCGGCGCTCTCCATGCGGCTGTTCATCGAGAGCGGCGGTTATGGCGATACGCCGGTTGTGGGGCTCGGGATTGACGAATTGCGCTGGCGCAAGCCGGTGCGTCCGGGTGATGTGCTGACGGTCACCCGCGAGGTGATTTCAGCGGAACGCTCAAAAAGCCGCCCCGAATTCGGGGTGATCGGCACAAAGGTCACGGTGTCCAACCAGAAGGACGAAACCGTGATGACCCTTGTCAGCAAGGGCCAGGTGCCGGCGCGTTCAACCGAATAGCTCTACACCGTCATTGCGAGCGCCAAAGGCGCGTGGCAATCCAGAAACTGTATGAAGGCCTGTTCTGCTTCCGTCGCTAAGGGGCGCATCTGAGCATGCGGCATGCTCCCTTTTCCCTCCCCTTGATGGGGAGGGTGGCCCGGTGTAGCCGGGTCGGGTGGGGTGGAGCCACACGTTCGGTATTGGCGGATAGCTTGTAGTTTCCTTGTTTGGCCCTTCGGGCCGACCCCCACCCTTGATCCCTCCCCACAAGGGGGAGGGAGAAGAAGTGAGCGCGCGGCAATCCAGAGCGGCTCAGCGCGTGTGGCTCAGGATCGCCACGGCGCTTTCGCGCCTCGCGATGGGGAAGGGTGTTTCCAGCAAAAATTGACAGGCTCTAGAGGTGCCGGCCTTCATCGACGGTAATGATCAGGCCGGTGCTGCTGGTCAAATCGACAATAGAGGCCACAATCGCGCGGGCGACATCATCGGCCGAGGTGATCTTTTTGAGCGGCACCTGCGCTGCCGTGGCCTCAAGCTGCGCCCGTGTGCGCCCCGCGACAAATTCGGTATCCACCCCTGCAGGCGAGATCGAGAACACGCGGATCGTTGGGGCCAGCACCTTGGCCAGCCCGATGGTGAGCGTGTCGAGCCCGCCCTTTGCAGCGCAATAGGCAAGGCTGCTGCCCACACCCTTTTGGGCGGCGAGCGAGGACACATTGACGATGGCGGCATTTGTGCCCTTGTCGAGCAGAGGCCGCATGGCGCGGATGACTGCAAACGGTCCGCGCAGATTGACCGCCACCACATTGTCGAAAATGTCGTCGGTCAGCTGATCGAGTTCGTTGAGCGGCACCGGCTTTGTATTGCCACCGCTATTGACCAGCGCGTCGAGCTTGCCGAATTGCCGGGTGATGGTCTCGGCAGCCGCTGTAATGCTGGCCGTATCTTCAAGGGCAATGCGTAAGGCCAGATGGCCGCTGCCCGCCATTTCCGCCACCAGCGCTTCGGCGGCGTCCTGATTGGAGTGATAGCCAACAATCACGCTTGTGCCGCGCTGGGCCAGCCGCAGGGCCGTGGCGCGGCCAATGCCGCTGCTGCCGCCAGTGATCAGGGCGACGTCGGGGCCGTTCTCATGATGCTCAGCCATTGGCATCCTCCCAATAGGCTTTTTTCAGGTCCTGCTTGAGCACCTTGCCGACGGCATTGCGCGGCAGTTCAGGGCGTACTTCAATGGCCGAAGCGCGTTGCATCTTGCCCAGACGGCTATTGAGCCAGGCCAATATGTCATCCGGCGTAATCTCTGCTCCGGGTTTGGCGACCACCAGACCCAGCGGGGTTTCACCCCATTTTTCGCTCGGAATGCCGATGACGGTGGCGTCGGCGATGTCGGGGTGCTGCAGCAGCTTTTCCTCAAGGTCCGAGGCATAGATATTGAAGCCGCCCGAGATGATGACATCCTTCTTGCGGTCAACAAGGGTCAAAAACCCGTCGCTGTCGAAAACGCCGATGTCGCCGGTGCGGTGATAGAGCACGCCAGTCTTGTCGCGCCAGTAAAACGCGTCATTCGCCGCTTCGTTGCGGAAATAGCCCGACATCATCATGGCCGAACGGCCGATGATCTCGCCGCGTTCGCCAGTCGGCACATCGTTTCCAGCCTCGTCGATCACCCTGATATCATTGCCGCTTGCCGGCTTGCCCACCGTATGGGCTTTTTCGGGAAAGGCTGCGACATCGAGAATGCAGGTACAGCCGCCTTCGGTCAGGCCATAGACTTCGAGAAAACGCCCCGGCCAGTCATGGGCGATACGCTTTTTGTCGGCGGGCGCAATCGGCGCGCCGGTGGATTGCTTGATTTTGAAATGGCTGAGGTCGCGGCTGGCAAAACCTGGGGCTGCCAGAATGCGCTGATATTGCACCGGCACCAGCATGGTATGGGTCGCGGTGAATTTCTCGGCCAGTTCGAGATAACCCTCGGCATCGAATTTGGGCATCATCACCACGCGCGCGCCATGGCAGAGGGCCGAGAGCATCGGCATCAGGGTGGTGTTAGAATAAAGTGGGGTTGCCAGCAGCATGGTGCTGTCCGGCCCGAGGCCGAACAGGCTGCGGGCAGCCTGCCGGTAGCGCATGGCATGGGGCTGGACAATGCCCTTGGCCTTGCCGGTCGTGCCGGAGCTGTAGATGATATTGAACGGGGTGTCGGCGGGCACCTGCAGCGGGGCTTCCAGCGGGGTGGCACCGGCAACAAGGTTTGCCATGTCGTCCGTGCCAAGACGCACAGCGCGGAGATCCGCTTTGAGAAATGGCTGCAGGTTATCGAGATATTTGCCATCGGCAAAAATCAGGCTGGGCGCGCAATCGCTGACCATGCCCGCCAGGGCCTCTGGATGGGCTGAAGTCTGCAAGGGCACCGCGCATTTGCCCGCGGCAACGATCGCCAGATAGGCAATCACCAGATCTAGGCTGACATCGCCGAGCAGCACCACGCGCGCACCGATTTCGGGCGATTGGGCATAAAGTGCACCGGCCAGCGCCAGCGTCCGGCGGCGCAGCGCGCTCCAGCTTGTCTCTGTGTCACCGCAGATCAGGGCAATGTCATCGGGGCGCAGCAGGGCATGGGCGAGAATGGTCGCCAGCAGCTGGGCTTCGGCGTCCGGGGCGTGTTCTTGTGTTGCAGTCATGGATTTTCAATCAGCAGGATGTTCTGAGCGACGAGGGCAGGCTTTTCAGTGCCCTCGATCTCGATTTCGAGATCAAATACCAGCCGCGCGCCCAGCGCATGTCCGGTGGCGTCCACCAGCGACTGTTTCAGGCGAATGCGGCTTTCCACCGGCACCGGCAGAATGAACCGCACGCGATCATAGCCATAATTAAGGCCCTTGCCGCGCTGGCGGATGGCGTAGATTTCGCGCTGCAAGGCCGGCACCAGCGCCAGCAGGTAAAGGCCATGCACAATAGTGCGGCCCCGGGGCATATCGCTTTTTGCCCGCTCCACATCAATGTGGATCCAGTGGTCATCGCCAGAAAGCTCGGCGAAATCATCGATTTCCTTTTGGGTGATGGTGCGCCATTCAGAGGCACCGAGCACCTGACCGGCATGGTTTTTGAGGTCAAGCGGGCGATCTACGGTCAGCATCAGGACTGCCCGTGGCCCGTGCCGGGCACCGTCTCGGCCAGATCGGCGTCAACGGCCATGACCACTTTGCCGATCTGCTCGTTGCGGTCCAATATGGCATGCGCCTTGCGCACTTCGCTAAAGGGCAGAATGGCGTGAATACGGGTGGTGATGCGGCCCGCTTCAATCAGCGGCCAGACTTCCTTGACCAGCGCCTCGGCCACGCGGCCTTTATAGACCGGGCTTTGCGGGCGGATGGTCGAACCCGACAGGAAGAGACGGCGGCGGACGATCTGGCGGACATTCACTTCCGCCGTTTCGCCCTGATGGCTGGCAATCAGCACCAGCCGGCCGTCATATTTCAACAGGTCGAGCTGCTTCTGGGTATTGGGACCCGCCTGGGCGTCAAGGATGACGTCAACGCCTTGCTTGCTGGTCAGTCCCATGATTTCCCCGGTCCAGTCACCGCGATAATCTACCGCTGCTTCGGCACCGATATCGCAGCATATCTGGCGTTTGGTCTCACTGCCGGCGGTAGCAAAAACACGCGCATTGCGCAATTGCCGGGCAATCTGGATGGCTGCCATGCCGACACCACTGGTGCCACCCTGAACGAAAAGGGATTCGCCTTCGGCCAGCCGACCGCCCCAGATGACATTGTTCCAGGCGGTGAAAAACGCCTCGGGCAGGGAGGCCGCTTCAATGAAACTGCTGCCCTTGGGGATGGGCATGCATTGCACTGCTGGTACGGCGCAATACTCGGCATAACCGCCGCCATTGGTCAGCGCACACACGGCGTCGCCAACAGCGAGATGCGTGACCTCGCTGCCGGTTTCGGCGACAATGCCAGAAATATCGAGGCCGGGTATGGGCGATGCATTGGGCGGGGGCGGATAAAGCCCGCGCCGCTGCTGAATGTCGGGCCGGTTGATGCTGGCGGCAACAACGCGGACCACAACTTCATGGGGGCCGGGTTGTGGCCTGTTCTGGTCCGCGAAGTGCAAGACTTCAGGACCACCAGCACCAATTATTTCAACCACCTGCATCACATCACCCATTTTCAAAACCCGAATTCTACGCGCCTATTTTTCCCAGTCATGCACAATCGGGTTGGACAAGTGGCCCAAGCCTTCGATTTCAATGTCGAGCTTACCCGTGAGCTGGTGCAGATTGACAGACCTGTGGCCCCTCGGAAACTTGCCGACGCCCTTGGCAGAGGTGCCAAAGCAGATCACATCACCGGCCTCAAGCGTAAAGTACTGGCTGGCTTCGGCCACGACTTCTTCAACCTTGAAACGATAGCTGGAGGTGGAATCAACCGCGAAAGGTTCGCCATCGAGCCAGCCTTTGACTTCGAGATTATTGGGGTCCTTGACCTCGTCCGCCGTGGTCAGCCACGGGCCCATCGGCCCGAACGTGTCGGTCGCCTTGGAGCGGGTGTGATAGACGAAATAAACGTCGTGATCGTCTTCGCCATGCAGGTTGCGCCAGGCGAGGTGATGGGGACGGATCATGTCCGCCTCGCGGGTGGTGGCAATGGAGTCCATGCCGAACTTCATGCCATGCGAGGTGACGTCATTGATGATCGAATAGCCGAAAATCGCGTCACGGGCTTCAGCGACGGTGATCTTGCGGCAGCGCTTGCCGATAACGGCGGCGAGCTCAAGTTCGGGAATGGTCTCACCAAAATGCTCTTCCATGATGATCGGCTTGTTATGGCCGGTCAGGCTGGAGGGGGCTTTGAGGAAGAAATTGGGCACGCCGGGATCGACATGGGCTGATTTGCGAATGCCCATATTGTTGAAGGCGACGCCCAGAATCTTGGAGGGCCGGGTTTGCGGGGCGCACCAATCCAGCGTTTCGGGATCCAATGGGGACGCTTCTCCCTGATCCATTGCCTGCTTCAGACGCTTGCGTTCTTCTTGGGCACCGTCGATCAGGTCCTGCATGGATTTGGGTGCCTCGCCGAGGCCCGCGCTTTGGTAGAGTTCGGTCAGCAAGACGGCGGAATCGCCTTTCTTCGCGACAAGCGCTGGCTTGCCCTGACTGATTATGGTGCCGAGTTTCATAGTGTTTCCTTTGACATGTGTCTCAAATCAGGCTCGAGCCAGCTGGTTAGGCCCGCAGTTTGGGACGCGGGCTTTGAGAAGGGAGATAATGCGCTGCTGCGCAAACAATGGCTTCAGCGTGCGCCGGTATCCAAGCCGACCAGCCGGGCAGGGTTGTCGCGCACCATCAGGCGGACATCAGCTTCGCTATAGCCCAGGGCCAGGCAAAGCTTGATTGCCTGCCGCATGCCCTCGACAGGGGAAGGGTTGTCGACTTGCCCCAGATCGGAGCCAATCGACGTATTTGCAACTCCGGCGGCGTCGATATGTTCTTTAAGTTCGGTCGGTGTGAAAACGTTGAACCTTGAATCAACATACAAGCAGGCTGATTGTTCGATCTGTGCGCCGAAATCTGCAAATTCCCGGATGTCTTCGTAGGTGAAATGCAAGCCATACATTGGATGGTTGATAAGCAAGCGTTTGATGCCACGCTTTTTTGCTTCGGTAAAAAGTGTCCATATTTCGGAAACGTGCAAATGGCCAGACGAAAGGATCGCGTCGAACTCGGCAATTGAGTCGAGGATTTCCTTGACCTCGTCGAGCAGCTCGCCATAGGCGTCGATCACTGTAATTCCCGGGGATTTTTTTAGCTGAACGTTCGAGGCCAGTCGCGATTTGCGATGTGAGCTGCGAATGTGGTTTGCCGACTGTGCAGTTGGCATCCAGATCAGTTTTGCGCCCATTTTCAGTTGAGCGTCGACGACGAATGGATCCAACCCGCCGGTGGAATTGTTGAGAACCAGGCCCCCGTACATAGCAACGTTATGCTTGCCCAGAACGCGGTCCATTATGGGCAGGAACGGCGCGACGGAATAATGATGATCCTTGAACAGAATGCCGCGCATACCTGCTGCGGCCGCCTGTTCCACAGCTTCGAAATGATCGAGCTGTCTGGACATGGTCGACGGGCCGGAATGAACGTGAAGATCGAGCGCACCCTGCATCAGCCCGTCGACAACCGCATCATCAATACCAGCGATCATTGCGCGGACCTGGGCCCGGTTTTCTTCAGACATTATTGGCCTCCTTGTTTAACCTGCTTTTTGACATAGAGCTTGACGCGGGAAGGGGACAACGTATCTAAGAGGGCGTTTCGTTAGGTGGAACGAGAGGAGCGGCGCCCATGGGGGTTAGAGCGGTGGAACGCGCAATGCGCATTTTGCAGGAACTGAATCTGCAGCCCTATACGTCCATTGCGCGTCTGCATGCGCGCACAGGGCTGCCCAAGCCCACACTGGTGCGCATTCTGAAAACCCTTGAGGAATCGGGCTTCGTTGAGAATGATCAACGCCTGGGTGGATACCAGGTCAGTGCGCAGGTCAGCTCGCTGAGTTCAGGGTTTCACAAGGAGCCGATGGTGGTGGAAGCGGGCCGTGCCTGGGCCATCGCGGTGACGCGCAAGCATCAATGGCCGGTTTCGATTTCGCTTCTTGACCGTGATGCGGTTGTCGTGCGGTTCAGCACGGTGCCGGACAGCTCGATGTCGCCGTTTCACGCTACAGTAAACATGCGCTTGCCGCTTATTACGCGCGGTATGGGATTGGCCTATCTGGCATTTACCTCGGAGGAGCAATTTGCGCTGATCATTGATATCCTCCGGAGTACGAACGATCCTGAGGATGCGATGGCACATCATCCGCGCGAGCTCATGAAGCTGGTCGATCATGTCAAAGAGGTCGGTTATGCGACCCGGGCGCGCCATGTTGAGCCCACCAATTCAAATACGATTGCTGTGCCCATCATCAATGGTGAGGGGCGCGTGATGGCCAGTTTGGGACTCACTTATTTCACGTCAGCATTCAAATCACAGGCAGAGGCGTGCGAGCGCTATGTGCCCGTGCTCCAACTGGCGGCATCCGAAATCACCCAGGATTTGGCGCGGCTTTCGCAAACGCTTTAATTTCGATGCGGGTGTGAGGGCGCGTTAGCGGGCCTGTCGGCATTTTCACGACGGGCCGTGTTGAGAACAGGGCACTATTACCTGAGACGACACAAAAAGATTGGGCCCGAAGAGCGCGCCTCGGGCCCAGATCGGTCAATCGAGCACAATCTTTGTGCCAAGAACATTCAGGCATTCCCGAATGAAAGCTGCCAAGGCGGTCCAGCCTTTTGCGGATACCATCTTGCCGTCAACCAGAGCTTCGGTTGGTGAAAGATCAACATAAGTGCCGCCTGCCAGAATGACTTCCGGCTCGCAGGCACCCAGTGCGCCGACGCGTTTGCCGCGGACCACGCCGTCGACTGCGATCAGGATCTGAACACCGTGACAGATGGTGAAGATCGGCTTGTCGTTCTCATGAAAATGACGAACCATATCCTGCACGCGCTTGTCCGTGCGGATATATTCGGGACCACGTCCGCCGGCGGCATAGACCGCGTCATACTCATCAAGATTGACCTCGGAAAAGGTCTTGTTGAGCTGGAAATAGTGACCCATTTTTTCGGTATAGGTCTGGTGACCTTCGAAATCGTGGAGCGAGGTTGCGATCATCTGGCCCGCCTTTTTGTCGGGACATACGACGTGGACGATGTGGCCGACGGCTTCCATCGCCTGCTGGTAAACGTAGATTTCGTACTCTTCGGTGAACTCGCCGACGAGCATCAGGATTTTCTTGGCGGGCATAATCTATCTCCAGAAATAAATAGTGTGAGAGGGGCGGGCTACAGAGCAGCCCGCCCGTAATCGATCAGAACGGCGAGTCCGGGAAATAGAACTCGTCGGCATTGTCCATAGTGATCAGAGGCGCATCGAGGATCAACTCACCCCGTACCGGTGCCTGACCGTTGAGATTGGAAGCGGTCAGATACATGGCGGTTTTGATCATTGAAGGCGGGTATGGGGTCGAGACCGGGGTGCGGGGATCACCGGCACGAACCATTTCCACGATATCAACCATGCCGTTGGCACCGAGCGCGAAACGAATATCATCGCGACCTGCCTGGTCGATGGCTTCGAGCACGCCGAGCAACATGTCGTCGTCATTGGCCCAAACCGCATCGATATGCGAGTATTTCGCAAGGTAATCCTGCATCAGGTTGAATGCTTCGTCGCGGTTCCAGTTGGCGTACTGCACGTCGAGGATATTGATGCCCGTGTCCTTAAGCGCATCCTGGAACCCCTGGATGCGTTCGTCATCGATAACGGTGGGAATGCCGCGAAGCACCACCACATCGCCTTCACCGCCAAGCTGTTCTGCCAGCCAGTCTGCGGTATTGGCACCCACGGCGACATTGTCGCCAGCAACGTAGAGATCCTGAATGCTGGTATCGGTGAGACCACGATCAACAACTGTCACAAAGGTGCCGGCTTTCTTGACGGTTTCAACCGGTCCTGTCAGTTCCTCTGAAGTGAACGGCAGGATTACCAGCGCATCAGGATCGCGCGAGGCTTGCAGATCTTCAAGTGCACCAACCTGGGCGATGGCCGAAGGCGAGGTGTTTACGATCACGTCGATATTGGGAAAAGCCTCACGGATTTCCGCGGCAGCTGCTTCAGCGTGATAGACCACACCGCCAGTCCAGCCATGTGTTGCAGCCGGAATGGAAACTACCATGACCTTCTGCGCCTCTTGGGCAAAGACCGGTGCCGCCGCGGCGACCGCCGCGATGCTGAGCACCGTGAGTATGCTCGAATTCTTCATTGATTGTCCTCCCTAAGTGATGAGCCAAGCGTTATGGTGGAAGTCATGTGGCTCGATCATGACCGCCGTGAGAACCTCTGGATCAGCATGGCGACAATTATGATGACGCCCTGAACTGCTGCTACGAGGTATTCGGAAATGAAGTCGGAAAGCACCATCAGGTTGGCGATCATCTCGAGGATGACTGCCCCAGCGATTGTGCCCCAGATATGGCCTTTGCCGCCGCGAAGTGCCGTTCCGCCAATGACAACTGCAGTGATTACCTGAAGCTCCCAAAGAAGGCCTGTGGTCGGTGTTGCCGCACCCAGACGGGGGACATAGCAGATCGCTGCAATGGCCACGCAAACGCCCTGGATGACAAACGCGGTTGTGCGGATTTTTGTGATCGAGATGCCCGAGAAGCGCGCGACTTCCTCGTTGGCCCCGACGGCGGCGCACCGGCGGCCATACTTGGTCTTGTAGAGAATGAATGCGCCAAGACCGGCAACGATTGCGCAAATGACGATGGGAATGGGTATCCCCAGTACATTTCCAAAGTATATCGGACGGAATGGATCGCGCAGGCTGCGGTCGATGGGAATTGTGCCGCCGTTGGACATGAAAGTGATGAACGCGCGGAAGATGCCCATGGTGCCGAGCGTGACAATGAACGGCTCTATCCGGCCAATCGTCACGATAAGGCCGTTGAACAGTCCGCAAAGAGCGCCGACGCAGATCACCAGAGCGATGCCTGCAATAATGGCATTTGCCCCGAGACTGGGCACCAGCATGTTCATGAACATGATCATGATGCCGGCGACAAAGGCCGTCATGGCGCCCACGGACAGGTCCAACCCACCTGACGAAATGACGAATGTTGCACCGACAGCGATGATTGCGATGAAGGTCGACCGTGTGAGCACATTGGAGATATTTGTCGCCGACATGAAGTCGGGATTAATCAGAACGCCAATTACCGCCAGGACCAGCAGGGCGATGAAAGGGCCCAAATCCACCCAATTGATGCGTTTAATGATCGACTCTTGCTGCGGAGCGGCGATGGTATCAGTCACGTCGTAATTCCTCTCTCGTATCTGCAGATCCGCCATTGCTGGTGGCGGCCAGAACGACTGCGTCTTCGGTGATCTGGTCACCAGTGAGCTCTGTTGTGATGCGTCCGCTGCGCATAACCAGTACCCGGTCACACAGGCCGACGAGTTCCTGGAGTTCCGAGGAGATCACCACACAAGCCTTGCCCGCACTGACAAGCTTGTCGATGAAAGCGTAAATCTGTTTCTTGTTGCCGATGTCGATGCCGCGTGTGGGCTCGTCGATGATGACGACATCGGGGTCGAGCATCATAATTTTGGCAAGCAAAAGCTTCTGCTGATTGCCGCCGGAAAGCTGCCCTGCCGTCAGCTTCTGACTGCGCACGCGAATATCGTAATTTCCGACTGCCTGACCGAGTTCTTGGTTTTCCAGCCGTTCATCGGTGTAAAGTTTGCGATACACAGACGACAGTGCAGACAGCACCAGATTGGGTGCGAGCCGTTCGTTTAAAAGAAGGCCTTTTCCCTTGCGATCCTCGGTGAGGTAACCGATGCCCAACTCCATCGCGTCGGCGACGGATTCGATTTTGACCGGTTTTCCGCGAACCTTGACGCTTTCGGCGTGCGCGGGCCGAAGGTTCAATAGCCCCTCGAAGACTTCGGTTCGCCCTGCGCCCATCATGCCGCCAAAGCCGAGGACTTCGCCGGGTCTCACACTAAAGGAGATGTCATTCGCTGTTCCGGGAACCTGCAGTCCCTCGACTTCAAGAAGTGGCGGCTGATCTGATATTCCGCGCTTGGGTGGGTAGAGCATGGAAAGCTCACGCCCGACCATCATTCGCGCCATATCTTCCTGGGTGAGTTCTTTGGCGGAATGTGTCCCGATCTTCTCTCCGTCACGCAATACCGTGATGGTGTCGGCGAGCGCCTGAACCTCGTCGAGGCGGTGCGAAATATAAAGAACGGCAACATTCCGCGCACGCAGGGCGCGCACGATATCCAGCACAGCTTCCACTTCATTAGCGGTGAGCACTGCCGTAGGCTCGTCGAAAATCACAAGCCGATGGTCTTCAAGCAAAGCGCGGGCGATCTGCACGAGTTGCCGTTGAGCGATGGGCAGGGCGCGTACCAGGTCGCGAGGCGCGGCGGTTGAGCCGAGTTCTGCCAACTTTTCCCGCGCAATCGCTTCCATTCTTGCGTTGTCGATTATTCCGTTTCGGGTCAACTCGCGGCCCATGAACAGGTTTTCGGCAACGGTCAGGTCATCCGCCAACAGGATTTCCTGATGAACCAGCGCAATGCCCGCATGTTCTGCGTCTGCAGGTCTGGAAAACGTTGCTGTCTGGCCCGATAACTGAATTGAGCCGGTCGTGGGGGCAACATGCCCGGAAATCAATCTCATCAAGGTCGATTTTCCGGCGCCGTTCTCACCAATGATCGCATGGACCTCGCCGGGGTGAATATCGAGTGTCACATCCTGCAGCACCTTGATGGGGCCGTAATTTTTGCCCAGGCCGGCAAGGTGCATCAACGGAGCTGACTGGCTGCCAGCGCTGTTTGCTGTGTCAATTCTGGCGATTGCAGTCATTCGAACACCGGCAGAATTCTGTCGCGGGACCGTTCGATGTGAATATGCATCGCCCGGGCGGCAGCGTCGGGGTCGCGATGCTCGAAAGCGGAAATAATCGCTTCGTGCTCCGCCAGGGCTTCCTCGGTAACGCGCGAATGGAAGAACAGGCGGAAGATGTGGAAATGGACATGTTGATGGGCGAGCGTGTCGCGTATCAGCTGATTGCCGGCCTCTTTGAGAATCAGGTCATGAAATATGGCGTCCTGCCGGGCAAACTCGGAATAACGCGCCCGCTCATCGGTTTTTTTGCTTCGTGCAGCCATAACGCCAGCCGCTTCGGTAAGCTCAAGAAGGCTTGTTTCGTTCAAGTTCGCGACCAGACGACGGGCGGCGTCAGGCTCAAGAAGCAGGCGAAGTTCGTAAAGCTCCGAGAATTGCGCACGGGTCAATTGCGGCGCGGCGCTGTACCCCATGAGGTGGGTCTTGATCACAAGACCTTCTCCTTCAAGACGCCCTAAAGCCTCCCGAATCGGGGTTTGGGAAACGCCAAACTCGCGGGCGAGTGTGTCCACAGTAATGCGCGACCCGGGCGGGATTTTCAGCGCCATCAGGTCAGAGAAAATCGTGTCGTAGATCTCGTTTGCCAGCCCTGTCGGTCGCCGGATAGGGCGAGCTGCCGGTTCGTTTGCTGCGGTGGTGGATGTGTGTTCGTGCGCCATGTTTGCCCCTTGACATTCACTGACTTCTAGCACGATAGTTTGAGATATGCAATCCGATATCATATAGGATTTTGAAAATGAACATAACGGCAGCTCAGGCCCTGTCGCTTGCGACACGGCTGCTCGAAGACAAAGGGGTTATGCATGCGCACGCCCGTTTGCAGGCCGAGCTGCTTGTCGAGGCTGAGTTGCGCGGCCACCCTTCGCATGGGTTGCAGAGGCTGCCGCGTTTGCTGTTGCGTCTGGAGCGGGGGTTGGCCGTTCCCAATATTAGCGGCGCCCAGCAATGGACGGGGCCGGCTTTTCTTTCGGTCGATGGTGACGCGGGGTTAGGGCCGGTTGTGGCTTATGCAGCAATTGAGGCGCTTGTTGCCCGTGTTGAACAGACAGGCGTCGCCGTTGCCGGCGTGAGGGATGCAAATCATCTCGGCATGCTGGCTCTTTATGCCGAATCTATTGCCCGGCGCGGGCTGATTGGCATTGTTCTCACGAGTAGCGAGGCGCTTGTTCATCCATATGGTGGTGACAGGGCGATGCTGGGGACCAACCCCATCGCCATCGGCATACCGACTTCGGCTGAGCCTTATGTTCTCGATATGGCGACCAGTATCGTGTCCATGGGTAAAATTCACGCCCATGCCCTGAAGGGTGAGCCAATTCCACAAGGATGGGCGCTGGATAGTCGTGGTGCGCCCACCACTGATGCTGAAAAAGCCAAGCTGGGGTCGATTGCGCCATTTGGCGGCGCCAAGGGTTATGGGCTTGGGCTGGGATTTGAGCTCCTCATTGCCAGTCTTGCCGGCGTGCCGCCCGCACCCAGCGTTCGCGGTACGCTCGATGCAGACCATCGTGCAAACAAAGGCGATGTCTTTATCGTCATCAAACCCGGTGGCGGGGAGACTGCGGCAGTAATTTCTCAATATCTCGATGCAGTGCGTAACAGCAATGCGCGAGATGAGGGGGGTGTTGCAATTCCCGGTGATGGTTCCCGGCAACGCAGACAACACGCAATAAGCGCGGGCTTTGAGGTCGAGCCCCGCCTTTGGGAGGAACTCGTCGCAGCGGGTTCACATATTCCGGCCTCAGTTAGGAAACCGGATCATGAATATGTTTAGTGCCCTGCGGGCACCAAGGGAGATTGTTTTTGGGGCAGGGCAGAGGGCTTGCCTTGCGGCAATCGCACAACAATTGGGTAAGCGGGCGCTTGTCTGCTCAGACGCGCGGCTTGCCGCCGAGCCGGTATTTGAGGAGATTATAAGCTCGTTGCGTTCAAGCGGCATGGTTGTTGAAATTGAGTCCGGTGTGCTGCCAGACGTGCCTGTTGACTCCTGTCTGGCTTCTGCAGAGCGCGCGCGCAGTTTTGCGCCTGATGTCGTGATCGGCGTTGGTGGCGGCAGTTGTATAGATCACGCCAAGTGTGTTGCCTTGCTGCTCAAGCATGGGGGTGAGCCCCAGGACTATTACGGTGAGTTCAAGGTTCCGGGACCGGTTCTGCCGATCATTGCCATTCCGACAACTGCGGGTACCGGGTCGGAAGTAACCCCTGTGGCCGTTCTGTCCGATGCGGGCCGTTTGATGAAGGTTGGAATATCCAGCCCTCATCTTATTCCGGCGGCTGCGATATGTGATCCTGAACTGACGGTGACCTGCCCGAAAGGTTTGACGGCTGCGGCCGGTGCCGACGCGCTGACCCACGCTATAGAAGCGTTTACGGCCATCAGGCGCGCGCCGGTTGTCGGCATGGCGCAAGAACGCGTGTTTATCGGCAAGACGGCGATAACTGACCATTTTGCGCGACTGGCAATCCAGACGCTTTTTTCGAATCTTGAGCGTGCATATACGCAGGGCGATGATCTTGCCGCGCGTGAGCAGGTTATGCTTGGCGCGCTTATGGCGGGTCTTGCTTTCGGCACCGCTGGAACGGCGGCTGCCCACGCGATTCAGTATCCTGTCGGCGCGGCTACCCATACCGCTCATGGCGACGGTGTTGCGTGTGTGCTGCCTTATGTCATGCGGTTCAATTTAGAGGCAACGCCTGACGTCTTCGCTGAAATCGGTCGCATGATCGGATTGCAGGGAAATGAGGATATCGAGCTTGGCAAGAAGGCTGTTGATGCTGTTGCCAAGCTGTTTGCTGCCGTCGGCATTCCATCCAGCCTCAAGGCTCTTGGGCTGGCTGAAGACAAACTTGAATGGGCCGGCGACCAGGCTCTCGGTGTTTCGCGTCTTATCGACAATAACCCCAGACAGATCGATGCCGCAGCTATGACGGCACTGATGCGTGCTGCCTACGAGGGCGATTTCGCGCCGATTGAATCTGTTACGACTTAGGAGTTTCTTTTAAATGTCTTCTGCAACTGCCCAATCATCATCTCGTTCCGGGAACCTGGATTGCTCGTCTTATGCGCGGGGGCTCTATATCAATGGCAAATGGCTGCCGGGAAAGGGCATTCCTGTTACCGACCCCTCTTCAGGCAATGTCATTGCTGAAGTGGCAGACGGCTCGGTCGACGATGCACGTGCGGCTGTCGACGCGGCAGCCGCAGCTGCTGGCGGTTGGCGGGCGACATCGCCGCGAAACCGTGCCCAGATCCTATTGAAATGCTTCGACTTGATGATGCAACGTCAGGATGAGCTTGCCTATCTGATCTCACTCGAGAATGGGAAGTCTCTCGCCGATGCGCGCGGGGAGGTTGCTTATGCTGCCGAATTCTTCCGGTGGTACGCAGAAGAAGGGGTGCGTATATCCGGGGAATTCATGACGTCGCCAGGTGGCGGTAATCGCATTATCGTCGATTACGAACCCATTGGTATAGCTGTATTGATTACGCCCTGGAATTTTCCGGCGGCCATGGCCACGCGCAAGATTGCGCCGGCGCTCGCGGCTGGGTGTACAGTGGTGCTCAAGCCTGCCAGCGAGACGCCACTCACCGCCTATGCACTTGCGGCGCTTTATTCAGAAGCCGGTGTGCCTGACGGTGTGGTCAATGTTTTGACGACGACGAATCCCGGCACGGTCACTGCAGCAATGCTGAATGATTCCCGCGTGCGCAAACTTTCGTTTACAGGCTCGACCGGCGTGGGCCGTCTCTTGCTTGCGGAGGCTTCCAAGTCTGTTTTGAGTTGTTCCATGGAACTTGGTGGCAACGCGCCATTTATCGTTTTTGATGATGCCGATCTCGACGCCGCGCTTGACGGCGCCATGGTTGCGAAGATGCGTAATGGCGGTGAGGCGTGCACGGCGGCCAATCGTTTTCTGGTTCAGGATGGCATTTATGACCGGTTCGTCGCGGGGCTGACCGCGCGCATGAAGGCGCTCAAAGTCGGGCCGGGCACTGAACCCGATACCGAATGCGGACCGATGATTACCCGCAAGGCCATCGATAAAATAGAAGCGCTGGTTTCGGACGCGGTTGATCGGGGCGCCAAGGTGGAGCTGGGCGGTAAGGCTCTGGACCGGGAGGGATATTTTTATCCACCGACGGTTCTCAGCAATGTTTCGCATGACGCCGACATGGCAAAAGATGAAATCTTTGGCCCTGTGGCTGCTGTCTATCGCTTTGGCACCGCTGATGAGGCAGTTGCGATGGCCAATGATACCGAATACGGTCTGGCAGCCTATATTTATACTCAGGATATCCGCAAAGGCATGGCGATTTCGTCCCGAATAGAAACCGGCATGATTGGTCTCAATCGCGGATTGGTCTCAGATCCCGCAGGGCCGTTTGGTGGCACCAAGCAGAGTGGTCTCGGACGGGAAGGGTCACATCACGGCGTGATTGAATTCATGGAAGCCAAGTATATAGCGACTAGTCTTTGATGGCCGGGGCAGATCTCTTCAGGACTCGCGATCATGTGGCTGATTTTGATGGCTATGTGGCCGATTATCAGGCCCGAAGCCATCATGCCCGCGCGTCTCTGCGTCATTCGCTCAATCTTGCCTATGGAGAGGAAGAGGGCGCTCGCGTGGATCTTTTCTTTCCGGAAGATGCAGCGCCCGCCGCGCCCATCCACCTTTTTATCCATGGTGGATACTGGCGGATGTTTGACAAGTCTGACTTTTCGTTCGTCGCGGAGACTGTTTGTGCGGCGGGCGGCATTGCCGCGATCATGAATTATGACCTCATGCCTCGGGTGCGTATGGATGCTGTTGTCCGGCAGGTCCGGCAGTGCGCCAATTGGCTTGTCGAGCGGGCCAGCGCGTTTGGGGGCGACCCGGGAAAATTTACGGTGTCCGGCCATTCCGCAGGCGGCCATTTGAGCTATTTTCTTCTGACGGAAGATAGTCCTGTGCGCCCCAGTGACGTTCTCGCTTTGAGCGGCATCTATGATCTTTCTCCTTTGCGGCAGTCTTTTCTCCAGCCTGACCTGAAGTTTACTGATGACGAGATCACCCAGTTTTCACCGTTGAATCTGGCTAGTGACGGGTCGGCGGCGATGACCCTGATGGTGGGAGAAGCGGAGACCTCTCCTTTCCATCAGCAGGCAACAGCCTTGAGGCAAAGAATGCAGGAAGAGGGGTGTCGCGCATCGCATCAGGTCGTCGAGGGTGCAAACCATATGAGTATTGTTGCAGACCTCGGGCGGGCCGACACTATTCCGGGACGTTATCTGCGTGGCATGATTGCCTAGGCAATCTTTTCGGGCAGACTAGATGTTTTGTGGCGGGCGCGATATCTGGCTCGTATTTCGGGGCAGGTCTATCAGTTGCTGGCTGAGCAGGCGCGCTGCAGGCGACAGGCTGCGGTCCCGTCGCTGAACGAGATAATAGGGTTCGCTTCTGGCAGGAAGATCAACGGACAATATCGTGGTGGTTTGGGTGCGGCTGAGAACCTGAGCGACTTCGGTAGACAGAAGGGCTACGAAATCCGGATTTCGCTGCAGCAGCGATAATGTTGCAAAGGCGGACGTCGTTTCTATCAGTTCGGTGGGGAATCTTAGTCCCTGGGTCTGGAATTCCTGTTCAAGATAGCGCCGCATCGGCATGTTGGCGGCATAGACAATCCACGTGCTTGAGGCCAGGTCGCCAAGCCGCGCTTGTTTGCCAGTCAGAGGGTGGCCTGCGTTGGCGACAATCGCCAATTGTTCTTCCCAGATACGGCTGGCCAAATAGGCTTCGGGCCTAGCGCTCACACTCGTTCTGCAAATGGCGATTTCGATACGGCCGCTATCGAGCAAATCGAGCAGATGCGCGCTGGTGTCTTCAACCAGTTCAATGCGCATTGCAGGCTGCAATTCCAGCAGTTGCGTCAAATGATCAGTCAAAAGCGGCACAGCGCCCATGATTGTGCCCACTGCGAGTCTGCCCCCGTGACCATCAAGAATCCCTTCCATTTCTTCGCGAAGGTGCGCTAAATCCTGGTAGATCAAACGTGCATATCTGATGATGCAATGGCCAAGTTCGTTTGGTCTGAGGCCCCGGTTTGTCCGGACGAACAGGGCAGCGCCGACCGCTTCTTCCACTTCCTGTAGCGCTTTCGTTGCGCCGGGCTGACTAATTGCGACGCTTTCAGCAGCCTTTAGCAACGAACCGTGTTCATCTATCGCTATCAGTAGCCGGAAATGACGTAGCCGAAGGCGCGTAGCTATAGATTCCAGGCTGGGTATCATGGGTATTCCATATTGTTATACCGATATCGGGACTCTTCATTATACCGAGAACTCCGCACTGGCTAGATTCGTGACTGTGAAAAAGAGAGGGGTGTTTGAGCCCCCGGGGGGAAAGTTATGCCGAAACCGCTCGAGTGGCTTTTCAAGCTTTTCGAAGTTCTTGTCGTTTTAGGCATGAGCGTTATGGGCCTGATGGTCTTCTGGAACGTCGTGCTGCGTTACGGTTTCAATTCCGGCATACCCTTCTCCGTCGAAGTATCGCGTCTCATATTTGTCTGGATCGTTTTCCTCGGGTCGATCATTGCCTTGGCGCAAGGCATGCACATGAGTGTCGACTCGCTCGTGGCGCGTCTGCCGCGTCCGCTCCGCATTCTGTGCTTTCTTGTCAGTCACGGTCTGATGCTCTGGTGTTGCTGGCTTATCTGGCAGGGCAGTTGGGTGCAGACGCTGCTGAACTGGAAAAACAAAGCCCCCATTTCAGGAATTTCCGTAGGCACGATGTATGCAGCGGGACTGGTTGCTTCCGGATGTATGGCATTGGTCCTTCTAGTTAACCTTTGGCGGTCCCTGCGCGGCGATCTGCCACCCACATGGTCGGGCAAGGACCGGTTTGCGGACGAAACTACCGATATCCAGGAGAACCGGTCGTGACGGCAGTTGTTTTTCTGGTTTCGCTTTTCGGCGCCATTGGCATTGGCGTGCCTATAGCTTTTTCGCTGTTGGTCTGTGCCATCGCCATGATGTTGCTTATGGGCAATCTCGATGCCCAGATCATGGCACAAAAGCTTATCGATGGCGCGGATAGCTACCCTTTGATGGCTATTCCCTTTTTCCTGCTCGCTGGCGAGTTCATGAACGCGGGTGGGCTGTCACGGCGCATCGTCAATGTCGCCTTGGCGCTTTTTGGTCATTTCCGGGGTGGCCTCGGCTATGTGGTCATTGGTACCGGTCTGCTGCTGGCAAGCCTTTCTGGTTCCGCAATCGCTGACACGGCGACCCTCGCTGTGATGCTTATTCCCCTTATGCGCGAGGCTGGTTATCAGGTGGGCCGGTCGGCAGGTCTCATGGCGGCAACTGGTATTATCGCGCCGATTATTCCGCCTTCCGTAGGTTTCGTGGTGCTGGGCGTTACAGCCAATATATCCATCGTTCGCCTGTTCATGGCTGGCATCGTGCCCGGTTTGCTTATGGCATCGAGCCTGGTCATTGCGTGGTGGTTCATTTCCCGCCGCGATAACGTGACTGTTCTACCCAAGCAGTCCAGTCGCGAGGTCCGTAAGGCTTTTCGCGAGGCTATCTGGGCGCTGTTTCTGCCCTTGATCATCATTGGTGGTCTGCGTTTTGGTATCTTCACGCCAACGGAAGCCGGCGTGGTTGCCGCAGTCTATGCGCTTGCGATCAGTCTTCTGATTTATCGCGAGATGACGCCAAAGGCGCTTTATTACGCCATTTTGAACGCTGGTCGCATGACCGCCGTGATCATGATCCTTGTCGCTGCATCCATGGTGACTGCCTTTCTGATCACCATCGCCAGCTTGCCCGCGCAGCTCATGTCGGTTTTGAGTCCTTTCATGGGGTCGCCCATTCTCTTGATGGCGGTGATCGTGCTCACTGTCTTCGCTATCGGGATGGTGCTCGATTTTACGCCGGCAATTACAATTCTGGTTCCGGTGCTGTTGCCGATCATAAAGGCGGCAGGCATCGACCCGATCTATTTCGGCGTGATGTTCATCATGACAGCAGCGGTGGGCATGATTACGCCCCCCGTTGGCGCTGTTCTCAATACCGTTTGCGGTGTCAGCCGTATCAGCATGGATCAGGCTGTGAAGGGCGTATTGCCGTTCCTGCTCGCCGAAATCCTGGTGCTGGTTTTGCTCGTGCTGTTCCCAGCCATCGTCACTGTGCCCGCATCCTTGTTCAACTAGACCTATCAACCCAACGGAGGAGAATATTTATGAAGAAACTTTTGGCCGCATTGGCCGTGAGCACCATCCTTGGTGTCGCTTCGGCCGCATCAGCCCAGGAAGCCAAGTTGGGATATGTGCCCATCGAAGCGCATCCGGTCGGGCAGGGGTCGATCCGGTTCGCTGAACTGGTTGCTGAAAAGACCGAAGGCCGCGTTACCATCCAGACTTTTGGCAATGGCGTTCTGGGTAACGAGCCACAGATGCAGTCCTCGCTGCAAGGTGGATTTCTTGACGTCATGGTCGGCCCGACCTCCAACCTTGTTGGCACTATCCCGGAATTCCTGATCTTTGATCTGCCGTTCTTTTACGCTGACTTCAACGCTGTTGATGCGGTGATGGACGGTGCTGTGGGCGATGCACTTTTCGCCAAGCTCGACGATATGGGGCTTGTCGGCCTTGCCTATTGGGACAATGGCTTCCGTCACATGACCAACGCGATCCGGCCTATCAACACGGTTGAAGATATGGCTGGCCTTAAAATCCGCGTGATTCCGAACCCTTTGTTTATCAGCACGTTTGAAGCGGTTGGCACCAATCCTGTGCCGTTGCCTTATCCAGAGCTCTACAATGCGCTGGAAAGCCATACCGTTGATGCACAGGAAACCCCTGTGGGGCTGATCTATGCTTCGAAGTTCTATGAAGTGCAGGACCATCTCGCGCTGACCGGGCATGTTTATACGCCTTACGTGCTGCTGGCGAGCAAGCGCTGGTTCGATGGTTTGTCCGAGCAAGATCAGCAACTCGTTCTGGAAGCTGCCCAGGAGTCTGCTGAATACCAACGCTCCCTTTCACGCGATGACGCCGACCGTCTGACAGGCTTGCTGCAGGAAGAAGGTATGGAAGTAACGCGTCTCTCTGAAGAAGAAATGGCCAAGCTGCGCGATGCAGTGGCTCCGGTCGTGGCTGAATTCTCAGAAACGATCGGCGTCGATCTGGTCGAACAGGCGCGTGCTGATATGGCCGCCGCCAAATAAACCCAATAGGGGCCGGGCAGGGTCCGGCCCCTAACTTTGAAGACGACAGGAGTAAAAATGCGTCTAATTCAGTTCGAAACCACTAATGGCAAGCGTGCGGTGGGTGTTGTATCGCCCGATGGCATCGCGCAGATCAACGATGTCGCGTCAACGCGCGACCTGGCGCTTGACGCAATCCGCCACAAGCAAAAGATTGTGGATCGCGTTGCAGTCCTTGGTACTGGTGAGATCCATGATTATGACGCGCTTATCGAGGCAGGCCGCGTGCTCGCGCCGCTCGATCATCCGGATACCGCGCATTGCATCATCGCCGGTACCGGCCTTACGCATATCGGTAGTGCCGCCTCGCGCAGCAAAATGCACGAATCCACGGCCGATGCCGATGAGGCTGAGCTCAATGATACAATGAAGATGTTCAAATGGGGCGTTGAGGGTGGCAAGCCGGACAATGGTGGCCCGGGCGTTCAGCCAGAATGGTTTTACAAAGGGGATGGTTCGATCATCGCGCGTCCAGGCGCCGACCTGCCGGTTCCCAGCTTTGCAGATGATGAAGGCGAGGAGCCCGAGGTTGTGGGGCTGTATGTGATCGGTGACGATGCAGTGCCCTATCGCGTGGGTTTTGCGATTGGCAACGAAGCGACTGACCATGTCATGGAAAAGAAGAACTATCTGTATCTGGCACACTCAAAGTTGCGGTGTTGCTCTTACGGTCCTGAACTGCGCGTCGGCGATTTGCCGTCTAACGTTGAAGGGACCGCGCGTATCCGGCGTGATGGCGAAGTGATCTGGGAAAAGCCGTTCCCGACCGGGGAAGACAACATGTCCCACTCGATCGCCAACCTTGAATATCATCACTTCAAGTACAACCAGTTCCTCAATCCTGGCGATGTGCATGTTCAGTTTCTCGGTACATCGGTCGCGTCATTCGCTGACGGGGTTGTGACCAAAGATGGCGACGTTTTTGAGATCGATATCCCTGAGTTTGGTCGTCCGCTGATCAATGGGACACGGCGCGTGGAAGAAACCGTCAAAATGGCTTCGATTAAGGCGCTATAGTGCTTTGCTCACTGGAGTGAATACTGCTCCAGCGATGCTGTTCCGCTAACACCTGACTGGCGGCATTTGAGACTTTCTCTGAAAGCGACATGCCGCCAGCAAGCCGAATTACTCCAACCAGAGGCCCGTTATGTCGTTAATCACATATCTCACGGAAATCGAGTTTGGCGCTGGCAGTGTTGGCGAGCTTCAAAAGCATCTTGCACGTCTGGAAATCAGGCGTCCTCTGATCATCAGTGATCACGGCATCAAGGCTGCAGGTCTGCTTGACAAGGTGATGAGACAGATTGCGGCTGACGGACCGGTCTTTCTTGATGTGCCCACCAACCCGACGGAGGCCGCGACGCAAGCTGCCGCCCAAGTTTACGCCGCCAATCAGTGTGATGGTCTTTTGGCGATTGGCGGCGGGTCGCCGATTGATCTGGCGAAAGGCGTTGCGCTGATGGCGACGCATGGCGGTTCGCTGGCGACTTATGCGCTCATTGAGGGTGGATTGCAGGCGATCACCGACAAAGTGGCTCCTGTCATTGCCATTCCCACTACCGCTGGTACGGGGGCAGAAGTGGGCCGGGCAGCGCTCATCACGCTCGATGACGGGCGAAAGCTGGGCTTTGTAAGCCCGCACCTAATCCCTAAATGTGCTATTTGCGACCCTGAATTCACCGTTGCCATGCCGCAGTCATTGACGGCCGCAACAGCGCTTGATGCGCTGTCTCATTGCCTTGAGACCTATTTATCGCCGCGATATAATCCGCCAGCCGATGCGATAGCGCTCGATGGTGCTGTGCGGATATGGAACAATGTCGAAACGGCTTACAATAATGGTGCCGACCTGAAAGCCCGCACCGAGCTGATGATGGGGTCGCTTCAGGGTGGTTTGACCTTTCAGAAGGGCCTCGGTGCCATTCATGCGCTGTCCCATGCTATGGGGGGATTGGGCGCACTGCAATTGCATCACGGCACCCTTAACGCCATTCTCCTGCCCGGCGTTATGCGTCTTAATCGTGATGCAGCGCTTGAAAAAATGGAACGGATTGAAGAAGCCTTGGGTCTCGAGAACGGGGCGCTGCCGCGCGCTCTTGCCGACCTGAATGAACGTCTTGCTATCCCCAAAGGGCTTCGCACGCTGGGTGTGACCGAGCAGCATATTGATTATATTATTGAGCGGGCTCTGGCGGATCACAGCCATGCAACCAATCCGGTTCCGCTCACAGCAGACCAGTACCGGCACCTGATCCTCGAAACCATGATCTAATCGGGCCTCATTTTATTGATGGCGTTCAAGGAAACATCCCATGATTACAAACAGCACCATTATCAGCGCCAACGTGCCGTAGGCCCCAGGCCAAGATCCACCATGAAAAGGTGAGTTTCTGGGGTGTCTGGGTAATGGCCAGGAAATAGCCGAACAAGATTGCGCCGATAAGAATGGTGTAGACGGCGTGGGCCGGATAAGCTGATGCTTTCCTTGGCTGTCGCACTGACGATGACAAAAGAGCACGCAGCGGTTGGTATTTATCTGGGCAGGATCGTTTCGAAACGCCGGTGCGTCTTGCGCAATCTCGAGGATGGCAGGATTGCAGGTGAGGCGTAAGTGCATGTTGTCGTGGCTACCAGTGGCGCGGTGTCTTGGTTATTTGTAGCTATGCAAAGCACCGTGTTGCTCTGTGATTTTAGCATTTTCGACAGGTAAGATTTAATCTGCGCTGCTTACAGCCAAATCACTGAACAATGTTTCGTGGAAATGGTCTATCGCCATGGCGATGGCGCCCAGTTGCCCGGCGCGTGCGCCGAGGCGGCTTGCCTCGATCGGCAGCGGGTCGGGCATGCAACCCGCCAGAGCTTCTCGCACAAGTTCAATCAGCTCAGGTCTTGTGCCGATGCCCCCGCCAAAGACCACCACCTCGGGGTCGAAAATTGCCCGAATGGCAACGATGGCGACAGCCAGGGATCGTGCTGTTTCTCCAAGTACCCAACGGGCAGCAGGCTCATTGGCCGCCAGACGCTCAAAAAGTTCGATCATCGATACGCCGGCATTGCCGCTTGCTGCGTGATAACGTTCGAGAATTGCCTGGCTAGAGATGGCGTTTTCCAACGTGCCCGCACGATGGTTGCGGCTATCAAAGGGGTCGCCTGAGACTGGGAGCCACGCAATTTCACCGGCAGCACCATGTGCGCCACGGACAATAGCACCGTCGGAAACGAGGCCGAGGCCAACACCAGTGCCCATTGCGAGAAAGGCAAAGCTGCCGGTTGAACGTGGATTGCCGCGCCAAATTTCACCTTTAGCGGCCAGGGTTACGTCGTTCTCGACAAAGACCCGCATTCCCATTTCGTCGCCCAGCGCACGCTCAAAATTCAAATCGTCCAGCCCGCCAATGTTGGACACAAGGCTCAGCCGGCCACTTTGCCGATCATAGGAACCCGGCACGCCCAAAGCGCCGCAGGAGATCTGATTGAACGGTAACTGCTGACCGCGCGCCAGAGATTGTGTAAGGCGGGAAATTTGGGCGATAACAGCCTCCCCACCGTCACGAACCGTCGGCTCGATCGCTTCAGCTACGATTTCGCCCGACAGGTCTGCAATGGCAATCCGCAGCTTGGTGCCCCCCAGATCCCCGCCCCAAACGTAAGCGCGTTTGCCATTCAACTTATAATTGGTGGGGCTGCGTCCGATATTTCCCTTTTGCTGCCCGACCTCGAGAACCCAGTTGCCCTCGAGCAGGTCCCGCATTACTTCTGAGGTGGTTTGCTTGGACAGGCCTGTTCGGCGCGCAAGTTCTGCACGAGAGATAGCGCCACACCGAACAATTTCGCGCAAGATAACGCGCAGGGCCGCGCGCCTGCTGTGTGAGGCCGCCGTGAGTTGTGTCAGGTGCCGGTTCATTCCGAATGTTCCGCTTTGTACGCTAGTGTCTGCCGCATTTGTCCGGCCGCTATTACTGGTGCTCATGCTTGTCACAAGGCGAGGCCCGACGATGGATCGAAAAGGTGCAGCGTATCAGGCCGCGCGGTAACCCGCACAGAATCGCCGGGTGCCAGTTTGGTAAGCCCATCCGTTTGCGCGATCAGGGATTGAGACCCGGCGGTCAAATAAACGAGCGCTTCATGACCCAGACGTTCTACAATCTCTACGTGCCCCTCCAGAATCAATCCTTTCTGGTCCTGGCCAGCTATTTCCAGCTCCGGCGGGCGAATGCCCACCGTCACTGCGCCGGCGCGGGCCCGGCCGGGCAATACGATGCTGGCATGCTCAGTTCCCTCGAATGTAAGATTTCCCTCCGCGTCCAGTTGGCCGGGAACGAGGTTCATTGACGGGCTTCCAACAAACTGGGCAACAAAAGTATTTGCAGGTTTCCGGTAAAGCTCATCCGGTGTGCCGAGTTGTTCGATCCTGCCATCGCGCATGATGGCGATCCTGTCTGCCAGCGTCATTGCCTCGACCTGATCGTGGGTGACGAAGACGATGGTTGATTTTAGACGCTGATGCAGACGTTTGACTTCCAGCCGCATCTGGGCACGCAACTGCGCGTCGAGATTGGATAACGGTTCATCGAACAGGAATACCGCCGGATCACGCACCATGGCACGCCCGATAGCAACCCGCTGTCGTTGTCCGCCGGAAAGTTGCGAGGGGCGTCTTTCCAAAAGCTGTGTCAAGTCCAGCATTTCTGCCGTTTCGCGAATGCGTCGGTCTTTGGCAGGCTTGTCGAGCGTCGATGTCCTCAAACCAAAGCCTATGTTTTTATAGACGCTCATATGCGGATATATCGCGTAATTCTGGAATACCATCGCAATGTTTCGCGCTTTTGGTTCCAGATTGTTAACGACCTTGCCGCCGATGGAGATCTCGCCGTCTGAGATCTCTTCGAGGCCAGCCAACATTCTGAGAGTAGTTGATTTTCCGCACCCTGATGGGCCGACGAGAACAACGAATTCACCATCAGCAATGTCCAGGTCAATGCCGTGGAGAACCTCGACATCGCCATATCGCTTTACCAGTTTTTTGATCGCAACATTCGCCACAGTCTACTCCTCTTCTGCCAACGCACGTAGCGCATCAAATCGTTCTTGCAGTAATTTCGCGGCGGTCAGGTGCCGCTTGTGGTTTGCTGCAGCTCTGTCTTCCAGTGACTGCAGCGTCTCGCTATAAGCGCTCAATGCCTCTTCCATTGCCTCGGGTGCAGGGCCACCGAAACGGCTCCGCACGGCAACAAAATGTTCAGGGCTGACGGCCGCGCGGAATGCCTCCTGATTCAGAGACGGTTCTTTTCCTGTGTGGCGGGAGAAGGCTTCTTGAAAAGCTGCGTAACCGTAGCTTAGTGCGCCATTTTCTGCGACCACCGCCCGCGCTACCGCTGTTGCGACTTCATGAGCCTGGCGGAAAGATAACTTCTCGGCGCGCACCAAAGTATCAGCCAGTTCGGTAATGGTGATGCACGCACGATCTATATTCCGGCGTACATTGTCTGGCTGCACCTGCGCCCCGTCCAGAAATGCCGCCATAAGGTCAACCACGCGACCCGCGGTGTGGAAGGCCCTGGTGCCGGTTATCTGGACTTCGGATTCACTGTCATTCATATCGGTGAATGGGGTGTTGTGCATCGTTTGCACCACTGTGGTGGCCTGGCCAGATGCTGTGGAAGCAAGATGGCGCATGTGTTCGATTGGCACCGGGTTACGCTTCTGCGGCATGATCGAACTGATCTGCACCAAAGCGTTATTCACATAGAGTTGGCCAACTTCGAAAGCAGTCCAGTACTGGAAATCCTGAATTAGCCTGCCCAGGTGCAACATGGCCAGTGACAAGGCAGAATAGGGTGCTGTGATATAGTCCACGCCAGCGATGGAAGCGTAGGAGTTTCGCGTAGGGCCAGCAAATCCGATGAGTTCGGCGACGCGATGCCTGTCAATTGCGAAGCCGGTGGTTGTGATTGCCGCAGCTCCCATGGGGGATTGGTCGACCACTATTCGGGCCGCTTCCAGTCGTTCAAGGTCGCGTAGCAGGGTTTCCAGCGCAGCTGAAATATAATGCCCATAGGTTGATGGTTGAGCTGGTTGTCCGTGGGTATAGGCGACGATGATTTCGTCCCTGCCGGCTTGGGCCGCGTCGAGCATGGTACGTGCTAATGCACGGCCCTTTTTGAGAAATTCGTCGAGCACAGATTTTAGCTGGATGCGCAGAATTGCATGGTCCAGATCATTTCGACTGCGTGCCGTATGCAGAGAGCCGCCCAGTTCTGAGCCAAGAATTTGTTTCAAGGCAGCTTCGACCTCAAAAAAGAGATCTTCGTGATCGCCGGTATATTCAGACGGCTCCCAAATTGTGCTGCTTTCAATCTCGTTCAGGGCCGCAGCAATGCGCGCCGCGTCGGCTTCGGGCAGTACAGCCGTTTCTGCCAACATGACGCAATGTGCCCGGTTTATCCGCATCAGCGGTTCGCCGAAAAGGGCTTTCGCATGGTCATAAAGCGGTGCCAGAACCGTTCTTGCGTAGGTCGGATCCGGAAAATGGCTGTGATCGGTTTCGGATGGGGTCTTCATATCAGCCCTTTAATCCTGACAATACAACGCCGCGGATGATGTATTTCTGGAAGATGATGAATACGATCAATGTCGGGATTGTCGATACCGCCGCACCTGTCATTACCATTTCCCAGCGCGTCAGATTTTCGCTGGCGAATGATGACAGGCCCACCGGCACGGTGAACAGGTCGCGGTCAGAGGTTACGATGAGCGGCCAAAGGAACGCTGTCCAATTGCCAAGGAATGTGAAGATTGCCAGTGCCGACAAGGCGGGAGCTACCAGCGGCAAAGCGATTTCCCACCAGATGCGGAATTCAGACAATCCATCTATCCGGGCGGCGTCGATCAATTCGTCGGGAACCGTACCGAAGAACTGACGCATCAGGAATACACCGAAGCCTGTGATCAGTCCGGGGAACATAATGCCCCAATAGCTGTCGAGCCAACCGAAATGGGAACTCATTACATACCACGGGATAACCAGCATCTCGGTGGGGATCATCAAGGTAGAAAGGATGGCGATGAACACCAGGTTGCGGCCGCGAAAGCGGTACTTTGATAGTGTGTAACCCACGAGGCTGTCGAAGAAGAGTACCGACAAAGTGACCAGGGTGGAGGTGACCAGAGAATTGATGAACCAAGCGCTGAAACGCCCATCCTCGAAGAGCTCGACGTAGTTTCGGAGCGTGGGCATGGCAGGGATGAAGCGGAGGTCGTAGACCTGATCAGGGGTCTTGAGCGAGGTGGAGATCATGAACACGAATGGCGTAATCATGGCGATGCCGCCCAATGCCAGAAGTGTCCATACAAATATGCGGCCCGGACGAATGGCGCGGAACTGTTTGGTTGTCGCGGTCATTTTGACCTCAGAAGACGGAGTTGCGCCACGGTTATGGCGAGGAGCACGATGAAAAGCACCATGGTTTGCGCTGTGGCGTAGCCCATTTCGTAATCCACAAAGGCTGAGTTGTAGATGTTCAAGACCAAGGGGCGCGTTGCATTCAGCGGCCCGCCTTGCCCATCAACTGTCATGTTGTAGACCTGGTCGAAGATGCGCAGGAAGCCGATGGACGACACGACCACAAGGAACAGCAGGGTTGGCTTCAACAGGGGCAACGTGATTTCCCAAAGGATCGTCCAGCGCCCAACACCGTCAATGCGCGCCGCCTCATAATAGGTGTCGGGAATTGCGCGCAGACCCGCGAGAAAGATGATGACCTGAAATCCAAGGCCGGCCCAGATTGCCGGTGCGAGGACGGAGGGGAGTGCCTGAGCCATCGAACGAAGGAATGGTTGCTGCGGCAAGCCGACCGTTGACAGAATTTGGTTGAAGAGACCGATCGGCACCGGCTCGTAGAACCAGCGCCAGACCCATGCCATCGCCACTGCCGTGGTCAAATAGGGCACGAAATAGAGTGCCCTGATGAAACCGTGCATGAGGCGTACCTGATCCAGAAAATAAGCGACAACGAATGACAAAAACAAGCTGACGGGTAAGCCGATCGCCAGATACTCAAACGTGTTTATAAACACCGTCCAAAACTCGGGATCGGCGAACATGCGGGTATAATTGTCTATTCCCACAAATTCCCGCGGCCCCATGAGGGGACCTTCAGTCAGCGAAATCCACGCTGATTGCAGCGTTGGCCAGAACCGTACCACCATGAAAAATATTACTGGCACTAGCAGAAATAACCATGCGGTGGCTGCGCGTTTCTGGCTGATCGTCATGTTGTCGCGCAATAGCATTTGAGCTTCTCCTGGTGGTCCGGCGGCGACCTGGCCGCCGCCGGCTTGATTTTATTCAGCGTAGAAGCTGTCGAGCAATTTCTGCTCTTCTTCAGCTGCTGCTGCCAGGGAATCCTCTACCGAGACCCCACCGATATTGATCCGGTCGATCATGTCGAGCCAGATCTTGCGCTGTTCGCTTTCGTTGACGAAGCTTGTTGTCTGGGCCGTCTCAAGGCCGGCAATGAATGGGCCGTAGATCGGGTCGTTGGCATTGCTCTCCGTCAGGGCGACGGCCGGCTTGGCCGGCAATTCGCCAACCACGTCGAGCCAAAGCTGCATGGATTCATCGGTCGTCAGAAAGGCGAGGAATTTTTCGGCAGCTTCAAGCTTTTCGCCTTCGACTGCTGCCGAAATGCCATTAACCCAGTAAGACGCATAGTTTGACGTGATGCCATCATGTGAGGGCAGAGGGGCTACCCCCCAATCAAGGCCTTCCATCTTTTGAACTGCACCGATCCGGAACGAGCCATCGATCAAAATGCCTGCGCGTTGTGCCGCAAAAGAGGCCTGGGATTCGTTCATGAAGCCATAGTCGGTCGCCTTGTGGGTCATGAACATATCAGTATAGGCATGCAGGGCTTCTGCACCTTCGGGGGTGTTATAAGCTACCTGGGTGCCGTCATCCGAATAGGGCTGTCCACCAAACTGACGGATGAGAACTTCACGCCACCAATGCGCGTCCTGTGATACTGGGGTTGCCGTGATTCCGGCGACCAGAAGATTGCCTGCATCATCGTGTTCAGCAATGGCGGTGGCCGCCTTTACCAGATCCGCGTATGTCGCTGGCGGCGTTTCAGGGTCGAGCCCGGCTTTCTTGAACAGATCCTTGTTGTAGAACATGGCCAGCGAACGCACAGCGGTGGGCAGGCCCATATAGGCGTCATTCACTTTCATGCGCTCAACGATCGGGAAAAACGTTTCTTCAATTGCCGAAGGAGAGAATGTGGTTGTTGACAGTGGTTGGACGAGACCTGCCTTGAGATAATCCGGTAGCCAGCCATAATAAAACTGCATCACATCGGGGCCTTCGCCTGCGGGTACGGCAGCGGCGACCTTGGTGCGGTATTGTGCATAGGGAAAATGCGTATGCTTGACTGTGATGTCGGGGTTTTCCGCCTCGAACTTCTCGATGAGTTGGTCGATTGCATCGACACGTTCAGCAAAATAGTATTGCCAGTATTCAATCTCGACAGCTGATGCTGAACTGCCAAATATCAATGCGCCAAGCGCAGTTGCTGCGATAGTTTGAGAGAGTCTACGGATCATGTTTTAGTCTCCAATTTCGCTATCAGGTGCCACTGTTTTTTTGTGGCTGGTTTATCGTTGTGGCGTTTGTTCGGGAATGAACCGCAACCCCTCGCCATGGGGTGCGGCACGGCCAAATTGTAGCTGTGCCCGGAAGTGACCCGCCGCCAGAATCCAGTTCTCGTCGACGGCACGTTTCAGAAATTCATGTCGGCTCTTGCGGGCAAGGGCCGGGTCGTGGTCGGCCCTGTGTGACCAATCTGGCTGTTCGATTTGCGCCGGGCAGTGAAAGACGTCGCCGGTAACGGCCAATGTCATAGAGCCGGTGTTGATCAACACTGATTGGTGCCCGGGTGTATGCCCCGGTGTGGCCAGATATTTGATCCCGGGCGCAATCTCGGCGCCGTCGGGAAGAAGATCGACTCGTCCGGCCGCGATCAGGGGAGCCATGGTGGCCGCATATGCGGCGCGATGATGTTCACCCATGCCTGGTGCGCCCTGAGCGAAGAACGCCGCGTCGCGTTCGGGGGCGACATAAGGGGCGTTAGGAAATCTTGAATCGCCGGGGCTGCCTGCCCAGCCAATGTGATCCATATGCAGGTGTGTGAAGACAACCAGGTCGATGTTTTTCTCACTGACCCCGATCTCGGCCAGTCTGGCAGGCAAGTTCCCGGTGAGGCCGCCCAGATACTGGTTTGGGCCCGGGCCGATCCCTGCATCAATCAGGATGTTCATGCCGTTAAGTTGTGCCAGGAAGCAGCCGAGGTTGGGGCTGAACTGTCCCTGAGCGTCGAGGCCTGAACAGGAAACGCTTTGCCATGCCGCCGGCGCAATGGCCGGAAACGACCATGTGGGTGACACTGATGCCGGAACGGCATCCACCAGCGGCCATAGTTGAGCGTTGTTGGTCAGTTGCATTCAAAACCCGAATTTAATTTGTTCTGATATGGAACTAAAGCGTGTGTTGTGATCTTCTGTCAATCCGTCTGAGTGGTAAATTGTCAGATTTGTGACTGATTTAATTCCATAGGCTTTCGAATGGTCGGTCAGCCACCAGTTCGATCGGACGGTAAAGGTTGTGAGTTTTGTGTATGCCGGCTTGGTGGAGAAGTCCAAATTGCCGTTCGAAATCTTGATTCCGGTGTGGCTGTCATTTTGCGTTCGCCTGCTTAAGCGGCGGCTTCCCGCGGGCACTCGCTCAGCTTCACTGCGGTTGATACCAGCCTTTGGTGGGGTGCGGCTTTCTTTAAATCTTGACATGCAGGTAAATGCCTGCTTATTTAGTGACGAATGAGAGATAGCAATGGATTTTGACAAGGTCTTCAAAGCGCTGGCGGATCCGAGCCGTCGAAAACTGCTCGATCTGCTTTACGAGCAAAATGGCCAGACCCTGGGGCAGCTTTGCGAGCATCTGGAAATGGCACGGCAATCAGCGACGCAGCATCTGGGGATTCTGGAGGATGCGAACCTGATCAGCACCGTGAAGCGCGGTCGGGAGAAGTTGCATTTTCTCAATCCAGTCCCGCTCCAGGATATCTATGAGCGCTGGGTGCGGAAATTTGAAAGCCAGCGGCTCAAATTGTTGCATGACTTGAAGAGCGAACTCGAAGGAGAGTGATCGTGCCTGAAGAAAAAACCAGTTTTGTTTATGTGACTTATATTGCTGCATCGCCGCAAAAGGTGTTCGAGGCAATAACCAGGCCGGAACTTGCCCGCCGCTATTGGGGACACGAGAACGTTTCTGAATGGACGCCCGGCTCGAAATGGGAACATGTGCGGACCAATGACGAGCGGACGGTCGAGCTTGTTGGTGAAGTCGTTGAAATTACGCCACCGTCACGCCTGGTGATGACCTGGGCCAATGCGTCGCAAGCCGATGACCCGAGTGCCTATAGCCGCGTGACATTCGAAATCGTGGAATATGACGACATGGTTCGGCTAACCGTCAGCCATGACGATTTGATCGCTGGCAGTGGCATGGCCAACGGTGTCAGCAAGGGTTGGCCAACTGTTCTTTCCAGCTTGAAGTCTTTCCTCGAAACCGGCCGTGGGCTCGACATATTCGCCAAGCCCAAGACGGCCTGATCGACGACCTTTCAGCCCCTTAAAAGGATAAGGCCATGCCCAGGAGCTACAAGGGTGGATGCGCGTGTGGCGCGATCCGATATGAAACGAATAGCGAACCGGTTTTCCAGAACCATTGCCAGTGTCTGGACTGTCAGAAGCGCAGTGGCACAGGCCACGGCTCCTATCTGACTTTTGCAAACCGGCATCAGATGCACATTACAGGTGAGGCATCGACATGGCGGGTTGCGGGAGATACCGGAAACGAAAAGATCCACGCCTTTTGTCCCAATTGTGGAACGCCAGTCTATCTCGCTTTCGCTGCGATGCCGGATCTGATCGCGATACATGCAACCAGTCTGGATGATCCGGGTCAGTTCAGTCCACAGGCACTTACCTATAGCTATCGCGGCCATGCCTGGGATGCGATCGACCAGTCGTTGAAAATTCACGAGAGAATGCCGGCCGGCTAGACGCAATACCGGTATCTGTAATCAATACATTTAGAGGATAATGATCATGACTGAAGTGAAAGATTTCACCACTTCTTTTGTTGTCGACGCAGGTCCTGATGTGGTCTTTGCGGCGATCTGTAAGCCGCGCGCATGGTGGAGTGGTGCACATGAGGGTGTGCCCGGCAAGCTTGGCGATGTTTTTGCCTATCGTTACCACGACATGCACTACTCCAGGCAGGAAGTGACAGAGTTTGTGCCCGGCAAGCGCGTGGCCTGGTTTGTACTTGAAGGCCAACTCAACTTCATCGAAGACAAGAATGAGTGGACGGGTACCACCATGACGTTTGATATCGAAACCAAGGCTGGCAAGACCGAGGTGAAGTTCACGCATGTTGGGCTCAAGCCGGCGGTGGAGTGCTATGATACCTGTTCGGATGCCTGGACTGCCCTGATCCAAGGTAGCCTGCGCGAATATATCGAGACCGGCAAGACCGATATGCTGGAACTTGAAACTCTTTAGTGTTCAGGACTGATGTTTATTTTGCCTGATCAGCACGGCCCGCGCTTCGGGCCGTGCTTGTAAATGTTGTTAGAGCGCCCCAGCTCATCGCTATTTCAATAATGAAAGCCCTATTACAGCCATGTTGGCTGGCAAAGCTGCGCGCTTGTGCTCAAGTGCGGCCAAAGATCATTCGATCGGGTGAGATAGAGCCAATTGCTGGAAGGGATATATATTATGACTTCAACCATGACGATCTGGACTGGCAAGTCTGTGCCGCGGGTGGGGCTTGGTTGCTGGGCGATTGGCGGCACGACCAGCAGTGATGGTCCTTCAACATCCTATGGCGCGGTGGACGATGCTACATCCCGCGCGGCGCTTCGGCTTGGCTATGAGCTTGGCGCGCGGGTTTTTGATACGGCTATCGGTTATGGTGCCGGCCATTCCGAGATCCTTATCGGCGAGGAGATCTCGCGTTATGACGATGCAGTGATTGTTACGAAGTTCGGCTATGAGGTTGATGTTGAGAACAATCGCAATGGTCCTGAAAACGTTGATCCGGCCCATATCCGCGCCTCGCTGGATGGCAGCCGGAAGCGCCTCAAGCGTGACCGGATCGATCTTGCGCTGCTGCATCTCAATACCATGGATCCAGATCTTGCGCCCCAGGTATTCGATACGCTTGAAGAGCTGGTGCAAGAGGGCAAGCTTGCTGCCTATGGCTGGAGTACCGATTTTATTCCCCAGGCCCAGTCTGCGGCTGATTATCCGCATTTTGTCGCCTTCGAGAATGATTACAATGTTTTCACCCCGGCGACTGAGCTGATGGCGTTCGCGCAACGCAAAGGCAAGATTTCGATTTCCCGTCTGCCTCTCGCCATGGGGTTGCTCACCGGCAAGTATGCAGCTGACACCCGGCTTTCCACTGATGATGTGAGGGCGCAGGCTTTTCCATGGCTGCGGTTTTTCAGGGATGGAAAGCCCGATGCGGCTTATCTCAAGCGCCTCGGTGCGTTGCGTGATCTGCTTCAGTCAGATGGCCGCACTTTGGCGCAAGGGGCACTCGGCTGGATCCTTGCCCGCTCGGGTCTTGCCTTGCCTGTTCCCGGTTTCAAGAATGAAGCGCAGGTGCGTGACAATCTGGGTGCCAATGAGAAGGGCCCTCTCAGTGAGAGCACAATGGCCGAGATTGATGCAGTACTGTCAGGCTTTGCTGAAGACGTCTGAACAGCTACGGGGTTTGTGAAGCCATACATCCGCGCGTCCACATATTCGCCTTGACTTATAAAACGGGCGGATCTTATGTTCGTTCTTTGTTCTTATGGTGATGATGTCTTTATCGACCCAGTTTCCGGCCCTTAAAAACTGCCGGGCCCACGAAGTATGTGGGCCCGCCGCTTTGCCATTTGCATTGGCGATGGCAGCACGTGTTGCCGGGGCGGTAATGTTTGTCGATGCCCTGCATGAGCGGGATCAGATTTATCCTTTTGGGGCAGGTCGCTTCGTGGATATGGCGCGGGTGCTGAGCGTACGCGGCACATCGCAAGATGACATTTTATGGATTGCAGAAGAGGCTTTGCGCTCGGGATGTGTCCCGGTGGTGATCGCGCATATCACAAAGGAAATTTCATTGACGGCAGGCCGCAGGCTTCAGCTTGCTGCTGAGGTGGGCAAGTCGCTTGGCTTGTTTATCGTGCCCGAAGGTATGGGCTCAAACGCGGCAGAGACGCGATGGTATTGTCAGGCGGCGAGGGCGCAGGTGACTGCGCAATTGGATTCGACTTTATTCCAGTGGACATGTAATAAGAACAAAACAGGAACAATTGGAAGCTGGATGGTTCGTTGGAATGAAACAACGCGTCATATCGATTGTCTTTCCAAGGCTGGCGACAGATCGCTATCTCAGGCGGCGGCCAGTTGAAAGGCCGTTTGTGCTCACGCATTTCGAGAAGAATGTACAACGCATTTATTGCCTGAACGAACGAGCGGAGCGGGCCGGATTAAGACGGGAGATGAGCTTCACGGATGCTCGTACGCTTTGTGCCGACCTGGTCAGTGATCTGGCTGATCCTTTGAGTGATCATAAATTTCTCAATGCCCTGATGCGTTGGGCCGAGCGCTATTGCCCAGTCGTATCGTGTGATGACGCGAATGGATTGCTGCTTGATATTACAGGGGCGGCTCATTTGTTTGGTGGTGAAGAGGAACTGGTGTGTGACCTGCTTTCCCGGTTGGGCCGGGCAGGCTTATCGGCACGGCTGGGGCTTGCTGACACGGTTGGTGCAGCCTGGGCTGTGGCGCGGTTCGCATCTGAGACGCATAAAAATTATGGCGACCGGCAAACTGGAATAGTCATTGAATCATCCGACACTTCTCCGGCCCTCGCAAAATTGCCGGTCGCGGCCCTCAGAATTGATGCCAAAACCAGTAACACTCTACGGCGCCTGGGACTTTCCACTATCCATGATTTGCAACAGATCCCTCGTGCCACACTGTCGCGCCGTTTTGGCAAAACCTTGCTGACCCAGCTTGATCTCGCTTGGGGGCATGCCATGGAGCCGGTCAGACAACAACGCACCGAGTTGCGTTTTGCGGCGCGCATCAATTTGCCAGAACCGATCGGACTTACTGATGATGTTTTAGGCATTGCCGGAAAACTGATGCAGCAAATCTGTAAAAGGCTTGAAGCCGCACACAAGGGCGCCCGGCGACTGCGCCTGACGGCGCAACGGGTCGACAGTACTCATGAGGTTGCTGAAATCGGCCTGGCGCGCGCCATGCGCGATCCGGAGCGTATGACGCGTTTGTTTTCACGTGCGGTGGATACCATGAATGCGGGGTTCGGGATTGAACGGGTGTGGCTGGAAGCCATTGAAACCGAACCGCTCAGTTTTACCCAAAAAAGTCATCTCGATAAAAAGGAAAAGGAAAGCGCAGCATTAGCTGACCTGATTTCCAGAATTGGCAACCGGGTTGGATTTGATCAGGTGCAGCGATTTTTGCCGGTTCAAAGCCACATTCCGGAGAAGAGTTTTACGGTTGTGGCAGCTGCTTATAGTGAACCTGCCCATCATTGGCCGGTATCAAACCAGCGCCCTCTCATTATTTTTGCCCCAGAGCCAATCGCCGCACATGGCGCGGAACCGCCCAAGGCCTTTCGCTGGCGTAATGTGCGGCTCAAGGTTGTGGGGGCTGAAGGGCCAGAGCGCATCCAGCCTGAATGGTGGCTGGATGACCCTGACTGGCGTTCGGGCTTGCGTGATTATTGGCGGGTTCAAACCCATGAGGGGCGACGCTTGTGGCTTTTCCATACCCCGCAGGTTGCAGCAAGCCACATTTCAACATGGTTCGTGCATGGGGAATTCGCCTGATGCCGGATTCTTCGCCACATCTCTATCCGCGTTTGGAAGCGAAACTTCCAAAGCCGCGCGAAAGCCATTTTCTAGCCCCCGAAACGGTAGGGAATAGTTATGCGGAATTATGTGTCACCACGAATTTTACCTTTTTGACCGGTGCCTCGCATCCGGAAGAATATATGAGCAAAGCCGCTGAGTTGGGGTTGAAGGCCATTGCCATAACCGACGTCAATTCATTGGCAGGCGTGGTGCGGGCCTTTGCCGCCAGAAAGGAAATGGCGCGCGAGGCACAGGAGCGCAATATCGAGATTGAGCTGCCGCGTTTGATCGTCGGCGCGCGCCTGGTGCTTGCAAACAGTCCGGTTGAATGGCTGGCGCTTCCGACCGATCGCCAAGCCTATACGCGGCTAACGCGATTACTGACTTTGGGAAAGCGGCGCAGCACGAAAGGGAAATGCACATTATACAAGAATGACTTGGTCGAATGGGGCCGTGGCATGGTGCTGATTGCCCTGCCAAAACCAGACCTCGTTCTCCCGGAGAGTATTCTATCTGAATTACATTATATCGTCCGGCATTTCCCGGGGATGAGTTTTTTGGGGGCAGCGCCCAATTATGATGGGTGTGACCAGAGGCGTTTTAAGCAATTGGCCATGTTGGGACGGCGGGCGGGCATCCCCATGGTGGCTTTGGGCGATGTGCTTATGCATGTCTCCAAGCGGCGGCAGTTGGCTGATGTTTTAACCTGCCTGCGGCTGGGCTTGCGGATTGACGATATTGGCACCTATGCGTTGTTGAATTCAGAGCGGCGCTTGAAAGGCTATGCGGATATGGCGCGTTTATTCCGCGATTATCCCGGGGCCTTGCGCCGGACACTGGATATTGCCAGGCGCTGTATGTTTGACCTGAGCGAACTGTCTTATGAATATCCCGATGAAATTTCCGATGGGGAGGCGCCGCAAGCCCGACTGGAACGGCTGGTCTGGCGCGGGCTGACGCGCCGCTATCCTCAAGGTGCGACGCCGGACACGCTTGCCAAGATCGCAAAGGAGCTGGATCTGATCCAGAAAATGGGTTTTGCCGCTTATTTTCTGACTGTGCATGACATTGTAGAGTTTGCCCGTTCACAAGACATTTTGTGTCAGGGACGGGGTTCGGCTGCCAATTCGGTGATCTGTTATGTTCTGGGCATTACCGAGGTGCCTCCCGAGGTCATTTCGATGGTGTTCGAACGGTTTATCTCGGAAGCGCGGGGGGAGCCGCCCGATATCGATGTCGATTTCGAGCATGAGCGCCGCGAAGAGGTCATCCAGCATATTTATCAAAAATATGGCCGCCATCGTGCGGGGCTGTGTGCCACGGTTATTCACTTTCGCGCCAAAGCGGCTATTCGCGAAGTCGGCAAGGTTATGGGGATCAGTCAGGATGTGCTGGCGGCTTTAACCAGCCGCATGTGGGGCTCATCCAATAGTCTGGACGCAGGCCAGCTGAAAGAAACCGGCATAAATCTGGAGGACAAGCGACTGCTGCTCACGCTTGACCTGATCGGGCAAATCATTGGCTTTCCGCGCCATCTTTCGCAGCATGTCGGCGGTTTTATCATTACCAAAGGCCGGCTGGATGAGCTGTGTCCAATCGAGAACGCGGCCATGGAAGACCGCACTGTGATCGAATGGGATAAGGACGATATCGACACATTGGGCATATTGAAGGTTGATGTGCTCTCATTGGGCATGCTGACCTGCCTTCGCAAATGCTTTGATCTTGTGGAGCGCCATGAGCACCGAACCTGGTCGCTTGCAAACATTCCTCCTGATGATCAGGCGACTTATGCGATGTTATGCGTGGCTGATGCCGTGGGGGTGTTTCAGGTGGAAAGCCGGGCGCAGATGAATTTTCTGCCGCGCATGAAACCGCGCAAATTCTACGATCTGGTGATTGAAGTCGCCATTATCCGCCCCGGCCCCATTCAGGGCGATATGGTGCACCCCTATATCCGGCGCCGGAATGGTGAAGAAGAGATCAGCTTTCCCTCGGGAGAACTTGAAGAGGTGTTGGGCAAAACGCTTGGCGTGCCGCTGTTTCAGGAACAGGCGATGCAGATTGCCATTGTCGCCGCCGGGTTTTCTGCAGGAGACGCAGACCGGTTGCGCCGATCACTGGCTACATTCAAGCGCATGGGGACGATCTCGAGCTTTCGGGACAAGTTTATCACCGGCATGCTGGATAGGGGATATGCGCCCGAATTTGCGCAACGCTGTTTTTCGCAAATTGAGGGGTTTGGCGAGTATGGCTTTCCTGAAAGTCATGCTGCCAGTTTTGCGTTGCTGGCTTATGCCTCGGCTTTTCTCAAGCGACACCACCCGGCGGCTTTTGCATGTGCTTTGTTGAATTCGCAACCCATGGGGTTTTATGCGCCAGCCCAGATCGTGCGGGATGCCCGTGATCACGGGATCGAAGTGCGCCCAGTGTGTGTGAATAATAGCGAATGGGATAATACGCTCGAATTGCGGGGCGATGGTGCTTTAGCACTTCGGTTGGGATTTCGGCAGATTAAGGGCTTTCGGGAAGAGGATGCCAACTGGATCGTGGCGGCACGCCATAATGGTTATCCTGACCCCGAGAGCTTGTGGCGAAGAGCTGGTATCGGTCCCAATATTTTGGAACGGCTTGCAGAAGCGGATGCGTTCTTGTCCATGCAGATCAGTCGCCGCGATGCGTTGTGGCAAGTCACAGCCATTCAAGGGGAAGCGCCTTTGCCCCTGTTTGCCAATCCTATTGACGGGGAGGGGATTTATGAACCCTCTGTCACTCTACCGCCCATGCATCTGGGCGAAGAGGTGGTAGAGGATTATGTGGCCATGCGTTTAAGCCTTAAGGCGCATCCAATGGAGATTTTGCGGCCGAAATGGCCTGATATTTTGCCCCATGCGCAATTGATGACAACGCCGTTGCAGCGCATCAGCGTGTGTGGTCTGGTCATTACGAGACAGCGCCCTGGCACGGCGTCGGGGGTGATTTTCCTGACCCTTGAAGATGAAACCGGGGTTTGTAATGTTGTGGTTTGGCCCAAAATCTACGAGAAATTCCGCCGGGCCATTATCGCTGGACGCCTGTTGCGCATCAGAGGCAAGCTCCAGCGCGAAGGTATCGTGACACATCTTGTTGCTGACAATGTTGAGGATGTCTCGGACTCTCTCTCATTACTCGGCCATCCCGACTATGATGTGGTGGGGCTGCCTGAAACCGTCAATGATGAAACCCCACATCCCCGCCGACGGATGGCGATGCATCCGCGAGAACAGGCCAAGGCTTTGTTTCCAAGTAGAGATTTTCACTGACTAAGGCGCGGAATATGTGCTGATAAATCCGGACTGACTGGTGCTGGCCAAAGGGATAAGAGCTTGCTCCCTAAAAGGTGAGCTTGAGCGATGCACTTGCTTTTGCGGGTACTGCCGAACAGAGCAGAACCTCTCCATCGTTCAATGGTGCGGTGATGTGCCTGATGTGCGTTACAGCGCCAGACGCGACGGTGGCGCGGCAAGTTCCGCAGGTGCCCGTGCGGCAGTCGAAGGGTGGTGAAAGTCCTGCGGCTTCGGCGCAATCGAGCAGCGTGCCGGTGTCAGGCCGCCAAACGGCCTTTACCGACGCATCGTTGAATCTGACTTCAACGGGCTCATCAGCAGGGGGCGGGCTTATTGAAAACGCCGCTTCCTTTGCAGACTGTCGCACAATTCCGGAGGGTCCAAAGGTTTCTGCATGAATTCTTTCGTCAGGAACGCTCATGCCGACAAGGCCATCATAAACCGACTGCATGAAGGGGGCGGGCCCGCAGATATAAAAGTCAAAATCATCAAAAGGCAGGGTCTCGCGCAGAAGCGCCATGTCGATGCGTCCGGCGTGATCGAATTCGGTTTCCGCTGCCGCATCTGCCGGATCGCTGAGGATGCGGATCCATCTGACCGCCCCGTTGGCGGTCTCAACAAGGTTGGCAATCTCAAAGTCGAAGGCGCGCTCTGCCCTGGTTCTTGCCGCATGGAACAACCAGGTCGGGCGGGTGCGACGGGTGCGGTTGCCTTCATAGACGAGATGCCGCAACATTGAGAGCAGCGGGGTAATGCCGATACCCGCCGCCAGCATAACGGCCGGTCGCGTTTCACTTGCATCGATTGAGAAGGCGCCGCTGGGGCCACGTGCGTCAATAGTGGCGCCGCGTTGTATCGCGTGGTGAAGGTGCGTTGATAGCAAGCCTTCCCGTTTGACGCTGATGCGCAGGAAATCGTCGGATGGGGCCGTGGACAAGGTGTAGTTGCGTATGATGGGGTGAGTGTTGCCCGGCAAGGTCAAACGGATTGCTAAATGCTGTCCCGCGGCGTGGGGTGGCTTTCCCATGCCGTCGGTTGGATAGAGATGAAATGAGCGTATTGTGGTGCTTTCATCTACAATGTCTTCAACTCGATAGGTTCTCCAGGTTGCCGCCATCGATCTTGCTGAGAGCCGTTGTTCGCTTTCCTCCCAGCTACCCGTCAGAAAAACATGGGGCGACCATGGTTTGTTTTGCATCCGCCAACGCAATGGTACCCCATCCGGGCGGCGAATGATTTTACGCGGCTTGAATGTCCAAAGGCGTTCGGCACCCTGAAATGTCTTTATTTCCTCAGAATCAAGAATGACCTTTGCCTCACCGGTGAGCTGGAGGAGTTCCCCTGAGGTGAAATCGATGAACACCAAACCAGCATGTCCGTTAATCGCGATGTTTCCCAGCGTGTTAAAAAACAGATTGCCCGCGAAATCAGGCACTGTAAGCGTGTTATCCTGATTTAGCCGCACAAAGCCGGATTTTCCGCCGCGATGAGATACGTCTACCTGTCTTCCAGTGCCGGGTGTGTCGATATATGTGGCAACGAAAAAGGTGTCCGCGTTGCGGATCACATCCTTTGCCCTTTTATCAAGATCCACGAGTGCCTCTGCCGGGGTGGTTGTGTTTATCTCGGGCTCACGTACGAACTCATAGTCACGCAACTGAATGTATTGCGGACAATTGCCATAGGCCTGGCGGACCGTGACATCAAACCGATCCGGCGCGTGGCGCCTGATTGTGCCGTTCAGACGATTGCGGCGGCGCGTATGCAGTTCAATCCCGAGCATGGCGACTGCATCACCGTCGCCCAGACCACTGTCGGCAGGGTCCTGCGCGTCGCGATCAATTCTGGCACTGAGCGTGTGAGCGTCGGGGGCGGAGAGAAAGCCGGGATGGCCAGTCTTTAGCGTTGCCCATACATCGCCGTGTTTGTCGACAGCACCGACTGCCACGAATGGTAACAAAGGATAGAACAGGCGGTGTTGTTCGGTCAGGTAGTCGCGCAAAACACGCCGGCCAACGCCATCCATTTGTTCGGCCACGCCAGCGCTTTGTTGTAGCGCCAACTCACCCGCGTGCCATGGCGTGTTGTCAGGGACATGTTCTGATTTCAGCGTCATATGTTCCGCCCCATGATCAAGAGGGGTCCGTAAGGCCGATCCCGGTTTTAGGGAACGCCACGAACCCGCCCAGGGCTTCAACACGTTTTAGCCATGCCGTCACATTGTCGTATCTGAAGCGGTCAATATTGCCCTCGGGTGCACGCGCAATATAGCTGTAAAGCGCAACATCAGCGATCGTGGGGTGATCTGAAGCAATCCATTTCCGGTTCTTGAGTTCGGTGTCGATTATCTCAAGGACATGATGCGCTCTGGCGATAACTTCCTGCGCGTTAAATGGCTTGTTGAATACGGTGAGCAGCCGGGCTGCGCATACGCCATATGCAATCTCGCCAGAAGCGACGGAAAGCCAGCGCTGCACCCGCGCTGCGCCCAGCGCGTCCTCGGGGAGCCAATCGGTATTTCCGGCCTTTTTGGCCAAGTAGATTAGGATGGCCGTTGAATCGGTGATGATTACGCCGTCATCCTCGAGCACTGGCACCTCGCCAAAAGGGTTTATCGCGAGAAATTCCGGGGTCCTGTGGGCCCCATTGGCGAGATCCATTTGGACGATTTCGACATTTGCGCCGATCAGGGAGGCAAACAGACGCGCCCGATGCGCATGCCCTGAAAGCTCGAAGTCATAAAGCTTCATAGCGATCTCCGTTTTGAAAGTTCTCCCCATATTGATTGTTTTATATAAGAATTAGAATGCTGGTATTTATAAATAGAATATTTCATATTATGAAATAATGTGAGGTGGAGATGGATAAGCTGCATTGTATGGCAGTAGTGGTGAAGGTTGCGGAGGTTGGCAGCTTTACGGCTGCTGCCCGTCTATTGAACATCAGTCCGCCCAAGGCAACGCGGGCCGTGGCTTTTCTTGAGGCGGCGGTTGGTGCCAAGTTGTTTTTGCGGTCGACCCGTGCTGTGAAACTGACGGAAGCCGGGCGGCTTTATGTCGAGGATTGCCGTCGTATTCTCGCCGACATGGAGGAGGCGGAAGCCGCGGTAAACGGATCTTATGCGCAGCCGGTTGGCACCTTGACGGTTACGGCGCCGGTTATGTTCGGCAACATTTTTGTGATGCCAGTTCTTGTTGAATTTTTAGAACGATACCCTGCCGTTCAGGGGCGTGCGTTGTTGTTCGATCGTGTTGCCAATCTGGTCGAAGAAGGTGTTGATGTTGGCGTGCGTATCGGGCATTTGCCGGATTCCGGGATTAACGCCATCAAGGTGGGCGCCGTCAGAAGAGTCATTTGCGGCGCGCCTTCCTATTTCGAAAGGAATGGTATTCCTTTGGATACTAAAGCTCTTTCTGACCACTCGGTTATCGCGACGACCGGCTCGTCAGCGCCGATTAAATGGCGGTTTGGTGGCGCGAACAGGGACATGACCGGATTTCATCCCCGGTTATATTGCAACAATGTAGAGGCGTCGTTGTCTGCGGCGGTCAGCGGATGGGGGCTTGCCCAGGCGCTCTCCTATCAGGTGGCCAAGCCTTGTGCTGAAGGGGTTTTGAAGATTGTCCTCGAAGAGTTTGAGGACGAGCCCATGCCGATTCACGTTATTCACCCCGAAGGCCGATACGCATCAGCCAAAACGCGGGCGTTTGTGGATATGCTGGTCAGCAAACTACGCACGGCTGCACCGTTTGACGGATAAACACGGGCAGTCTGGGCAATAGGGCGGGACCGCCCGTCTGTTATCGAGCCAGTTTCCCGTATTTGTCCGTGCGGTATGCAAAACCGTGCCCCGAAAATTCCTGCTATTGTTTAAAATCACTGCATGGTTTGAGGCAGATATAGGACGATTGCCGGAAAGGCGATGAGCAGGATCAGGCGCAACACGTCGGTGGCCACGAACGGCAGGACGCCGCGGAAAATCGTGACCAGGTTCACGTGTCGTGCAATTGAGTTGATGACGAACACGTTCATGCCAACAGGGGGGGTGATCATGCCGAGTTCAACCGTCATGACGATGATGATGCCAAACCAGATCGGGTCGAAGCCAAGCATTGTGATCACCGGATAGACAATTGGCACCATCAGGATGATCATCGCCATGGCGTCAAGGAAACATCCCATGATTACAAACAGCACCATTATAAGCGCCAACGTGCCGTAGGCCCCCAGGCCAAGATCCACCATGAAAAAGGTGAGTTTCTGGGGTGTCTGGGTAATGGCCAGGAAATAGCCGAACAAGATTGCGCCGATAAGAATGGTGTAGACGGCGACCGACGTCCGCAACGCTTCGACGAGGCAATCGAGTAAAGAGCTTAAATTCAACCGGCGCCGTACCAGCCCAATCAAGGCTGTCATCACAGCACCCACGGCCGCGGCTTCAGTGGCGGTTGCCAAACCCAAATAGATTGAAACGATAACTGCCAGGAACAGGATGGACACCGCCCAGACGTCGCGCAAGGCGCTGATCGCTTTGGCCAGACTGAAGGGCTCTCCCGCGGGTAGATGCCGCCCATACCAGAACCGGACCGTTGCCAGGTACATCACTACTGCCAGAAGACCGGGGAGAACGCCGGCGATAAACAAGGTGCCAATGTCTTGTTCGGTTATGTATCCATAGACCGCCAGAACCACTGACGGCGGGATGAGGATGCCCAGTGTGCCGCCTGCAGCGATAACGCCGGTGGCAATATCGTCACCATAGCCGGCGCGCTTCATTTCTGGATAGGCAATATTTGTCATGGTCGCTGCAGTTGCGACTGATGAGCCGCAGATGGCGGCAAATCCGGCACAGGCCCCGACCGTTGCCATGCCCAGACCGCCGCGCATGGAGCCCATCGTCGCATTCGCGGCGCGGAACATTTCGCGGCTCATGCCTGAGCGCGTAGCGAGGACACCCATCAGGATGAAGAACGGGATGAGGGTAAGGTTGAAATCCGTGAGGGTGCGCAGGGGCGATGTTGCCAGAAGGTTAAACGCAGGCGCCCAGCCGACGATCATGCCAAAGCCACCAACACCGACGACACCCATCGCTATGCCGATGGGCACGCGCACCAGCATAAGTGCAAACAGTATGACAAACCCACCGATCGCAACAAAATCGTTCGCGCTCATTCTTTGTTTCCTTGGACTTCGTGCGATTCCAGGCCTTCAGCATGAACGACAACACGCCACAAGCGGATGACGGTGGTAACCAGTGCCATGATCAGTCCAAGAACGATGGCAGCGAGAAAAGGCCAGTGCGGGATGCGCAAGTCCATGGTTAGTTCGCCGCCATAAAGTTGCGACAATGCACGGCCTCCAACTTTCCAGGCCAGCGCGGCGGTGAAAATGAGAAGGACGAGCCAGGCGAAGGCGTTTGTCCATCTTTGCAATTGCCGTGGCAGGGCCTCGGTCAAAAGGTCCACCTTAATATGGCTGCCGCGAAATCCAATTGAGGCAAAGCCCCAGATGACGGCGACCGCAAGGGTCAGCCGAGAAATATCAAAGGCGTCCGGGACGGGGCGCGCGAGCAAATATCGGCCAATGGCTGAAAAAAATATCAACAATGTTACAAGTCCCAGCATGATCGCAGCGACGCGCTCTACGAGCAGAATGATCCGTTCGGTGGGCCGTTCTTTTGGGTTTGGCGAAGGGATAACCATCAGCGCGCACTCCAATTGGGTGGGGGGAAGAGGCATGACGGTGCATGCCTCTTCCCAAGCTCGTCAAACGCAATCAGTATTTGGCGTCGTTTGCTTCCAGGGCAGCGCGATAGCCGCTCAGTACGGCTTCAGGATCAACGCCCGCTGCTGCGGCATCCTTTTTCCAGGCTTCTAGAACCGGCTTGGCAGATTCGACCCAAAGGGCGGTTTCTTCTTCTGTTGGCGTGTAGACTTCATGCTCAGGACTGTCGATCATTTCTTGACGAACGCCGTTGTCATATTCAGCCCAGCCCTCGGAGAAGGTTTTAGACCATTCTGGTGTGCAATGGGCATCGATCACCTTTTTCTGGTCGGCAGAAAGGCTGTCATAGCTGTCCTTGTGGAGCAAAAGCACCTGCGCTGAAAGGTAGAGCGGCAGGTCGTTGTGAAACGTGGTGACTTCGGCCAGATTGAATATTTTCATGGCTTCGTAGGGAATGGTCACGGCATCAGCAATGCCACGCGCAATGGCTTCACGCGCTTCTGGCGAGGGCACCTGCACCGACGATCCGCCAAGTGAAGCAACATACCGTGCCATTGTTGCGTGGGCTGGGCGGACATTCTTGCCTTTCACGTCAGCTGGCACCTTGATCGGCACATTGGCATGGAACCTGCCGGGTTCATGGGGATTGACCAGACAAAAATGGACGTCGCCCATTTCCTTGTCTGCGTATTTCCCCTGATACCATTCGTGAATAGCTTTCGCGCCCCTTGTTCCTGAGTTGGCCTCAAACGGCACGCCGGTAAGCTCGAAGATCGGGAAACGGCCGGCATTGTAGCCAGGGTTCACATAGCCGACGTCGGCAATGCCGTCGCGGGTCAGGTCGTAGTGATCCGGCGCCGAGCCAAGCTGCTGAGCCGGGAAAATCTCGAACTTGATTGTACCGTTCGAGGCTTTGGTGATTGATTCAGTCCACGGGGCGATGCCGGTGAGCGACACCGCGTGCTGCGGGGGCAGCCAGTGGGCCAGCCGGAAAGTGACTTCTTGCGCCTGTGCAGAAAATCCGGTCGCCATTAATGCGCAGGATATCAAAAGTAGCTTCTTCATATTCGTTTCCTCCCATTTACGCTCTCCTCGTCGAGAGCAATCAGTTAAAGTCGATTCCAATGCTCTGCCGGGCGTCAGCGAGTGGCCCCTCCAGCGCCTGAGTAAGTGCGTTAAGGCTCCATCCTCCCTGATGGAGCTCAAATGCCGCTTCTGCCGGATGGCTCCATATCGAAAGCCGATCCCCGCCGATGCCAATACATTGTCCGGTCAATGCCGATGACCGTTCAGAGGCGAGATAAACGAAGAGCGGGGCCACATCATCAGGATCGCCGAGGCCAAAATCTTGCCGGATGTTGTTGGGCAACGGTTCGCCGCGGGCGACAATATCGGCAAGATGTGCGAAGGCAGGTATGGTGTTGGTCATGGCGGTCATTGCACTTGGAACAATGGCATTTACAGTGACATTGGCTTTGGCCAGTTCAAGTGCCCAAGTGCGCGCAAGAGCTGCGATACCTGCCTTGGCTGCGGCATACGATGTTTGACCCAGATTGCCGCGCTGGCCGGCAATTGAGGAGACAAGGATAAGCCGTCCGCCTTCTCCAGATTGCCTGAAATGACGCGCAGCTGCGCGGCCGCAGGCAAAGGTGCCACGCAAATGGGTGTGGATGACTGCGTCGAAATCTTCGTCGGACAGGTTCCACACCATCCGGTCGCGCAGAATACCTGCATTGCAGGCCATCACATCCAGTCTGCCGAATTTGTTCAAAGCGGCTGCAATGCATTTGTCGGCAGCTTCGGCTGTGCCAATCGCGGCCACACACGGGGTTGCACGGCCGCCGCTTGCCCGAATTTCGTCAACGACGGTTTCTGCCGCATCGGGATCCCTGTCGTTGACCACGATCGCACCGCCGGCCCGCGCCATGGCATGGGCTGCCGCGCGGCCGATGCCGCGTCCCGCCCCAGTGATCACGATGACACGATCCTTGAGCTCAATTTGTTCATTGCCTGTCATCGACCAATGAACCTCGCGTCACGTTTTTCCATAAAGGCCCGAGGGCCTTCACGCGCGTCTTGAGAATTGAGCACGACCTCTTTTGCCTCATCCTCAAACGCAAACCCCTCTTTGAGATTGCTGCCTGAGGCACGCCTGACGGTTCTCTTGATTTGCTGAACTGCGATCGGGCCGTTGGCGGCAATTTTTTCTGCGATCCCGAGAGCTGTGGGCAGCACGAGGTCGGCAGCAACCACATGATTGACCAAGCCGGCTGAAAGCGCTCGCGTGGCGTCGATCTGTTCGCCGGTCAACAGGAGTTCCATGGCGATGGCATGGGGCATCTGGCGTGGCAGGCGCACCAATGATCCTGCAAAAGGAATGAGTCCTCGTTTCACCTCAGGCAGGCCGAACACAGCGGTGTCGGAAGCAACACGGATGTCCGTGGCGAGCATAGTCTCCATGCCGCCGGCGAGGCAGGGACCATTAATGGCGCCGACAATCGGTTTATCGATCTCGACATTCCGTAGGGCGGAGCGGTCCATGATCCCCTGATCGCTGACCACGCGACGATCCCATTCGTCTTGCGGCTGCCGGGCGCCCGTCAGGAGAGGCAATGTCAAAGCCAGGTCACCGCCTGAGCAGAACGCCTTGTCTCCCTGGCCTGTCAGAACCAGCACGCGCAGATCATTGTCCTTTTGGAAGGCGTCAAATGCATCCGCAAGGCGGCATGCCATTTCGGGACTGATAGCGTTACGGGACTGTGGCCGGTTCAGGGTCAGCAAGAGGACGTGGCCTCGGCGTTCCTCCAACAGATGCGGGGCTTCGGTCGTCATTGTACACTTCCTTCCGCGATCATCTTGGTGGCCAGATCGCGCAATTCTATTTTGCGTATCTTGCCATTCGCGGTTTGTGGCATGTCGTTTACACGCGCGATATAACGGGGGAGCTTGTGACGCGCCATGTTCTGACGACACCATTGGCGCAAGGCGTCTGCGTCTATTTCGCTTCCGTTGCGCGTTACGATGAAGGCGAATATTTCCTCACCGAATTCAGCATTCGGCACACCCACAATCTGGGCCTGCGAGATCATTTCATGGCGGAGAAGGTGATCTTCGATCTCTGCGGGATAGATGTTTTCGCCGCCTCGGATCAGCATGTCCTTTATGCGCCCGACAATGCGAAGATATCCATTGGCATCCAGAACTGCGAGATCGCCGCTGTGCAACCAACCGTCGCTGTCGATTGCTTCGGCGGTGCGTTCCGGCATGTCAAAATAGCCTGCGGTGACAAGAAAACCGCGAATGTGCAACTCGCCTGTCTGTCCGGTCGGAGTGGTTTGTCCCGTCTCGGTATCAACGATGCGAATTTCAACGTGAGGTAACGGCAGGCCGGCGTTGTGTACTCTCTCCGCGAGCGGGGCAGTGGGTATGGTCTGCGTTATGATCGGGCTGCATTCCGTCATACCCATGATAATCGTTGGTTTCGCGCCGATACGGTCATGCAATTCCAGCATAAGGGAGGGGGGAATGGAGGTGCCGCCGGTGTAAGCGATGCGCCACGAGGACAAATTGCGCTCACCAGAGATGAGCTTTTCATCCTGCAAAAGACGCACATACATCGTGGGGACAGCGTTAGTGATCGTGCCGTGGTATTTTTCGATCAGGCTCAGCATTCTGTCGGCGTCGAAATTTTCCATAGCCACCAGACACCCGCCTGCCGCTGCCATGCCCATTACGTTGCACACACAGCCAGCGGTGTGAAAAAACGGCATGGCAGATACCATGATGTCATGCTGGGTGTAGCCCGCGCGTCTGGCAGCCAGCATGGCGTTGTTGACGGTGCCGTAGTGGGTCAGCATTGCGCCTTTGGGGCTGCCGGTTGTGCCGCTCGTATATTGAAGCTGGGAAATGTCGTTTGGCTTTACCGCGGCGCACCGCTCGGCAAATTCTGTGTCGCCAATCTCTGTTGACCGGTCCAGAAACTGTGTAAATGGCTGTGATCCATTGATGGGATTGTCGCCGAGGCCGATGACGTTACGCAGGTGGGGAAACGGATCGTGGGTCTTGCGTTGCCCTGCTTCGCAGCTGGCCAAGTCGGGAACGAGTTCGGCCACTATCCCTGCGAATGAGAACCCCCGATACATGTCGGCACAGATGAGGGTTGAGATGCGTCCCTGATTGAGAAGGTACCTCAGTTCAGCACTACGAAATGCAGGATTGACGGTAACGAGCACGGCGCCGATACGCGCGAGAGCGTATTCGAGCAGAACCCATTCCGGCCGGTTGGGTGACATGAGCGCGACGCGGTCACCGGCAGCAGTGCCAATGGCAATCAGAGCGCGCGCAACGCGATCAACTTCCGCGTCGAGTTCGGCATATGTCCAGCTGACGGCCATGGTGGGCTCGTCAAAGATTATTGCTGGACGCCCGCCAAACGACTGCGCTTGCGAACGCAGCAATCCGCCCAAGGTTATGTCCTGAAGACTTTCGCCCTCATCTTCAGGTTGCCAATGCGATAATCCCGGCAACATGGCCATGCACCAGCTCCTCCCAAAGCCGTTGGTATTCGTTCAACGTTTCGGTCCTATGATAAAGCTGTTCAGGATCCGGTGAACGTATTATGTTCGGTATTAAACTGTTCGGTATAGAACAATAATGAATTGGCTGATAACGTCAAGCGGCTAATTTTGGAAGAGATGTAAAGGCGGGGCGAGTTGAAAAGTAAGTTCACGAGCGCGGTGGAAGACACTGGTCTGGGGGCGGGGGTCGCCGGTGAAATGATCGGCTATAAATTGCGCATGGCTCAAATTCTTGCGTTTCGCGCGTTTGAAGAGAAGCTGAGCAAATATGGCAAAGCGCCGCGTTATCTGGGCCTACTGTCGGTAATACGTGAACACCCCGGCCAGCCGCAGAGCAGGCTGGCTGAAGCGGTAGCCTTGCGGCGTTCAAGCCTCGTCAATATTCTTGATCAATTGGAAAGTGACGGATTGCTGGTTCGCAAACCTTCTCCAGATGACCGCCGCTCCAATGGTGTTTGGCTAACCGAGAAGGGTGAAAAGGTCACAAGTTCTTTGTTTGAAGAAGCAAAGCTGGAGGAAGCACGGCTGGTTCAGGGTATGTCAGCGGAACAAATGGACTGCCTCAAATCAGGTCTGTCTCAGATAATTTCCAATCTGAACCGGCTGACCTCATAATCGGCTATTTTCGATCATGGCGACAACAAATGCGAGAAACTGACGCCGTTGCACATACTGCCGCCGGTGACGGTTCTATATCGGAAGATGATATTGCACTCGCAGTGACTCAAGTTGGCGATTTCAACTGTTTTTCGCGTCCCGCCTGATCTCCAGGGACACGTTCAACTTGTTTCCATCCAGATCGCGAACATAGGCGCCGTAGTAGTCGGGATGGTAATGGCGTGATCCAGGGGCGCCTTCATCTGTTCCGCCGCAACTAATAGCGGTGCTATGGAATGCATCCACGCTGTCTGAACTTGGTGCGTAGAACATGACCTGGGTTCCGTTGCCGGAGGTGGCAGGTTGTCCGTTGAATGGCTTGACCAAAAACAACGTGATACGACCATCTGCGGCGGCGTAACCTCGCTCCGCCGGTTCGCTCAGAACACATGTCATTCCGATGGTTGATAAAACCTCGTCATAAAACGCGCCAGCGGCATTCATATCGTTCGTGCCGATGCATACGCCAGACAGCATAGTGTTGTACTCCAGAAATGATATCCATTTACGTGGACCCTGTGCAGGGGTGCGATGATCCGGGCCGGATAAGCCGATGCTTTCCTCGCAGGTCTCTGTAAACGAGGAAACACGAAAAAATGCGGCCAACACCGAACTTCGGGGCAGGGGGCTGGTCGTTCTCGCCCGTGACGCCTCTGAACGTCCATGATGGCTGGATCCAATTTCCGTAGCGGCCGTTATGCCAGACGATCAGGCGGTATGATCCTTGTAGGGGAGGTTGTCGGCCAAATGAACCCAGGACAGCATTTCGTCAGCGTGGAAATGTATGGTTGGGACGACCTTTTCAGGCTCACTCAATAAAGCCGCATAGAAGTGCATTTCGGTTGGGAAACGATCCGATTTGAAATACATGGGAGAGCCGCAGGTGCCACAAAATCCCCGTGTGTTTCCGGCGCTGCTTTCATAACTTAGGGCTTTTTCTCCAATGAAACGCCAATTGCCATTTTCGTGGCTAATCCAGGTCGTAAACGGTGACGCTGTCGCTCTGCGGCAGCTTTCGCAATGACAATGCCCCACCCAGTTATGCGGCCCAACCAGCTCGAAAGAACACGCACCGCAAAGGCAATGCCCGTTTAGTTTCTGGGCGCCATCAATGCTCATATGTCGTTTACTCCAGCTCTATCAACAGTTTGATGAAACACACGGGCATTGTCACAGCAGGGGGCAGTCGGCCATTTTAGGCGTGTACATGCATATCCCAGCCCAGATAACGGCTTGCATCAACTATCGCATCGCCAGCCGAAGAGAAATTTGCTGCAACATGATGTTCAAAGCCATTTTCGCAAATATGGTGCAACAGCCTTTGCATGTTTGGAATTTCAACGACACCGGCACCTCCAAAGGTTTCCAGCGGATCATCGGTGAACTTGCCTTCGCCGACATAGCCACGAATGCGCCCCGTCGCATCATCAGTACTGATGCGAATATAGGTCATTTCGCCGGCCTTTATTGAGCCGTCTATGGTTCCGTAGGTATTTTCCTTGCCGACGGTGCCAGCGATGATTTCCTGAAAATCCATCCTGTAGTCTTTGAAAAACTCTTTCGGCAAATTGCTGCAATGGAAACACACGGCTTTGTTGGCGGCGCCCCCGTAGTTGTTGTTCCAGTCCAGAAGTGCGCTGGGTGTTCCAGATGCCAGGGCCAGCATGTGCATGCCGATCAATCCGCACACATCAACTTCGCAGGCGCTCGACATCAGTTTGGAGCTCATCATGCTCATCATTGTACAGGGCACGACGCCAAAATTTTCTTCAATCGAGGTCCAGCACTGGACGGCGCTGATGGTTACGTCGGCTTCTCGCATCCATTCTTCTGTTACCGCTGCGAGTTTTGCCTGTTTGAGGATGGCGGGGTGCGGCACACCCTCGACAGAAATGTAGCCTTTTATCGCCTCGATTTTTTCGACGACCATGGGGGCATTATCGTCAAGCCGTGACACGCGCCCCAGTATTTCGGAGAGATCCAGCGTGATGACGGAAATCCCGGCTGCTTCGAGTAATTTCTCGCTGTAGCGGACGGTATTGAAAGCCTGCGGCCGAGCGCCGATCGCACCGATACGCAGACCGCGCAAACCACCAGTGACGCGGCAAGTTGCAGAAAATGTCTCAAGGTCAGCCTGGAACTCATCACTCAATGGATCGACACAATGTGATTTCGTCAAAGAGTATTGAATGCCATATTGCCTCAGGTTGTTACACGCAGACATTTTTCCGCAGAAACTGTCGCGACGCCACTGGATTGACATCTTTTCTGGATCGTCAGGCGTGGCCTGGATCAGCACAGGAACTTTTAAACCCGTGAGGCGCAGGGCGTCGGCAATCGCCCGCTCTTCTCCGAAATTTGGCAGCGTGACAATAATTCCGTCAATCTCGTCGCCATGCTTTTTGAACAGTGCCGCACATGCCTTTGCATCCGAAAAGGACTGTACGGCCCCGTGTTCGGTCTCGTCAGGGCCGAGGACAATAGATTTGTGACCAGCTTTCTCAATTGCGTCGATCATATGCTGGCGGCCAGTTGCTGCAAGGTGGGCGGGGAAAAAGCCACGACTTCCAACGATTATCCCAAATAGCATCGATTTCACTTTTTGTGTCCTTCGTGGCTTTCACGGGCAAAAGATTCAAATTGCATGTTTGCAGGCGACCAGCATGCGCTTGATGATTACGTCTCGAAACCTCGGCGATCATGTATATAGGCCGCCGGAACGTTCCCCTCAGGGACCTTTATAGCAGTTGTTTGCGTATTTGAGGTACGTACCTCAAATTTCTGCAGCCTGTCAACTCGAACGGAGATCATTACCGTGGGTGACCCGGGTACCACGCATTCTCAAAGCGTACCGTGGTCGACAGCAAAGGGGTCCCATGATGCATCTTCGTGCCAGGTGTATTCAGCGTTTTTTGCCACCCACAAAGCTGTCTCTCGATCCAGATGGTGTGCAATGACTGCCAAGCACATATCCATGCCAGCCGAGATGCCGGATGACGTGAAAAACTTGCCATCCTCGACCCATCTCGCGCGGCCGACCCAGTCGACCTTTTTGCCGAACGAGGTCGCCCATTCAAAGTCCATCTTGTTTGTTGTCGCTCTGCGCCCATCAAGCAAGCCGATGCTGGCAAGCAATGCACTGCCGGTGCAAACACTCATCACGGTACGCGCTGACAATGAGGATGTAATCAGCCAATCGTTAATGGCTTCACTCTGATTTTCGACCGGCGTACCAGGCCCCCCGGGAACGAGCACGATGTCGTAGTCGCTCCTCTCGCTCAATGCGCGGTCGACCGCAATTGATTGACCACTTCGGCACCTGACGAGCCCCGGGTTTTCCGAGACCGTTGTTATCTCGAACTCCGATGGCAGCCACCCGAGTAGCTCTAGCGGCCCAAATAGATCAAGCGTTTGAACGTTGGGAAAAATGAGTGCGGCAACGGATATCATGCGCGAGACTCCCCGGCCTGCTTGAGAAGGTGTGCGCATTCGGGATGCGCTTTCACGAACCGTTCTGTCGATGCCGGGTTTTTCACCAGATAGGCTGCTGGCCGGATTGGGCGACGAAGAAGTTCGCCACCGCAGTTCGGACATATGCCGCCGAAAACATCATCCGCACAATCTTTGCAAAACGTGCATTCGTATGAGCAGCTCTGCGCCTCCATGCTTTCGGGCGGCAGATCTTTGTCACAGCATTCGCAATTCGGCTTTAGCATCAACATGATGGTCTCCTGTCCGCTTTGGTTTGCCTAGACTATCAAGTCGCGATCTGGCATAAATGACAACATGACCTCAATTACTGCCAAAAATCGTTCTGATGAATTACCAAAACTTGTCCTGTTTTTTGTCTATTCCGGGATCAAGCTGCTGGACCTGACGGGGCCCCTTCAGGTCTTTTTTGATGCTTTTGATGAGGGCGCTGGGGCACAAGCTTACGAAGCCGTGGTGGTGTCGCTTAAAGGCGGTGATGTGACGAGCGATACGGGGCTGCCAATTGCTACAGTTCCGTATTCAGACTGGCTTGGGCATCGTGAGTATACACTGATAGTGGTGGGGGGAGACGGCTCACGTATCGCTTCGCGTAACCCTGAATTGGTCGCCTCAATCAAGCGGTTAGAACGCCATGCGGCGCGCGTCGCGTCGGTTTGTACAGGGGCGTTTATTCTGGCGGCCTGCAGAATACTGGACGGGCGTCGGGTGGCAACGCACTGGCAAAATTGTGATGAATTGGCATCCGGCTATCCAGCCATAAAGGTTGAATCTGACCCAATCTATATAAGGGATGGCAATGTCTGGACTTCTGCCGGCGTAACGGCGGGAATTGATATGGCTCTCGCTATGGTGGATGAAGACCTTGGGAGACGCGCGGCTCTTTCGCTTGCCCGGTCGCTGGTTACCTATGTCGTTCGTCCGGGTGGGCAATCGCAGTTCAGTGTTGCGTTGGGCCGTCAGGTGTCAGGCCGGTCTGATCGCTTTGAAAAACTGCATGCTTTCATCATCAGCAATCTCGACAAAGATCTGCGCATCGAAGAGCTTGCCGCACGAGCCAATATGAGCCCCCGAAACTTTGCACGGATTTATGCCGCCGAGACCGGCAAAACACCTGGCAAGGCCGTTGAAGCCATCCGGACCGAGGTTGCGCAACAATTGTTGGAAGAAACGCGCTATTCGATCGCCCGGGTTGCTGAACTTTGTGGCTTTGGGGATGTTGAGCGAATGCGGCGGGCCTTTGTCAAAATTCTGAAAATATCTCCCCAGGATTATCGTCAACGCTTTGGCGTTCTGGACAATTGACGGCTGCTCTTGATTTTGAGGCGTGAAGCTTGCGCGTCCGCCGATCCAGACCTGGCGGAAGGATCAAGGCCAAGCTTTGCGGTGTTAGCATGTCCTGTCTTCTTCGCCGCGCAAGCCAAGAGAGCAGGTTGCAGCAAACTTTATATAGTTCTCGCAGGCAGCAGGACACCGGTCTTAGAAGAGCTGCGCACCACCATGTGACACTCGACCATGTACTGGCCATCTTCTTCTTCGAGGGTATCCGCGTAAATCTTCTCCAAGATGGAGATGGCGCGATTAATCATCGCATTTTCATCCTGCTGTATGGTCGACAGGTCATAGGGTGCCCATGACGCCTGAGGAATGTCATCACAGCCTACAACGCGCAATGTGTCGGGATGCTTGATGCCGGACGTGCGCCATAAGGTATCTATCACGCCCATTGCGATCAGATCGTCGGCGCAGAAAATGGCGTCGGGCTGCTGTGACATCGCGAATAGCTTTGCTGCCTGACGCGCGCCACCGGCAAACGTGAATTCGTCGTTGAGAATGACCGGTGTGATGCCATGCTTTTGCGCTTCTTTGGTGAAGCCATGACAACGGTCGATATTTGCAGGGTTGTTATCCGGTCCGCCGATAAAGGCGAGCCGCTGGCCGCCTTCCTCGATAAGGTGACGGGCGGCAAGCTGGCCTGCGAGCATATTGTCACTGCTAATCGAATAAAGGCCTTTCTTTTGCAACCGGGTGTTGAAGGAGATGAGAGGAATACCGAGTTTCGTGAATTGTTCGAGTGCGGTGTCGGTAAGAACCGAAAGCGCAGAGACAATCGCGTCCACGCGATAGCCAGAGAGACGCGGCGCAACAGCATCAAGTGAATCATCACTCTCGACATGAAAAACCATGACCTGGCAGCCCATATCCTGCAGTCGCTTGATGAATTCTTCGAGTACACGGGAATAAAAAGGATTGTGCAAACCACCGGTTACGAAGGCCACGATCTTCGATTGGTCGGTAAGCATGATGCGAGGCAGTAAATTCGGACGGTAGGCGAGCTTCTCGGCTGCAGCGAGCACGCGTGCTTTAACCTCAGGGGAAACCTTGGTGTCGCCACCGAAACAGCGCGACACCGTGGATTGGGATACCCCAGCCAAGTTAGCAACATCAGTGGATGATGCGTATCGTTTTGTCACTGATTGCTCTCCGTTTGTGCGAATTCAAAAATCATTTTTTACAGCTGGTTTTGCACAGCAGCAAAAGGCGTCATCTCCAACGCTCCACTTTGCAGTAGTTTTGCCTATCGGATGTTCGTCTTATCGCGCGGCTCATTGACCAAAGCCAATGCTGAATCACGCTTTCACGCCTTTGTAGCTACCTGTTTCAAGGCATGCTTTTTATAGCTTATGGGATGCTTGTCTCTTGAAACCTTCAGATGACTGAGCGTGGCTGATCCATACATTCCTGCCTCCTGAATTGCACTCGCCCATCCTTGATATGCGAAAATTATAGTTTCCAGATTGACGTCTATAACACGATGTGCATAGTTATTCATAGGCTATGAATAGCAAGTCAAAGCCATTTGGGAGGAAAAAATGACTAAATCTCTACAGTTCAAGCCGACACGTCGGGCGTTTCTGGGAAGTGTTGCCTCGTTGACCGCTCTATCAACGCTTCCGTTTTCCCGTAGCGCCTTTGCGCAAGGGGAGAAGCCGTTGCTGGTGAACTCCATCCGCTCGTTGTCCAATCCCTATCACGCCGCATGGAATGCGGGCGGCAAGGCCTTCGCGGATTCGGTTGGTCTTGAATATGTCACCCTTGTCACAGAGGGCGATAGCGAAAAGGGTGTTGCGGACATTCGTGGTATTCTTGCCCGCACCGGAGGAAATGCGGTTGTAAATGTTGACCCGAACGATGCTGCTGATGCGCGTCCGATCGCGGAGGCCTGCGTTGAGGCCGGCGCTCATGTGTTTACCCAGTGGAACAAGCCGGAAGATCTGCATCCTTGGGAGCTGGGGCCGAACTATGTTGCCCATATGAGCTATGACGGCACCGAATACGGTCGTCAGACTGCTGCCGAGGTCATTCGCGTCATGGGAGGAAAGGGTGGATTGCTGGCACTTGGTGGCACGCTGTCCAACACCGTGGCGATTCAGCGGCGTGCAGGTCTTGAGCAGGCACTTGAAGCTGCGCCGGATGTAGAACTACTCGACTTCCAGGTTGCCGACTGGCAGGCGGCAAAAGCCTATGACATCGTCAATACATGGCTGACCCGTTTTTCCGGCCAGTTTCAGGGGATCTGGTGTGCGAATGACGACATGGCTATCGGTGCTCTTGAAGCGCTGCGTGTGAATGGCATGGGCGGTCAAATCGCTATCTCGGGTATCGATGGTATCGAAACTGCCGTGCAGGGTGTGGTTGATGGTGAGCTTGCTGCGACCGTTTCCTGGGATCCGTTCTGGCAGGGGTCCTATGGTCTGGCTGTGCCACTTCTGGCACGTACAGGTGAACTCGACGTTGCAAGTCTTGGCAAGGACAAGCGTGAATTCTACGTCAAGGGCAGGCTGATCGATTCCGGCAATGCCGAAGAGTTCTTCCAGAACAATTTCGGGTCGGAGCCTGCGCTGGCGGTCGACGACATCTGGGCCCGCTATGATAGCGGTATTCCGCAATCTTAAGCCTTGAGTGTGCCGCGCCCGCGTAATCGGGTGCGGCCTCTACCATTCGTTCTATTCAGCCTCAAGGTTTGGGAGTCTGCCGTCATGGCCACCGAAACCGCCGGATATTCGCCGCTTTCACAGCGCTTGCCCGCCTGGATGCGGTCCAAGTCCTCGATTGCGCGTCTCGCGCCGACGATTATTGCATTGATTGTCGCTGTCATTGCCGTGTCGATTTACAATCCTAACTTTTTGAGCGGTGCCAATTTGAGCCGGTTAGCTGCATCATCGGCTATTCCGTTGTTGTTGGCCGTGGGGGTGACTTTCGTCATTCTCATGGGAAGCATTGATCTGTCGATAGAGGGCGTTCTGGCCCTTTCTGCAACGACAACAGTCATGGTGCTTCAACTTGACCCGGGCCCGGTGGGCAGCGTTATCGCGCTTGTGGTGGCGGTGCTCACAGGTGTTGCGACCGGCGCTGTTTCCGGCCTGCTGCATACGATTCTGAAGATTCCGTCCTTCATGGTGACGCTGGGCATGTGGTTCGTTTCCGCCGGCCTGGCTACTCTTTTACTTAGTGGCGGCACGATTGCAGTGCGCAGTGCTGATCTGCGTATTCTCGTCATGCAGCGTTTTCTCGGTTTGCCGCTCTCCGTTTGGCTGACCATTGGGGTGGTTGTGCTGGCGATCGTGTTCCAGGCGCGTACTCGTTTTGGGCGTCATGTGATGGCGATTGGTGGTGAGGAATCGATTGCGCGGCTCGCCGGCCTGCCGATCATGCGTACGCGCGCTATGGTGTTTGCCATAGCTGGTGGCTTTTACGGCCTTGCCGCCGCGCTGGCTGTGGCACAGCTTGGGCAGGGTAATGCCGATATTGGCGAAGGACGCTTGTTCATCGCCATTACTGCGGTGGTTCTTGGTGGCACGGCGCTAAGTGGCGGCATCGGCGGCGTGGTCAACGCGATTGTTGGTGTGCTGCTGGTGGTCGTTTTGACCAATGGGATGATCCTGATGGGTGTGCCGCCTTACCTTCAGCAGGCTGTCCTGGGTGTGCTGATCATCATCGCGGTTGCCTCTTCAACTGCAGGCAAGCGCGAGGGGATCTGCAAATGACCATTCGGCTTGAAAATATCACTAAGCTTTATGGCTCGGTCAAAGCCATCGGCCAGGCCGACGTTGAGATACACCCGTGCGAGGTTGTTGGTCTGGTTGGTGAGAACGGTGCCGGCAAATCGACGCTGATGCGTATACTCGCTGGCGGAACGCGTCCCACATCCGGATCCTATACGATTGACGGGCAACAGGTGCAGTTCAACGGACCGCTGGATGCCAATGACGCCGGTATCGCCATGGTCTATCAGGAACAGTCATTGATCCTGACAATGTCCATTGCCGAGAACATGTATCTTGGCCAGGAAGGGCGTTTCCTCAAATATGGGCTCGTCGATCATGTTGCCATGCGCAAGGCCGCGCGACGCAATCTGGAAAAGGTGGGGGTCGATGTCGATCCCGCGATTATCGCCGGCAAGCTGAGCTTTGCCCAGCGCCAAATGGTTGAACTTGCCAAGGCGCTGACGCTGGAAGAGCGTACTTCCAAGCGGTTGGTCATTCTGCTCGACGAGCCGACCTCGGTGCTCGAGCAGGCCGAAATTGACGTGCTGTTTGCGCGCATCCGCGAACTGAAAAGCCGGGCGAGCTTTATTTTTGTGTCGCACAGGCTTGATGAAGTGCTTGCGATTTCGGATCGCATCTACGTGATGAAGGATGCTGAGGTCGTGGCCGAAATGCCGGTTGCCGACGCGCATGAAACCAAGCTGCACGAAATTATGGTGGGGCGCACGCTCGAGCACAATTTCTATCTTGAGGACAAGCAGGTGCCCCCGCAAGACAATGTGGCGCTGGAACTGCGTGACTTTTGTCGCGGCAATGAATTCAAGAACGTCAATCTCAAGCTTTATGAGGGCGAAGTGCTGGGCATTGCCGGCGTGATTGGCTCTGGCCGTGAAGCGCTGGTGCGTGCCGTGTTTGGCATGGAGCCTGCCGAGCGCGGCGGAATTTACGTTCATGGCAAAAAAGTTGATGTGCCGGACCCGTCAACGGCGGTGAAGAACGGTATCGGCTTTGTACCCTCCGAGCGTGGTACGGAAGGTATGGTTCCCATGCTTTCGATCTCGGAGAACATCTCGCTTGCCAATCTTGACAGCGTGACCGGCGCCTTCGGCTTGAGCAAGGCCAAGGAAACTGCGCTCGCCAGGCACTGGATCGACCGGTTGCGGGTGAAGGCACCCGGTCCGGAGGTTGCAATCCGTTCGCTTTCAGGCGGTAACCAGCAAAAGGTTGTGATCGCCAAGTGGCTCAATGCGCAGTCAAAAATTCTGATTCTGGATCATCCGACGCGCGGCGTCGATGTGGGGGCCAAGCACGAAGTTTTCAGTCTTATCCGGGAACTGTGTTCGGCCGGTTATGCCATCTTGCTGCTGGCCGACACCATTGCCGAGACGATTGGCCTGTCGCACCGGGTGCTCGTTATGCGCGACGGTGAATTGCAGGCTGAAATCGATGCTTCTGCTGGTAACAAGCCATCCCAAACACGTATTGTGGAGCACATGGTATGAGCGGTTTTAAGTCTTCCCGTCAGCTTGTGCGTGAGGCAGCGCCAATGCTGTTTCTGATCATTCTTTCGGTTCTTATTGTTCTGGCGTCGCCGGGATTTTTCAGCGGCAGTACCATTTTGGTGGTGCTGGCCGACGCGGTGGTTCTCTTCACGCTCGCTGCAGGATTGTCCTTTGTGATCCTTCTGGGCTCGATTGACCTTTCCGTGCCAGCGGTTGCTTCGCTCGGCGGCGTCATCGTTGCGATGACCATTCCAACGCTCGGCTTTGCGGCCTATCCGGCGGCGATCGCAGCGGGGGCACTTGCGGGGTTGATGTCAGGCATGGTGCATGTGCACTTGCGTGTGCCTTCGTTCATTGCAACACTTGCAACGGGCGGGGTGGTGACCGGGCTGGCGCTGTTCCTTTCTGGCTCGCAGACGGTGACCATTGAGGCGGCCCATCGCAGCGTCCTGACGCCGGTCATCAGTTCGACCTGGGGTATTCCCAACATCATCATCGTTGGCACCGTGATCTGTCTGCTTGGCATTTATATCCAGCGGTACACCAAATTCGGTCGTGCCATTCGTGCTATTGGCGCCGGCGAGAGTGCGGTGCGGGCGTCAGGCATCCATGTGGAGAACAGCAAGTTGCTTGCTTTTGTCATTGCGGCTGCGTTTGCGGCGGCGGGCGGCGCTTTACTGGCTGCACGCATGACGAGTGGAAATCCTGCGGGGGCCGAGCAATTGCTGCTGCCGGCGATAGCCGCGGTACTTGTGGGCGGTACGGCGATCACCGGGGGGACGGGCGGTGTGGCCCACACAGTGATTGGTACACTCATCGTCATCGTTATGCGTATCGGTATGACGTTTATGGGCGTTGACGCCTTCGCGCAGCAAATCCTTTTCGGCAGTGTTCTGATCTGCGCCATCGCGTTGACGCTGAACCGGGACCTGCTTCAGGTCGTGAAATAAGAAAATTAGAACTCCCAGGAGAAAGAAAATGGATCTCAATCTCAACGGCAAAGTGGCCGTGATCACCGGCGCATCGGCGGGCATCGGACTTGCCGTGGCGGAGGGCCTTGCTGCCGAGGGCGTACGCGTTTTGATCAATGGCCGTCGTGCGGACAAGGTCAACGAGGCATGCGCGCGTATCGGCGAACTGGCAGTGCCTGCAGTCGGCGACGTTTCGACGCTTGAAGGCGTTGCAGCAGTCATTGCGGCTGCAGAGAAGGCGGGTGGGGCGGATATCCTCATCAATAATGCGGGTACCGGGTCCAACGAAACCATTATGGACGCGTCTGATGAGAAGTGGCAGGCCTATTGGGATCTGCATGTGATGGCGGCGATCCGCCTGTCGCGCGGGCTTGTGCCACAAATGGAAAAGAAGGGTGCGGGCATTGTACTCAATACCGGCTCGATTTGTGCGGTGCAGCCACTTTGGTACGAACCGATCTACAATGTGACCAAGGCGGCGTTGATGATGTTCTCACGTAATCTGGCGACTGAGGTTGTCGGCAAGAATATTCGTGTCAATTGCGTCAACCCCGGCCTTGTGCAGACCCCGGACTGGGAGAAGACAGCGCGCGAACTCACCGCTGATAAGGGCGGTGACTGGCAGGCTTATCTACAGGAAGTCGCAGAAGAGCACGCACCAATCAACCGCTTCTGCTCACCTCAGGAGCTGGCCGATTTCTATGTGTTCCTCTGCTCTGACCGTGCCAGCTATTCGGTAGGCTCGACCTATTATGTGGATGGTGGCATGAAGATGACCGTATAACGATTGGGATGCGGGGCCGCTTCTTTTGGCTCCGTTATCTATTCTGCGACGGTGCTGATGTGGCGCTGCAGATATGACCAGACCAATTATCCAGCCTTATTGGGGAGGAATTCATGCGTGCTCTCGTTCTGGAAAAGAAAGATGTCTTGTCTATAAGGGACATCGATCTGCCGACCGTTACAGGACCCGACGATATCAAGATTGCCATTCACACGGTTGGTGTGTGCGGGAGCGACGTGCATTATTACACGCATGGCGGTATTGGCGACTATATCGTGCGCGAGCCGATGGTTCTTGGCCATGAAGGGTCGGGGACCGTGGTGGAGGTCGGTGCCAATGTTACCGGTTTCAAGCCGGGCGACCGTGTTTGCATGGAGCCAGGCGTACCTGATCTTTCGTCCCGCGCCTCAAAGCTCGGTCTTTATAATGTCGACCCGGCTGTGACCTTCTGGGCGACGCCGCCTGTACATGGCATTCTGGCGCCTTATGCACTGCACCCGGCCGCCTTTACCTACAAGCTGCCTGACAATGTGAGCTTTGAAGAAGGTGCGCTTGTCGAGCCTTTTGCCATTGGCATGCAGGCCGCAGCGAAGGCCTCGATTACCCCGGGCGATGTTGCTGTTGTCATCGGCGCGGGTACGATTGGGATCATGGTTGCGCTTGCGGCACTTGCAGGCGGGTGCTCGAAGGTAATCATTTCGGACGTTAGCGAGCACAAGCTCAATATTGCGGCCAGCTATAACGGTGTCGAACCGGTCAATGTTGCCAAAGCGAGCCTGGAAGCGGCGGTCAACGCGCAGACCGATAATTGGGGTGCCGATATTGTGTTTGAAGCCTCGGGTAACCCGAAGGTCTATGACGACATGATTAAGGCCGTGCGTCCGGGTGGAACGCTGGTTCTGGTTGGCCTGCCACCTGATCGTGTGCCGTTCAATGTCAACAATGCTATTGCCAAGGAAATCCGTATTGAGACGGTATTCCGCTATGCCAATGTGTTCGACCGTGCTTTGGCGCTGATTGCGTCGGGCAAGGTTGATCTTAAACCGCTGATTTCGGAGACCTATGTGTTTGAAGACGCCATTGCTGCGTTTGATCGGGCTGCAGAAGGCCGGCCTACCGATGTCAAGATTCAGATTAAGGTGGCAGGCGAGGTGAAGGAATAATAATCCAGATCCCTTGTGATTGTCGCGATGGCCTGTGCCCTGCGCCCCCATTCAAGTTCTTGTAAGAGGTACTGGCGTGACCGTTATAGTCACCGATATAAACGACTTGCTGGTGCGTATCGCGAGCCTCGACACCAGCACGCGCAAGCTTGTTGGTATTGCCGGCGCGCCGGGCAGTGGTAAATCCACCCTGGCCGAGCGTCTCAATGCGCATCTTGATGCCCGGGCCCCGGGGAGAGCTGCCGTGGTGCCCATGGATGGGTATCACCTCGACGACGCTGTGTTGTCTGCACGTGGTGTGCTGCAGCGAAAGGGCGCTCCCTATACATTTGATGTCGGCGGATTCGCTGTCATGCTCAAGCGTTTGAAGGTCAATTTGGAGCCGGAAATCGCTGTGCCGGTTTTCGATCGCAAGCTCGAAATCTCGCGTGCCGGCGGGCGCGTGATTTCAAAAGACATTCCGCTTCTCCTGGTCGAGGGCAATTACCTGCTGCTGAATGAACCCGGTTGGCGCGACTTGCGTCCACTGTTCGACCTGACCGTCAATCTCGATGTGCCGATTGAAGAACTGGAGCGCCGTTTGATAGGTCGCTGGCTTGATCACGGCTGTAACGCCGAGACCGCACGCGCCAAGGCGCTTGAAAATGATGTGCCCAATGCGCGTACGATTTCCGAGAATAACCTTGCGGCCGATCTTAGCTATCGTGCGCAAGGTTCCACTTTTTTATAATTTAAGACAGAATATCATTTTTACTAATCCGCAAACACAAAGTTCTCCGCTACACCTATTTCTCCGGCCAGCTTCCAGAGTTTCAGTACACGGCTTCCATGCAAATGCCGTGGTGATGGATTGTATGATCGAGCAAATTTAAGGCAATCTTTGCAAAACTGACTAGATCTGCATGCTTCCCGCTTTTTTCTTCGGCGTCGTACAAAACGATCTCATTGCAAGCTGTAGTTAAAACAGTTTGACCGATAGGCCTCACCTAATCGGTTCGCAAAGAGTAGGAAGCGATCATTGTACAGGAATGCTGCGCGGATTCATTTCTTTGGGCGTCACTTCACACACCCGGTAAATGGCGACTTCTCAACATTGAACTTTGTCCAATTTGATTTAAGGCATCACTAACAGTCACGCTTGCCGCAGATTTTGATTTATCATCCCAGCAAGACTTTTCACGGCTATAGGATAGCCATGTGGACCCAGTCCGGCGATGACACCGGTCGCAATGCGCGACACAAGTGAGTGATGATAAATTTCTTCGCGCTTATGAATATTAGAAATATGAAGCTCCATAATCGGGCCGGAAAACATCTTTAGAGCGTCAAGGATGGCGATGGACGTAAAGGTGAAAGCCGCTGGATTGATGATGATTCCAGCAGCCGGGCGCTCAATCGCCTCGTGCACCCATTCAATGATCTCATATTCGCGATTGGACTGACGAAATTCCAGCGGTGTCGACCCTGCTGCCTGTCGACACCAAGCTTCCACCTCGATCAGGGTCGTGTGACCGTAAATTTCAGGTTCGCGCTTTCCCAGCCGGTTCAGATTGGGGCCGTTTAAAACATAAATTGGATCGGTCATTTCATATCAACCTTGATAGCCGAAGAAACGTGGGAGGAAGAGAACGAGGTCAGGACGGAAGGTGATGATGGCCAGGCACACTAACATTGCGATGAGAAACGGTGTGATTTCCCGTACCAGCGAGCGCAGCGAGACCTGTCCAATATTTGTCATGATGAATAATAGCAGCCCGTAAGGCGGGGTTATCAAGCCGATCATGATGTTGACGACGCAAATTATCCCGAAATGAACAAGGTCGATGCCCAGCACCTGTGCGGTTGGGATCAGCACAGGCAGTACGATCAGAATGATTGTCGTGCCCTCAAGTAAGCAGCCGAGAACCAGCAGCAGAATATTGACGATGATCAAGAACATGATCGGCGAAAGCTCAAACCCTTGCAGGAAGGCACTTAGCGTTCGCGGGATGTTTTCAACGGTGATCACGTAATTGAAGACCAGTGCGCCGGCGATGAGCATGCCTATGGAGGCCGTTGTGCGTGCGCTGGATAGCAGGGTTTGATAGGTGCCGCGGAGAGTAACCGTGCGATAGACGATAGCCGATATCAGGAACGCATAAGCGGCAGCGATTGCCGCAGCCTCTGTTGGGGTGGTAACGCCGGAATAAATACCCCCCAACAGGATGACCGGCATCATCAAGGCGGGCAGGGCGCGGAGAGTAATGCCGGGCAGCGCGCGCGCTGGTACGGGCTTCTCGACGGGGAAGTTGCGGCGCTTAGCGGTCATCACCACGAGCGCCATTTGCATCAGGCCCATGAGCAGACCCGGCACCATGCCAGCAAGGAACAAGTAGCCAATGGAGGCACCTGAAACCAGGGCGTATAGCACTATCGGGATCGAGGGTGGAATAATCGGGCCAATGACCGCGGTCGCGGCCGTCAACGCAGCCGCAAAGCTGGCCGGATAGCGGTCGCCATCAGTCATCATTTTCTGCATCATTTTGCCCACGCCGGCCGCATCGGCAATCGCAGAGCCCGACATGCCGGCAAAAATGATGGATTGCACCACATTGACGAGCGCCAGCCCGCCACGAAATCGCCCAACAAGGGCGTTGCAAAACATCAGCAGGCGCTCAGTCATGGAGCCAGAGTTCATGATCTCGGCGGACAGGATGAATAGGGGGACAGCCAGCAAGATGTAGCTGGTATACATGCCGTTGAGCAGTTGTTCGGCGGCAGTGCCCATATCGAGGCCTGCCGCAAAAAGATAGACAATTGATCCGGCAATCATGGCATGCCCGATAGGCAACCCCAAAAGTGCCAGCCCGATGATGCAGATAAGGCAAATCGTAAAAGGGTCAGTTAGGCTCATGATTTCGTACCCACATCGTCAGAAGCGAGTATCTCTACCGCCCGGCCTGTCACAGCACCCCAGAGCAGCCAGCCATAACGGAAAATCACGGCCACCGCGAAAAGGATATAGATGGAAAAAAGCAGGTCGAACCGTATTTTCAGATAGGCCGTCGCCTGCACCTTCATGAACAGCACGTAGTCCAAGACCGCGGGAAAGGAAAACAGGTAGATGACCAGTAACGCAATTGCGAAAACCACGGTCATTCCGCGTCTTGCTCCAGGGGGGACGGCGCCGTAGACCAGATCGAAACGGATTTCTTCATCCTCGCGCACAACGAACGCAGCGCCCCACAATACGATCCAGAGCCACATAACAACTGTCAGTTCTGACGTCCAGCCGATGGGGAAATTGAGGAAATAGCGGAAGACGACTTGCGCGATAAACGCCAAAAACATGATGCCCAGCATAAGCGCCAGAACGTTTTCGGCACGCTTTTTCAGGAACGCCCCAACGTGTGAGAGTCGCATATATTCACCTCCAAACTGGATTAGGCGCCCAACCTGTCGCCCAAGTGCGCAGCGACCCGCCCTTGTCGGGCGGGCCATAGAGCTTTTGCCAGACTAGAGAGCGTTGATGCGGTCAAGCATGCCTGCCGGCCAATCTTTTGCAAGATCGGATTCCAGATACATTTTCTGTGCGTTCGAACGGAAGGCTGCCACGTCGGGCGTATAGACCTCAAGGCCCTCATTCTTCATGAACGCGGCAAGCTCATTTTCACGCTTGATGTGTTCTGCGGTGCTGTATTCGATAGCAGAATCCGCTGCTGCCTGAACTTTTGTCTGCTGCTCCGCAGAGAGATTGTTCCACGCGTCCAGGGAAATGGTCAAAAGGTCATAGCCAACAACGTGTGAGGTCAGCACGATCTGCTTCATCACTTCATAGAACTTCATGTTCTGCACGTTGGGCAAGGGGTTGTCCTGGCCGTCAATGGCACCAGTCTGAAGGCCAGTATAGACCTCGGCATAGGCCATCGGGACCGGGTTTGCGCCTAAGGCGGTACCAAGGAACTGCCAGGAATCACCCCCAGGCATTCTTAGCTTGATACCCGCCATGTCGGCTGGCGTATTGATCTTTTTGTCGACACGGAGTCCCACTTGGCGTGTGCCGAAATAGGTGGGGCCGAGAATCTTTGTGCCCAGTTGATCTTCGACCATTTTCGACATCTCCTTGCCGGCGTCGCTGGCAAAGAATGCCCGAAGGTGGTCAGCATCGCGGAAAAGGTAAGCGGATGTAAGAACGGACCATGCTGGAATTTGATTGGAAATGTCCTGCGGTGCGATATTGCCCATCTCGAGGTTACCACGCTGCAAGGCAACAAGTTCTGTGCCCTGCTTGAGCAGAGTACCACCGTAATAACCCTGATAATCAAATTCTTCGCCGATTTCTTCAGCGAACTTTTTCATCATGTCAGCGCGGATATCCTGCTCGGAGAACACGGCAGAAAACCGGAGCTGGACCTTGTCTTGTGCAATCACCGATGTGGCGGCGCAAGCGAGCGCTATCGTGGCGCCTGCGGCAATCAGTGTTCGTCTATTCAAACGGATCATATCAACCCTCCCTGGTCAATTGTATGTAAAACGGACACCTGTTCAGGAGCCCATCCTTAGGCACCATTGGCATTAGAGAGATCCAAAATCAATAGATATTATGAAAATCATATGAGATTTTATGTTTTATCATTTTCGTCGATCGGGCCTATGTTCGGTTGCGGGGCGTTATTGGGGCTGCAATTATTATAGTTCAGGAGGCAACAGCATGAATGAGTCCGTGTCGAAACCAGATACAGCTGGCGAACTGGCCTATCGCCAGATACGGCATGACATTGTGTGCGGTAATCTGGCGCCTGGCTCCCGTCTTAAGCTTGAGGGGCTTAAGGGAGTTTACGGTGCCAGCGTTAGCACGTTGCGCGAGATTCTTAACCGCCTGTCATCAGAGCGGCTGGTCATTGCTGAGGGGCAGCGCGGGTTCGAAGTCGCATCAATGTCGAAACAGCATTTTCAGGAAGTCGCGTTGATGCGTGAATTGCTGGAAATCCACGCTTTAAAAGAGTCCTTCGAGCGCGGAGATGTTGAGTGGGAGGGCCGCATTGTCTCCGCGCACCATAAGCTCGCGCGGATTGAAACCCAAATGTCACCGGGTGAAGGCGTACAAAGCAATGAGTGGAAGCATTACGACCGGGAATTTCATGCAGCACTGATATCTGCGTGTGGCTCTGCTGAGCTGATGGCAACCCACCGTCAGATTGATGATCAATATTTGCGTTATCAGGTCGTGGTGGTGCTCTACCGCGGGGAGAAAGCCTCAGAAGAACACAAGCAGCTGCTGGACTTTGCTCTGGCACGTAACCACGTCGGCGCCACTTCTATACTCAAGCGTCACATTCGGGCCTGCGTTCAGCACACTGTGCAAAATGGGTTACTTCTCGGTTGATCCGGAATCTCATTGCAGACTCCTCCATCTGATATTATTAGAAATGTATGAAAAAAGAAGTTCAGCAATCACCTTCCGCGCCAGCTCCGACCATCGGAGATAATGCATATCATCGGATTCGATCCGACATTATCTTTGGCTATCTGCCGCCGCACCAGAAGCTGAAGCTAGATCAGCTTCGGGATACCTATGGCGCAAGTATCAGTACATTGCGGGAAATCCTGAACCGCCTGTCATCTGAATATCTGGTGGTCGCGGAAGGTCAGCGCGGTTTCGAAGTGGCGCCGGTTTCCGTCGAAAACCTCAAGGAAATAGCGGCTTTGCGGCTATTGCTGGAAGAGCACGCCCTTGAGCAATCCTTCGCAGCGGGGGACATGGAGTGGGAAGGGCGGGTTGTGGCGGCTCATCACAAACTTGCCGCGCTCGAAAAGCGGATGCTGGATGGCGATAAAAGTATCACAGAACTTTGGAAGCGCTACGACTGGGAGTTCCATCAAGCGCTGATTTCAGCTTGCGGTTCGAAAGTTCTTTTAGAAACGCATGCGGGTGTGTTTGACAAATACCTGCGTTATCAAATGATTGCGCTCTCCTTCCGGGGAGATATTGCTGCTGATGAGCACAAGATCATGCGCGATTGCGCCCTTGAAAGAAACGCGAAGGGCGCCCGGGAGGTGTTAACGCGGCATGTCCAGGGCGGTGTCGAACATGCTTTAGCGACCGGCGCGATCGGATAACGTGAGCTAAAATCCGGTAAAATAAAAAATATCATATGAAATCTATTTTGTCTGTTGTTGAATGGTCAGTTAGCGGCTAGGCTTTGTTATCGGCACCATTTTGAATGACAGAGAAGAATCCATGTCCGCTATCCGGCTGGGCCTTATCGGTGATAACATTGCGCGCTCGCAGTCCCCGCGGCTACATATAACCGCTGGTCGCCTGTGCGGACTTGAGGTGACCTATGAACCGCTAATACCGCACGACATGGGTTTGGGGTTTGAGGCTGTCTTTGACAGATGCCTCGCCGAAGGCTTCCGCGGTATCAACGTCACCTATCCTTACAAGGAACTGGTGGTTCGCCGGCTTAGTGTGCCGGATGCCGAGACGGCTAATATTGGCGCATGCAACACGGTCCTGTTTGGAGCGAGCCAGCCAGTAGGCTTGAACACAGACTATTCCGGGTTCATCAAGGCTTTTCGCTCATCTTTTAATAATTCCGAACCTGGACGGGTAGCGATGGCGGGAGCGGGCGGCGTCGGTCGGGCGGTCTGTTTTGGTCTGGCGCGGCTTGGTGCTACTGAAATCCGCATTTACGACAGTGACAGGTCGAAGGGGGAGGGCGTGCGTTCCGCTCTTGCATCCAGCCTCATCGACGTGCCAGTCATTTTGGCCGATTCAATCGCGGAAGCAACGGACGGCGCAGACGGCCTGGTGAATTGCACACCACTGGGGATGAATGGACACCCAGGCTCTGCCATGGCCCCAGAACATATGCGCGGTGCCCGTTGGGCATTTGATGCGGTGTATACGCCGGTCGAAACGCTCTTTTTGGACCTCGCGGTTGCGGCAGGTGTTGCCGTGATGAGTGGCTACGAGCTGTTTTTTTATCAAGGCGTAGATGCCTTTCACCACTTCACCGGCGAACATGTTGATGCTGCCGAATTGCGGCAGGCCCTCGCGTTTGCGCAGCACGAGAAGGCAAAGGTATGAGAAGCTGCATTGCCACAGTTTCAATTTCGGGCAATTTGCCGGAGAAACTCGCCGCCATTGCAGAGGCGGGATTTTCCGGCATCGAAATTTTTGAGCAGGACTTCATTGCTCACGACGGCTCACCTCGCGAAGTGGGTGCGATGATCCGGGACATGGGGTTGGAAATATACCTGTTTCAACCGTTCCGTGATTTTGAAGGACTTCCCGGTATCGCCCGCGCCAAGGCCTTTGAAAGGGCCGAGCGGAAGTTCGACCTCATGCAGGAACTGGGGACAGATCTGGTTCTGGTGTGCTCCTCGGTGGATCCGCGTGCCGTTGGTGGTGTTGACCGCGCGGCGGCAGATTTTCACGAGCTGGGGGAACGCGCCGCCAAGCGCGGATTAAGGGTTGGTTATGAGGCGTTAGCCTGGGGGCTGCACGTCAACGATCATCGGGACGCCTGGGAAATTGTGCGGCGTGCCGATCATGCTAATGTCGGGCTCATTGTTGATAGTTTTCATACCCTAGCGCGTAAAATTGACCCAGAGACCATCAGGCGTATTCCGGGCGACAAGATTTTCTTTGTGCAATTGGCAGACGCACCACTCATCGAAATGGATCTGCTGTACTGGTCTCGCCACTTTCGCAACATGCCCGGCGAGGGTGATCTTGATATCCTCAGCTTCATGCGTGCGGTCATGGCGACCGGTTACAAGGGGCCGGTTTCGCTCGAAATCTTCAACGATCAATTCCGCAAAGGAAGTCCCAAGACCATTGCAACAGATGGTCATAGATCGCTCGTCAATTTGATGGACGATGTCAGGCGCGTGGAGCCAACTGCACATGTCGATCTGGAGCCCATGCCGGAAAGGGTCCTGCCACAAGGCGTGGAGTTTATTGAATTTGCGACTCAAGGCGCAGAAGCCCTTGAGATGGAAAATCTGCTATTTTCATTGGGCTTTTCCAAAGTGGGCCATCACATTAGCAAAGAGCTTGTTTTGTGGCAGCAGGGCGATATCCGGATTGTGCTCAATAGCGAGACAGAAGGCTTTGCCCACAGTGCGTATACCACCCATGGCACGTCCGTGTGCGATATCGGATTGACGGTCGGCGATGCCGGAGCTGCTGTGCAACGCACCATGCGGCTGGGCGTTAAGCCTTTTCATCAACCGCCTGGCCCGGGCGAACTCGATATTCCTGCCATTCGCGGGCTATCGGGTAGCGTGTTGCACTTTATAGATCAGCGCAGCGGCTTGTCTGAGGTGTGGAACATCGAGTTCAAACCCGTTGGTGATGGCGACACAGGTGGAGCTGGCCTGATGCGGATTGATCATCTGGCCCAGACCATGCGCTATGATGAAATGCTGAGCTGGTCGCTGTTTTACACCGCGCTTTTTCAGATGCGGAAATCGGCGATGGTTGATGTCGTCGATCCGGACGGGCTGGTCCGATCGCAGGCGGTGGAAGCGGAGAATGGTGCATTGCGCATTACCCTCAATGGCGCAGAAACCCATCGGACAATGGCCGGAAATTTTCTTGCTGACAGCTTTGGTGCCTCTTTGCAGCATATCGCCCTATCGTGCGATGATATCTTTGCCACGGTAACAAAACTGAGCAAGTTGGGATTCGCCGCATTGCCGGTTCCGGAAAACTATTACGCCGATCTGGCTGCTCGTTTTGATATCGACAACGCAATGCTGGAACGCTTGCGGGCGGGCAATATTTTTTATGATGAAGATGCGAACGGGACATTTTTTCAGGTCTATTCGCGCCCCTTTGCCGGTGGCATGTTCTTTGAGATCGTGCAACGTAGCGACGGCTATGCTGGCTATGGCGGTCCCAATGCGCCGTTCCGCATTGCCGCGCAGAAACGCCTGATGCGTCCACACGGCGTACCTAAAAACTGACAAACAAAAAGACGATAGGCGCAAAGTCTATTGCAACGTTGTCAGAGTGGCCTTGTTCATGCCAATCAGCGCAACATTCATCTTTTCAGCAGCCCCGCCGCCCTGCTCGTCGATAGACCGGATAAAGTCGGGCACGATCTGCCAGGAAATTCCAAAGCGATCCTTGATCCAACCACAGGGCTGTTCCTGCCCGCCGGGTGCCAAAGCGTTCCATAAGCCATCGATTTGTGCCTGGGTTGCGCAGGGCACGTAGAGTGAATGGCTCTCGTGGAATTTGCCGAAGTAGGCGCCACCGTTGAGCGCGAAGAATTCCATGCCGTTGAGGCGGAAACGAATGGTTTTGACGGCTCCGGCCGGGCCGGGCCGGGCAGAAGCTCGGGTGGCAGGCCGCGAATATCGCGCACGGCATCAATCTCTGCCTGCGTGAAGTGTGACCGGGCGATTTCACCGGAATTGCCGAAGACTGACTTGAACAGATCGATATAGAAGGTGACGGCCTCCTCGGCGTTGTCGACAAAGGTGATACAGGGTGTGATCAGCTTCATTTGCGTTCTTCCTATTGTCCGGATGTGAGGGGAGATGAATGATGCTCATGGCGAATGAGCCATTGGTCGACGTGCTTTTGCAGCCCCAGCGTGAGCCGACAGACGGGGTTGACCGACCCACCAATGCGCAGCAGGCCGAAGGCAAAGCCCACGTCCTCTCCCGCGATGATGGTGAGGTCCTCGATCACGAAGAGTTCCGGATGCGGATCTCCATAGCTGTAGAAAAGGTCCCAAGTCTGGCTGTAGGCCTGAAGTCCGCGTGATTGCAACGGTTCTGGCACGTGTCAATTGTGAGCACAGCTCACGCCACTTGGCTCATGACATCTTGCAGACTCGCTAGAGAGCCCACAGCCTGTCCTCGTCGAGAACGAGAAGGCGCTCTGGGAGGCGGATGCCATTGGCTGACCCTCTGTTCCGCGGTGATATGATCGGCTTCCTTACAGCCCTTGCATAGCTTCTTATCTCGTCCCTTATGTGCACAACTTGCGCAAGCATGATATAGCCCAAGCCAACATCATCAAATTCGCCCAAGAATGAGGGCTCGAAAGTTTTGCTCAGCTCTGAATAATGACCTTGTCTCAAGCACATAAATTCTCCATCGCGCCCATGATGGACTGGACGGATCGGCATTGCCGGTATTTTCACCGCGTGCTGAGCCGGCACACGCTGTTATTTACCGAGATGGTGACCAGTGCGGCGGTGGTGCATGGGGATCGGGCGCGGCTGTTGGGGTTTGACCAGAGCGAGCATCCGGTGGCGATGCAGCTGGGCGGGTCTGATGCGGCGGAGCTGGCCGTTGCGGCGCGGATTTGTGCTGATTATGGCTATGACGAAATCAATCTCAATGTCGGGTGTCCCTCTGACCGGGTGCAGTCGGGGCGGTTTGGGGCCTGTTTGATGGCGGAGCCTGAGCTTGTCGCTGATTGCGTGCGGGCGATGAAGGATGTGACGGATTTGCCGGTTACGGTGAAATGCCGGATCGGGATTGACGATCAGGATACCGAAGAAGCGCTGGACCGGTTCGCTGATGCCATGGTGGGCGCCGGGGTGGATGCGCTTTATGTGCATGCGCGCAAGGCGTGGTTGCAGGGGCTGAGCCCCAAGGAGAACCGGGACATTCCGCCGCTGGATTATGACCGGGTTTACCGGTTGGCTGCGCGGCTGGCACCCTTGCCGGTGATGATCAATGGCGGGATTGAAACCCTTGATGCGAGCGTTGCGCATTTGCAGCACACATCCGGGGTCATGCTCGGGCGGGCGGCGTATCGGAACCCGATGATCCTTGCCGAGGTGGATGCGGCCATTTTTGGCGAAACAGCGGCGCCGGTGGGCTTCGATGCGGTTATCGATGCGATGATCGATTATACGGCTGAGGCCTTAGCGCAGGGTGTGCGGGTCAACCAGATCACCCGGCATATGCTGGGGCTGGCCAATGGGCTGCCGGGCGCCCGGCGCTTCCGGCAGATCATGAGCGTGGATGCGTGCAAGCCGGGCGCCGGGCCCGATGTGCTGCGCCGCGCCCGCGATGCGGTGAGCGCACGGCAGGACGCGGATGTGGCGGAGCTGGTTTAAAGACCGGCGATGACCCGCTCAAGGCGATCACGGACGTCCCCGGCTATCTCGGCCAGATCCGGATTGGTAATGGCTGACATGGATGCGGCAGGATCGACGGCGGAAATTTCGGTTTTGCCATTGCCGGCATCCTGTACGACGACATTGCATGGCAACATTGTGCCGATCTTGTCTTCGGCCAGCAGGGCCTTGTGGGCAAAGCCGGGATTGCAGGCGCCCAGAATGCGGTAGGGTCGGAAATCGACGTCGATTTTCTTTTTCAATGTCGCCTGCACATCAATCTCGGTGAGGATGCCGAAACCTTCGGCAGCAAGCGCTTCGGTTACCCGCGCGATGGCTGGGTCCATTGCCATGTCGAGGGTCTTGGAGAAGTGATAGGTCATGCGGTCCGCTCCCGGTGTTTAATATCATGTTCTGCTAATATAGTGTGTGTGAACGATATTCCAAGAGCTGGGCGGTTTTCAGGCGGGGCTGGATTGAGGGTGAGGCCGCCTAGTCGCGCAATTCCAAAGCGTCATTGCTGACAGCATAGCCAGACAGCGTTTCCAGGAAGGTCATGCCCAGCAAGCTGGTTTCCAGCGCGTCTTCACCTGCAACAAAGGCCCGAATGTTCCGGCGTTCAATGTCGCCAACCCGGATGGTATTAATCCGGGTAAGGGCTGCACGGCCAACGCCATTGGCCGTTTGCACATCAAGATCAAACCGCAGATTACGGGTATCGATGCCTGCGGCTTCAGCATCGGCCAGGGTCAGGACCACGGCGGAGGCGCCGGTGTCGAAAATCATCGGCCGGGCAACGTCGTTGATGGTGACATCCAGGCGAAAGGAGCCGCCAAACCGGCGATGAAAGGTTGCGCTGCTGCCGTCGGCACTGACAACGGCGCTGCCGGGTGAAAACTCGGCCATGACGCGATTGCCCACACGCGTGAGGTCGTGCCGATAGGTGTAGCCGATGGCAATGACGCCGAAAATACCCAGCCAGAGCGTGATATTGACCATAATCTGGGACAGACGCTGACGCCGCCCGAACGCGCCGCCGGCGACGAGAATCAGAATAAGTACCAGCGGGATGACCTGGGCGGTCTGATCCTGGGTGAGGCCTACAAGGCTACCGGCGTCTGCCGCAATGACCAGCGCAAGGCCAGCGGCAACCAAAAGGGCTACGCCAATAAACAACATCCGGCTTCATCCTCATATCAGCGGGCCCGCAGTTACAATAAAGGCACTCAATGCGGCAATTTCAAGCAGGGCGTGCAACCCGCCAATCAAATCGCCTGTCTGCCCGCCCGTCAGGTGGCGGCAAAGACGGGTCCAGCCCAGTGCCACCAGTGCCTGCAATACCAGCGCAGCCAACAGCCCCAGTATACCGACGAAAGGTGCCGCGATGATAAATGCAACAAGAATGGCGAAAGCGGCACCGATCAGAAACGGGATGCGGGTGACGCGGCCTGCAGCGGATGCGACACCATCACGCCGGGCGGGCGCCAGATTGAGCGGCAGCCAGAGGGCACCGGACCGGGCAAGCATGCCGGTCGCCAGCCAGATGCCGGCGGCGGCGAGGGGGGAGATTACCAGAAGCGCGGCGAGGGCGCTGACCCGCAACAGGATGTAAAGGCAAAGGGCGGTGACGCCATAGGTGCCATGGCGGCTGTCTTTCAGGATTTCGAGACGTTGTTCGATGGTGTGTCCGCCAAACAGGCCGTCTGCGCTGTCGGCAATGGCATCTTCGGACATGCCGCCCGTGACAATGACCTGAGCGGCGACAGCAAGCGCTGCGGCGAATAATGGCGGCATGCCTATTGCCGCGGCGACCAATAACAGCAATACCGGGCCAATGCCGATAACAAGGCTGGTGAAGGGCAGCGCCGGGGCCATGCGGGCGAGGTTTGGCGCTCCGTGTTCGAAATGGCCTGTGGGCAGCCGGGAATAAAGGCGCAGGCCCATGACAAGGTCGGTCAGCAGGTTTCGATTGCTGACTTCGGTCTTATTGTCATTGCCAGCACCGGTGCGACTCGACGATTGTTCTGAACCCAATTCTATTCTCCTTGCGGTCGCGACATGCACGCGTCCCACTGAATACAAACATCGCTAATGGAGCAACTATGACCGCTGCGGAACCCACCACTTTGCCAGAGCCTTATGCAGATATTGCCGAGCTTCTTACCATTGTACCTGACGGGGACGAAACGGCTGTTGAGGCCGTGCGCGCCCGTGACGCACAATTGACAAAGCCTGCCGGTTCCCTGGGGCAGTTGGAAGGGCTGGTAGAGCATCTTGCGCGCTGGCAGCGCAAGCCAGAACCTGTGATGGATAACCCGATGGTTGCCGTTTTTGCCGGGAATCACGGGGTGACGCAGCAGGGGGTTTCGCCATTTCCAGCGGAAGTGACGGCGCAGATGGTGAAGAACTTCACCAATGGCGGCGCGGCGATTTCGCAGATTTGTGCGCTGCATGAGTTGAACCTGCGCGTATTCGAGCTGGCACTGGAGATTCCCACAGGCGATTTTTCGGTGGAGCCGGCCATGGATGACCGGACCTGTGCGGCAACGATCGCTTATGGCATGGAAGCCATTGCCGGGGATGTGGACCTGTTGTGCATTGGCGAAATGGGCATTGGCAATACGACAGTGGCGGCGGCCCTTTATGCGGCGATGTTTGGCGGCAGTGGCGCTGACTGGGTTGGGCGCGGTGCCGGGGTGGATGACGCGGGGCTTGCCCGCAAGGCCAATGTGGTCAATGCGGGACTGGCTTTGCATGCCGCGGAATCGCGGCATCCGCTTGAATTGCTGGCCCGGCTGGGTGGGCGCGAAATTGCGGCCATGCTGGGGGCGCTGATCGCCACGCGGCACAAGAATATTCCGGTTATCATTGACGGGTTTGTGGCGACGTCGGCAGCGGCGATTGCCTATGCGGTCAATCCCGCAGCGCTTGATCATTGCATCTTTGCGCATGCTTCTGCTGAAACCGGGCACCACAAGGCACTGGAGCATATGCAGAAGAAGGCATTGCTGGATCTGGGCATGCGGCTGGGCGAGGGGAGCGGGGCTGCGCTGGCGGCGGTGCTTGCGAAGACGGCGCTGCACCTGCACCGGAAAATGGCGACATTTGAAGAAGCGGCGGTGGCGACCAAGGCGCATTAGGCGGTTGGGTTGAATGGGGGCGGTATTTGCCGCCTCTGGATTGAAGCTCGCGATGAAGGTTGAAGGGTTTGGGGGTCTTCTCATCCTGATCTTTCTCCTTCCCTCGTCCTGAGCCTGTCGAAGGATGGGCGACGGGTGCGGTGTGGAAACCCTCGCCCTTCGACAGGCTCAGGATGAGGGTTTGGGGTCCACATTGCGTCTGGTCCATTCTCCTTTTTGCCCGGACTTGATCCGGGCATCCATGCGATGTGGTTGGTATCGTATGGACCCTCGGGTCAAGCCCGAGGGAGAAGGAAGAGAGAGGTGCCATTTGTTGTCCTTGTTCCTTCGTCCAATCCACCACGTCATTCCCGCGCAGGCGGGAATCCAGCAGCGGGCAGTCCCGCCCGCGAAAGACCTCTTCCGCGCCGCCGACGCGGTGCACTGGATCCCCGCCTGCGCGGGGATGACGATGGGGGTGGTGAGAGAATGCGGTCACCGTAATCGCGCGCACCCCAAATCCCCCGTCAGGCCAAAGACCCGACGGTGTCCATAATCAGGCGGCATGAGACGGTGCATGGCCCGTCTGAGAGTTAAACAAATGAGACATACACCGTCTCATGCAACCGGGGTTTTTGGCGTGGCCTGTGCTCTTAACTGCGCTGGGGCCCATCCCCGCTCCCTTTCGGAAGTACACCTGCCAACGGGGGCAGGCTGGTCGCGGCACAGTTTTGGCCTTCCCTGAGGCGACCCCCAAGGAACCCGGTCCCCCTTCACCCCGGACGTTCGTCGCGCCGGCGCCGGTGATGTGAAAAGGTGGGATGAGGATAAACGGGGTTTGGGGAACGTCGATAAGTTTTGTGGAGAAGAAGGTCGCCGGGTTATGTGCATCCCGCTCTGGATTGCCGCGCGGCTTCGCCGCTCGCAATGACGACGAGGGATTTGTGATTGGGTTTGCCACTGTCCTCATCCTTCGACAGGCTCAGGGTGAGGGTCTTGGAGAGATCTAGCCCTTCACCGCTTTTTGCCCGGACTTGATCCGGGCATCCATGCGATGTGGCCGGTATCGTATGGACCCTCGGGTCAAGCCCGAGGGAGAAGGAAGGGGGAGGTGCCATTTGTTGTCCTATCTCCGATCGTCATACTCGGGCTTGACCCGAGTACCCATGCGGTGGTGCAGCGACCACGGGTGGGCGTTCCGTCCTTTTGTATTTGCTGGTGGTGGGTCATGGGCCCTCGGGTCGAGCCCGAGGGTGACGATCTGGGGGGGAGGGGTTCAGTGTTTGCCACACCCACAACGTCATTCCCGTGAAAACGGGAATCCAGTGCGCCGCGTTGGTGGTGCTAAAGGCAATTTCTGCGGGCAGGACTGCCCGCCGCTGGATCCCCGCCTGCGCGGGGATGACGGTTGGCGGGGGTCAGCCGACGTCTGAGTAGATTTGCAGACGTTCTGGCCTGTCTTGTACGGCGGCGACGGCGTCCATGGTGCGGGCGCGGGGGAAGGTGGCGATGACTTCGGTGCCGAAACGCAGTTTGGAGAACAGGTCGAAGCGGCCCTGATGCAGGTCCATGATTTTCTGGACGATAGGCAGGCCGAGACCGGCGCCCTGTTCTGCTGTTTTGTGGGCAAGCGAACCCTGACCAAAAGACGAGAGGACTGTCTCGATTTCTTCCTGCGGGATGCCGGGGCCATTGTCTTTTACTGAAATATACTGTCCGCCATCGCCACTGCGTTTGACGTGCAGTTCGATCTTGCCGGATTGGGGTGTGAACTTGATGGCATTGGACAAGAGATTGAGCACAACCTGGCGGATGGCGCGTTCGTCGCCCCAGAGCTTGGGCAGGTCTTCGTCAAAGCTGGCCACCAGTTCGATGGTTTTGGCGTCGGCGCGGATTTCCAGCATGCGGCGGCAATCTTCGGCGATGTCGGTAAGGCGGATGGCTTCTTCGTTGAGTTCGTATTTGCCCGCCTCGATGCGGCTGAGATCGAGCAGCTCGTTGATCAGGTTGAGCAGGTGCTGGCCGCTGCTGTGAATGTCGGCGGCATATTCCTTGTATTGCGGCACCTGATGGGGGCCGAGCAATTCGGATTTCAGAACCTCGGAAAAGCCGATAATGGCGTTGAGCGGTGTGCGCAGCTCGTGGCTCATGGTGGCGAGGAAGTTGGACTTGGCGATATTGGCCTGTTCTGCCTGACGCCGGGCCTCGTCGGACATGGTCTGGGCTTCCTGCAACTCAAAGATCAGCGCGTCTTTTTCGGCGCGGTGCTTGAAGGTGCCAAGTTCTGACTGGTGCAACTGGCGGGCAAGGGAGATGAAGAAGATCTCGCCGCCAAGCGCCACGGCCACCAGAGTGTAATTGAGAATGCCGCCGGCCTGGAGCAGGGCGGCGCAGACGGTGATGGTAACCGGCAGGGTGCTGGCCAGAGTGGCCTTGGGCAGGGTGCGGGTGGAGAAGGCGTTGGTGGCGATGCCGATGAGCAGCATGGCGAACATGATGACCGTCAGGCTTTCGACACTGCTGGTGAGGGCGAAAAGTGACAACGTGGCCCAGGCGACACCGTAAAAGATCTCTGCGGCGACAAGTGTGGTGACCCAGCGGTGAATGTTCTGGCGTGAATCGACTGCGTTTTTGAAGCTGTGGCAGAGAAACACGACCAGCATGTTGGCGGATATGACCATGGCGCACCAGGCCGCTGTGACCGGGAAGGGCACCCAGAGACTGGCGAAAACGGCGAGAATGACCTGCATGAGCGGCAGGGCGAACGCCGTGGAGAGCCGTGAATTGGCATATTCCTGCAGCAGTTCGTAATCGTAGGAAAGGCGCGTGCCGGAAATGGAGGTGAGTTTCTGGCGCGCGTCGAAAACTGCACGCTGGGCGCTGCGCTTGGGCGAGCGGCGATCCTGGACCCCGCTTCGCACATCGGTATGAGCCGATTCAACCGGCATTAAACTACTCTTTTTACTTGGTCTATCCGGCGCGGATTTGCCCCGGTACGCACTGGAATGCATATTGCCAGCGTGTGGTTAACGCGCGGTTGACGTGGGGAATTGCCCTACTGGTTCGTTAACCGGTTCTTGTGCTAGATTTGCAAGATAATTGCGCGAACGGCCGTTCAGTGGCAGTCAATGAGGCTGTTGGGCGGAAATTTTTGCCAAAATTGAAATTTGAATCCCGGAGTTGAAATGGCGCTGGACAAAATCGATCGTAAAATTCTGGCCTTGCTGCAGAAAGATGCCACCACACCCGTGGCCGAGATCGGCCGCAAGGTGGGGCTGTCCACAACGCCATGCTGGCGCCGGATTCAAAAGATGGAAGAAGACGGAGTTATCCGTCGCCGGGTGGCGGTGCTTGATCCGCAAAAGGTCAATGCCGGTGTGACGGTGTTCGTCGCCGTGCGGACCAATGAGCATAATGATGCCTGGATGCACAAGTTTGCCAGCGTGGTGGATGAGTTCAGCGAGGTGGTGGAATTCTATCGCATGAGCGGCGAGGTGGATTACCTGTTGCGCGTGGTGGTGCCGGACATTCAGGCGTTTGACAGTTTTTACAAGAAACTGATCTCGAAGATTGCGCTGAGCGATGTCAGTTCGTCGTTTGCCATGGGGCAGATCAAATACACTACGGCGCTGCCGCTGGAATATATCCCCATCGACGAGGAATAGGCCTAGCCGCCTGTGACTGACATGTGACGGGTGACGGCGGGGCCTGTGTGGGCCCTGTCGATGATGAAGTCATGACCCTTGGGTTTGAGAACCATGGCGCGGTCGAGGGCTGCATTGAGGCCTTCAACGCCGCTGGTACGCAGGGCTTCGCGCAGGTTCACATTATCATCCTGACCAAGGCACATGAACAATTCGCCGGTGCAGGTGAGACGGACACGGTTGCAGCTTTCGCAGAAATTGTGGCTCATCGGGGTGATGAAACCGAGTTCGCCGCCGGTTTCCGCGACGCGGAAATAGCGCGCCGGGCCGCCGGTTTTCTTGGCCAGACGCTCGAGCGTGAATTGTTGCATCAGCGTGTCGCGGACCTCGGTCAGCGGCAGATGGGCTTCAACCCGGTCCATGCCCACGTCGCCGAGCGGCATGGCTTCGATCAGGGTGAGGCCGCAGCCGCGGGCATGGGCCCATGTGAGCATGGGGGCGATTTCGGCATCGTTGACGCCGCGCATGGCGACCATGTTGATTTTGACCGACAGGCCGGCGGCCTGGGCGGCATCAATGCCCTCCATCACTTTTGTGAGGTCACCGCGCCGGGTGATTTGCGCAAAGCGGGCCGGGTCCAGTGTGTCGAGCGACACATTGATGCGTTTGACGCCGTGTTGCGCCAGTTGCGGGGCGAAGCGGGAGAGCTGGCTGCCATTGGTTGTGAGGGTGAGTTCCTCAAGGGCGCCGGTTTTGAGGTGGGCCGAGAGATTGCCAACAAGCTGCATGATGTCGCGGCGCACGAGCGGTTCGCCGCCGGTGAGGCGCAATTTGCGCACGCCGCGGGCAATGAAGGCGCTGGCGATCGTGTCGATTTCTTCGAAACTCAATACGTCGCGCTTGGGCAGGAACTGCATGTTTTCGGCCATGCAATAGGTGCACCGGAAGTCACACCGGTCGGTGACCGAAATGCGCAAATAGGTGACCTGACGGCCATAGGTGTCGACCAGCGGTGTGGTGTCGATGGGCGCGAAGCTGTTCATGAAGCTACATTATAGGCTCGGCGTTTATCTGCAAGCCGGACAATGCGCGTTTGGTGCGGCAGTTGGCAAAGAAAAAGGCCGGCTTGAAAGCCGACCTTGAATTTGTTGTCTGAAATCGGGTGCCTAGTGGCGCACGACTACTCTGGCGCCGACCTTGACCCGTTCATAAAGGTCCGCGACATCGTCATTGGTCAAACGGATGCAGCCCGAGGATACGGCCTGACCGATGGTCCAGGGTTCCGATGTGCCATGTACGCGGTACAGTGTGCTGCCGATGTAAAGAGCGCGGGCCCCCAGAGGGTTTTCCGGTCCGCCCGGCATATAGGCGGGCAAGCCGGGTACGCGCTTGCGCATCTGCGGCGGTGGTGTCCAGCCCGGCCATTCGGCCTTGCGGGTGATGCGGTGTGTGCCACTCCAGCGGAAACCATCGCGGCCGACGCCGATGCCATATTTGACAGCCTTACCATCGTCGAGGACGAAATAGAGACGACGCTCTGAGGTTTCGACCACGATGGTGCCCGGGCTGTATTTGCCATCATAATCGACGATCGATTTCGGAATGGAACTGCCCCGGCGTCCTGCACGTACGGTTGCTGCATCTTCCCAGCTATTGGTATCGGGATTGTAGATGCGTGCGGCGGAAGCGGGTAGGATAGTTGTGAGTGACAACAATGCTGTCAGAAAGACGGCTGTTGCGAGTTTCAAAATGTTCATAAGTCTAAATGTCCCCTGCCAGTAGACTGAAGGCAAACTACCACTTGCCTCGTCGTTTCCGGTGTTAGCCGGAATATTCCAAACTGAAAAGTGGTGTTCTATGCCGGATAGCACTAGAAACCTCACGGAATTCCTAATGTGTTGCCAACTTGCCATATTTTGTGTTCACCAATGCGTGAACAGGCTGATTTGGCGTCTGAAATCCAGGGGAACAGTGTGGCAGATATTCAAAAACGACAGGCGGCAGAGGCCGCTATGGGCGAAATCCGATCGGGAATGCGAATCGGGCTGGGGACCGGATCGACCGCAAAGCACTTCGTGGATCTGCTTGGCGCGCGGGTTGCCGAAGGGTTTGAATGCATTTGTGTGCCAACTTCCGAGGTGACAGCCGCACAGGCAAGAGGGCTCAATATTCCCCTCTCAGACCTCGACGCGCTTGATGGTCTTGACCTGACTGTTGACGGTGCTGACGAGATTGACGGGCAGCGGAACCTGATAAAAGGCGGTGGCGGCGCGTTGCTGCGGGAAAAGATTGTTGCCGACGCGTCGGCCCGCATGGTGGTGATTGCCGATGGTTCGAAGGTTGTGGATCAGCTTGGTGCGTTTCCACTGCCAATTGAAGTCAATATGTTCGGTCTGGGTGCGACGCGGGCGCGGGTGAACGCGGTTATCAAGGCGCATGGCGCCGAGGGTGGACTGGAATTGCGGCAGGGTGCAGACGGGCAAGCTTTCCGAACCGATGGCGGTCACCTGATATTCGATGCATTTTTTGGCCGCATTTCCGATGCAAAAGCCCTTTCTGCCGCGCTTTTGGACGTGCCGGGGGTTGTGCAACACGGATTGTTTATTGATATGTGTGATGCAGCCTATATTGCGCGCGCGGATGGTGTTGCCAAGCTTGGCGACTGATGACTGAATTTTGCAAATATCTTGGATTGGCCAGGGACTTATCATGAAGAGAACTCACAAACTGAACAGCATTCTGTGTGTTGTTTCCGCCGCCTGGCTTTTGGCAGCAGCCCCTTTGGCCGCGCAGGAGCTTTCGCCTGAGCAGCTTGATCTGGCGCGTAAATATGTTGAGCTGACCGACCGGTCCCAGGTTTATGAAGTGTCGGTTGTGCAGACGGGTATTGATGCGTTGAAGACGCTTGTGAGCCAGAATCCGAGTGTTGGCGACGAAATCAACACTGCCATTGGCGATACCGTAAAGAGCTATAACGGCCGCAAGAACGAGCTGATTGACCAGTTTGCGCGCATTTATGCGGCGCGGTTCACGGTTGAGGAATTGCAGACGATTGTTGATTTCTACTCCAGCGATGTGGGGCAGAAACTGTCGAAAGAGAATTTTGAAGCCAACCGGCAGATTTCGACGGTGCTCAGCATCTTCCAGCAGAATTTGCGGGTTGAGTTTCTCGCCCAGGTGCGCGCCACGCTCAAGGAGCGCGGTATTGATATTTAGACCGGCAATGCCGATCTAGATTAGACCCCGCCTTGTGCGGGGTCTTTTTTTGTGCGAAGCGCCACCCCGTAGCGCAGAGCGCAGTCGGCATAGTGTAAGGAAGACAGATGACTGAAGCGTATGATCTTGTTGTAATCGGTGCCGGTTCTGGCGGTGTCCGGGCGGCGCGCATGGCCTCGTCCCATGGCGCGCGCGTGGCGATTATCGAGGAATACCGGGTCGGCGGCACATGCGTTATTCGGGGATGTGTGCCCAAAAAGCTGTTTGTCTATGCCAGCCGGTTCAGCGAAGTATTTGATATTGCCGGGAGTTTTGGCTGGTCGGTGGACGCCAGCTTTGACTGGGCGACCTTGCTGGCCAACAAGAACAAGGAAATCGACCGGCTGGAAAATGCCTATGTCTCGACGCTTGAGAAATGGGATGTTGAGATTATCCGGGACCGGGGCGTGATTGAGGGCCCGAATGCGGTGCGGCTGAAGAATGCTGACCGTGTTCTTGAGGCCAAGCACATTCTGGTGGCGACTGGCGGGCATCCGTTCAAGCCTGCAATCCAGGGCGCTGATCTGGCCATTACCTCGAATGAGGCATTTCATCTTGAAACCCTGCCGGACTCCATTCTGATTGAGGGTGGCGGGTATATTGCTGTGGAGTTTGCCGGGATATTTGCCGGGCTTGGCGTGAAAACCACGCTGGCTTATCGCGGCGACCGGATTTTGCGCGGCTTTGACGACGACATGCGTGTCGGGCTTGAAGAAGGCATGCGCAGCCGGGGCATCAATTTCATCTATAATGCGTGCACCGAACGGCTGGAGCAGGCTGACAAGGGCATTCGGGCCATCTTTTCCGACGGGCAGGACCATCGTTACGGAGCGGTGATGTATGCGACGGGACGTGTGCCGAACACGATGGGGCTGGGGCTGGAAAATGCCGGTGTGCAGCTGACCCCGCGCGGTGCGGTTGCCGTCGACAAATTCTCGGCGACCAATGTTGCCTCGATCCATGCCGTGGGCGATGTGACTGACCGGGTGGCGCTGACGCCGATTGCCATTCGCGAAGGGGCGGCGTTTGTGGAGACCATATTCAACAGCAATCCCACGGCGGTGGACCACAGCCTTATTCCAACCGCTGTATTTTCCGAGCCGGAACTGGGTGTGTTGGGGCTGACTGAAGCGCAGGCGGCGATGGTATGCGATATCGACGTTTATGTGGCCCGGTTCCGCCCGATGATGAATACGCTCAGTGACAAGCCGGAGCGCATGGTCCTGAAGCTGATCACCGAAAAGGGCGGCGGCAAGGTGCTGGGATGCCATATTCTGGGGCCGGGCGCTGGCGAAATGATTCAGCTGGTCGCGATCCCCATGGCGATGGGCGCGAACAAGGCGGACTTTGACCGGGCTGTTGCGGTGCACCCGACTGCCGCGGAAGAGCTGGTGACGTTCAAAGCCCCGAACTACACTTATACCAATGGTGAAAAAGACCTATAAATCCGCATTCTGGATAAACCAATTCAATCAGAATGTGAGACGGATGCGGCATGTTTGGGCCGATTATCCTTGGCAGGGCGGGCCGCCCTTGGTAGACCCGCGCTCAAATTCGTCCTTAGCCCGAGCAATTTGCGAGTAAAATCATGAGCACCTGGACCCCTGACAGCTGGAGACAAAAGCCCGTTTTGCAGGTGCCTGCCTATCCGGATAGCGCGGCCCTGGCGCGGGCAGAGGCCCGGTTGGCAACGTTTCCGCCGCTTGTGTTTGCCGGCGAGGCCCGGGATCTGAAAACCCATCTGGGTGATGTGGCGCGGGGCGAGGCGTTTTTGCTGCAGGGCGGCGATTGTGCTGAAAGTTTTGCCGAGCATGGCGCTGACCATATCCGGGATTTCTTCCGCGTGTTCCTGCAGATGGCGGTTGTTTTGACCCATGGCGCTTCAAAGCCGGTGGTCAAGGTTGGCCGCGTGGCCGGCCAGTTTGCCAAGCCGCGTTCGGCGGATACGGAAACCGTGGATGGTGTGGAGCTGCCAAGCTATCGCGGCGATATCATCAATGGCATTGAGTTTACCCCGGAAGCCCGCATTCCGGACCCTGAGCGCCTTGTCATGGCGTATCGGCAGTCAGCGGCAACGCTGAACCTGTTGCGGGCCTTTGCCTCGGGCGGTTTTGCCAATCTTGAGCGGGTGCATGAATGGACCGTTGGCTTCATGAAGGGGTCCAACTGGTTCCCCGCCTATGAAGATGTCGCCCAAAAGATTGATGGCGCGATCAACTTCATGCGGGCGATGGGGATTACGGCGGACAATACGCCCGCCTTGCGCGAGACCAAGTTCTTCACCAGCCACGAAGCGCTGCTGCTTGGGTATGAAGAAGCGCTGACGCGGCAGGATTCCATCACCGATGAATATTATGCCACATCGGGGCATATGCTGTGGATCGGTGACCGGACCCGGCAGCCTGATGGCGCGCATGTTGAATATTTCGCCGGTATCAAGAACCCGATCGGGATCAAGTGCGGGCCGAGCCTGAGCAATGAAGACCTGTTGCAATTGCTCGATAAGCTGAACCCGAACAATGAGGCGGGGCGCATTACGCTGATCGGCCGTTTTGGTGCCGAGAAGGTGCGTGAGCATCTGCCGCGGCTTATTGAGGCTGTGAAGGCTTCCGGACATACGGTTGTGTGGTGCTGCGACCCGATGCACGGCAATACGATCAAGGCGAATAATGGCTACAAGACGCGCCCGTTTGATCTGGTGCTGGCCGAAGTGAAGGCGTTTTTTGAGGTGCATCGCGAGATGGGCACCTATGCCGGTGGCATTCACGTTGAAATGACCGGTGACGATGTGACCGAGTGCGTGGGTGGTGTGTCGGCTGTGACCGAGGCGAGCCTTTCGGACCGGTATCACACGCATTGTGACCCGCGCCTCAATGCCAGTCAGGCGCTGGAACTGGCGTTTCTGGTGGCCGCGGAAATTGCCGGGCAGAACCCGGCCCAGGCCAATCAGGATGCCGTTGCCAGCTAGCCTTTCGCCACGTGCTTTAAGTAAATGTGCGGAGATTTAGGGGAAGATTAACCCTAATGGGGCATGAATATCTTCGATTGTTTGGGTTTGTCCCGCGTACCGGAGAAGATTTATGCCCCGTTTTATCCCGGCTGTAGCGCTTGCTGGCGCTGTTCTGTGCTCTGCACCTGCCTTTGCAGCAGATTACCTTGAAGGTATGCCCGGCGGTTTTCGTGATGGCTACAAGGCCGACTGGGATATGAGCGATGCGGGTGATCCGCTGGATTTCGAATTTGGTACCCGCTACTGGTATTCGATGGGGCGGTTCAACATGAACAGCGCGTCGGACAGTTTCAGCACCAATGACACCGGGCATGTTCTCGAGCTTTACGGGCGCATCGACGATAATTCGACCGCGACCTATCTCAAGGGAATTGCCGGGTATTCTGTTGCATTGAACTCGGATTACAACACCTCCGGCGCGACCGGCAGTTCCGAGGGCGGGCAGGTTTATTATGCCGGTGCCGATTTCGGCTATCTGGGGCTGGGCAACGAGAATTTCGGCTTTGGCGGCTTTGTCGGCTATCAGTTCCAGAATGACTCGCCGTTTACCGGGCGGCATCTGGGGAACACGACGAATATCAATTACAACATGTTGCGCCTTGGGCTGGCAGCACGTGCCAACCTTGGCGACCAGGTGGATCTGACCGCAGAAGCGGCGATTATTCCCTATGCACGGGTCGATGGGCAATTGGCGATGGACCCGACAGTGGGCGCCAGCTCCGGCGGCTCGCTTGAGGGCACGCTTTATGGCGCTGCGGGCGAGGTGATGCTCGGCTTCCATCCAACGGACAACATGACCATTCGCGGTGGTGGACGTGCCTGGTATCTGACCGGGCCGGCCAATGTGGCCTACACACCTTCGGGTGGTGGCGCGGAAACGCCATCAAGCTTCTCGCTGTTCCGGTTCGGGGCGCTTGCGGAACTCACCTACGCGTTCTAGCGCCTGACGGGCTGGCAGCGCTTGCCCTGTGCGGCGCGGCAGGATAAGTCTTGCCGCGTTTTCCACTAGCTTCGAGCTGCTTACGTGACCGACCGACTTCGCATTGCCCTGGCGCAGCTGAACCCCACGGTTGGCGCTATTCAGGCCAATTTTGCACTTGCAAAAGAGGCGCTGGACAAGGCCGAGGCCGCCAAGGCCGATATCCTGCTTTTCCCGGAATTGTGCCTGACGGGCTATTTTCCCGATGATCTGCTGTTCAAGCCGCAATTTGTGGCGGACGCGATTGCTGCCGCCAAGGCGCTGGCCAAACTGAGCCGTGACACTGGTGTAAGCCTGTTGATCCCGACGATCTGGCGGGAAGGCGACAAGCTTTACAATGCTGTTGTGCTGGCTGAGGACGGGGCCGTTCTGGATGTGCGGTTCAAGCATGATCTGCCCAATGACGATGTTTTCTATGAGAAACGCTATTTTACTGCCGGGCCGCTGCCTGAGCCGCTGACCGTGTGCGGGGTGCGCATCGGTGTGCCGATCTGCGAGGATATCTGGTGGACCCCGGTTTGTGCGGCGCTGCAAGAGGCCGGCGCGGAAATGCTGCTGTGCCCGAACGGCTCGCCCTATTGGCGTGACAAGCACCATGTGCGGCGCGAGCTGGTGCGGGCGCGGATCAAGGAAACCGGGCTGCCGCTGATCTATCTCAATCAGGTGGGCGGGCAGGACGAACTGGTGTTTGACGGGGCTTCGTTCGGGATGGATGCATCGGGCGAACTGGTGCTTGAGGGCGAATCTTTTAAATCGGACTTTATTGTTTCGGATTGGGAGAAGACCGGGGACACATGGGCTTGTGTTGCGGGGCCGAAGCTCGATCTGGTCTCGGTCGATGAAGCGCCGTGGCGGGCCTGCGTGCTGGGCTTGCGCGATTATTTGCGCAAGAACGGTTTCAAACAGGTGGTTTTGGGGCTGTCGGGCGGGATCGATTCTGCTGTGGTGGCGGCGATTGCCGTGGATGCGGTGGGGCCTCAGAACGTGCACTGCATCATGCTGCCTTACCGGTATACCTCGAAAGAGAGCCTTAAAGACGCTGAGGATTGTGCCAGGCTTTTGGGCGTGCGTTATGACGTGGTGGCGATTGGCGGGCCGGTTGATGCGGCGCTGGGCGAATTGCAGCCGGTATTTGGCGACCACACGGAAGGGCTGACCGAGGAAAACATCCAGTCGCGCATGCGCGGGACGATGCTGATGGCGATTTCCAACAAGCTGGGGTCAATGCTGTTGACCACCGGCAACAAGTCGGAAATGGCGGTGGGGTATGCCACGATTTATGGCGACATGAATGGCGGCTTCAACCCGATCAAGGATCAGCTGAAAATGCAGGTCTATCATCTGGCGGCATGGCGCAATGCGCATATGCCCGACGATTGTTTTGGGCCTGAGGGCACGGTTATTCCGCAGGCGATCATTTCGAAAGCGCCGAGCGCTGAATTGCGGCCGGACCAGACCGATCAGGACAGCCTGCCGCCATATCCCGTGCTGGATGCCATTCTGGTGGCGATGATCGAGGAAGAGCTGTCGGTGGCCGAAATTGTGGCCAAGGGCTTTGAGCGCGATCTGGTGAAGCGGATCGAGAAGCTGGTCAATATTGCTGAATACAAGCGGCGGCAGTCCGCGCCGGGCGTGAAGCTGACGCCGAAGGCGTTCGGGCAGGGCCGCAAATATCCGATTACCAATGGCTACAGGGATGAAACCGGTTCCAAATGACGACTGTACGCTTTGCGCCTTCACCGACCGGCCAAATCCATCTGGGCAATGCCCGGCCTGCGCTGCTGAACTGGCTCTATGCCCGGGCCAATGCAGGCAAATATGTGCTGCGGTTTGACGATACCGATCTGGAGCGGTCGAAGCGGGAATATGCGGATGCGATCGAGACGGACCTTGCCTGGCTGGGGGTGAGCCCGGACCTGATTGTGCGCCAGTCGGAGCGGTTCGACCTTTATAATGCGGCGCGTGACCGGCTGGTGGCGATGGGGCGGCTTTATCCCTGCTATGAGACGCCGGATGAGCTGGACCGCCGCCGGGCGCGGGCGCGGGCCATGGGGCGGCCGCCGATTTATGACCGGGCGGCGCTGAGCCTGACCGATGAAGACCGTGCCAAGCTGGAGGCCGAGGGGCGCAAGCCGCACTGGCGCTTCAAACTGGATGCCAAGCCGGTGACGTTTAATGACCTCATTCGCGGCGAGCAGACGGTCAATACCGCCTCGATGTCCGATCCGGTGCTGATCCGGGGGGATGGGACCTATCTCTACACGCTCCCCTCGGTGGTTGATGACATTGATCTGGGGATCAGCCACGTCATTCGCGGTGAGGACCATGTGTCCAATTCGGGCGTGCAGATTGAACTGTTTGAGGCATTGGGGGCGACCCCGCCGGTTTTTGCGCATCATAATCTTTTGACCGATGAGCAGGGGCAGGGGCTGTCGAAGCGGCTTGGGTCGCTGGCGATTGCTGAATTGCGGGCCGACGGGTTCGAGGCGATTGCGGTGGCGACCATGGCGACGCTGACCGGCACCAGCGTGGCGATTGAGCCTGTGGCCTCAACTGACGAACTGGCAACGAAGCTTGATTTCTCGATGATCTCGCACGGGCCGGCGCGTTATGCCCCCGCCGAGCTGGAAAGCCTCAATGCGCGCATTCTGCATGCCATGCCCTATGATGTGGCCGCGCCACGGCTGAAAGCGCTGGGGCTTGAGGGTGAGGCGATGTGGCTGGCGCTACGGGAAAACCTGAAGCGGTTTGATGACATCACCGACTGGGCCAGGCTGATTTCCGGGCCGGTTGCTTCTGCGGCCAGTGCGGACGACACGGCATTTCTGGCCGAGGCCGCGGCGTTGCTGCCGCAGGAGCCGTGGGATGAGACGACCTGGCGCGACTGGACGTCTGCGCTCAAGGAGACGAGCGGGCGCAAGGGGAAGAGCCTGTTCGAGCCGCTAAGGCTGGCGCTGACGGGCCGTCATGATGGTCCTGAACTCAGGATCCTTTTGCCTTTGATTGGCCGTAAGGCGTGTCTGGACCGACTAGCCTGACCTTGCGGTCGCCAATGGTGACGGTGCGCTGAGGGGTTTGTGCCAGGGGCGTGAAGGCTGGGGCGATTGCCGGGGTTTCACCCTCCTGTAGCGGCCGGCGGCGCGGCAGCGGCACGTGAATGACGTCTGCCGTGATAATCTCACGGGCACGGCGCGGGTCGCGTACGGGCAAAGGGAATGAAGCGTTTTCGAATTCAACAATGGCGCGGGAGCCGGTGCCGTCAGCGCTGGCGGTGAGGCTGATCGCGCCGTAATCGATCTGCTGTTTGCAGGTGCAGCTTTTGTCGAATTCGCGGCGGTAGCGGAAGGCATTGCCCAGAGAGGTATAGGGCTGGCCGTTGATGCTGACCATGTCTTCAGGGTTTTCGCCGGGATTGCGGTAATAATAGAGTTCGACATCCGTGCCGGGACACTGGGCCTGGCACTGGCTGGCATCCTCGCCAAGATAATCGCTGACGGTGGAAAAGCTCACCGGCCAGTAATACCCGTCGCAGGAGCGGACGCAGACGGTGCGCAGGGTGGACATGCCGCCATAGCCGTAATCATAGCCGAAGCCTTCATCAACAATGTCCCCTTCGCGGCCAAAGAGAAGGTCGAACAGATTGCCTGATGTGCGGCGATTGTCGCGTGTGGTGACGGTTGCGCGCGAGCGCGTGCCTGTGCCGCAGCCGAAGCGGGCGACCTGTTGCAAGGCCAGTTCACGCTGTTCCATGACGGCCTGACCGGTCTGGATGTTGGCGGCGAGCTTGTTATAGGCGGCACGGCCCTGGGTGATGCGGCGGGCAACCAGACGGCATTCGCGGTTAAGGCGCGCACCCTGATTGAGCTGGGCCTGACAACCGCCGCGCACAAAAATGCTTTCGGCATCCTGCATGTCGGCGGCGATGCGGCGGGCGTCGCGGGTATTGCTTTCCAGATTGCGGAAATCGCGGTTACGGTCGAGAGACGAGAGGGTGCGCGAAAGCTGGTCGCAGCTCTGGGACTGGGCGTAGGCCAGTTGATCGGCTGAAATGCCGACGAGCGCGACGGCGAGGAAAACAGATCTGCGCAACAGGTTAGTCAGTGTCATGCGCATGCGATTATGTCTATCCTTACCTAATCCAGCCGCTGCCACTATGCCGAATCTCTCTCCAGTGGCAGATTGAAAGACAAGCTGTGGCTGAATTTCTTTTAATCCGGGTAAACATGCTACCCGTTCCCCAGTCAAAACTCGAGGATGATGGTTTTTAGATGAAGCTTGCAACGCTGAGAAACGGACGCCCGGACGGCCAATTGGTTGTTGTCTCCCGTGATCTTACCAGATTCGTCTCTGCGGGGCGCATTGCGCCGACATTGCAGGCGGCACTGGATATGTGGGAGGAGGCCGCCCCGCTGTTGCAGAATTTGAGTGATGAACTCAATGCAGGCGGCATTGCCGGGCAGGATTTTGAGGCCGGGCTGGCGCTGGCCCCGCTGCCGCGCGCCTATCAATGGATCGACGCGGCGGGCTATCTGGGACATCTGGAGCGGGTGCGCAGCCTCAAGGGATCGAAGGATGCGGAACTGCAATCGCACAGCCCGCTGATGTATCAGGGCGGGTCTGACAGCCTGAGCGCGGCGACAGACGCGATCCTTATTCCTGAAGACGGGTTAGCGACGGATTTTGAGGCAGAGGTTGCGGTGATTACCGGGCCTGTGCCGATGCGGGCGACCAAGGCGGAAGCTGAGGCGGCGATCCGGCTGGTGACGGTTTGCAATGATGTTTCGCTGCGCCGCCTTGTGGTGGATGACCTGCAGAACGGGTTTGGGTTTTTTCATGCCAAGCCGGCAACGGCCTTTGCGCCGGTGGTGGCGACGCTGGATGAACTTGGTGATATCTGGCGGGACAACCGGTTGCATGCGCGGGTGCAGGTGGATGTGAACGAGAAACTGTTCGGCCAGCCCAATGCCGGGGAAGGCATGCATTTTGATTTTGCCGACCTGATTGTTGCCGCTACCCAGACGCGGCAATTGGGTTGTGGGACGATTATCGGTTCGGGCACGGTGGCCAATGACCATGACGAAGTGTTGCCGATCAAACGGGACGGCACCGGGTTTGCCTGTATTGCTGAAGCGCGCACCGTTGAGAAAATGAAATTCGGCAAGGCGTTGACGCCTTTTCTTAATCCCGGCGACCGGGTGCGGATTGCCGCGCGGGACGCAGAGGGCAAGGCTATTTTTGGCGCAATTGAGCAAGTGGTTGAAGTTTCATTGCGTGACGCCTGAGGGAGATTGGTGTGCGGGAGCCGCAAATCATCACGCATCTGTGATTGGATTTTGGTCGATTGTGTACGGCTGTTTCGTATTTCAGGACAATTTGATCGATAGATTGAACTTGCATGGGCAGCGTTGCCGCGATTGCATTCGTTTTGAGCCGACCAGAGACAAATTCGCATATCCCGGAGAGGACAAAGAATGAAACTCAACAAGATTACCGCCGCCGTTTTGGCCGGCCTGATGACCGCCAGTTTTGCAGCGCCGGTTATGGCTGATACCGCGCTGACGGGTGCCGATGCCATTGCCAAACGCCAGGAACTGATGAAGCTCAATGGTATGACCCTGCGGGCAGCCGGTTCGGCGACGGGCGATGAGGCGGTTGCCGCTGCCCAGACGTTTGTCGACAATTTCACCATGCTGGAAACATTGTGGCCAGAAGATTCCCAGGGTGGGGAGAGCGACGCGCTGCCTGCGGTCTGGGAAGATCATGACGCGTTCATGATGGCGATGAGCAACGCATCGGCTGCGGCCGGGACCGTGCTTTCGGCGGCACAAAGTGGCGATATGGCCGCTTATGGAGCGGCCCTGAAGGGGTTGGGCGCGACATGTGGCGGGTGCCACAAGACGTTCAAGCAGCCCTGATTCTGCGCGATAACCTATGAAATTCGAGGCGGTGCGACGGCACCGCCTTTTTTCTGTCAGTCATACAAGTTTGCAAAAGCGCTTGATTTCGGCGTTTTTGGCCGTCATTGTGCGGTTCATGAAAACCGTTAACCTGATCTGCATTACCTGCTGCATCATTATCCGCTAACCTCTCGGTGGCGGCACGGTTTTCTGTACTCTCAAGAACATGACCCGAGCCTTGCCACCGGCATCCTTTTTGCGTGGGCATGGACTTTAAAAAAAATGACTTCGGGCACAGTTGCACAGTTGAGATTTTACGACACCTATTCGCGGCAGAAGCAGGATTTTGTGCCGCTCGATGCGCGTAATGTGCGGCTCTATGCCTGCGGGCCGACGGTTTATGACTATGCCCATATCGGCAATGCGCGCCCGGCCATCGTGTTCGATGTGCTGTTCCGGCTGTTGCGCCACGTCTATGGGGAAAGCCATGTCACCTATGTGCGCAATATCACCGATGTGGATGACAAGATAAACGCCCGAGCGGCACGGGATTATCCCGACCTGCCGCTCAATGAGGCGATCCGCCGGGTGACCGAGGCGACCGGCGCGCAATATCAAAAGGATGTTGCTGCGCTGGGCTGCCTGCCGCCAACGCATCAGCCGCGCGCGACCGAAACCATTGATGAAATGGTGACGATGATTGCCGCACTGGTGAAGAAGAAACATGCCTATGTATCTGACGGTCATGTTCTTTTCAGCGTGAAAAGCTGGAAGAAGGGCTGGAAGAACGAATATGGCAAATTGTCCAACCGGTCGCTTGACGAAATGATGGCGGGCGCGCGGGTTGAGGTGGAAGACTACAAGCGCGATCCGATGGATTTTGTGCTGTGGAAGCCCTCGACACCGGAAGAGCCCGGCTGGGACAGCCCCTGGGGACGTGGACGCCCGGGCTGGCATATTGAGTGCTCGGCCATGGCTGAGAAATATCTGGGCGATGTTTTCGACATTCATGGTGGCGGGATCGATTTGTCCTTTCCGCATCACGAGAATGAACTGGCCCAATCATGCTGCGCCAATGGCACCGACCGGATGGCGCAAATCTGGATGCATAACGGGTTCTTGCAGGTTGAAGGCCGCAAGATGTCGAAATCGGAAGGCAATTTCATCACCATCCACGATTTGCTGGAAACCGATAAATTTGGCGGACGGCAATGGCCGGGCGAAGTGCTGCGGCTGGCGATGTTGATGACGCATTACCGGCAGCCGATTGATTTTTCGATTGAAAAACTGAAGACGGCCGAGACTGTGCTGAACCAGTGGTACCGGGCAATCGGGGATGCGCCGGCGGCGGAGACGAGCGATTATGCGGTTAATCTGGTCAATGCGCTGCGCGATGATTTGAACACGTCTGCTGCAGTGAACGAATTGCATGCGGCGGCCGACAGCGCCAGCGAGGGCGCAGCGGACTGGGCGGGGCGGATGAAGGCGGCGGCGAATGTGCTGGGACTGCTGGAACATACTGCCAGCGAATGGTTTCAGGGCGGGGCGGCGGATAGTGCCGATATTGAAGCGCAGATTGCAGCGCGGCTTGCGGCACTGGAGGCAAAAGATTTTGCCAGGGCTGATGAAATCCGCGCCGAGCTGCTGACAAAAAATGTCCAGCTCATGGATTACAAAGACCCTCAGTCCGGCACCCGCCGGACCAAATGGGAGATCAAGTTATGAGCGGAATAGATCACATCGGCATTCTGGTTGAAGATATTGATAAGTCAGTTGATTTTTATAAAGTCGCGCTGGCGCCCCTGGGCATTGAATGTGTGATGGATTTTAGCCATGAGGGGCAACGTCACGCCGGTTTCGGCGACAATGACAACCCGTATTTCTGGTTGTCGGGTGGCGGGCGTGTGCCGGGAAATCATGTTTGCTTTTCGGCCGGCAGCCGGGCCGAGGTAGACGCTTTTTATGCTGCGGCAATGCAGGCCGGCGCAAAGGACAATGGTGCACCGGGCCTGCGTCCGCATTATCACGCCAATTATTACGGGGCGTTTGTGTTTGATCCGGACGGACAAAACATAGAGGCGGTGTATCATGGCCCAGACTGAGACGCTTACAGGCGGATGCCAATGCGGGGCGGTGCGGTTTGCCACCAAGCTGGTGGGGCGCCCCTCGATCTGTCATTGCCGCATGTGCCAGAAGGCGTTTGGCGGCTTTTTCGGGCCGCTGGTGACCTCGCATGACGGGCGCTGGACGCGCGGTGCGCCGAAATGGTTCCAGAGTTCGAACCTGGCGCGGCGTGCCTTTTGCGGCGATTGCGGCACGCCTTTGGCCTATGAGACCAAATACGGGCTGGAGCTGGCGATCGGTGCGTTTGATGAGCCGGCGAAGGTGGCACCAGCCATTCAGGTCAATCTCAATGACAAATTGCCGTTTTTCGAGGTGCTGACCAGCCTGCCGGTGGTTGACGAGCCCGGCGCGGAATGGCTCGATTTCATGGCGGGCATTCATTCCAACCAGCATCCGGACCATGAGACGGATGACTGGGCGATTGAGAGCGGGGAGCCGTCATGATGCCGGACGATCTGGCGATGAGCGGAGGCTGCCAGTGTGGGGCGGTGCGCTATCACGCGACATCGTTTCGCAATGATGCCCATATTTGCCACTGCCGCATGTGCCAAAAGGCAGTGGGCAATTATTTTGAGGCGCTGGTGGGCGTGCCCCTTGCGGCGTTCAGCTGGACGCGGGGGACGCCTGCGGTGTTTCAAAGCTCGGAACATGTTGAGCGCGGGTTCTGTCATCAATGTGGTACGCCGCTGTTTTATCGCGACGCACGAAGCGAACATATTTCGCTGACGATTGGCGCACTGGACCATCCTGAGCGGATCAAGCCGGCCACCCAGGACGGGATTGAGGGGCGCATGCCTTGGTTTGCAACGCTGACTGATGTGCCCGATGCCGGAGAGACGGAAGCGGCGGACCCGGCATGGGCGGCGGCGATCAAAGCCAGCAATTATCAACATCCCGACCATGACACTGAAACCTGGACTGTAAAAGAGTAATCAAATGGCCAAAGAACGCCTGTACCTGTTCGACACGACCCTGCGCGATGGCGCGCAAACTGCCGGAATCGAATTCTCGCTGGAGGACAAGATTTCCGTGGCGGCGCTGATCGAGCAATTGGGCGTCGATTACATTGAGGGCGGTTATCCCGGGGCCAATCCGGTGGATACGGCGTTTTTTGAAAAGAAGCGCACCAAAAAGGCTGTGTTTACGGCTTTTGGCATGACCAAGCGGGCCGGGCGTTCGGTGGAGAATGATCCCGGCGTGCAGGATATTCTCAATTCGGCAGCGGAGGCGACCTGTTTTGTGGCCAAGGCCTGGGATTATCAGGTGGAGCTGGCGCTGGGGATTTCGCCAAAGGAAAATCTCAAATCGGTGACGGCCTCTGTCAGTGCGTCTGTGGCGCGGGGCAAGGAAACCATGCTCGATTGCGAGCATTTTTTCGACGGGTACAAGGCGAACCCCGCCTATGCGCTGGATGTGGTGAAAACGGCGCTGGCGGCGGGGGCGCGCTGGATTGTTTTGTGTGACACCAATGGCGGCACCATGCCCGCGGAAATCACCGAGATTGTGGGGGAGGTGATGAAAGTTTGCCCGGGGGACCGGCTGGGTATTCATGCCCATGACGATACCGGGCAGGCGGTGGCGAATACGCTGGCGGCGGTGGCCGCGGGGGTGCGGCAGGTGCAGGGGACGCTCAATGGCGTGGGCGAGCGCTGCGGTAATGCCAACCTGATCACGCTGATCCCGACGCTGATGCTGAAAACCGGATTTGCGGAACGGTTCACCACAGGCGTGAGCCAGAAGCAATTGGCCGGGTTTACCCGTATCTCGCGAGCTTTTGATGATCTGCTCAACCGGGCACCTGCGCGGCAATCGCCCTATGTGGGGACATCGGCCTTTGCGACCAAGGCGGGCATTCATGCGTCTGCGCTTTTGAAAGATCCCGCAAGCTATGAGCATGTGGCCCCGGAGACTGTGGGCAATGAGCGCGCGGTGATGGTGTCGCAACAGGCGGGCAAATCCAACCTGCTGACGGCGCTGGCGCGGCACAAGATCAAAATCGAGAAAGATGACCCTCGGCTCAACACGCTTTTGCGTGAGGTGAAGGAACGCGAGGCGCGCGGCTATTCCTATGACGGGGCTGATGCGTCGTTTGCGCTATTGGCACACCGGGTGCTGGGCAGCCTGCCGGAGTTTTTTACGGTTGAAAGCTATCGCACGGCGATTGAGCGGCGGCACAATGCCAAGGGCGAGCAGATCACGGTGAGTGAGGCTGTGGTGAAAATCCGGGTGGATGACAAATTGCTGATGTCGGTGGCGGAAGGCAATGGTCCGGTCAACGCGCTCGATTTGGCCATGCGCAAGGATCTGGGCAAGTATTCCGACCGAATCGGTGACCTTGAACTTGTCGATTTCAAGGTGCGTATCCTGGACGGCGGCACGGGCGCGGTCACCCGTGTACTGATAGAAAGCAGAGATGGGACGGGAGAACGCTGGTATACCATTGGAGTTTCGCCAAACATTATTGATGCAAGTTTTGAGGCACTGTATGAGTCCCTTACGTACAAGCTCATGAAGACCGGAGCTCGTGGGACAAAACGGCTCGGATAAAAACACGAGCCGACGCCCCTGCGGAGCCGGCACGGAGGCCTTTTTTGGCGGATACAGCTTCTAGACGTTCTCTCTGGACTACACTTGGTGCCGCAGCGGTGACTATCGTTGTTATTTTGGGGCTGGCAGCGGGACCAACCGCTGTGAGCTGCGCCAGCGATGCAGATGGTTTTGGGACCTGCGTGCGTGCCAAGCTGGCTGATATTGGCCTTTGGCGGCAAGACCCTGCAGCGGTTTCCGTACCTGCCAAGTCAGTTGCGGTGACGAATGAAGCGGTGCCCGATGTTGCAGAGGAAACGGCTGAAGCCGAGCCAGTTGCCACCCCGTCCGAACCTGCCGAAAATGCCCTTGCGCCCCGCCTGGGGCTGGTGCGGGCCGAGCCTGACGGGTCTCTGGTGATTGCGGGCAGTGCCGCGCCGGGTGACGAGGTTGAAATCTACGCCAATGGCGAAATTCTGGGCCGCACAACGGCAGAATCAAGTGGTGACTGGGTGTTTGTTCCGGAGGCGACTTTGCCTGCCGGTGGTGTTGAAATTTCTGTTGCCGTGCCACAGACGGGTGAACTGGCCGCGCAATCGGTGGTTGTGGTCATTCAGGACGACCTGAAGACCGAGCCGCTGGTGGTGGCAAGCACGCCGGGTGAAGCCAGCAAGATTTTGCAGGGTCTGCCCATGCCTGAGCCGGTGACAACGGCGCCGCCAATGCTGGTTGCCGATGTGGAAACTGTGGATGAGGCTGGGCCAGCAGATGACGCTACCGCGCCTGCCGAGCCCGAAAGCGCGCCCATGGAAATGGCGGCTGCGGAAATGCCGGCGGCTGAAGCCGCGGATGAAGCGGTTGCAACTGCGATGAGTGTGGCCGATCCGGCGGCTGAGGCCGAGGCTGAAAGCGCTACGGAGGCTGACGACACTACTGTGGTTGCGATGACGAATGCCGCGGACAATGCCAAGACAGAGATGTCTGCAACGAGCATGGTGCCCCCAACAATCGATGCGGTTGAAGTGGATGGCGCGCGGAACTTCTTTGCGGGCGGCGGCAGTGAAGGCGCGATTGTGCGGCTTTATGTCGATGACCAGTTCATCGCCGATACGGTGGTCAAGGATGGCCGCTGGTTGATTGAAACGCCGATTGACCATCTGCACTCCCCACGCCAGCGCATTCGCGTTGACATGTTGCGGCCGGGCACAGCGGAGGTTGTGGGCCGTGCGGAAGTGAATTTTGAAATCCAGCTGCCTGAAACAGGCGATGCGGTTGCGGTGGCGGATAATGGTGCGGCGGAAGCCGAGATCAATGCCACGGCCGCAGCGGCAGACGCAGGCGCTGCGCTGACAAGCCCGCCTGTGGTGGGTGAGGCGGCGGCGGATGCCTCATCACAGGATGCATCGATGGATGTGGCTGCCAATGATGGTGCGATGGCCGATGAGGCGGCGGACAGTGATGTGCCGACGCTGACAGCTGTGCAGGTCGGCGATCCTGATGCCCAGCGCTTTGCCTCGGGCAAGGCGATTATTCGGGGTGGCGACAATCTTTGGACGATTGCCAGCCGCGTCTATGGCACCGGCTATCGCTACACCACCATCTATCGGGCCAATCGTGACCAGATCCGCAATCCCGACCTGATTTATCCCGGACAGGTGTTTGAATTACCGGAAGCGGACTAAAGACAGAAGCCGCATTGCACAAAGTTTTCTTGTGCTTTGCGGCAGCTTCTTTTATCGTTAAATCACGATGATCGATGAAAACCACCCAGATACGGTTCTGGCGCATGCCATGCGCGCACTCGGGCATCCCGTGCGGCTGAGCATTTTGCGCATTCTTGCGGAAAAATGTGATCCGCAATGCTGCTGCACCGAGGTGACGCAGTGCTTGCCGTTGGCGCAATCAACGGTATCGCAGCATATCAAGGTGCTGTTTGAGGCGGGGCTGGTGAAGCGCGACGCGCGGGGCACCCGCAATTGCTATTCCATCGATTTTGCGCGGCTTGATGCGCTGCAAGCTGCTTATGATTCCTACCTGTCCGGCCTGAGACCAAAACGAGGGACGCCCATACCGGCGTCGATACCGGAAAGCGTATAAAGCGAGTGACCGACATTTCTGACGACAAAGCAAAAGTGAGCGCTGACGAGGGTTCGCTGCTCACGACTATTCGCCATTTGTGGACATATATGTGGCCCGCCGACCGGGCGGACCTGAAACTGCGGGTGCTGCTGGCCATAGGCGCGCTTGTGCTGGCGAAAGTGGCCACCACGCTGGTGCCCTTTGCCTATAAGGGCATTATCGACAGTCTGCCTGAAAGCGGCGTGGCACCAGAGATGATGATGGGGCTGGCGGTGCCGATTGTGCTGGTGATCGCCTATGGTCTCGGCAATATCATGGATTCAGGGTTTCAGCAGTTGCGGGACATCCTGTTTGCCAGTGTGGGGCAGCACGCGGTGCGGCGCCTCGCTTATCAGACCTTTACCCATTTGCACCGGCTGTCGCTGCGCTATCATTTGCAGCGCCGCACGGGCGGGCTGAGCCGTGTGATTGAACGCGGGACCAAGGGCATTGAGACGATTGTGCGTTTCACCATGCTCAACACAGCCCCGGTATTGCTGGAATTCGTGATTGTGGCCGGGGTGTTTTTATACATGTTCGGCTGGTCGTTTCTGGCGATCGTGGTGCTGATTATCTGGCTGTATATCTGGTTCACGGTGAAGGCGAGCAATTGGCGGATTGCCATTCGCCGGGACATGAATGACAGCGATACTGATGCCAATTCCAAGGCAATCGACAGCCTGCTGAATTTTGAAACGGTCAAATATTTCGGCAATGAGAAGCTGGAAGCGGACCGGTTTGACGAATCCATGTCGCGCTATGAGCATTCAGCCGTTCGGATATGGACATCGCTGGGCTACCTGAACTTCGGGCAGGGGCTGATCTTCTGGTCCGGGCTGACGGTGATTGGCGTGATGTCGGTGCAGCGTGTGATGGCCGGGACCATGAGCATGGGCGATTTCGTGCTGGTGAATACGTTCATGATGCAGATTTATCGCCCGCTCAACATGATCGGCTTTGTTTATCGCGAAATCCGGCAGGGGCTGGCCGATATCGAGGCCATGTTCAAGCTGCTGGGGCAGGACCCCGAGATTGTGGATTCGCCGCAGGCTGTGCCGCTGAAGGTTACCGGCCCTGTGTTGCGGTTTGAGGATGTGCATTTTCACTATGATGCGGACCGGCCGATCCTCAAGGGGATCAGCTTTGAAGTGCCTGCAGGCAAGACGATTGCAGTTGTGGGACCATCGGGGGCCGGCAAATCAACGATTTCGCGGCTCATTTACCGGTTCTACGATGTGACAGGTGGCCGGGTGACCATTGACGGGCAGGATGTGCGCGATGTGACCCAGGGCTCCTTGCGGGCGGCGATTGGCATGGTGCCGCAGGACACGGTGCTGTTCAACGATTCCATTGCGTACAATATCCGCTATGGCCGGCCCGATGCGGCAGAGGCCGAGGTGCGCGAAGCGGCGCAGATGGCGCAGATTGGCGATTTCATTGCCACGCTGCCCCAGGGCTTTGAAACGCCTGTGGGGGAACGTGGGCTGAAGCTTTCGGGCGGTGAAAAGCAGCGCGTGGCGATTGCGCGGACCATTCTGAAAAGCCCGCCAATTCTCATTCTGGATGAGGCGACCTCGGCACTGGATACCCAGACCGAGCGTGATATCCAGACCGCGCTCGATGCAGTTTCAGCAGACCGGACAACGCTGGTGATTGCGCATCGCCTGTCGACAGTTGTCGATGCGGATGAGATTATTGTGCTGCGGGGCGGTGAAATTGCCGAACGGGGCACGCATCCTGAGCTGCTGGCGATGGAGGGGCTTTATGCCCAGATGTGGAACCGCCAGCGTGAAGCCACGGAAGCGGAAGAACAGTTCCGTCAGAAGACGGTGGATGCGGATGGTTTCCTCGGCCGGGCAGCGGAGAAGATCGAATAGCATTGGCGAGGCGCTGGTGCCTGCCGCTTCTGGATTGCCGCGCGGCTTCGCCGCTCGCAATGACGGCGGCGGGGCTTTGTGTTCGTGGCGGCCTTCCCTCATGTTGAGCCTGTCGAAGGATGGGCGGCACGCGCGGTGTTGAAACCCTCGTGGTTCGACAAGCTTACCATGAGGGTTTTGGACGTATTTCGCATCCATCCCATTCTCTTTTTTGCCCGGACCTGATCCGGGCATCCATTCGGTGTGGCCTGTATCGTATGGACCCCCGGGTCACGCCCGAGGGAGAAGGAAGAGAGCGTTTTTTATTCTTCGTCACCCGACCCGGATATGCCGGGCTTTGGCATTCGGCCGTGCCACGGCGCGACTGGCCTTTGCGGGACGGATCGAGGTCCCAATCAAACGGGGGGATAAGGGGCATGCTGCATGCCTGGATGCGCGCTTATGGCGCTAGCAAAAAGGCCCGCACAATGTGCGGGCCTTTTTTTGTCTGGATGGTGGGGCTTTTATTCAGCCGCCTGCCGGGAGACCACGGTGACACCGTTGGTTTCGGTTTCCACCAGACCGGTCTGATCCACTTCCATATATTTGCGGGCGCTATCCAGATCGCCGGGTATTTCGGCACCAGACCCCTTGGCGGGGCGGCGGCCGAACAGGCCGGTGACGAAGCTGGAGAGGGCTGCAAATACGTTGGACAGCCGAGCCCAGATGACCGAGGGCGCGGTGATCATGACCGGGACCATGACCAGTGTCAGCAGCGTGGACAGGAACAGGCCGGACACAAGCGCTGCCGACAGGTTGATGAACCACGAACCGGCAATGCCGCCGGTGACGATTTCGCGGCGGACAAAGTCGAACTCAACGTTCAGCGCCATCGGGATTACGCCGAGGGCCGTCACTGTTGCTGTCAGCAGCACCGGCCGGACACGCTGGGCGGTGGTGAGCAACATGGCCTTGATCGGTTCAACGCCGTCATCACGGTTGTAGTGATTGTAGGTGTCGATCAAAACGATGCCGTTTTTCACCACGATGCCGGCAAGCGCCACGATGCCGAGGCCAGTCATGATGGCCGAGAAGGCCATGCCGGTGACCAGCATGCCGAGCAGAACGCCCGCCATGGACATGACCACTGTCGTTAGCGTGACAAAGACCTGCCAGAACCGGTTATATTCGATCAACAACACCAGGAAGATGAGGAACAGGGCACCCACGAGAGCCTTGACCATGAAGGCGTTGGTTTCGTTGGTCTGTTCTTCGGCACCGCCATAAACAATCTCCACGCCTGTGGGCCATGCCTGATCGCCGGCCCAGGCCTGCAGTTGCGCGACCTTTTCGGCAGCGGCGAGACCGGGTTCCAGATTGGCGGCCACGCTCATGACATAGGTGCTGTCCCGACGGGTGATGTTGGCCACCTTCTGCACCGCCTTGCGGGAGATGAAGTTGGAGACCGGGACAAGACCCTGACTGGTGACAATCCGCATGGTATCGAGAGCGGCGAAGCTGCGCTCTTCTTCCGGCAGACGGACACGGATATCGAGCTCGTCGGTGGCGTCATCCGGCCGGTAGCTGCCAACCTTCACACCGGTGGTGACCAGCTGAATATAGGGGCTGAGTTCACGTACGCCGATGCCATATTTGGCTGCCTGAACACGATCGACGGTGATCTGCCAATCGATGCCCGGTGCCGGACGGCCATCTTCGATGTCGATGGTGCCGCCCAGATCGTTCTCGATATAATCGCGCAGTTTGGCAACCGAGGGCTCGAGATCGTCGTAGGTGTTGCTTTCTACCCGCAGATTGATGGCCTTGCCCGCGGGCGGGCCATCTTCCTGGGCTGCAATCTGCACATCAAGGCCCGGGATGTCCTTCACCCGTTCGCGGATGTTTTCGAAGATTTCCGCAGCCGGTACGCGCTCTTTCCACGGCAGAAGCTGCAATTGCAGCGTGCCGATGGTGTCGGGCGGTGCGGCATTGGCGCCAAAACCGCCATCCCCACCGCCAAAGGTGAGAATGCTGTCCTGAATGCCATTGACCTGCAGCACTTCCGCTTCGACTTCACGCAGGAAGCCACGGATTTCCACTGGCGAGTAATTGCCACGGGCAACCACTGAAACCGTGCCGTATTCGGGCTCGGAAGCCGGGAAGGCCACGGTGCCGGTCGGGTTCATGCTGTAGAGCACGAAAATGCCCACGACGATGGAAAAGCCCGCCGTCAGGGTCAGGATGGGGTGATGCAGGAGTTTGGACATGACCCGCACATAGACACCGGTCAGGCCGGGGACCTTTTTGGCGTCGAACTTGTCCGGATACATGACCAGACTTGCCGATTCCTGTTCCTTTTCATCCATGCTGCTGCGGGCGATCATGGCACCGATAATGGGCATGAAGACCAGGGCCGAGAGCAGGGAGGCCACCATGACCACAATAACGGTGATCGGCAGATAGCTCATGAACTTGCCGATAATACCCGGCCAGAACAGCAGCGGAATGAAGGCACCGAGCGTGGTGGCGGTGGCGGAAACCACCGGCACGAACATTTTGCGCGCGGCATAGATGAAGGCTTCCTTGCGCGACAGGCCTTCGGCCAGTTTGCGCTCGGCATATTCCACGACCACGATCGGATCGTCCACGAGCACACCCACGGCGATGACGAGACCGAACATGACCATCATGTTGACGCTCATGCCCATGGTCTGCACCACGAGGAAGGCAATCATGAAGGAGATCGGAATCGAGGTGCCGATCATGAGGGCCGGACGAACGCCCAGTGTGGCGATACAGGTGATCAGCACCAGCGCCACGGCGGTGAGCACCGCAGCTTCAAGCGAACGGTAGAGACCGATTGTGCTTTCGGACTGATCGAGCAGGAAGGAATGCTGAATGCCGGCTGGCCATGCATCCGTGACTTCGGTTGCCACCCGGCGTACTTCTTCGGATACTTGGATAATATTGGTGCCGAGTTTTTTGGTGACGCCAATGGTGATGGCGGGTGAGCCGTTTACATAGGCAAACTCGGTTGCATCCTTGAAGGTGCGGGTGATGGCGGCCACATCGCCGAAGGTGACGACCGTGTCGCCACTCGTTTTGAGAGGCAAGGAATAGACATCTGCCGCATTGGTGATCAGGCCGGGCACTTCAACGTTGAAGGAACCCTGGCCGGTGTCGAGCGTGCCGCCGGCGACAACCAGGTTATTGCGGGCGAGGGCATCGAACAATTGCGATGCTGTGAGGTCATAAGCATCGAGGCGGTCAAGATCGATGCGCACTTCGAGCACTTCGTCACGAGAACCTGAAATGGTGACGTCCTGCACGTCGCCGATTTTCTCAAGTGCTTCCTTGAGTTCGTCGGCACGATTGACCAATGTGCGCTCAGGCACCTCGCCATAAAGCGCAATGGACAGAACCGGCACGTCCGAGAAGGAGATCTCGGTAATGGTTGGCTCATTGGCGTCGCTGGGGAGTTCGGAGCTCACGCCATCCATCTTGGCGCGGATATCGGAGAGCGCCTGGTCCTTGTCGGCATTGACGTCAAACTCGAGAAAGACCGACACATGGCCGGTGGTCGATGTTGAGGTCATGCTTTCAAGGCCATCGAGATCCGTCAGCCGGTCTTCAATGGGTTTGGCCAAAAGCCGTTCAGCATCTCGCGGGGAGACGCCTGTCTGGCTGACCGAGACGTAGAAATAGGGGATGTCGATTGCCGGGAAGCTTTCCTTGGGCAATGTCAGATAGGCAGAAAAACCTGCGCCCAGCAGGAGGACCATGACGGTCATCACCACGCGGGGCATGCGCAGAACGCGTTCGAGGAAATTGATCACGAGGTTGCCCCTTCATCATCAGCAGCAGTTTCAGCTTTTACCGTTTGACCCGCCTGAACGTTCTCCTGTCCCAGCGTGATAACATCGACCACAGGTGGCAGGCCGGAAACCCAGACGCCGTCGCGTGTGTCGCTGATGATCGTGACCGGATAGAAGACAACCTTGCTGTCTTCAACAGCGCGGATGCCGACATCACCGGCGTCATCAAGGGTCAGGACCGATTGCGGCAAGAGGTGCGCGGGCATGGAGCCCATATCGACCGTTGCGGTTGCTGTCAGGCCTGAGCGGATGGCGTTGTCCGGGTTGGGAACTTCCATCTCGACTTCGAACGTGCGGGTGCTGGCGTCGGCCGTTGCCGCGATATAGGTCACCGTGCCCTTGGCGGAGCGTCCGTTGATTGTGGTCAGCGTTGCCGGAAGTCCTGACTTTGCCAAACCAATGCGCGCCTCGGGAATGCTGCCGACGAAGATGATCGGGTCCAGCTGCACGATGGTCGCGCAGATGCCGCCTGCCGGGAGCAGGGCGCCTTCTTCAACCAGTGGGTCCTGCACCAGGCCCGAAATTTTCGAATGGATCTCGGTGCGGTCCAGTTCTGCCTGCGCCTGATCGAGCGCGGCCTCAGCCGATTTCAGCGCACTTTCGAGCGCTGTTTCGGTGTTGGGTGCGGCGAGACCTTTTTCACGGAGCTTGGCGTTGGTTTCGTAGTTGAGGCGGGCACTGGCCAGATTGGCCTCTGCCTGCGCTACCGACGCGGCCCGGGTGCCCTGGTCAAGCGTGCAGAGCAGGTCACCGGCGGCAACCTGATCGCCCTTTGCAACATGCACCTTGTCAACGATGCCGCTGGTTTCAGCAGAGGCAGAGATGACGGACTTGGCCTTGGTCTTGCCTCGAAGCGGGACCTCCAGCGGCATTGCCTGCACCGAAAACGTTTTGATTCGCACAGAACGGGCAGTGCCCTCTCGCGTGACATTCTCAACATTACGTTCTGCAATGCTGAGGTGGGGGTTGATTTCCTCCTCGGAACCGGCAGCGCCATGCGCCTCTTCTTCACCGTGCCCGGCGTCGCCGCCGATGAGGGAAATAATAGGTTTCTCGCCATTGCCGGGCCCCTGGCCGCCGCGCACAAGAACGCCGCCGCCCATCCAGAGTGCAACAATGACAATAAGTATAAACGCAACGCCGTACGATCTCAGAAAGCGCATAGTAATGTCCTGTATTTTTATTCCGCTGCTTCAGCGGCCCTGTTCTCGGGGCGTGCCAATGCGATTAGTTCGTGCATATGGGTTGCGATATAGTTCCGCGCAACCTTCATACAGGTCATCCCGTATTGAATGACCCAAGTGTCATGGGGCGTGTTGGACTTCTGCAATAGCTTGTTGAGCCCTGAAAGTTTGTTGTCGAGAATTTCGAGACGCTCGTTCAGCCGGGTTTCGACGAGGCTGGCGGGCAGCATCGGGGCGAACCGGGCGAACAAGAGAAATTCACTGCGATAGACATCGTCGCCCAGTTCCTCAAACAAGGAATCATGGAAAGCGGTGCGACCAGCTTCAGTTATGGAATAGACTTTTTTTGCGGGTTTGCCGTCCTGCAGTTCTACCTGACTTGTAACAAGTTCTTCTTCCTCGAGCTTGGCGAGGGCAGGGTAGATGGACCCAAAGCTTGCTTCGACGAAATAGGCATACTCGCCCTCCACGGAAAGCTTACGGATCTCGTAGCCTGTCGCGTTCTCGTCATACAAGATTGCCAAGCAAAGTGTCTTGACGTTCATTAGGGTTCCTCGAGCTATATCGGCCCAGCATATGTTGGTCCTATATATGCTGCTCAAGCATGACGCAATTGTTAACTTTGCATGTCAGGTCTGCAATAATGCATGCATGCGTTTTGCGGCGGCTTTTCCCAATTCCTCATCGTCGGCAGCGACGAAAAACGGATTGAGAAAATTCCTGTCGGCTTTCCCATATGCCAGTGCTTCGCCAGAAAGTGTCAGGAGAGTTCCGCCCGCAGCTTCCAGCACGGCCTGACCGGCCGCGGTATCCCATTCGCATGTGGGGGTGAAGCGCGGGTAGAAACGGGCTTCGCCTTTGGCCAGAAGACAGAATTTCAGGGAGGAACCGACCGAGACGTCGTTGACCACTTCAAAGCTGTCACACAGTTCGCGAAGGGCGTCATGTCCGTGTGACCGACTGGCAACGACCTGCATGGGACTGTGCCGGGCGACGCTGATCGGGGTTAGTTCGCTCGCTGTCAAACCATCAATCCGGAAGCTGAAGGCGCCATCGGGGCCACCCAGATAACCGTCGCCAAGCACGGGGGCCGTGACGATGCCAAGGACTGGTCGGCCATTCTCGACGAGGGCTATATTGACGGTGAATTCGCCATTTCGCTTGATGAATTCCTTGGTGCCATCGAGCGGGTCGACGACAAAGAAACGGTCGCCGAGTACCGGAATGTCGCCAGCTGCCACGCTTTCTTCAGCAAGCACGGGGATGCCGGTTTCCTTTAGGTGCGCGAGGATGACCTTTTCGGCCATTTGATCGGCGATTGTCACCGGCGATCCGTCAGCTTTTTCGCTGGAATCGAAGGGGCGGTTATAAATGTCGAGAATGACTTGTCCGGCTTCGAGTGCGGCACGGGTCATCAGGTCGAGCAGCGGCTGACTCATGCCGGTCTCCTTGGGGCGGATTGGTGATTAATCGATGGCGATGTCGAGCCCTATATCGAGCGGGGTGGCAGCCATGGTTATTCTGCTGGAAGATATATAGTCGACGCCGGTTTCTGCGATGCCGCGCACCCGGTCGAGGGTGACGCCGCCAGAGGCTTCCAGCCGGGCGCGGCCCTTGTTCAGATCAACGGCGCGGCGCAGGGTGGCGTTGTCCATATTGTCGAGCAATACCGCATTCGCGCCGGCTTCAAGTGCTTCGCCGAACTGATCGAGATTATCCACCTCAACCTCAATGGCCACGAGGTGACCGGCAAAGGCCTTGGCTGCGGCGACAGCGGCGCCGACACTGCCGGTGACCGCAATATGATTGTCCTTGATCAGGATTGCGTCATCGAGGCCGTAGCGATGGTTCCAGCCGCCACCCGAGCGGACCGCATATTTCTCGAAAGCGCGCAGACCCGGCGTGGTTTTGCGGGTGTCGCAAATCCGTGCGCTGGTGCCGGCAACCGCATCGACGAAACTGCGGGTTGTGGTGGCAATCCCGCTCATGTGATTGAGAAAATTGAGTGCAACGCGCTCGGCTGACATGATCATGCGGGCATTACCGGAGACGCGGGCAATATCCTGACCGGCCTTGACCGTGTCCCCATCGGCGACCAGCGGGGTGAAGCTCAATCCCGGCCCGATAAGGCGGAACGCAGCCTCGGCAAGCGCCATGCCCGAGATGACACCGACTTCGCGCACATTGATGACAACCTGCGCGGTCGCATCGGGGCTGAGCGTTGACTGGGTGGTCAAATCGCCGGCGAGGCCCAGATCTTCATCCAGTGCGGCCAGTATGGCGCGATCGACAAGCGGGCGGGGTAATTCGGCAGGGAAAGTCTTGTCTGCTGGAGAAGTCTTGGTCGAGTCGGACATGATGATCCCTTAACTGGTCTGCATGGGGTTTTAGGCGCGCATGCGGCTGGTGGCAACCGGGTAATGCCGGGCAGGTGGGCGGCAGCGGCAAATGCAAAGGCCGGCACCCCTTGCGGGATGCCGGCCTTGCTGATCAGTCAAAGGCGGTGCCGGTGTCAGGCGAGATCGGCGGGCAGAACGTCATTGGGGATGTTCTGGTAGCTGACCGGACGCAGGAAGCGGCGGATCGACATGGTGCCCACCGAGGTGGCACCGAAATTGGTCGACGCGGGGTAGGGGCCGCCATGAACCATGGCTTCGCTGACTTCGACGCCGGTGGGGAAGCCGTTAGCCAGAATGCGGCCTGCCTTGCGCTCGAGCACGGGCATAAGGGCCTGTGCGTCGGCAGTGTCGCCCGCGTCCATATGCAAGGTGCAGGTGAGCTGACCCTGAAGTGACTTGGCGACCGCCACCATTTCAGCGGTGTCCTTGACCCGGACGATCAGGCCGAGGGGACCAAAGACTTCTTCGCCCAGTTCTTCATTGGCCAACCAGGCTTCGCCCGTGGTGCTGTAGAGGTATGGGGTGGCGTTGCGCAGGTCGCAGGTGGTGGTCAGCAATGTCTGTACGCCAGAAGCACCGGCAACCCGGTCGCGTCCGTCGCGATAGGCCTTGGCGATGCCGTCTGTCAGCATGACCTGTGCGCCAACGGCTTCCAGGCCGGCTGTTGCAGCGGCAGCGAAGGCATCAGCCTCCGGGCCGTCAACGATAACCGAGATACCGGGATTGGTGCAGAACTGGCCGGCACCCATCGTCAATGAACCAGCCCAGCCCTTGGCGATTTCTTCGCCCCGTGCCGAAACGGCGGCAGGCAGAAGGAACATGGGATTGACCGAGCCTAGTTCACCAAAGAAGGGAATTGGTTCCGGACGTTGTGCACAAAGATCAAACAGCGCACGTCCGCCACCGAGGCTGCCGGTGAAGCCGACGGCCTTGATCAGCGGGTGCTGGACAAGCGCGGTGCCCACAGCGCGTGTGCCGCCCTGGATGAGCGAGAAGACGCCGGGATGAAACCCGAGTGCCTTGATGGCGGCATCAATGGCCTGAGCCACGATTTCGCCGGTGCCAGGGTGAGCCGAATGCCCTTTGACCACGACGGGACAGCCAGCAGCCAGGGCGGCGGCCGTGTCGCCACCGGCGGTGGAGAAGGCGAGCGGAAAGTTTGACGCGCCAAATACGGCGACAGGGCCGATGGGACGCTGGACAAGCTTGATATCCGGGCGCGGCAGCGGCTGGCGATCAGGCAAAGCCTCGTCATGGCGGCGATCCAGATAATCACCTTTTTCAATGTGGCTGGCAAAAAGGCGCAGCTGGCCGGTGGTGCGGCCGCGTTCGCCGACGAGGCGACCTTCGGGCAGTCCGGTTTCTTCTGTACCGATTTTGGTGATGGCATCTCCGCGTGCGTCAATTTCATCAGCAATGCGGTTGAGCAGGGCGGCGCGCTCGGCGCGGCTCGAATACCCAAAGCTCCAGAATGCTTCTTCGGCGGCTTTTGCGGCTGTGTCGACATGGGCGGGGGTGCCCATGGCAAAATCATGGGAGGCCCCATGGGCGGGCTCGGAGGCAAAAGTGGATTCGCCTGTAACCCATTCGCCAGCGATCAGGTGCTTGCCTGTCAGTTCAACACTCATTGGATTTCCTGTTATTTTCGCTAATCCCGGGAGGGAGATTATCTAGATGGTCATGCGCGGGCCGTTTCGCAAGTCCTGTTCGCGTGCGACATCGTGCCGACCGTTGCTACGCCCTCGAGACGGCGCGCAGGGAGACTAACATGTTAAGGCTTTTTTTCAACAGCGGCGTGATGGAAAAACGCAGCTTGTTGCCGACGCGCGCGCGTCATCGAGGTGAAAGGTGGTTTTTGACCGTGGCACCGAGACGCGCGAATGCCGTATGTTTCCCCTGATTTACTGCGGTCATGCTTTTGCGGGTGCGACCGGCACTACGACCCGGCCCCGGATCTGGCCTTTGAGAAACTTTGGCGCGGTCTCGATGACCTGATCGAGCGGAATTTCAGTTGTCATGGCGTTGAGTTGTGTCAGATCAAGCTCGGCGGCCAATTGTTGCCAAGCCGCAAGCCGGCGCGGTTTTGGGCACATGACGCTGTCGATGCCGACCAGCGTGACGCCGCGGAGAATGAAGGGGGCGACGCTGGCGGGCAGGTCCATGCCAGCGGCAAGGCCGCATGCGGTGACAACGCCTTGATATTGCATCGCGGCGAGCACATTGGCCAGAACGGTGCAGCCGGCCACATCCACCGCGCCGGCCCAGCGCTCGCGCGCCAGGGGTTTTCCCGGGGTGGAGAGTTCGGCCCGATCAATGATGGTGCTTGCGCCCAGGCTTTTGAGATAGGGCGCTTCCGCCATGCGGCCTGTTACAGCGGCTACGGCATAACCGCGATTGGCCAGAAGTGACACCGCGACACTGCCAACACCGCCTGCAGCGCCGGTGACGACGATTTCTCCCGCATCGGGGGTGACGCCCTGTTTCTCGAGCGCCAATACGCACAGCATGGCTGTGTAACCTGCGGTGCCGATGGCCATGGCCTGACGTCCGGTGAGATTTGCGGGCAGGGGGACCAGCCAGTCGCCGTTCACTCTTGCCTGGCTGGCAAGGCCGCCCCAATGTTTTTCGCCGACACCCCAACCGTTGAGAATGACCTTGTCGCCGGGTTTGAAATCCGGATGGGCGCTCTCGGTGACAAGACCGGCGAAATCAATGCCCGGCACCATCGGAAAATGCCGGACGACGGGCCCGGCACCGGTTATGGCGAGGGCATCCTTGTAGTTGAGGCTGGACCAGGCAATGTCGACGCGAACATCGCCTTCGGGGAGCGCATTGTCTTCGAGGGTGGTGAGTTTGACGGTTTGCTGGTCATCCGGTTTTTCAATCAGGATTGCATCAATCATTGGAGACTTCCTTATGCCTTGAGGTGGCGGAAAAACTGTTCGGTGAATTGCCGGAGCGGGACCGGGCCCAGCTCGAGTTTGGCGCGCAGGACTGCGCCCTCCCAGCCTGTCCAGAAAAAGGCGGCAAGCGCCTCAGGGTCGTGATGGGCGGGCAGGGAACCGTCCTCAATAGCGCATCGGAAACAATCGGCGGTGCGCCTCTGCCAATCAGCCAATACGGCAATGAGCTGTTCGCGGAATGCATCCGGCAGCGCGCTCATCTCCTGACCCAGATTACCGATCAGACAACCGCGCCGGAACTGGTGGCGGGCCATGCCGGCTTCGGCCTGTTCAGTGAAATGGCGCAAACGGTCGAGCGGAGCGCAGCTCTCATCCAGCAATGCAGCATCAATCAGGGCCGCGAAATAGTCGTGATAGGCGGCAATCAAGGCGAGGCCGAATGCCGCCTTGTTCTGGAAATAATGATAAAATCCCCCCTTTGGCACCTGAGCGTCGCGCAAAATCTCGTCGATGCCGACGGCCGAATAACCCTTTTCCGTCAGGTGCGCCAACCCGCTGCGCAGCAAGCGATTCCGGGCTTCCGACTGGTCGGGATGGATGCGGGGCCGCCCCCTGCGTTTGGGGGTGTCGGTTTGCGGGGTGGGTTGAGCCATGTCTATTTAATAGACTTATTTGTCTATTAAATCAATTTCAGGGTGTATGGGGCGCGGCGACTATTCCGGTACGGTCGACACCGACGGTGAGTCCGGTGCATTTGCCATTGTCGCCGGTTCTAATGATCTTTGCGCAACTCGTGCGCGAATGCCTCGGCCAGCATGGACAAACGATGCTCTTGGGGACGTACCATCACCGCAGAAATGGACAGGCGCGGCTCTACCGGGCGGATGTGCAGGTCGGCAAAGACACCGCTTTCGGTTGCCAATTGGTCGACAAGGGCCACGCCGCTGCCTGCCCGTGCGAAGGCGCAAGCGACGAAGGAGTTTCCAACCTCGACAGCCATGGGCTGATTGATGCCGAAATCCTGGAATGCCGTTTCAATCCACTTGCCGATCGGCAATGAATTGCTGAAAGAGATCAATGGATAGCCGGTCAGGTCTGGCGGTGTTACCACGGCTTTCTCGAGCAAGGGATGTCCGTCCGGCAAGACGGCAACGATTTGCGTTTGCGCGATTTCTTCGACGTCGATGCCGTGCGCCGGGATCGGCATGAATGCCAGGCCCAAATCTGCCCGTCGATTGATCACAAGTTCCGGCACCTCAAAATTCAGTACGGTTGATGTGCTGATGGTTACACCTGGATGCCGCTGGACGAATGTGCCGAGGGCGCGGGCGACGACGGTGATCGCCATTGAGGGAATGGTGGCGATATGCAGGCGTCCCGCCCGGAGCCGCGGTAAATCTTCGGCCACTCGTTGCACATATTCTATGTCGGAGAATATCCGGTCGACCTCAGGAAACAGGGCCTTTGCTTCTGGGGTCGCCTGCAAGCCACCATTTGCGCGCTCGAAAAGCAGCATGCCCAGCTGATCTTCAGCATGATGCAGGAGCCGGCTTGCGGCGGGCTGGGTGATGCCAAGCGATTGGGCGGCGGCCGTCATCGTGCCGGAACGCATGATGGCCCTGAAGATTTCCATTTGTCGGAGGCTGAGTTTACTCATAGCTTTATGTTATGTAGTTGCATCGATTCCGCATTGGACATTATCTCCTGGTTTTGTCAACTTCGACACGGAAGGCCGTCCTGGAGTGCGGTCACCCCAATGGGAGGAAAATGATGCGAAACATTTCGCCAAACTACATCTTTGCCGCTGCTGCACTGACGACACTGTTTGCTGCCCCGCTGGCCCATGCCGAGAATTTCAAGCTCGGGCACCAGTTTGCGCCAGACAGCCTGCCGGGACTGAGCGCGCAACATTTCGCCGATCTGGTTGCCAGCAAGACCAATAATGACAGCAAAGTCACAGTGCTGCCCGGTGGTGCTCTTGGCGATGAACGCGCCAATCTGCAGCAGCTTGAGAGCGGTTCGATCGATTTTGCCCTGACCGGCGATCTGGTCATCAGCTTCATGGCACAGCCTTATATGCTGGTTTCCATGCCGTTTATTTATGACAGCCCGGCCCATTCCATGGCGGTGTTCAACGGCGAAATCGGCGATGAGATCAATGCCTATCTCAACGAGAATAACGGTATTGAAGCGCTGGGTTGGCAGTATGTCGGCACTCGTGTTTTGACCTCGAACCGTCCTGTGGCCAATCTGGAAGAACTCAAGGGCCTCAAGACCCGTCTTCCCGGTGCGCAGATGTGGATCAAGGCCTGGGAAAAGACCGGTGTCGATATTGCGAGCATCGCTTTTACCGAGCTCTATCTCGCCTTGCAGACAGGCACGGTTGAAGCCGAGGAAAATCCACCCAACTTTGTGCGCGCCCAGAAGTTCCATGAAGTGCAGGATTACGTGATGGAGACCAATCACGTGCCGCAGATGCAGGCTTTCTTTGCGAATGATGAGCGCCTTGCCGGACTCGATGAGGCGACCCGCCAGGCCATTATTGAAGCGGCGACAGAAACCGTGGCCTGGACATCGCAGCAGGCAACTGACCTGCAGCAGTCCGACATTGAATGGCTGACCACGGAGGGTGGCATGGAACTGGTGGATATTGATCTGACCGGGATCCAGGATCTGATCAAGGACGTGCCTATGGAAGTCCTTGGTGATGATGGCGTGGCGCTTTATGAGCGTATCATCGCTGCCAAACCCTAAACCTCTTCGGGTGTGGCATCGCGCTGATGTCACACCCGTTCAAGGAATGCCGCGATGTGGAATACGCTTAAATCGCACGTAACAAGTGCGCTTGCCGCCAGCCTACTTGTCGTTCTGTTTGCTGTTATTTTCACCCAGATCATTCTGCGTGCCATCGGCTATCCACTTGTCTGGGCGGAAGAGTTCAGTGCGGTTGGTTTCATCTGGCTGGTGTTTATGGGTGCCGCTGTTGCCTATCAACGCATTGAGCATCTGGATGTTGATCTGCTGCATGTTGCGCTGAGCAAGCGCCTGGGGGCAGGGCGCATGCAATTCTGGGACGGGATAGTTCTTGTTCTGCAGCTGGTGTTTCTGTCGGTTTTCGGCATCGGGCTGGTCATGATGACCCGCCAGACCTGGTCCGCCTCCATGGGAGCGCTTGAAGGCTTCCGGTATGGCTGGATCTATCTCGGCGTGTTTGTGGCCATCGTTATTTGTGCGGGCATTGTGGCGGTGCGGCTGATGCATGCCATTCGCCGTATGATCAGGGGAGCGCGTTCATGACGACGCTGTTAATCGCGTTCGGCCTGCTTTTCGTTCTCATGTGCCTGCGGGTGCCGGTTGCCATATCCATCGGCCTTGCCGCGATGCTCGCGGTGGCCGCCGAACTGGGCTGGAAAGTGTTTCCGGTGTCGGCGCAGGTCATGGTCGACGGTGTGAACAGTTTTGTGCTGATTGCTGCGCCCTTTTTCATGCTTGCCGGTGAAATCATGAATCGCGGCGGCTTGACGCGGCGGATTTTCCGGCTCGCCAACGCCTTGGTTGGGCGTTTGCCTGGCGGGTTGGGGCAGGTCAATGTTATGGCCAGCATGTTGTTTGCGGGCATGACAGGTTCGGCCATTTCCGATGCCGTGGGCCTTGGGGCGATGGAAATCGAGGCCATGCGGGAGCGTGGTTATGACCGGAAACTGAGTGCCGCGATTACGGCGGCATCCTCGGTGATCGGGCCGATGATTCCGCCGAGTGTGCCCATGGTCATCTATGGTGCACTCGCCGGTGTGTCCATCGGCAGCCTGTTTCTCGCCGGACTGGTGCCTGGGATATTGATGGGTGTCGCCCTGATGATCACCGTCGCCATTTACGCCAAGCTGGGCTATTGCCCGGTTGAGGAGAAGGTTGGGCGCACGGAAATTCTTGGCGCGCTTTGGGCGGCGCTTCCCTCGCTTGCCCTGCCGGTTATCGTGGTTGGGGGCATTTATTCTGGCTTTTTTACCCCCACTGAGGCCGCCGTGGTCGCAACCGCCTATGCGGGCGTGCTTGCCATGCTCTATCGCGAAATCTCACCCAGGGAATATGCGGGTATTCTGATCCGCGTCGGTTCTGCGACGGGAGCCTTGTTTCTTATTGTGGCGGCGACAGCGCTGCTGGGCTGGATCGTTACCCGCTCGGGCGTGATGATCGAGGTGGCGCTCTGGCTCGGGGCCAATGTTTCCAGTCAGTTTGAACTGCTGCTGATGGTGGTCGCGCTTTGCCTTGTTGTGGGGCTGTTCATGGAGCCGATTGCGGCACTTGTGCTGCTGGTGCCCATTTTGCTGCCGGCGGTGAAAATCCTGCAGATCGATCTGGTGCATTTCGGCATTGTCGTCATTCTTTCGCTGATGATCGGCCTGTTGACGCCGCCGGTCGGTCTTATCCTGTTCGTGGTCGCCAAGATCGCCGAAATCAGTATTCAGCAGATGATCAAGGCCATCATGCCTTTCCTGCTGACCCTGATCGTCGTGCTGCTGATCCTGACCGCTTTTCCTGCTGTTGTTTTGGTTCTGCCCAGGCTGGCCTATGGCCTGCCGGTGTGGTGAGAAAGGTTCTGTCGTGAAAATTGTATCAGTCGAGGCCAAGGCCTATCGTTTGCCTCTGGCGGAACCCTGGATTTCCGCCAAATACCGGATCACGCATCACGAGTTGGTGCGCACGCTGATCACCACCGATACCGGCCTTGTGGGCACGGGTTGGTGCACGACGATCGGTGTCGGCGGCCTTGCCATCTCCACGCTGGTCAACGCTTATCTGGCGTTGCTGCTCAAGGGTGAGGATGCGCTCAATAATGAGCGCATATGGGAGCAGCTCTGGCAGGATCTTCATTTTGCCGGGCCCAGCGGCCTGAGTACGCTGGCCATTGCTACTATCGATATCGCGCTTTGGGATCTGCGGGCGCAGTATGCCCGGCTGCCCTTGTGGCAATTGCTGGGGGGCATGCGCGAGACTGTTCCGGTTTACGCCAGCGCCGTTAATCTCCATTTGACCGAGGATGAACTGCTCGCCCAGGTCGAACGGCAATTGTCCGAGGGTTATTCGGTCTTCAAGCTTAAGATCGGGCGCAAGGACAGCGCCGAGGATGTTGCCCGCGTGCGGGCCGTGCGCCAACTGATTGGCGATCAACGTACGCTTATGCTGGACGCGAACCAACGCTGGTCGGCAGGAGACGCTGTGCGGCTTTGCCGCGAGCTGAGTGCGTTCAATCCTGCCTGGATTGAAGAGCCTATTCTGTCCGACGATATTGCGGGGCATGCGCATGTGCGCAACGCCGGAGGCGTTCCCGTGGCCATTGGCGAGCAATTGGGCAATCGTTTTGACTTCTGGAACTATGTGCGGGCGGAGGCCGCGGATATCCTGCAACCGAATGTATGGAAGGTGGGCGGGATCACTGAGTGGCTCAAGATCGCGCATATGGCGCAAGTGGCCAATCTGTCGATTGCGCCGCATAACGCCCTTGAACTTTCGGCGCACCTGGTTGCTGCGGTGCCCAATGCAACAATGGTGGAGAATATCGAGGGCGGCAATCTGGCCGATTTCGGCATTGTTCAGAAAGCGCCCGAGGTGCACAACGCCACCATTATCCTGCCGCATACACCGGGCCATGGCATCGTCTTTGACGAGGATGCTCTTGCGCAGCACCTATTGCCTGAGGGGGCGCCTGTGGTCAGGGAGCTGACGACGCACGCGGGATTGTGAAGAATCTGAGGGGAGGGCCATCAAGGGGAGGTGGCAGGACCTGACGAACGATACCAATTAAATCGAAATGCGGGACAAAGCCGCTCTGGAATTTGCTAGAGAACGCCTTGTCATAACAAATTCCAGAGTGGTGCACCGCACGCAGCCCGGCAGGGCTGGGATGATGGATAGCGAGAGCCTCAAGCGTCGCTTTTCACCAGAACATGGCTTGCGTTCTCGTAGTGTTTTACAAGGACGCAATGGTCATCTGCATTGTGTCCCTGCTGCATGAGGTCGACCATTATTGATTTCACTATGGACGTCAAAGGGAGCGGTGAGTCGATATTCTCTCCGGTCTCCAGTGCGTTCTTGAGGTCCTTGTCGTGTAGTTCAATCCTGAATCCCGGGGCAAAGTTTCGATCGAGGATCTGCGGCCCCTTGGTTTTCAGGACCTCGCTGCCAGCGAAGCCACCTGAAATCGCGTCAAGCACACGTGCAGGGTCTGCGCCGGCCTTTTTGGCCAAGGTCAACGCTTCGGATACAGCAGCGATATTGACAGCGACAATGACCTGGTTGGCCAGTTTCGTGATATTGCCCGACCCGACATCGCCCACGTGCACGGCACCAGAACCCATGTCGAGAAGTATTGGCTCAACTTTGTCGAACACATCTTTGGGGCCGCCGACCATGATTGCAAGACTTCCATCGATGGCGCGGGGTTCGCCTCCCGAGACCGGTGCGTCCAGCATCGGCACGCCTTTTTCCGCACATGCCGCGGCAACCTTTTGTGCCATCGCCGGTGCGATTGAGGACATGTCGACATAGATCAGGCCATCATGGGCGCTCTCAAGTACACCATCTGGCCCCGTAACCACCTTTTCCACGTCTGGTGAGTCAGGGAGCATGGTGATGACCAGGTCGACATTTGCGGCAACCTCCGCGGCCGATCGGGCGACTTTTGCCCCTTCTTTCTCCAATTCCTGGCACGGCCCCGGGGATCGGGAGAACACCACAAGCTCATGGCCTGCTTTAATGAGATTTTTGGCCATGGGTTTGCCCATGGCGCCCAGTCCGATGAAACCAATGCGAGGCATGGATATTCCTCCTGTTCTGATGTGAATTGATGTTACGCGTGCAAGAGAGCTTCAACTCAAGTGCGCAATGTTGTGCAAAAATCGATCGCAGACAGCATGCCATCCATGCGTGCGATCCCTTTACCGGCGATATCGTAAGCCGTGCCATGTCCGGGCGTGGCGATGGGGATACCCAAACCAGCCAACATAGTGACGGATTTGCCCAGGCCCAGCAATTTGAGCGCGATCTGACCCTGGTCGTGATACATGGTCACAATGCCAACCGGTTTGTCATGGATGGATTGCGGGAAGACCGTATCCGCCGGAATAGGGCCTGATGCCCGTATGCCCTTTTCCTGAAGGGACTTTACAGCGGGTGCGATCTTGTCAATTTCCTCCGTGCCAAACGCGCCATTTTCACCGGCATGCGGATTGAGCGCTGCGATCACAATGCGCGGATCGGAGATACCCGAATCCGCCATAACCCTGGCCAGAAGTTCCGCCGCATCCTCAATCTTTTGCTGCGTAATGGTCGTCGCGACTTCACCGACCGGAATGTGGCTGGTGACGCGAGATGTCCATACGCCATCGAGCCAGTTGATTTCTCCTCCGGCCACCTCAGGGCCCAGCTTTGAGATCAGATAATCAAATTCGTCGCCGTTCTTGTGGCCTGCAGCGCGCATGGCCTGTTTGTTGAGCGGCGCGTAGACAGCACCTGATATGGACCCGGCGGCAAGGGCATCGGCTAGCCAGTCGAGTATCGACAGGGACTCCCGTCCGGCCTCGACGGAAACCTTTCCGAGAGGCCCAATTTCTGCATCGAACGGCATGTCGAGAAAGCCGGTCTTGTGCGGCTCCACATCGCCGCTGCTTTTAACAGGATGCACCTCCGGATCGACGGCCAGACGGGCACAGGTGTCGTCAAAAACGCGGCGGTCGCCCACAATCATCAGGCGGTCGATCGGTTTGCCGGATTGAAGATACCTGACGACAAGTTCAGGCCCGACGCCAAATCGGTCTCCAAGTGTGAGGACTAGGGGCGGCAACTCAGAATTCACCGGAAATACCTTTCTCCAAACTCAGGAAATTTCAGAAGGTCGCGGCTGAAATCCTAAGGAAAGCAATCAAATATGTGTGAAATGTGTAATTACTAATTTTAAGATCGTGATACAAGTCAATATGTTTACCGCGTGCCACGCTGTGAAAAGCGCGTGTGCCGGGAGTTATAGGAATGCGCTATATCTCGACTTTGAAAACAGTAGTTGTTGGCATGCGCAGTCGCATGTCAGTCATGGCCAAAGCGCTGCATCTGGCGCGCAATCCGAGGAGGAAATATTTTGTCGATCAACACAGCAACGCTAGAAATTCTGAGAAAGGTGCGCACCTCTGACGTCACCGATGCCCTGGATTCGCTGGGCTATATGAATACCTATGAAATGGATCCGCGCATTCGCCCGATGTGGGACGGAATCAAATTTGCCGGCATTGCCAGCACTGCGGCTTTCCGGGAAATCAACCATCCGGTGCCGCGCATGTCCTACGAGGAATTTGACGATCGGCAGTACAAGCGCAACCAGGATGGTAGCAGCCATCCGGACGCGCTGTGGCCGGCCGGACATTCGTTCGGTGGTCCGGATGAAGTGCACGTTGTGGATACGCGTCAGTCCCGTTGCGGCCTTTTGGGGTCAAACAATCTGCTGAATGCCCGCACGATGGGTTCGGTTGGTTTTATCATTGATGGCGCGTGCCGCGACAGCGATGAGTGCATCTTGCAAAAAGAGCCGATCTTCTGCAGCGTTCGGTCGATGCGCCATATGGCAGGGCGCCTGGAACTTGCATCGGTTAACGAGCCGATCAATTGTGGTGGCGTGATTGTGCGTCCGGGCGATGGCATCATTGCCGACGGCGACGGCATTGTCGTTGTGCCGCAGAGCGAAGCCGAAGAAATCGCGAAGCGCGCTTGGCTGGTGCAAGAGAAGGACCGTAACCAGCGTCGGGCGTTTTACGACAAGATGGGCATGCCGCATGACGAAACCGTCAAACAGGAAGAGCGTCCCTGGTAATTGGCGAAAGTCGCTTCGATAAATGCTAAAGGCCGCCGGGCACACCCGGCGGCCTTTTTGATGTGATCGGGAATGGTCTTACTCGTCGACATAGGCCTTGTAGATGGAAGCGGTCTCCGCGCGACCACCGCCTGAATCCACATAGTCTGCAAAGCGTTCTTTGGCGCTATCCACTAACGGAATATTGAGACCAAACCGCTTTGCCTCCGCGCTGACATTTTTGAGGTCCTTCAGCATCTGGCTGGCCAGACTTGCCGGTGGGTCAAAGGCTTTTTCGAGCATTTTGGGATAGGCAAAATTCAGCATGACGCTATCTGCATGCCCACCTGCCAGACATTCGGGTACTCGCGCTGCGTCTATGCCGCTTAACTCGGCCAGCCGAACAACTTCCGCCATCAGCACGTAGCTGACGCCGCTAATGGCCTGGTTGAGGACTTTGGTCATCTGGCCAGCACCGACATTGCCCATACGGGTGATGTTTTGGGCATAGCGCGCCATTAACGGCGTGACAGATCGCAGGTCGCTTTCGCTGCCACCTGCCATGATGGTCAACTTTCGCGCGCGCGCAAAGGCGGGGCCGCCAGACACGGGGGCATCGATAAACCTGATGCCGGCAGCAGAGTTGAGCTGATCCGCAATTTTTGCTGTGTCTTCGGGCATGGCAGTGGAGTGATCGACAACGATCAGGCCGGGTTTCGCCCCGTGAACAATGCCATTTGTTCCCAAAGTCACATCGCGAACCGCCTGTGTGTCGATGACGCAGACCATGACCACTTCGCATTGCGCGGCGACGGCAGCAGGGCTTTCGGCAATTATTGCACCGCGCTTTTCCAGATGGGGATATGCCTCGCTTTCCCGGTTCCAAACGACAAGCTTTAGCCCGTCGTCCAGAAGCATCTCCGCCATGGCGCTGCCCATCAGCCCAAGGCCGATGAAACCGATCGTCCGTTTCTCCGATCCCTCAGTCATTTTTCACCTCCAATACTCACGCCTCGTAATTAATAATCATGAAGTAGTATGATGTGGGACACCATCCCTGATCCATGAAAATTTTGCACCCGGGCCGGGTGTCCCCGATAGTTTTGGTCGGCGACGGGGACGCGTGAACTGCAAATCTCTCCGGCTAACCTCATGCTCCGGGTCATATCAGCAAACGATATAGCTCACCTATTCATTGGCTATTTGTCGGTGTGAGCCGTGGGGTGATAAAAATTTAAACCACCAATCGAGGTAGAGTTTACCGAGGAATATATGAAAGCGAGCCAGCTGCTCATAGGTGGGAAATGGCAGGATGCCTCGACAGGCGCCACCATAGACATGGTGAGCCCGAGCGATGGCAAGAAGATCGGCATGATCGCCGATGCGTCTGCAGAAAATGTGCACGCTGCCGTGGCAGCGGCGCGTCGCGCATTCGAGGGGTACTGGAGTACTTTCTCTGCGCTTGAGCGTGGCCGATTGATGCACAAGCTGAGCGAGCTGATCAATACGCATCACGAGGAGCTGACGCAATGTGAAGCGGCCGACACGGGCAAGCCGTTGAGCCAGGCCCGTGCCGACGTGACGGTGTGCGCGCGCTATTTTGAGTTCTACGGTGGTGCCGCGGACAAGCTGCATGGTGAGGTCATTCCCTACCTTGAGGGGCACCAGGTTACCGTGTTGCGTGAACCGCGCGGGGTGGTCGGACATATTATTCCCTGGAACTATCCAGTCTCCATGTTCGGGCGGACGATTGGACCAGCTCTTGCCACGGGCAATACATGTGTACTCAAACCTGCCGAGGAGGCATGTCTCGGCGTGGTGCGCCTGGCCGAGCTCGCATGTGAAGCCGGGTTCCCGGACGGTGTGATCAATGTGATTACCGGCCATGGTGAAACTGCCGGTGCAGCGTTGTCCTCCCATTCTGATGTGGATTTTTTGTCTTTCACCGGTTCGCCCGAGGTCGGTACTCTGATCCAGATCGCTGCAGCGAAAAATCACACACCATGCGTGCTCGAACTCGGTGGGAAATCTCCGCAGATCGTTTTTGCGGATGCCGAACCCGAGGCGGCGATTCAGGCCATTCTGAAGGCGATCGTACAAAATGCCGGTCAGACCTGTTCCGCTGGCAGCCGGGTTCTGGTGCAGCGCTCCATCTACGAGCCGTTCGTGCATGCTCTCGCCAAGCAGTTTTCTGCATTGAAAGTGGGGCCGCATTCCGAAGACCTGAATTGTGGTGGCCTGATCAGTCAGGTGCAAAAGGAACGCGTCGAAAAATTCCTCAATCTGGCTACGATTGAAGGACTGGAAATCGCAGCCGAAGGCACGATTGTCGCGAGCGCAGATCCGAATGGATTTTTTGTGAAGCCGACATTGTTTTCGCTGGTGCCAGAAAAGAGCGCGCTGGCACGCGAGGAGGTTTTTGGGCCTGTCCTCTCCGCAATTCCTTTCGACGACGAAATGGACGCCATTCGTATCGCCAACGATAGCGACTATGGCCTGGTGGCAGGTGTCTGGACCGAAAATGGCGGCCGTCAGATGAGGATGGCCAAGCGCCTGCGTGTAGGACAGGTTTTCATCAATTCATACGGCGCGGGCGGTGGTGTCGAACTGCCTTTTGGCGGTGTGAAGAAATCAGGACATGGACGCGAAAAAGGCTTCGAGGCCATGCGCGAGTTCACCATCGCGAAAACCGTTGTGCAGGTTCATGGCTAACAGCGGGCAGACCGCAAAAGAATGAAGGGTTCCACTTAGATGCAAGACGACCTCCCAAAACCATCAAGAGCGACCGTGCCGCGTGAGTCTGGTGATCCAGCAGCGATTGACGATACGTCAATTCCGGATGGTGTCGGGGTGGACGCCAGCCGACACACCGATAGTTTTGATGCCTCGCGCGCCGGGCCTCTTCAAGGCGTGCGCGTTCTCGATCTGAGCCGGCTTGTTGCCGGCAATATGGCCAGTCTGCAATTGGCCGATTTCGGCGCCGACGTGATTAAAATCGAGCACCCCGAAAAGGGAGACGACTTGCGACGCTGGCGGGTCGACGGTACAGACGTGTACTGGAAAATATACGGTCGCAACAAGCGCAGCATGGCGCTCAATATCCGCGAGGATGCTGGCCGGAAGGCCTTTATTGCGCTGGTCAAGTCTGCGCATGTGCTCATGGAGAATTTTCTGCCCGGCACGCTCGAAAAATGGGATTTGTCGCCGGAGACGCTCCACGGGATCAATCCAAAGTTGATCATCCTTAGAATTTCGGGTTGGGGCCAGACGGGGCCGTTCCGCAATAAACCTGGCTTTGGCACGCTGGTGGAAGCCATGTCCGGATTTGCTTCTCTGAATGGCTGGGATGACCGCCCACCCTTGTTGCCACCATTAGCCATGGCGGACATGATTGCAGGCATTTACGGAGCCAATGCTGTTCTGTGTGCCCTGCGTGCTATCGAGACTGGTGGCGAATCCGGACAGATCATCGATTTGTCGCTGCTGGAGCCGATCTTCTCGCTAATCTCAAGCGAGGCATTGCGCTACCAGATCAGCGGTGAACTGACACCCCGCGCCGGCAATCAGGCCAGCCATACTGCACCGCGCAATGTTTATGCCTGTCGCGATGGAAAATTTCTGGCGCTTTCCGGTTCGATGCAATCCATGGCTGAGCGCATTTTTGACACTATAGGCAGACCTGAACTCAAGACCGATCCGAAATTCCAGACCAACGATGTGCGTGTTGCCAATCGCGATGAACTCAACGAGATCATTGGCAATTTTGTGGACGCGCGGGATCTTGACGAGAATCTGGAGCTTTTTGAAGAAGCGGGTGTGACCGTTGCGCCGGTGCTGGATATGCGTGACGTGCTGCACAATGATTACATGAATGACAGGGGCGTAATTGCACATCTGCCCGACGAGCAATTAGGTTCGATCGCGATGCACAATATCGTGCCGCGCCTGTCCAAAACACCGGGGCATTTCCGTCGTCCCGCGCCCGGACTGGGTGAGCATACTGCGGAAGTGCTCGATGAGTTGAGCGCCACAAGAGCCGATGAGGGCTCGTAATGAGGCGAGCCCTGCCGGTTTGGCGCTCCATGCTGTTTGTGCCCGCGACGAATGACAAGCTCGTCGAGAGTGCGACGCGGCGCAATGCTGACGCCTTTCAGATCGATCTGGAGGATGCGGTGTCCATCGACCGCAAGGCCGAAGCGCGAGAAAAGGTTCAGTCAATCGCGGCGCAACTCGGCAAGGGCGGTGGTGATGTGCTGGTGCGCATCAACCGACCCTGGCGCCTGGCTGTGCGCGATATCGAGGCCTCTGTTGGCGAAAATGTCCTCGCACTCAATTTGCCGAAGGTGCCAGATGCCACATATGTCCGCGAGATTGATGCACTGGTGACCGAACTGGAACAGGAACGCGGCCTTCCTGTCGGGCATACCGGATTTATGCTTATGGTGGAAACAGCACAGGGTGTGCTGAACATGGCTGAAATCGCTGCTGCGTCGACGCGCAACATGGGCATCACTATCGGCGCGGAAGATCTGTCGCTGGACATGGGGATGCAACCGAGCGAAGAGTCACTGTTCGTGCCCAATATGCAGTTGATGGCTGCGGCGCGCGCGGCCGGCATTCTGCCTATCGGTTATCTGGCCAGCGTCGCAAATTTTTCGGACCTTGGCGCGTTCCGGTCCGTTGTCAGGCGGTCCAGCGCGTTAGGCTTCCGCGGTGGTTTCTGCATCCATCCCAACCAGATCGACATTTTGAATGAGGAATTCTGCCCCTCCACGGAACAGGTTGCCGATGCTGAAGAATTGGTCGATGCTTATGATCAAGCTCTTCGGGAGGGGAAAGGCGCAATGACATTCAAGGACAAAATGATTGATCAGCCTGTTGCTGAGCGCGCGCGCGAGATCGTGTCACGGCACAAATCGATCATGGCCAGGGTTGAAGGCAAGGCATTGAAACAGCCCGCGTCTAACTGACATGGACTTGAGGTCACTGCATTATTTCGTGGTTATTGCAGAGTGCGGTTCAATTCTTGCCGCCTCGGAAAAGCTGCATATTGCCCAACCGTCTCTGAGTATCCGCATAAAAGCGCTTGAGCAGGAGCTGGGCGTCGCGCTGTTTGATCGCAGGCCGCGCGGCGTAACCCTGACCAGCGAAGGCACTGAGCTGGTCGCGCATGCGCGCCAAATTCTTAAAGCTGCCGAAACCGCCAAGGAAAGTCTGCGTCAACATGCCAAATCGGCAGTGGGGACGGTGAATTTTGGTGTGCCAACTTCACTCGCCTCGGTGATCTGCGTGCCGCTGGTCGAAACCATGCAGAAGGAACTTCCGAACGTCAGGCTTCGCATTGTGGAAGCCATGTCCGGCTTTATTCTTGATTGGCTGCGCGATGGCCTGCTTGATGTTGGACTGGTTTTTGGCGACAAATTTATCAGCGGTGTCAGCCTGGAGCCGGTTGTCGAAGAAGACCTGTTTCTGGCGGCGGATTCAGAATGCTCGCTCTCCGGTATTGTCAACGGCAAGGGGGAGGTCACGCTGGAAAAGGCGGCAGAGGTGCCATTGGTGCTCCCGGCTGCACATCACGGTCTGCGGCAGTTGGTCGATGACGTGTTCCGGCGCAATGGATTGCAGCATACCACAAAGATCGAGATCGACTCCTTTTCCCAGATCCAGAGCATGGTGTATCGCAAGATGGGTATGACCATATTGTCGCGCGCTGCGCTTTACGAGTCGCCGCTTCAACCACCACTGTTCAGCGCCCGCATCGTTTCCCCAAGCATTCAGCGTACGGTGAGTATTGCCATGAACGATCAGCACCTGCAAACCAAGGCCACCCGGGAAACTGTCTCGCGGATCGTCAAGATTATTCATGAGCGCGCCAGCTCTGATGTCTGGCCTGCACGACTGCTCTGAAGGTCCAAGATATATCATCTGGCTATGGGCGGCATCGTCAATCGCTAGTTGCCCAGTTCAAGGCCTCATGCAAAACTTCGCGCATGGGGGAAGTCAACGAGCTGTAGCATCCTTGGAACAACAAATATTGTTTCGGCCAGCGTTCAAATCTCTTCAATCGGCCCGATTGGCGAATACCAATTAAACATCTGCGAAAAACAGCCTCGGGCTGATGAAAATGGAGAGGGAAAATCTGCCAGCAAGGTAGACCTACAGCTAAAATTTCTGTAATGTGTAATTACAAAACTTGACCTTCAGGTTTAAAAATAAACAAAAACAGTCAGTTAATGACAAATCTGGAATGTCGAATTTGGAGTTTTGGTTGAACCTGCATTCAACTCAATGCCGGGAGTGTCCGGTTTCAAAAGGGAGGAAATTCTGTGAGGAAAAAAGCTAAGAACAATATTGGACGCACGAGCGTTGCGCTTCTGGTTGGCGCTCTGATGTCCAGCACGCTGATCACGCCTGCCATTGCGCAGGATCTTACCGGTGATATCCGGTTCAGCTGGTGGGGGTCGACGACCCGCAACGCCAAGGCTGAGCAGATCGTATCCATGTTCGAGGAGGAATATCCGGGTGTGTCCGTTAGCCCAGAGCCGGGTGAGTGGGGCAGCTATTGGGATAAGCTGACCGTGCAAAGCGCCAGCGGTAACCAGCCTTGTGCAATTACCATGCAGTCGCGCTGGTTGGCGCAGTATTCCGATCCGGCCATCCTGACGCCACTGGATGATCTGGTGGAGTCTGGCGCAATCAACACTGCCGGCATTGCGCCTGCTGTTCTTGATGGCGGCCGCGGTGCGGACGGGAACCTCTATTTCATCCCACACGGTGTGTTCTTCTTCACAGTCTACATGAACAAAACGGTTATCGAAGAAGCCGGGCTCGAAATGCCGGGTGAGGGCTGGACCTGGGACTCCATGGCCGAGTTTGCCCGCGAACTTGCAACACATCTGCCTGATGGCAGCTATGCTATCGGCAACGGTGGTACCGGTATGGACGTGTTCACGAACTGGGTGCAGGGCAGGGGTGAGGCTCTGTTCAATGCTGATGGCTCCGTTGGCTTTACCAAGGAGACTGTGCAGGGGTTCTTTGATTATTGGGAAGCGCTGCGCCAGGATGGCATTACGGAAGCTGCCGACCAGATGAGTGAGCTGCCGGACAATGTGATCGATGACACCTTGTTGGCCAATGGCCGCATAATGATCGACTTCCGTCCGGCTAATCAGGTGGATGCTCACCAGCGTGTGCTTGACGTGGCTGCATCCGGTCAGGAACTGACCATGCTCGGTTACCCCGCAGGCCCAGCCGGATACGGTGACGATCTGGGCGCCAACGGTCTTGCCATTGGTGCAAATTGCGACGGATCCGACAAGGATGCTGCTGTAGCTTTCATCAATTTCTTCACGCAGGATCCTGAAGCCGCTGCCGTTTATGCTTCCGACAATGGTGTGGTTTCTGTTGACGCGCTGCGCGAAGCTCAACTCCAAGATCCCGCAACATCTGATGGTCAGCTTCAGGCTGTAAACATGCTCGGTGTTGTTGGTCCGCGCGCCAGAACCGCGTTTTTCCCGGCGGGTGGCTATGCAGCCGTCAGCTCAACCCTGATGAGCACGTATGAGGCTGTGGCTTTCGGTCAAATGTCGACCGAAGATGCAGCTGAGCGCCTCATTTCTCAGGTTACACGTCTGGTTCGCTAGCGACCAGGAAATGGGCAGTTGCTAACCTGGCCGCTGCCCATTTCTTCTGGTTTTTGTTCAAGGTCTCTCCATGGCTCAAGTAAATACCTCTGCGACCGACGCTGAATCGGTCTCGCATGTCCCCAAAAAGGCGCCGCCGCCGAAAAGGCGTTTGACGCCGAAACAGTTGGAAAACCGTACAGCCTATCTTTTCCTGGCACCCTGGTTTCTGGGGTTGGTGTTGATCACGATCGGGCCGATCCTCGCTTCTCTTTATCTTTCATTTACCCGCTATGACATCCTGCGTGCTCCGCGGTGGATCGGGCTGGAAAATTACACTGAGTTGCTCTTTTGGGATCCGCAATTCTGGTCCGCGGTCAAAGTGACGTTCTTTTATGTCGGGTGGTCGGTGCCTTCGGTGCTGATCATGTCGCTGGCCGTTGCCGCGTTGCTCAACCGTGGCCTGTCGTTTCTTCCGATCTATCGTTCAGTGTTTTACATTCCCTCGCTGATCGGTGGCAGCGTGGGCATCGGCCTTTTGTGGCGAGAAGTATTTGGCGCTGATGGCGTGTTCAACGATTTGCTGGCCCTGTTCGGGGTTGCCGGCCGCAGCTGGATCGCCATACCCGAAACCGCACCCTGGACGCTGGTGTCGCTAAACGTATGGACGTTTGGTGCGCCGATGGTGATTTTCCTTGCTGCGTTGCGTCAAATTCCAACGTCTCTTTACGAGGCTGCTTCCATGGACGGCGCATCTGCATGGACGCGGTTCCGACGGATTACGCTCCCGATGCTGACGCCAATCATTTTCTTCAACCTGATCCTGCAAACCATCCAGTCTTTCCAGGCGTTCACGCAGTCTTTTATCGTATCCAACGGTACGGGCGGTCCGGCGGAGAGCACGCTGCTTTACACGCTTTATCTCTATCAGCGTGCATTTGTTCAACTGGACATGGGCTATGGCGCGGCCATGGCATGGATCCTGCTCATTGCAATCGCAGTCTTTACCGGATTGCTCTTCTGGACTGCTAGATTCTGGGTGTTCTATGGCGACGAATAGTATGACTGCTTCAAAACCCAAAAAGGCCAGAAAGCGGATTGGCAGGCTTTCGCCAGGCATGGCGCTTCTGGCCCATGCCGGACTTATCCTGCTTGCCCTGATTATGATCTATCCCGTCATCTGGATGGTTCTGGCCTCGTTGCGGCCGCAGGCCGAAATTTTTGCCGATCAGGGCATAATTCCGAAAAACTGGACGTTTGAGAACTACATCAACGGCTGGAATTTCTTCGGGGATACCACGTTCGGAACCTTTTTCGTGAACTCGTTCATCATCAGCGGCCTGGCTGTTATCGGGAACGTGATGGCGGCGTGTCTTGCTGGCTATGCGTTCGCGCGGCTGAACTTCCGCTGGAAGTCCTTCTGGTTCGCGATCATGATCGGCTCGATCATGTTACCGATCCATGCGCAGCTCATTCCGCAATACATCGTGTTCGTGAAGATTGGCTGGATCAATACGATTTTGCCGCTCGTCGTACCAAAGTTTCTGGCCACTGATGCCTTCTTCATCTTCCTCATGGTGCAGTTCATGCGCACCTTGCCCAGGGAGCTTGAACAGGCGGCCATGGTTGACGGCGCATCTTACTGGCAGCGCTTCACAAAGATCATTTTGCCGTTATGCGTGCCTGCGATCGTCACAACGTCGATCTTCACCTTCATCAACACATACAATGATTTTCTGAGTCAGCTCATCTACCTGTCCGGTCTGGAGCGTATGACCGTGTCGCTGGGGCTGAGGCTGTTTGTCGACACCGGTGGTGGTGAATCCACCTTTGGCGGCATGTTCGCAATGGCCACACTAGCGATCGGCCCGATGCTCGGCTTCTTCATTGCTTCGCAGCGGTTCCTGGTCAAAGGCGTCGCAACTCAAGGATTCAAGTAAGGAAAACAATATGGCGACCGTCGTCCTTGATAAACTGACAAAACAATATGGCTCGGGTGCTGTGACTGCAGTGAATGAGCTAAGCCTCAATATTTCTGATGGCGAATTTCTGGTGCTCGTCGGACCGTCCGGCTGCGGTAAATCCACGGCCTTGCGCATGATCGCCGGACTCGAGGAAATCACCGATGGCGAGGTGAGCATCGATGGCAATGTCGTCAACGAGGTTCATGCCAAAGACCGGGATATCGCCATGGTCTTTCAGAATTATGCGCTCTATCCGCATATGAGCGTTTTCGACAACATGGCCTTTGCCCTTCAGATCAAGAAAGTGCCGCGTGACCAGATTGAGAAAAAGGTTCGCGAAGTTGCGGGTATCCTGCAACTTGAACCCTATCTGGATCGTCGCCCGGGGCAGCTCTCGGGCGGCCAGCGCCAGCGTGTCGCCATGGGCCGGGCAATCGTGCGTCAGCCCGCTGTGTTCTTGATGGACGAGCCGCTTTCCAACCTCGACGCGAAGCTGCGTGTGCAGATGCGCTCTGAGATTGCACGGATCCAGGACCGTCTGGGCGTCACAACTGTCTATGTCACCCATGATCAGGTGGAAGCCATGACAATGGGCGACCGCGTGGCACTGATGAAGGATGGCATGCTGCAACAGGTTGATACGCCGAGTAACATTTATGACCGGCCAGCCAACACGTTTGTGGCTGCGTTCATCGGCTCACCAGCGATGAATCTGTTCCATGCATCGATTTCGGATTATTCAGGCAATGACGCTACCCTGAATCTAGGTTCGCACAACTTGTGCATTCCCAAGTCGATTTTCGAGGCGCGTCCAGATCTCAAAAACTATGCTTCTCGCGAAGTGATTGCAGGTATCCGCCCCGAAGACATGGACGATGCCACCCTTTTGAAGGGGCATCCGGAGAACCAGACGTTATCAGGAAAGGTCGTGCTCGCCGAAGCCTTGGGCTCGGACAACATCATCCACCTGGACTTCGATGCACAGATGGCTGAAGTGGTTGATCCAGATACATTGTCCGACATTTCAAAGTCGCTGGACGGCGAGAATTCGGGAATTTGCGTAGCGCGCTTCGACGCAAAATCAAAAATGAAAACTGGAGATGTAGCGAAAGTCGCCGTCGATTGCGAACGTCTGCATTTTTTTGATGCGGAATCCGGGCTTGCCATTCAAGGTGCTTGAAAAGCGTCATAAGTTGTATATTTTCGTCGCGACCTCTCTTGCTTGGGTGGTTGCCCGTATTGTCGCATGTTCCGGAAAAATGCACGTACCTATTCACTGCGGTGGTCTTTCCTGCGATAGTCCAGCGCGGTGGAGGTCGTCCCAGGCAAGAGCTGCGGCAGCCGGGAATACTTCCTTCAGCCGTTAATTGTATGCATCGTTGAGGGAACTGACTTGATCGCGGGCAGAAAAATCCAACGCAAATCTTTACATGAAGAGATTGTGCCTCAACTTCGGGAGATGGTGGTTGAGGGCAGGTGGGGTGTTCGCGAAACGCTTCCTGAATTGCAACTTAGCGAAGAACTGGGCGTGTCCCGCACGCCGGTCAGAGAAGCGGTAAAAATACTTGCGGCCGAGGGGCTGCTTGTGGTGCGCCCAAGGTCGGGGGCCAGTATCAAAATCCTCAAGCCCCAAGAGGTTGAACAATTGTTCGAAACCGCTGGCGCAATTGAGGGTGCTGCGGCGCGGCTGGCCGTGGAGAAGGCCACCGAGAAGGAAATTGACCGCATCAGTTCGGTGCATGCCAAAATGGTCGAGAAATCCGAGCGCAACGCGCGCGCGGAGTATTTCGAGATGAATCAGAGTATTCACATGATGATCGTTGCGGCCGCACACAATGATGTGCTCAGCGACTTGCACGAGAAGCTGCTGATGCGCATGCGCCGAATCCGCTTCGCTTGTACGAATGATGCTGAAGGCTGGAAAAATGCCTTGGCCGAACACGAGCAAATGCTGGTGTCGCTCAAGAATCGCGATGCTGAGGCGTTGTCCTCGATGCTTGTTGAGCACATGCACAAGGGTTGGCTGCGCGTTCGCGACTTCGTCAAGCGGGAATACGAGAACCGCTAATCGCCGCGTTAGCCTTCAATCTTGTACAGATCCCGGGCGGTCCCTGAGAACAGCCGCAGGACCTCTGTACGCGGAAAGTGCTGGACTGTCCGTTTGTAGCTCATCCACATTGTATCCATGTCGACGCAAATTTTGTCGACCGGAAAGTTGGACGCAAACATGGACCGGTCGGCGCCGAATATGCGGATCGCGGTTTGGACAATTTCCATATTGGCCTCGATTGGCCAGTGGTCTTCACCAAGACCGATGCCGGACAGCTTTACAAACACATTTGGCTCACGTGCCAAATGTTCCATGGCTGTTTTCCATGCTTCAAGGCCTTCCGGGCTTCTGTCTGCCGGCAGGCCGCAGTGGTTGAGCGCAATGCGTGTTTCGGGGAAGTCGCGGGCCAGGCCGGCGGCGGCGTCGAGATGCCAAAAGGGCGTTTGAAGCTCAAAATGAAGGCCATGGCCGTTCAAAAGGCGGTAGCCGTCGCGCCATTTGGGATCGTCCATTGATCCGTTCGCCCCGCGCCGGGCATTCTCACGGGTCATGGCGGCCGGTTTGTGCCGCACCGCCCGAACCAGGCCGTAAGTTTTGAGGCGATTTAATTGCTCGGCAATGTTGTCGGCATCCAGCCATGCCTGCGCAATTGCTGCCGCGGGTGCATCATCGCCCAGGCTTTGCAGCCATGCGATCTCTTCAGCGCCGGCGCCGCGCGCAACTTCGGCCTCCATATGTACGGTCGCAACAATGTTGTGCGATGCCGCGTCTGTGCGATAGTCCGAGGGAAGGTAATTGCGCCGTATTCGGCCATAGTCGCCATATCGGAATGAAATCCATGGCTCTTGTTCGAGCCATGGATAGGAAAGATCAGCGCCCAGTCGCCAGAAATGATGGTGGGCATCAATGATCGGCAGCTGCCGGAAGAATTCCTCCTCCGGCAGGCTGCACAAAGTTTCAGGGTCAGCTGACTTCTTCAAGCATCAAGCCCCAGTCTGTTGAATTGTCAGGCCGTTCCGGCAATTGCAAAAGCATGCTGCGGGGTGTCTCAAGCTCGACGGTCTCGGGCAGCCATTCGCCCGTGCGTGGATCAAACCAGGTCGCCTTGAACTTCTGGAACTGCTGCTTGGTTCCGCGCATCTGAATATTCTGGGCGCAATTGGCCTCAAAATAAAGCATGAACCAGTTTTTCTCCGGGTTGCCTGCCGCATAACACCAGCTCTCGTAACCCATGGTTTCTTCATTCCGGTTGGGAATAAGATGTTCTGCATTGGGAATGAGGTCGTACAGGGCATCACCTTTTACGAAGGCGAATTTTTCCAGATGCTGAACGGTGCGGCCCGAACTCCACTTGAACGAATCCCACATTTTGTTGCGAGCCTCAGGTTCAACTGATGACTGCCAAATGCCCTCGCAGCCGTAGATGTATCCCGCAAATCCACCGGACAGCAGGCTGCCATACATGCCGGAACGAACATACATGTCGTCGTCCGGCGTGTCGCCTTCCTTGCCATATGCGTAGGCCTCACCCAGAGCATGCAGACCCGAATAATAGGGCTCGCCATTGAGGGCAGGGCGGGCCGGGTCGGCATGATATTGCTCGGTCAGATACCAATAGGTGTAGTGCTCGCGCGAGTTGCCGATCTGATGCATGTCGAGCCAACGGCACTCATCCGGCCCCCCAAAGTTGACCAAAGTCGACGGTCCAGGGTTGGCGGACAAAAGCGAGCCGAATGGCGGCTTGCCCCAGCGGTCCACCACAAGATTGCACGGCTCGTTATAGTCGCGGCTCGGAATGGTCTTTTCGAAGAAATCGTAGTGGATCGGGCTCAGAATGGCATTGTGCGCCTGATAGCGGGTGAAAATGAACTGTACGAAACGCGCGTAGCTTTCCGGCCAGTCGTAGTGCTTTTGCCACATCGGTCCGGTATCACGGCGGGCGACTTCCACAAACGGTACAAAACCCATGTCGAAGATCAGGTCCATCTTCTCATCGAGGATCTTGAAATATTCCGGGTTTACCTTGTCATAGTCGGGAACCACATCTTCAAAGCCCGGCACCTTTCCCGGGAACTCGAACGGGCGGCCACCCTCATTGTGCATGGGCATGGCAGAACCGTTCTTGAGTGCCCATGCGTTGCGGACGCAAAGACCGTCCTCGTCGAACAGGTTGGCGGCATGGCCGTCGTCCGCCCAGCAAGGCTGTGCTGTGATCATTGCAACGGAATTGAAACCCTGCTCCTTGCGGAACTGCAAATAATCGGCGAGTGATGAATCCGGTCCCAGATCGGTGTTTGCGCTGCCATCGGGCAGGGGGAAACGGAATGTGGGAACGGACCACCAGGTGTCGCCCACCAGGAAAAACGAGGTGCCGTCTGCATATTGCAGGCCATGGCCATTCTTGCCGACACCGACCATGCCCCGACGGTTTGGGTTGGCTTTCAGTTCGTCGGCGCTCCATTGCGTAGCCGTGAAATTTCCGCTCTTACCGCTGAGGCCAGAATCTCCGGTCTTGGCACCGCTGCTCCATGACCAGTTACCTGCGGCCGTCGCGGCGATGCGCACGCAAAACTGCTTACCACCATTCCAGAAGCCATATACGCGCTTGTCGAATCCTGGACCTTTGAGGTCAATCCAGATTTCCTCTTCGACATAGGCGTTTTCATAGTCTCCTGACGCCTCGAACTGGATTTCAAACGGTTGCCACATCCGGACTTCCGGTGTGTCAGAGGTCGTAAAAACGACAGGCATCAGATAGCTCCCTTTCATTATTAGTAATTACAGGTTACCATTATACGTAGGTGAGTCAATGATTTCGGAGCGATTGAATGTGGGAAAATGAATCTGTTCTGAAGCCATCGGGTGTAGGGCTTGATGTTAAGGATAAGGGTGAGGCCGCGAGTCAATACGGGCATTTTATACCGGGCTCTGGCGGGCTGATACCCACCTATGAGAGAGAACAATGACATGCCTGTGATCCTTGGCGCCATTGCAGACGATTTCACCGGGGCGACAGATCTTGCCAATGTGCTGGTGCGGCAGGGTATGCGCACCGTGCAGGTGCTTGGTGTTCCTGATCAGGATGCATCTATTGCAGACGCAGAAGCCGTCATTATAGCTCTTAAAATACGGACAGCGCCTGTCGGGCAGGCGGTAGAAACGGCACGTGCTGCGCTCCGGTGGCTAGAAAAACAGGGGGTTCAGCAGGTCCTGTTCAAATATTGTTCGACCTTCGATTCTACGCCCGAAGGTAATATCGGGCCGATCGCTGATGCGCTGATGGAGGCGCTGAAATCGGAGATGGCATTTGTCTGCCCAGCGTTCCCGGAAAATGGCCGAACGGTTGCGCATGGCCATCTGTTCGTCAAGGGAACGCTGCTATCAGAATCCCCAATGAAGGATCACCCGCTTACGCCGATGCGCGACTCCCAGCTCTGCCGGCTCATGTCTGCCCAAAGCGTGCATGAAGTGGGGCTGATAGACCTGAACACGGTGCGCGGCGGCTCAGGCTGTATCAATGCAGAAGTTCAAAAGCTGTCTGCGGCAGGTAAGCGCTACGCTGTAGTTGACGCCATGAACGATGACGACGTCCGCAATGTTGGCCTGGCGGCGAGCGGTATGAAACTGGTTACAGGCGGCTCGGCGGTGGCCATGGCGCTGCCGGACAATTACCGCGCCGCTGGATTATTGCAGGGGGCTGCGCAACCACGAATGCCGCAGGTGGACGGGCGTACATTGGTTTTGGCTGGAAGTTGCTCGGCAGCCACGCGCGCCCAGGTTGCGTCCGCCCAAAAAGTCTGGCCGGCCCGGCAACTGGATGTGGATGCGTTGATGGCTGGAGATGATGAAGTCTCCAATGTCATTCGCTGGGCCATGGTGCAGTCTGCAGACGTGCCAACGATGGTTTACAGTTCCACGGACCCCGAGGAAGTCAGGCAATATCAGGAGAAACACGGCAGGGCCGAAGTTGGCGAGCGCGTGGAGGCTGCGTTGAGCCAGATTGCGGTGCAGTTGCGCGAAAGCGGTTATAAACGTTTCATCGTTGCAGGTGGTGAAACCTCGGGTGCGGTTTCAACGGCGCTGGGCGTCAAAGCGCTTCGTATTGGCCCCGAGATTGCGCCGGGCGTGCCCTGGACTGAATCCCAGGGCGGGCGCCAGCTTGCACTGGCGTTGAAATCCGGCAATTTTGGCGGTCCCAATTTCTTTCAGGATGCCTGGGCAAAATTTCATGAGTGAGAGTGCACAAAGAGAACTGATCGTGGAGCTGGCAAAGTCCATGTTCGAACGCGGCCTGACCTTTGGGTCGAGTGGTAATATATCCATCCGCGTAGACGATGGCTGGTTAATGACGCCGACCGGCACGTCGATGGACCGGCTTGATCCGGCACGTCTGTCGAAGCTGGATGAGGCGGGTCGTCACATTGCAGGTGACGCGCCCACCAAGGAGGCTTTTCTGCATCGCTGCTGCTACGATGTGCGAGAAAATGCAGGTGCAGTCGTCCATCTGCATTCAACGCATTCGGTTGCTGTGAGCTGTCTTGAGGAAATTGACCACTCGGATGTGCTGCCTGCGCTGACTGCCTATTATGTAATGAGAGTGGGAAAGCTGCCGCTTGTTCCATATTTCGCGCCGGGTGATGTGGCGCTTGCGGAAGCCGTAAAGGGGCTGATGTCAGAGTCCCATGCTGTGCTGCTTGCCAACCATGGGCCGGTTGTCGTCGGAAAAAGCCTCGAGGACGCGGTGTACGCTATTGAAGAGCTTGAGGAGACCGCACGCTTGTATTTGCTGCTGCAGGGACAACGCACGCGGCCACTCACGCCGCAACAAGTGTCTGATCTTCGGGCTAAATTTCCGAGTTAACTGCTGGAAACGATATTCGTGAATCTCAATCGATATCCAACAAGCCTGTTGGCCGACGAAGGTTGGCCTTAATTCTTGTGAAGCAGCCAGTAACGCGGAGAGATTGGCTGGGGAACCTGGATTCGAACCAGGACTAACGGAGTCAGAGTCCGTGGGTCTACCGTTAACCTATTCCCCAGCAGGACCGGCCGGATTTGGTGGCCGATGCAGACGGTGGGCACGTTGGCTCACCGTTGTTGTGGTCTTCATAGCGGCATGATTTTGCGATTGCAAGCCGCAACCGCAAGAAGTGTTACGGTTTAATGCGGCTATGCCGGTATGCGCCAGGCGATGGCCTTTTTCGGGCTGTAGCAGCCAATGGCGACCTTTTTGGAATAATTGCCCGAGATCAACTTGATCCGGCCATCTTCACAGCGTCCGGCGACAATGCCGACGTGATTGCGCATGACCATGATGGACCCCACCGACATGGGTTTTGCCTTTTTGCCATAGGTGGCGAAATCGCGGGCGCGATAGCTGCCCCGCGGGGTATAGCCGGCTTTTTGCAGGATCAGGTCCATATAACAGGCGCACCATTTGGAGGGGCAGCCCTTCGGGCGGCGACCGCCCAGATCCTTTTGCATGATCTTGATTATGTCTTTGGCCTGTGCCGCGGGGGCGGAGACAGCACTGAAGGTGAGCGCCAGGCCGAGCGCTGCAATCAGGTTCAGGAGGATTTTCGACATCATGTTTTTCAGAAGGCAACCCAGCGGATTGCCCATTACTCAATTTGTTCAGGGAGATGAGGGGTGTTTGGCAGGTTTTGCCGCAGCAAAAAACCCGAAGCGTTAATGTTGGTTAACCTTTAAAACTTGTATCATTTTTGAGGTGTGTTGGCGGGCATAAGTCGTCAAAACGGGGCCAGAATGTGACGGATGGCAAAAATATGCGGGTTTGGCGCGCAGCGTTGATTGCGATTGTTGCCCGCTTGCACTACCTTTGCAGGTGAAACTGAAACAGCCCGCTCAGGGCGCAGGCGGCAATGCCGTTCACGAGCGACCGGGCGGGACGGAGAAATGATACGTGGCCGATTCAGATCGGTCCGCCGCGGCATTGCCGGTCTCGGGCCGGCAGCCGCGCCGTCGCCGGAAGGGAGAAAATCCCGCCCGGCAGCATTCTTCAGGCGCAGCCATTGCCGCGCAGGGGGAATCTGGCAAGCGGACAAATCATGCCCAGAATCCGTTTCCGCGCCGCTGGCGTGGTCCGGTATATGCGGCGCTAGATCTGGGAACCAACAACTGTCGTTTGCTGATTGCACGGCCGGTTGAGGGCAGCTTTCGGGTGGTCGACGGGTTTACCCGTATCGTCCGGCTGGGCGAGGGTGTGTCGCAAACGGGGCGGTTAAGCGATGCGGCGATGGCCCGCACCTTTGATGCGCTGAAACAGTGTTTTACCAAAATTTCCAATCATGAGCCGCGCCGCATGCGCCTGATTGCCACCGAAGCCTGCCGTGTGGCGGAGAATTCGGGCGAGTTTCTGGAGCGTGTCCGCACAGAAATCGGGCTGGATCTGGAGATTGTGGATCGCCGCACGGAAGCGGAGCTGGCTGTGACCGGTTGTGCCGACCTGATTGAGAAAGGCACCGAAGGCGCGCTTATTTTTGATATTGGGGGCGGTTCGTCTGAACTGGCCTGGCTGGATTTTCGCGGCGGGCGCCCCAAGAACCAGGGCAAGATGTCGGCGGCGATACGCTCCTGGCAGTCGCTGCCGGTCGGTGTGGTGTCGATTGCCGAGAAATTTGGCGGCATTGATGTGACGCCAGAGGTTTTCGAGGCGATGGTGGCGGATGTCCGCGGGCATTTGCGCCAGTTCAGGGGACGGGAGCGTTTGCGGCAAATGATTGCCGACCATCCGGTGCATCTGATTGGCACCTCGGGTACTGTGACGACGCTTGCAGGCCTGCATCTGGGGCTGGAACGTTATGAGCGCTCGAAGGTCGACGGGCTGTGGATGCGCAATGAAGAGGTCACCGACACGATGCGGGTCCTTTTGAACATGAGTTATGAGCGGCGCATGGCGCATCCGTGTATCGGTCGGGACCGGGCCGATCTGGTTCTGGCAGGTTGCGCCATATTCGAGGCTATCCGGCGGGAATGGCCGGTTGAGCGCGTGCGCGTGGCAGATCGCGGGTTGCGCGAAGGCATATTGATTTCACTTATGGATGCTGACAGGGCGTGGACGCGCCGCAGGCGGCGTCCGGAAAAGGCACATAATAATGGCTAAGGGCAGCACACCCGGCGGCAGCAAGCCGGGCACCAATGCACGGGCTGACAAGGGGCTGAAAACGCGGGTAAAAACCGCGCGGGGCCGCAAGCTTTCCTCAACGCTCTGGTTGCAACGGCAGTTGAATGATCCCTATGTGGCCCGGGCGCAGGCGGAGGGTTACAAATCCCGCGCCGCGTTCAAGCTGATTGAACTCAATGACAAACATCGTTTGCTCAAGCCGGGCATGCGGGTTGTCGATCTGGGGTGCGCGCCCGGTGGCTGGCTGCAGGTTGCGGTGCGCGAGGTCAGTTCCTCGCCGAAAAACCCGCTGATTGTCGGTATCGATTATCTGGATATGGATCCGGTTCCCGGCGCGATTGTGCTGAAAAAGGATTTCACCGAGGACGATGCGCCGCAGATGATTATCGACGCGCTGGGCGGGCGCAAGGTGGATCTGGTGCTGTCCGATATGGCCGCACCGACGACGGGGCATCGGCCCACGGATCATTTGCGGATCATCGCGCTGGTTGAGATGGCCGCAGAGTTCGCCATCGAAATTCTGGCGCCGGGAGGCACGTTTGTCGCCAAGGTGTTCCAGGGGGGGACCGAGCATCAGTTGCTGCGGGACCTGAAGAAGCATTTTGCCACCACGCTGCATGCAAAGCCGCCCGCCAGCCGCTCTGATTCCGCCGAGACCTATCTGATCGCCAAAGGCTTCAGGCCCTAGCGGTTGACCTGATGCGCTAGGTAACGGGTGGGGCGTTGTCCTGCCTGTGGCCTGACACCTCGCTGCCGGCATTGGCCCGCAGATAAAAGAGCGGCGCCACTGAGAATGCGCAAATCCCGGCAATGGCAAACAGGGCTATGCGGAAGTCTGCGGTGGCGACTTCGGTGCCGCGTGCTGCTGCGCTAAGCTCGAGAATGGTTGCTGCCAAAGCGACACCCAAAGCGCTGCTCAACTGTTGAGAGACGGCCAGCATGGCATTGGCCGGGCCGATATCGTCTGTCGGCGTTTCCGAGAATGTCAGCGAATTGAGGCTGGTGAAGAACAGTGAGCGGAAATAGCCGCTGAAGAAAATCACCAGCAGCATGACGAGAACCGAGGTCTGCGCCGTGAACAGGCCCAAAAGCGCGATAAACAGCGCGGCGACGACAGATGAGCCGATGAGGATGCGGCGAAAGCCGACCAGGTGAAGTACATGGCCAATACCGAATTTGACCAGCAACGAGCCGGCCGCGCCAATAAAGGTGATGGCACCCGATTCAAAGGGTGTGTAGCCAAAGCCGAGTTGCAGCATGAGCGGCAGCAGGAACGGCACTGCACCAAGGCCGATGCGAAAGATGACGCCGCTGAGAATGGTGAGCCGAAACACCGGCTCCCTGAATATCTTCAGATCGAGCAGGGGGGTGGGGCTGCGGCGGGCATGGAAGACATAGGCGGCACCAAGGGCAAGGCCGACAATGGTGAGGATGATGCCGAAGCCCGGCGGCAGGGCCGGCATGCTGACCACCGACAGACCGAAGATCACGCAGGCGAAGGACAGCCCGCTTAATACAAAGCCGAGCGTGTCGAGGGGGCGACGATCGCGAAAGCCGGTGCCGGGCAGAAAGCGCGACGCCAGGAGAATGCCGATGAGCCCGATCGGCACATTGATAAAAAAGATCCAGTGCCAGCTGAAATAGGTGGTGAGGAAACCGCCAACCGGTGGACCGGCCATGGGGCCGATCAGGGCCGGGATGGTGAGCCAGGCCCAGGCCGATATCAGTTCATTGCGGGGTGTGGTGCGCACCAGGATCAGGCGGGCGAGCGGGGTCATCATCGAGCCGCCCATGCCCTGAAGGAATCGCGAAAGAACGAATGTCAGCAAAGAATCGGAGAAAGCGCAGGCAATCGATCCCAGAACGAAAACAAAGATGGCCCAACGGAAAATATTGCGGGCACCGTAGCGGTCGGCCATCCAGCCGCTGACGGGAATAAAAATCGCGAGTGCCACCAGATAGGCTGTGAGGGCGAGTTTGAGCGCTATCGGCGTGGTACCGATATCTGTTGCGATGGCGGGCAGGGACGTGGCGATAACGGTTGAGTCCATCATCTCCATGAACAGGGCCACTGCCAATATCAGCGGGGTAATACGGTTCAAGGCATACTCAAGGGTCAGCGGAAAAGGAATCGCAATGCCGCGGGCTATTCGGGAATAATAGCAGCCAAATACGGTTCAACACATTGAAAATAGCCCTATTTATTTGCCATTTCTCTGTGCGAAACACCCGCGCGTCTGCGCCGTGGTGCATTTGGCGGAGGTTGTGATCGCGTTGAGTGCGCTGAAGACCTAGCCAAAGCCGCAGTCAGGTGATATTGACCCTCGCCAACCCGAAACCGACACGCGTGCTGTGTGCTGCGGTTCGATTCCAACATTTCTGCACTGATTTAAGGGCACGGAGGGTCTGGCCTTGGCGAAAATTATTACCTCTAGTACTGGCGATACCGCGTTGACGTTTGATGATGTGCTGCTTCAGCCGGCACGCTCGGACGTTCTGCCGACATCTGTCGATATCCGCTCTCGTGTGACCAAAGACATCGAACTCAATCTGCCGATTCTCTCCTCAGCGATGGACACGGTTACCGAGGGAACAATGGCGATCGCCATGGCGCAGGCAGGCGGTCTTGGCGTCATTCACCGGAACCTGACGCCGGAAGAGCAGGCCGAGCAGGTGCGGCAGGTCAAGAGCTTTGAAAGCGGCATGGTGGTGAACCCCATCACGATTGGCCCTGATGCGACCCTTGCAGATGCGCTGGCGCTGATGGAGCGCAACCGGATTTCGGGTATTCCGGTTGTTGAGAATGGCGGCAATGGTGGCCGCAATGTCGGCCGTCTGGTGGGCATTCTGACCAACCGCGACGTGCGCTTTGCCTCAAACTCAAATCAGAAAATTTCCGAGCTGATGACCCATGAGAACCTCATCACTGTGGGGGAGGAAGTCAGCAAGGATGAAGCCAAACGCCTGTTGCATACCAATAGGATCGAAAAGCTGCTGGTTGTCGATGACGCATACCGTTGTATCGGTCTGATCACTGTCAAGGATATCGAGAAGGCGCAACTCAATCCGCATGCGATCAAGGATGAGCACGGGCGTTTGCGCGTGGCGGCCGCATCCACGGTTGGTGAGCCGGGTTACGAGCGTTCGCTTCGCCTGATTGATGCGGGTGTTGACCTGTTGGTCATCGATACGGCGCATGGTCACTCTGTCAAAGTGGCCGAGGCGGTTGAGGCGATCAAGAAATACAGCAATTCAACCCGTATCGTTGCGGGCAATGTGGCCACGGCCGGGGCGACGCGTGCCCTGATTGATGCCGGCGCCGACAGCATCAAAGTGGGTATCGGGCCGGGCTCTATCTGTACGACACGTGTTGTGGCTGGTGTGGGCGTGCCGCAGCTGGCCGCCGTGATGGCCTGTGCGGAAGAAGCTGATAAATCAGGTGTGCCGATTATTGCCGATGGCGGCATCAAGTTTTCCGGCGATCTGGCCAAGGCGCTGGCTGGCGGTGCATCCTGCGCCATGATCGGCTCGTTGCTGGCGGGCACTGATGAAAGCCCCGGTGAGGTTTATCTCTATCAGGGTCGTTCGTATAAATCCTATCGGGGTATGGGGTCGGTCGGTGCGATGGCACGTGGTTCGGCAGACCGTTATTTCCAGCAGGAAGTGAATGACCAGATGAAGCTGGTGCCCGAGGGGATCGAGGGACAGGTGCCCTATAAGGGCGCGGCGGCGCATATTCTGCATCAGCTGGCTGGCGGCCTGCGTGCAGCCATGGGCTATACCGGCGCACATAATCTGCAAGACTTCCGCGAGAATGCGACTTTTGTGAAGATTTCGAATGCGGCGCTGAGCGAGAGCCATGTGCATGACGTTTCGATTACGCGCGAAAGCCCCAACTATCGCGGCGGGCGGTAAAGCTCATGCAGTTACCGGGCCGGATTGCTGCTGCCATTGAGGTGCTGGACGATGTTGCCACGCGGCACCGGCCTGTAGCGCTCGCGCTCAAGGATTGGGGTGTCCGCCATCGCTTTGCCGGCTCGGGCGACCGGGCCGCGATTGGCAATCTTGTCTATGACGCGTTGCGCAAGCGGGCCTCACACGCCCATGCGATGGGGGCGTATACGCCCCGGGCATTGGTGCTGGCCGTCGCGGTGTTCGACTGGGGCTCTGATCCGGCGACGTTGAATGCCGGGTTTGCGGCGGACAAGTTCGGTCCGGATGCTATCAGTGACGCGGAAATGGCTCGCCTGACCGCTGAAGATCCGCTCAAGGGCGCTGCGGACCATGTGCGGGCTGATGTGCCCGAATGGTTGGCACCTTCTCTGCAGGCGGCTTTTGGGGACAGGTGGATTGAAGAGGCGCGGGCGCTGACGGAGCGGCCACCGCTTGATCTGCGCGTCAACAGGCTCAAGGCTGATCCTGAGCGCGTGACAAAGGCCCTGAAGCGGTTTGAACCACAGGCCAGTGCGATTGCGCCGATGGCACTGCGCATGGCTGCTGGTAGCGGCAATGCCCGCACACCGAATGTGCAATCGGACGAAGGCTATCTGAAGGGCTGGTTTGAGATACAGGACCAGGGCAGCCAGTTGGTTGCCGCCCTGGCCGGCGCTGTGCCGGGTCAACAGGTGCTGGATCTTTGCGCGGGGGCCGGCGGCAAAACCCTGGCGCTGGCGGCAGCGATGCAGAATAAAGGGCAGATTTTTGCCTATGATACCGACCGCAGCCGGTTGGCACCGATCTATGACCGGTTGAAACGCAATGGTGCGCGCAATGTGCAGGTGCGGGCCCCGGAACCGGGGGCGCTTGATGACCTGGTTGGCAAAATGGACCGGGTGGTGGTTGATGCGCCGTGCACAGGGACCGGTACATGGCGGCGGCGGCCCGACACAAAATGGCGTTTGACTGCTGATCAGCTGGCGGCGCGGCAGGCCGAGCAAGCCGAAATTCTTGCCGGGGCGGCGGACTATGTGAAGCCGGGTGGGCAACTTGTCTATATTACGTGCTCTGTGCTGCCCGAAGAAAACAGCGCTCAGATTGCCGCGTTTCTGGCGGCACGGCAGGATTTTTCCGCTGTGCCTGCTTCCGGGGTCTGGTTTGACCGGGTCGGGCGGGAGGCGCCGGAAGGGCTTTATGACGGCCCGGACGGGGTGATGCTGACACCTGCAACGACGGGTAGCGACGGCTTTTTCGTCGCCATATTAGCGCGGCGGGTCGCCTAAGCCTAGAAAAAGCACAACAGACACTGATCCGAAACGCGTTTTGATGCGTTTCCCTCTTATGGAACATCAAAACAATAATTTGAAATCACTGCTCACGCTGACCGGCTTTATTGTGCTGGTGGTTGGCGCCGGCTTCCTGATTGGTGTCTCGACGGCTCCCGGGCCGTGGTTCGCGGCGCTGGATAAGCCACCCTTCAACCCGCCCAGCTGGTTGTTCGCGCCGGTCTGGACAATCCTTTACGTCATGATTGCCATTGCCGGCTTCCGAAGCTACAGGCGCGCGCCGACTGGTAGAGCGATGCAGCTGTGGGGTGCGCAAATGGTGCTCAACTGGGCATGGTCGATTGTGTTTTTCAGTGCCCACATGATCTGGGCTGCGTTCGCTGTCATTTTCGCTCTATGGGTATTGATCGCTGGATTTGTCGCGCTTAATCGACGCCAGGATCCCGTTTCTGCGCTCTTGTTCGTGCCGTATTTTGCATGGGTGAGTTTCGCCGCTTTGCTGAATTTCAGTATCGGAATTTTGAACTAATCTGGACTGAAAACCGACGTTGTATGCGAGGCAGCGCGGCGCACAAGGCTATGTATCCATTCTCGAATGCCGTTATGCTGTTTTTTCATATGAATATTTTATTGTCCGTAACTTGTATTTATCGATAGATATTATTTCCGATTACAGCGCTGTAAATACGAATTCTATTACTTTTATTTCTTGTTAAATTTATCGCCGCGCGTGCTATTATTTGCTCTGTTAATTATTGGTAATCCTGTCGGGGGGCGAGGATGCGGAGTGGGCGCTTGCGGCGCGCCGATGCGCCATTGTTGGGGGTATTTCTGTCTGCGTCGGTTTTGGGCGGTGCGAGCGCGGGCATTCTGTCGAAACCAGGCACCCGGTACGATCTGCTAAATAAGCCGTGGTTTGCGCCGCCGGAGTGGTTTTTTGCGCCTCTTTGGCTGGCAAGCCTTGTGGCGCTCGCGATTGTGGGTTGGCGGATCTGGCGGGCAGTGGGCGAACCGCGCGAATTGCTGCTGATGCTGTGGGCCGTGCAATTGGTTCTGGTGTGGCTTTGGCCGCCAGTCTTTTTGCTGTTTGGCCCCCCGGAGCTTGCTTTGCTCATTATTTGCTCTGTGGCTTTTATCCAGATGTTGCTGGCGCTGTGCATGCGATGGGACAGGCTGGTGCTGAAACTGCTGTTGCCCTGCCTTGGATGGTTGTTCTCCGTTTTCTGGTTTACCGGCTGGATTGTGGTGATGAATTGATGCTCAAAGCTGCGAATTGCCTCAAGCCTACTTGCGGAATCTTCGCAGTGCGGCTAAAGGCTCGCCATGAGCCAGCCAGTGCATGAAACCATCCTCATCGTAGACTTCGGATCGCAGGTTACGCAGCTTATTGCGCGACGCCTGCGGGAGCTGGATGTCTATTGCGAAATCCACCCGTTCTCATCAGCTGCAGCGCAGCTTGACCGAATGCAGCCCAAGGGCATCATTCTGTCAGGTGGCCCTGCCAGTGTGCTTGACGAGAACGCGCCGACGCTCGACCCTGCCTTGTTGGCGGCCAATGTACCGGTTCTGGGCATTTGCTACGGCCAGCAAGCGCTGTGTGTGGCGCTGGGCGGCAAAGTGGAAGCTGGGCATCACCGGGAGTTCGGCCGGGCCATGGTGACCCCCGCAAAGGCCTGTGCGCTTTATGAGGGCGTCTGGCCGCTGGGCACGCAACACCAGGTGTGGATGAGCCACGGTGACCGTGTGACCGAGATCCCTGAGGGATTTGAGGTTGTCGGCACGTCGTCGGGTGCGCCGTTCGCGATGATCGCCGACGTCAAACGCCGTATCTGGGCGGTGCAATTCCACCCGGAAGTGCATCACACCCCAGACGGGGCACGGCTCTATGAGAATTTCGTCAAGAAAATCTGTGGTTGTTCCGGCGACTGGACCATGGCGGCCTATCGCGAGCAGGCGATTGATAAAATCCGTGCGCAGGTTGGCGATGGCAAGGTGATTTGCGCGCTTTCGGGCGGCGTTGATTCCTCGGTTGCTGCCTTGCTGATCCATGAGGCGATTGGCGACCAGTTGACCTGCATTCTGGTCGATCACGGGTTGATGCGCGAGAATGAGGCGGCGGATGTCGTCTCGATGTTCCGCGAGCACTACAATTTGCGCCTGATCCATGTGGATGCAGCGGATACGTTTATCGATGCGCTGGAAGGCGAAGCCGACCCCGAGACCAAGCGCAAGACGATTGGCCGCCTGTTCATTGAGACATTTGAAGCGGAAGCCAAGAAAATGGGCGGCGCTGCGTTTCTGGCGCAGGGCACGCTTTATCCGGATGTGATTGAAAGCGTGTCGTTTACCGGCGGGCCTTCCGTGACGATCAAATCGCACCACAATGTTGGTGGTTTGCCTGAGCGCATGAACATGCAGCTGGTGGAGCCGTTGCGCGAATTGTTCAAGGACGAAGTGCGGGCACTCGGCCGTGAGCTTGGTTTGCCCGAAAGCTTTATCGGCCGGCATCCGTTCCCCGGGCCGGGCCTTGCCATTCGATGCCCCGGCGGGATTACGCGCGAAAAGCTCAATATCCTGCGGCAGGCTGACGCCATTTATCTCGACGAGATCCGCAAGGCGGGGCTTTATGATGAAATCTGGCAGGCCTTTGCCGTGCTGCTGCCGGTGCAGACCGTGGGGGTTATGGGCGACGGGCGCACATATGAGTTCGTCTGTGCGCTGCGCGCTGTGACCTCGGTCGATGGCATGACGGCCGACTTCTACCCCTATCAGATGGAATTCCTTGGCCGCGCCGCGACGCGGATCACCAATGAGGTCCGTGGCATTAATCGCGTCGTTTATGACGTGACCTCAAAGCCTCCCGGGACGATCGAGTGGGAATAGTGATTTTCCAATAAGGGCTGGCGTGAAGAAACAAGCGTCGGCCCTATTTTATTGAAAATAATAAGTTTTCAGACTTTTTCCAGGCTACCTCAGTTCTTCGCAGATTGAGCATGAAGCTTTATTAGATGATATTCTCAGAAGCCTGGACACGTTTCGCGTAAGACGCGAAGCGATAATGATTCCCGCTTTTGACGTCACGTTTGACACCTGTCGCCCGTGATGGCGCAAAGGCATCCAAAACATAGACCTGCAGTATAAATACGACTCGAAAACATCGGATCAAGCGGGCATTTGGTGCGCCAATGCTGGTGTTGGCAGGGTTGTGGCACAGGCTGTGGGGGTTACACCCGCGCGGCTCACCAAATTGACTGGAAGGCTGGGCCGGACAATTTCTTCACATCGGTTTGGGCGGACCAATGCCTTGGATATGAGGGCTGCCATCCAAAGAGGACAAGGCTTGCATGATGATGCTTGCCGAAGAAGCGCTCGGCTAAATGTTTGATACGAAAAACATTTATAGCTCCGACGACAAAGTGCGACGCACGATAAGGGATGAGAGGGATATCAGATGAAGTCAATTGGAGTTGTAGGTGCCGGCCAAATGGGGGCCGGAATAGCGCAAGTGATGGCACTTGCCGGTTATCAGGTGGTTTTGACCGAGATAGACGGGGCGGCGCTTAAGCGGGGGCTTGGCGCTATTGAGCAGAGCATGGATCGCCTGATCAAAAAAGGCACTATTGATGATGCGGCCAAGCAGCAGGGGCTTCTGAAGATCTCCACGTCGACATCACTCCAGGCGCTGGATCAGGCTGATCTGGTGATTGAAGCGGTGCCAGAAATTCTGGACCTTAAAACCAAAGTCCATAGAGAAATTGAGAGCGTGGTGCGTGAAGACGCGATCATTGCGACAAACACCTCGTCAATCTCGGTGACCAAGCTGGCAGCGGCAACATCGCGCCCCGAGCGCTTCATTGGGGTTCACTTCTTTCATCCCGTGCCGATGATGGGGCTTGTGGAGGTTATCAGAGGCCTGCAAACAAGCGATGATACTTCGGAAAAAGCCTATGCACTTGTCCGTTCCATCGAAAAATCACTCGTGATTTCCGCCGACACGCCCGGTTTTATCGTCAACCGTCTCCTTGTGCCGATGATCAATGAAGCCATTTTCGCTTTGTCCGGCTGTGTTGCTGATGTGGTGACTATTGATACCGCGATGCGCCTGGGGGCCAACCATCCCATGGGGCCACTTACCTTGGCAGACTTTGTTGGACTGGACACCGTGCTTTCGGCACAGACGGTTCTGCACCAACAACTGGGAGAGTCGAAATATCGTCCTGCACCGATGCTGGTGAAGCTGGTGGAGGCAGGGTGGTTAGGCAGAAAGGCCGGGATTGGCTTTTATGACTACTCGGGTGCTGAGGCTGTTCCCAACAGTCGCTTGCCCTTGCATGCCAGCCGAAATAGTTGAGATCAATACGGGTTGGCCAAGTCGCACCGGCTTTGCATCTTACCTTTTTCGGAATTCGCTTGGGCTCATGCCATTCCAGCGCCTAAACGAGGTCCTGAAGTTTGCGGCGTCGGAGAACCCTAAAAGGTTGGCGATGTCTTCCACTGTGAAACTATTCGCGTCCAAATATTTTTTGGCCAGCGTGTTCCGCACCTCATCCATAATTTCCGAATATGTGCGCTGCTCCGCTTTGAGTTTGCGACGCAAGGTGCGGCTTGTGATGGATAGTTTGGTTGCAACCTCATCCATTGAGGGAAAGGGGGCGGGGGTCTCCATTACAATGCGTGAAACCCGTCCCGCGACACCTTCGATTGACCGGAGGTCATCAAGCAAGCGCTCACAGCTTTCCCGCAAGGTGGCGTGGCTGATCGGGTTCACCATGGGGGGGCGCTCATCCAATATCGATGTGTCATAGACCATTCTGGTAGCCGGCATATCGAACTGAACAGGGCATTCAAAAAGTTGACTGAGAAGTTCTGATTGAAGGGGCGCCTTGTTGGCAATTTCAATGCGTATTGGCTTGCGGTCTGCCCTGGTGATGTCGCGCACATGGGTTACGTGCGCAGAAAGTTGCTGGAAAAGCAGAAAGCTGTGCACTTTTTGCGGGTAACCCACAAAGTGTTCGTCAGGAAATTTCCAGACGAATTTGTCGTCCACGGTTTCAAAATCAATCTCGAACAACGGGGTTGCCAAGCGGTGATACCGGACCGCAAACTCGAAGCTTGACCGCACAGACGGCCCGCAAAGCAGTGCGAAACCATATAATCCGTAAGCGGACAGGTGCAGGTTTTGACCGACCTCAAGCGGTAGCCGCAGATCACCACATAAACGAACCACATTCTCGCACGCGGTCACATAGTGTTCGATCGATGTGTTGGGGCTTTTCTCCTCAAGATCGCTTTCAGTGAAGGGCAGGCGATGCAGAACCTGCGCCGGGGTCAGGTTGTAGCGCTTGGCGCATTCCAGCAGAGTGTAAAGTTTGTAGGGCGCGTACATTTCTCGCTCCGGCAATCAACGGTCAGGTAGGCAAACCTGAATGTCCCACCATAACCCCCTAGTTGTCCCCTAACAACCTTATCGTGCGCGGCGATTTTCGCCACATTATGCTGGATTTTCTGGGAGGAGAAACAAATGAGTAACAAAACATTCCGCAGATTCCTGCTTGGTTCCGCGCTCGCGCTTCCGGTTGCAATGGGTGCGGCGAGTGCCGCGACTGCCGAGCCCTACAAAGTGTTTTTAAGCATGAGCTATGTCGGCAATGACTGGCAGGCTGAGGCGCAGAACATGGTCTCGGCTATGGCGGTCGCGCATGCCGATCAGGTGGATTTGCAAATCCAGGTGGCCGGACCGGTCGCGCAAAAGCAAATTCAGCAGATCAACGCCATGGTGCAGGCTGGTGCGGATGCGATTATCGTTTATCCGATTTCGCCGACCGCATTGAACCCTGCCATTCAGAATGCCTGCGCGAAAGGGGTTGTCGTCTTCGCCTATGATAGTTCAGTCACTGAGCCATGCGCCTATAACGTGGTTACTGACCAAGTTGCTTTGGCCACTGAAAGTGCAGAATGGGTCGCCGAGAAGATGGACCACAAGGGTAATCTGATCTTCATGACGGGTGTGCCCGGCACATCTGTCGACACTGATCGCAATACGGCGGCGCGCGAAGTGTTCGCCAAATACCCGGACATCAAGATCATTGCCGAACCGAACGGGATGTGGTCGCAGGCGGTTGCGCGCAAGGCGCTCACCGAAGTTCTTGCGACCAGCAGCTGGGACGCTGTCGATGGCGTCTGGGGGGCGACTGCATGCGTGCAGTCCTGGTCACTTCAGGTTGAAGCTGGGGAGACCGATCTGGTGCCCTGTGGCGCAGAGGGCACGAATGGCATGCGGGTCATGATGTTGCCTGAGGGGGCGATTGAGGGGGCAACAGGCACATATGCGCCAATGGGTGCCCCTGGTATTTCCCTCGAAAGTCATCCCGGTGCGGGTGCGGTGGCGCTGAAGCTGGCGCTCGATGTTCTCGCGGGCAAGGAGGTCCAGAAGTTGACCTATATGCCATTGGACGCGGTTACGTCCGACACCGTCCGGCTTTGCGAAGACGGTTCATTTGAGGAGTTGGTTTCCGGCTGCAACACATTCAACCCTGCGCTGGTGCCGGCTGGCTGGTTCGCCAATATTGCGAACCCGGATACGCCTGAAGTTGGATTCAACGCGGCGCTCGTTGGGCAGCCTGAATAGGTGATGACCATGTCAGGCAGGCGGCGCCTGGTGCCGCCTGCCTGACGCATAGATCAGGTCTGATGAGGCAAATATGTCTGATGCGCTCCACCTTCAGGGTGTAACAAAATCTTATGGGCCGACTGTCGCGCTGTCGGATGCATCCTTCAGTGTGAAAGCCGGCACCGTCCATGCGCTTTTGGGCGAAAATGGCGCGGGCAAGTCTACTGTCGTGAAAATTTTAAGTGGATTGGTGAGGCCCGACGGCGGCTCGATATCCCTTTTTGGTGAAGACGTGCAGATCGCTCACCGGGGTGGCTCCAGTGAACTGGGCATCGAGACCGCATTTCAGGAAATCCCGCTGATCAATGATCTGACTGTCGCTGAAAATCTGCTCTTGCCGGATCTCCCGCTAAGATTTGGATTTTTGGTGAAACGCCGCGCCATGATGGAGCGGGTCAGGGCGTTGCAGTCGGAACTGGAAATTGCGGATATTGATCCGCGCGCACTTGTTAGCGAACTGGATCTTTCACAACGTCAAAAGGTTGAGATTGCGCGCGCTATTTCGCGTAATCCGCGATTGCTTATTCTGGACGAGCCTACCGCGGCTCTTTCGCGTGCCGATGTTGAATGGCTCGGGCGCCGAATTGCCGAGCTGAAGGTTAAACACACCACGATTGTCCTCGTTACGCATCGCATGCCTGAAGTCCGTGATCTGTGTTCGGACATGTCCATTCTGCGAAATGGGACGCATGTGGGCAGCTTTTCAGTGGGCGAGATATCTGACGAGCAGGTGTTCCGTCATATTATGGGGCGCTCTGTTGAAGTCAGCTTTCCGTCGCGGTCAGTTCCCAAAGCTAAAACGGATCACCCCCCGCTTATACAAGCGGAAGGGATAACCGCCGGTCGTAAAGTGCGGGACATTTCGATGTCGCTAAACCCAGGCGAAATTGTGGGTGTCGCGTGTTTGCAGGGTATGGGGCAGGTCGATTTTTTCAACGCGCTGTTTGGGGTCGAGCAACTCAGTGCCGGCCGCTTGTTGATCAACGGGGAGCAAGCGCATTTTGGCTCTCCCGCTAATGCCATAGAGGCGGGCCTGGCGCTTGTGCCGGAAGACCGTAAAATTCAGGGTCTGGCGCTTAATCGCTCCGGCGTCGAAAATGCGACGCTTCCAATTGTCGAGGACTTCTCGTCTTTTGGAATTCTGCAGGCAAAGCAGGAGCAGAATGCGGCCGATCAAGTCTTCGCGTCAGTCAATCTGCACCCTCGTGCATTATATCAGACACCTTCTGAGTTTAGCGGTGGCAATCAGCAAAAGATCGTCCTCGCCAAATGGCTGATGACCCAGTGCAGATCGCTGCTGGTGTTCGACCCGACACGCGGCGTCGATATCGGCACGAAGCATGAAATTTATGCGCTGTTGCGTGGGTTTGCTGAAACCGGTGGCGGGGTTCTGTTCCATTCTACCGAAGTGCCTGAGCTGATTGGACTGTGTGACCGCATCCTTGTCATCTACGACGGACGCGTTGTTGCTGATGTGCCGCATTCCGAAGCCACGGAGGAAGGTATCGGCGCGCTGATGATGGGCGCATTTCCGCAGAGTTTGAAGGGATGCGCGGCATGACCACCAGCTTTTTTGAAGGCTCGAATCTCTCACGGGTTATGACGCGAAATCAGGGTGCGCTAGTTGCCTTCGGCACGCTGATCGTTGCTTTCGTTCTTTTGCAGAACAACCTCGCCCATGGCTTCAGCTATTACGATATCAGCACCACATTCGCCAGCAGTACAACGCTTGCGATTGCCGCTATAGGGGCGACCCTCGTTGTGATTTCGCGCGGGCTCGACCTTTCGGTGGGCGCGGTCATTTCCCTCTCCAATTGTTTGATTGCTGCCCATATGGGCGACAGCACCACGTCGATGATCTTGTGGGCGTTTCTTGGGGTTGGTGCAGGGGCCCTGGTTGGGTTGTTCAACGGCATTTTCGTTGTTCTGTTTCGCTTGCCCTCGATCATTGTCACTTTGGCGAGCATGTTCATTGTCGAGGGGCTGACGCTTATGATCATGAGCCAGCCCGGTGGCACGATTCCGGGTGGTTTCTCCGCATTTTTTCTATCCGATGCGATCCCGAACCTTTTGCCTATGTCCGCGGCCTTGATCGGGCTGGTGCTTATTGGCTGGTTCATGCTGAAGGCAAGTCCGTTTGGCATCAGTTTGTATGCCATTGGCAGTAGTGATGAGGCGGCACTCGCCAAAGGGGTTTCCGTCGATCTGACCCGGATGATCACCTATATGATTGCCGGTGCACTTTATGGTCTGGCCGGGATGTTTTTGGCAGCGCAGACGGGGTCGGGCGACCCTACGGTGGGCCCACCGATGCTGCTGCCGGTTTTTGTTGCTGTCGTCCTGGGCGGTACGGTCTTTACAGGCGGCAGGGGCGGGTGTCTTGGCACGGTCTTTGGTGCCCTGACGCTCATGCTGATCGTCAACCTGCTACTGGTGTTCAATGTCCCGACCTTCTATTCGAGCGTGGTTGAGGGCTGCCTTTTGATCCTTGCCGTTCTCGCGGGATCCCGCGAGCAGATCGCCAAGTCTCTAGCGCGCCTCCGCCTCTGGGCCAAACGCCGCGCCAGCCCTGTAAAACCTCATATCCGTCGACGATATACTGCAGCGCCCACAAAACGGGCCGACGATACATTGCCGTCTGGCCCTGTCACGCGCTGGCTTAAATTGAACCGGGTTGCGCTGGGGACCAGCATGCCTGCCTATTTCAGCCTGTTTGTGGTTCTCATTGCGACCGCTGTGATTTTTGAGGGGCGCCTTTCCGGTCTTAGCTACGCCAATTCATTGCTGGTCCTGACGGCATTCCTTGCCGTTCTGGCATTGGGGCAGGGTAGTGTTGTGATCAGCGGCGGGCTTGATCTGTCGGTGCCGGCGATGATTACCTTTTCTGGTGTCATGCTCGGCGAGTGGTCGCTGGCGGGCATGGGGGAATTTACGCCGGTCGTGGTTGTCGGCCTGGCAACGCTCATTGGCGCGTTGAGCGGGGTAGGCATCGGCATTATCGGGATGCATCCACTCATTGTGACGCTGGCTGTGAACGGCATTCTAGGCGGTGTCGTCCTCGTCGCTACCGGCGGGACACCGCACGGGGTTGCGCCTGAATGGGTGACCTGGTTCATGACGGGGAAAATAGGTGGCTTTACGCCTATCGTGCCAGCGCTTTTCGTATTTGTTGTGGCTGCGAGCGTGTTGCTGGGTAACACGCCATTTGGACGGCGCCTCTACGCTGTTGGCAGTAATCAGACGATGGCCTATTTCTCCGGCGTTTCTGTCGCCCGTACGCAGATAACGGCGTACGCCCTCAGTGCCGCATGCGCTGCAGTTGTTGGCATTATGCTTTCGGGCTTCAGTGGCCAGGCTTTCATCGACATGGGCACACCATACCTGTTGCCTTCCATCGCCGTCGTTGTGATTGGCGGAACGGCGATGACGGGTGGCCGTGGCACCTATCTGGGGATGCTGGGAGGCGCGCTGCTTATGACAGCGCTGTCGACGGCCCTCCAGGGCATGCTGATACCGATCGCGGTGCGCAATGTCGTGTTTGGTGTCGTGATACTTGGGGCAGTTATCGGACTGCGCGAAAAAAAATCCACATGAGCGAAGGAGGAATTCATGCTTAAGCAAGTTCGCAGGATTGTCACTCAAAACGATGAAAGCGGCAAATCCGAGGTGTTGTTCGACGGCATCGCCGATGAGGTCATGACCGTCCTGACCGAGTTGTGGGTCACCGGTCCGGGGCGCCACGATCACAAATCTCCAACCGATATGGCAAAGAAAACCGTTGGCGTTCTGCCACCCAAAGGCGGCACGGTATTTCGCATCTTTCAGATTGCGCCAGACAGCGAGAATGATCATTTGAGCGCCGAAGAGCGCCAGCAGACCGCCCGTGAATGGTTCAAGGAAATGAAGGGTGTCGATATTCAGCCTGACACTTCACGTCACGAGTCGATGCATACTACCGATACAACCGATTACATTATGTTGCTTTCGGGCGAGATCACACTGGTGCTCGACAAGGAAGAGCGCGACCTCAAGCCATTTGATGTCGTCGTTCAGCGCGGCACCAACCATGCATGGGTCAATCGCGGGTCTGAAGACGCGCTTTTGATGGCCGTTTTGGTGGACGCCAACAGCGCATGAAAAATGTATCGCGGCAGGCCGAAGAACATATCGGAACGGTAGCGATTGTCGGTGCCGGCATGATAGGCGCGAGTTGGGCCTGTCTGTTTTTGGGGCACGGTTTGAATGTCGTGGCTACCGACATTCGCGCGGATGCAGGGTCTGAGTTTCGCGAGGCCGTTGCCCGGTTTCGCCATTCTCTGCCGGACGATGTATTGCAGCAGGGAAGCTGGGGCACGCTCAGCTTCACCCATGATCTTGCGGAAGCATGCGAGACAGCTGACTTCGTTCAGGAGAACGCGGTTGAACGGATAGATGCCAAAATTGACCTGTTCCGGCGTATTGATGCGCTGACGCGCCCTGAGGTTGTTATCGCGTCGAGCTCATCTGCAATCTCCGTTACCGACATGCAAAGTGCATGTGCGCACCCTGAACGAGTGGTGCTCGGTCATCCGTTCAATCCGCCTCATCTGGTGCCGCTGGTTGAACTGGTTGGTGGCGCGAAAACCGGCGAGACGTTTTTGATCAAGGCAGAGCGCTTTTATCAAAAAATGGGGAAGGTGCCGGTTCGGTTGAAAAAGGAAATTTATGGCCACATCGCCAACCGGATGCAGGCGGCAATTTTTCGCGAAGCCATCCACCTGCTCGAAAGCGATGTGGCTTCAGTGGAAGATATCGACCGAGCCGTGAGCGAAGGGCCGGGGCCGCGCTGGGCGCTGATGGGGCCATTGCTGACCTATCGTCTTGCCGGGGGCGACAAAGGCATGCAGGGCTTTTGGGACATGTTCGAACCGATGCAGGAGAGGCTTTGGGACGATCTGGGCGCGCCGCATCTTGATAAGGCTCTGCAAGACCGGGTTACCGATGCTGTTGAACGCGCCTATGGCGACCGCGGTGTACGCGGCCTGGCCAAACAAAGAGATGTTTTGCTGCAGGCGGTGCTGGCTGCCAAAGAAACAAATATGAAAGGTTAGCCAGGATGGCAGACAAGAAAGTTATTATCACATGTGCCATTACCGGGGGTATCCATACCCCATCCATGTCACCGTATTTACCAATTACCCCTGACGAGATTGCGGCGTCTGCTATCGAGGCTGCGGACGCTGGAGCGGCTATTCTCCATTTGCATGCGCGGGACCCTGAGAATGGCGCGCCTGCCTCCGATCCCGATCTGTTTGCACAGTTCCTGCCGAAAATTAACGATGCGACAGACGCGGTTATTAATTTGACCACCGGCGGGGGCTTGACCATGACGGTCGAGGAGCGCCTTGCGGGACCTTTGCGGTTCAAGCCTGAAATGTGCTCGCTAAATATGGGCTCCATGAACTTCGCACTGCATCCGCTGGCAGAAAAGAAGACTGACTGGAAATATGACTGGGAACCGGCCTATCTGCTGGGCACCAAGAACGGGATTTTCCGCAATACGTTTGAGGATATCGAAAAGATCATCGAGAGACTGGGCAAAGACCATGGCACGCGTTTCGAACATGAATGTTATGACGTCGGCCACCTCTACAATCTTGCCTATTTTCTGGATCGCAAGATCATCGAACCGCCGTTTCTGATTCAGACAATTTTTGGCGTTCTGGGCGGGATGACGGCGGAGTGGGAGAACCTCAACTTCATGAAAGAGACGGCAGACCGTTTGTTCGGCGACGCCTTTGAGTGGTCTGTGCTGGCGGCCGGCCGGAACCAGATGCCCTTCGTCACGAACGCTGCCTCGCGCGGTGGCCATGTGCGCGTTGGCCTGGAAGACAGTCTTTATATTTCCCGGGGCGTTCTCGCCCAGTCCAATGCCCAGCAGGTACGCAAGGTTCGCAAGATCATTGAGGAACTGGGATTGGAGATAGCAAAGCCGAATGAGGTGCGTCAGATGCTTGGGTTGAAGGGCGCCGACCTTATTGACCTTTAGGCAGAGGGACTGTTCCCCATGCCATCTGATTTCTGGAAACAAAAAAGTGGCGACAAGAGCCGCCACTTTTCCCAGCGTTTTAGCTTTCACTCAATGTGCGATTAATTGTTTGCCATGATGGTGGAGGGGGCTTCACCCGTTTCCATCCAATGCTCCAGAGCGGTCAGCGGGTCGATGCTTTCCATGGCAATGCCACCGGGGCCAGGCAGAAGACCGCAATGGTCCATGCCGGGGATCATGAAGAGCTTCACATTCTCGTTCAGGGCTTCCTCGCCGCCTGCAGCCGCAGCGGCTTCATCGTACCATTTTACGGTTTGTTCAGGCAGCACGATCGCATCAGCCCAGCCGTGCCAGACGATCATTTTACCGCCGGCGGCCCTGAATTTGGAAATGTCCGGAGAGTCGGAATTAAACATTTCTGCGGCTTTGGACATGCGCGCCGGATCGTTTTCGAAATCGAAATCGACCGTTTTCCATCCCGGACCGCGATCAGGTTCGAAGGCGAGGTAGGCACCAAATGACTGGGCGAATAATGGATTGAGCGGCACAGCGCCTTCTTCATTCCCTGTCAGCCAGAGCCACCAGAACGGTTCGGAACCTGCTGGAATGCCACCTGGGAACAGTTTCTCTCCGGCTTCATTGACGGCCGGCTGGTACCATTTGTTCACTACACCGATCTCGGCCTGGCTCAGGCACTGTTTCGTGTCGGCACCGTCCTCGCACAAAAGGACTGACAGGTCAGGCGTGCAGCTGCGCGGATCGGAAATCAGCCCATCTTTGTTCCCGTCAAGGCCGTCGCACTGCTTCATCACTTCGTCGCCGATCAGTCCGTCCTTTCCCGGTTTCAGGATCGGTTCGCCATCCGGGCCGGTGTTTGCCTTGACGACCCAGGCGAGTGCGGCACCCGCGAGGCCGGTCTCGTTCATTGCCGGGGCTCCCGAAATTATACCCTGATAATTCTCGGGATAACGCAGGGAAGCCATGTGGGCGAGGCGCCCGCCGGTCGAACAGCCCTGAAAAATGGAGTCGCCGTTTTCAGACCCGTAAAATGCCTCGATCAACGTATTGGCAACGCGGTAAGTCTCACCGATGGCACGCCATCCCCAGTCACGTTCCCCATTCGGGTTTGCATCGGCCCAGTCCGCATCGACCACCGACAGACCGTGGTGACCGCTGTCCGAGGTCGCGGTGGCGTATCCCCGGGCAAGCCCTGACGACATGGCGTTTACCCAGCGGCCTCCCTCGTCGCCTCTGACCAGCATGCCGCACCAACCGCCGCACCCGGCTTGATAGAATTTGCCGTTCCAGTTTTCGAGCGGCAAACGGGTTTCTATCGATATTGAGGGCAACGCGGTTGCGCGCACCTCGCAATAGGCAGGCAGCTTGTCCGTGGCCTCGACGACCCTTGTTGAGGTGACAAAGGCTGCATCCATTCCGTAATTATTCAGTGCTTCGCAGCGCTGTGTTGGGTCGCTTTGCGTCATTGCCATTGTGGGCGTCGCTGACGCAATGGTCCATCCAATGGTCATTAACACCGGGACCAGTATCCCTTGAATTTTCATAAGTTTCCTCCTTTTGATGTATTGTGAATTGCCTGTTGGGCAATCCGCCCAATCAATGGATCACCGGCACCTCCGAAGATTTTGAACTACCGTGCGTGCAAACTGCTCCTGATGCTGATTGCTCTCATCAGGTGATCATGCGCTGCCGGTGCTTTGCAGCGCCGGGCAAGTCATCGACATGGTTCCTCCCTATGCCACTTGAACTTTGCGTGGTCTTGAATTGGGCGATTTGCTGATGCCATGTCAGAGCCCGCAACAAGAAGGCCTTCAGCGGACAAAAGAGGGGTCATTCCGGGACATTCCGGATTACTCGGGAAAGCCTTGCGCTAGGGCGGGGCCCTATGGAAGGCTGTTTTTTGATCCCTCCATCGGCCATTTGCAAAAGGTAGCAATTGCCTTGCTTTGCCTCCGCCGTGCCCGATGAGGATGGCGCAAAGCCTTTGCCTCGCATTGCGGCACGTCTTGCCCTCGTTGGTTTGTGCCGCTGTAGAATCTGAGAAGCTGCCAGTGCGCTGACCGTGCGCTTTCCGCGAACGGGTTTGTTCGAGCGCGGTTATGAATGTCCTGTTATCACCCCCATTTTGTCCGGCGAAAACCTTCTCGCCAGGGGCTCTGACATGGCATCAGCAAATCATCCAATTGAAGACCGCACAAACGAAGGCGGCGTTGGGAGGAGTTATGCCGATGATCAGCTCTGCGCGGAGAAAGCGCTGGAGATATCTCACCCCGAACACAGACGGGCGAGGGGGTAATTGTTCCCCTCAGTTCATCGTGACGGGTGATTGCGTCGGCATGGCAGGCGATGGCCAGGTAATTCACAAAAGGAGGAAGTGATGAAACATTTTACACTAGCAGCCCTGACAGCTGTGGGAGCGCTTTGCGCGAGCGCGGTGGCGTTGCATGCCGAGCCGCTCAAGATCGGCATTATCGAAAGCCTTTCGGGCTCGCAGACGTCGACTGGCCGCCTTTACGCGACAGCCGTCAAATACGGCGTTGACAGGATTAACGAAGCGGGCGGCTTTAACGGCGAGCCGGTGGAAGTGACTGAATATGACAATGCCGGTGGTGCGCCTGAGGCGGCGGACAAGTTCCGGCAGGCGGCGGCTGACGGCGTGGACATCATTTTCCAGGGCGCTTCATCGGCTATTGCCGGCCAGCTCACTGAAGACGTGCGCAAGTATAATCTGCGCAATCCCGGCAAGGAAGTCATGTTCATCAATCTCGGTGGCGAGGCCATGGAGCTAACGGGCGACAAATGCCAGTTTTATCACTTCCGCTTCACGACAACCGCACCAATGCGGGTCAACGCGCTTGTGAATGCGATGAAAGAAGCGGGTGACCTTGGCGACAAAGTTTACTCGATCAACCAGAACTATTCCTGGGGTCAGGACATGCAGGCGGCAGTTGATGCGGTAGCCGATGTCGGCGGTTATGAAGTCGTCGACGAAGTTCTGCATGATGTGAACAAGATTCAGGATTTCGCACCCTTTGTTGCGCGTATCAAGGCCGCCAGCCCGGACACAGTTTTCACCGGGAACTGGTCAAACGATCTGCTGCTTTTGATGAAAGCTGCAGGCGATTCCGGGCTCGACGTGACTTTTGCCACGGCCTTCCTTGATCAGCCGGGTAATATAGCGAATGCCGGCGATACGGCGGTCGGTCACTATATTGCGAACAACTATGACAATGCCGCAGGTGCTGATGCCTTCGCCGAAACCTACAAGGCAGCGACAGGGCACTATCCGATCTTTGTCGAGGGGCATACCGCCTTCGCGGTCGGGACGCTTCAGAGCGCATTGGGTAATCTCGATTTCGACGGTGGCGAGATCAATGTGACCGAAATTGCGCTCGCTTTGGAAGACACAGTTTATGACACGCCCGTGGGGCCGATTTCGGTCCGCAAAGAGGACCATCAGACGATCCGTCCTGTGGTGGTATCCAAGGTGGTCAAAAACCCGAAATATCCAACAGACGACACTGATATGGGCTTTGAGACGGTGAAAATCGTTCCCGGAGAGCTGGCGGTGTATCCCGTGCAAGACAGCTGCAAAATGCAGCGTCCTGACGCCTGATTACCGAACTATCGCGATCTGGCCGGCAGCTGATGCCGGCCAGTTGACCTGACCTGCTTACTTCGGGAACCCTGATGGAATTTGTGATCATCTCAGCTTTAAACGGCGCAACCTATGGATTGCTGCTGTTCATGGTTTCGGCCGGCCTGACGCTTATATTTGGCATGATGGGCGTGCTCAACTTCGCCCATGCATCTTTCTATATGCTGGGCGCCTATGTCGCCTATGCGATATCCTCGGTATTCGGCTTCTGGGTTGGCCTTTTGGTGGCACCCATCATCGTGGGTCTCGTCGGCATGGCAATCGAGCGCTTCCTGCTTCCACGGGTTCATGCGCATGGCCATGCCCATGAACTATTGCTGACTTTCGGCATCGCGCTGATCATTGAGGAACTGATCAAGCTGTTTTTCGGTGATTTTCCAGTCAATTACCAAATGCCCAGCGCGCTTCGCTTCTCCGCGTTCGATATTTTCGGCACCAATTATCCCTTCTACCGCTTGTTTATCGGCGGTGTGGCGGTTGTGATGTTTACCGCGCTCTGGTTGCTGCTGACGCGCACGCGCACCGGGATCGTGGTTCGCGCCGCAGAGCGCTTGCCCAGCATGGCGGAGGCTCTCGGCCATAACATTCCAATTGTCTTTATGTTCGTCTTCGGTACAGGCGCAGCGCTCGCTGGCCTTGCGGGGGCGGTCGCGGGGGCCTTTTACCCGACCAATCCGAATATGGGGATTGAGCTGGGGGTGATCGTTTTCGTGGTCGTCGTCGTTGGCGGGCTTGGCTCTCTTAAAGGCTCACTCGTTGCATCGCTTTTGATCGGCCTGTTCTCGTCGTTCGCAGTGGGGCTCGACTGGTCAATCGCAAACCTTTTCGGCCTTGTGGGGCTCGGCGACTGGGCGCGTTCAGTTGGCGGGTTGATGACGCTCGAGCTTTCCTCGGTCAGTGCGACAATTCCCTTTGCTCTTATGCTGATTGTCCTGCTGGTTCGGCCCGCAGGCCTGATGGGAGAGCGTAACTGATATGGCTTTTATGTATAAAACTTGCCTTCTCGTCCTCGCACTGGTTCTGCTGGTTGCCGTGCCGCCTTTCCTTGGCCTTGGCTGGCAGAATGCGATGGTGAACGTGCTCATCGCGAGCCTTTTCGCGTTGGCCTTCAATCTGCTTATCGGGCAGGCCGGGCTGCTCTCTTTCGGACATGCCGCCTATTTCGGTATTGGTGCCTTCGCAACGCTTCACTTGATGATTGCGGTGGAGGACGGATTGCCACTTCCAACACCGCTCCTGCCGCTTGCCGGTGCGTTGGCCGGGCTTTTGATCGGGATCATCGCAGGCTATTTCGCCACCATGCGCTCGGGTGTGTATTTCGCGCTGGTCACGCTGGCAATTGCCGAGCTCTTCCATTCACTTGCGCCACACTTGCAGGGGCTCTTTGGCGGGGAGGCCGGTGTCTCCTCAATGCGGATGCCCTGGCAAGGGATGACCTTTGGTTCGATACTTGAGGTCTATTATCTGACGCTCGGCTGGGCTTTGATTTGTGGCCTGGGACTGTGGGCCTACACGCGGACCCCTTTCGGACGCCTGACATTGGCATTGCGTGACAATGAGCAGCGCGTGCGGTTCCTCGGGTACAACGCGCATGCTTCCAAGGTCATCATTTTCGCCATATCGGCAATGGTTTCGGGCGTGGCGGGGGCATTGCAGGCGATTTCGAATGAGACAGCGAACTATTCGCTGTTTGCGACGGACGTCTCAGCGCAGGTGGTTCTTCAGACCTTTGTGGGCGGATCAACGATCTTCTTTGGTCCCATTATTGGCGCAACGCTCTTTACGCTCTTCTCGTTTCTTATCTCTGATCTTACCCGCTCATGGGTGTTCTATCAGGGTTTGATCTTCGTGCTGGTGATGCTCTATGCGCCAACCGGCATTGGTGGTGTCATCCAGTACCACATTCGTCACTGGGGGCAGCTCAATTGGGCGCGGCTTGCGGGGCCATACGCGATTGCTGTGCTTGGTGGGCTGCTTGTTGCTGCGGGGATTGTCTACCTGACCGAGACGGTGGCTGTCCTCTTTGGTGAGGAGTATGCCATGCGCATGCGGGCGGACGAGGGCGCTCTGCCAAGCTATGAGCTGTTTGGCTTCATCTGGGACCCTGCCGGCATTTTTACCTGGATCGTGCCTGTCGTGCTGCTGGGCGGCGGCGGGGTGACCCTTTACCGCGCCCGCCAGCGGATCACCATTTTCTGGGAAAGCATGGGCCGAAAAGGTGATGCGGAGACTAATTCGTCAGGAGCGGCGCAATGAATATGAACACGACAATCCCTTCAGCATTGCAGCTTACGAGCGTTTCGAAGACCTTTGGGCCGATCAAGGTTATTCAGGATCTGAATCTTGATGTTGCCCGGGGTGAACGCCATGCTGTTATCGGACCCAATGGGGCGGGAAAATCCACCCTGTTCAACATGATTTCAGGGATGTTTCTGCCATCCGCTGGCAAAATCAGCCTTAATGGTCAGAGCATTGGCGGGCTCTCGCCGCATGAGATCAACCGGGCCGGTTTGTCCCGATCGTTCCAGATCACCAATATATTCCATCGCATGAGCGTGTTTGAAAATCTGCGCATCGGCGTGCTTGCCCGCCATAACCAGCGCTTCAATTTATTCAATGCAATCGCTCGTATGCGTGAAATCAACGAGGAAACCGGCCGGATTCTGGATCTTGTCGGGTTGAGTGTGCGTGCCAACGATCTGGGGGGTGACTTGTCTTATTCCGAGCAACGTGCGCTGGAGATCGGCATGACGCTGTCCACCGGCGCCGATGTGATCCTGTTAGACGAGCCGACGGCAGGTATGTCGCGCGAAGAGACCGCACAAGCCGTGGAACTGATCCGTAAGGTGACGGAAGACAAAACGCTCGTGATGGTCGAGCACGACATGAGTGTTGTGTTCAGCTTGTGCGACAGGGTTTCGGTGTTGGTCTATGGCGACATCCTGGCAACGGATACGCCCAAAGCTATCAGCGAAAACGAGGCGGTTCAAAAAGCATATCTGGGGGAGGAAGCCGCGTGAACCTGTTCGAGGTCAAAGGGCTGCATGCCCATTATGGCAAAAGCCACATTCTGCACGGCGTCGATCTGGTCATTCCCCGGGCATCGATTGTCTCACTTCTCGGCCGCAATGGATCGGGCCGTTCAACTTTAATGAAAACCATCATGGGGCTGGTGCCACCGACTGCAGGTTCCATTGCTTTGCAAGGCCGCGAGCTGACGGGCCAACGTCCGCACGCCATTTGCCGTCAGGGTGTTGGATATGTGCCCGAGGAACGTCTGGTATTTCCAAACCTGACCGTTGGCGAAAACCTCGCCATGGGGGTTCAGAAAGCGCACGCCGATGTTCATTCATGGACCGTTGACGAAATGTACGACTATTTCCCGCGCTTAAAGGAACGTCGCGACATCAATGCCGGGTATCTTTCCGGTGGTGAGCAGCAAATGCTGACCATGTGCAGATCCCTTCTGGGGAATCCTCGCCTTTTGTTGATTGACGAGCCTACCGAAGGCCTTGCGCCCAAAATTGTCGAAGTGGTGATGGAGGTCATTCTCGATATCGCCCGGCGTGGTGTTGCTGTTGTGTTGGTTGAACAAAAGCTCACGATTGCGCTCAAGGTGGCGGCTGACGTGATGGTTATGGGGCATGGGGAACTGGTGTTTCAGGGTACGCCGGATGCTTTGGCCGAGAATCCGGATGTTCGGCGACGCTGGCTGGAAGTTGCCTGAAATATCAGATCATTACGGGCTGCGGGCCTTTCAGAAACGGGTGAAAAACGATGACTTATTTGGAGAGACTGCGCCCGACAGAGGGAGCAAAGGTTCTGGTTACTGCCGGAGCCTCAGGGATTGGTGCAGCTGTTGCGTCGGCGTTTCTGGAGGTTGGCGCAAGGGTTGCTGTTTGTGATGTTGACGAAGCAGCTCTCGACCGGTTCTGTCGCGAAAATCCGCGCGCCTTGCGGTTTGTGACAGATGTTTCCGACGCTGCGGCGGTCGACAATATGTTTGAAACGCTCGAACAGGAATTCGACGGTCTCGATGTGCTGGTCAACAATGCCGGCATTCCCGGGCCGACCGGTAACGTCGATGAAATAGCGCTCGATGATATCCGCCGCACGCTTGATGTCGATCTGCTGGGTCAGTTCATCGTCATCCGCCGCGCGATGAAGCTTATCAAAAAGAGTGCAGGGGCCTCGATCATCAACATGTCGTCAGTGGCCGGCCGGCTCGGCTATGCCATGCGCAGCTCTTATTCGGCGTCGAAATGGGGCATTGTGGGAATGACTGCCAGCCTGGCAAAGGAGTTGGGGCCAGCCGGGATACGGGTGAACGCCATCCTGCCAGGTGTGGTGCGCGGCAAGAGAATGGATGGTGTCATCCAGGCCAGAGCCGATGCAGAGGGGCTTACCTTCGCTGAAGTAGAGAAAGAATATGTGTCCCATATTTCGCTCAGACGCATGGTTGGGCCAGAGGATGTGGCCGGCACCGCGCTTTTTTTGAGCTCGCCGGCTGCCGCCAATATCTCGGGGCAGGCCATCAGCGTTTGTGGAAATGTGGAAACCATTTGAGGAGCTCGCTCCCAATCGGAACCCGTCGGGCTTTATCCTCATCCGATGCACCGAAGTGAGGCGCGCTGATTGCCGCGTCAGGATTTTATGGTGTGCTCGCACCCCGTGCCCAGCATCAGTGGTCAACCAGGGCGCAGACGATGTTCAACCTCTGAGGAGGGCAGGTTGATTGACACCAGTGGCAAATAGTTCAATGATTGAACTATAATGTTGAAGGTCAGGTTTGTTACCAATGCCCACCGTTAGCGAGTTCGAATCGGATTTTTCTGACATACGCATCGCGTTCCGAGCGGATCGGTTATTGAGCAAGATTTTCAAGGGTGCGTTGCCCTTTGTCGCCAATGACATATTGCATACAGCCCTGTTAATTCTATTGCCGGTTCTGGTGCTTTGGCTATCAAACCTGTAGCCGGGAGGTCGCCACGAACCTGGCGACTTAGCGCGACTACCGGTGCCCTGACGGGTGTCGGGCATGGTTTCGTGGCGTTTGCCGTTTCGGCTTTGCTCAAACCGATTGCAGGTGAGCTGGATTTGGGGCGTGCCGCGGTGTCTGCAGCTGTCGGCCTGGGCAGGCTCGTCGCTGGCCTCACGTCGCCGGCCGCTGGTCGCATTTCCGACCTCGTCTCGCCACGCTATGTGGTCTTCGCAGGCATGATTGTTACGGCAATAGGGTTGTTTGCAACCGGTCTGGTGCAGGCACAGTGGCACCTTTATTTGGCTTGGTCGCTGCTTGTTTCCGGCGGGGTCGCGGCGGGGTTCACCGTGGCACTCGACAAGATTGTTATTTCCGCTGTGCGCGAAGGCCGTGGCATGGCGTTGGCGCTTCGCTTTTCCGTGGCCGGACTGGTCACGACCCTGATGATGCCGATGGTCGCCACCATGATTGAGGTGTTCGGTTGGCGGGGCACCTGTTTCGCCTGGGGCGGGCTGTTGATGGTACTGGCGCCGGTTTCCCTTGTGGTTCTGCCCGGCCGGATACCTGCCTATACCGCACAAAAGCCGGTGCCAGGTGGTGGGGTTCCGGGCGAGGATGGATTAGCCGGTCTGCCCGCCATCCCCGATCAGGGGTGGCGGCAGGCCGCCGGTACGCTCAATTACTGGATTGTTGCATTTACTTTCATGGCGCAGGCGGCTGCCAATACCGGGCTTGTGCTTCATCTCGTGCCGCTGATGACCGATAGCGGCTTTGATGCCGGTATTGCGGCATCATTGGTTGGTGCCTTGGTCTTGCTGTCAATTCCTATTCGGCTGCTGACGGGAAAGGTGGCCGATGCTGTGCATCCGGGGCACCTGCCCATGTTGCTGGGTGGACTGATGCTGCTGGAGGCTGTCGCGATCGGCAGTTATGCTGTCATGCCTTCGTTTGCCACCTTGCTGGCGCTGCTGTTTGCCTTGGGCGTTTCCGCCGGTGCGCCAACACTGATTGTGCTCGTGCTGATATCTCATCTGTTCGGTGACCAGCACTATGGCACCCTTCAAGGCTCGCTGATGATGCTTCAGGTGCCGGGCACCATGATGGCACCGTTTGCAGCGGGTTTCGCATATGACACGATGGGAACGTACGCGCCCGCTATTGCCGGCTTCGCGATACTTTTGTGTCTTGGCGGACTTCTCTTGCTGCGTTTGCGGATGCCGGCGCGTGAACAGAGATAAAAGGCCCCGCGCAAGAGAATGATCGGTGCAATCTTGCCGGACGGCTTGTCTGTTCTCGTCGTATGCGATAATCAATTGACGACATAATTGTCGACAATATGGAGAGTAGCATGGTTGAGCGAGGGGATCCGCCGCCGCATAACACGTTGCATGAGTTTGACGCTGACGTGCCCGAGACATTCGATTCGGTGCATGAGATGTTCCGCGATTTACGTGGACGCTGCCCGGTGGCGCATAGCGCCGATTTCGAAGGGTTCTGGGTGCTCACCAAATACGACGATGTGATCAACACCCTGGCCGATGCTGACACCTATTCCACGGCGATCCAGAATGTGGTGCCGCGTGTGGCTACCTCCGGGCGCCGTCCGCCACTGCATCTCGATCCGCCCGATCATACCCCATACCGGCGGGCTATCACGCCTCTGTTCCGCACGGAACGAATGAAAGCGCTGGAACCTGTGGTCAGAAAGATCGTGACAGATCTTCTTGCCCCAGTAGTGGGGCAGGGCGAGGCGGATATATGCCTCGATTTTTCCTATAAGCTGCCAATCCATGTCCTGGCGGAGTTTTTCCATATTCCGCCGGAGCAAGCCGAGAAAATTCGCGATATCGGGGCAGACTATAATCGGGCCCTGCAGCACAAGGACATGGAAAAAGTCCAGGCTACCAGCGTTTTCCTTTACGAGGTGGCTCGCGACATCATTGAGTTGCGCAAGGTTGAACCGTTAGACCCGACCATCGACCCCACCAGCGCGTTGTTGGCCGCAAGGCAGGATGGCGAGCCCTTGCCCGAGGAAATGATCCTGGGCACAATTCGGCAATTGCTGGTCGTGGGGATCATCGCGCCGACCACCTTCATTGGCTCAATGACTATCCATTTCGCCCGGCATCCGGAGCATCACAGGATGCTCAAGGACGATCCCTCGCTCGTCCCAGCAGCGCTTGAAGAAATGCTGCGGCTTTATACGCCCTATCGAGGTTTCGCCCGTACGCCAAAGAAAGATGTAACGATCAGAGGCCGTACCATCCCCAAGGATGAACCTATCGCGCTGTCGTTTACCTCAGCAAACCGGGATGCGGATGCCTTTGAAAATCCTGATGAATTCCGGCTGGACCGTCCTGAGGGACGACAGCATATGGCGTTTGGCCGTGGACCTCACCAGTGTGCAGGTGCACCGCTGGCCCGGCTGATGTTGCGGGTGACGCTGGAAGAACTAATCGCGCGCACAGACGGCTTCGAGATCACCGGAGAAATCCCCATGACCACCTGGCCGGAATATGGGCCGCTGAGTGTGCCAGTGCGGTTTCTTTAGACGAAATAGTCGTGGGGCAGGCTCGCCACATGCTGGTTGCCGGTGCGTACATGGGCGCGCATGGCAGCCTCCGCGGCATCGGGGTTGCCCGAGATGATGGCGGCGGTAATGACCTGGTGATCGCTGTTGGAGCGGGACATGGAGTCCTCGGTAAAGCTGCGCGGCAATTGCAGCCGGTAAAGCGGCAGGCGCACACGGTATAGGAAAGCCTCGATATGCCGGTTTTCCGACATGCCGCAGATAGTGGCGTGATAGGCAAAATTCTCGCGATTGTAACCGTCAATGTCGAAGCTGTTTGCTGCCGCGTCGAGCGCGGCCTGGTGGGCGCGCAATTGATCCACTTGTTCCTGGGTCTTGGGCATTTCAGCCGCCAGACGCGCCGCCAGTCCCTCGAGAACCTCGCGGACCTGGCCCATTTCAAGGATCTCGGCCCGGGTGAACCGGCGTACATAGACGCCACGGTTCTCGATGAACTCGAGAAAGCCTTCCCCCACCAGAATCTTGAAAACTTCGCGGATGCGGCCACGCCCGACCTGGAACTCATCGGCAAGATCAACTTCGATCAGGCGCTGGCCGGGTGCAAAAGTTCCGCGCCGGATGCGCTCCCGAATACGTTCGGCGATCTTGGCAAGTGTCTGCGGGGCTGCAGCGACGGTCTCTGAATCCACGACACTTTTCCTTTCCGGCGAAGGCCGCCACCACTCAACGGGCATCTAGGCGTCGATCTGCCCGTTTGTCAAATGTGCATGACAGAGATTTAGTCGACAGAATTGTTGACAATGTAGCGATGAACCTTAAAGTCGGGCGAGCCGGGGGAGGCCGGCACAAAGGAGGGACGAATGGACCAAAAAATTGCGCATCACGTGCGCGCTGCCGCAGTTACTGCGATGCTTGTGACAGTGGGTATCATGCCGGCTGCTGCACAGGCTGCGGAAGGTGAACTCACCATCGCATTGCCGACATTTTCTGAGGAGACCATGGTGCCCTGGGCGGGCAGTGGTCAACGCAAAACCTATCTCGACATGGCATATGAGTATCTCGCCTATCTCGATCCGGAGACGGGAAAAGCCGTGCCCGGGTTGGCCGAAAGCTGGGATATGAACGCGGACGGCACGCAATGGATCTTCCATTTGCGCAAAGGCGTGCAGTTTACTGGCGGCTATGGCGAGATGACCGCCGAAGACGTCAAGTATTCCATCGAACGGCTGATCGGTGAGGACTCGCGGGCCGGGCCGGCCTCCACCATGCGCCGTACCATCGACACGGTGGACGTGATCGATGACTACACGGTGCAGGTGAACCTGAAGATGCCCGATTTCGCTCTGGCCGCAGGCTATTTCGGCGCCACGCAGCAGCTCGGTATCGTTTCCAGAGATTACATCGAGAGCCTTGGTGAAGACGCTGCAACCGCTGCTCCCGTAGGCACCGGCGCTTATGTGCTGGAAAGCCAGTCGACGGGTTCGGAAATCGTCATGACGGTGCGTGATGACATGGATTTAGCCAATCACTGGCGGGTCAATCCGGACTTTGAAACTATCACGTTCAAGGCGGTTCCTGAAGAATCCACCCGCGTCGCCATGCTGCAGACTGAAGAGGCGGATATCGCCCCGATCAGTTTCGATTCCATTCCCTCGATTCGGGAGAAAGGCATCGGGATTGTTTCCGCACAAAAGACATGGTCGCCGGTTGTGCGCCTGGGCGGTCTCGTGCTCAACGACGAGAACCGGAGCAATCCGGATGCGCCCTGGGCCGACGTGAAAGTACGCCAGGCGATGAACTATGCCGTGGACAAACAGACCATCATCGATGAGCTGTTCCAGGGCGAGGCAACGGTTGCTGCAAGTGACACGCCGGTGACCGCATGGGACTCGGTCGAGCCCTATCCGTATGATCCTGAGATGGCCCGGAAATTACTGGCTGAGGCAGGTTATGGCGACGGGTTCGACATCACCCTGAAAACGTTCACCACTACACCCGGAGCTGAGTTGCCGTTGATGGCGGAAGCTGTAGCGCTTTACTGGAACGATGTGGGCATCAATACGACTATCGAACCGGTGGACTGGCCGGCCCTGCGCTCGCAGTGGACCGAGGGAAAGGCTACCGATTTCGTGTGGACCCATCGCGGGTTCCCATTTGCCAATCCGGCCAACGGTCTCGAAGCCGGCTTCGTGTCCGACAGCCTGTTCGCCAGCTATGCTTCCGATGAGCTGGATGCGATGATTGATGATTATGCCGCCGAGCAGGACCTGGATCTGCGCGAGGAAAAGCTGACAGCAATCGGTCAGTATCTGCGAGACCAGGCGGCGGCGGTTTTCATTGCGCTTGCCAACGAACCCTACGGTGTTGGCAGCAAGGTCGAAAGCTGGCCGATCAACACCTCCTATGTATGGAATTTCGATCAGGTACAGGCGGCCGACTAACGGCCCCTCCCGTGCCGGAGCGTCGGGCTATGCCCGGCGCTCCGGATATGACCCATTAACCGGCTGCGCATAAGGCCGGGCGAACGGAAATGCGGACTGCATGCTCAGACTTATCGGCTTCAGGCTATTGGAAGTATTGTTGGCGCTCCTTCTGATGAGTGCTGTTGTGTTTCTGCTCAGTCGCGTCACGGGCGACCCCGTGGCGCTGCTGCTCGGCGACGGCGCCACAGAGGCGGATCGCCTGACCATGATCGCCGAACTCGGTCTCGATCAGCCGCTCTACGTGCAGTATTGGCATTTCCTGTCGAATGCACTGACTGGTGATTTCGGGCAATCGGTTACAGCTGGCCGTAAGCCGGCTCTTGAACTGGTGCTGGAACGCTTGCCGGCGTCTCTCGCACTGGCGGGGGTGGCTCTGGTCTTTACGCTGGTGACCGGCATCGGGCTGGGCGTTTATGCTGCCATGAACCGGGGCCGCGCAGGCGATCTTGTTGCACGGCTGCTCGCATTGGTTGGCCAGTCGGTGCCGCCGTTCTGGCTGGGCATTGTTCTGATTTATATATTTGCCGTCAATTTGCGCTGGCTGCCCACCTCCGGCTCTGGGGAATGGTACCATTTCGTGTTGCCGGCGGCGACGCTGGGCCTGTTCACCCTTGCGGCGGTGACCCGGCTGATGCGGGCCAGCATGCTCGAGGCCATGGGTTCGGAATATATCAAGCTGGCGCGCATCAAGGGTGTGCCTGAAGCGCTTGTCATCTGGAAACATGCGCTCGCCAACAGTCTTATTCCAGTCATCACCTTCATGGGGGCGTTCTTTGCCACCATGATCACGGGCGCTGTGGTCATCGAAACCGTATTTGCCTGGCCAGGAATTGGCAGGCTCGCCTACGAGTCCATTCTGGCGCGTGACTTCCCTGTGGTGCAGGCGGTGGTGTTGACCATTACCGCGCTGTTCATTTTCGCAAACCTGATCGTCGATCTTTTGTATCTGCTCGTCGATCCCCGCATGCGGACCTCCCAATGACCCGGAATTATCCCGTCTGGCTTGCGCTGGGCTTTATTGTGCTGTTCGTGCTCGTGGCGCTGGCCGCGCCCTGGATTACACCGCACGATCCTTTGTCCGGGTCGCTCAGGGCCCGGCTCGATCCGCCTGTCTGGCAGGAGGGCGGGAGCTGGGAGCATATTCTGGGTACGGACCGGCTGGGGCGCGACGTGCTGTCCCGCATCATGGCTGGTGCGCGCATTTCGCTGGCGGTTTGCGCGCTGGTTATTCTTATCGCCGGCACGGCTGGCACGGCTATCGGTACGCTTTCAGGCTATTTTGGGGGCTGGATCGACCGTGTGTTGATGCGGCTCGTTGACCTGGCCTTGTCGTTTCCGGTCATTCTTTTGGCGTTGTTGATCGGCGCGATCTCCGGGCCCAGCTTTGGCAATATCATTCTTGTGATCTCGCTGGTGCTCTGGTCGCAATATGCCCGTATGGCGCGCGGGGAAACCCTCAAGGTGCGCAAGGAGGATTTTGTTGATCTGGCGCGCACCTCAGGCATGAGCGATTTTTATATCATCGTGCGTCACATTCTGCCGAATATCGCGCCGCCACTGATCGTGGTCGCCACGCTTCAGGTTGGTGTGGTGATCGTGCTGGAATCCTCTCTGAGTTTTCTGGGTGTCGGTGTGCCGCCCCCCAATCCGAGCTGGGGTTCGATGGTGGCGGACGGGCGTTCCTACATCACTTCGGCCTGGTGGCTTTGCATGCTGCCCGGACTCGCCATTCTGTTTGTCGTCATGTCTGTCAATATTGTTGGTGATGCCTTGGCGGACCGTATCAATCCGGCCCTGAGAGGACGCAACATATGAGGAATCCGACAGGGCAACAAAGCGAGCGCCTGCTTGAGATCAGAGATTTGAATGTCGCTGTGGGCAGAGGGAGGGACGCTCCGCGAATTCTCGAAAACATAGATCTCGATCTTTACGCCGGCGAGACGGTCGGTCTGGTGGGCGAGAGCGGATCAGGCAAAACAACACTGGGCATGGCCATCATGCGGCTGCTGCCCGGTCTGCTGGACCGTGGCAGCAGTGGCGCGGTGAACTGGCAAGGCCGCAATGTGTTGGAAATGTCCGCCAGGCAACTCACATCGATACGCGGTGGTGAAATTTCCATGATCCTGCAGGATCCCATGGCGTCCCTGAATCCGGTCTTCACCATCGGCAACCAGATCCGCGAAGGGCTTGTACGTCAGGCAGGTGTGGAAGGTTCCCTGAAGGAGCGTGCCATCAAGGCGCTGGACGATGTGCGCATTCCGTCGCCGGAAAGCCGGCTTAAAGCCTATCCCCATCAACTCAGCGGCGGCATGCGTCAACGTGTTGTCGGGGCCGCGGCCCTGACCCGCGCGCCTAAACTGTTGATCGCCGACGAGCCGACCACCTCGCTGGACGTTACTATTCAGTACCAGTTTCTCGAATTGCTCGGCCAATTGCGGCAGCGGCTGGGAATGTCCATGCTATTCATCACGCATGATTTCGGCGTGGTGGCAAAGATGTGTGACCGGGTGGCTGTGATGTATGCCGGTCAGATCGTTGAACAAGGACCGGTGCGCGATATTTTTCACAATCCGGCCCACTGGTACACGAAAGCCTTGTTAAGCAGCGTGCCACGCGTGGGCGCCAATCCTGATCGTTTGCCCACGATACAAGGGGCACCGCCGGGGATCGGCAACCGGCCTGACGGGTGCCGGTTTCATCCGCGTTGCGAACGGGCCGAGGCCAAATGCGGTACAATGCCGGCGCTTTCTCCGATCGGACCCGGTTGCGCCGTGCGCTGTCATTTTCCCCGAACCTTTGAAGAGACGAAGTCAGCATGAGCGAGACCAGTATTCTGGCGGCCCGCAATCTCGAACGCACCTTCACCGTGCCGCACCGGGGTGGAAAGGGTGTACTGCGGGCGCTGACAGGCATTGATCTTGACCTGACAGCGGGCAAGACAGTTGGTATCGTTGGGGAATCCGGTTGCGGCAAGACTACGCTCAATCGCCTATTGCTGGCCCTCGACCGGCCGACCAGTGGGCAGATCACCTTTCGCGGCAAGCCACTGGAGGACCTCGATAAGCAAGGCTGGCAGGACTTTCGCAAATCCATTCAGCCGGTGTTCCAGAATCCCTATTCCTCGCTGGATCCACGCATGCGGGTCGGGGCGTTGATTGCAGAGCCTTTGCGCGCCACAGGCATGTCACGCGTGCAGATGAAAACGCGGGTGGGGGAAGTGCTTGAGGCGGTGGGGCTGAACCCTGCCGATGCGCGCCGGTTTCCCAATGAGTTTTCGGGCGGCCAGCGCCAGCGGATTGCCATTGCGCGGGCCATCGCATCACGTCCCAGCCTGTTGATGCTCGACGAACCAGTCTCGTCCCAGGATATTTCCATTCGGGCGCAGATTTTGAACCTGTTGAAGGACTTGAAGGACGATTACGGGCTCGGGTGTCTGTTTATTTCGCATGATCTCGCAACCATTCGCTATATGTGCGACGAGGTTGTGGTGATCTATCTGGGGCGCATTGTGGAGCGCGGTCCCTCCGAGGTGATCTGCAACAATCCCGCGCACCCATATACAAAGGCCTTGCTGGCAGCCGCCTTGCCGCCGGATCCGGATGCGCCACCGCCTGATGTGCCCCCACAGGGTGAATTGCCAAGCCCGCTCGATCCTCCCCCGGGTTGTGCATATCATCCGCGCTGCCCACTTGCCGTGGCCGACTGCCGGCGCGAAAGGCCGGAAGCACGGTTCACTGAACAGGGAAGCCTTGCTGCCTGCCATCTTGTTCACGGGGCGGACGGAGAGTGCCTAGAGGAACCGGCATGAGCGGAGACGTGAACTTTATCGCCGTGGGTGATGTGGCGCCGGACCGGGAAGAGCCCGGAACTATCTTCAACCATGTCCGTGAGCGGATCCGGAAAGCCGATCTGGGCTTCTGTCAGCTCGAAGTCAACCTGACAGAGCGGGGGCAGCGTGTGCCGCAGGCCCGTCATACCATGCGGGGCGATCCCGGCATTGCCGACGCTCTCGTGGATGCTGGATTGGAAGTGGTATCTTTCGCCGGCAATCATGCCATGGACTGGGGGCCGGAAGGACTGCTGGATACTATCGCCAATCTCAACCGGGCAGGGGCTTCTCAGGTTGGTACCGGGCCGGATATCACGGCGGCACGAAAGCCGGTGATCGTGACGCGCAACGGGCTCAAGGTGGGATTTGTCGCGGTGAATTCTATCCTGCCGATGAATTATTGGGCAGATGAGAACAAACCCGGGTGTGCACCGGTCCGTGGCTTCACGGTCTATGAGCAGATCGAGCACGATCAACCCGGTACACCGGCCCGTATCCATACCTATCCCCATCACGGTGATCTGGAAGCGACACTCGATGCGATCCGCTGGACCAAACAGCGCGCGGATGTTGTTGTTTTTTCCCATCATGCCGGCATTCATTTCGTGCAGGCGGTCATCCCCGATTATCAGCGCGATGTGGCCTATGCGGCCATCGACGCGGGGGCCGATCTGGTGCTGGGGCACCATGCCCATATCCTGAAGGGGGCGGAGGTCTACAAGGGTGTGCCCATCCTCTATTCGCTGGCCAATTTTGCCATCGAACTGACCATGACCAAAGAACACGCCGAGAGCAAAGGGTTCCGGGAAATCCAGAAGCTCAATCCGGACTGGGTGCCTGATCTCGAAAGCCGTTATAATTTCCCGCCGGATTCCGCCATGAGCATCGCCGTGGAAGCCCGGTTGACCAGCAACGGGGTGGCCGACCTGCGATTGGTACCAGTGTTTATTGACCGCACGGCGGATCCGCAATTCGTGCCACCTGAAGATGCGCGCTTTGGCAGAATCCTGAACTATCTTCAAAAAATCAGCGACGAGGCCGGGCTGGCGACCGAATTCACTGCGGATGGTGACGTTATCCGTTTGAAGGCACGGACCTAGTATGTCTCTGGAAGGCGATCTGGCAGCTGTCTATAGCGATGTGCGGTTCGCCGACCTGCCCCCTGAAGCGGTGCATGCGGCGAAAGTCAGCCTGGTGGATGCATTGGCGGTTATGCTGGCGGCGACGGGCATGGAACCGGCCGCAGCGCTGTTCGCTGACCACGCGCTAGAGGCGGGTGGAGTGGCGCAATCCGTCATGCTGGGCCGGGGGCAGCGTGTGCCTGCGGCCATGGCGGCGCTGGCCAATGGCGCGCTGGCACATGCCATAGATTTTGAGGATACTTTTGACGCTACCGGCATGCATCCCAATGCGGCCATCATACCGGCAGTCCTTGCCTTGGCGGAGGCCCAAGGTGCCACAGGCGACCGGGTGCTGGTGGCTCTTGCGGCAGGATGTGATCTCGTGTGCCGGCTCAGCCTCGCCCTCGACAGCGACCCTGCCGCGCGACACTGGTATCACCCGCCCATGCTGGGTGCGGCTGGCGCGGCAGTGGCTGCATCGTGCATTCTGGGCCTGTCATCTCCACAGATCGTTGACGCTTTATCTCTGTCGCAGAACCTTTTCAGTCTGGGCGACGGATTAAAGCGTAGTCCGCAAAGCCAATTGCGCGCCGTTCGGGACGGGTTTGCCGCCCGCGCCGGGGTTGAGGCGGCACTACTGGCGCGGCGAGGGATGCGTGGCGTCGCGGCGCCGCTTACCGATCCTGCAGGCCTTTTTCCTGTCTTGACGGGCAAAGGGCCGCGAAGAGAGCCGCTTCTCGATGGGCTGGGCAGGCAATTCTACGGGACGCAGGTGACTATAAAACAATGGCCTTCCTGCCGGGGAACTCATCCCGTCATCGCTGCAGCACTGAATTTGCGTGCCGAAGGGGTGCGACCGGAGCAAATTTCAAAAATACGTTTTTCAGTCTCGCCACCCGATGACATGCTGCTGCAGCCAACTGCGCAGAAACAGCGGCCGGGGACCGCGATTGACGCAAAGTTTTCCATCCCGTTTTGCTTTGCGAGCGCCTTGGTTGAGGGCGACGTGTCACTCGAAAGTTTCACACCTGAACAGCTCCATAATCCTGACATTCTAAACCTTGCGGCCCGTGTTGAAATGGCCGGGCTGGTGGAAAAGGGCGCTGAACGCTACGACATTTACATCGATGGGAACACGGTCTCGAGCGCGCTAACCCTGCCGCCCACCCGTCGTGCGGCTGAGATATCAGAGCAGGAAATACAGCCGAAAGTGGCGCAGTGTCTGGCTTATGCCGCGGTGCGGATTGATGCTGCAGATCTCATTGCGGCCTGTTTCGGGCTCGATAGTGCGGCGCCGGCGCCGCTTTTCAGTTTGCTGGCGGCCAGTCCTTGAACTAGATCGGATCGACCTTAAGACTCAGCTCCGCTATGCCGAATTCGGTCCAACGGGCCCATTGCGGCTTACCCGAAATGGCGAAATGCCGTGTTCGGTTCAGCAGCCCCTCTACCATGAGCCGCGCCTGCATGCGGGCCAGCGACTGACCGATGCAGACATGTGGACCCGTGCCAAAGGCGATATGACGGTTGGGCTTGCGTTCGGGATCGAACTGACTGGCGTTCTCAAACACATCCTCGTCCTGGTTTGCCGAGAGGAAATGCAGTGCCACCGGGCAGCCGGCCGGGATTTTGCGGCCGCCGATTTCCGTGTCTTTCGTCGTGACGCGCACCAGCGCCTGGTTGGGCGCATAAAAGCGCAGCAATTCCTCTATGGCCGGGCGGAGTGCAATTCTGCCCTGACGCAGGCCTTCCTGAAGATCAGCGTGCATGGCCAGGTGATAGGCGGCGCTGCCCAGAAAATTCTTTGGTACGACATGCCCGCCAATCAACAGCAGGCGGATCATCCCCGCCACCTCATCATCGGTGAACGGTTTTGTGCCGCTCATGTCGGCCAGCAGGCCGGTGGCCATATCCGTTTCCGGACTGCGGGGATGCTTTTTCCGGTCGGCCACGAGGTCGATGGCGAATTGGTCTATTTCGCGTGAAAAGCCGCCCGCCATGCTCAGGCTTTCGGCCTGGATGGCTTTCACATATTCATGGCTGAGATGCCCCAGCCGACCGGCTTCGGCTAGATCAAGCCCGACAAGAATGCAAAGCGTGCCTTGCGTGAAAGGGGCGGCAAAATCATTGGCAAAATCGATGGTTTCGCCGGTCAGCAGATCGTCATAGAGCCGCTCTGCCAGGGCCGCGATCTCGGGCTCCAGTGCGCGCATCTTGTCTTCTTTGAAGAAGGGATTGAGGGCGCGGCGGTAAATCGTGTGCTCGGGCGGGTCAACCTGCAGGGGCAAACGCGCCAATCCCTTGCGCGGCGATGTGGGAATGACTGTCTGTTTGGTGGCTGTGAAGGTCTCCGGATCGCGGCTGGCAGCCACGACGTCCGCGTGCCTGGTCAGGGTATAGAACCCGCCCCAGCGCTCAGAATGGGCGACCGGACACCTGTTGCGCAGATCCGCATAGACGCGGCGCGGATTTTTGACTGTTTCCTCGCTAATCGGATCCCAGTCGCTGCCAGATCCTAATGGCCGAACAGGGTGTTGGGAAGCCATAGGCTAATCTCCGGTATGTAGGTTACAAGTAGCAAGAAGCCGAACATAATCAGCACGAAAGGCCATACGCCTTTGATCGCTTCGCCCAGCGGCGCCCGCGAAATCGACGAGAGTACGAACAGGTTGAGCCCGATGGGTGGGGTGAGGAAGGCGATCTCCATATTGACGATCAGGACAATCCCGAAGTGGATCGGATCAATGCCGAGCGGTGCCAACAGAGGGACGACAATCGGCGTAATGATCAGCAATACGGCGATGGCATCGAGGAACATGCCCATGATCAGCATGATTATGTTGAGCATCAACAGGAATTGCCAGCTCTCCAGGTCGTAGGATACGGCGAGATTTACCAGCGCAGTGGGTACGCCGGATCCTGTGATCCAGTGAGCGAACAGAAGGGCGAACAATACGATAAAGGTTACGGCGCTCGCCTTTTTCACTGCCTCTGTAATCAGCGGGAAGACCTGCTTCCAAGTGATTTCACGGTAGACGAGCAGGGCGACGAGCAGCGACGCCACAGCGGCAATGCCGGCAGATTCGGTTACCGTGGCATAGCCTGAGTAGATTCCGCCGAAGACTGAAAGTGGGATGGCGAGCGCGGGCAGGGCACGCAAATTTCGGCGGATGAACTCGCCGCGGCTGACTGTTTCTCCTGAGGCGAAATTCTTTTTTCGCGAGTAAATAGCTACCCAGCCGGCGAGAAGGAGAGCCTGCAATATGCCGGGCACGACCCCGGCCAGAAACAGACGCGGCACCGATTGTTCTGTCACCAGCCCGTAAAGGATCATGGAGAGGCTGGGCGGGATGAGGATGCCGAGCGTGCCGGCCGCCCCGACGACACCCAGGGCGAAGGGCCGGTCGTAGTTGCGGGCGATCATGGCCGGGATCAAAAAGGTGCCCATGGCCATAGCTGTGACTACCGATGAGCCGGAGATGGCTGCGAACAGGGTTGTGGCGATGACGCAGACCAGTGCCAGCCCGCCGCGCATATGGCCCACCCAGGCCTCTGCCGCATCAATGATGACCCTGGCAATGCCGCCTGATTGCATGAAAGTGGCTGCCATGACGAAAAACGGCACTGCCACAAAGGTGGTGGATCCGATGCCGGAGATGGAAGTTGCTGCAGCATCCAGCAGGGGACGACCTTCCAGCGCCAGCATAATCAGCGATACGGTCCCGAGGGCTACGAAAATCGGGGCGCCGAGCGCGATCAGGCCGAGCATGCCGACCAAACCCGCAATGCTAAGCATGATCGGTTCTCCGTGGCTCTGTGATCACTTCGGGCGCCTGATCTCCAGTCAGCATGTCGCCGGCGATAGAACGGGTGCCGTTAAGCAGCATCAGGACAAGGCGCAGCACGATGAGTGCCATGCCCACAGGCAAGGCGAGAAACATGGCCCAGGCCTGCGGTGTACGCAGAGATGAGGCTGACCGTTCATCCAGCATCAGTGCGAACTGAACGGCCTCATAGCCGTACCATCCTATGACCGCGCAAAAGCCCAGTGTCAGCAGCAGCATGGCAAAGCCGAGAACAGCTTGCGTGCGAGGGGGGAATATGGAGGCCACGATTTCGGTACTGATATGGCGCTTTTCATAGATCAGCACGCTGCCGCTGAGGACTGTCGCCCAGATGATGCAGTAAACCGATATTTCTTCCGCCCAGTCGACAGCATGGGCAGGCGCAACGGCACGCAGGACTGCACCGCCGAGAAACACTGCCAGAGCAGCGAGCAGCAACAGCCCGATAAGGACGGTCTCTACCTGACTCCAGACTTTGAGAATTTTGTCTATCATGGGGGGCTGATCCAAAGAAGGCTGCCGGCCGTGGCCGGCAGCATATGGTGAAGTTAAAGCTGTTCGAGGGCTTCTTGAACACGACTGACAAAATCGGCACTCATGCCGGAGCTGGACACGATATTGTCCTGCTCGCCGATCAGTTGTTTGCGGGCAGCACTTACAGCCTCCTCGGATGGTGTGTGGTAGGTGATGCCATTGTCCTTGTTGGTCTGAATCGCAGTTTGCAGTTCTTCTTCTGCATATTCGCGGGCCCAGCCCACCGTTTCCGCCCAGGCATCATGGATCACCTGGCGCTGTTCCTCGCTCAACTTGTCCAGGGTCGCTTTCGACACCAGCGGAATGTAGGTGCCCCAGCCTGCATTGTCTGCGAATGCATTGGCGATACCGGCTTCCCACAGCTTGCCACCGGAAATTGTCAGGTCGGTTACCGATCCCAGGCCGTCGATCTGGCCCTGGGTCAGCTGCAGAACAATTTCAGTGCGTGGCGTCGCCACAGGATTGGCACCCATGGCTTTGAGAATGCTGACAACCACCGGGCTCGGAGGGGTCGCCAGCTTGACGCCGGCGAGTTCGTCATAAGTGGTGACGGCAGTATCCGTGGTATAGGCGGAATTGTTGGGCGCAAACTCGAACTGGCCGCCATCCGGCACAACAATGCCTTTCTTTGCCACCATGGCGTAAAGCTCGTCGCCCAGCGGACCGTCCAAAATGGTGCGCACCTCTTCGCGCGTCGCGCCGAAGAACATGGGTAGTGTGATTACCGACAGGTTTGGCTCGAACTGGCTAAGGGTAGGGCTGGCCTGAATGGAAAGGTCGAGTGCTCCCGAGGCCAGTGCGCGCACGGCACCAGCTGAATCATAGAGCTGGCCGCTGGGAAATACCTCCACGGTGATTTCGCCATTGGAGCTGGCCTCGATGGCCTCAGCCCAGCGTTCGCTGGCCAGGTTGCGAATATGTCCCGGCGGCGTTTCGACTGACAGGCGTAATTCCACAGCCATCGTGGCCCCGGTCATTGTCATGCCGGCCGACAGGGCCAACGCTGCTATCCAAAGTTTCATTTTCTCCTCCTTTGCCGGCCCGGGCCGGCGTTTGACTAATGGACGGGTCCTCCTTCCCGTCCCTTGGGACAATGTCCCGCTCTCAACCGCTGGCTGATGCGCACCGCCACGCATTGGCCGGACGGGTCAGAATCTTTATCTGCCTGGTCTGTCGTGCCAGGAAGTGCCACGCGATGTGACGCGTTCTGCCATCACCCGGACGGAGCCCAGAACGTGGATGTCGTCGCTTGCCTCGATCATGCCCCTTCTCCCTCCCGTCGATTAATAGTTATATTAATGAACTATTTTTCAAACTAGTCAATGCACCGTTTTGGGGCGTGGTTTGACACCCTGCGGAGCACCGGATAATCAAATGGTCGTAGGGGGCAGGAGGGTGATGGTGGCCAAATGAACGATGAAATCGGCACGACCGGAGTCCAACTAGCTGGCCTGAGTGAGGATATCGTCTTTCTCACGCGGACTGTGCGGGCCCATTTGCGTACGGAGATCAGCCCGTTGCGCGCCGAGTTCAATGTTGCGCCCGGCGAGATTGGTATCCTGCGGATCATCGGGGCAAATCCGGGTATCTCCCAGAATGACCTCGCAGCAACTGTGGTGTTGAAGAAATCCGCTGTGGCGATGGTCGTCCGAGATTTGATGGAGCGCGGCCTGATCGCCCGCAAGCAGCAGAAAACAGACAGGCGTTACAATGCCCTGACGCTGACCAGCAAAGGCCGGGAACTGGTCGACGTGCTCGCGGACCGGGTCAAGAGCATGCATGACGACTGGTTTGCAAATTTCAGCCCGGATGAGCGCCAGCAGCTGTTCAATGGTTTGAACAAGCTTTCCGCGCGGCTTTCCAGTCGGGATATTGATCTTCAGGGTACGGACGAGGATTGAACCGTCATCCCGAGGGCTATTCCCGGTTCTAGATTATGAAATGTGATGCCCCATAATCTGGCAAAAACGCCGGTTTAAATACATTGTCCAGGCTCAGTTATTAGGCGCCCGGTCAACACCGGATTGCTTGTTCGTTGTTCCTCAACTCACCATGTCGTTTCGGTAAAGCGGCAGAGGCCGTCGGTGATCAGGCTGGCCATCAAGGCCCGTTGATGGTCCGGTTCCAGATCGGGCAGGGTGCCAACCTTGAAAGCATCGGTTTGTTGCATGACGAAGCGCATTGCCGGCTCGAAGGCCGGCGGCCCCTCGATGACCGAACCGAGAAACTGAAGACCGATACCCTTGTCAGTGTCGACAAGGCGGCAGGGGACATCCTGCCGGCGTTCCACCTTGCTGTCTGTTGTAATGGCATGGAGCTTGTTCATGTCGGAAAACAGGTGTCCATCGCCGCCGCTGCGGCCACGGCGCACGAGTTCGTCCTCAATCACGCCGGTTGCCTGCTCAACAGAGGCTGTTTGGGTGAACAGGTGTAGCAGTTCGGCAAATTGCTGCTGCAAGAGCGGCTTTGCCTCTGGTGATCCGAGGAAGCCGACTGGCAAAGGCTCCCGGAATTGGGGATGTAACCGGCAGGCGCATTCGAGCGCGGCGGCAAGCAAATCCTTGCCGAGGGGCGGGTGGATGCCGATGGTCAGGTGCAAGGAGGCCGTCTCGGTGGTTTCTGCCTCGTGGATCCAGCCGCGCGGCATATAAAGGACGTCGCCAGCGGTCAGCTTGATTTGTGTTGGCTCAGTGGTGGCCTCGCGCAGGCGCGGGTCGCCATTGGTCAGTTCATTGAGCGGGCATACGCTATCCTTGTCATGGACACGCCAGAGTTTTTCACCCTCAATCTGCATGACGATTACATCATGGGTATCGTAATGCGGGTTAAAGCCCTGCGCCGAGGGCGGCGTCAGATAGGCATTGACCTGAGCCCGGCAGCTTATCTCTTTTTGCAAGGCCTGAACCAGCATGGCGACATTGGCGTCGAAGTCCTCGACATTGTTCACGATTACGGTCTGGCCGCTCAGATAGTATTTGCGCAGTTTGTCGATATCCAGCCTGCCGGTGCTGTTATAGGGCGGTGTGACCTTTTCGTTGGCGGTGGTGGAGGCCAGCCGGATAGAGGGGGGCTTTGGCTGGCCATATTCCAGGGTGCGTTCCAGATCGTGGGCGCTGAAGAAGCGCTCGAAATGGTGCGGTCTTTTGCTGGCGAGCTGGATGGCGTTTTTCTGCCAGATGTTTTCGAAAAAGTCCTGCTTTGAATAGGGCTGGATCAGCCAGTCAAAATCAAACACGATGTTCATCTCCGAAACGACGCTGGATTTCTGATTGGGGATAACCGCTGTTCATGAGAACATTGCAAATCCCGGCGTAAAGCTCTTTGTAGGCGGCACAATAAACCGATGGGTTGTTGAACCCGTTCTGGTCAGAGAACCGGTTTTCCAGGTCGCCGCCGTGACATATGTCCTGCCAGCGGCAGGACGTGCAGGCATCGGGCAGTTTGCTGGTTTCAGTTTCGATTGCGGGGAAAACTGGGTCGGCGAGCACGCCGCGCAGGTTTGTGTCGGCAATGGCAAATTCCGGTGTTGCCGCATACCAGTCGAGGGCCGGAATATAGCTGTCGTCGATGGCGACTGTTTCGTCACTGCGGGCCACCAGAACCTGATTGGATTTTCGGCGGCGGGGCACGGGTTTGGGAGAGGCGCCTTGCCGGAAATAGCCCAACGCCCGGTCGATAAACCGCACATGTATGTCGGGATTGTCCTCGATCATCCACTCGGTGAACAAGTCGAGCAGTCCGGAGCCAATTTCGGCGGCTTCCTTGTCGACTTGCGGGGCGTGATCGTTGGCATTGCGATCGGGAAACAGGAAATGCATCTGCATGATGCCCAGCGCGCGCAAATATCTGAATGTGGCGGCGTAATCGACATGGCGGTCGAGCACGCTGATGGTGGAGGGGCGCAAAGAGGGGAAAACCGCGCTGGCTTCAACCAGTGTCCTGATTGTGTTTTCGGTCACGGTGAAGGTTGAGCGGCCGCGGTGGTCAAGGCGAAAACGATCATGGTCGGCTCTGTCGCCGTCAATACTGATGCCGATGGAAACGCGATATTTGACCAGAACCCGCAGCCAGTCGTGATTGAAAATCGTGCCATTGGTCTGGATGGCGAAGCGGACTTCAGCGACGGGCCCGATATGGGTCAGAAAGGCTTCGCACATTTTTGCAAAGCGGTCGGGTTTGGCCAGCATCGGTTCGCCGCCGTGAAACGAAATGTTGACGCGCGGAATACGCAAATCGGCGCAGCCGGCAGCGATCCATTTGGCCAGGTTTATTGTTGATCCAACCGATGCCCGTGCTGGCCGGCCGAGCGCTGTGTCGTCGCCCATATTGAAATAATAACAGTATGAGCAGTTGATGTTGCAGCGTTCGGCAATTTTGTAGACGACCTGTAAGCACTCAATAGAATTGGGCTCGGACGGATCCCATGGTTTGCCCATGGGGTCCTCCCGTCAATTACATGCTGTTCGTTCGAATGGGCGAACCCGAATGATCTAGCGTCGCATACGCGTGAGCACATCCAGGACATTGGTGACATCGAGATGATCAAAATTGGCAGTCAGCGAAGATTGATTATAGGGGCCATCACCGCCCTGATTATGATTGCCGCCGCCGGACTGGGTATAGCCGCCGCCGTTCTGGTCATAATCGCCGCCCTCGGTCGCGAGGGGGTTGATAAAGCTGAAGGAATTAGGTGTCAGCAGGCCATCGATAATTGCTTTGCCGATCAGTTTTCTCTGATCATCTGACACAGTGGGAACGGGAGTACGCGCCGTTGAACGCTTGCCGCTTTCAGCCATGGCTGTATCCTTTGTGTATATGACAGTAATTATTGAGGTGACGCGAAATTCGTAGAATTGACAGGTCAAATTATCACTTCAAGTTGATATAAAAATCAATAAATGCAATTACTTACATGGTTTTACGGAGCGGTTGTGTCGGTGTCTTGCTTGTTGGGGGGCTGTTTTCGCCTTCGCCCATTTGTGTGACAAGCGGGGCTTGTGGATTTTCGGATGCGTCCCACATTTGTCATGCGTAACCGATAAACCGGTTTCGGGACGGCCCGTCTGGTAATCGCCAGGGGGAGCGTCATATTCTGCGCGTCAGTATTTTCAGGGTTTTTTGTTTTGGGTGATAAAGACTACAGGCGTTTTGACCGGCAGTTTGACCGGCTTGAGCGACAGGTGCCCCGGGGTGTGGCGCGCTTCCTGATGTGGCTGCGACGGCCTTATGCCCGGCTGGTGCGCATTCCGCTGGGGCTGGTGCTGGTGTTGGGGGGCGTATTCAGCTTCCTGCCGGTCCTCGGCATCTGGATGCTGCCGCTCGGCCTGTTGCTCTTGGCCGTGGACTTGCCTTTCCTGCGCGGCCCGCTTGGTTCGTGGCTGGTGCGCGGGCAACGCTGGTGGGAACGGCGACGGCGGCGGAAGTGATTTTCAGGTTTAAGAAGAAATCGGGATTATTTGAACAGTCTGGATTTTTATTCGGTAACCAGTTGGCGAATTGCACGAAGTTCTGCATCGTTGGTTTGATAGTATTTTGAACTAAGCCCGATTCTTGTCCGGAAGATTATCAGATAAAATGCGGTGGCGGTGGCCCAGAGAGAAGAACAACAATGCTGGATGCGCCGAAAGAGGTCGTGACTGCCAAAGAAGGCGCTTTATCTGCTCCAGGCAAAAATTTGCGCTCATCAATTATTGAAAGTGCTGCGGCACAGGCCGCGATGCAGCCTTGGGTGGCCATGGAGTGCTACCAACTAAGCCGAGGCAAGCAAGTTTCGCTGATGGATAGTCTGGACCTTGGACGCGTGCAAATAGTGCGGGAACATCAGTTTGCGACGATCCAGAAACTGGGTACCACCCCCACAGATTTCTGTACGATATCCTATTGCACGCATGACCCCGCATTCCGGCTTTCAGACCATGCATCTAACAGTGCAGACAGCGTTTTCTTCATCCCGGAAAGCACCGAATTCGACATTCATGTGCCAGCCGGAACGCAAACCGCCTATGTCAGTTTTTCCCAGTCAGAGTTTGTCGGTGCTGCCCGGGTGTTGAATCCAAGAGCCTGGGAACGACCATCACAACGGGTGTTGCAATTCCAGTCCACGCAACTGACGGAACTAAAGTCAGCCATCGGTTGCTGGCTCGGCACAGCTGAGGCCGCGGCCAAGAGGGGCGAGACGCTGGACCCTGCAGTCATGCGCGGCATCGTGCTGCAGACTGCGTTGCGTACCGCGACCGCCCACTCGGTCGACGGCAAAATTTCCGCCCCCCTCGCGGCCCGGACTCGCGCCGTGCGAATTTGCCGGTTAGCGCGCGATTTTGTTGAAGAGCAGCTGGCCAACCATGCCGTGCCGACCGTTGTCGACATCTGCATGACGCTAGCCGTATCGGAGCGTGCGCTACTCTATGCCTTTCACGACTATGTGGGAATGTCGCCGCAAGCCTATCTTCGTCGCTGCAGGCTCAACCAGGTTCGTGCAACATTGCTCGCCAGAAGTCCGCAGAACACAACGGTGACACAGGTTGCTATGCAATTTGGTTTTCTGCATCTCGGTCGCTTTGCGGGCGACTACAAGCAGATCTTCGAAGAATCCCCGGCTGCGACGCTGAAAAGATGCATGTGAGGGCCACTGCAGCTTAAAATCACTTTTGCGGTTTCCGGATAGCAGCACTGTCCGCTCGAATTTAGTGTTCCCGGGAAGCCGTCGCGTTGAGCGCGTTGCGGCAAGAGGATCGAGACTGCAGGGATTATCGACCCTGCCGGTTATCTGGGGAGACACGCCTGCCATGCTTGAAAGTCCAGCACCTTCGGAATTCCGCAACAAATGCATCGACGCCGTTCGCAGCGTGTTGATCGCAGGGGCGGCCGTTGTGATGTTGGCGGGCGGGGCATATGCCCAGGCTGCCAGCATCGATAACTATCTGGAGCGGGTTCGGTTAGAGCATGACCTGCCGGCATTGGCTGCCGCCGTTATCAAGGACGGCGTTGTTGTGGCGGCGGGGGTTACTGGGACGCGCGTCGCTGACCAAGTTCTGCCTGTTGCCATGAGTGACCGCTTCCATATTGGCTCCAACACCAAGTCGATGACAGCGACATTGGCAGGAATGCTGGTCGATGAGGGCAAGCTGGCCTGGGACTCGCGCGTCGGTGACGTGCTGGGAGAAGAAGTCCCTGAGATGAGCCAGAGCCTCGCCGATGCCACGCTGGAGCAATTGCTGTCGCATTCGAGCGGGATCTCGAGCGACACACCGGAAATGCTTGACCTGTATTTCAGCGATGCCGTGTTTGACGACAACCTTGTCCAGCAACGCATTCACGCGCTTAGGGCTTGGCAGCACAACGAAGTGACCATCCCGACACCCTCGCCATTTCAGTACTCGAATTTTGGCTACCTGATTGCCGGTATGATGATTGAAAAGGTGAGCGGTACGCCTTGGGAAACGCTGATGTATGAGCGCATTTTTGAGCCACTTGGCATGGAGAGTGCGGGGCTTGGTCCGCAGGCCACCTATGGGCTTGTCGACGCTGCCGTGGGGCATCGCATTGAGGCTGATGGTGCAGTCACGCCCATGCTATGGGGTCCAGCTGCTGATGTTCCTCCCGTGATGGGGCCGGCGGGAAATGCGCATATGTCCATTCTCGATTATGCCAAATGGGCAGGCTGGAATGCCGGAAAAGCCAGACGCGGTCCGCAACTGGTCACCCCTGCGACGCTTGAATTTATTCAGGCAGTGCATGTTCAAACGCCGGTGCGTGAAAATCCCCCGCCAGGCACCCCGAGCACAGGCGGCTACGGATTGGGTTGGGGCAGCGTGGTGTTTGACTGGGCTGGCAAGCCTCTGCTTACCCATAACGGATCTAATTCGATGAACCTGGCCAGAATTGTTGTCGATACGGACACTGATATTGCTGTCACCGTCACGACGAATTTTCCCGGCCCAGGCGCCAATGCTGCCGCCGGCGAGGTCATGGAATACCTCTATCTGCAGTATGTAAATTAGCACTGTTATTCAAAGTTACTTACTGGAATCGCATTGTCAGCAGAAGCCGCGTTATTTTATTTCACGTCAGGAAAATGTATGTGTGAAGATTGCAAACCTATGAACCTTAGTCGTCGTGGCTTGATCTCTGGGGGCCTGGCGTTGTCGCTGGCAGCCCCGCTGGTCACACAGTCTTTCGCCCAAGAGGGCAGTGCGGTTGCGCCAGTTTCACCTGAAGAGGCGCGGCAGCGTCTGGTCGATGGCAATGCACGCTATGCTGCCAATGCCGCGATCAATGCGGATCACTCGCTGGCGCGTACCATTCGAGCGGAGGGACAAACGCCTTTTGCTGCCATTGTCAGCTGTTCAGATTCCCGAGTGGTCCCGGAGTTGATTTTCGATCAGGGGCCGGGCGATTTGTTCGTCGTACGCGTCGCTGGCAATTTCATCAGTGAAGAGGGGTTGGCAACACTTGAATACGGTGTGGCTGTGCTCGGTATAAAATATATACTGGTTCTGGGACACACCGCTTGCGGTGCCGTTGATGCGACGATCAAATCGATTGCTGACAGTGAATTGCCGCCGGGTCATCTGCCCAGCCTTGTCAATGCCATTCGCCCGGCGGTTTATGATGTGATGGGCGATGCACCCGACGATCTGCTGGCCGCTGCCACTGCCCAGAATGCCAAACTCAATGCTACACGCGCGCTGTCAGAAGGCCCAATCCTGTCTGAAGCTGCTGCTGCCGGTACACTTGGTGCGGCCGCAGGCGTTTATGAGATTGCCACGGGCAAAGTGGCGTTTTTGTAGACTGCCATTGCGCTAGCCATGCAGCAGTAGCGTGGCTTATGAGATTGCTGAGACGGCCTTATGCGCGGTTGGTGCGCATTCACTCGCGCTGATGCTTGTACTCGGCGGAAGTGAATTTCATGTTTAACAAAAAGCCCCGGCTGATTGAACAGCCGGGGCTTTTTGGTTCAGTGACTATTGTTCTGCCATCAGCTGCAGCCGGTCGTTGAGCCGCAGGTGTCGCATTTCAGGCAGGTGCCGTTCCGGACCAGGGTGAAGTTCTGGCATTCGGAGCAGGCCTCGCCGACATAGCCTTTCATCTGTGCTTCTGCGCGCAGCTGGGTTTCTGCCTTGGCGGGGGCGGGGGCTGCCGCTTCTACTTCGGGGGAGAGTTCCAGCTTGGCTTCCGGCTCGCTCTTGAAGGCGGTGCCGGATTTCAGCGCGGTGACGGTTGCCGCATGCAAGGCTTTCGCCGGGCTGCCGCTCTGGCCTTCGCCGGAGACGATCATCAGCTTTTGATTGCTGACGCGGCCACGGGTGAGACCCTTGGACACGAAGCGATCTGCCGAGACCGGGGCAGGGGCATGGCTTGCATCACGCGACTTCTGGTCTCCGTCTCCCTCAGACAGGCCGGTGGGCGATGTCTTTTCGGGGCTGACATGAGCCAGATCTGTGCGGTCGAGATAGGAGATCGCCAGTTCACGGAACACATAGTCGAGGATTGAGGAGGCGTTCTTGACCGAGTCATTGCCCTGAACGAAGCCGGCCGGCTCGAACTTGGTGAAGACGAAGGTTTCGACATATTCCTCAAGCGGCACGCCATATTGCAGACCCAAAGACACCGAGATGGCGAAATTGTTGATCAGGGCGCGCAGGGTTGAACCTTCCCGGTTCATATCAAGGAAGATTTCACCCAGACGTCCGTCTTCATATTCGCCGGTACGCAGGAAGATGGTGTGCCCACCGATCTTGGCCTTCTGGGTGTAACCCTTGCGTCGGGTGGGCAGCTTTTCCTGTTCGCGGACGCGTTCGATGATGCGCTCGACAACCTTTTCGGCAACAGCCGCTGCACGGGCCTGTGCCGGCATGGCGATCAACTCTTCAACGGCATCTTCTTCCTCGTCATCATCGGCGAGGATGGAGGCATTGAGCGGCTGGGACAGCTTGGAGCCATCGCGATAGAGCGCATTGGCCTTGAGCGCCAGTTTCCAGCTGAGCATGTAGCTTTGCTTGCAATCCTCGACCGTCGCCTCATTCGGCATGTTGATGGTCTTGGAAATGGCGCCGGAGATGAACGGCTGGGCCGCGGCCATCATGCGGATATGGCTTTCAACCGACAGGTAACGCTTGCCGATCTTGCCGCAGGGGCTGGCGCAATCGAAGACGGGCAGGTGCTCGTCCTTCAAGTGCGGGGCACCTTCAAGGGTCATGGCACCGCACACGTGGATATTGGCGGCCTCGATATCCTTTTTGGAAAAGCCGAGAGCGGGCAGGATTTCAAAGGTGAAATCATTGAGCTGCTCGTCGGTGAACCCGAGGGTTTCCTTGCAGAAGTCTTCACCAAGGGTGAACTTGTTGAACACGAACTTGATGTCGAAGGCATTCTTGAGCGCTTCATTGACCGCGGCGATCTTCTCGTCGGTGAAGCCTTTGGCTTTCAATGCTGCCGGGTTGACGCCGGGAGCCTGATTGAGATTGCCATGGCCGACGGCGTAGGCCTCGATTTCGGCAATATCGCTCTCGGAATAGCCAAGGGTACGCAGGGCCGGGGGCGCGGCGCGGTTGATGATCTTGAAATAGCCGCCACCAGCGAGCTTCTTGAACTTCACCAAGGCGAAGTCAGGCTCGATACCGGTGGTGTCGCAATCCATGACCAGACCGATCGTGCCGGTCGGGGCGATCACCGAGACCTGGGCATTGCGATAGCCGTGCTGCTTGCCGAGATCCAGTGCCTGATCCCATGCTGCCATGGCGCGGTTGATCAGGTTCTTGTCGGTGCAGGACTTGTGATCAAGCGGTACCGGGGCAATCGACAGCTTTTCATAGCCATCTGCCTTGCCATGGGCGGCATTACGGTGATTGCGGATGACGCGCAGCATGTGTGGCGCATTGCGCTTGTAGTCTTCGAACGCGCCCAGCTCCTTGGCCATTTCGGCTGACGTGGCATAGGCAACGCCGGTCAGGACGGCAGAGAGGGCACCGCCAATGGCGCGGCCTTCATCGCTGTCATAGGGAATGCCCGAGGTCATCAGCAGGCCGCCAATATTGGCGTAGCCAAGGCCGAGCGTACGGTATTTGAACGAGCGTTCGGCAATCGCCTTTGAGGGGAACTGCGCCATCATCACCGAGATTTCGAGCACGATGGTCCACAGGCGGACCGTGTGTTCGTAGGCGGCGGTGTGGAAGGTGCCGTCCTTCTTGCGATAGGGCAGCAGGTTGATGGAGGCAAGGTTACAGGCCGTGTCGTCCAGGAACATGTATTCCGAGCACGGATTGGACGCGATGATGTCGCCAGCCTCGGGGCAGGTGTGCCAGTCGTTGATGGTGGTGTGGTACTGGATGCCGGGATCGGCACAGGCCCATGCGGCATAGCCAACCGATTCCCACAGATCGCGGGCCTTGATGGTCTTCATCACGTCGCCGGAAATGCGGGCCGTGAGGTCCCAGTCGCTGTCTTTTTCCACGGCTTCGAGAAAGCCGTCGGTGACGCGGACGGAATTGTTGGAGTTCTGGCCGGATACGGTCAGGTAAGCTTCTGAATCCCAGTCAGTATCGTAGACGGGGAAATCGAGATCGTCATAACCCTGCTGGGCGAACTGAATGACGCGCTGAATATAGTTCTCGGGCACCAGTGCCTTTTTGGCAGCGCGCACTTCGCGCTTCAGCGCCGGGTTTTTGGCCACATCGAAGCAATCATTGCCCGAACCGGTGCAATTGACACAGGCCTTCATGATTAGCTTGAGGTGCTTGGAGACAACTTTGGAACCGGTAACGAGAGCGGCAACTTTCTGCTCTTCCTTCACCTTCCAGTTGATATAGGCCTCGATATCGGGGTGATCGATGTCGACGACGACCATTTTGGCCGCACGACGCGTGGTGCCGCCGGACTTGATGGCGCCCGCTGCCCGATCACCGATCTTCAAAAATGACATCAGGCCGGAAGACTTGCCGCCGCCGGAAAGCTTTTCGCCTTCGCCGCGCAGCTGGGAGAAGTTGGAGCCGGTGCCGGAGCCGTATTTGAACAGGCGGGCTTCACGTACCCACAGGTCCATAATGCCGCCATCGCTGACCAGATCGTCGCTGACGGACTGGATGAAGCAGGCATGGGGCTGGGGGTGCTCATAGGCCGATTTGGACTGCACCAGCTTGTGGGTGAAGGGGTCGACATAGAAATGGCCCTGGCCGGGGCCGTCAATGCCATAGGCCCAATGCATGCCGGTGTTGAACCATTGCGGGGAATTGGGGGCAACGCGCTGGGTGGCGAGCATGTAGCATAGCTCGTCATAGAAGGTGCGGGCATCTTCTTCGCTATCGAAATACTTGCCCTTCCAGCCCCAATAGGTCCAGGTGCCGGCCAGACGGTTGAACACCTGGCGGCTGTCGATTTCCGAACCGTATCGTTCATCTTCGGGGAGTTTTGCGAGCGCCTTTTCGTCTGGCACAGAGCGCCAGAGCCAGGACGGCACGTCGTTTTCCTCGACCTTTTTCAGGATCTTGGCAACGCCCGCCTTGCGGAAATATTTCTGCGCAATGATATCGGCGGCAACCTGCGACCATGTCGCGGGCACATCGATATTATCGAGCTTGAACACAACCGAACCATCCGGATTGCGAATCTCACTGACGGCCTTGCGGAATTCAATCCCGGCATAGGCAGACTGTTCGGCTTTAGTAAAACGACGCTCTATGCGCATTCCCAGGTAACCCCCAAAAAAATATGTATACCGGCGCTCTCGCACCGCAAGCCTTGGTTTAGGCTTCTGACCTTTGTTCTTCGCACCCCAATTTCCAGACCGCCTTGCGGGGCGTGGAAATGTGTATTTGCCGAGTGGACATCGCCTGACACCAGACTTTTGCCGGTTTGAACGTGAACACTGGTTGTCATGCGACCATGCCCCGAAGAGGCATTTACGCAGTCTGTCCCCTTCCTAAAGCTGCGCCGTGCCGAACAAGCAGTCGACACCCTCGAATGGGTGCCAACGGGAAAAACAAATGCTTTTTCGGTTGCCGTCGCAGGACCGGAAGGTTCGCCCGCACAACGGCTAGAAACTAGTCCCGATTCAAATTTTGGGTCAACAGCTAACATCGGAAAAAAAGACCACCCCTTGTGTCTGGCGCGTCCATTCTCGCTAAATCTAGTATATTATGTGTGAACAGCGGGGATAAACCACAAGGGGCTGGGGACATTTTTGCCGGGCAAAATCTGCCGCTTCTCAGCGTAACAAAGCTGGGCTGTCAGTACTGATTCTGGTGCTAAGCATACGCGATAATTCACTTCTTGCCCGATTTGCCGGGCGATGCGTGACCGGGCGCAAAATGCGAATTCAGCCTGCGAATCTCATTCGCATGAACACGATGAAATATGCCCGATCTGTCAAGCTGTATAATTTGGGTGTTTTGGAGATTGTGCCGCTTCGGACTTTAGTGGCGGGGAGGCGCAGGCTTTGATAGGCGGGCCCCGGTTTTGCCTGATTGCAAGCGTGTCGCCGCTGCTGGCAGGTTTTGGGGAGATGTACGGTGATTCTGGGCGTGCTGCTGTTTGATATGGCAGCGAATCGGCCCGTGCGGCGTGGTCATAAGGCGCTTCGTGGCAAATGGCGTGTTAAAATCGTCATAGACGGCCTAATCCGGGGCAAGTTTTCAGCATCGGCTCTAGGCTTGATCGGGCCTGCGTGATACATGCTTGTGCAATTCGTCTTTGTCTTTCCAACCTTCGGACAGGTGGCATGAAACAGCTGATCGCAGAGCTTTTTATCTGGTGGCATGGCCAAACATTGGGGATGCGGGTCAAGACCTGGCTCAAAGGGCATTATCTTGGCAGCGACGATGCCGGTAACCGCTATTACGTGGACAAAAAGACCGACCGGCGCTGGGTGCTCTATAATGGACCTGCCGAGGCGAGCGCCATTCCGGCGGGCTGGCATGGCTGGATGCATCACCGGGTAGATACACCTCCCTCCGAGGAGCATTATCAGGCGCGCGTCTGGGAAAAAGGTCACAAGCAGAACCTGACAGGGACCGCCGGTGCTTACCGCCCGGAAGGCAGTCTGCTGAGCAAGGGCGAACGTCCGCGGGTCAGCGGCGATTACGACGCCTGGTCACCCGAATAGGTTTGGCCTTAATTCGCCCTTTTCTTCTGGCATGATTGTCGACATGATTCCTGCTTTGCGTTTTCTCGCCACTGTGCTCGTTCTGTCCGGACTTGGTGCCGCTCCCGCGGTCGCCGAGACCATTGCCAATCCTGTCGCGACCTTTTCCGGCCTCGACAAAATCACCGGGCGGATTACCAATTTCGATGTCTATATTGATGAGACCGTGCAATTCGGGGCGCTGCAACTGACGCCCAAGGCCTGTTATACCCGGCCACCCACGGAGACGCAGCGCACCTCAGTGTTTCTTGAAGTTGATCAGGTGAGCCTCGATGGTGCCCTGACGCGTATCTTCCAGGGCTGGATGTTTGCAGACAGCCCGGCGCTCAATGCGATTGACCATGCGGTCTATGACGTGTGGCTGATCGATTGCAAACAAACCAGCGACGTCGCCCCGCCGGAATAACGATCCAAAATTTTCGAATCATGTGCGTGCTTGACAGACGGTCATTGCCTTTGTATTTAACAGAATTGTTATTTAACAAAATGGCTAATTATGACACAGCAAAGCGATAATCTCAGTCTGACCTTTGCAGCGCTCGCCGATCCCACGCGGCGCGCCATTCTCGGACGCCTTTCGGCGGGGGAGGCAACCGTCAATCAACTGGCCGAACCCTTCGACATCAGCCTGCCGGCGATTTCCCGGCATTTGAAAGTGCTGGAGGGCGCCGGGCTGATCAGCAGGGGCCGGGACGCGCAATGGCGCCCATGCCGGATTGAAGCCGCATCACTGCGCGACATCGTCAACTGGCTCGAACACTACCGACGGTTCTGGGACAGCAGTTTCGACAGGATGGACAACTACCTTAAGGAAATTCAGAAAGGGAAGGCAGATGGCCCTCACAACTGACGCTGTATCAGAGACAATATCTGCTCTTGTCATTGAGCGCGAATTTGATGCACCGCGCGAGCTGGTATTCAAGCTTTGGAGTGAACCGCAGCACCGCGCCATGTGGTGGGGGCCTGAGGGACACGGCCTGGATGATTTTTCCATGGATTTCCGCGAAGGCGGTGCCTGGTCGGTCACAATTCAAAACCCGGACGGTTCGACCGCGCAAATGTACGGCGTTTTTAACGAGATCATCGCGCCAAGTCGTTTGTGCTTTACCTATCATTTTGACGAGGTCGGCATCCATTCCACCGTCGAAATCGATTTCGTTGTGCGCGACGCGCATACCGTAATGCATTTTCGCCAAAGCCCTTTCCCCAGCGAAGCCGAAAAGGCGAGCCACAATTGGGGTTGGAGTTCGAGCTTTATCCAGTTCACGGCATATTTGCAGCATATGCTGCTGTCTCCGCCGGGCACAAAGTGGACACGTGAACTCACAGGTGTTGCCGCAGATGTTGAAGCCGCCCGGGAACGTGCCAGGCAGGAAACGCGGAAGAGTGGTTCCGCTAGCAGGGAACTTCGTATCGAGCGCATCTTTGCGGCCCCGCGTGAGCTGGTGTTCCGTATGTGGAGCGATCCGACGCACGCCCTTCGCTGGATGGGGCCCCGCCACGCCCCAGCAGTCTCGTTCAAGCAGGATTTCCGGGTGGGTGGAAAATGGCGGGGTTGTCTGCGTGGCATACCAGAATCCAATGGTGGCGATGCGGAACTCTGGCAGGGTGGTGTTTATCGCGAAATCCAGGTGCCGGAACGCATCGTTTTTACCTTCCAGTGGGATGGTGGAGCCGAAACACTTTGTACGGTTGAACTTTTCGAACATGGGGCAGGAACCAGAATGGTTTTCACCCAGGGGCCGTTCGATATTGACAGCAACAGGGATGGACATACCGAAGGCTGGAACAGCGCCTTCGACCGCCTTGTCGATCTGATTGTTGAGCCCATTATCCAAGCGCAATTCGGACGTGCTGCCGGCAGGCGTATTTCCGGTCTGGAGGCCGATATAAGAGCTGCGAAACACAGACAGGACGAAAGCCAGAGCGCCGAAGATGGCAGAACCGCCGGGAAAGAGCGATGAACGGGGCTTCGAACGACCGGCAGATTTCAAGGCACGGGGAGGAAAGCATGGCACATGATGACGGCGCACCCGAACGGTCGGCCGAGATCATGGCGGTTCTCGACGCCCTGAAAAAGGGATTGCACGACCGGAATTCGGAAGCGGTGATGGCGCTTTATGCGAAAGATGCGGTGATCTACGATCTCGATCCGCCGCTGGCGCAAACGCCCGATGAGGCGCACATCGCGCTCTGGCTCAGTTCCTGGGGCGGACCCGTCACGCGCACCACCCGCGATGTCGTGATCAAATTTTCCGGCAACACGGCCGTTCTGCACGCTCTGACCCACACGAGCGCCCCGATGCAGGATGGCGAGATGGCTGCATGGTGGATGCGGACGACCATGCTGATCGAGAAACATGACGCGGGCTGGCTGATCGCTCATGAGCACAATTCGGTGCCGTTTTACATGGATGGCAGCAGCCGGGCGGCACTTGACCTGGCGCCGTGAGGCCGGAAGAGAGGAGATAACGGATGCCGACCTTACCGAAGATTATCGAACGCAGGGCGCAGCCCTATATCGGCATGCGCGGCATGGTGAGCATGGACGGGATTCCAGCCATGTTCGACCGAGCGTTCCCTTTGCTTTTCAAATGGATGGAAGAGAACGGCATCGCTCCCGTTGGAGCGGCGTTCTGCAAATACAATTTGATAGACATGGAAGGGGAGCTCGAGCTTGAAGTCGGCGTGCCGGTGGCAACGGCGCAGACCGGGGAGGGTGATGTTGTTGCCGGGATATTGCCTGCGGGGCGCTACGCGACCATCACGCACACAGGCCCCTACGATCAGCTCATGGACGTCAATGCGGTTCTGATCGGTTGGGCGAAGGAAACCGGCGTCATCTGGGATGCAGAGGAGACCGACAAGGGCGACCGATTCGTCTGCCGGCTCGAAATCTATGAAACCGATCCCGGAGAGGAACCGGATCCGTCCAGATGGATAACCGAGGTGACAATCAGAATAGCTGATCGGGCGTGAACATGCAGATGCGCGATATCCTTTATGTTCACGGTGCGGGCGATACCGGCGAGGCACCGAATAGTCTGTTCGGCTATATCGAGGATCACATGTCGGGCGGCTACAAGCTCCAGCGACCACAAATGCCCGAGGACGGCACGAAATGGGTCGATATGATCGCGCACCTGACCGCCCCGCTCGCGGACGACGCCATTCTGATCGGCCATTCCTTCGGCGGCTCTTGCCTGCTGCAGATGATCGCGACCCGGCAGCCGGGTATGCGTGCCGCAGGACTGGTCCTGATCGCGCCCCCTTTCTGGGGCGAGCCGGATTGGACGTATGAGGATTTCGTCTTGCCCGATGGCTTCGCCGGAACGCTGGGCGGCATGAAGGGGATATACCACCTCCACAGCCATGACGATGAGGTCGTGAATTTTTCTCACCAGGCCGCTTACGAAAAGGCGATGCCGCAGGCGACTTATCTTGCATATGACGGTTTCGGTCATTCCTTCGACCGCGGCGACCGGGCACCGGTGCTGGATCTGATCCGCAGCCTTTGACGCGTTCAGTGCGTCTTTTTTTCCAGAGCGCCGAAATCTCCGGTGTGCGTCAGCGCTTCGGCAAGCATGCGCTCATAGGTTTCGCGCGGGACTTCGATCCCGCCCATGGATTTGAGATGATCGGTGACGAACTGGGTATCAAGGAGCGTGTATCCGCCGGCATTCAGACGCTCGACGAGATGGGCCAGCGCGATTTTTGAGGCATTGGTGGCACGGTGGAACATGCTCTCACCAAAAAAAGCGCCCCCGATAGACAGTCCGTAAAGGCCGCCGACCATGGTCTCGCCGTCCCATACCTCGACTGTGTGGCAAATGCCGCGCTCAAACAGCTCTCCATAGAGCCGGATGATCGTTGCATTAATCCATGTGCTGTCGCGGTCGCTGCCGTAATTGGCGCAGCCGTGAATGGTGGTGGCAAAATCGCTGTCGACCCGGATTTCAAAGGGGCTTTGGCGGATGGTCTTGCGCAGTGATTTTGACAGATGGAAGGTGTCGAGCGGGATAATACCCCGCTCGTCAGGAGAAACCCAGAACAGGTCCGGCGCGTCTGCATCTTCGGCCATGGGGAAAATGCCCGCCTTGTAGGCGCGCACAATCAAATCGGCGGTCAGTTCAAGCGCGAATGGATCTTCCTGTTTCATTGGCCCTGTTGCTCAGGGTTGGTTGGCCTTGAGATATTTCTCGAGCCAGTGAATGTCATAGTCACCGGAAATGATTTCCGGTTCGTCGATCAGACGCTGGAACAATGGCAGTGTGGTTTTGACGCCATCAACCACGAACTCACCCAGGGCACGCTTCAGACGCTGCAGGCATTCGGGCCGGGTGCGGCCATGCACAATCAGCTTGCCAATGAGGCTGTCGTAATAGGGCGGGATCTTGTAGCCCTGATAAACAGCGCTATCGATGCGCACACCGACGCCGCCGGCAGGATGATAAAAGCTGATAGTGCCGGGCGAGGGGGCAAATGTCTGCGGGTCTTCGGCATTGATACGCACTTCAATGGCGTGGCCATAAAAGCTGATATCGGACTGTTTGACGCTGAGTTTCTCGCCCTGGGCTACACGGATCTGCTCATAAACGATATCCATATTGGTGACACGCTCGGTCACCGGATGCTCGACCTGCAGGCGGGTATTCATTTCGATGAAATAGAAATTCCCGTCTTCATAAAGGAATTCGACGGTGCCAGCGCCTGAATATTTCAGCTTGCGCATGGCGGCGGCGCAGATTTCGCCGATCTCGTCCTGTTCCTTCATGGGGACAGTCGGAGCGACCGCTTCTTCCCAGACTTTCTGATGGCGACGCTGCAAGGAGCAGTCGCGCGTGCCCAGATGCACGGCATTGCCCTGTCCGTCGCCCAGAACCTGAACTTCGATATGCCGGGGTTTGCCGAGATATTTCTCGATATAAACCGTGTCATCGCCAAAGGCTGCTTTGGCTTCTGAACGGGCGGTTGACCAGGCTGTGCTGATCTCGCCTTCGTTGAGCGCAACCTTCATGCCGCGTCCACCGCCGCCTGAAGCGGCCTTGATGAGAACGGGATAGCCGATTTCACCGGCAACCTTTTCTGCATCTGCAGCAGTGGTGACGCCGCCTTTTGAACCGGGGACGCAGGGAATGCCGAGTTCAAGCGCTGTCTTTTTGGCCGCGATCTTGTCGCCCATGATCTCGATATGGTGCGCCGAGGGGCCAATGAACGTGATCTTGTGTTCTTCCAGAATCTGGGCGAACCGCGCATTTTCCGAGAGGAAACCATAGCCGGGATGCACTGCATCCGCGCCGGTGATTTCGCAAGCTGCCATGATCGAGGGGATGTTGAGGTAGCTGTCCTTGGCCGGATTGGGGCCGATGCAGACGCTTTCGTCGGCGAGGCGGACATGCATGGCATTGGCGTCGGCAACAGAGTGGACGGCGACCGTCTGGATGCCAAGCTCCTTGCAGGCACGCAGGATGCGCAGTGCAATTTCGCCTCTGTTCGCGATCAAGACCTTGGAGAACATATTCCCTAATCCTTATTCGATGACGACGAGCGGCTCGCCATATTCGACGGGCTGTGCGTCTTCAACGAGGATGCGGGTAATGGTGCCGGATTTATGGGCCGGAATCTGGTTCATGGTCTTCATCGCTTCGATGATGAGCACGGTCTGGCCTTCACTGACCTTGGTGCCCACTTCAACAAAGGCTTTCGCGCCGGGTTCGGGGGCCATATAGGCCGTGCCAACCATTGGTGAGGTCAGGGCACCGGGATTGGTCGCAAGATCTTCTGCAACAGGTGCAGGGGCGGCGGCGGGTGCTGCCGCAGGGGCTCCCGGTGCCGGCATAGCCTGCATGGGTGCTGCCATTTGCATCACTTCCTTCGATGCGAAGGACCGGGTGACACGAACGCGGAACTCTTCCCGCTCGATCTCGATTTCCGCGAGATCCTGTTCGTTCAAAAGTTCGGCAATGGCGCGGATCAGATCTTGATCCACCTGGGATGCCTTAGTCATATTTTCTGCCTCCCTGGGCAACACATTTACGCGGCTTTTGACAGCCGCTCGGCCAGTGCAACAAGGGCCAGCTTATAGCCAACGGGCCCAAGCCCGCAAATAACCCCGGCTGCCACCGCTGATACATAGGAATGGTGACGGAAGCGCTCGCGCGCATGAATATTGGTCAGATGCACCTCAACCACAGGCATGTCCGCAATGCGCAAGGCATCATGGATGGCCACGGATGTGTGCGAATAGGCGGCGGGATTGATGACGATGGCATCAAAATTGCCGCGTGCCTGCTGAATCCAGGTGACGAGTTCACCCTCAAGGTTGGATTGGCGGAAATCCACGGACAATCCAAGGTTTTTCCCCTCGGATGAGCACATGGCCTCGATATCCGCCAGTGTGTCCGAACCATAGGTTTCAGGCTCGCGCAAGCCGAGCATGTTGAGGTTCGGGCCGTTGAGAACAAGGATACGTTTGGCCATGGTTCCGCTTTCTAACATTGCCGCCAGTGGGCAACGCAAGCTGCACTATACGAAATGCACCGAAAAGGCAAAGCCCGCAGGCGGGTTTTGTGCCGTTCTGGCGCTGTTTATCCGTCGCAAATCGTACTGCCGCAGGCGCGAAGGTTGGCAATGCGCTCTTTGAGCGCTTCCAGCCCGATGGCCCCGGGGATAACTTCGTCGCCCAGAATATAGGTGGGCGTGCCTGTCGTGCCCACGGCCTGGGCGATTTCATAGGATCGCTGGATAATCTCGTTGATCTCTTCAGACTGTGCATCCAGTTCGAGGCTGACCCGGCTCAACCCCTGGGCTTCGGCGGCATCAAGTGCGCTTTCCTTGGTAATTTTGCCACGGCTGGTGAAGAGAGTGGAGTGGAAGGTCCAGTAATCAATGCCCGCTTTGTGCGCTGCCAGCGCAATCCGAGCGGCCTCAACCGATTCCTGCGACAGGATCGGGAATTCCTTGAGAATGATTTTCAGATTGGGATCGCTGTCGAGCAGCTCTGCCATGTCGGGCATTGCAGAACGGCAATAAGAGCAATTGTAGTCGAACATTTCGACCAGCGTGACATCACCGTCAGGATTGCCGAGCACGATCTCATCAGGGTTGTTGTAGATCTGGTCCTGCATCGAGGCGATTGCCGTGCGCGCTTTGACAGCGTCTTCCTTGCGGATTTCAGTTTGCAGCGCGGCCGAGACCCGTTCAAGGATACGTGGATTGGATATGAGGTAGGATTCGATCATTGGGTGCAACGTCGCGGCATCGACCTCGGCAACCGACATCGGCGCGTCGTTTTCGGTCAGCATGTCGCTGACGATGGCGCGCACCTCGGTGGCGTCAAGGCCGGGTTCAGTCTGCGTATATATGCTGGTTGCCAGGCCACCGGCCAAAGCGGCGATAACGGCAACAAGTGGAAGAGTGAGACGCGACATTGGGAACTCCGAGGAAAAATCAGTGCGACAAGCGCTAGCAGGCAAGCCTTAACATTATATCATTGGCGTGGACCAGAATGTCGGGCTTGTGATCAATTCTTCTTGTGTCGGGCAAAGTGTCACGGCCGCGCGGAAATGGACTTTGCCCTGCGATCGGGGGTACACGCCCGGGGAGTGCCCCCCGTGACGCGTGCAAGATGAGTTGGAAAATTGACGACCGATAATCCCCTGAGCGGCCTGAAACCTTTTCACGCCATGGAAATTCTGGCGGAGGCCAAGCGTTTGGAGGCTGAAGGGGTTGAGGTTTCGCACCTTGAGGTTGGTGAACCGGGCATGCCGCCAGCGCCTGCAGTGGTTGCCGCGGTGGAAGCCGTTTTATCGGAGCCGCAACGCTATACGCATGCCAAGGGCCAGGTCGAATTGCGGCAGGGCCTTAGCGCCTATTACGCAGACCTGCACGGGGTTGCCGTTGATCCAGAGCGGATCATCGTGACGACGGGATCATCAGCGGGCTTTCTGCTGGCCTTTCTGGCGGGATTTGAAAAAGGGGCGCGTATCGCGGTGACCCGGCCCGGCTATCCCGCTTATCTCAATATTCTGGAGGCGCTGGGGTTTGAAGCGGTGGAAATCGTGCTGCGCCCCGAAAATGGCTGGCGTTTATCTGCCGAAGACATCGCGGCGGCGCATGCTGCAAAGCCTTTTGCGGGGCTGTTGTTTGCCAGTCCGGCCAATCCCACAGGTGCTGTGGTTTCCCGTCCTGCGCTGGCGGAAATCGTGGCCACTTGCGCAAGGCTGGGTATTCAGTTGATTTCCGATGAGATCTATCACGGGCTTGATTATACCGGCCCGTCGGTCAGCGCTGCGGAATTCAGTACGGATTCCATCATCGTGAACAGTTTCTCGAAATATCATTGCATGACCGGCTGGCGGATGGGTTGGCTGGTTTTGCCTGAAGTACTGGTGCGCCGGACCGAGATTTTGCAGCAGAACATGTTCATTTCCGCGCCAACCCTCAGTCAGGTGGCGGCACGGGCGGCACTTGAGTCCCGGGATTATGCGGAAGTGCAGAAGGCACGTTATGCGAAAAACCGGATGCTGTTGACGCGCGGGCTTACAGCGCTCGGGTTTGGCGGAGTCAGCGAGAGTGACGGGGCGTTCTACGCGTATGCCGATGCTTCGGCCTTTACCAATGACACGATGGATTTTTGTCAACGCCTGCTGCGGGAAGCTGGCGTGGCAGCGACGCCTGGGGTGGATTTCGACCGGGTGAGTGGTCACCGTTTTGTCCGGTTTTCCTTCGCCGGGTCGAAGGAGACGCTGCAAGCGGCGCTCGAAAAAATGGCCGGGTTTCTAGCCCGGCCATCCTGATTCTCAAAAAATTCCGGTTTTAGCCGAAGAAGCCTTTTTGCCACCAACCGGCCTTGCGCGGTTTTTCATCAGCCTTTTCGGGTTCTGCGGCCGATGAGGTGACGACAATACCCTCGTCAGGAATTTCCTTCTTGGGCCGGCGTGTCCGCGGCTTTGCCTTGGCTTTTGGCTCCGCATCTTCTGCAGGCGCAGCTTCAGGCTCTGCTTTTGCAGCGACGGGTTCCGCAACGGTTTCGGGCGCGGCCACGTCAGCGGCGGCGGTTTCCGGTGCTGCTTCAGCAGGCGTTGCCTCGGCCGGGGCGGCTTCGGAGTCGTCGGTTTTTTTCCGGCGGGTTCGGCGCGGCTTTTTGGCCGGCTTTTCAGCTTCCGCTGGTGCGGTTTCTGCCGGGGGTGCGGCGTCGGTTGCAGCTTCGGCCGGTGCCGGTTCTTCAGCCGGTTGGGCAGGAGTGGCATCCAGTTCCGCTGCGGCTTCTGCCACAGGCGCGGTTTCCTCGGTCGTGGTTACAACCGTTGCAGGGGCCGAGTTGTCGCCTTCGACGCTTGCCATGGCGGCGCTATCGGAGCTTCCATCATCGCCATTTTCCTGGTTCTCGCCATCAGGGCCAGTGCCCCGACGGTTGCGGCGACCACCACGGCGGCCACGGCGGCGGCGCTTGCGTGGTTCTTCCTCGCCATCCTGCTCACTGGCTTCGCCGACCTGTGCCTCGCCGCCATTGCTTTCTTCAGCAGCAGTATCGCCATTGCCGTCTTCGCCATTTTGGGCGGAACGGGTGTTACCGTCTTCGTTGTCACGGCGATTGCGGTTGCGACCACCCCGACGGCGACGGCGGCGGGCCGGCTGCTCGCCGTTTTCGGCGTCGCTGGTTTCAGCGGCGGCGGCCTCATCGTCTTCTTCTGACGGTGCAGCTGCTTCAGCGGCGGCGTCGAGAGCTGCCATTTCGGCGGCATCAACGCTGATCGGCGCACGGCTGCCTGTATGGGCATGGGCACGGGCTTCGCCGCGCTCAATGTTGAAGTGGCTGCCGGCCAGCTTTGGATCTGCGGTCACGGTGATCGACAGATTGTATTTCGCTTCAATCTCGCTCAGTGCATCGCGCTTGGCGTTGAGAATATAAAGTGCCACATCCATGGGCACCTTGACGTTGATTGAATTGCCCGGCTTGCGCAGGACATGATCTTCGATGGCGCGCATGACCATGAGCGACAGGCTTTCGACCGAACGGACGATGCCGGCACCCTGACAGGTCGGGCAGACATGGGTGGAGCTTTCCAGAACCCCGAAGCGCATGCGCTGGCGGCTCATCTCCATCAGACCGAAATGGCTGATGCGGCCAACCTGGATGCGGGCGCGATCATCGCGCAAGGCATCTTTCAGGCGGCGTTCAACCAGACGGGTGGAGCGCTTTTCCATCATGTCGATGAAATCGATGACGATCAGGCCGGCCAGATCGCGCAGACGCAGCTGACGGGCCACTTCATCGGCGGCTTCCAGATTGGTCTGGAGCGCTGTGTCCTCGATATTGTGTTCTTTTGTCGCCCGGCCCGAGTTCACGTCGATGGAAACGAGCGCTTCTGTGGGATTGATGACGATATAGCCGCCGGAGGGCAGGGTGACCTGCGGCGAGAACATGGAATCGAGCTGCGATTCCACGTTATATTTCGAGAAAATCGGCTGATCTTCCTTGTAGCCCTGCACATTCTTGGCATGGCTCGGCATGATCATGCGCATGAAGTCCTTGGCTTCGCGATAGGCCTCGTCGCCCGCGACCCAGACTTCGTTGATATCCTTGTTGTAGAGATCGCGAATTGTCCGCTTGATCAGGCTGCCTTCCTCGTAAACGAGGCTGGGCGCCGATGATTTCAGCGTCAGGTTGCGCACATTCTCCCAAAGACGCAGCAGATATTCGAAGTCACGCTTGACCTCGGCCTTGGTACGAGAGGCACCGGCTGTGCGCAGGATAATCCCCATGCCCTGCGGCACTTCGAGATCTCCGGCGATTTCCTTCAGGCGCTTGCGATCCGAGGCATTGGTGATCTTGCGGGAGATGCCGCCGCCACGGGCGGTATTGGGCATCAGCACAGAATAGCGGCCGGCGAGCGACAGATAGGTCGTCAGAGCCGCGCCCTTGTTGCCGCGCTCTTCCTTCACTACCTGGATCAGCATGACCTGACGGCGCTTGATGACTTCCTGGATTTTGTAACGGCGGGCGAGGTTTTTCTTGCGCTCGGGCATTTCCTCAAGCGCGTCGGCACCACCGACATGTTCAACCGTCTGGTCGCTTGCGGGATGGTCATCGTCGCCATTGTTGTCGTCGTCGCTGTGGTCTTCGTCACCTGCGTCGGCGGCTTCGGGCAAATCGGCCATCTCGTCGGCGTGTTCGTCATGCTCTTCATCTGCGAGCAGGGCTTCACGGTCGGCGACAGGGATCTGGTAATAGTCGGGATGAATTTCCGAGAAAGCGAGGAAGCCATGCCGGTTGCCGCCATATTCGACGAAAGCGGCCTGCAATGAAGGTTCTACCCGCGTGACTTTTGCCAGATAGATATTGCCCCGCAGCTGACGCCGTGCGGCAGATTCAAAGTCAAATTCCTCGAGACGGTTGCCGCTCGTGACGACAATACGCGTTTCTTCCGGGTGGGTGGCATCCACCAGCATTCTTTTCGTTGCCATAAAAATTTACTCCACGTCGTCGCGCGCCGGCCATACGGGTTCTGAATAAACAGACCCTGGTCAAGGCGCCATGCGAGACGAATCGTTCTGATGATAGGGCGCGTTCCGCGCCGGTGAGGGAACAGAGGGGGACGTGGCGTGGGCGAACAGGCTTTGCTGTTTCGCGCATTTTTTCCTTCACGCTCATCCGGCTCCATCCTTTTTCGGGCAATGTGTTATGCAATATTTGCCATTACCCTCCGGTCCGTTTTCGAACCGAAATTCTACTACAGGCGCTGTTTTTTGCCGCCTTTTCAAAGAGATAGTCCAGCACTAAGGCTTTGTGGACTTCCCTTGGACCTATATGAGATATCATGTGCCAATCTGGGCATTTCAAGCTCACGGCCGCCAAGCGAAACTTTGCCTCGCCTTCTGCCTTTAGGGGGCTTAAGCCAAATTGGCAACAAGAAAGTCATAAGTGCTTACCTTGCCGGGACTTTTGGACCTCATTTATTTGTTTATTGACGGGCGGTGCATGTTAGGGCTGCCTTTCTGACGAAGCGAATCACGTAATGTGAGCGTGAACAATGCGTGGCAGATGAACTTTTCAGTGATCAGAAAACTTGTAACCGTATTGATCTGTCTCCTGTGGCCACTCGGGTTCGTTGGGGCGCAAGAGGCGGATGGCCCCTTACCCTCGGTTATCGATGCCCGGGTTTCCACCACGCCGGAACGAGCAAGGCTGATCCTTGATCTGTCGGGTCCGACTGATTTTGCCGTGGCCACCATTGCCGACCCGCCGCAAATAGCGGTGGACGTGCGGGCCGCTTCGGTCAGTCTCAAGGCCGAGAATGTTCCGGCAGGTGAGGGCATTGTCGGTGGATTTTCGGTTGAAATTCTGGAAGAGGGACGGGTGCGGACCTGGCTGGCGCTCAAGGTGCCTGCCCAGGTGCAACAGGCCTATGTGCTGGAGCCGATCGACGATCAACCAGCCCGTTTGGTTGTAGACCTCGTGCCGACTTCCGAAAGCGCGTTTCTTGCAGCGGCAGAACGCGATCTCAAGGCCACCGTTGCCAAGCTTGCTCCGGATGTTGCACCGCCACCGCCTGCGGATAGCGGTGCAGCCCCCACAGTGACTGCTGACAAGGCTCGACCCCTTATCGTTATAGATCCGGGGCATGGCGGGATCGATTCCGGGGCAGAGGCCGGTAACGGGATCAAGGAAAAGGATATCGTTCTTGCCTTTTCCCGTGTGCTGCAAAAACTGCTCATCGAGACAGGCAAATTCGACGTCGCCCTGACGCGCGAGGATGATTCATTTCTGCGGCTGGAAGAGCGTGTGGCGCTGGCACGCGCCAACAAGGCCGACCTGTTCCTCTCCATTCATGCCGATTATTTTCAACAGGAAGAAGTGCGTGGTGCCAGCGTTTATATCCGCGATGAACGGGCGACCGATGCGCTGGACAAGGTGCTGGCCGACAATGAGAACCGGGTCGACATTATTGCCGGGTTCGCGGTGCCAAAGATGGACAACCATGTGGTCAATATTCTGGTGGATCTGATGCGCCGGGAAATGCGCCGGCAGTCCTATCGCGTGGCGCAATCGATTGTGACGCAGATGCAGCCGAGCGTGCAATTGCGGCGCTTCCCGGTGCGCAAAGCCAATTTCATGGTGCTGCAGGCCCCGGATGTGCCATCGGTTCTGGTTGAACTGGGATTTTTGTCCAATGCCAAGGATATCTCCAACCTGACGACTGACACATGGCGGGACAATGTCGCTGAAGCGTTGGCGCGGGGCGTCACAACCTATTTTGAAGGTTTTACACAAAAGTAATCCGGCTTTTGTGTCCATAATTCTGCCGCGCTCTTGTATCAAAGGGCGCTAACGCATAATTCGCCACGGTCGAAAACGGCGTCCTGCAGGTGACTGCGTCACTAGGCAAAGGTTTTAACGGCTTATCGCGCTGAACCCTTGCAACAGGCGCCGGAGCTGACCTGGGACTAAGAGGCAAAAGGGTACCCGCATGCTGCGTTTGATCGGCTGGTTGTTTGGATTCGGGATGTTTGTGGGGCTGATCGCTCTCGGCGTTGGCGGCTTCTACTTATCCACGCTCACCAAGGATCTGCCCGATTATACGGTGCTCAAAGATTATCGTCCGCCAGTGACCACACGTGTCCATGCGGCGGATGGAACGCTTTTGGCCGAATATGCGCGCGAGCGCCGGTTGTTCCAGCCTATCGAAACCATTCCAGCGCAGGTGATCCAGGCTTTCATTTCTGCCGAGGACAAGGATTTCTATTCGCATGGCGGTATCGCGTTTGACGGCGTTCTGCGCGCGTTGCGCGATAATATCCAGAAGCGTCTGGATGGCGGGAACGGGCCGTTGGCCGGTGCATCGACGATCACCCAGCAGGTGGCGAAGAACTTCCTTTTGACCAGCGAGCAGACCTGGGACCGCAAAATCAAGGAAGCGGTATTGGCGATGCGCATCGAAGATGCCTTCACCAAGGACCAGATTCTGGAATTGTATCTGAACGAGATTTTCCTGGGTCTCAATTCCTATGGTATCGCGGCTGCGGCGCTGAACTATTTCGACAAGGCGCTTTATGAGCTCGACCTGTCGGAAGCTGCCTATCTCGCCGCGCTTCCCAAAGGCCCCAATAATTACCACCCATTCCGTCGCCCAAAGGCCGCCATTGAACGGCGCAACTGGGTGCTCGACAGGATGTCCGAGAATGGCTACATCACGCCCGAACAGACCAGCGCGGCGAAGCAGGAAAGCCTGAATGTGGTGCCGCGGCGTTCCGGCTCGCAGCTGTTTTCGGCTGAATATTTCACCGAGGAAGTGCGCCGCGAGCTAGCCAGCCTTTATGGCGAAGACCAGCTTTATGGCGGCGGTCTGAGTGTTCGGACCACGCTTGAGCCGAAATTGCAGGCCTATGCCCGCAAGGCGCTGATGGACGGCCTGGTCAAGTTTGACCAGAGCAAAGGGTTTCGCGGGCCCGTCGCCACCATTGATACGAGTGGGGACTGGGGCATGACCCTTAACGGCGTCGAGCCGCTGAGCGATGTGCCTGAATGGACGCTGGCTGTTGTGCTGGAGATGGACAGGAACGAGGCCCGTATCGGGTTGCGGCCCAGCAAGGATATTGACGGCAAGGTACTGGCCGATCGCACGACCGGGCAATTGCCGGGACCAGAGATCAAGTGGGTCAGCAAACCGCTTTCCGAACTCCTGAGCGTGGGTGATGTGGTTTATGTCGCGCCTGTCGAGGGCAAGGACGGCGTTTACACCATGATGCAGGTGCCCGAGGTGGAAGGCTCGCTTGTGGCGATGGATCCGCGAACAGGCCGCGTTGTGGCGCTGGTTGGCGGGTTCTCCTTTGCCCTGTCCGAGTTCAATCGCGCAACACAGGCCATGCGTCAGCCGGGTTCGGCTTTCAAGCCGATTGTTTATTCAGCCGCACTCGACAATGGCTATACCCCGGCATCCGTGGTGCTGGATGCGCCGCTTGAAATCCAGAATGCGGACGGCAGCACCTGGCGGCCCGAGAATTATGGCCGGGAATTCTATGGCCCGCAGACATTGCGCCGTGGCATCGAGCGGTCGCGTAACGTCATGACAGTGCGCCTGGCCAAGGATATCGGCATGCCGCTGGTTGCAGAATATGCGCGTCTGTTTGGTCTTTATGACGATATGTTGCCGGTTTTGGCCATGTCGCTGGGCTCGGGCGAGACCACGGACATGAAAATGACCGCAGCTTATGCCACCATTGCCAATGGGGGACGGCGTATTGTGCCGACCCTGATTGACCGGATTCAGGACCGCTACGGCAAGACCGTATACAAGCACGACCAGCGTGTTTGCGATGGGTGTCAGGCCACCGAATGGCATAATCAGGAAGAACCTCTGATCATCGATAACCGTGAACAAGTGCTCGACCCGATGACGGCTTATCAGATTACGTCGATGATGCAGGGTGTTGTGCAGCGCGGCACCGGAACCAATGCCAGACGGCTGGATCGCCCGGTTGCCGGCAAGACAGGCACGTCGAGCGATTACAAGGATGCCTGGTTCCTCGGGTTCACCCCGGAACTGGCGGTGGGTGTGTATGTTGGCTACGACACGCCGCGTTCCATGGGGCGTTCGGCGACCGGCGGCGAGTTTGCCACGCCCATCTTTACGGATTTCATGGAGAAGGCGCTTGAGGGCAAGCCGGCAACGCCATTCCCCATGCCCGGCGGGATGACCCAGACCTGGATTGATCCGGCGACAGGCATCAAGGCAATTGCCGGTGAGGCGGCTATTCTCGAGGCGTTCAAGCCGGGCACTGGCCCCAACCTGATCACATCGGTGATCGGCGTTGATTCCGAGGCCTTCATCAATATCGAGGATGGTGGTTCCACCGATGTGAATGCGGGGCGCGGCGGCCTTTTCTAGTGGCTGACGCCAGCTTGCGCCGTGTTGTGGCGGTCAATGGGTTGATTGCCGGGGCGGTGTCGTTTATCCCAACGGCAACAAAGATTTGGACCAGAGATTTATGCGCGCTGAAATCGAAAAAATCGTTGATGAGATCCAGCAGGCACTCAGCCTGCTAAGGAGGCATCTTTGACTGGGATACAGCGGAATCACGTCTCGGCGAACTGAACGCCAAAGCCGAATCGCCTGACCTTTGGAACGACCCTGCCAAGGCGCAGGAAGTCATGCGCCAACGGCAGGACCTTGAGACCCAGATAAAGCTGGTGCGTGAGGTTGAGGCGGGTATTGAGGACAATATCGGCCTGATCGAACTTGGCGAGGCCGAGGGCGATGACCAGATCGTCAAGGAAGCCGAGGCGGCACTCACCGAAATGCGGGGCACGGCGGCACGGATGCAGGTGGAGACCCTGTTGTCCGGCGAAGCCGATTCCAATGATTGCTTTGTGGAAGTGCATTCAGGCGCGGGCGGTACCGAGAGCCAGGACTGGGCCAATATGCTGTTACGCATGTATACGCGCTGGGCAGAGCGGCGGAAGTTCAAGGTCGAGACCATTGAAATTCATGACGGCGAGGAAGCTGGCATCAAATCCGCGACCATCCAGATCAAGGGGCATAATGCCTATGGCTGGCTGAAAACCGAGAGCGGCGTGCACCGTCTGGTGCGGATTTCGCCTTTCGACAGCCAGGCGCGTCGGCATACGAGCTTTTCGAGCGTCTGGGTCTATCCGGTCATCGACGATTCCATCAATATCGAGGTTTCCGAATCCGATGTGCGCATCGATACCTATCGCGCTTCCGGTGCGGGCGGGCAGCATGTGAACACCACGGATAGTGCGGTGCGCATTACCCATATTGAGACGGGGATTGTGGTGCAGTGCCAGAACGAACGTTCCCAGCACAAGAACCGCGCGACGGCATGGACAATGCTGCGGGCCCGGCTTTACGAAGCGGAACTGCAAAAGCGTGAAGAAGAATCCATGGCCACGGAGAACTCCAAAACCGATATCGGTTGGGGACACCAGATCCGCTCTTACGTGCTGCAACCGTACCAGATGGTGAAGGATTTGCGCACCAATATGGAAAGCACCGCGCCGAGCGATGTGCTGGATGGTGATCTTGATGCGTTCATGGAAGCGGCCTTGGCTCAGCGGGTCGGCAATACGGACGCCGAGAACAGCTGATCCGGCGTCCTGAACTTCAACTGCTGTCTAAAGAAACCGGGCCAGTTGCTTGCCGGCCTTGATATAGGCGGCGGGATTGACGGGCTTGTCGTGCTTGCGCACTTCGAAATGCAGATGCGGGCCGGTACTGCGCCCCGTTGAGCCGACCTTGGCGATTGGCGTGCCGGCCGACACCTTTGCGCCTTTTTGAGTAATAAAGGCGGAGAGGTGCGCATAACGGGTGATCAAGCCATCCATGTGCTGGACTTCAACAACATTTCCATAGCCGCTTTTGCGCCCTACGAACGTGACGGTGCCAGCGCCCGCGCTGTTGACAATCGTGCCGCTGGGTGCAGCAAAATCCAGCCCTGCGTGAAAAGCCTGCCGTTTCAGGAACGGATCCTTGCGCACGCCAAAAGTCGAGGACTGGCGCACCTTGCCGGTAACAGGGAACTGTATGGGGGCGAGGGTGGCCGCATCACGGGCGATGCGGAAGCGCTCGAAAGCTGCAACCACCGCATTGGCATCGTTGACGAGGCTGTCCGGGTTGATGTCTCCGGGAACTGGTTCAAATGGCCCACCCACGCCACTGGATTCAGCCTCCGGCAATGCAGGCCGAAGGCCGATGCGGTCGAGTTCGGCCACGATCGTATCGGCTGAATCGGTTGCTGCGTCCGAGAGAGCCGTTAATGCCATGCGGCTTTCATCCATCATGTTGCCGATGGATTGAGTGATATATTCGAGATCCGGAAATTCACTGGCGCGGGCAGGGGTGATTGATCCGGTGATCAATGTGTCGTCAATCGGTGCCATGTCTTCGATTGCGGCAGTATCTATACCCAGTTCGCGCGCCTTTTCCGCCAATGCCTTGACGTAGTTATGCTGCTCGCTGAGCACTTCCTGCTGATGGGAGAGTTCCTGCAATTGCAGGTTGAGGTTGCCTGCCTGGGCATATTGACGGGAATGCAGCCGGTCAACTTCCAGCCGCAGGGCGACGATCCGGTCCTGATAGGCCACCTGCAACTGGTCCGCCGACCCTTTGAGAAGGTTGGAGATGTCACCGCTCATCAGCAGCGCCACAAGTGTGAGGACATTTGTCGTCAGCAAAACAGCGAACATGCCGTAAAACACCAGGGGGCGAATATGGCCACCTTGGGATTGCTGCTTTTGACTAAACGCAATGCGCCGATTGGAATTTCGCACTCTACTCACCCCAAGCAATACTCCTGCCGGGGCGCAAGGTGACAGCTTATGGTTAATAAACGCAAAAACCCTTATTTACGTACGGGTAAGATTTAGCTCAGGCAATCAGCGCCTTAGTGGCCTCCAGCACTTCTGCGGCATGCCCTTTTACGCGCCGGACGGTCCATTGCCGGGCGATCCTGCCATCCGGCCCAATCAGAAAGGTGCTGCGGATCAGACCCATATAGGTTTTACCGAAAGTGGTTTTTTCACCCCATACGCCGAAGGCGTTAATCGCGAGATGGTCCGGATCTGCCGCCAGCGTGGTGCCAAGTTTATATTTGTCGCGGAATTTACCGTGGGCCTTTGTGCTGTCGGGAGAAATCCCGACGACCTGGGCCTTGATTGCGGCGAACGCATCCGCCAAAGCGGTGAATTCCATATTTTCTACCGTGCAGGATTGCGTGTCGTCCTGCGGATAAAAGAACAGGACAACTGGATGGCCTTTGTGGGCTGAAAGCGTGAAGGATGTTCCGCTATCTGTTTCCAGCGTAAAATCGGGGGCTTTATCCCCTTGTTCCAATATTGCCATTCCATTAACTCCTTGTGGGCTAACCCGGCGCTATTCTTGCTGTTCAGGCAGCGTGCGCGTCATATTCCGGCCCGGTTGCTCATGAACACAGACCATGTGCCGGGCCGATTCTCAACCAGCGTTCCGCGGCCGGCAAGATGACAGGTTTTCAGCAAAATTGTGACTGGTGCGGACATAGATAGCAACAAGACAGGCCGGAAGCTGAATTACCGCCGGGCGGCGCGTATCCTGCTGTGGATTTTTGGTGTGCCCGCCGTGGCGTTTCTCGTCATCTACGCCAAGTTGCTGTTTGGACCGATGCCGGTGCCGTTCGTGCGGGACCGTGCCATGGCGGGCGTGATTGAGGCTCTGCCTGAGAATCTCACAGTTGTGTTCGGGGAGGCCAGTCTCGCTATTGAAGGCGGATTGGCCCCAGTTATTGTTTTTACCCCGGTATCGATCAGAGACAGCGACACCGGCGCTGATATCAAGATGGACAAGCTTGAAGTCGGTTTTTCGCCGGTGCGGGCCTTGTTCGGTCAGCCGGGTATCAGCGTGACGATGGTTCGTCCCCATTTTCAGGTCATCCAGGATTTGTTCGGGCCCAGGCTTGCCGGGTTGGAGCTGGTGGATGATTTGTCGGGCGACCCTGCAACGGTGTGGGTCATGGAAGGGCGCTCGCCGCTGCCTTCCGTGCGCATTTCTGCCGAAGGGCTGGCCGTCAACGGTCCCTTGCCGGCAAATGCCGGCGCTTCCAGCTTTCGTTCTGACAATGACTGGCTGATCTTCAATTTGCTGGCGACTGAAGAGAGTTTGGCCGCGTTTGAGGTGCAATCGCGGGAAGGGCGGTTTTCGCGCCTGAGGGTGCGCGACGGCGTTCTGGATATGCATGATTCTGTCTATGGACTGTTTCGCCAGTTCACAGATGTGGAGCTTGATATTGCGCCATCCCGCATACGCCCGCGCATTCGCGGTACCTTTGCTGCCACCCTGGCCGGACGCCGGGTGGAAGGCACGATCGTGCGCAGCCGCAATGAGGCGGGAAATGTCGAATTTGAATCGACGGCAACCAATCTCGATTTTGCGACCCTTTTGCCGTTCATCGATGATCCGGACGGGTTGCTGGCTGTGCGCGGTGCGGGCGATCTCGCGGTCAAGGTCGAGTATTCGGCGGAGGACGGGCGCCTGCTCAACGGCGTTTTCGACGTGGATATGACCGGTGCCGAATTGCGGGTGGATACCGATACATTCCCCATTGTCACCGATAATGTGCGTATCGAATGGCAGCCCGATCAGGCGCAGTTCAGGATCAGTGATGCCGGGCTGCAGATCGGCCAGAGCTCGGCTGAATTGTCCGGTGTCTTTGTGATGGGGCTGGACAAAAGCTACGGGCCGACATTGAGCATGTCGCTTGATGCAAAGAACGTGGTTCTGCATCCTAATGACATGGACGCGCCAGAGGTGCCGTTTGATGATGTCTCGTTTACCGGCTGGTCGGCCCCGCTTTACGGCGCGTTGGGGATTGATCAGCTTGTGGCGAAAAAGCCGGGGGTGCTGGTGCGCACCAAGGGGCGCGCGGATATGGTGCGGGCCGGGATCGGCATTGATATGGAGCTGAGCGGCAGCGGTGCGTCGGCCGATGATCTGAAACGGTTATGGCCGTATTTCCTGTCCGGCAGCGCCCGGGACTGGTTTGTCGCGAATGTGATGTCTGGCGCTGTTGAAAATGCCGCGATGCGCTTCAACTTTCCAGTTGGTTCGATGGCGATTGGTGATGAGGACAAGCCCGTGCCCGAGGGGGCCTTGTCGATTGATATTATCGGCAATGATGTCGAGTTTACCCCGACAGATACGATGGCTGCGATCCGAGTTGAGGGCGAGACGCGGCTGCAGGTGCGCGATGACATGACCACAGTGGGTATGGATGGCGCAACGCTTGCAACGGATGCGGGGCCGGTGAAAGTGTCTGACGCGGCGTTGATCATCGATACCAAGGGGGTCGGCAGTACGGTCTTCGAGCTTTCAGGCGATGTGGATGGAGATATCCCTTCCTTGCTGGCGCTGACCAATGAACAATCCCCCGGGGTCCTGAGCAGCTTTGACGCGCCTGTTGCCCCCGAGACATTGTCCGGCATGGTCAAGGGGTCCCTGGTGGCAACGATTGTCATGGAGGCCGACGATACGGTGCGCAGTGTCGATTACGCGGTCAATGCTGCGGTCGACGACTTTGCCAGCAGTGTGCCGATTGAGAATGTCAGCATCGACGATGGTGACCTCACGTTCTCTGTGACCCCGGCCGGGTATAGTATCAACGGCACTGCCAAGGTCAGCGGCATTGATGCGGTGCTTGATATCAGCGGCCAGCTCGATGGCGAGCCGAATATTCTGCTTTCCTCGGAACTGGACGTTGCGCAGCTCGCAGAGATGGGGTTTGACGCGAGTGCCTATCTCAACGGCAAGGTGCGGTTTGTGGCGCGGCCCGTGGCTGACGGATCGATCCAGGTGGCGGCCGATCTGAAAGATGCGGCGCTGACGGTCACCGATATCGGCATCAGCAAGGCGGCCGGGGTCGCTGGTAGCCTCAATGCGGCAATCACGCCCGATGGCGATATCTACGAGGTCAGCGATGTCAGCCTGACTTTTGCCGATGTCGATATCAAAGGCGGGATGATCGTTGACAATTCGGGGCTGAAATCCGCGGAGTTTTCGACCTTCAAGCTCAGCCCCGGTGATCGTGCTTCGGTGAATGTCACCACCACTGATACTGGTGTTGATCTGGTATTGCGGGGCGATCAGCTTGACCTCAAGCCCATGTTGAAGCGCTTCTTCGCACTTGATCAGATATCAACCGGCGGGCCGCAAGCTACCCAGCTTGATCAGGCGATTTCTCTCGATGTGGAGTTGAAGCAGGCTGTGGGGTTCTATCGGACGACGGCCTATAATCTTGATCTGGAACTGGCGCTGAAAGGCGAAGATATCCGCAATGTGTCGATGCAGGCGCAGTTTGCCGAAGGTAGCGCCGTGTCGATTGCCACCAATCCCACCCAGAGCGGCCGGACAATGTCTGTCGCATTCAACGATCTGGGCACGCTGTTGCGGTTCCTCAATGTCTATCCGCGTCTGCTGGGCGGACAGGGGAGCCTTACCCTGGCACAGGACACGGCACGCAAGGTCGATCGCGGCGACTTGCGCTTGCGTGATTTTGCTTTGGTTGATGAGGAAAAAGTTGTCGAGATACTCGGCAACCACCGGGATTCGCGTGCGCTTGTCGCCAATGAGAACCGGTTGAACTTCAATGATGGGGAAGTGCAGTTCATTCGCCGCTCAGACCGGATTGAAGTGGTTGATGCGGTTCTTGATGGCGATACAACAGGCGGCACGATGCGCGGTTTTGTTTATACCAAGACGCGGCAATATGATCTGACGGGCACCTATATACCGCTGTTTGCGCTCAATAATATTTTCCAGAAACTGCCGATTGTCGGGCAGATCCTTGGCGGGCGCGACGGCGAGGGTTTGGTCGGCGTGACCTTTGCGGTGCGCGGCAGTCTTGATGATCCGCAATTCCTGATCAATCCCGCCTCGATATTGCTCCCCGGCGCCTTCCGTGGCCTGATGGAATTCAGGTCGCGAGAAGCGCCGCGGGAAACACAATAGCGGGTTGTCTTAGACGGGACGGATCAAGACGTGGCGTTTTTTGCCAATTGAGAGCTTGATTACGCCTTCGGGCAGCACATCCGCATCGCTAATGGTGGCATGGGCATCGGAGATGGGCTTGTCGTTGACCCGGAGCGCGCCAGACTGGACGTGACGCCGCGCTTCGCCATTTGATGACGCCAGTCCTGCTTCCACCACTGCCGCCAACACGCCAAGGCCGGAGAGCAATGCGCCGCGCCGCACATCTGTGGTGGGCAGGGAAAGGTCAATCTCGCCCGCCTCAAATGTGGCGCGTGCGGTTTCTGCGGCCTGTTCAGCGGCTTCACGGCCATGCACGATGGCGGTGGCTTCTGTCGCGAGTACCTTTTTGGCCTCATTGATCTCGGTTGCGCCGAGATCAGCCAGTTTTGCAATCTCACCAAGCGGCAGACGGGTAAAGATCTTCAGGAACTTTTCGACATCTGCGTCTTCTGTATTGCGGAAATACTGCCAGAAATCATAGGGCGAGAACAAATCACCATTGAGCCAGACTGCGCCCGATGCGGTCTTGCCCATCTTCTGGCCGGAAGAGGTGGTCAGCAGCGGTGTGGTCAATGCATAGAGCTGTTCTGTGCCCATGCGATGACCAAGGTCGACACCATTGATGATATTGCCCCATTGATCCGAGCCGCCCATTTGCAGGGTGACGCCATGCCGCCGGTTCAGTTCCACAAAATCATAGCCCTGCATGATCATGTAGTTGAACTCGAGGAACGAGAGCGACTGCTCGCGATCAAGGCGCAGTTTGACGCTGTCGAATGAGAGCATGCGGTTGACCGAAAAGTGCCGGCCGACATCGCGCAGGAATTCGATGTAATTCAGCTTGAGCAACCAGTCGGCATTGTTGACCATGATCGCGTCGGTTTGCTCCTCGCCGAAACTGAGAATACGCGCGAAGATGCGTTTAATACCCTCGATATTGGCATTGATCTCATCAACGGAGAGCATTTTGCGCTGGTCGTCACGGAACGAGGGATCGCCCACCATTGAGGTGCCGCCGCCCATCAAGGCCACCGGCTTGTGGCCGGTTTCCTGCAGCCAGTACAGCATGGTGGCCGAGATCAGATTGCCGATATGCAGGCTGGTCGCTGTCGCATCATAGCCGACATAGGCCGTGATCGGTCCCTTGAGGCAGAGTGCATCGAGCCCTTCGGGGTCGGAAAGCTGATGGATAAACCCCCGCTCATCGAGGGTGCGCAGAAAATCGGACTTGTAGGTGGTCATGGCAATCACGCTTTACTATGCGCCGGTCAGGCGCGAAACATCGGAGCTCTGTGCCGCAGGTTTGTTACCGGCCACCGCCCGCGGCAATGTCCGCGCGGCGCCGGTCGAGATATTCGCCGCAGCGTTCAATCAACTCATCAACCTTGTTCTCGAAGAAGTGGTTGGCCCCTTCAACGATCTGCTGCTCGATGGTAATGCCTTTTTGCAGGCGCAGCTTGTCGACCAGTTTCTGGACTGATGTGGGTGGGGTGACGCGGTCTTCATCGCCGTGAATGATCAGGCCCGAGGACGGGCAGGGCGCAAGGAACGAGAAGTCATACAGGTTTTCCTGCGGGGCGATGGACAGAAAGCCTTCCACTTCCGGACGGCGCATCAGTAATTGCATGCCGATCCAGGCACCAAAGGAGAAGCCGGCGATCCAGCAGCCCTTGCTTTCCCTATTCAGTGCCTGCAGCCAGTCAAGGGCTGCAGCGGCATCGGACAGTTCGCCGACGCCATGATCAAACAGGCCCTGGGAGCGGCCAACACCACGCGAATTGAAGCGGAGAACGGCGAAGCCACGCTGCACGAACATGTAGTAAAGGTGGTAGACCACCTGATTGTTCATGGTGCCGCCAAATTCAGGATGCGGGTGCAAAATGATGGCGACGGGCGCGTTTGGCTCCTTGCCAGGCTGGTAACGGCCTTCGATGCGCCCGGCCGGTCCATTAAAGATTACTTCTGGCATTTTGGTTCTGTCCCTAAACATGGCCCGGTTTTTCGTCCGGCTGCGTGCTGCGATAACGGGCAAGCGCCGCTTGACGAATGCACCGGGGCTTCTTACAACTGGCTTTCAGAAAACCAGTTTAGAATAATTCGAAACTTGTTTTAGCCGCTTGTCAGCGGCAGGTGCGAGCGCTCCTTTTAATGGAGGGACGCGCTTGATTTCAAGGATTGTTTAGGAGCCATAGCAGGCGAAAGCGCCTTCTCGAGCTTATGATGACACATTCAGACGTGTATCTCGACCATAATGCATCGACGCAGCTGCTGGATTCGGCACGCGCGGCGATTGTGGGCGGGCTCGATTCCACCGGCAATCCATCGTCTGTGCATGGTGCCGGACGGCGGTTGCGGACGCTGGTTGAAAAGGCGCGTGACCAGGTGGCCAAGGCTGCCGGTGCCGAACGCAAGCATGTGGTTTTCACAGGTTCCGCCACCGAGGCTTTGACCCAGGCGATTGCCGGGGGCGCGCGGGCGCTGGGATTTGACGCGATCATTGTCAGTGCCGGCGAGCATGCTGCAACGCTGAAAGCGGCTGAGATGACGGGATTGCCTGTTAGCCAGACGGCTTTGACGCCAGACGGGCGGATTGATGTTGCGGCGCTGGAAGGCGCTGTTGCGGCGGCAAGTGCTGCCGGGCATGTGGCGCTTGTCGCAGTGCATGCGGTGAATAACGAAACCGGTGTCATTCAGCCGGTTGCGCAAATCGAGGCGCTGGTCGGGCCGACGCCGCATTTTCTGCTGGTTGATGCGGTACAGGCTTTTGGCAAGCTGGAACTTGATTTTGCGGCCCGCGCTGCCGACATGATGGCTATATCGGCGCACAAGGTTGGCGGTCCTGCCGGTGTTGGTGCGCTGTTGGTGAAGCCGCATTGCGATGTGGCCCGGCTGATCCCGGGTGGCGGGCAGGAACAGAACCGGCGGGGCGGCACCGAGTCTGCAGCCTTGATTGCAGGATTTGGCGCGGCGGCGGAGATTTTTCCATCGGCCTATGATGCCACTGCCATTGCAGGGCTGACCGATGCGTTGACCAGAGGGGTGCAGAGCCTTGCACCTGAGGTTGTGGTATTTGGTGCGAATGTGGACCGGATGGGCAATGTGGTCAATTTTGCCATGCCGGGCGTGAAGGCCAGCGTTTCGATGATGGGGCTGGACCTTGAGGGTGTCGCTGTGTCATCAGGCTCCGCTTGCTCATCGGGCAAGGTTGGGCGCAGCCACGTATTGCAGGCGATGGGCATTGATCCGGACCTCGCCGATTGCGCACTCCGGGTCAGCCTTGGCTGGCCCTCGACGCAGGACGACGTAGACAGATTTCTGAAGGCTTTCGAAAAAGTGCTTGGCCAGCACCGCAAATCTTCAGGCCGCGCGGCCTGAACTGCCAATAGATATTCCATCTCGCCATCCTTGAAATGGTGCAGATCAGAAGGAGAAGAGACATGTCCAGTTTGAGCCCAACGACGGCGCGGGAGAGTATCCCGACCCTCAAGGAGAATATCGACCTTGCAACCGTTGAAAGTGTGCAGTCGCTGGATGTCGACAAGTACAAATACGGCTTCGAAACCATCATCGAAAGCGACAAGGCACCCAAGGGCCTGAGCGAAGACGTTATTCGCTTCATTTCGGCCAAGAAGGAAGAGCCACAGTGGATGCTGGACTGGCGTCTGGAGGCTTACAAGCGCTGGCTAACCATGGAAGAGCCAACCTGGGCGCGGGTGCATTATCCCAAGATCGATTTTCAGGATCTCTATTTCTATTCGGCGCCGAAAAGCACGTCCGGGCCCAAAAGCCTGGATGAAGTCGACCCGGAATTGTTGCGCACCTATGAAAAGCTGGGCATTCCGCTGCGCGAGCAGGAGGTTCTTGCCGGCGTTGAGGGCGCACGCGTGGCGGTGGATGCGGTATTCGACTCTGTTTCAGTCGTCACGACATTCCGTGAAGAGCTGGCCAAGGTCGGGATCATTTTCTGCTCGATTTCCGAGGCTGTGCGTGAATATCCCGAACTGGTCCAGAAATATCTCGGGTCGGTCGTGCCGGTCAGCGACAATTATTATGCGACGCTCAATTCTGCTGTGTTCACCGACGGGTCGTTCGTCTTTATTCCCAAGGGCGTGCGGTGCCCAATGGAATTGTCGACCTATTTCCGTATCAACGAGAAAAACACCGGACAGTTTGAGCGCACGCTGATCATTGCCGAAGAAGAAAGCTATGTGAGCTATCTCGAAGGCTGCACCGCGCCGACACGTGATGAAAACCAGCTGCACGCCGCCGTGGTGGAACTGGTGGCGCTTGACGATGCCGAGATCAAGTATTCGACAGTGCAGAACTGGTATCCGGGCGACAAGGATGGCAAGGGCGGCATCTATAATTTCGTCACCAAGCGCGGCGATTGCCGGGGCGATAATTCCAAGATTTCCTGGACCCAGGTGGAAACCGGTTCGGCGATTACCTGGAAATATCCGTCGTGCATCCTGCGTGGCGACAATTCGCGTGGCGAATTCTATTCGATCGCCATTTCCAACGGGCATCAGCAGGTGGATAGCGGCACCAAGATGATCCATCTGGGCAAGAATACTTCAAGCCGGATCATTTCCAAGGGTATTGCGGCCGGTTTCTCCGACAACACCTATCGTGGTCAGGTTTCGGCCCATGCCAAGGCCAAGGGTGCGCGCAACTTTACCCAGTGCGACAGCCTTTTGATCGGCGATACCTGCGGGGCACATACGGTGCCTTATATCGAAAGCCGCAATGCCTCGACGGTTTTCGAGCATGAAGCGACGACCTCGAAAATTTCGGATGACCAGATGTTCTATTGCCAGCAGCGCGGGCTGGACCCTGAAGAGGCGGTCGCGCTGATCGTCAATGGTTTCGTGCGTGATGTGCTGCAACATCTGCCGATGGAATTCATGGTCGAGACGCAAAAGCTGATCAACATTTCGCTTGAAGGCAGTGTCGGCTAAGCGCCGCCTGAACTTTTGTAAAATTGCATAGACGCGTGTGACGGCCCGCGAAACGGGCGCAAGCGCTATCGGAGAAGACAAATGACGACACCCATGCTGGAAATTCGCGACCTGCGCGTGAGCATTGAAGACGAGAACAAGGAAATCCTCAAAGGCGTGAACCTGGTCGTGCCGCGCGGCGAAGTGCACGCGATCATGGGGCCGAACGGTTCGGGAAAATCAACGCTCAGCTATGCGTTGGCTGGCCGCGAGGGCTATGAAATCACGGATGGCGAAGTGCTGCTCGATGGCGTCAGCATTCTTGATATGGAGCCGGACGCACGGGCTGCTGCCGGGCTGTTCCTCGCATTCCAGTACCCGATCGAAATTCCGGGCGTTGCGACCATGACCTTTTTGAAGGCTGCGATGAATGCCCAGCGCAAGGCGCGTGGCGAGGGCGAGCTGACAACCCCGGACTTCATGCGGGCGGTCAAGGATGCCTCGGGCATGCTCAAGATTGACAACGAGATGCTCAAGCGCGCGCTCAATGTCGGGTTCTCCGGCGGTGAGAAGAAGCGGGCCGAGGTGCTGCAGATGGCGCTGCTGGCTCCGAAAATGTGCATTCTAGATGAAACGGATTCCGGTCTGGACATCGATGCCTTGCGGGTTGTCTCTGATGGTGTGAATGCCTTGCGGGACGATAACCGTTCCATGCTGGTCATCACCCATTACCAGCGCCTTTTGAATCATATCGTGCCGGATGTGGTGCATGTGTTCTCGGGTGGCCGGATTGTTGAGAGCGGCGACAAGGATCTTGCGCTTGAGCTTGAGAGCAAGGGCTATGCCGGTTTTGGCGAAGACGCAGCGTGAGGCAATCGTGACAATTCAAAAATTCCCGGTCCGGCTTAGTCCGGCAGAAGAAAGCCTCGTTGCCCAGCTCGAAAGCGCTGGCGCAAAAGATGCGGCCGATCGCCTGCGTGATGCGGGCCTGCCCACACGGCGTGTCGAGAGCTATCATTACACAGACCTGAAAATGCTGCTGCGCGACGTGCCTGCGCTTTCCGGCGATGCGACGGACACCAGTCCGCCCGCACTTCATATCCCCGGTGCCTTTCGCATTCTGATGGCCAATGGTGCCGTTCAGGAGACGACTACAGCGCCTGCGGGTGTGATTGTAGGCAAGGTCAAGGGTTCTGTGCTTTCGGCGCGTGACGATGCCGTTGTGCGGCTCAATACGGCGCTGGCAAAAGAAAGCCTGAGTATTGACCTCGATCATTCGGTCGATCCGGTTATCCATATCGACCGGCGCACCGAGGGGCCGGCTGGCCACGTCAATGGCGGCGCGAAGTTCTTCGTCGCCGATGGCGGCAGCGCGACCATTGTCGAGACCTTTTCAGGCAGCGATGCGGCGCATCTTGGTAATCATGCCAGCTACGTTTCTGTGGGCAAGGGTGCCAATGTCACCCATATCATGATCGACCTGTCCGGCCCCACGGCCCGGCATTTCGGCACGGCCGAATATGAGATTGCTGCGGACGCCAGGTTGCGGACGCTGACCATCCATGCGGGTTCGGCTGTAGCGCGAACGCAATTGTTTGCCCGTTTCTCGGGCGAGGGCGCTCATGCCGACTTCACCGGCCTTAATCTGGTTGAGGATGGGCAGCATGCCGATATCACGCTTGATATCGCCCACGCTGTGCCCAATACCACCTCGGCAGAATTGTTCAAATCCGTTGCGCGGGGCCGTTCGCGGGCGGTGTTCCAGGGCAAGATCGTCGTGGCGCAACATGCGCAAAAGACCGATGCCAAGATGATGGCCCAGGGGTTGATGCTGTCTGATACAGCGGAAATTCTCGCCAAGCCGGAATTGGAGATTTTCGCTGACGACGTGGTGTGTGGTCACGGGGCGACCTGCGGCGAGATTGACAGCGACAGCCTGTTCTATCTGCTCAGCCGCGGCATTCCCCGGCCTGATGCAGAATCCATGCTGGTACGCGCCTTCCTCGATGAATTGTTCGACCCGATCGAAGATGCGGAGCTGAACGAGGCGTTGTTGTCGATCACCGACGGCTGGTTGGCGAGGGCTATTCCACAGGCCAGCCTATGACGTTTGATCTGGACAAGGTTCGGGCCGATTTCCCCATTCTGGACGAGAAGGTGCACGGGCATCGTCTCGTCTATCTCGACAATGGGGCGTCAGCACAAAAACCGCGTCAGGTGCTGGACCGGATTCAGCAGGCCTATGCGCATGAATATGCCAATGTGCATCGCGGCTTGCATACCTTGTCGACACGGGCAACAGATGCCTATGAGGCGGGCCGGGAGAGCGTCAGGCGTTTCCTGAATGCCGCAAAGCCGGAAGAAATCATCTTCACCAAGGGCGCGACGGAAGCGCTCAATCTGGTCGCGTCCAGTTTTGCTGCCCCGATGATCAGGGAAGGCGACGAAATCGTCATCACGATCATGGAGCATCACTCCAATATCGTGCCATGGCATTTCCTGCGGGAACGTCAGGGCGCGGTTATCAAGTGGGTGGATGTCAAGGATGACGGCGCGTTCGATCTCGAGGCGTTTGAAGCGGCGTTGACGCCGCGCACCAAGATTGTGTCGCTGACACATATGTCAAACGTGCTGGGCACTGTGACACCGCTCAAGCAGGTGGTCGAGATTGCACATGCGCGCGGTATTGCTGTGGTTGTTGATGGCAGCCAGGGCGCGGTGCATATGCCGGTCGATGTGCAGGATATCGGTGCCGATTTCTACGTGATGACCGGGCACAAGCTTTATGGTCCCACCGGCATTGGCGTGCTTTATGGCCGTTATGACCTGTTGGCGGGGATGCAGCCCTATCAGGGTGGCGGGGAGATGATCGAGGAAGTCAGTCTCGATGCGGTTACCTATAATGCGCCCCCGCACCGGTTTGAGGCCGGTACGCCACCCATCGTGCAAGCCATCGGGCTTGGGGCGGCGCTGGATTATATTTCGGCGCTGGGCCGCGACGATATTGCGGCACATGAAGCCGAGATTTCGACTTATGCGGCTGAAAAGCTTCAGAAAATCAATTCGTTGCGCGTAATCGGCAATGCGCCGGGCAAGGGCGGTATTTTCTCGTTCGAGATAGAGGGCGCACACGCCCATGACGTGTCCACGATCATGGATCGATATGGGGTTGCGGTGCGTGCTGGCACCCATTGTGCCATGCCGTTGCTAAAAAGATTTGGTGCTACCTCTACATGCCGGGCCTCTTTCGGCCTATATAATGGCAAGGATGACGTCGACGCGCTTGTCGATGCCATTGAAAAAGCAAAAAGTTTCTTCGCCTGAACGGCGGGACGGGTCATATGAACGACGAATTGAAAACGACAGAAGACAAGGTTGCCGTGGCCGAAGGCAATGCGCCTGTTGTGGCGACAAGCGACAGCGGCGCTATTCCGGCCGACGAAGTCGAGCGGATTACCACCGATCTGGTGGCGGCGTTCAAGACCGTTTATGACCCGGAAATTCCGGTCGATATCTATGAGCTGGGATTGATCTACAAGGTTGAACTCGATGATGACCGCAAGGTGAGCATCGATATGACCCTGACGGCGCCGGGTTGCCCTGTGGCAGGTGAAATGCCTGGCTGGGTTGAAACGGCCGCCGGCATGGTTGAGGGTGTACAGGAGGTTGAGGTCAAGATGGTGTTTGATCCGCCCTGGGGTCCCGATCGCATGAGTGAAGAAGCACAGGTAGCGCTGAACTGGTGGTGACCAAATGAGCTTTGAAGTAATCAAATTGACAGAATCCGCTGCAGAGCGGATTTCCGAGATCATGGAGAATTCCGATACACCGGTTACTGGTGTGCGGGTTGGCGTCAAGAATTCCGGCTGCGCCGGTGTTGCCTACACGCTCGATTATGTGGCCGAACCGGTTGAAGGTGATGATCACGTGCACCAGCATGGTGTCGACGTTTATATCGACCCCAAGGCGACGATGTTCCTGTTGGGCACGGTGATGGATTTTGAAGTCGGCAAGCTCTCTTCCAGCTTCACATTCACCAACCCGAACCAGGTTGGTGCTTGTGGCTGCGGTGAAAGCGTGCAGCTGGAAAAGGCTGATTTGCGGCAGTTGGCTGAGGCCCGCGCCGCCGGTTAATCAGGCGGCGAAATGCTTGCCCGTGTTTTTACGGACCAGCTCATGTTCCTGATCGATGACAGCATTGCGGCCCTTGTGCTTTGCGGCATAGAGGCAGCGATCTGCGCGTTCTACCAATGACACGACATTGTCGCCCGCTGTAAAGGCCGCCACACCAAACGAGGCTGTGACCCGCCCCAGCTTCTCGTTGGTGGACCGTTTTAGCAATTCACGGGACTGCACTGCCTTGCGTAGTCTATCAGCAAGATTGCGCGCCTGTTCCAGCGTGGTGCCGGGCAGAATGACCGCAAATTCCTCCCCGCCATAACGGGCAGCCGTATCGTCAATCTTGACGCTTGATTTCAGGGTGAGGGCAACGAGCCGCAACACCTGGTCACCGGTTTGATGGCCGTAATTGTCGTTAAACAGCTTGAAATGATCAATATCCAGCAGAATGAGCGCCAAGGGGCTGCCGTCTCGACCGGCGCGTTCAACTGCCGTGGCGATGTCGTGGTCGAAAGCCTTGCGGTTGGGTATCCGGGTCAGCGGATCAATCATGGATTCACGGCGGACCGCGTCGAGCTCCCGCTGCAGGGCGGTTACGTCTTTGCGGGCCGACTTCAGCCTGTCCTGCAGCATGGTGTTGGTCGTTTGCATGCGCTGTGTTTCGTGCAACAGGGTCATTGCCAGTTTTGACATCTGTTCAGGACCCATGCCCTGTTCCAGATCGCCACGGGCCGATTGCAGCAGCCCGGAATAGTTATTTGCGTTGGCAAGCGCGTTGTCGATCGCCTCATGAACAGCGCCGATACGCGTTGCGATTTCGGCGGAGACCACGTTGAGGCGTTCACCGACATCGCTGGATTGCAGGAATTCGCTATAGAGCGTCTCGGCGATCTGGAGGTCTGGCGTGCCACCCTTGGCAAGAATGGCATTGATCCGGGCATTCAGTTCAGGATTTGTGCCGCTGGCATAGGTATATAGCAGCTCATAAAACTGTGGCTTGGGCGGGATTTTTCCCTTTTTCAGCAGGCTGAAGGCGGTGGTGCCATAGCCCAATGCACGATCGAATTGGTCGTTGTCCACTGGTCGCTCGCAGAATATATGCCAAAGCCGCATCGTTTCCGCGCGCAGCAAAGCGTTAGCGCGGACCTAAGGACGGCCTAACCAAGTAATTATTCGAATATATTAGCATTTAGTATTAACCGGCTTTTATGGCCGAGCGCAACAGGAAAGCGGGAATCGGGCCATCATCTCCAAATGGAGAATTCTCGTCGCGATCCTTGCTGCCCGATTTGCGCGCAGGTTTGGTATCCCGTGATTTTGTGTCCGGCTTTGCGGAATCGACCGGTTTGGTCTCGGCCTTTTTGGCGGTCGGCCTGGTCTGATCGTTCTCGGGTGCGTCTGCTTTGGGCGCATTTGAACGGGCAGTTTTTGAGCGGCCACGCGAGCGCGATGTGCGGGCGGGCTTTTCCTGTGCCGGTGCGTCAGCCTCGGTCTTTTCGGTGGGCTTGCCGGCGTCAGCCTTGGCTGCTGCCGGGGCGCCCATCGTTTCGATATCGCGACCGATCAGCTTGAGAATGGCATCGATATATTTCGCGTCGGCGCTGGTTATCAGCGTAATCGCCTGGCCGGAACGGCCCGCGCGACCGGTGCGGCCAATACGGTGCACATAATCTTCAGCGTGAATCGGCACATCGAAATTGAAGACGTGGCTCACGGCAGGAATATCCAGGCCGCGGGCGGCAACGTCGCTGGCTACCAGCAGCTGGATCTTGTTCGTCTTGAACTGGTCCAGCGTTTCCATGCGGCTCTTCTGGTCCATGTCGCCATGCAGCGCGCCGACACTGAAGCCGTGCCGCTCGAGTGAGCGCAGCAGGGTGGCGACATCGCGTTTGCGGTTGCAGAAAATAATCGCGTTGGTCAGGCCTTCAGAGGCGCGGATCTGGTCCCGGAGGGCGGCCCGTTTCTCAGCCGGTTTCGCGCCGGTTTTCAGCAATTTCTGGTCGATCGTGTCAGCCGTTGAATTCTGGCGTGCCACTTCTATCTGGATCGGATCGCGCAGGAATTGCCCGGTCAGCTTCTGGATTACCGGCGGCATGGTGGCCGAGAAGAACAGGGTCTGGTGACGGGGAGGCAGAAGGCCGATGATGCGTTCGATATCAGGGATAAAACCCATATCGAGCATACGGTCGGCTTCATCGATGACCAGAATGTCGACGCCGGTCAGCAACAGGCGACCGCGCTCAAAATGATCAAGCATGCGTCCGGGGGTGGCGATCAGAACGTCGGCACCACGATCAAGTTTTTTGTTCTGTTCTTCAAAGGAGACGCCGCCAATCAGCAGCGCGACAGTCAATTTGTGATTGATGCCGTATTTCTCGAAGTTCTCGTGCACCTGAGCGGCCAGTTCGCGCGTCGGCTCCAGAATGAGCGTGCGCGGCATGCGGGCGCGGGCGCGGCCCTTTTCAAGCAGGGTCAGCATGGGCAGCACAAAGGATGCCGTTTTGCCGGTGCCTGTCTGGGCGATGCCAATCACGTCCTTTTTCTCAAGAACGTGCGGGATAGCCTGCGCCTGAATTTCGGTGGGCTTGGTATAACCAGAAGCGTTTACAGCTTCGATTACTTTGGCGCTCAATCCAAGGGTCGAGAAGTTTTCAGTCAAATTTTACGTCCACTCAATGTGTTACACCGCCAGCCATATGCGTGCAGCAATTGGTTGCGCGAGTGGCCTCTTAAGGCGCGGACCATAGCGATCAGGGACGCCAAGTCAACGATCATCAGGATATTTCATTAACGGCGCTGATCCCCAAACCGGTTCTGGCGCAAAATACCATCGCTCTGAATTGTATTTTGCAATGATTTGGTGGCCAGTGACGGCCTAGTGTTCTCGGTAACCGATAACAATGATTGCATAGTATTATAAGCGTTAGATGTCGAGGTCGATCACGAATTCTGCATTTGCCTGGATGAAGTCGAAACGCGACTCGGGACGATTGCCCATCAACTGGTCAACCGACAGACGTGTTCCCTCACGGTCCTCGATCACGCGTACCTGCAGCAATGTGCGGGTTTCGGGCGCCATCGTGGTTTCCTTAAGGTGGGCAAAAGGCATCTCGCCGAGGCCCTTGAACCGGGTGACATCGATCTTGCCCCGGCCAGTGAATTCGGTCTGCATCAGTTCCGTGCGGTGTTCGTCATCGCGCGCATAAAGGGTTTTGGCTCCTTGCGTGATGCGATAGAGCGGTGGCATGGCCAGATACAGATGTCCCTTGTCAATCAGCTGCGGCATTTCCTGAAAGAAGAAGGTGATCAGCAAAGAGGCGATATGTGCGCCGTCGACATCAGCATCCGTCATGATGATGATCTTGTCATAGCGCAGGTCGTCTTCGCGATACCGGTCGCGGGTGCCGCTGCCCAGCGCTTGAATCAAATCGCCAATCTGCTGGTTGGCTGTGATCTTGTCGCGGCTGGCACCGGCCACATTGAGCACCTTGCCGCGCAAGGGCAGAACGGCCTGACTCTTGCGGTTGCGCGCCTGCTTGGCACTGCCGCCCGCACTGTCGCCTTCGACGATGAACAGTTCCGCGCCCTGCGCTGCTGACTGGGTACAATCCGCCAGCTTGCCGGGCAGGCGCAGCCGCCGTGTGGCGCTCTGGCGGTCAATGTCCTTCTGCTTGCGTCGGCGGACGCGCTCTTCCGCCCGCTCAATCGCCCAGTCGAGAAGTTTATTGGCCTGAGCCGGGGATGCGGTCAGCCAATGGTCGAATGCATCGCGAATGGCGTTGTCGACGATACGGGTGGCTTCGCCCGACGCGAGCTTGTCCTTGGTCTGGCCGACAAATTCCGGTTCGCGGACAAATACCGAGAGCATCGCGCCGCAATGGCTGAGCACATCTTCTGATGTGAGCACGTTGGCGCGCTTGTTGTTGGTCATTTCCGCGTAGTTTTTGAGACCACGGAGGAGAGCGGTACGCAGGCCCGCTTCATGGGTGCCGCCGTCCTGGGTCGGTACTGTATTACAGTAGGAATTGGTGAAGCTGTCGCCCACATACCAGGCAATGGCCCATTCGGTGGCGCCATGTGTGCCGGGCTTGCCGACATTACCGGCGAATAATTCGTCGACAATCCGGGTCTCGCCCTCGATGCGCGCGCCCATGAAATCGCGCAGGCCGCCGGGGTAATGGAAGGTTGCCTTTTCCGGAACCTCATCATTGGCCAGGCTTTCATCGCAGGCCCAGCGGATTTCCACGCCACCGAACAGGTAGGCTTTGGCGCGGGCCATCTTGAAGATGCGGGCCGCTGAGAAGCCGAGCTTGTCGCCAAAGATCTGCGGGTCAGGATGAAACTTGATGCTGGTGCCGCGCCGGTTATGGACCTTGCCGAGGTCCTCTATCGGGCCCTGCGCGTGGCCACGCGAGAATTTTTGACGATAAAGCGTCTGGTCGCGGGCGACTTCCACAGTCAGGTCATCGGTGAGCGCATTGACGACAGAAATACCGACGCCGTGCAGACCACCGGAGGTTTCATAAGCCTTGCCGTCGAATTTGCCGCCGGCATGCAGGGTTGTCATGATGACTTCGAGTGCGGACTTTTCCGGAAATTTGGGGTGAGGGTCCACCGGGATGCCGCGCCCGTTGTCAGTGACGGTCAGAGAGCCATCCTCTGCCATGAAGACTTCAATACGCGATGCGTGTCCGCCGATCGCCTCATCCATGCAGTTGTCGATGACTTCGGCGAACAGATGATGCAGCGCGTTGATGTCGGTGCCGCCGATATACATGCCCGGGCGTCGCCGCACCGGCTCAAGGCCTTCAAGCACTTCAATGTCGGCCGCCGAATAGCTTTCGCCGCCGGGAGCAGGGGCTTGCGCCTTGCGTTCGGCTTTTGCGGGCGGGGTTGCCGGTTGCGGCGCGGCGTTGCTTGCAAATAGGTCGTTGCTCTGCGGCATGGGTACTCCGGCTGAACTTCGCGAATCAAAGCATGTGATGGATAGCATAACCGGCGACACGACAAAGTGTTCACCCGCTGATTGATGCAAATTTCCAGCGAAGAAGATGGTTTGAGGGCATCGGGGCACCTGTTGGTGCCTGATGGACGTGTCAGAGAGTGTTGTTCATAGAGCAGGTCTATCCGGCAAAAGTTTGTCTTTTGTTCCTCCTTTCGGTGTCGAGCCGATGAACGCTGGCTGAACAGACGGTTGGGAATGGGTTCAAACGGGAACGGCTAGGGTCATCTCACGCTTTGAGAGAGCGCTGAAACCGGAGCTGAGGAGTTCACCCCATGACCAGCATTTTGTCCTTCAAGAAAACCACCCGTGCTGCGGTTGCCGCCCTGATCATTGGCGCCGCATCCATTTCCGCCATGCCAGCCCAGGCCGCCGGCAACAATGTTGCCTTTGGCTTCAACTTCAACAGCGGCAATGGCATTTCTTTTTCCATCGCCAGTGACAATGACACCAACCGGGGCCGGGGGCGCGATGTCCGTCACAGCCAGCGCCGGGCCTGTATGAGCGATCGTGAATTGGCCCGCGGCCTGTCACGTGTCGGCTTCACCAATATACGTCTGGGACGCGAGAGCCGGGGCAAGGTGGTTGCCGAAGCGTCGCGCGGCCGTGCCGAGTACACCATGCTGGTTGATCGCTGTGACGGTGATGTGAGCCGTCTGGAGAAGAAGTATTCACGTCGTGACAGCTATCGCGACCGGAATGACCATCGCCGGGGCGGTAATGGCACCCGTCTGGAATTCAATTTCCGCTAAAGCCTGCCGCCTTTACACCCAATCGTTCAAGCCCCGGTCTTTGTATCGGGGCTTTTACGTATCGGGTGGGTGGTTTCTAGCCTTTATGTGCCAGGGCGGTTCAAAATCGGACACTGAAAGGCTGACAAAATGCGTTTCTTTACCTTTGGTTTGCTTTGCCTCAGCACTTTCTTAAGTGCCCGCTGGTAGAAATATTGTCATACGGTTTTAGTTTGGAGTTGCCGTATGCAGCCCGTGTTTCGACAAAGTATTGCGTATTCATCGCTCGATTTACGGGACCCTTCCAAACACGGATGGCTGCAGGCCGGATTTAATGGTTTTGCGTACCGGCTTGCCCATCTGTGTGTCTCCCGATCACTTGCCGTGATTGGGATTTCCGCGGTGTTCTACTTCATTTAGAGCCAGTCGCCGCAGTTCTCTTTATCTTTGATGTTTTGTGGCTGTCTGATCGATGCGATCTGGCGTTGCCGGTGCGTGTCGCCGGCTTGTTGTCTTCGGAGTTCCTGGCGCGTGGGTGCATGAAAAAAAGGGGCCCGAACGGGCCCCTTTCATTTATCTGTAACGCGTCCGCTTAGGCGGAGTAGTACATTTCGTATTCAGCCGGGTGTGGCGAATGCTCGAACTTGATGACTTCTTCCATCTTCAGTTCGATATAGGCGTCGATCTGGTCGTCGTCGAAGACGCCGCCGGCCTTGAGGAAGTCACGGTCGGCATCCAGGCTTTCCAGCGCTTCACGCAGTGAGGCGGAAACGGTCGGGATAGCTTTCAGCTCTTCCTTCGGCAGTTCGTACAGATCCTTGTCCATGGGCTCGCCCGGATGAATCTTGTTCTTGATGCCGTCGAGCCCGGCCATGAGCAGTGCTGCAAAGGCGAGGTACGGATTGGCCATCGGATCGGGGAAGCGCACTTCGACGCGCTTCGCCTTCGGCGACTGGCCGAAAGGAATACGGCAGGAGGCCGAACGGTTGCGGGCAGAATAGGCCAGCAGAACCGGTGCTTCGAAACCCGGGACCAGACGCTTGTAGGAGTTGGTCGAGGGGTTGGTGAAGGCGTTGATGGCCTTCGCGTGCTTGATCACGCCACCGATATAATAGAGGCATTCCATCGACAGGCCGGCATATTCGTCGCCAGCAAACAAGGGCTTGCCATCGCGCCAGATCGACTGGTGGCAATGCATGCCCGAACCATTGTCGCCATAAACGGGCTTCGGCATGAAGGTTGCGGTCTTGCCATAGGCATTGGCAACCTGATGCACGACATATTTATATACCTGCACGCTGTCCGCAGACTGGATCATCGGCTGGAACTTGATGCCGAGTTCGTGCTGGGCGGATGCCACTTCGTGGTGGTGCTTTTCGATGATGACGCCCATGTCGCCCATGGCGGAGAGCATTTCACCACGGATATCCTGAGCGCTGTCGAGGGGCGGTACGGGGAAGTAACCCTTCTTGGTGCCGATGTGGTGGCCCGAATTGCCGGCTTCATAATCAGCATCATTGTTCGAGGGGAGTTCGAAATGATCGACCTTAAACCCGGTGTTGTAGGGGGTATTTGAATACTTCACGTCGTCGAACAGGAAGAATTCCGGCTCGGGGCCAAACATCACCGCATCGCCAATGCCGCTTTCGCGCACATAGGCCTCGGCCTTTTTGGCCGTGGTGCGCGGATCGCGGTTATAGGGTTGGTATGTAGCCGGCTCGAGAATGTCGCAGTTGATCGCCAGGGTGGACTGACCGAAGAACGGGTCCATGTAAGCGCTGCTTGTATCGGGCATCAGAACCATGTCGGATTCATTGATGGCTTTCCAGCCGCCGATGGAGGAGCCGTCAAACATGACGCCTTCCTCGAACATGTCTTCATCAACAACGGACTGGTCCATTGTGACGTGCTGCAGCTTGCCACGCGGGTCGGTGAAGCGCAGGTCGACGAACTTGATGTTCTCGTCTTTGATTTTCTTTAGCAGATCGCTAACAGAGCTCATTATTTGATCCTTAGTTACCTAGACTCTGATTGACATGATGGAACGTGTTGGCCAACGCGACATTAAAGCGCGTCGTTGCCGCTTTCGCCTGTGCGAATACGTATGGCCTGTTCGATCGGGTAGACAAAGATTTTGCCGTCGCCGATGCGGCCTGTCTGGGCGGCATTGCGAATGGCTTCGATGGCCTTTTCCGCCAGATCGTCCGGGCACACAACTTCGACTTTCACCTTTGGGAGAAAATCGACAACATATTCCGCGCCCCGATAGAGCTCGGTGTGTCCCTTTTGACGGCCGAAACCTTTTGCTTCGGTTACGGTGATGCCCTGCAGACCAACTTCCTGCAGTGCTTCTTTGACCTCGTCGAGCTTAAAGGGCTTAACGATCGCCTCGATCTTTTTCATCTGGAAGCCTCCGATGCTCCATTCGTTGAGCGTTGCCAGCATTTATGCATGTCGCATGCCAGAGTGCCAAAAAGCTTTTTTCTTAAGCCTGCACAAAGGCTTACGTTATAGCCAGTTGTCAGCGTCGGCAAACTGCATGGTTGTGCATGGCTAATATTTAGGCAATGCGATTGTATTTAGGGCAGCTCTGATGTGCGAGCTGGCGCTGCTGCTATTGCTTTGTGCATTCGTTTAAAGTCGCTCATCCGGTGTGCTTTGTAAATAATACGCGGTAATCAGGCTTTGACTGGGTGCCCAACATAAGCTAGACCCGGCGCCAATCCGGCCTAAGGCGTATCTCTTGCGGGTGTGGTGAAATTGGTAGACACGCGAGATTTAGGTTCTCGTGCCGAGAGGCGTGGGGGTTCAAGTCCCTTCACCCGCACCAGATTTACGTCATGATAAATGGCCCAAACGAATTTATGTGAAGAATATGGGATCACCTATGCAGGTCACAGAAACGCTCAATGAAGGTCTGAAGCGCAAGCTCAGCGTTACCATTCCGGCAAAAGACCTCGTGTCGCGCCTAGATGCCAAGCTCGAAGAGCTTAAGGGCAAGGCAAGCATCAAGGGGTTCCGTCCGGGCAAAGTGCCGACATCGCACCTCAAGAAAGTCTATGGCCGCTCGGCCATGTCCGATGTGATGCAGGACGCGATCAATGCGAGCGTGCAGGAAAGTCTTGCAGAACGCTCGGAGCGCGCCGCCGCACAGCCGCAGATTGATTTTCCTGAAGACCAGGAAGTGATCAACAAGGTTCTCGACGGTGATGCCGACCTGGCGTTTGACGTTACCTATGAAATCCTGCCGACCTTTGACCTGATGGATTTCAAGAAGGTCAAGATCGACAACCCGGTTGTCGATATCGAGGATGATGAAGTCGAGACCGAACTGAAGCGCGTCTTCCTCAATAATCGTGAATATGAAGCGCGCGATGATGACAGCGTTGTCGCTGATGGTGACCGTCTTGGCCTCAGCTTTGAAGGCAAGATCGATGGCGAAGTGTTTGAGGGCGGCTCGTCCGACCACGCACATCTCATTGTGGGTTCGGGTGAATTCATTCCGGGCTTTGAAGAGCAGCTCATTGGTATGAAAAAAGGTGAGAACCGTGACGTCACGGTGACCTTCCCCAAAGATTACAACAATGAAGATCTCGCAGGCAAAAAGGCCGTGTTCGCCGTCAACCTTCTGCATATCGATGCGCCGAAGGTCACTGAGCTGAACGACGATTTCGCCAAGACGCTCGGCATGGAAGACCTCAATGCGTTGCGCGAAGCGGTCAAGGGGCAGATGCGTTCTGCGCTTGAGAGCATGGGCAAGCAGCGCATCAAGCGCCAGGTGCTCGATGCGCTTGACGAAGGGCACAAGTTCACGGCGCCGCAGACCCTTGTCGATGAAGAGTTCAAGTCGATCTGGGATCGCGTGACCCACGAGATCGAGCATCACGGCAAGTCGTTTGAGGACGAAGGAACGACCGAAGAAAAGGCCCGGGCCCAGTACGAAAAGATCGCCGAGCGCCGGGTGCGGCTTGGTCTGGTGGTTGCTGAAATCGGCAATGCCAACAAGATCGAGGTTGCCGAGGAAGAACTGCAGCAGGCATTGATCGCCGAAGTGCGGCGTTTCCCGGGCCAGGAACAGCAGGTCTATGATTATTACCGCCAGAACCCGCAGGCTGTTGCCGGGTTGCGGGCGCCTGTGTTCGAAAACAAGGTCGTCGATTTTGTAGCTGAGCTTGCCGACAAGACCGACAAAAAGGTGAGCCGCGAAGATCTGGCCAAGATGATCCAGCAGGATGAAGCGGACGATGAGATCCCTGAAGAGCATAACCACTAAGCGGTTTTAGCTTTTCCTTCTGAATTGAAAGGCCATCCTGTTTTCAGGGTGGCCTTTTGTTTTTGCGGCCTTTTTTTGCCCAAAGAGGCAACTGATGAAAGCTTACAAACCCCATTTAATTCATAATTAAGTCAGTTCCGCTTTTGTGGGTGCAAATGCCAATGGGCTGGAACCGTATATGATTCTGCAATCCATATTTACGCGCGGTGCAGTCCGGTTGCGTGCATCGCGATCGGCATTGGTGGAATTTTTGCGTTACGCGGTTGCCAGTATTGTGGCACTTGCGCTCGATTTTTCATTGCTTCTCGGACTAACTGAACTGGCCGGCTGGCATTATCTGGTTTCTGCCGCGGTCGGGTTCACGGCGGGCAGTATATTTCTCTACGTGTTGTCGACAGGTTTTATCTTCCGTTCGCGGCGACTGCAGAACAGGCAGGCCGAGTTCATGGTTTTTGCGGGCATCGGTGTCATAGGGCTGGTGATCAATCAGTCGCTGATGTTCGGCTTGGTTTCTTTTGGTGGGCTGGCATATCCGCTGGCGAAAATCGCCACCGTTATGTTCACATTTTTATTCAATTTCGGGATGCGCAAGACCTTGCTTTTCAAGTCCCCGATTTCCGCAGGAGTTTGAAATGAGTGGCAACCGTGTGGTCATTGTCGGGGCGGGACCTGCAGGGCTTACTGCAGCCTATGAGCTTGCGCAGGCGGGGGGATATGAAGTGACGGTTCTGGAAGCCAGTGGTGATATTGGCGGCATCTCCAAGACAGTGAATTTCAAGGGCAACAGGATCGATATCGGCGGTCACCGTTTCTTTTCCAAATCCGATTGGGTCATGGATTGGTGGCAGAATATCCTCCCGATTGAGGCAGGAGCGGCCCGGGACTCCTTTGAGATCGCCTATCAGAACAAGCGTCGGACAGTTGATGTCAGCGCTGCGGCGCCTTCTGGCAGCGATGATGTCATGCTTGTCCGGCAGCGGCTGTCGCGGATCTATTTTGAAGGCAATTTCTTCTCGTATCCGATCAAGGCAAACGTCGAGACTGCCTGGAAACTGGGGCCGGCGCGGGTTGCCAGGATGCTGGGTAGTTATGGTGTGGCGCGCGCTTTTCCGCGACCGGAAGAAATGTCGCTGGAAGACTTTATGATCAACCGGTTTGGCAAGGAGCTCTACCTGACCTTCTTCAAGGATTATACCGAGAAGGTGTGGGGTGTGCCGTGCAACCAGATCAGTGCAGAATGGGGCGCACAGCGCATCAAGGGGCTGTCGGTCACCAAGGCGATCATGCATGCGGCCAAGGCACCGTTCCGCAGCATGGGGGCGTTTGGCGGCAAAACAGAGAATACCAGCCTCATTGAGGAGTTTCTCTATCCCAAATACGGGCCGGGCCAGATGTGGGAAACCACGGTTGAGAAGGTTGAGAAGGCTGGCGTGGTTGTTCGCCGGCATCAAAAGGTTGTGGGGCTCGGGATGCTTGGCGACAAGGTGTCGATGGCTGTGGCTGAAGATACCCGTAGCGGTGCCCAGGTGACGCTGCCGGCAGATTATGTGATTTCAACAATGCCGGTAGTTGATTTGATCAACGCGATGCAGCCCGCCGCGCCGGAAACAGTCAGCCGGATTGCCAACAAACTGGAATATCGCGATTTTATCACGGTGGGGCTGTTGCTGAAGGGGCTGAAAAAAACGCCCGGCGCCAACCCGAATTCACCAACCAATCTCGTGCCTGACAACTGGATTTATATTCAGGACAAGGGCGTGCAGGTGGGGCGGTTGCAGTTCTTCAACAACTGGAGCCCCCACATGGTAGCGGACCCCGGCACCGTCTGGGTCGGGATGGAATATTTCTGTCGCGAACAGGATTCCCTCTGGCAGATGACCGATGCGGACCTGATTGAGCTTGGCGTGCGCGAAATGGAAAAAATAGGTCTGGCAGACCCGCGCGCATTCCTTGATGGCATGGTGCTCAGAGTTCCGAAAGCCTATCCGGGCTATTACGGCGCCTATTCGGAATTCTCCAAAGTCAGGGAATTTACGGATTCGATCGATAACCTGTTCCTGGTCGGCCGCAATGGCATGCATCGTTACAATAATCAGGATCATTCGATGTTGACCGCCTATCACGCTGCGGAAGCGATTATGAAGAATTCTCGCGACAAGCAGGCGATTTGGGAAATCAATATCGACGACGACTACCACGAAGAAAAAGCTGCTTGAGATGAACGTGCAGCCTGATGCGTCTGTAACCCGGCTGGGGCCACGCGGCACCTTCTGGGCATTTGCCGCAGGACTGTGCGGTGTCTGGCTGCTGACGCATCCCTATGTGGGCCTGGTCCATGATGGTGTGCTCTATGCCGGGCAGGCCCTGTTTGCTTTGAACCGGGAACTCTTTGAACATGACATGTTCTTCCGGTTCGGTTCGCAAGACGACTTTACAGTATTTTCCCGAATATACGCTGGGATGATTGCATTGTGGGGCCTCGGGCCTGCGGCGATGTTGGCCGTCTTGGTTGGACAGACTCTCTGGGTTTTTGGTCTCGTGCGGCTGGCCCGGAACCTCACCTGCGATTTTTCTGAGCTGGCCTGGATGCTGTTGCTGGCTGCCGGCGGCTTTGCTTTCTATGGCAGCGGCGAAATCTTTCATTACGGGGAGGGGTTCCCGACCGCCCGGCCGTTTAGCGAAGCCCTGGTGCTTCATGCGCTCGCCTGGTTGGTCGCTGGACGCCCCCTTATTGCATTTTGGGCAACACTGGTCGGCGCGTTGTTCCATCCTCTTCTTGCCTTGCCGGGGCTGGTCGTGGGGGCATTTTATTATGCTTTTCACCACCCACGATTCTGGGCGTTACCAATTATCGGTATTTTGGGCGGACTGGGGCTGGCCCTGTTAAATGTAGGCCCGTTCGGCAGGTTATTCGAGACCATGGATCCGGAATGGTTTGCGCTGGTGGCGCAGCGGAATGCCTATATATTTTTACTGGAATGGCCCGCAGAAGCCTGGGGTGGGCTAATGTTTCAAGCCGTAACAGTCTCCGCAGCCTTTATTGTTGTCGCCGGCCCCATGCGTCGGCTGGCTCTGGCTGTGCTGCTTATGGCACTGATTGGTTGTGTGGTAAGTTTGATCGGCGGCGAATGGTTGCGCAGCGTGCTGATTATTCAGCTTCAGACATGGCGCAGCGGTTGGCTATTGGCGGTTGTGGCCAATCTTGCAACCGGTACGCTTCTCTACCGTTTATGGGTTCAACGCGACAATGCCACCACCTTGAGCGCGCTTCTGGCAGCCAGCGCTTTATGGTCCATATTCTTTCCCGGTCAGATTGCGATGATCATTGTCGTGGGTCTTATTGCATTTCAGGTTTCGGGCAAATTACCGCGCACTTCGCCAGTCGTTGAGAAGGTGGCATTTGCGATAGCTGCTGCGTCTCTGCTCTTCTTCATGAGCGCGCGTGGTTACTCTCTGGCGACACAGTTTGAGGCCTATGCGCAAGGTGTAAAGACGTTTGACGTTACTATCGTTGAATTCGTGCTGCTGATGGTAGTTCTGGCGGCGCTGTTTGCGACCGGGTGGCTGCACCAGCGATGGCTAGCGGCTTCATTTGCCGTAGTTCTGTTGGCTAGCGGCATTGTGTTTTGGGACAGACGCAGCCCTGAGCAAAACCATTTGGAATTTGCGGCAGGACAATCCAATCCCTTCAGTCCCTATTTACAATCTGGTGACCAGATCTATTGGCGGCGTGGTCTCGATAAGGTTTGGTTTATCTTGCAGCAAGCCAGCTACGTGTCCTTTCATCAGGGGGCCGGTATTCTGTTTTCCCGCGAGACGGCAATGACCTACAGAGACAGGACACAGGTCGTCAGCGCTCTGGATCCGCGTGAGTTTTACGACCTTTGGACGATCGACAGGAATGAGGCGCAGCGGCGTAAAACGCTGCACGTACCTGAATATTCGGATTTGGTAAGTGTATGCCAGGCGACGGGCGGGCCGGAGGCCGTGGTGCTTGACGCTGCATTTGCAGGGCATTGGAAAGCCAGGTGGGCATTGCCGCTGGTGGTGCAGCGGGGCCTTGATGATGTCCTTGCGCCGCCTGAAGCTTATTATCTCTATCTTTGCTCGGAAATTGGCAAATAGCGCTCCATGATTTTCGCCGGTTGACGTCTTCATACCGTTAGCGGACGCTGTGCCGACATCGGTGTGGTTTGGAGGTGAGGCGATGCAAAACGGTTCGATACTGCTGACGCCCAGCGAAATGGCGCAAGCCGATACGCTTGCCGTCGCATCAGGCGTCAAATCGCTGGATCTCATGGAAAATGCCGGTGCCGCTGTCGCCGATGCGATTATTGCGCGTTTCGAACCCTGTAAAACGCTTGTGTTGTGCGGTCCGGGGAATAATGGCGGAGACGGGTTTGTGGTGGCGCGGCTGCTGGTGGCTGCGGGCTGGCCGGTCCGGCTGGCGCTCACCGTGCCGCGTGACAAGCTGAAAGGCGATGCGGCGGCGCAGGCCGGGTTCTGGTCGGGGCCGATCGAGGATGCCGCACCCTATCTGCTGGAGGGGGCGGCACTGGTTGTCGATGCCTTGCTAGGTGCCGGGCTGGACCGGGAGGTTGATGGCGAGCTGGCTGAGCTGATTGATGCCATCAATAACAGCGGTGCGCTGGTGGTGAGTGTGGATGTGCCGAGCGGGCTGGACGGGGCAACCGGGCAGGCGCGCGGCGTTTCGGTCAAGGCGGACATGACGGTTACGTTTTTCCGCAAAAAACCGGGTCACTTGCTGCAGCCGGGCAGGGCGCTTTGTGGCGCGTTGCATCTCGCCGAGATTGGTATTCCCGATGCTGTTTTGGATGACATTGGTGCAACCTGTCACGAGAACGGGCAAGGGCTTTGGCAAATGCCCATGCTGGCGGATGATGGTCATAAATATGGCCGGGGGCATTGTGTGGTCGTCTCTGGCGGACCGCTGCACACTGGTGCGGCGCGTCTGGCAGCGCAGGGGGCATTGCGGGTTGGGGCCGGTCTGGTCACGCTGGCGGGCGCCCCTGAGGCTTTGGGGGTGCATGCAGCCCACGTGACGGCAATCATGCTGGCCGCCGTCAATGATGCAGCAGAACTGGCTGACCTTCTGGAAGACAAGCGCCGGAATGCCGTGGTGATCGGGCCGGGGGCGGGTGTGAGCCCCATGACTCATCAGAACGTGCTTTCCGTGCTGGCTTCGGGGGCTTCCAGCGTTCTGGATGCTGATGCGCTGTCCGCATTCAAGGGAGACGCCAGTGCTTTGTTTGCGGCGATCCAGGCGAAGGAGAAGCGCCCCGTCGTGCTGACGCCGCATTCGGGTGAGTTTGAACGGATATTTCCGCGACTGGATGGCTCGAAGGTTGAGCGCGCGCGGGCGGCGGCGGCAATGTCGGGCGCCATTGTCGTTCTGAAGGGGAGTGATACGGTGATTGTCGCACCCGATGGCCGGGCCTTGATCAATACCAATGCGCCGCCTTCTTTGGCGACCGCGGGTTCGGGTGACGTGCTCGCAGGGATGATTGGTGGTCTGTTGGCGCAGGGCATGAGCGGTTTGGATGCAGCGGCGGCCGGGGTCTATCTGCATGGTGCTGCCGCACAGCAATTCGGGATGCCGGGCCTGATCGCCGAGGATTTGCCCGACCTGATACCTGCGGCGCTACACAGGCTTTAAGGGCATTCAGGGGGCCGTGATCAAAAAGCTGCCATATGTGGAAATTAACCTGGCGCACATAATGTTGCCGAAAACCGATCAAATTTTGCCTATTAAGGCAATATCCGGCTAGCTATTGAACCGCGCCATATTCCAGCCTATCTGTGCCTTTACCGCCCGTTAAGGCGCATCGTCTGCAATCGGCTTAAATTTGGCTGATTCGTTCCTAAAACAAGGCACCCCTAAATGAAAGATCCGATCGATACCTTTATGAACACGCTTGTGCCGATGGTGGTTGAGCAGACCAACCGTGGCGAACGTGCCTATGATATTTATTCTCGCCTGTTGAAGGAACGCATTATCTTCGTAACCGGTCCGGTCGAAGACAATATGGCGTCCGTCATCGTGGCGCAGCTGCTGTTTCTCGAAGCCGAGAACCCGAAAAAAGAAATCTCGATGTATATCAACTCGCCCGGTGGCGTGGTGACATCGGGTCTGTCGATTTACGATACGATGCAGTTCATCCGCCCGGCGGTGGCAACGCTGTGCATCGGTCAGGCTGCGTCCATGGGCTCGTTGCTGCTGACTGCAGGTGAGAAAGACATGCGCGGCGCTTTGCCGAATGCCTCGATCATGGTGCACCAGCCGTCCGGCGGCTATCAGGGCCAGGCGACGGATATTCTGATCCACGCGCAGTATACCGAAAAGCTGAAACGGCGTCTGAACGAAATCTACGTTGCCCATACCGGGCAGGATTACGAAACCGTAGAAGCAGCGCTTGAGCGCGACAATTTCATGAATGCTGAACAGGCCAAGGAATTTGGTCTGATCGACACCATTCATGAAAAACGCGCCATGCCGGATGCCTCGTAAGTTTGGCCGTTAACGTCAAATCGAGGCTCTGCCCCAGTTAACCTGGTTGCAATTGCGTCCAGCCGGACTGCGCTTTATGCTTGGCCCGGCTACTATTTGTTTATGTCTGAGCGCTAGCCTTACGTGTTAGCACAAATGAGGCCGATGGCCTCGCGGGAGTGACAGGATGTCAAAAGACAGTTCGAACGGCGATAGCTCTAAGAATACGCTGTATTGCTCGTTCTGCGGCAAGTCGCAGCACGAAGTGAGAAAGCTCATCGCCGGCCCGACGGTTTTCATCTGCGATGAATGCGTCGAGTTGTGCATGGACATCATCCGGGAAGAGAACAAGACCTCGATGGTCAAGTCCTCAGAGGGAGTGCCCACTCCAGCAGATATCTGCAAGGTTCTCGATGATTACGTGATTGGCCAGTTCCGCGCCAAGCGCGTGCTTTCGGTTGCGGTACACAATCATTACAAGCGTCTGCATCATGCCAGCAAGAATCAGGACGTGGAACTCTCCAAGTCCAATATCCTGCTGATCGGTCCAACCGGTTGCGGCAAGACGCTTTTGGCGCAAACGCTGGCGCGCATCATCGATGTGCCCTTCACCATGGCCGATGCAACAACCCTGACCGAAGCCGGTTATGTGGGTGAGGATGTTGAAAACATCATTCTCAAGCTGTTGCAGTCTGCCGACTACAATGTTGAAAAAGCCCAGCGCGGCATCGTCTATATCGACGAAGTCGACAAGATTTCGCGCAAGTCAGACAATCCCTCGATCACCCGCGACGTATCGGGCGAGGGTGTGCAGCAGGCTTTGCTCAAGATCATGGAAGGCACTGTTGCCTCCGTTCCGCCGCAGGGCGGGCGCAAGCATCCGCAGCAGGAATTTTTGCAGGTCGATACAACCAACATCCTGTTCATTGTTGGTGGCGCGTTTGCGGGCCTCGAAAAGATCATTGCCGCACGCGGTGAAGGTTCCTCGATCGGTTTCGCCGCCGAAGTGAAGGACCCTCAGGATCGCCGGGTTGGTGAATTGTTTGCTGAAGTCGAGCCGACCGATCTGGTCAAGTTCGGCCTGATTCCGGAATTCATTGGCCGTCTGCCGGTGATTGCGACCCTTGAAGATCTTGATGAGGATGCGCTCATCCAGATCCTGACCCAGCCGAAGAACGCGCTCGTGCGTCAGTATCAGCGTCTGTTCAATATGGAAGAGGTCGAACTGACCTTCCATGAGGACGCTTTGCTTGCCATCGCCAAAATGGCGATTGAGCGGAAAACCGGCGCGCGCGGCTTGCGCTCGATCATGGAAGGCATCCTTCTGGATACCATGTATGATCTGCCGAGCCTTGAGGGTGTTGAAGAGGTTGTCATCAGCGCTGAAGCTGTCAACGACAAGGATGCGCGTCCGCTTTACATCTATGCGGAACGCAAGAAAGAAGATGTCAGCGCCGGCGCCTGATCTTGCCGTTCTGACCTGAATTTTTAAACGCCGGAGGGGAAACCTTCCGGCGTTTTGCTTTTTGCGGTCAGGTGTCAGGCGGCCTTTTCGGGCATTGGGCCGATATAGCGGGCTTTCGGGCGGATCAGGCGGCCATTCTCTGCCTGTTCACGGGCATGGGCGATCCAGCCTGTCGTCCGTCCCATGGCAAACACGCAAGTGAATGCCGCGCGCGGAAAGCCGAGTGCTTCGAGTAAAAGAGCCGTATAAAATTCTACATTGGTTTCCAGTGCGCGATCGGGCTTTTTGCGGGCGAGCAGGGCGAGCGCTGCTGTCTCAATAGTTTCGGCAAGGATGAGGCGGTCGGAATCGATTGAGCCCTCGGCAGCAAGATTTGCCAGGCCGGCCTTGAGGGCGTCAGCGCGCGGATCACGGACCCTGTAGATGCGGTGACCAAAACCCATCAACCGGTCGCCACGCGCCATGGCGTTCTCCAGCCATGTTTCTGCGTTGGAGGGGGTGCCGATGGCGTCGAGCATGTCAAGCACCGGGCCGGGCGCGCCGCCATGCAATGGGCCTTTGAGGGCCCCCAGTGCCCCCAGAACGCAAGAGTTCAGCCCTGCAGCTGTGGAGGCGACAACCCGGGCCGCAAAGGTTGAGGCGTTGAGGCCGTGATCAGTAACCGTCAACAGATAGCGGTCCAGCGCCGCGATTTGCTGCGGACGGGGATGCTGGCTGGTATGCATGCGTAAAATATCGACGGCATGGGGCAGGGCTGCGTCTGGCGCCAATGGTTGCTTGCCAGCCTTGAGGCGCAGCAGGCCCGGGGTGAATACCGCTGGGGCGGCGATCAGCGTCAGGGCGGTTTCAAGGCTCTGGTCGTCGCTCAACCGTGCGGTGAGGGCGCGCACACCGTCAAAAAGCGGCAGGTCAGCGATGCTGCTCTCCCCCGTTTCCAGTAGGAGAAATGCTTTCGTTCGGGCGGCGCCCAAGGCCTTTTGCAAGTCCTGACCTGCTGGCAAGTCAGGGAATTGCCCGTCGAGAAGCAAAGCTATGACATCCTCGTATTTGCCGCCCTTAATCAATTGGTCGAGTGAGACGCCGCGTATGATCAGGCGTCCGGCAAAACCATCCACATCAGACATTGCGGTGTCGGCGGCGATCACATCTTCCAGCCCGTTTCCATTGGTCATCTCATCACTCCTTGTTGCTTTACGGTAGCAAATTAGTGCTGCTATGATTGACGTCAATCTTGATCAATATAATCAATGTGTAGGTGCCATGGACTGGCTTGATGCTTCGGAAGCCCTAGCTTTGCTTGGGGTTCAACCCCAAACCCTCTATGCCAATGTCAGTCGCGGTCGTATCAGGGCCCGGCGCAGTTCTGATGATCCCCGCAAAAGCCTGTATGCCGGTGAAGATGTGCGTGCTCTAGCCCGGCGGGGGGCAGGGCGGCGCAAGGCGGATGTGCTGGCACAGGAAACAATCAGGTGGGGAGACCCGATCCTGTCCTCTTCTGTTTCCACGGTGGTTGATGGAGGGCTCTATTACCGGGGACAGGATGCCATTGCGCTCTCAGCCGGTGCCTTGGTGGAAGACGTTGCGGCTTTGTTATGGCAGAGCGCGGCACCGGTTATTGCCTCGCAACCTGTCACAGGTGCCACGGCGCTGTCCGGCATGTATCAGGCCTTGGCGCAGCGGGCTGCTGAAGATCCGCCAACCGGTGGGCGCTCGCCCGAGGTTTTGCGCCGGGAGGCGGCGGGGGTGTTCGGTGCCTTGGCGAATACGGTTATTGCGCCGGGAAGTTCGCCGCTGCATCAGCGCCTTGCGACGGCTTGGCAAAAGCCAGAGGTTGCTGAGCCCTTGCGTGTGGCGTTGGTTTTGCTGGCAGATCATGAACTCAATGCGTCGACTTTTGCGGCGCGGGTGGCCGCTTCCACGGGGGCACCTCTCGCAGCTGCGGCGCTGGCAGGGCTTGCGACGCTGACAGGTCCCTTGCACGGCGGCGCGCCTGCGGCAGCGCATGCGCTGATCCAATCGGCGGGCCGATCCGGCCCGGATGCTGCCATTCGCGCATGGATGGCGCAGGGCCGGGCCTTGCCCGGTATCGGTCACGCGCTTTATGCGAAAGGAGACCCGCGGGCGCAGGCGCTACTGGGTAGTTTCGAAGTGCCATCGCCGCTTTCGGCGTTGCTGAGTGCTGTGGAGGTAATCTCCGGCGAGCGACCCAATATCGATCTGGCTCTGGCGTGTCTGGTCGAGGCTTTTGATCTGCCGGCAGATGCGGCTTTTACGATATTTGCCCTAGGGCGTTCCTGCGGCTGGCTGGCCCATGCCATCGAGCAGGTGGAGAGCGGTCACTTGATTCGTCCAAGAGCCCGTTATACCGGGCCGGTTGTTCGTCCAGAGGGGCAATAAGCGTATCAGGCGTGTACGAAAGCTGTTTAACAAACGAACTACCGGGTTCTAACGTTTTATTTTGCCGCCGGGATGGGTAAGTTCAATGTGACGGTTGAGTCCTGTTTAGATTTGCCGGCTTCGGTGCTTGCGCCCGCCCGGTTGCGACCTATGTAATAGCAGAACAGTGCCGGCGCGGATCAAGAGCCGGCGTGAATACCGCGTCAAACCTCCCCCCTTGGCGCATTGTATGAGAGGAAACTGAATGTCCGACACCCAAACAGGTGCACCTGAGTTCGATCGTGAGCGGGTTTACCCCGTTCTGCCCTTGCGTGACATCGTGGTTTTCCCCGGCATGATCGTGCCGCTTTTCGTTGGCCGTGAAAAATCCGTCAAAGCGCTTGAGGAAGTCATGCGTGACGACAAGCATATTCTGGTGGTCACGCAGAAGAACGCGCAGGACGATGATCCCGCGCCGGAAGACATTTATGAAACCGGCACCATTGCCTCGGTCTTGCAGCTTCTGAAATTGCCTGACGGCACTGTCAAAGTGCTGGTTGAAGGCCTGCACCGTGCGAAAATAGACCGCTATTTGCAAACGACGGATTATTTCGAGGCCGAAGCCAGTGCTCTGGAAGAACCTGACTACGAGAATGTCGAGGTTGAGGCCCTGGCACGCTCGGCGCTGAGCGAGTTCGAAAACTACGTCAAACTCAACAAGAAGATTTCGGCAGAGGTTGTCGCCGCAGTCAACCAGATCGAGGATCACTCCAAGCTGGCGGATACGCTGGCGTCGCATCTGGTGGTCAAGATACAGGAAAAGGAAGACCTGTTGTCTTCCGTCTCCGTTGCTGAGCGCTTCGAGAAAATCCTGGCGATGATGGAAGGCGAAATCGGCGTCCTGCAGGTCGAAAAGCGCATCCGCAGCCGGGTGAAGCGCCAGATGGAAAAGACCCAGCGCGAATATTACCTGAACGAGCAGATGAAGGCGATCCAGCGTGAGTTGGGCGATAGCGAGGACGGCACGAACGAGCTGACCGAGCTTGAAGAGCGCGTGGCCAAAACCAAGCTGACCAAGGAAGCACGGGCAAAAGCTGATGCCGAGCTGAAAAAGCTCAAGCAGATGAGCCCGATGTCAGCGGAAGCCACTGTCGTGCGCAATTATCTCGACTGGTTGCTGGGTCTGCCCTGGGGCAAGAAATCCAAGGTGAAGAAGGATCTGCCACTGGCTGAGCTGGTGCTGGATACGGATCACTATGGCCTTGAGAAGGTCAAGGAACGGATCATCGAATATCTTGCGGTCCAGAGCCGGACCGGCAAGCTGAAAGGCCCGATCCTCTGCCTCGTCGGCCCGCCGGGTGTCGGCAAGACCTCGCTTGGCAAGTCGATTGCCAAGGCGACCGGGCGCGAATTCATCCGTATGTCGCTGGGCGGCGTGCGCGATGAAGCCGAAATCCGTGGTCACCGCCGCACCTATATCGGCTCCATGCCCGGCAAGGTGGTCCAGTCCATGAAGAAGGCGGGCAAGAGCAATCCGTTGTTCCTGCTCGACGAAATCGACAAGATGGGCATGGATTTCCGTGGAGATCCGTCTTCGGCCTTGCTTGAGGTTCTGGATCCCGAGCAGAACAGTAGCTTCAACGATCACTATCTTGAGGTCGATTATGACCTGTCGGATGTGATGTTCGTGACGACCTCGAACACCCTCAATATTCCTGGGCCGCTTATGGACCGGATGGAAATCATCCGGATCAGTGGTTACACGGAAGAGGAAAAGCACGAGATCGCCAAGCGGCACCTGCTGCCCGAAACCATGAAAGAGCATGGTCTGACGGCGGAAGAGTTCGTCCTGCCGGAAGACTCGTTGATGCTCATGATCCAGCGCTACACCCGGGAAGCCGGTGTGCGTAATCTCAAGCGCGAGATTTCCAAGCTGATGCGCAAGGCGGTCAAGGACCTGATGACCTCGGACAAAAAGGTCATCACTGTCGATGAAACCCTGCTTGAGGAATATCTCGGTGCGCCGCCATTCCGCCATGGTGAGATCGACGAGGATCCGCAGGTTGGTGTTGTCACGGGTCTCGCCTGGACTTCGGTTGGTGGCGAATTGCTGACCATTGAAGGTGTTATCTCACCGGGTAAAGGCAAGATGACCGTCACGGGCAACCTTAAGGACGTGATGAAAGAATCGATTTCGGCCGCAAATGCCTATGTGCGTTCACGCTGCATCGATTTTGGCATTAAGCCGCCCATGTTTGATACACGCGATATCCACGTGCACGTTCCAGAGGGGGCAACCCCCAAGGATGGGCCTTCGGCAGGCATCGCCATGGCGACAGCCATTGTCTCGATCATGACCGGTGTGGCAGTGCGTCACGATGTGGCCATGACGGGTGAAATCACCCTGCGCGGACGGGTTTTGCCGATTGGCGGCCTGAAGGAAAAGCTGCTTGCAGCGCTTCGGGGTGGCATCAAGAAAGTGCTTATTCCTGAGGAAAACGTTCGTGATCTCAAGGAGATACCGGATAGTGTCAAGGAGGGGATGGAGATCGTCCCTGTAAGCCGGATGGAGGAAGTGCTCAAGCATGCGCTTGTGCGGGACCTTGAACCGATTGAGTGGAATGTCGATGAAACCGTGCCCGCTACGACCACCGAAAGCGATGCCGGGGAAGCAGTGGTTGCACACTAGCTGGTGATATTTACATTTTGCTAAGTATTGAAAAGCGGCGCTGCGGCGCCGCTTTTTTCATGTGCTAAAGTCGCTGAGATGGCCGGTTTTCCTTGCGTTTAAGGTAGAATCGCAAAAATGTGACACGGCTTGCCTAGGCTCTTTTTGAGCGGGCACAATTATTATTGAGGAAATGAAATGAACAAGAACGAACTGACCGGCGTGGTCGCCGACAAGGCAGGTATTACCAAGGCGCAGGCTGCTGACGCTGTTGATGCCGTTTTTGAAGCGATCACCGATACGCTGAAGGACGGCGGCGACGTTCGCCTCGTCGGTTTTGGCACGTTCGCCGTTTCTCGGCGTAAAGCCAGCAAGGGCCGCAATCCGGCCACTGGCGCGGAAATCGATATTCCTGCTTCCAATCAGGCAAAGTTCAAGCCCGGTAAGGGCCTGAAAGACGCGCTGAACTAAGGGAACGTAAATTTCGTTTCACTTCAGAGGCCCCGGAGACGTGTTCCGGGGCCCTTTGTTTTTGTATCTAGGTGCAAAGAGTGGTTGACCTTGCCCGAGCAAGGCAATATCACCACCCAGCGCATCGGGTTTCACCCGCTGTTTCCCCGATCAAGGGGGCGGTTAGCTCAGTTGGTAGAGCGCCTCGTTTACACCGAGGATGTCGGGAGTTCGAGTCTCTCACCGCCCACCAGGGCCTTCTCAAAAGCTTCTCCCGATAGTGCCTGGTTCTTCACCAGGATTGTTGCAGCAATTGTGCTGTGCGCCGCGCAAGGGCCGCGGCATTGGGCACCATGTCTGCCTGTACGAACCGGTAAAGCTGTTCGATCCGCTCCGGGTCGGCGGCATTGGCTCTGGTGGCATGAAGCCGCGCCCAGGCGCTGAGAAAGAATACCAGCCCGGTTAACTGCATGAAGGGCATGGCGCCATATCCCGGCTGATCGCTCTCTGTGAGGGTGGTCGCGGTTTGCTGCCACAGCTGCACAAGCTCATTCAGGCATTTCGCCATCGGCTCATCCGCAAGGTTTGCGGCGTCCGCGATCTCTGCGGCAAAACGTTCCACGAGGTTCCCATCATCGAGTTTAAGCAGCCGCGTGGCCAGTGTCATGGCCAGTACGCCATTGGTGCCTTCATAAAGGCGCGTCACGCGCCCATCGCGCCATAATTGCTCAATGCCGTATTCGGGCAGGTAACCGTACCCACCGAGCACCTGAATGCCGGTGTCGGCCACATGCGAGCCGGCATCGCTGCAAAACACCTTGCACACAGGGGTGAGAAAATCAGTCAGGGCATCAGAATCGCCAAGCAGTGCTGTCGTTCGATAGACCATGGCACGTGCGCCGAGTGTTGTTGCATCCATCTCCATGAGCATGCGTTTGACGTCCGGGTGCTGGTCTATGGTCTTGCCGCCCTGCTGGCGTGTTTCGGCGTAAGTGCGGGCGAGTTGGGTTGCCTGTGCTGACAGGGCCACACCCTGCAACGAGACCTCAAGGCGGGCCCGGTTCATCATGACGAACATCGCCTTGAGCCCTTCGCCCGGCGCGCCAAGCATTTCGGCCTTGGCGGCGTTGAACGATAACTGGCAGGTTGGCGAACCATGCAGGCCGAGCTTTTCCTCAATCCGGATGGTTTCAACAGCATTGCGGCTGCCATCATCGAGATGCGACGGGCAGGCAAACAACGACAGACCCTTTGTGCGTGATTCGGCAGGGCCGGTCCGCGCCAGCACAAGGTGGAGAATTCTGGGGGTGAGGTTTTGGTCGCCGCCCGAAATGAATATCTTGCCGCCGGACAGGTTCCAGTAGCCGTCGCCATTGTCGACAGCCTTCATTTTGATGGCCCCGAGGTCCGAGCCGGCACCGGGTTCGGTCAGGCACATGGTGGCGAGGGTTTCCCCGGACGCCAGGTCCGCAATCAATCGTTGCTGCTGTTCAGCGTTGCCGCAGGCCTCAATGGCCTCACTGGCCCCGCCAACGAGACTGACAACCATCTGGAAGGCATGGCTGGCACCCGCCAGAACCTCGATTGCCGCGAGGCCGGCGAGGGGGGCTGCCCCTATGCCGCCGTGCGCTTCGGGGAGGGAAAGCAGGTGCCAGCCCAGTGCAACATATTCCTGATAGGCGCTGACCAGCGGTGCCGGCATTTGAACGCGGCCATCTGAGAGAACACAGCCTTTAGTGTCCGCATCCTGATTCGCAGGCGCGATTGTGCTGTCGGTGAATTCCGCCAGCGACTCCAGAATGCCCATGGTGGCGGGAGTATCCCAGGTTTCTCCAGCAGATACGGTGTTGAATGCTGCAATTGTGAAACGGATATCTTCCAGCGGCGTGACCATGCCATCCTCCTTTTTGTTATATAGTAGAACATTTCATGAGTTGATGCATATGCCAAACGCCGATTGAAAAAATTCTGCCGACGCGCAAAGCGAGACGTTCTCAGGTTCGATAGGGCATCGTTTCTCGCCGGTTTTAGTGTTCGGGATGCAAGAAAGCCGGGGCCTTGAATTTAAAGTGCAATAAAAGCGCATTACGGGGCGTCTAGTCGCTTGACTTGGGGTATTGGGACCGGTAAACCGGCGCAACCTTCGGGGGGCAAGTTGCTCTCCACCAAGGGGGTGTAGCTCAGTTGGTTAGAGCGCCGGCCTGTCACGCCGGAGGTCGCGGGTTCGAGTCCCGTCACTCCCGCCACTTCCCGTTGATTTCCCGCATTTAGCGACGCAACGGACGATCACCAAACTCTCAAGAACAAACGATTCTGACCGTCATGCGCGACGGACCAACGTCACGTGCCTGGTTCCGCTTGCCTGCGCTGAACCGCGCCTTCGACAATTTGCCCGAATCTCCGACGATCTGCGACTCATGTGCGATGATTGCGACGCAGGCGACGATGGCCATTGTTTCAAGCAAACTCGAATTTTGTGTGGCTGTGACGGCTTTTCGCCTTAATTTCAGCGGTCCGATCCTGGTTATCGGGTTGTCGGATGAGTGCGCGCGAAACTTGCCGTGCCATTATGCCTTGCGGGAAGATCACTAGCCGGCGCGATATTTGAAGGTACATGCACAAATCACTGCGGCGACAGAATCGCTTGATCCGGGGCTGGTCTTTAAGCTGGCGTCAGCTCGTATGGCCCGGATTGTTGCTGAAACTCAGAGCTTTATGACATGAGAACTGAAAATGCCGCCGATCTTTGAACTGGGGCGGTGCTGCATTCCTTTGGCGGCGTTATTATTTGATTCAACATGTTTCTAAAACCTCAGGGGAAGCGGTGAGTGGCTCGTGTACTATCAGGCGCTGATACCCTGATGACGGGTGGGGAAATGGGCTGTGATAAATGGGCAACATCGGCGGTTTGCCTTTTTCTTGCCATTGGAAGACCAAAGTTTCTCCCTATCTAGAGATCAGGTTCAGGTTCGAACCGCTGGTGGAGTGCGCGTGATTGATCACGGGTGCTTTTGGGGGTGCCGGTTTCATCAAATGGAACGAAATCTCGCGTGGCGAGTTGTTCTACTCGAATGTTCTATAAGGAGAGCAATATGACCTCACTCAAGAAAATTACACTCGGCGCGCTTTCGAGCGTTGTTCTTGTGTCCGGTGCGCACGCGGCCGATCTCACGACCTACACACCGGCAGAGCCTATGACAGCCCCGGCTTACAACGATCCGGGCTTTGACTGGAGCGGTCCTTATGTAGGCCTTTCCGGCCTCGCACAGGATGCGAATGGCAACTGGGAATATGGCGTTGGCCTTCAGGCTGGTGTGAATGCCCAGTTTGATTTCTACCTGCTTGGTGGTGAAGTCGCGATCTCCGGTCAGGGTGATGGCACAAACAGCCGCACATACGGCCAGGTTTTGGCACGTGGCGGTCTTGTTGTGACTGACGACGTGGTCATCTATGCCGCTGGTGGTTATGGCGTCGATATGAGCGCTGCACCGGATGAGCATTGGCTGTTGGGTGGCGGTGCAGAATTTGCCGTTACCGAAAACATCAGCCTGCGTGGCCAGTATCTGCATGGCTTCGCCACGCAGAATACCTACACAGACACCAACCAGATCACCGTTGGTATGAACTTCCACTTCTAATCACATCGATTCGAAGTTCAGGTTCGAGGGCCGTCTGCATTGCAGGCGGCCCTTTTTGTTTGCGGGCAGGGACGGCCTTGTCGCGGTTAACGCTCTGTTATCCCTTTCACTAAAGTTTTATTGAATTCCAAGCCTTCAGCCCGCTTAACTGAACCTCGATCAGAATAGAAAAAGAGGCGGTGGCATGAATATCCCATGCAAGATTTTGTTGGCCACGGCGGCGATGTGTTTCTCGGCAGGCGGCGCATATGCGCAAAGCGCTTATTATGCGACATCGCCGTTTGAGGGCATTTATGTCGGCGGTTATGCCGGTGGCGTGCTTAATCCGGGTGTCACCGGAACTTTGGGCGTTGTTGGCGGTGCCAATTTCGCTGTTACAGATGGTGTGTCGGTCGGCGTGGAAGCGCAGGGCGGGGCAGCATTCGGAAACACCACAACTTTTGACGCATTGATGCTCGCCCATCTTGGGTATGAGATGAACGATGAAGTCATGGTCTATGGTGCTTTGGGAACGGGCGTGGTCAACGGCGCCGGTTCCTATGCGGTTGGCGGTGGCGTCGAGGCCATTGTCGTGGACCAGTTGGGGGTTCGCGGCGAGGTTCTCGGCACTGGTGCCTGGGGTGGCGGCCTCAGCGCGACCAAGGCGACTGCCGGCCTTTTGTGGCACGTTCGCTAGAGCGGTCAATGTCGGCGACTTTAGGGGCTCCTTCGGGAGCCCTTTTTTTGTTCGGTGGTTTGTAGCCCTGAAATTGACGATTTGTTCGTTGCCTACCGCAGTTCTCCCCTTGAAACGAGTCGGGCAGTGGGCTAAGCCCAAGCCAACGCGTCATGGTGTTGCGGGTTCTAATGTATACGGAGCCCCCAGTGCCCGCCAGCCGCCTCGCTGGTGCAATTCGAATTCAAGGTTGCCGCATGAACGAGCTGCTCAGCAACTATCTCCCGATAATCATTTTCATCGGTTTGGCAGGGGTTATCGGCCTCGCGCTTCTGGTTGCGCCCTTCCTTATTGCCATCAAGAATCCGGACCCCGAAAAGGTCTCCGCATATGAGTGCGGCTTCGATGCTTTTGACGATGCCCGGATGAAATTTGATGTCCGCTTCTATCTCGTGGCGATTCTCTTCATCATTTTCGATCTCGAAGTCGCCTTCCTGTTTCCCTGGGCGGTCGCGTTCAGGGATGTTGGCTGGTTCGGCTTCACCGCGATGATGATTTTTCTCGGTATTCTGACCATCGGCTTCATTTATGAATGGCGCAAAGGGGCTCTGGAATGGGATTGAGCGATACAAATACACTTGTGGCGCCGCAGCCCAAGGGTCTTGTCGATCCGCGCACCGGCAAGCCGCTGGGGGCCAATGACCCGTTTTTCACCGATGTGAATGATGAGTTGGCTGACAAGGGCTTTCTGGTTACCTCGACCGATGAGCTGATCAACTGGGCCCGCACCGGTTCGCTGATGTGGATGACCTTTGGTCTGGCCTGTTGTGCGGTCGAGATGATGCAGATGTCGATGCCCCGCTATGATGCGGAGCGTTTCGGTTTTGCCCCGCGCGCGTCACCACGCCAGTCGGATGTGATGATTGTCGCGGGCACCCTGACTAACAAGATGGCGCCGGCATTGCGCAAGGTCTATGACCAGATGCCTGAGCCGCGCTATGTTATTTCCATGGGGTCATGTGCCAATGGTGGTGGCTATTACCACTATTCCTACTCGGTGGTGCGTGGATGTGACCGGGTTGTGCCGGTAGATATTTATGTGCCCGGCTGCCCGCCAACGGCAGAAGCTTTGCTCTACGGTGTCTTGATGTTGCAGAAGAAAATTCGGCGCACCGGCACGATCGAAAGATAGGCAATGGACGAGACGCTTACAGAACTCGGCGAGTATATCTCCCTGAAACTCGCCGATGCGGTGACTGGCTTCAGTGTTGCATATGGCGAGCTGACCGTTATGGCGAAACGCGACGAGATCGTGGCTGTCATGCGCATGCTGCACGATGACACGCGTTGTCGCTTCATCAACATCACCGATATTGCCGGGGTGGATTATCCTGGTCGCGATGAGCGGTTCGAGGTGGTTTATCATCTGCTCAGCCCAACCCAGAATCTGCGTGTCCGCGTGAAGATCTCGACCGACGCCGAGAACATGGTGCCAAGCATCACCGAATTGTTCCCCGGGGCAGACTGGTTCGAGCGTGAAGCCTATGACATGTACGGCATTCTGTTTTCCGGACATCCGGACTTGCGCCGCATTCTGACGGATTACGGGTTTGACGGTCATCCCTTGCGCAAGGATTTCCCGCTGACCGGTTTTGTCGAAGTGCGTTACGACGAAGAACGCAAGCGTGTTGTCTACGAACCTGTCAAGCTGGCGCAGGAATTCCGGAATTTCGACTATCTCTCTCCCTGGGAAGGCACCGATTATGTGCTGCCCGGTGATGAGAAAGCGGAGCAGTGAGGCACTGATGGCTCAGGCTGAAGTTCGCAATTTCAATATCAATTTTGGTCCGCAGCATCCTGCGGCACACGGCGTTTTGCGTCTGGTGCTCGAGCTGGATGGCGAGGTTGTCGAGCGGGTTGACCCGCATATCGGCCTTCTGCATCGCGGCACCGAAAAACTGATCGAGCACAAGACCTATTTGCAGGCCGTGCCGTATTTCGACCGTCTCGATTATGTGGCGCCGATGAACCAGGAGCACGCCTTTGCCCTGGCTGTCGAAAAGCTGCTGGAGATCGAGGTGCCGCTGCGCGGCCAGTTGATCCGGGTGCTTTATTCCGAGATCGGTCGTTTGCTGTCACATCTGCTCAACGTGACAACCCAGGCGCTGGATGTGGGCGCGCTGACGCCGCCGCTTTGGGGCTTCGAAGAGCGCGAAAAACTCATGGTGTTTTATGAACGCGCCTCGGGCAGCCGCATGCATGCGGCTTTTATTCGCCCGGGTGGTGTGCATCAGGATCTGCCGCAGGCATTGATCGACGATATCGAAGCGTTTTGCGATCCGTTCCTCAAGGTTTGCGACGATATCGAAGGCCTTTTGACCGACAACCGCATTTTCAAGCAACGCAATGTCGATATTGCGGTGGTTGATCTGGCGGATGCCTGGAAATGGGGTTTTTCGGGCGTGATGGTGCGTGGTTCCGGCGCTGCCTGGGATTTGCGCAAGAGCCAGCCTTATGAATGCTATGACCGGCTCGATTTTGATATTCCCATCGGCAAGAATGGCGATTGCTATGATCGCTATCTGATCCGCATGGAAGAGATGCGTCAGTCGATCAGCATCATGAAGCAGTGCATTGCGCTGATGAATGCGCCTGAGGGCAAAACACCGGTGTCGAACACGGACAACAAGATTGTCCCGCCGAAACGTGGTGAGATGAAGCAGTCTATGGAAGGGCTGATTCATCACTTCAAGCTTTATACCGAAGGCTACAAAGTGCCTGCGGGTGAAGTTTATGCCGCTGTTGAAGCGCCCAAGGGCGAGTTTGGCGTCTATCTGGTGTCTGATGGCACCAACAAGCCGTATCGTTGCAAGATCAAGGCACCGGGGTTCGCCCATTTGAGTGCCATGGACTTTCTGTGTCGTGGCCACATGCTGGCGGATGTTTCCGCCATTCTGGGGTCGCTGGATATCGTGTTCGGAGAGGTTGATCGCTGATGAGTGTGCGTCGCCTTGCAGATGAAGCCGTTCAGCCGGCGAAGTTTGCCTTTACCAAAGAGAATGCCGCCTGGGCCAAAAAGCGGATTGCGCTTTACCCCAAGGGCCGGCAGCAATCGGCGGTTATTCCGCTCCTGATGCGGGCACAGGATCAGGAGGGCTGGGTCAGCCGCATGGCGATTGAAGAGATCGCCGGCATGCTGGGCATGGCCTATATTCGCGTGCTGGAAGTCGCGACATTCTACACCCAGTTCCAGTTGCAGCCGGTGGGCACCCGTGCCCATGTTCAGGTGTGCGGCACGACGCCCTGCATGTTGCGCGGCGCGGGCGACCTGATTTCGGTCTGCAAAAGCAAGATCCATGCAGAAGGTCATCATCTCAACGAAGCGGGAACGCTGAGCTGGGAAGAGGTTGAATGCCAGGGTGCTTGCGTCAATGCGCCGATGGTGGCGATTGGGCATGATACTTATGAGGATCTCACCGCCGAACGGCTTGAGGAAATCATTGATGCCTTTGCCGAAGGCAAGGGCGATACGATCAAACCAGGACCGCAGATCGAGCGGACTTTTTCGGCACCTGAGAGCGGCTTTACGACGCTGACAGATGTACCCAAGCCGGAAAAACGGAAAGCCGGTACAGCGGCCAAGAAACAGAGCGCGACAACGCCGGGCCGCAAAAAAGAGGTGCCGGTGGAAGCCGCGCCCGCCGTTGATGGTCCGGACAACAAGGCCAAAGTCAGCCAAGGCAAAGCCGAAAGCGCCCGCAAAACAACGGCGCGTACGGCAAAAGCCAATGGGGAACCCAATAAGGCGGCGCGTCCCAAGGCGGTCGGTGCAGAATCGAAAGCCGGAAAAATTGATGGTGGCCGTGCGGCTGGCAAGCCCGATGCGGCAGCGCCGTTGTTCGATGCGCCCCAAGGTGCTGCTGACGATCTGAAGTTGATTTCCGGGGTGGGGCCTGTGCTTGAGAAAAAACTCAATGCGCTAGGTATTACCCAATATGCCCAGGTGGCTGCGTTCAAGAAGGCCGATATTGTCCGCGTTGATGATGCGCTCAGCTTCAAGGGCCGTATTGAGCGTGATGAGTGGGTAAAGCAGGCCAAGGCGCTCGCCAAGGGTGGCGTCGAGGAATATATCCGCGTTTTCGGCAAGAAGCCGGTTTGAGGGAGCGTGAACAATGCTGACAGATAAAGACCGCATTTTCACCAATCTCTATGGTCAGGGCGACTGGAGCCTTGAGGGTGCCAAATCGCGCGGCGCGTGGTCGGGTACCAAAGGGTTTGTTGATCAGGGCCGCGACTGGATCACCAATGAAGTCAAGGCGTCGGGCTTGCGTGGCCGTGGTGGCGCGGGTTTCCCGACCGGACTTAAATGGTCGTTCATGCCGAAAGTGAGCGACGGTCGGCCGCATTACCTTTTGGTCAATGCCGACGAATCCGAGCCGGGCACCTGCAAGGATCGCGAAATCCTGCGCCATGACCCGCATCTGTTGATTGAGGGCTGCCTTTTGGCGGCGCGCGGCATGGATGCGCATTTGGCGTTTATCTATGTGCGCGGCGAGTTCATTCGCGAACGCCAGCGTCTAGAAGCTGCCGTCGAGCAGGCTTATGAGGCCAAGCTGATCGGCAAGAACAATATTCACGGCTGGGATCTCGATATCATCGTGCATCACGGTGCCGGCGCCTATATCTGCGGCGAAGAGACCGCGTTGATGGAATCGCTGGAAGGCAAGAAGGGCCAGCCGCGCCTGAAGCCGCCTTTTCCCGCCGGCATGGGCGTTTACGGCAATCCCACCACGGTCAACAACGTGGAATCGATTGCGGTTGTTCCCGATATTCTGCGCCGGGGTGGCGGCTGGTTTGCCGGGCTTGGCCGCGAAAACAATACCGGTTCCAAGCTGTTTTGTGTGTCGGGTCACGTAAATACGCCTGCGACCTTTGAAGAGGAAATGGGCGTGCCGTTCCGTGAGCTGATCGAAAAGCATTGTGGCGGCATTATCGGCGGTTGGGACAATCTGCTGGCGGTTATTCCCGGTGGCTCATCGGTGCCTTGTGTGCCGGGCGAGAAAATGCCGGATGCCATCATGGATTTTGACGGTTTGAAGGAAGTGGGGTCCTCGCTGGGCACCGCTGCCGTGATCGTCATGGATCGTTCCACTGATATCGTGCGGGCAATCTGGCGGCTTTCCGCTTTCTACAAGCATGAAAGCTGTGGCCAGTGCACACCGTGCCGCGAGGGCACAGGCTGGATGATGCGCGTGATGGAGCGCATGGTCGAAGGCCGCGCCCAGAAGCGCGAAATTGACATGCTGTTTGAAGTTACCAAACAGATCGAGGGACATACGATTTGCGCGCTCGGCGATGCCGCAGCGTGGCCGATCCAGGGTCTGATCCGCAATTTCCGTCACGTGATGGAAGAGCGGATTGATAGTTACACCTACAATTCCACGTCCGAAGGTGCCGTACCTTCGATCGCAGCGGAATAGGGCAGTTTAAAGATGGCGAACATCAAAGTTGATGGCGAACTTATCGAAGTTCCTGATCATTTCACGCTGATGCAGGCGGCGGAAGCAGCGGGCGCGGAAATTCCGCGTTTCTGCTATCACGAGCGCCTGTCGATCGCCGGCAATTGCCGCATGTGTCTGGTGGAAGTGAAGGGCGGACCGCCCAAGCCGCAGGCCAGTTGTGCCATGGCGGTCAAGGATTTGCGTCCCGGCCCCAATGGCGAGCCGCCGGAAATGTTCACCAATACGCCCATGGTCAAGAAGGCCCGCGAAGGCGTGATGGAATTCCTGCTGATCAACCATCCGCTTGATTGCCCGATCTGCGATCAGGGCGGCGAGTGCGATCTGCAGGATCAGGCCATGGCCTATGGTGTCGACAAGTCGCGCTTTAATGAGAACAAGCGCGCGGTCGAAGACAAATATATGGGCCCGCTGATCAAGACGGAGATGACACGCTGCATCCAGTGCACGCGCTGTGTCCGGTTCGTCACCGAGGTTGCAGGTGTTTCCGAGCTTGGCCTGGTTGGCCGGGGCGAAGATGCGGAAATCACGCCTTATCTTGAGCGGGCGCTCTCCAGCGAATTGCAGGGCAATACGATTGATCTGTGCCCGGTCGGTGCGCTGACCTCAAAACCCTACGCGTTTCATGCCCGTCCCTGGGAATTGGTGAATACCGAAAGCGTCGACGTTATGGACGCGCTTGGCTCCAATATCCGTGTGGACAGCCGTGGCCGTGAAGTGATGCGGGTCTTGCCGCGCATTCACGAAGGCATCAACGAGGAATGGATTTCGGACAAGACCCGCTTCATCTGGGATGGTTTGAAATCGCAACGGCTCGATCGTCCTTATGTCCGCAAATCAAGAAAGCTGACGGAAGCCAGCTGGGACGAGGCGCTGGGTGTCGTGGCCAAAGCGGTCAAGAAGGCGGGTGCCAAAGTTGGCGCCATTGCTGGTGATCTGGCTGGCGTTGAAGAAATGTATGCGCTCAAGGGCCTGCTCGATTCCCTGGGATCGGGGATGACGGATTGCCGTCCGCCGATGTCCGGAATTGATCCGGATCTGCCGCGCGGCGCCTATATCTTCAATCCGGGTATCGCCGGTATTGAGGAAGCCGACGCCATTTTGTTGATCGGCACCAATCCGCGCAAGGAAGCTGCGGTGCTTAACGCCCGCATTCGCAAGCAGTGGCGTGCCAATGACGCCGCGATTGCACTTGTGGGTGAAGTCGCTGACCTGACCTATGATTACGAGCATGTCGGCACCGATATCGCCGCGCTCAAGACGATTGCTGATGGCAGCGCCAAGTTTGCCAAGGTGCTGAAAAAGGCCAAGAAGCCTTTGATCATTGTCGGCGAAGCCGCATTGTCCCATGCAGGTGTTGGCAAGCAGCCGGGCCGCGATGTCATGGCGCTGGCAGCGCAAATCGCCAGCGATTGCGGCGCGCTCGACAAGGGCTGGAACGGTTACGCTGTCCTGCACAATGCTGCGGCGCGCGTCGGTGGTCTCGATATTGGTTTCGTGCCGCATAATGGCGGTGTGTGTTCGGCCGATCAGATTGCACTGGCGGGCAAGGGCGAACTCGACGTTCTGTTCCTTCTGGGCGCCGATGAATATGATATGAGCGCCATGGGCAACGCTCTGGTTGTCTATATCGGCAGCCATGGTGATGCCGGTGCGCACCGCGCTGATGTGATCCTGCCGGGTGCCGCCTATACCGAGAAGTCGGCGACCTATGTCAACACCGAGGGGCGGGTGCAGCAGACGGCGAAGGCCGTGTTCGCACCGGGCGATGCCAAGGAAGACTGGTCGATCATCCGGGCGCTTTCCGCGCAGATCGGGCAGACCTTGCCCTATAATACGCTCAACGAGCTGCGCGCGGCGCTTTATGCAGAATTTCCGCATCTGGCGCGGCTGGACGTGGTTGAGGCGGGTGATGCCGCCGCCATCAAGAAACTGGCCAAGGTTCCGGCGCGCGGCAAAAACGTGCAGCTTGGTTCCGCGGTTGATGACTTCTATCTGACGAACCCGATTGCACGGGCCTCGGCGGTGATGGGCGAAAGCGCCCAGCTCGCACAGGGTCTGCGGCAGGCGGCGGAGTAGGGGGCACAATGGACTTCATATATTCAGCGCTGGACTATCTGCTCGGTGCGCCCATTCTTGGCCTCGGCACCATGGTCGGCTTTGTGTGGAAAGCCTTGCTGTTGCTTGTCGCTCTCCTGGTTTTCACCGCCTATGTGCTCCTGGCCGACCGCAAGATCTGGGCGGCTGTCCAGATTCGTCGCGGGCCAAACGTCGTTGGTGCTTTCGGCTTGCTGCAAAGTTTTGCCGATCTGCTGAAGTTCGTCTTCAAGGAGCCGGTTATTCCCGCCGGGGCCGACAAGGCCGTATATCTGCTTGCGCCACTGGTTGCGGTTTTGCTGGCGCTTGCCGCTTGGGCAGTTGTGCCGATTGATCAGGGCTGGGCGCTGGCCAATATCAATGTCGGTATTCTTTATATTTTCGCCATCTCGTCGCTGGGTGTTTACGGCATCATCATGGGCGGTTGGGCATCCAATTCGAAATATCCGTTTCTTGGTGCTTTGCGCTCGGCCGCGCAGATGGTGTCCTACGAAGTCTCGATCGGCTTTGTGATTGTCACTGTTCTGCTGTGCGTAGGCTCGCTGAACCTGACAGATATCGTGATTGCACAAAAGGAAATGGGGCTGGCGCACATGCTTGGCCTGCCGGCACTGAACTTCTTGAACTGGTTCTGGCTGCCGCTGTTCCCGATGTTCATCATCTTCTTCATTTCGGCGCTGGCGGAGACCAACCGGCCGCCCTTCGATCTGCCGGAAGCTGAATCCGAGCTGGTTGCAGGTTTCATGGTTGAGTATGGCTCGACGCCCTACATGATGTTCATGCTCGGCGAATATGTGTCGATCATCCTGATGTGCGCCATGACGACGATCCTGTTCCTTGGTGGATGGGCCTCGCCGCTGGAATTTGCACCGTTTACCTGGGTGCCGGGTGCTGTGTGGTTCATTCTCAAGCTCAGTCTTGTGTTTTTCATGTTCGCCATGGTGAAAGCTTTTGTGCCCCGTTACCGCTATGATCAGTTGATGCGTCTGGGCTGGAAGGTCTTCCTGCCGATTTCGCTGGTCATGATTTTTGTCGTTGCCCTTGTGCTGCAGCTTACGGGCTGGGGCTGGCACGGCGGCATGGCGTGAGGAGAAGAAGATGAAGTTTCTGCAATTCCTCAATTCGCTGCTGCTCAAGGAGTTCGTTGGCGCGTTCTTTTTGTCGATGCGCTATTTCTTTGCGGCGAAAAAGACCATTGCCTATCCGTTTGAAAAGGGGCCCGTGAGCCCGCGCTTTCGCGGTGAGCATGCCTTGCGCCGGTATCCCAATGGCGAAGAACGCTGCATTGCCTGCAAATTGTGTGAAGCAATCTGCCCGGCACAGGCGATTACCATTGAAGCCGGTCCGCGCCAGAATGACGGCACCCGCCGCACAGTGCGTTACGACATCGATATGGTGAAGTGCATCTATTGCGGCTTCTGCCAGGAAGCCTGCCCGGTGGATGCGATTGTCGAGGGGCCGAATTTTGAATTTGCGACCGAAACGCGCGAGGAGCTGTACTTTGACAAGCACAAGCTGCTCGAGAACGGTGACCGCTGGGAGCGTGAAATTGCGCGCAACCTCGCCACTGACGCACCTTACCGCTAGGGAAGAACGATGACCTTGCCACTGTTTTTCTTCTATGTTTTCGCGACCATCGTCGTTGCCTCGGCGTTCATGGTGATTTCGTCGCGCAACCCCGTGCATTCGGTGCTGTTTCTCATTCTGGCCTTCGTCAATGCGGCCGGGCTGTTCATGCTGGCCGGGGCCGAATTCCTGGCGATGATCCTGATCGTTGTCTATGTCGGCGCGGTTGCGGTGCTCTTCCTCTTCGTCGTCATGATGCTGGATGTGGATTTCGTCGAGCTGCGGCGCGGTTTTCTGCAATACATGCCGGTCGGTATTCTTGTCGGCATCGTGCTGCTGCTTGAACTGTTGCTGGTGGCGGGCAGCTGGGTGATCGCCCCTGATGTGGCAGGCGGAAGCGGCGTGCCGATCGATGCGAGCATTTCCAATACGCGGGCGCTCGGGCAGGTGCTTTACACGCGCTATGTCTATCTTTTCCTCGGCGCGGCCATGGTGCTGCTCGTGGCAATGATCGGCGCCATCGTTTTGACGCTGAAGCACAAGCCAAACGTCAAGCGGCAGGATGTTGCCGCCCAGGTTGCACGGACACCGGAGACTGCGGTGGAAGTGGTCAAAGTCAAAAGCGGGCAAGGGCTCTAAGGGGGTAATGATGGTACCGGTAATCGGACTCGGTCACTTTCTGACCGTTGGAGCAATATTGTTTACGCTTGGGGTGTTCGGAATTTTCCTGAACCGCAAGAACGTCATCGTCATCCTGATGTCGGTCGAACTTATTCTTCTGGCTGTGAACATCAATTTCGTTGGCTTCTCGGCACACCTCAATGATTTGTCGGGGCAGGTTTTCGCCTTGCTCATTCTGACGGTGGCCGCTGCGGAGGCCGCTATCGGGCTGGCGATCCTGGTGATCTTCTTCCGTAACCGCGGTTCGATCGCGGTTGACGATATCAACATGATGAAGGGCTAGGACGGTTATGATCCAGGCAATCGTCTTTTTCCCGCTTCTCGGCGCAATCATCGCCGGGCTGTTCGGTCGCACGATCGGGCATCGCGGTTCAGAAATTGTCACGTCCACGCTTCTGGTGCTGGCGGCCCTGTTATCGTGGGTTGTGTTCATCCAGACCGGGTTTGGCGGTCAGATGCTGGCTGAGGCCGGTCATGGTGAGGCCGCGGGCCATGCAGCCGTGATGAAGGTCGAAGTGATGCGCTGGGTCCAGTCCGGCGATCTCGATCTGCGCTGGGTGTTGCGCGTTGATACGCTGACGGCGGTAATGCTGGTTGTGGTGACCACGGTTTCCAGCCTCGTGCACATCTATTCCATTGGCTATATGCATGAGGACCCGTCGCGGTCGCGCTTCTTTGCCTATCTGTCACTGTTCACCTTCGCCATGCTCATGCTGGTAACGGCGGACAATTTCCTGCAGATGTTCTTTGGCTGGGAAGGCGTTGGTCTGGCATCCTATCTGCTGATCGGTTTCTGGTTCCAGAAACCATCGGCCAATGCCGCCGCCATGAAGGCCTTTGTGGTCAACCGCGTCGGTGATTTCGGTTTTATTCTCGGCATTTTCGGTGCCTTCATGGTGCTTGGCCATATTGATTTCGATGGCGCGTTCCATGCTGTTGAAGGCGCAAAAGGCTCCACCATTCACTTCCTTTGGGGTGACTGGGATGCAATGACAGTCGTCTGTCTGCTGCTGTTCATGGGGGCCATGGGCAAGTCGGCACAGTTCCTGCTGCACACCTGGCTGCCCGACGCCATGGAAGGCCCGACACCAGTGTCTGCGCTTATCCATGCGGCGACCATGGTTACCGCCGGTGTGTTCATGGTGGCGCGTCTCAGCCCGCTGTTTGAAGCCTCTGAAGTGGCAATGATGGTGGTGCTTTATGTCGGCGCGATCACGGCATTCTTTGCGGCCACAGTTGGCCTTGTGCAGAATGACATCAAGCGTGTTATTGCCTATTCAACCTGTTCACAGCTTGGCTACATGTTTGTGGCGCTGGGGGCAGGGGCCTATTCTGCAGGTGTGTTCCATCTGTTCACCCACGCCTTCTTCAAGGCGCTGTTGTTCCTTGGGGCGGGCTCGGTCATCCATGCGATGCATCATGAGCAGGATATGCGCAAGATGGGCGGCATTCGCGGCAAGATCCCGATCACCTACTGGATGATGATGATCGGCACGCTGGCGCTGACCGGTGCTGGCATTCCGGGTACGTCATTCGGTTTTGCCGGCTTCTTTTCCAAGGATTCGATCATCGAGGCGGCCTATGCCGTGGGCGGTACGGCGGGCACGTTTGCCTTCTGGTCGCTGGTCATTGCTGCCATGTTCACCAGCTTCTATTCCTGGCGTCTGGTCCATCTGACATTCCATGGCGAAACGCGGGCCGATCAACACACCTATGATCATGCCCACGAAAGCCCGATGGTCATGCTGATCCCGCTTTTCGTGTTGGCAGCTGGTGCTGTGCTGGCAGGGTTCCTGTTCTATGACAGCTTCTTTGGACACTTTGAGCACGTGGAACATTTCTTCGCTGGCTCGATCGTTGTTGGTGAAGAGATCATCGAGAATGCACACCATGTGCCGCTTTGGGTGAAATGGTCGGCGACAATCGCCATGATCATCGGCTTCCTTGTGGCCTGGCAGATGTATATGCGCGATCGCGACATGCCCCGGCGTCTCGCGGCCCAGCATCACGGCCTCTACAAGTTCTTGCTGAACAAGTGGTATTTCGATGAGCTCTACGATTTCATCTTTGTCCGCCCGGCTTTCTGGATTGGCCGCGCTTTCTGGAGCGGTTTCGACGACTGGCTGATCGACAAGACGATCATCGAGGGGTTGGGCAACCGGGTCAAAGCGGTTACCGCGCAGGTGGTCAAACTGCAGTCGGGTTATCTTTATCACTATGCCTTTGCGATGCTGATCGGCGTTGCGGCTCTACTGACCTGGGCCATTGCGGCGGGGGGACTTCTCTAGATGATTTTCGCGAACAATATTCTCTCGATCATCACGTTCCTGCCGCTCGTCGGCGCGATCTTTGTGCTGCTGGTGCCGGGTAGCGATGCCGTTGCTTTCGGCAATATGCGGCGTATCGCACTGGCAACGACCACGATAACCTTCGGCTTCACTTTGGCGATGTGGGGCATGTTCGATGCCTCCAATCCCGGGTTCCAGTTCGTCCAGAACCACGAGTGGATTGGTGGCGTTATTGGCTACCGCATGGGTGTTGATGGCATTTCGATGCTGTTTGTGGTGCTGACCGGCCTTTTGATGCCGTTGTGCATCCTGGCAAGCTGGGAAAGCATCCAGAAACGCGTCCGTGAATATATGGTCGCCTTCCTGCTGCTGGAAATGCTGATGATGGGCGTGTTTGCCACGCTTGATCTGGCCATGTTCTATGTCTTCTTTGAAGGCGGTCTGATCCCGATGTTCCTGATTATCGGTATCTGGGGCGGCAAGCGCCGCATTCAGGCGAGCTACAAGTTCTTCTTTTACACCTTCACCGGTTCGGTGCTGATGCTGCTGGCGATCATGGCAATGTACTGGCAGGCCGGTACGCTCGATATCGTTCAGCTTCTCAAGACTGACTTCCCGCCTGAAATGCAGACATGGCTCTGGCTGGCCTTCTTCGCCTCGTTTGCGGTGAAAATGCCCATGTGGCCTTTCCATCGCTGGCTACCGGAAGCGCATGTGGAAGCACCAACGGCTGGTTCGGTCATTCTGGCTGCTATTCTGTTGAAAATGGGTGGCTACGGTTTTCTGCGCTTCTCGCTGCCCATGTTTCCGGATGCCTCGGCCTATTTCGCCGATTTTGTTTTCTTCCTCTCGGTGGCCGCCATTATCATCACCTCGCTGGTGGCGCTGGTGCAGGATGACATCAAGAAGCTGATTGCCTATTCGTCCGTCGCCCATATGGGTTTCGTGACCATGGGTATCTTTGCCGCCAATGTTTATGGCGTGCAGGGGGCGATCTTCCAGATGATCAGCCACGGTTTTGTCTCCGGCGCGCTCTTTCTGTGTGTTGGCGTGATTTACGACCGCATTCATACCCGTGAGATTTCGGCTTATGGCGGTCTGGTCAACAGGATGCCCAAATACGCGGTCGTGTTCATGGTGTTCACCATGGCCAATGTCGGCTTGCCCGGTACATCCGGCTTTGTCGGTGAATTCTTGACCCTGTTCGGTGTGTTCCAGGTCAATACATGGGTGGCATTTGGTGCCGCGTTCGGTGTGATCCTTTCGGCTTGCTACGCGCTCTGGCTTTATCGCCGGGTGGTGTTTGGCGTGCTCGACAAGGAGAACCTGAAAGCCATTCTCGACCTCAGCCCCCGCGAAATGGTCATTCTGGTGCCTTTGCTGGTGCTGACGATCTTCTTCGGCTTCTATCCCGCGCCGCTTCTCGATGTCATTGCGCCATCGGTTGAGGTTCTGGTTCAAAATTATACGCAATCGCTCGACTTGACGGCTCCGCTGTCCACAGCGGCCCATTAGGAGATTATGATGAGCTCCGATTTGATCGATTTCGCATCGCTCGCACCGGCTTATCCCGAGCTGGTTCTGGTTCTGGGTGCGCTCGGCCTGTTGATGGCCGGCGTGTTCCTGCGCAAGGAAGCCATGGCCAGTCTGACAGGTATCGGCATCGGGCTGCTGATTGCAGTCGCGGTTCTGGTGATCATGTCACCGGCTGATGCCCTCATCTTCAACGGTGCTTTCGTGCAGGATGGTTTCGCCCGCTACATGAAAGCCCTTGTGCTGGCCGGTTCTGCTTTCGCACTGGTGCTTTCTGTTTCCAGCGCGACTGAAGAAGGTCTCAACAAGTTCGAGTATACGGTACTGGTCCTGCTGGCGACGCTCGGCATGATGATGATGATCTCGGCAAATGATCTCATGTCGCTATATATCGGCCTCGAATTGCAGTCGCTTGCGCTCTATGTCGTTGCCGCCATGAAGCGCGAGAGCTCGCGGGCGACAGAAGCCGGTTTGAAGTATTTCGTACTTGGCGCGCTCAGCTCCGGCATGCTGCTTTACGGTGCGTCGATGGTTTACGGCTTCACCGGCCATACCCAGCTCGATAAAATTGCGGAAGTCATCGCCCTCGGCGACCGCTCGATTGGTCTGGTCTTTGGTCTTGTATTCCTGTTGACAGGTGTCGCATTCAAGATTTCAGCCGTGCCGTTTCACATGTGGACGCCCGATGTTTATGAGGGTGCACCGACACCGGTGACAGCTTTCTTTGCAACAGCCCCGAAAGTTGCCGCAATGGCCTTGCTGGTGCGGTTGGTCACGGTGACGTTCGAGCCTATCTCCAATGACTGGCAGCAGGTTGTCGTCTTTCTGGCGCTCGCGTCCATGGTGCTGGCGGCATTCGCGGCCATTGGGCAAAAGAATATCAAACGCCTGATTGCCTATTCGTCCATTGGCCATGTCGGTTATGCCCTTGTGGGGCTCAGTGCTGATACCGCCGTAGGGGTGGAAGGCGTTGCCGTTTACATGGCGATTTACATGACCATGACCATTGGTGTGTTTGCCTGCTTGCTCTCGCTTCGGACCGAAAACGGGTTTGTCGAGGAAATCTCGGAACTGGCAGGTCTGGCGCAAGCCCGTCCCTTCGTGGCGGCAATCCTGGCGGTAATGATGTTCTCGCTGATCGGTCTGCCACCGCTGGCCGGGTTCTTTGCCAAATGGCAGGTCTTCCTCGCCGCCATTGAAGCGCGGTTGTTCATCCTTGCGGTTATCGGCGTCTTGTCGAGCGCGGTGAGTGCGTTCTACTACCTCCGGGTGGTGCGCACGATGTATTTTGATGAGCCGGTGCAGCAGTTTGCGGCCGTTCCAGGTGAGTTGAAGTTCGTCATGGCGCTTACCGGGTTTGTTATCGTGAGCTATTACCTGACCGTTGCTGGACCTCTGTCCAGCCTGGCCAGTGTTGCTGCGGCCAGCCTGTTCTAGTGATGACAAGCGTCCGGGCACCACATACGCATGGGCACCGCGCAAGGTGAGACGTTTTCAGCTCGGACCAAAAGCGCGTTCGGCCGGGTTTCGGCTGAACGCTTACGACAGTGTTGGTTCAACCAATAGTGAAGCGGCGGCGGCGATTGCGACGGGTGATCCTGGCAATTGCTGGTTTGCGGCTTTGCAGCAGACTGCAGGCCGCGGGCGTCGCGGGCGCCATTGGGAAACACCTCACGGTAATCTTGCAGCCAGCCTGTTGCTGCGTCCTGATACGGATCCCGCATTAACAGCGACGCTTGGCTTTGTGGCGGGGGTTGCCCTTAATGGCGCGCTGGCAGAGGTGTTGCCAGAGGCGCAAATGAAGACCGGTATTGATGGGGCTGACGGTTTCGCCAACACCGGTCCGGCGCGGATTGCATTGAAATGGCCAAACGATGTGCTGGCCGATGGCGCAAAACTCGCCGGCATTCTGCTCGAAGCGCAGAGTGGGGCAGGCGGCGCGCCGATAATCACCATCGGGTTTGGTGTCAATGTCGTTGCTGCACCGCAGGGCTTGCCCTATCCTGCAGTCAGCGTTGCGGAACTGAATGTGGCCGCCGATGCAGCGATGATCTTTGAAGCTTTGGCTGAACACTGGGTTGACGCTTATGCGCTCTGGAACAATGGCCAGGGCGTTAAAGCTGTTTTGGCTGAATGGCGGCAATCGGCCGCCGGTATCGGCACTGATGTGGCCATCAACATGGATGGCCGGGTTGTCCGGGGTATTTTCGAAACCATCGATGATGCCGGGCGTTTAATTGTAAGAATGGATGATGGGCAGCGCGTGCCCGTTGCCGCAGGAGATGTGCATTTTGGCACAACCGCTTCCATCAGGATGTAGCGGCAGAACGGAGTATCAATGGCTAAAGCTAGTCACGACGAAATGGTTTTTGTGCCCCTTGGGGGCGTCGGTGAAATCGGCATGAATATGGCGGCCTATGGATTTGGGCCCGCACAAAACCGCAAATGGATTGTTGTCGATTGCGGCGTGACCTTCGGCGGTCCAGATACGCCGGGTGTCGATCTGATCATGGCCGATCCGAGCTTTCTCGAAGAGCAGGGCGACAATGTGCTGGGGCTCGTGCTCACCCACAGCCACGAAGATCATTATGGCGCTGTCCTTGATCTGTGGCCGGGTTTTGACAAGCCCGTCTATGCCACGCCCTTCACATCGGCCATGCTGGAAGCCAAGCGGATTTCCAACGGGATTACCGAAAAGGTCGAGGTTATCGGCATGCGCCCGGGTGTGCCCTTTGATATCGGGCCGTTCACCGTGGAAGCGATCAACATGGTGCACTCCATTCCGGAGAGCAATGCCTTGCTGATTTCGACCCCGGTAGGGCAGGTGCTGCACACAGGTGACTGGAAGCTGGATTTCAATCCGGTGGCCGGTGCGCCAACCGATGCGGACAGGCTGAAGCAGCTCGCCAAGCGCGATTTGCCTCTGGCGCTGATCTGCGACAGTACCAATGCGATGAAGGATGGCGAAAGCCCGGCTGAATCCGAGATCGGCGATACGCTGGCGAAACTGATCGCCGAAGCGCCGCACCGTGTGGCGATTACCACTTTCGCCTCCAATGTTGGGCGCATTGTTTCGATCGCCCGTGCTGCCGAGAAAAATGGCCGCAAGGTTGTGCTGTCGGGCCGGGCCTTGCACCGTGTTGCCGGCATTGCGCGCGAACTGGGTTTGCTCGAAGGCATTCCCGAGTTTCTTGACCAGAACATGTTTGACCAAGTGGCGCGCGACAAGGTTGTGCTGCTGTGCACGGGCAGCCAGGGCGAATCCCGCGCTGCGGTTGCGCGTATTGCGCGGGGCGAACATCCGGCCATTGAACTGGCACCGGGTGACACAATGATTTTCTCGTCCTGGGCTATTCCCGGCAATGAGCGCGAAGTCATCGATATCCAGAACCGTCTGATTGATCGCGGCGTCAACCTCATCACCAATAGCCATGACCGTGTGCATGTTACCGGCCATCCCCGGCGTGGTGAGCTGATCGAGCTTTATGACTGGGTGAAGCCGGATGTGCTTATCCCGGTACATGGCGAAGCCGCGCATCTGGAAGCGCATGCCAAGCTGGGCAAGGCGCAGGGCATCAAAACCGTTATCTCGATTCGCAATGGCGACATGGTGCGCCTTTTCCCCGAGACAGTGACCATGCGCGGCGAAGTGCCGGTCGGGGTGCTTTATCTCGATGGTGAGGTGTTGTGTACGCCTGAGGAAAGTGGTGTGCGGGGTCGCCGCAAATTGTCTTTTGGCGGGTCCGTGGCGATCAGCCTTTGTATCGACAAGCGGGGAGAACTGGTTTCAGGGCCTGATCTTGAAATCGATGGGCTGCCCGAGCTTGACGATGACGAAGAGGAATCACCCAGCGATATCGCCCGCAAGACCGTGCGCGGTGTGATGCGCGGCATGCCGCCGAAGCGGCGTGGGGACCCTGAGGTTCTGGGCGAGGCAATTAGACGCGGTGTGCGCGGCGAAATTGCGTCGTATTGGGGACGTAAACCAAACGTGACGGTTTTCGTCCATCGGGTGTAAAACATGACTCTTGTAAGCTGGATCGCTGTCTATTTCGTTCTCTGGTGGCTCTGTTTGTTTGTGGTGCTGCCATTCGGGGTGCGTAACCAGGTCGATGCGGGCACAGTGGTCGAGGGCACAGAGCCGGGGGCACCTGTGGTGCTCCGGCTCTGGCGCAAGCTCCTGATAACCAGTGTGCTGGCTTTGGTGGTGCAGGTGGTCCTTTCCTGGGCGCTCAGCAACTCACTCCTGCAGCATTACTGGAGCTAAAAGCGGGGCCAAGACAAAGAAAAAGCAGGGCTTTTCGGCCCTGCTGCTAAAAGTTTCGCGACAATACGCTGGTCTTAGGCGCCTAAAAAGGGCTGCCAACGCTCCTCCCTTGACGTTGTCGGCGTCCAGTGGCTTCACCCACCTTCATATTATTGTGCCGGACCCTAACAATAACGTGACTGAGAGTCATTAAAAAACTTTGCAATGATGTAGGCTTGCAACAGTTTCCTCTTCACGGTTTGACTTAACCATCTTAGAGCCTATGAGTCGGTTCAATCTCAGGAGTTCCAATGCGCCTTTCACGATATTTCCTGCCAGTGCTTCGCGAAGTGCCAAAAGAAGCAGAAATCGTTTCGCACCGCCTGATGCTGCGGGCAGGCATGATACGTCAGCAGGCTTCCGGGCTCTATTCCTGGCTGCCGCTTGGCTACAAGGTTTTGCGCAAGGTGCAGCAGATCATTGAAGAAGAGCAGAACCGCGCCGGCGCTATCGAATTGCTGATGCCGACATTGCAGCCCGCCGACCTGTGGCGCGAGAGCGGCCGCTATGATGACTATGGCAAGGAAATGCTGCGCATTACGGACCGGCATGAGCGCGACATGCTCTATGGCCCGACCAATGAGGAAATGATCACGGATATTTTCCGGGCCTCGGTGAAGTCCTACAAGGACCTGCCGCTCAATCTCTATCATATTCAGTGGAAGTTCCGCGACGAGATCCGTCCCCGCTTCGGCACGATGCGCAGCCGCGAATTCCTGATGAAGGATGCCTATTCCTTCGACACCGACAAGGAAAAGGCGGTTGAAGCCTATAACCGCATGTTCGTCGCCTATTTGCGCACCTATTACCGCATGGGACTGACGGCTATTCCGATGCGGGCTGAAACCGGCCCGATTGGTGGCGATTTGAGCCATGAATTCATCGTTCTGGCCGATACCGGCGAGAGTGCCGTGTTCTGTCATGCCGACCTCCTCGAAAAGCCGATCCCGTCGGGAGATGTTGATTATCGTGGTGACCTGCGTCCGATTGTCGATGACTGGACCTCGCTTTACGCCGCGACCGAGGACATGGTCGACATGGCGGAATATGAAGCGTCGGTGCCTGAAGACAAGCGCATTTCCGCCCGCGGTATTGAAGTCGGCCAGACCTTTTATTTCGGCGACAAATATTCGGCGCCCATGAAAGCACATGTCACAGGACCAGACGGACAGGACGCGCCTGTTTTCATGGGGTCTTATGGCATCGGTCTGACACGTGTTGTACCCGCCATCATTGAAGCCAGCCATGATGATGACGGCATTATCTGGCCGGTCAGCGTGGCTCCGTTCGAGGCTGTTCTGATCAATCTCAAAGCGGGTGACGCAGCATGCGATGCGGCGTGTGACAAGCTTTATGCCGCGTTGCAGGCGGCCGGGATCGACATGCTTTATGATGACCGCGATCAGGGGGCGGGGGCGAAATTCGCCACTGCCGATTTGATCGGCATTCCCTATCAGATCGTGCTGGGGCCACGTGGCCTGAAGTCCGGCGAGGCGGAAATCAAGCACCGCAAGAGCGGCGAGCGGGAATCCCTGCCGCTTGATGCCGTGGTGCAGCGGCTCAAGGATCTGATTGAACCACAGAGGCGGACTGACGTTTGACCCGATCGACAACGCAGCAAACTACCCGGCCATTTTCCCGGTTCGAATGGATCGTCGCTGGCCGCTACTTGCGGTCGCGGCGCGCTGATACATTCATTTCGGTCATTGGCGGGCTGACCCTGACCGGAATTGCCATCGGTGTGGCGACGCTGATTGTTGTCACCTCGGTCATGAACGGGTTCCGTGAGGAATTGCTGACCAAGATTTTGGGCCTGAATGGCCATTTCAGCGCCTATCCGATCGAGAGCCAGTTTACTGACTACAAGGATGTCGTGGTACAATTGGAGAGCGTGGACGGGGTCACCAGTGCCATTGCCTTTGTCGAGGGTCAGGTGCTGGCATCCAGCCGGGCGCAATCCACCGGGGTCACGGTTCGAGGCATGGATATGGCCTCAATCGAGAAGCTGCCCCTGTTGCATCAGGGTGCCAGCCTTGGTGGCTGGGACGACTGGGACAATGGGCGTGGTGCGGCGATTGGCTACCGTCTGGCCCAGCGTCTCGGTGTGACGGTTGGGGACATGGTCACGCTGATCAATCCGGACGGCACAGTTACCCCTTTCGGGACCACGCCCCAGATCCATTCCTATCCTGTGTCAGTGATATTTGATCTGGGCATGGTGGAGTTTGACAGTTTCTTCCTCTACCTCCCGCTGGAACCTGCGCAGACATTTTTCAAACGCTATGAAGATGTGTTGCGGGACGGGGTCAGCCCGCCGGCAATTGATGCGACTGATGACGAGATTGATGCCGCTTACGAGCGGGTTTATTCCGCGTCATATGTCGAGGTGTTTATCGAGGAACCGGACAATATCGCGGAAATGCGGGATCGTATTCATCTCGCGGTAGATCGTCCGCTGGTTCTCACCGACTGGCAGCAGCGTAATGAAACATTCTTCTCCGCCCTTCAGGTTGAGCGGGTGGTCATGTTCGTCATCCTGTCGATGATCGTGGTTGTCGCAGCGTTCAACATCATTTCAAGCCTTGTCATGCTGGTTAAAGACAAGGGCAAGGACATTGCCGTTCTGCGTACCATGGGGGCGACGCGTTCCTCCATTATGCGGATTTTCTGCATGACAGGCACAGCGATTGGTGTTGCCGGTACGGTGATCGGGCTTTTGCTGGGGCTGGTGATTGCGGGTAATGCCGAGAGCATCAGGGCCTGGATATCCGATCTGATCGGTGTGCGGATTTTTCCGCCGGAAGTCTTCTTTTTGTCGAGCCTGCCATCGCGCGTTGAGTTTTCCGAGGTCACCCTGATCGTCGGCATGGCTCTGGTGCTGAGTTTTCTGGCAACGCTTTATCCGGCCTGGCGCGCCGCACAATATGATCCGGTCGAGGCCCTGCGTTATGAGTAAAACCCATCTCAACCTGATCAATGTGCATCGCCACTATGGCGAGGGCGACAAGAAGGTTCATGTGCTCGAGGATGTCAGCCTGACGGTTGCGAGCGGTGAGTTGGTGGCGCTTGTCGCGCCTTCGGGTGCCGGCAAGTCGACGCTTTTGCATGTCAGCGGTTTGCTCGAACGGCCCCAGAGCGGCGAGATCGAGATTTGCGGCCAGCCGACAGTTCAGTTGTCTGATCGCGCGCGAACGCAAATGCGGCGCTTGAGCATTGGTTATGTCTATCAGTTCCATAACCTCTTGCCCGAGTTCTCCGCGCTCGAGAATGTCACCATGCCGCAATTGATTGCCGGTGTGGGGCAGGCTGAGGCCAATCGTCATTCGATGGAATTGCTTGAGGTGCTGGGTATCGCCGATCGCGCGACCCATCGTCCGGCAGAATTGTCCGGGGGCGAGCAGCAGCGCGTGGCGATTGCCCGCGCGACGGCGAATAGTCCGCATGTCATTCTGGCGGATGAGCCAACCGGCAATCTTGATCCGGCGACCAGCGAGATCGTGTTTGATTCCCTGGCGGTTCTGATCCGTGAGCGGGGCGCTGCAGCACTGATTGCAACCCATAATCATGATCTGGCACGCAAGGCTGATCGCGTGGTGACGCTGCAGGGCGGCAAGGTTATCCCCGCTAATATTTAATTCCCGCAGAATGCGAAGAATTCAGGTTTTGTTAACGCTGTGAGTCGCGTAGCGCGGGTTGGGGTGGACGAGAACAAACGCGGAACGTATAAAGAGGAACACAACGTGAACGGAGCGTATGATGATTGGGTTCTTCAAAGACTTCCTGGCATTTGTTTCTCTCGGCGGTTTCAGCGTGATCGCGCTGACCTGGATGGATATTCTCTCGCGCATGGCGTGACATTGACGAAATCGTGCACAGCAGGGTTTTGGTGGTTGGCGTCCATGCCACGGAGTGGCAAAGATAGGCCATGACCCAACCCGGATTTATTCACCTGCACGCCCATTCTGCCTTTTCCTTGCTGGAGGGGGCTTTGCCACTCGGCAAGCTGTTGGCGCTGGCAGAAAATGACGCCCAGCCGGCGGTTGGTGTGGCGGACACATCCAATTTGTTCGGCGCGCTTGAACTTTCAGAGAAAGCCGCGGGTAAAGGCATTCAGCCCCTGATTGGTTGCGAGCTGGTTGTTGATCTGGGCAGCCAGAGCGAAGAGCGTGGCAATGACCGCAGCTTTGGCAAAGACACCATTGTGCTGATGGCGATGAGCGGGGAGGGGTATTCCAATCTCTCACGCCTCGTCAGCCGCGCCTATATGGAAGGCGATGACGGGCGCGCACTGGCGCGGGTCGACTGGATGGAGAATGGCGCGACGGACGGGCTGATCTGTCTCAGCGGTGGTCCGGAAGGGGCGATTGATCCCTGGTTCCTCAATGGTCTCGAGGCGCAGGCTCACGCGCGGCTCGAGCATTTGCGGCGGATTTTCGGTGACCGTTTCTATATCGAATTGCAGCGGCATGGCCGGCATAACGAGGCGGTGGTTGAGCCGCAACTGATCGATTATGGCTATCGTTATGGTGTGCCGCTTGTCGCCACCAATGAGCCTTTCTTTCCCAGGCAGAGCGATTACGAGGCGCATGACGCCTTGCTGGCGATTGCCGGTGGCACTGTTCTGGCCCAGACCGAACGGCGCAAGCTCAGCGACCAGCATTATTTCAAGACGCGCGCCGAAATGCAGGAAGTGTTTGCCGACCTGCCCGAGGCTTTGGAAAACACAATCGAGATCGCCCAGCGCATCAGTTACCGGCCGCGCACCCGGGGGCCGATTCTGCCCAAATTTGCCGCAGCGCCTGATCTGAGCGAGGAAGATGCGGATCACGCCGAGGGCGAAGAGCTGGCCCGGCAGGCCCGCGAAGGTCTGGCCGCACGCATTGCAGCACATGGCATAGCCGAGGCGTTCACCGAAGACGCCTATCGAGAACGGCTTGAGTTCGAGCTTGAAGTGATCCGGAGCATGAAGTTTCCGGGCTATTTCCTGATCGTTGCCGACTTTATCAAATGGGCCAAGGCCCATGAAATTCCGGTGGGGCCGGGTCGTGGTTCGGGTGCTGGCTCGCTGGTTGCCTATGCGCTGACCATTACCGATCTGGATCCGCTGCGCTACAATCTGCTGTTCGAACGCTTCCTCAATCCCGACCGTGTGTCGATGCCGGATTTCGATATCGATTTCTGTCAGGACCGGCGTGAAGAAGTCATTGCCTACGTTCAGGAGAAATATGGCCGCGAGCAGGTGGCCCAGATCATCACCTTCGGAACGTTGCAGGCCCGTGCGGCGCTGCGTGATGTTGGGCGTGTGCTGCAAATGCCCTACGGCCAGGTGGACCGTATCTGCAAGCTGGTCCCCGCCAACCCGGCGGCCCCGGTCACGATTGCCGAAGCCGTCGCCGGTGAACCCAAGCTTCAGGCCATGCGCGATGAGGATGAAACCGTCGCCGAATTGCTGACGATCAGCCAGAATCTGGAAGGCCTGTTCCGCCACGCCTCAACCCATGCGGCCGGTATCGTTATTGGTGACAGGCCCCTGCAGGATCTGGTGCCGCTTTATCGCGATCCGCGCTCGGATATGCCGGTTACCCAGTACAATCTGAAATGGGTGGAGCCGGCCGGTCTGGTGAAATTCGATTTCCTCGGGCTGAAAACCCTGACGGTGATCGACAATGCCGTGCGCATGATCAATGGCGGCACTGGTGACTTCAATATCTCCAACATCCCCATTGATGATGAGGAGACCTACAAGCTCTACCAGCGGGCCGATACGGTTGGCGTGTTCCAGGTGGAAAGTCCGGGCATGCGTCGGGCGCTGATCGACCTCAAGCCCGACCGGTTTGAGGACATCATCGCGCTTGTGGCGCTCTATCGTCCGGGGCCAATGGACAATATTGCCAGCTTCTGTAACCGCAAGCACGGCAAGGAAGATGCGTCCACCCTGCACAAGGACATGGATGCCATCCTGTCCGAGACCTATGGCATCATCATCTATCAGGAACAGGTGATGCAGATCGCCCAGACGCTGTCGGGCTATTCCCTTGGTGAAGCCGACCTTTTGCGTCGCGCCATGGGCAAGAAGATCAAGGCGGAGATGGATGCCCAGCGCACCCGTTTTGTCGAAGGGGCGCTGAAGAAGGATATTTCCGAGAAGCGCGCCGACCAGATTTTTGAGCTATTGGCCAAATTTGCCAATTACGGTTTCAACAAATCCCACGCTGCCGCCTATGCGCTGGTGTCCTATCAGACAGCCTATCTCAAGGCTCATTACCCACGTGAATTCCTCGCGGCGTCAATGACGCTTGATCTTGGCAATACCGACAAGCTTTACGATTTCAAGCGCGAAGCGGCGCGGATGGATATTGAAATCGTGCCGCCATGCGTCAATCGTTCGCAAGTGCCGTTCTCGGTGCAGGATGGCCGGATCCATTACAGCCTTTGTGCTGTAAAGGGTGTGGGCAAGCATGTCGCCGAGCATATCGTTGCAATTCGGGGCGATGCGCCTTTTGTTGACCTTGCCGACTTTGCCGTGCGGGTCGATCCCAAGATCGTCAACAAGCGGACGCTTGAAACACTGATCAATGCCGGGGCCTTTGACACGCTGGTGCCCCAGCGCGAACAGGCCTTTGCGGTGGCGGACGCCATTATCGGCACTGCGCAGCGCATGACCAATGAGCGGTCCGAGGGGCAGTGGAACCTGCTTGATACCGACGCGCCGGAACCGATTTCCCTGCCAACGGGTGTGGCCGTGTGGAGCGCGGCGGAAAAGCTGGACCGCGAGTTCTCGGCGATCGGCTTTCACCTGTCCGGCCATCCGCTCGACGAATTTGCCGAACTGTTTGAAAAACTCCGCGTGCAGCGCTGGTCTGATTTCGAGCGGGCCGTGCGCGATGGCGCGCGGGCCGGCCGCTTGGCGGCCACCGTTTCCTCACGTCAGGACCGCAAAACCCGCAAGGGCACGCCGATGGCGATCATGGGCCTGTCCGATCCCAGCGGCAGTTTTGAATGCATCGCCTTTTCCGAAGCCATCAACCAATATGGCGAATATCTGGAAACGGGCAAATCCGCGATCATCGAAGTGGAAGCGGATCAGCGGCCGGATGGCGTGAGCCTGCGTTTGCTGCGGGCCCAGCCCATCGAAATGGCAGCGGAAAAGCTGGGGCGGCATCTGACGGTTTTTGCCGGGGACGCGAAATGTCTTGAACCCATCAAGGCCCAGCTGAAACGGGGCGGTGAGGGGGCTGTGAGTCTCGTTATTATCCGGGACGGCGGTGCCCGTGAATACGAGGTTTCCCTGCCTGGCAACTTCCGTCTGACACCCGAACTGGCGGGTGGCATCAAATCGCTGGATGGCGTTGTTGATGTCAGTCTGAGTTGATCCTTGTTGCGTCTTCTCCATAATTAAGCTATAGCGCGCGCCATCACACACGCAGAGGCGGCCGCCGATAATGGTTTCGGCGCCCATCCGGTGGCGGGGTTTCCCGTTACATTCCTTTGCGGAGGCAGAAACCGGTTAAGGAGAATTGCCCCATGGCAATGCCCGATTTTTCTATGCGCCAATTGCTTGAAGCTGGCGTCCATTTTGGTCACCAGAAGCATCGTTGGAATCCGAAGATGGAAAAGTACATCTTCGGTGTCCGTAACGACATCCACATCATCGATCTGAGCCAGACCGTGCCGATGCTCTATCGCGCCCTGCAGCTCGTGTCTGACACCGTGGCCGATGGCGGCCGCGTTCTGTTCGTTGGCACCAAGCGCCAGGCAGCGCCCGTTGTTGCCGAGGCTGCACGCCAGTCCGCTCAGTATTTTGTCAATTCCCGCTGGTTGGGCGGCATGCTCACCAACTGGCAGACCATTTCGAACTCCATTGCCCGTTTGCGTGAGCTTGAAGCTCAGCAGGCCGAAGGCATGCAGGGTTTGACCAAGAAAGAGCGCCTCCAGCGTTCGCGTGAGCAGGAACGCCTTGAGCGTGACCTTGGCGGCATCAAGGACATGGGCAACCTGCCCAGCCTGTTGTTTGTCATCGACACCAACAAGGAATCGATCGCCATCAAGGAAGCCCGCCGTCTGGGTATCCCGGTTGTCGCCATTGTCGATACCAATTGCGATCCTGACATTGTCGATTTTGCCATCCCCGGCAACGACGATGCGTCACGTGCGCTTGAACTCTATTGCTCGCTGGTCTCCAAGGCTGCGATTGACGGCATTGCCCGTTCGTCCACCTCGCAGGGCATCGATCTGGGTGCTGCTGAAGTGACACCGGAAGAGCCAGTTCTCGAAGCTGCGCCGGCTGCTGAAGAAGCACCTGCCGCCGCTGAAGAAGAACTTGAAGCCCTGTTCACCGCGCCCGAAGGCGAAGCCGATGATCTCAAGAAGATCTCTGGCGTTGGTCCCGTGCTTGAGAAGAAGCTCAATGCACTCGGCGTGACGACATTTGCCCAGGTTGCAGCCTTCACAGTTGAAGATATTGCCAAGCTGGACGATGCGCTGAACTTCAAGGGGCGGATCGATCGTGACAATTGGCTGGACCAGGCTGCCGAGCTGGCAAAAGGCTGATCCGTCATCACGACGTAACAAAGATACGACTATCGGGGCATATTACGAGAGCCCATAGAAAGGTATTTACCCATGGCAATTACAGCTGCACAGGTAAAAGAACTTCGCGAGTTGACCGGCGTTGGCATGATGGATTGCAAGAATGCACTCCAGGAAACCAATGGTGACATGGACGCGGCCGTTGACTGGCTGCGCACCCGCGGTCTCGCAAAAGCTGCAAAAAAGGCCGGCCGCGTTGCGGCTGAAGGCCTGGTTGGCCTGCAGGTCGAAGGCACACGTGGTGCTGTGGTCGAGGTGAACTCTGAGACCGATTTCGTTGCACGCAACGAAGATTTCCAGACCATTGTTACCAATGTCGCTAAACTGGCTTTGGCAGTGGACGGTGACGTGGCTGCGCTTGGCGCGGCTTCTTATCCGGAAACAGGTCGCACAGTGTCCGGTGAAATCACCGAAGCTGTGGCCAAGATCGGTGAAAACCTCAACCTGCGCCGTTCGGCAATGGTTTCGGTTTCCGACGGCGTTATCGGCAATTACGTGCATGGTTCGGTTGCACCGGGTCTGGGTTCGATCGGTATTCTGGTTGGCCTCGAATCCACTGGCGACAAGGCCGTGCTCGAGGCGCTGGGCAAGCAGCTGGCAATGCATGTTGCCGCCGCAAGCCCGACCCCGCTTGCCATTCTTCCTGAAGAACTGGATGCCGCTCTGGTTGAGCGCGAGCGTGCCTTGTTCAAGGAGCAGGCTATCGCTTCGGGTAAGCCTGCCGAGATCGCTGAAAAGATGGTCGAGGGGCGGATGCGCAAGTTCTATGAGGAAGTCTGCCTGTTGTCGCAGACCTTCGTCATTGACGGCGAAACCAAGGTTGCCGATGCCATTGCTGCTGCTGAAAAAGACGCAGGCGCACCGATCAAGCTTTCTGCCTTTGTCCGTTTCGCCATCGGCGACGGCATTGAAAAGGAAGAGGGTGATTTCGCTGCTGAGGTTGCAGCAACTGCGGGCACTCGATAACGTGCCGCCGGGCGCCGGAAGAATCGACGCTTGCAAGCAGATTCAAAAGGGTGCCGGATGGTTAAGTCCGATTATAAACGGATACTTTTAAAGGTCTCCGGCGAGGCTCTCGCCGGAGATCAGTCTTATGGAATATCGTCGGGTTTTCTCGACAAGGTTGCCAAGCAGATCGTCGATCTGGCCAATCGTGGCGTTGAAATCGGCATTGTCATCGGTGGTGGCAACATTTTTCGGGGCATGGCTGTCGCCGCAAAGGGCGGAGACCGGGTGATCGGCGACCATATGGGCATGCTGGGCACCGTGATTAACGCACTCGCCCTTGGCGATGCGATCCGCCGGAATGGTGGTAGAAGCCATGTGTTTTCGAGCGTTTCCATGCCCTCCATTGCGGATACATTTACCCAGCGTGGCGCGATTGCGGCTATTGAAGGTGGTTCGGTGGTCATTTGCGCCGGTGGTACGGGCAATCCCTTTTTCACCACAGATACGGCGGCGGCGCTCAAGGCGATTGAACTGCGTTGCGATGTGCTGTTGAAAGGCACCAAGGTCGACGGCGTTTATTCCGATGACCCGGCGACAAATCCAGACGCACAGCGTTTTGAGCAGATCAGCCACGATGATGTGATCAGTCGCAACCTGCGTGTGATGGATACGGCGGCATTTGCGCTTGCCCGCGACAATGCTCTGCCGATAATTGTCTATGCGCTTGACGTTAAAGAAGGTCTGGTCGGCGTGCTTGAGGGCGAAGGTAAAAGTACCCGCATCGGCTGAACGACTAACCTGAATGTAAAGAGGATTGAACAATGGCTGAAGAATTTTCGATCGACGCGCTGAAGTCCCGGATGAAAAAGTCGATTGCTGCGCTCAAGGACGAGTTCGGCGGTTTGCGCACAGGCCGTGCAAGTGCCAGTCTTCTCGAACCGGTCATGGTTGATGCCTATGGTACCAAGATGCCGCTCAATCAGGTCGCAACCGTTTCCGTGCCGGAATCGCGCATGTTGAGCGTACAGGTCTGGGATAATTCGATGTCAGGCGCTGTCGAAAAGGCTATCCGCGAAAGCGGGCTTGGCTTGAATCCGGCTAGTGAAGGCGCTGTAATCCGGGTGCCGATTCCCGAACTCAACGAAGAACGGCGCCGCGAACTGACCAAAGTCGCCAATAATTATGCCGAGCAGGCCCGTGTTGCTGTGCGGCACATTCGCCGCGACGGGATGGATCAGCTCAAAAAGCTGGAAAAAGACGGTGACATCGGTCAGGACGAGGGGCGCACCCTTTCGGATCAGGTGCAAAAGGTCACGGATGAAGCTGTTTCCGAGATTGATGGTCTGCTGAGCACCAAAGAGCAGGAAATCATGCAGGTCTAGTTCCCACCGGAACCATTGGAGGGGCGGTTATGCCCAGGGACAGTGTTACAGGCAGTTTGGCGCAGGAGGCTCCGGCCTTGAGAATTCCGCGTCATTTGGCCGTGACGATGGACGGGAATGGCCGCTGGGCGATTGCGCGGGGCAAGCCGCGGACGGAAGGCCATCGTGCGGGTACGGATTCCTTGCGGCGGCTTGTGGAATACGCGATCCGCTATGGCGTCAGTTACCTGACGGTTTTCAGTTTCAGTTCCGAGAACTGGTCGCGGCCGCGCGACGAGGTGAACTTCATTTTTGGCCTCCTCCGCCGTTTTGTCTCGTCCGATCTCGACAAGCTGGTGCGCAACAATGTGCGCATCCGGGTGGTTGGGGAGCGGGCAGGGCTTGATACGCAGATTTTGCAGCTTATCAACAAGGCAGAGAATGACACGGCCAGCAATGATGGGCTGACGCTTGTCGTGGCGTTCAACTATGGCGGTAAAGCCGAGATCGTCAATGCGGTGCGCGGCCTTGCACGCCAGGTGCAGGCCGGCACACTCGATCCCGACGAGATTTCCGAGGACATGATTTCCGGGGCGCTCTACGCTGCAGATATTCCCGCGCCCGATGTTGTGTTGCGGACCAGTGGCGAGCAGCGCTTTTCCAATTTCCTGCTTTGGCAATCAGCCTATTCCGAGCTTGTTTTTATTGAAGAAAACTGGCCTGATTTTGATGAGGCCTGCTTTGTCCGGGTGCTCGAGGATTTCGGTCGCCGTGAGCGCCGTTTTGGAGGCGTCGGGGCAGGGTAATGGGCAATTCTGAAAACGATTCTTCTGGTAGACGCAGATGGGCTGATTTGGGCCCACGCTTTTTGTCGGCTCTTGTGCTTGTCCCGGTAACGGCTCTGGTGCTCTATCTGGGCGGCGTCTGGTTTGCCGCTCTGGTCGGCGGCGTGTTTGCTGGTGCCTATCGCGAGTGGGAAATCATGGTCACCAGCCGGCGGCCTGATTTAGTCGGCATGGTCCTTATCGGGCTGTTGGCATTGTCTGCCCTGCTTTTCCCGTTGTTCGGCATTTTCGCCAGCATTCTCGTTCTGGCGGTTGCCGTGGCGCTTGCGCTTGTCGCGCCCAGCCCGGCGCGGTGCTGGCGTGCGGGCGGCGTGGCCTATCTCGGCATCGTGATTTTTACCATTCTGTCGATAAGAGGCACCGGGCATATCGGTATTTCAGCCGGTGTGTTTCTTGCAGCTTCCGTATGGCTGACGGATTCCGCGGCATTTTTTACCGGGCGTCATCTGGGGGGCGTGAAGCTTTCGCCGGATATTTCACCCTCAAAAACCTGGTCCGGTGCCCTTGGCGGTCTGGCGATCGGCACGCTGGGCGGCACGCTGGTCTGGCTGGTTGTCACGCCATCCCCCTGGTGGATTGGCACCGGATTTGCCGCTTTGCTGAGTATTTCAGGACAGTTGGGTGATCTTGCTGAAAGTGCGATCAAGCGTCGGTTCCGTGTCAAGGACAGTAGTGACCTGATCCCCGGACATGGCGGACTGCTCGATCGGCTCGACAGCCTTACACTTGCCACGGTCGTGGTCTTTGTGATCGGTGGCTTGCATGCAGGCCGGGATGCCGTCGCCAGCGGCTTCCTGTTCTGGTAGGCCTGTCTGAGTTTTTGACAGCTTTTTAACCCCTTGCAATCATGGCTGACAGATCGTTCTGCTCCAGCCTTGGAAAGTGACCCATGGATTTCGCTTATTGGCTTTTGTCCTACCTTCTGCCCTTTCTGGCGGTTTTGACCGTCATCGTTTTCGTGCATGAAATGGGGCATTACCTGGTGGCGCGCTGGAATGGTGTGGCCATTGAGACGTTTTCCATCGGCTTCGGCCGCGAATTGCTGGGCTGGACCGACCGGGCCGGCACGCGCTGGCGCATCGCCATGGTGCCGCTTGGCGGCTATGTGCGTTTTGTGGGGGACATGAACGCGGCCAGCGTGCCGGACGGTGAGGCGTCAAAGGGCCTGCCTGATGCGGAAGCGGCGCGGCTGTTTCACAACAAGTCTGTCTGGCAGCGGATTGCCGTTGTTGTCGCAGGGCCCTTTGCCAATTTCATTTTCACGTTTCTGGTGCTTTACGTGCTTTTGCTCGGCTATGGCCGCTATACCTTGCCCGCAACCATCGACGATGTAATTCAAGGCGATGTTGCGGCGACGGCGGGGTTGCTGCCCGGCGATGAAGTCGTCGAGGTTGATGGCTATCGTGTGCGCGGCTTTTCAGACTTTCAGCGCTTGATCGCCACAAGCCCGGATCGCCCGGTTACTGTGGTTGTCGACCGGCTCGGCCAGAATCTGACTTTCGTGATGACGCCGCAATCCACCGAGATTGAAGACCGGTTTGGCAACCAGCAGCGCATTGGCCGCATTGGCGTCAGCCGTCAGACTGAGGCTGATGATTTCACGCTTTATCGGCCCGGACCGGTAGAAGCTGTGGGGCTGACCCTTGAAGAGATCCGTTTCATCATTGACCGCACCGCCGCTTTCCTGGGCGATTTCTTCGTCGGGCGCGGTGATCTGGATCAGCTTGGCGGGCCGGTAAAGGTGGCGCAGGTTTCCGGCGAGGTGGCAACGCTGGGCGTTGTGGCCCTTATCAACCTGATGGCGCTGCTGTCGCTGAATATCGGCATTTTCAACCTGTTTCCGATCCCGATGCTCGATGGCGGGCATTTGCTGTTTTATATTATCGAGGCGGTGCGCGGACGCCCGCTGAGCATGCGCGTGCAGGAAATCGGTTTTCGTTTCGGATTGGCTATCGTATTGTCGCTAACGGTTTTTACACTAGTTAATGACTTGTTCTGAGTCGTGTTCACGAAGCGGGTCTGTGTGTTGCGGTAATGCAAGATTTCCAAGTTTTTGGTAACTGATTGCCGGGTTAACCCTTGCTCTGGGTTAAAAAAACAGTACAAGCTTTCAATGGAGTTAGCTTGAAGAGTGCTGCGCGCAGCGATTCTTCATGGGGTCTATAAGGGCAAGATATAATTATGATGCATCACTCAACCTTGCTTCGCAGCCTTTTTGTGGCATTTGCGTTTCTGGTTCTCGCGCCGTTGGCTGGGGCTGGGGGGCTGGTCTTCGGGGTCGAGGCCGCGCAGGCGCAGACTGTCAGCCGCATATCGGTTGAGGGCAATTCGCTCGTTGATGATGCAACAGTTGTTTCTTACCTGACCGTACGTGTCGGTGACCGTGCGCCGTCGAGCGAGATCAACGCGTCGACCAATTCACTGCTGGCGAGCGGGCTGTTTGATACAGTCAATGTGCGCCTTTCGGGTGGTGTGTTGCGCGTTAGCGTTTCCGAGAACCCGGTTGTGGCTTCCGTGCTTTTCGAAGGCAATCAGCGCTTTTCCGATAAAGAGCTGCTGAGCATGGTCGATACGGCCAGCCGTGGTGTGTTTACACGCGAAGGTCTCTCGACTGACGAGCAGAGCATCCGTATTGCCTATGATCAGGCCGGTTATACCAATGTAACAGTTGCTGCCCGCACCGAAGTGCTGGCCAACCAGCGCGTCCGCGTTGTGTTTGTGGTCAATGAAGGCGAGCGCGCCGGCATCACCGCGATCAACTTCACCGGCAACAATACCTATGACAGCAATCAGCTGAAGACCGTGATTTCCACCAAGGAGTCGCATTGGTTGAGCTGGTTGTTGCGCGACGATACTTACGAAGAAGACAAGCTTGCCTATGACAGCGAGTTGATCCGCCGGTTCTATGCGGATCGCGGCTATCCCGATGCGCAGGTTCTCTCGGCTGTCGCTGATTTTGACACAAGCAAGAACGCTTACTTCGTCAACTTCACGGTTTCCGAAGGCGAGTATTACTCGTTCGGCAATATCGCCATCGAAACCAGCATTTCAGGTCTTGATACCGGGCCACTGCAATCCGTGGTGCGTACGCGTGAAGGCAGCCGCTATTCAGCTTCCAGGTTGCAGCAGTCTGCCAATGAAATGGCGATCCGTGCGACCGAGCAGGGTTATGCATTCGCTGACGTGCGGCCACGTGTCGAGCGTGACGTTGCCAGCCATACCTTCAATATCACCTATCTGGTTGATGAAGGTGCGCGCATCTATGTTGAGCGTGTGAACATTCTCGGCAATGAAAAGACCCGTGACTTCGTCATCCGGCGCGAGCTTGGCTTTGCTGAAGGCGATCCGTTCAACCGCAGCATCATCAGCCGCGGCAAGACAGCGATCGAGGATCTTGGTTTCTTCTCTTCTGTCGATGTTTCGACCTCGCCGGGTAGTGCGGCTGACAAGATCGTCATCGACATTGCCGTGGTTGAAGATTCGACCGGTGATTATGGTGCGACTGTTGGTTATGCAACTGAAGGTGGCGTTCTGGGTGAGTTGTCGCTGACCGAGCGCAATTTCCTGGGCCGCGGGCAGTATGTGCGTGCCGCTATCGGTGCCAGCCAGTCGGGCCGCACGTTTGATTTCTCCTTCACTGAGCCACGGTTCATGGGGCTGAAGATCTCAACCGGTTTCGACATCTACAAGCGCGTCAATGATGAAACCACCGCCAGTTTCTATGGTTCCGATGTTGTCGGCGGCAAGATCCGTCTGGGTGTGCCGCTCACCAAGGAATTCTCATCCACATTCTTTGTTGGTCTAGAGAACACGCAATATACGGACAAAAAGGCACCTGCGTCGGTCATCGTCACTGACGGCGAAACCCGCAACAAGGTCTTTGTCGGTTACTCGTTGAACTATAACGGGGTCGATAGTGTCAAAAAGCCGACTGAGGGCCTGTATGCCAGTTTCTCGCAGCAATATGTCGGTTGGGACAATAATTACGTGAAGTCCGAATTGAAGGCGCGCTACTTCATGCCCCTGATGGAAGACTCCGGCTTTATCGCCAGCGTCAAGGGCCAGGTTGGCGTGGTCAACAGTGTCAATGGCACCGGCGTGAACCCGACGGAAACCTTCCTTCTGGGCCCAAGCCTGGTACGTGGTTTCGAAGGTCGTGGCTTTGGTCCGCGCCGGGCTTCGGGTGAAGCCCTCGGGTCCACCTATTATGCCGGTCTGTCGGCAGAGATTGAGTTCCCGTTCCCGGTATTGCCGGAATCCTATGGTCTGACAGGTGCTGTTTGGGCTGACGTCGGTTATGCCGGTGATGAATCCAGTGCAGGGCCGGCGGCTCAGACCGGGATTGCCCAGCAGGTGCGCTCCTCGATTGGTGCCTCGATTATCTGGGATTCACCGTTCGGTCCGCTGCGTGGCGATTTCGCTCACGTCCTGCAAAAGGACAGCGCCGACAAGACGCAGGTCTTCCAGCTAACCTTGAAGAGCTTGCTCTAACCCGGAACGCGTGACAAAGTTCATGAAACCGCGGCGCCAAACGCGCCGCGGTTTCTTTTTTTGAGTGATATAAATGGTTGATATCCGTTTCCATCCTTTTGCCGGCACGATGCCGCTGGAATCGCTTCTTCTGGGGGCAGGGCACCCCGAACTGGTTCCGGGCGATACTCTTGAACAAATCCAGGTAACTGGGGTCGACGAACTGGCCCATGCCGGGCCTGGTCACGTTGCACTTGCCGCCAACCGCAAATATGCGGCGGCCTTAAGCGAAACCAAAGCTGGTGTCGTGGTGATCGGCCGCGCCTTGCGCGACAAGGTGCCGGCTGGCACGCTGGCACTCGTTGCTGACGATCCGCATGGGGCCTTCGCTGATATTCTCGACCATCTCTATCCTGACGATACCCGCGCCATCCTGCGCAAACTGACTGATGAGGCGGGCGCAACGCCGGTCCTTGAGGCGGATGTAGTTATCAGTCCGGGTGCGGTAATCGGCCGAGGCGCAGAAATTGGTGCCGGTACGATTATCGGCCCCAATGCGGTGATCGGGGCCGGTGTTGCCATCGGGCGCAATGCGGTAATCGGGGCCAATGTCACGATTGAATGCAGCTATATCGGCAATAATGTTGTGGTGCACAGCGGCGCCCGTATCGGCTGCGAGGGCTTTGGCTGGCTCGACCACGGGCGTACTAATCGAAAAATTCCACAGCTTGGTCGCGTCATAGTGCAAGACAGGGTGGAGATCGGCGCAAATTCGACTATTGATCGGGGTGCGCTTGGGGATACGGTCATTGGTGAGGGGACCAAGATCGACAATCTGGTGCAGATTGGACATAACTGCCAGATTGGGCGGAACTGTCTGGTTGCGGCCATGTCTGGCCTTTCGGGCACCACCAATCTTGATGATGGTGTGCTTATGGGCGGCGGCACCGGTACATCGGGGCATCTGACCATTGGGGCGGGCACGGTCGTGCATGGCCGGGCCGCTGTCACCAAAGACTGGCCTGCGGGCTCAAAAATTGCCGGGGCTCCGGCCCAGGATATAAGGGATTTCTGGCGCGAAACTGCCGCGCTGCGACGTCTGACGAAAGGGGAAGAAAGTGAGTCTTGAGGAAACGGAACACGTTCCGGACGACGAGAAAAAGGCGGCTTTGACGCAGCTTGATCTCGATACGATTTTGAAATGTCTGCCTCACCGCTACCCGTTTTTGATGATCGACAAGATTATCGATATCGATGGTGATGAATCCGCCGTCGGCATCAAGAACGTCACCTATAACGAGCCTATCTTTCAGGGACATTTCCCTGGCAAGGCCGTTTTCCCCGGCGTGTTGATTGTCGAGGGCATGGCCCAGACGGCTGGTGCCATTGTGATCGCGGAGCAGTTGGCGGCTGGCAAGCGGTTTGTCGTTTACATGCTGACGATCGACAAGGCAAAATTCCGCAAGCCCGCTGTCCCCGGTGACAAGCTTGAATATCATATTCGCAAAATACACCGCCGCCGCAATGTCGGCCGCTATGAGGCAAAGGCCATTGTTGATGGCGTGGTCGTCGCTGAAGCGGAAATTGGCGCAATGATAAGCGAAGAGTGAGCTTGAGCTTGACCCAAGGTGAAATTCATCCGACGGCAATCGTCGAAGCCGGCGCCAAAATTGGCGCTGGCGTTAAGATCGGGCCCTTCTGCACAGTCGGGCCCGAAGTCATATTGCACGATGGTGTACAAGTTTTTGCGAATGTTTCTATCGCTGGGCGCACCGAAATCGGGCCCAATAGCCGCATTTTCCCGTTTGCCTCGGTCGGTCATCCACCGCAGGATTTGAAATATGAGGGCGAGCCGAGCCGGTTGGTGATCGGCGCCAATTGTACCATCCGCGAGAACGCGACCATCAATCCGGGCACGCGCGGCGGCGGTATGTTGACCTCGATCGGCGATAATTGCCTGCTGATGGCCAGCACGCACGTGGCGCATGACTGTATCGTGGGCAATAACGTGATCATCGCCAATTTTGGCGGTCTGGCCGGCCATTGTGTTACCGGCGATTTCGTCACTATTGGTGGCATGGTGGTGGTTCACCAGTTTGTGCGCATTGGTTCGCATGCCTTCATCGGTGCCCACAGCATGGTCGACAGCGATGTCATTCCCTACGGCATGGCGGTGGGCAATCGTGCGCGTTTGGCGGGTCTCAATCTTGTGGGCCTGAAGCGGCGCAAGTTTGAGCGTGAAGACATTCATACGCTCCGTGCTGCCTATCGCATGATCTTTTCGTCGGAGGGCACTTTGCGCGAACGCGTTGACGATGCCGCTGACCTGTTCAAGGGGCACGGTCTGGTTCAGGATGTCGTGAACTTTATTGCAACGTCCTCTGAACGCTCGATCTGCATGCCGCGCAATGGCAATCACGAAGACTGAAACCCAGCCACGCCGCCTTTCCATTATGGCGGGCAAGGACGCCTTGCCCCTCATGGTGCTCGAAGCTGCGCGTGAAGCGGGCTGGGCGGTGCAATACCAAAGTTTTGTGCCACGGCCGGAGCTGACCGATATCGAGGTCAGGCTGATTGATATCGGCAAGCCGCTCGACATCGTTATGGGTATTCGCCGGTTCAAGGCGACCCATATCTGCATGGTCGGCGCGGTGCATGTTTCCGATAAGGGGCGCGAGGGCTTTTTCAAGCTGCTCGGCGGCAAGAAAAAGCCGCGCAAGCCATCCGGCGACAGTGGCCTTTCCAGGCTGGGGCGTGCGCTCGAGGTGACAACAGGTGCCACTTTGCTCGGCGCGCACGAGATCGTGCCAGGGCTCTTGGCAGAGCCGGGCCATATTGCCGGTCCAAAGCCCGACAAAAACCTGGTGGCCGATGGGCTCTTTGCGCTGAACGCGGCCATTTCGGCCGGGCAGCTGGATCTGGGGCAGGCGCTTGTGTGTTCGGGGCACCGCGTCGTCGCTGTCGAGGATATCGCGGGTACCGACGCCTTGTTGCGCCGGGTGGCGGAACATCGCGCGGCGGGTCTTGTGGGGGATGGCGGTAGCGATCTCGTGCTGGCCAAAGCCCGCAAGCCCAATCAGCCGATGTTTGTGGATTTGCCCGCCATCGGCCCCGGTACGGTCATTGCGGCCCATGAAGCAGGTCTCAGGGCGATATTCGTTCAGGCGGGCAACAGTGTCGTCATCGAACGTGAACGCTTGCAGGCGGCGGCTCTGGAGCTTGGGGTCAGCGTATATGGCGGCGAGAGCGATCATGTCTGAGCCGCATCGCGTGTTCATGCTGGCGGGCGAACCTTCGGGTGACCGGATAGGCGCAGATTTTCTGCGCCGGATGAAAGCGCGTAAGGCGCTTGAGCCGATTGGCGTTGGCGGGCCGGAAATGGCCAGCGAAGGGCTCTCCTCCATCTTTCCGATGAGCGACCTGTCCGTCATGGGCTTTGCCGATGTCATCAAGCGCTTGCCCCTGCTGTTATGGCGCATTCGCCAGTCAGCCCGGTTCATTATCCGCCAGCACCCGGAAATGGTGGTGCTCATCGACTCGCAGGTGTTCTCGGCGCTGTTGGCTAGGCAATTGCGCAAAGCCGGCTACGAAAGGCCCATCGTGCTCTATGTGGCGCCTTCGGTCTGGGCGTGGAAACCGGAGCGGGCCCCCAAGCTCAAGCCCCTGTTCAACGAGATTTTGGCGGTATTGCCGTTCGAGCCAGCAGCTTTGGAGCGGCTGGGCGGGCCGTTGACCACTTATGTGGGACATCCGGCCATTGATGCCATTCCCACGCCCCTGGCGCTCCCCACGGGCGCCGGAAAGGTTGCGCTGCTGCCGGGAAGCCGGGGCGGTGAGATTCGGCGGCACCTGCCCATTCTGGCGCAATTGGTTGCGCGCCTTGCAGACCATCCAAAGGTTTCGGGGTTCATCTTGCCGACCCTGCCGCACCTGGCGGCGGAATTGCGTGCGGAAACCGCCAGTTGGGCCGGAGCTGTCGAGATTATTGATGATCGTGCCAAACGGGATGATGCGCTGCGCACCTGCCGGGCTGCGGTCGTTACTGCAGGCACGGTGACCCTCGAACTGGCGCTGTCTGGCATCCCCATGATTGGCACCTATATGCCCGACAAAAGGCTGATGCATCATTATGAAAAAGCCGGCCGGCCGATGATTGCGCTGCCCAATATCATTCTGGGGCGGGCGGTTGTGCCGGAAATTGCACCGGGCGACGACCTGGTGGGGCGGCTTTATGCCGGAACAATATCAGTGCTGGAGGATGAGGCGGTGCGCGGGGCGCAGCTTTCGGCTTTTGCCGAGTTGCGCGCGTTGATGCAGCATGGCGCGCCAGAGACGCCGCGTCAGGATCCGGCAGACCGGATATTGGCCTATTTGCGTTAAAGCCCGGCTTTTGATGTCCTCAAAAGCCGGGCTTTATATCTTTTGTCAGTCTTGTTTCCGACCCGGATAAGTGGCGTCCACTTATCCTTGAATCACGCCGGTTAGCGGCTCGAAATGTCCGCGTAATCGCGGCTTTCCGCACCCTGATAGAGCTGACGCGGGCGGCCGATCTTTTTCTGCGGATCGCCGATCATTTCTTTCCACTGTGCAATCCAGCCCACGGTCCGCGACATGGCGAAGATCGCCGTGAACATGGAGGTGGGGAAGCCGATCGCATCGAGAATGATGCCCGAGTAGAAATCGACATTCGGATAGAGCTTGCGGTCGACGAAGTACGGATCTTCAAGCGCGATCTTTTCCAGCTCACGGGCCACCTGCAATGTGGGGTTATTCTCCACACCCAGCAGATCGAGCACTTCGCGGGCAGTTTCCTGCATCACCTTGGCGCGCGGATCGTAGTTTTTGTAGACGCGGTGACCGAAGCCCATCAGGCGGAACGGATCGTTCTTGTCCTTGGCGCGGGCAATGAACTCGGGGATCCGGTCCGTGGTGCCGATCTCGCGCAGCATGTTGAGGGCTGCTTCATTGGCACCACCATGGGCGGGACCCCAGAGGCAGGCAACGCCGGCTGCGATACAGGCGAACGGATTGGCATCGGACGAACCGGCCAGCCGCACTGTCGAGGTGGAGGCATTCTGCTCGTGGTCGGCATGCAGGGTGAAGATGCGGTCCATGGCGCGGGCCAGAACCGGATTGATCTCGTAGGATTCTGCCGGCACCGAGAAGCACATGTGCAGGAAGTTGGACGCATAATCGAGGTCATTGCGCGGATAAACGAAGGGCTGGCCCACCGAATACTTGTACGCCATGGCCACTATCGTCGGCATTTTGGCGATCATGCGGATCGAAGCAATCTCGCGCTGCTGCGGATCATTGATGTCGGTTGAGTCGTGATAAAAGGCGGCCATCGCCCCCACAACACCACAGACAACCGCCATCGGATGCGCATCCCGGCGGAAGCCGCGATAAAAATAATGCATCTGTTCATGCAGCATGGTGTGGCGGGTTACGCGCTCCTCGAAATCGGCGAGGTCGGCGGTGTTCGGCAGGTCACCATAAAGCAGCAGGAAGCAGACTTCGAGGAAGTGGCTCTTGTCGGCCAGCTGATCGATCGGGTAGCCGCGATAGAGCAATTCGCCCTTGTCGCCGTCGATATAGGTGATGGCGCTGTCGCAGGCGGCTGTCGAGGTGAAGCCGGGATCGTAGGTGAACATGCCGGTCTTGGCATAAAGGCTGCGAATATCAATGACGTCGGGACCTACCGAGCCTTGCATGACAGGGAACTCGAACGATTCTTCGCCAATTGTAAGTTTGGCTGTTTTATCTGTCATTGGTTCGTCTCCATGAGCTTATCTTGTCCGGTTTCCGCCCGTGCCGTGATGCGCGAGGGACCGCCAAAATGATCTATCTTATAACATCGGGATTTCGGTAGCCGATTTGTGGCTGACACGCAACTAATGTAGGTTTTGGGTAGGCAAGTGTAAGGTCTCCATATTACGACTTTTTGACCTGATCAGACAAGCGCGCGATTGTTTCTTCGCGCCCAATCAGCACCATGACCTCAAAGATACCCGGCGATACGGTGCGGCCGGTCAGGGCAGCGCGCAGGGGTTGGGCCACTTTGCCCAGTTTCAGTTCCCGGGCTTCGGCAAAGGCACGCATGCGTGCATCAATTGCCGTAACGCTCCATTCGGTTACAGCCTCAAGTTCGCCAAGGATATCGGCCAGCATGGCGCGGGTGTCATCGGTCAGCAGTGCGGCAGCCTTTACGTCGATTTCCAGCGGCCGTGTGGCATAGATAAACTGGGCGAGATCGATCAGCTGCAGCACGGTCTTGGCTCGTGGCTGCAGGTCGGGCAGGGCGGCCAGAACAGTTTCCCTGTTCGCCCCAAGACCTTCATGATCACCGGTGCGCTCAACTTCCCTGGCGGTTGTCAGCATGATTTCGTACAGCGCTTCTGGTTCAGCCTCGCGGATGTAGAGGCCGTTGATATTTTCTAATTTGGCAAAATCGAAGCGTGCGGCGCCCTTGTTGAGCGCGTCGAGATCGAACCATTCGATCATCTGTTCGGTGGTGAACACTTCATCATCACCATGGGCCCAGCCAAGGCGTGCCAGATAATTGCGCATGGCGGCCGGCAGATAGCCCATTTTACGATAGGCATCGACGCCCAGCGCGCCGTGGCGTTTGGATAGTTTGGCCCCGTCCGGTCCATGGATCAGCGGAATATGCGCCATTTCGGGCACCTCCCAGCCAAGCGCCTGATAAATGACAATCTGGCGGGCGGCATTGGTCAGGTGATCGTCGCCGCGAATGATATGGCTCACCTGCATGTCATGATCGTCGACGACAACGGCGAGCATATAGGTGGGGGAACCATCGGAGCGCAGAATGACGAAATCGTCCAGGTTCTCTGTGTTGAACACAACTTTGCCCTGCACGTGATCCTCAACCACGATTTCCGTGCTCAGCGGTGTCTTGATGCGGATAACGGGATCGATGCCTTCGGGGGCTTCCGAGGGGTCGCGGTCGCGCCAACGCCCGTCATAGCGCGGCGGTTTGCCGGCGGCCCGGGCTTCTTCACGCATGCGGCTCAGTTCTTCGGGCGAGCTGTAGCATTTATAGGCATGGCCCGCTTCAACCAGCTGATGGGCGATTTCCGCGTGGCGCGCGGCGCGGCCGAACTGTGAAATCGGGTCGCCTTCCCAATCGAGGCCAAGCCAGCTCAGGCCATCAAGCAGGGCGTCCACGGCGGGCTGGGTTGAGCGCTCTCGGTCAGTGTCTTCGATGCGCAGCAGCATTTTGCCGCCCATGCGCTGGGCATAGACCCAGTTGAACAGCGCGGTGCGCGCGCCGCCAATGTGCAAATAGCCGGTGGGTGAGGGGGCAAAACGGGTGATAACGGGCTTGGACATGGATTTCGCAATGCTTGGTGTTCGACGGGCCATGTGTGTAGCATAGGCGCGGGCAAGCGCAAGTGTGGGGACGTCCATTGGGCGATGCGGGGGACATCAATCCGGAGGCAAAACCGGTGCTGCCGGCAAGCAATTCCGCATGGCGCTCCCGTTCATTGCCTCGCCTCAATCTGCCCGTATGGCGCGATTTGGCACCCCGAGAGACTGTTGTTTCCGCTTCTGTCAGGGCTTTTGGCGCGCGGCGTTTGTTTGTGTTGCTGCCTTTTTGCGTAATCGCCGGTCTCATTGCCTATCGCATTCTTCCGCAAGAGCCGCATCCGCTGGCACTGGGGCTTGCCGGTGCGGCGCTGGTGACCGCCTTGTGGTTGGTCCGGCATGCCATTGGCATGTTGCGGGCCATGGTTGCGGCCCTGGCGTTCTGGACCGGGTTTTCGTTGCTGATGCTCCATGGCGCCCTGTTTGGCACCCCCATGCTCAGCTATCCGGCCTATGGCAATTACGAAATGCGTGTCGATCAGGTGCTTAGCGAGGATGATACGGCACTGCGCATCATTGTCTCGTCAATCACGCCGCTGGATGATGCGCGGGATATACCGGTGCGGCGGGCGCGGCTGTTTGTGCGAGATGCAGACGCCCTGGCAGCCGGCGATGTTTTGCGGGGGCCGGTGCGCTTCGCCCCGGTGCCCGGGCCGGTCGTGCCCGGTGGCTTCGATTCCCAGTTTCACGGCTATTTCGATGGCATCGGTGCCTTTGGCAACAGCACCGGCCATCTCAGCGTCACGCGCGTCGGTGCAACCGATCTTCAGCGGTTGTCAGACAGCATGCGCCGTGCGATCGGCCTGCGTATTGATGCGGTATTGTCGCCGCCGGCCAGCGCCATCGCGCGCGCGCTGACGATTGGAGACCAGAGCCGCATTGCCGAGGAGACACGCACAACCATGGCCACGGCCGGGCTGGCGCATGTATTGGCTATTTCCGGCCTGCATCTCACATTGGTGGCGGGTGGCGTTTTCGCTGCAATCCGCATGGCTTTGGCGCTGTCTTATGGTCTGGGCCAGCGTCTGGCGCTCAAAAAGCTGGCTGCGGCAGGCGGCATTGTGGCGGCGCTGGTTTATCTGTCTCTTTCGGGCGGCAGTGTGTCAGCCATCCGGGCGACTATCATGCTCTTGCTGGTTTTTGGTGCGGTCCTTGCCGGGCGGCGCGCGCTGACCATGCGCAATGTCGCCATTGCGGCGCTGCTTTTGCTGCTTGTCGATCCGGCCAGCGTTTTCAGGCCCAGCTTCCAGCTTTCATTCGCAGCGGTTGCCGCATTGGTCGGCAGTTACGAAATGGCGCGCCGCCAGCGCGATACGGCGGGGGGCTTTATCTCTGGCCTGGGGCGGTTTTTTGGCGGTTTGGCCCTGACCAGCGCCATTGCTGGGGCCGCGACTTTATTGTTCGCGGCCTATCATTTTCAGCAAACCGCGCCGCTTGGGGTTCTGGGCAACCTGGTTGCCTTGCCGCTTGTCGGCTTTGTTGTGCTGCCTGCCGCTTTCATTGCTGTTCTGGCCATGCCTTTCGGCATTGAGGCCGTTTTCCTGCAGGTAATGGGTTGGGGGATCGACCGGATACTGGAAATTGCAGCGCTTGTGGCGGGTTGGAGTGCCAGTCTGTCCGGCAGTCCCTTGCTCACCCCCACGGCCCTCGTCGTTGGTCTTGCGGCGCTCGGGTGGTTTGCGTTTTTTGACAATCGCCTGCGGTTCGCCGGTCCCCTCATTGCCTTGCCGCTGGTCTGGGGCATCGGGCTGGACCGGTCACCGGATATTCTTGTGGCCGACAGCACTCAGGCTCTGGCCATACGCACCGAGCCCGGCATGGCCCTGATGGCCGGCCGCACGGGCAGCTTTGCGGTGAATGCCTGGAGCGAAACGTATCAAACCGAGATTGCGCCAAAGCTGGATGGTGTTGGATGCGATAATGCGGGATGCGTCTTTTCATCGCCCTCAGGGTTCAACATTGCGCTGGTCAAGCACATCGATGGGTTTGCCGAGGATTGTTTTTGGGCCGACTTGGTCGTGACACGCCTTAGGGCACCATCAACCTGCCGCAGCCGCGTGCAGGTCATTGACCGCGATGATCTAAGGCTGGGCGGCATGCACTGGCTGGCCTGGAATGGTGAAGAGGGCGGCTTCGAAATACGTCCGGCAATTGCCGACAGAAACCGCCCCTGGCGCGCGCCCTAGAGTTTGATCAATGGTTCGGGCTGTCCCGGCACATCCACCCGAATGGCAAAAACACTGCCCGCCTGCGGTTCGGCAGCGCGTTGTTCAGGGCTCAAACCGGCGCTTGCTGTCGTGATGTACAATGTCTTGAGATCGGTGCCGCCAAGGGCAGGGCAGGTCACGTTGGAGGCGGGAACCTCGACAATCCTGTCAATCGAACCGTCAGGCGCATGGCGGATAACGCAAGATCCACCCCAGCGCGCACTCCACATAAAACCTTCACTATCAATTATGGCACCGTCCGGCCCGCCGCGCTGGTCTGTTGTATCGATATGGACTTGCCATTCACTGACGGGCAACCCGGTCTGCGGATCAATCCGGCATTTCAGGATTTGGCCTTTCAGCGTGTCACACCAATAGGCGATGGTGCCATCGGGTGAAAAGCAGGTGGCATTGGGAATGCCGATACCGCTGAACAGCGTTTCAACCTTTCCCTCACGATACTGGTAGACGCTCCCCAGATTGGCCTGGCCCTCTCTGCCCATCGTTCCGATCCAGAAACCACCGGCGAGGTTGACCCGGCTGTCATTTGAGCGGGTCAGCGGATTGTCCGCTTCAAGGGGACATATCGTATGCCGTTCGTCACGCAGCAGGTTGATGCGGGTCAGTTTGCTGGCCCCGGCGATGACCAGGTTCTCGCGGTCGATAACGGCTGCAGCGGTGACGGGCTCCTCAAACAACCAGCGATTGATGATCGCCCCATCAGAACTGGCATTGAACAATGTGTGCGCATTGATATCGAACCAGAACAGTTCGTGGCGTATGGGGTGCCACATCGGGCCTTCGCCCAGCGCGCAACGACTATCGATGAACAGTTTTGCTGTATCGGTCACAGGTCTGCTCCCTCATCATAGGCCGCAACGGCGGCCTGCGCCCGCGTTGCGATTTCATTGGCATCAAAGCCCGGTTTGAAAATATAGCCGCCAAGACCGAACCCGATGCAACCGGCAGCGAAATACTGGTCGAAGTTATCCGGGTTGGCACCGCCCACAGCATAAAGGGGCATTTCAGGCGGCAATACAGCCTTCATGGCGCGAATGCCGCTCGGTCCCAGTATCTCGGCAGGAAAGAACTTTAGCCCGTCTGCGCCAGCCGCGATGGCGCGAAAAGCCTCGCTCGGCGTCAGGACGCCGGGATAAGAGGCGAGGCCTTCTGCCTTGGTATGCGCGATAACCTCAGGGTTGCAATCGGGGGACACAATAAAGGTGCCGCCCGCCGCCTTTACTGCGTCGACATTTTCCGGGCTGAGCACGGTTCCGGCGCCAATCATGGCTTTGTCGCTGAATTCATCGGCGGCCCGTTTGATGCTGGTGAAAACATCCGGGGAATTTAGGGGGATTTCGATCATGGTGATGCCGGCCGCAGTCAGGGCCGCGCAGGCGGGCACTATTTCTTCTGGCGTAATGCCGCGCAGGATGGCGATGATGTGGCGATGTTCTTGGGGTATGGAAGTCATGGAATTTGCTTTCGTGCAGCGGCCAGCCCGGCAAGGGTGGCGGTGGTGGCGTCGATAGTTTCGGTGCTTGCGCCTATCATGTCAAAAGCGCGCGCATAAATGCGCGAGAGCCGTGCGGAACCGACCAGCGGCACCGGTGTCTCCGGGATCCAGTTTTGATGGCCTGCCACTTCGCTGCCGACAAGCAGCCCTGACAAATAGCCGGCGCACCAGGCGGCATCCCGACCGGACAGAAGCGCTGCGGCGCGCACCTTGAACAATTGGCCCGTCAGGTTTCCCGGCTGGGTGATTCCAGCGTTCAGACCTGCCTTGAGGCCGTCCTCATGGGTGGGGCCGTCCAGCGTGCCCTGAAGAGAATGGCGCAGGACGGATTGCGTACTCAGCAATTCATAAAGCTCGCCCGTCATTGCGGTACTGAATGCGGTGATTCTTCCGTCGGCAACACGAACCCATTTGGCGTGTGTGCCGGGCATGCAGATCGTGCCCGAAAAATCCGGCTTTAGCGCCAGCAAGCCCAGCACCTGGGTTTCTTCGCCGCGCATCACATCTTCGGCCCCTGCCTGCTTGTGGCACACGCCGGAGAGAATGCGTGGACGCAGCCGGTCATCGGGCATATCCGGCATCACGGCGTTCTGGCCGAGCGTGCGCAGGTCGGCGGGCGTCTCGATATAGGGCGCCTCGCGCCATCCCTGCTTGGCACCCGCCATGCCGCAAATGACAAGGTCGACCGGATCGTCGCCTGCGCCCAGATGTGCGCCCACAAGCTCTTGAAGCACGCCGGGGTAATCATCTCTGCGGAGGCGGGACATCCCCTTGTCGGATTCGGTGGCAAAGGTCGTTTCCCCGTCGCAGGAAAGACCCCAGGCACGTACATTGGATGTGCCCCAATCAATAGCGATCCATTCCAGGGGTGCATTGGCATTCATGCCCGGATCTCCGTTCAATGGCTGAATTTTGGCGTCAAACTAACCAGAAAGCTGATATATACCCATCTAATTAAAGAGATTTTCCAGTTTCTGGCCACATGTCTCGCAATTTGTCATACAATAGAATAGATGTGCAGATGGAATCATTAAATACACACGGAAAATCCGTTGTCGGAGGAGATGTAAATGACTGATAAGCAACCCAAACTCCGGTCGCGGGCCTGGTTTGATAACCCCGACAACCCGGATATGACGGCGCTCTATCTCGAGCGCTATCTCAATTTTGGGTTGTCGCGCGAAGAGTTGCAGTCGGGCAAGCCGATTATCGGCATTGCGCAGACGGGCTCTGACCTGTCGCCATGCAACCGCCACCACGTCGTTCTGGCCGAGCGCGTACGCGAGGGGATTCGCGAAGCGGGCGGCATCGCCATTGAATTCCCGGTACATCCCATTCAGGAAACCGGCAAACGTCCCACGGCCTCGCTCGACCGCAATCTGGCCTATCTCGGCCTTGTGGAACTGCTTTACGGCTATCCGCTTGATGGTGTGGTGCTGACGATTGGTTGCGACAAGACCACGCCTGCCATGTTGATGGGGGCGGCGACGGTCAATATTCCGGCGATTGCGCTCTCGGTTGGGCCCATGCTCAATGGCTGGTTCCGTGGCGAACGCACCGGCTCGGGCACGATTGTGTGGAAAGCCCGGCAGATGATGGCCGCCGGTGAGATCGACTACAAGCAGTTCATCGAACTTGTGGCCTCTTCGGCGCCTTCAACCGGGTTCTGCAATACGATGGGTACGGCCTCGACCATGAATTCGCTTGCCGAGGGCCTTGGCATGCAGCTGCCCGGCTCGGCGGCTATTCCGGCCCCTTATCGCGACCGTCAGGAAATTTCCTATCTGACCGGCAAGCGCATTGTTGAAATGGTGCATCAGGACATCAAGCCGTCCGACATCATGACCAAGAAGAGCTTTTTCAACGCTATCGCCCTGAACTCGGCGATTGGCGGGTCCACCAATGCCCCGATCCATATCAACGCCATCGCGCGCCATGTGGGTGTCGAACTCGATATCGATGAGTGGCAGACCCATGGGCATGACGTGCCGCTGCTGGTCAATCTGCAGCCGGCGGGTACCTATCTCGGCGAGGACTTCTATCGCGCCGGCGGTGTGCCTGCGGTGGTTGGCGAATTGATGCGGCACGGGTTGATTCATGAGGACGCGCCGACGGTCAATGGCAAGACCATTGGCGAGAATTGCCGCGATGCGGAAATCGAGAATGACGATGTCATTCGCCGGTTCGACAATCCACTGGCCACCCAGGCCGGGTTTATCGTTTTGCGCGGCAATCTGTTCGACAACGCGATCATGAAGACCTCCGTCATCACCCCGGAATTCCGCCAGCGCTATCTGGCCAATCCCGATGATCCGAACGCCTTTGAGGGCAAGGCGGTCGTGTTTGACGGGCCTGAGGATTATCATCACCGCATTGATGACCCGGCGCTCGAAATCGATGAACACACCTTGCTGTTCATGCGCGGCACGGGGCCAATCGGCTATCCGGGGGCGGCCGAGGTCGTCAACATGCGTCCGCCGGCCTATCTGATCAAGAAAGGCGTGACAGCGCTGGCCTGTATTGGGGACGGCCGTCAGTCGGGCACATCCGGCTCACCCTCCATTCTCAATGCGTCACCGGAAGCGGCGGCGGGCGGTGGTCTGGCCATTCTGCGTACCGGCGACCGGGTGCGGATCGACCTGAACAAGGGCGAAGCCAATATGTTGCTGTCGGATGCCGAATTGCAGACGCGCCGTGCCGAACTCGATGCAGCCGGCGGGTTCAAATATCCCGATCACCAGACACCCTGGCAGGAAATCCAGCGCGGCATTGTCGATCAACTGGGCAATGGCGGCGTGCTGAAACCGGCGGTCAAATACCAAAAGATCGCTCAGGAAAAAGGCCTGCCGCGCGACAATCACTAGGCGGTGCAGGACAAAACCGCGACGGATAAAAGAAAGGCCCGTTATCAAACGGGCCTTTTTTGCGACTGCATGGGGTCGTCAGCTGATCAGTATTTGCGCAACAGCCCCACAAGCCGGCCCTGAACCTTGACCTGGTCCGGCCCGAAGATCCGGGTTTCATAGGCGGGGTTGGCGGCCTCAAGGGCAATGGAATTCCCCTTGCGGCGCAGGCGTTTGAGGGTGGCTTCCTCATCATCGACCAAAGCGACGATGATCTCGCCATTATTGGCGGTGGGCTGTTTGTGGATCAACACCGTGTCACCATCGAAAATGCCGGCATCGATCATCGAATCGCCGCGCACCTCAAGGGCGTAATGTTCGCCACTGCCCAGCATTTCGGGCGGAACGGCGATGGTGTGGGAATGGGTTTGAATCGCCTCAATCGGCACACCTGCTGCGATGCGGCCCATCACGGGAATGGTCACCGGGCGGCCGGTGTCCTCATCCTGGGCATTGCTGCGCGGCTGGGGCTTGGCCACTTTGCCAAGCGTGCCCTCAATAACGCTGGGTTCAAACCGTGTCTTGCGGCCCCCCAGTGAGGGGTTCATCGAATCCGGCAGCTTGACCACTTCCATGGCCCGCGCCCGGTTGGGCAGGCGGCGGATAAAGCCGCGCTCTTCAAGCGCGGTAATGAGCCGGTGGATGCCGGATTTCGAGCGCAGGTCGAGGGCTTCCTTCATCTCGTCGAATGAGGGGGGAATCCCGGTTTCCTTCATCCGCTCGTGGATGAACATCAATAGCTCGTGTTGCTTGCGCGTTAACATCGGCTCCCCCTTCCGGGAATCAGAACATAGGCAGAACAATGTTACATGTTCCAGTTATGTTCTGCAACTATCCGGTAAATATTCGGTTAGCGGGAGCTGATCTATTGGGCGCGCAGGGGGATGACTTCCACGATATGTCCCACGGGCTGGGCCGGTGCGTCCTCAGGATGCACGATCAGGGCATTGGCGCGTGCAAAGGAAGACAAATGGGCACTGTCGCTTTCGCTGATCGGGCGCACAGCGGAAATGCCTTCGCCCTTCACCGTGATATTGGCGCGGATAAAGTGGCGGCGCGGGCCATTGGCTTCCAGCGGGGTGGCCAGAGGCAGGCGGAGGCGGGGGCCGAGCGGGCTGCGCGAGCCGCCCAGCGCGCGCAAGGCGGGCAGCACCACAGTGGTTGCTGTCACCAGGGCCGAAACCGGGTTGCCGGGCAGGCCAAACACCAGCTTATTGCCTTTTTTGCCGAACATCAGCGGTTTGCCCGGCCGCATGGCGATTTTCCAGAAGTCGATTTCGACGCCCAGCGATTTGAGCACGGGTTGCACCAGATCATGGTCGCCAACGCTTGCCCCGCCCGTGGTGATGATGACATCGGCATCACTGTCGAAGGCCAGGCCCAGTTTGGTGCTTAGATCGGCTTCCGTATCGGCGGCGATTCCAAGGTCGAACACGGCATTGGCAAACGGGGCCAGCAATGCGGAGAGCGCAAATGTGTTCGAGGCGATGATCTGGTCAACCGAAAGCTGAAGTCCGGGCTCCACCAGCTCGTCGCCGGTCGCCAGAATGGCCAGTTGCGGTTTGCGGTAAACGCTCAGCTCGGCATTATTGGCGGCAGCGGCCAGGGCAATGGCGCTCGGTGTCAGGAATTCGCCGGCGCGCAGAATTTCGGCGTCCAGCTCAAAATCATTGCCACGTTTGCGCACGCTCTTGCCCGGTTCCACCGCATCCACAAACATGATTTTGGTGCCGCGTGGGGCGGTCTTTTCCTGCATCACCACCGTGTCAGCGCCAGCGGGCAGTGGTGCACCGGTGAAAATGCGCACGCATTGGCCGGGGCCGATTTCGCCGTCAAAGCCATTGCCTGCCTGTGAGGTGCCGATCATATCGAGGGTCACGCCCGGCTTGATCTCGATGCCGCGCACGGCATAGCCGTCCATGGCGCTGGCATCAAACGGGGGCTGGCTGGTTCTGGCGGTCACGGATGCCGCCAAAGTGCGTCCGGCGGCATATTTCAGGGGCAGGCTTTCAACACCGAGTGGGTCGGCATAGGCGAAGATGCGTTCAAGGGCTTCGTCAAGACTGATCATGTTGGTCACGTTTGTAACTTCCGGACTTGCCGCCGGTTTTCTCTTCCAGCCGGATAGCTGAAATTGTCATGGCGCGGTCGATGGCCTTGGCCATGTCATAAAGGGTAAGTGCCGCCACTGATGCAGCGGTCAGCGCTTCCATTTCCACACCGGTTTGCCCGGTGGTCTCTGCAATCGCTTCCACTCTGATGGTTTCCGCGTCGGCGCGGGTAATCGCCACGTTCACCCGTGTCAGCGGAATCGGGTGACAAAGGGGGATCAGGTCGCTGGTCTTTTTGGCGGCCATGATCCCGGCAATGCGGGCCACTGCCAGGGCGTCACCCTTTTTCAGCTCACCGCCGAATATGGCGGCCACCGTCTCGGGCTGCGCCACAAGGCTGGCTGATGCCAGCGCGCGGCGCGCTGTGGCCGGTTTGGCGGCGATGTCCACCATCTGGGCTTCACCCCTGGCATTCAGGTGGGTGAGGGGCTGTTCCGCCATATCAGGATTTGCCTGCCAAAAGCGCAAGCGTTGCAGCCGTCACATCTTCCTGCCGCATCAGGCTTTCGCCGACAAGAAAGGTCGTGATCCCGGCCTCGGCTTCAAGTCTTTTGACATCTTCATTGGTAAAAATGCCGCTTTCGCTGACCAGCAGCACGTCGTCAGGCACACCGGCGGCCAGATCAATCGAGGTTTCCAGCCGGGTTTCAAACGTGCGCAGATTGCGGTTGTTAATGCCGATGAATTTGGCATCCAGCGCCAGCGCCCGGTCAAGTTCGATCTGGTCATGCACTTCCACCAGCGCATCCATTTGCCATTCATTGGCGGCATCGAGCAGGAAACGGGCAATGTGGTCGTCCACCGCATCCAGAATGATGAGAATGCAATCAGCGCCCCAGGCACGCGCTTCCACCACCTGATAGGTCTCGAACATGAAATCCTTGCGCAACACTGGCAGGGTGGTTGCGGCACGGGCTTCCACCAGAAACGAGGCAGCGCCCTGAAACGAAGGCTGATCGGTCAAGACCGAGAGGCAGGCTGCACCACCGGCTTCATAGGCGCGGGCAATGGCGGGCGGGTTGAAATCTTCCCGGATCAGGCCTTTTGAGGGGCTGGCTTTTTTCACTTCGGCGATCAGGGCATATTGCCCCTTGGCGTGTTTCGCCTTCAGGGCCTTTACAAAACCGCGGGTCGGGGTTGCGTCATGGGCTTCTGCCACCACATCAGCCCAAGGCTTTTTGGCCTTGGCTGCGGCGATCTCTTCGCGCTTGTAGTCTTCGATGCGGCTGAGAATATCGCTCATGTGACTTATCCGTTGGAGACTGCGACCAGCTTGGCCAGGGTATCGCGCGCTGCGCCGCTATCAATATGCTTGGCAGCGATTTCGGCACCCTGCATGATGTTTTCAGCTTTGCCGGCAACGATAAATGACGCACCGGCATTCATCAAAACGATATCGCGATAGGCACCGCTCTGGCCATCCAGCAAGGCCCTTATGGCATCGGCATTATAGTCGGGGTCGCCGCCCTTGAGGTCTTCCGGCTTGGAAAGCGGCAATCCGGCATCAGCGGGGCTGATTTCAAAACTGCGCAAATCACCGCCCATAATCGAGGCGACAAAGGTGGGGCCGGTTGTGGTGATTTCGTCCAGCCCGTCGCTGCCATGCACAACCCAGGCGGCTTTCGCCTTGTTGGCAAGCAGGGCGGCGGCAACGGGTTCCACCCATTCCTGATCATAGACACCCAGCAGATAGCGGCTCACCCCGGCAGGGTTGGATTGCGGGCCCAGCAGGTTGAACATTGTGCGGGTCGCCAGTTCCACGCGCACCGGGCCGACATGGCGCATGGCGGGGTGGTGGCTGGGGGCGAACATGAAACCGATCCCGGCCTCGCGAATGCACCGGGCGATCCCTTCTGGATCAAGGGCAAGGTTCACGCCGAGCGCTTCAAGGGCCTGCGATGAACCGGATCTCGATGAGAGCGCCTTGTTGCCATGTTTGGCCACGGGCACGCCTGCAGAGGCCACAACCAGCGCAGTAGCGGTCGAAATGTTCAGGGTGCCGCCACCGTCGCCGCCCGTGCCAACAATATCGATGGCGTCTTCGGGGGCTTCAACAGGCAGCATTTTTTCGCGCAAAATGGAAACGGCGGCGGCGATTTCGCCAACGGTTTCACCCTTCACGCGCATGCCCATCAAGAACGCGCCGATCTGGGCCGGGGTTGCGTCGCCCGCCATGATGATACGCATGGCGCCGCGCATTTCCTCGCCGGTCAAATCATGACCGGTGCTGAGTTTTGCCAGTGCTGCCTTGATATCCATTGCGTCCCCGTCAGGCGGCGCGGTTGAGGTTGAACTCGCGCGCTATGTTGAGAAAATTCTGCAAAATCGTATGTCCGCCCTCAGAGGCAATGCTTTCGGGATGGAACTGCACCCCGTGCACGGGCTGTGTTTTGTGCTGCAGGCCCATGATCGAACCATCATCGGCTGTCGCAGTCACTTCAAGCGTTGCGGGCAGGGTATCTGTTTTCACTGCCAGCGAGTGATAGCGGGTGGCCTTGAAGCCATCATTGAGGCCGCGAAACACGCCCGTGCCGCTATGGCTGATATTGGAAACCTTGCCATGCATCAGGGTCGGCGCGCGTACAATATCGCCGCCAAAGGCCTGGCCGATCGATTGCAGGCCAAGGCAAACCCCAAAGATCGGAATTTCGCCGGCAAAGCGTTCAACCACACCAAGGCAGATTCCGGCCTCGTTCGGCGTGCATGGTCCGGGTGACAGCACAATGGCGTCGGGTGCCAGCGCGGCAATCTCATCAAGCGTGATCTTGTCATTCCGCTTCACGTTCAGCTCCGCCCCCAATCCGCCGATCAGATGGACGAGATTGTAGGTAAAGCTGTCGTAATTATCGATGACGAGAACGTTCATTATTGCCCCACTCCGGCTTCACCGGCATAGCGTAGCGCCTCTTCGGCCGCGCTGAAAAGGGCACGTGCCTTGTTTTCACATTCGAGCTGCTCAAGTTCCGGCCTTGAGTCGGCCACAATCCCGGCGCCTGCCTGCACATGCAGCTTGCCATTCGCCAATATCGCGGTGCGCAGAACAATACAGGTATCCATGGTGCCATCGGCACCAAAATAGCCCACACAGCCGCCATAAATGCCGCGGCGGGAGCGTTCCAGTTCGTCGATTATCTCCATGGCGCGGACTTTTGGCGCGCCCGAAACAGTTCCGGCGGGAAAGCCGGCGCTCAGGGCGTCAACGAAATCATGTTTCGGGTCCAGTTCGCCAATCACATTGGAGACGATGTGCATGACGTGGGAATAATATTCGAGGAAGAATTTGTCAGTGACCTCGACCGAGCCGATTTTTGCAACCCGGCCCACATCATTACGCCCCAGATCCAGCAGCATCAGGTGCTCTGCCAGTTCCTTGGGGTCGGACAGCAATTCGTCGGCCATTGCCTTGTCCTGTTCCGGCGTTGAACCGCGCTTGCGGGTGCCGGCAATCGGGCGAATGGTGACCTCGCGGTTCTTGTCGACCCGCACAAGAATTTCCGGGCTCGAGCCGGCAACAGCGAAACTGCCGAAATCGAGGAAATACATATAGGGCGAGGGGTTTGTGCGCCGCAGGGCCCGGTAAAGCGCGGTTGGCGGCAGATCGAAATCGGCCGAAAAGCGCTGGCTCAGCACGACCTGAAAGATATCGCCGGCCTCGATATAGGATTTGGCCTTGTCGACCATCGCCATATATTCGTCACGCGGGGTATTGCTCTCAACCTCGATTTTTTCGATCTCGGGCAGATCAATCGCATAGGGCAGGGGCCGCGCCAGCCGCGCCGTGGCGTCGTCCATACGCGATTGCGCGGCTTCCCAGGCGTGCTTCGCCGTCACGTCGTCCCGCACATAAACCGGGGCGGTGATGTAAAGCTCGTCTTTGAGCGTATCGAAAATCGCCAGCACGGAGGGGCGCATCAGAATGGCGTCGGGCTGTCCCATATCGTCGGGATTGTCATCCGGCAGCACTTCCATGTGCCGCACCATGTCATAGCCGAGATAGCCGTGAATGCCGGCAGCCGTTGAGGGCAGGCCCTCGGGCATGTCGGCCTGGCTTTCCTGCACCAGCGCCCGCAGTGCTTCAAGGGGCGCTTCGCTGATCGTCTTGAACGCATCAGGCGTCATTTGCGGATTGCGATTGATTTCCGCGACATTGCGCGTGACCTTGAGGATCACATCCGGCAACAGTCCGATAATCGAATAACGTCCCCGATTGGTGCCGCCTTCCACCGATTCCAGCAGGAAGGTATTGGTGCGGCCCTCGGCGAGCTTCAAATAGCAGCCGACCGGCGTGTCGAGATCGGCAACAACCCGGCGCCAAAGGATTTGCGCGCGCCCCTGTTCGTATTTCGCCGCGAAATCGGGATAGTCACCCTCGGTCATGATTACTGTGTTCCATCCAGTCCAAGGACCTGCCCAAGCACGTTCTGGTTGATGCGGATACCGGCATCGGTGCGCAGCGCCGTCACGAAGTCACCATAGAGGCTGTCGAGCATCGCATTGTTGATGAAATCCCGGGTCTGTTCGGTGATTTCGGGATCGGCCGGGTTCACACTGTCCACCGTAAAGACCACGTAGTCGCCTTCCGCATTGCGGGCGGAACCATAATGGTCAGCGCCGCCATCAAAGGCTGCTGCCGCCACGTTCTGGTCGATCACCGGCGATCCGTCACCACGACGGGTGAAGGGCTGGCTCAGTTGCGGGAACTGGTTCAGCGACACAGCCACATCTGCGAAGTCTTCGCCGTCATCCAGGCGCTGCACGATACCCTCGACCTGTTCGGCAAGCGCGGTTTCGATCCGTTCCTGCATCATGGTCTCGAACAGCGTATCCCTGACCTCGTCAAGCGTCTGGTCGCGGGCGTCTTCGATCCGCTCGATGTCGAACCAGACATTCAGCGTGGAGCTGAGCGCAACCGTCGGGGCGAGATCGCCCTGGTCAGCCGCAAAAATTGCCGAGGCAACCCGGGTGCGGCTTTCGGCAGGAATGGCTTCGACCGTATCGAGTGCCTCGCCAGTGGCGGTCACGGGCACGTCGGTCAGCGTCAGGTCATAGCGGCCAGCGATCTCGTCCAGCGGCCGGAAGGCGGCGCGCAATTCCTCGATCTGGTCCAGCACATCGATATAGCTGTCGCGGGCCTGTTTAAGCTTGAGGCGTTCGGCCACTTCATCACGGACTTCTTCCAGGCTTTCCTGCCCGCCCGGTACGATATTGGAGACCGAGATGGCCCGCTGCCCAAGGGCGCCGGGGATCAGTTCGATTGCGCCTTCATCGAGGCTGAATGCCGCTGTGGCCAGTGTCTTGTCGGTAATGGCGGCCTCGGTCAGCGTCCCGAGATTGGTGACGGTCAGCCCGTTCTCGGTCACCAGCTGGTCAAACGGTGTTCCCACGGCCATGCCGTCCTCGAACGCCTTGACCAGATCGTCAGTTGCCAGAACCACCTGTTGCACATCGCGGGTCTCAGTGCGGATGAAGCTGGCCTTGGTGCGTTCGTATTCGGCGGCGATCTCGTCGTCGGTCAGGGTGATCCCGGCAGCAATTGCCTCAGGGGACAATACCATCACCTTGACGTCCCGCGTCGGTACGGTGCGGTAATCAGCCTGGTTCTCTTCCAGATAGGCAGCCATTTCCGCTTCCGTCGGTTCTGCGGGCGGTAAAAGGGCGGCGTCATTAAGCACGAAATAATCGATGGCGCGGGTATCCGCGCTATAGCGGCTCACCAGATTTTGCGCGGTTTCGGGCAGTTTGGCCCCGCCGAAAATCGCGGTGATGATCTGCTGGCGGCGCACGGCCTTGGTCTGTGCGGCGAGATATTCGTTCTCGGTAAAGCCGTTCTGTTGCAAAACGCGCTGGAAGTTTTCAGCATCGAAATTGCCCAGCAGACCAGCGAAATTCGGATCTTCACGCAGCATCTTGCCCAGTTGCGTGTCAGACGCGCCGAGGCCGAATTCCGCGCCCATTGTGTCGAGCACCGTATCATTGGCGAGCTGGTTCAGGGCAGCGGAGGGCACGCCAAGGGCCATGGCCTGTTCAGGGGTGGGCAGGGTGCCCATGCGCTGGGCGGTGGCGTTGAGCTGGGCATTATAGGCGCGCTGGAAATCCCGCGTGGTGATTTCCGCGCTGCCGACACGGGCCACCGTGTCCGAACCGATACCGGTCAAAACACCCGAAATACCGAACCCGGCCAGACCAACCAGCAAAAAGGCTCCTAAAACCTTGCCTAACCATGTGGTGGCGAAGCTGCGCAAACTATCTAACATCGGTACTCATTCCAGGTCGCGGGTTGTGTGGGGGCGAACATAGCCCATTGCTTTGTCGAGGTCGCGGATATTAGACAGGGTCCCGTAGGCCTGCAAGCCATAGCCAGCGCATCCATGTGCCGGGGTTAAGACAAACAGGCCTAACGTGCAAGAGGCAGGGAGATTTGAGTGTGAGCCAACCGGTAAAGACGTTGATCGCGGGCAATTGGAAAATGAACGGGCTGAAAGCCTCGCTGGGCGAGCTCGAACAGCTCAAGGCGCTGGTTGGTGCCGGGCCTTTGGCCTGTGATATCGCCGTTTGCGTGCCTTTCACCCTTGTTGCCAGCGCCGCCACCGCCATGGCCGGCAGCCCTGTCGCCATTGGCGGGCAGGACTGCCACACGCAAACTTCCGGTGCGCATACTGGTGATATCAGCGCGGCCATGCTGGCCGATGCCGGTGCGGCCTTCATTATTGTGGGGCATTCAGAGCGCCGGGCGGATCACGGGGAAACCGATGCTAATGTGCAGGCAAAAGCCGAGGCCGTGATTGCGGCAGGGCTGACGCCGATCATCTGTGTGGGCGAAACCGAAGCCGAACGGCGCGCCGGATCGGCGCTTGCCGTGGTGGAATCGCAGCTTGCGGCATCGGTGCCTGATAGTGCCGGCACGTCAAAAATCGTTATTGCCTATGAGCCGGTCTGGGCGATTGGCACCGGGCTGACGCCAACGCGCGCAGATATCGCGGAAATTCATGCCGCCATCCGGGCGCAGCTCGTCGCCCGTTTCGGGGATGCGGGCGCGGGGATCGCCATTCTTTATGGCGGGTCCATGAAGCCCGGCAATGCGGCGGAAATCCTTGGTGTTGACGACGTGAATGGCGGTCTTGTGGGCGGTGCCAGCCTCAAGGCAGAGGACTTCAACGGCATTATTCAGGCGGCATAGACACAGGTTTGCCCAAAAAGTGGTGTAAGCGGCTGGCAATTCGCAAATCTTGCGTGTAGAAGGCCCGCTTCTAGGATCAAAGGACCGAATGGATGGCAAACGTCCTTATTGTTGTTTATCTACTCATCGTGCTGGCGCTGATCGCAGTTATTCTGCTGCAGCGTTCAGAAGGTGGTGCGCTGGGCATGAACAGTGGCGGCGGCGGTATCTCGCCGGCCCGGACCACGGCTAACCTGTTGACGCGCACGACAGCTATTCTTGCTGCATTGTTTTTCATCACGGCCATCGGGCTGACGGTTGTCAACGAATTGGACAACGGCACCCAGAGCGTACTCGACAGCGCCATTCAGGGCGGCAGCGGTGACGCCGCGCCGACCAGTGTGCTCGATGCGCTCAACAGCCTGCAGGGTGATGACACAACAGAAAATGCCGCGCCGGTTGACCCGGATGCGCCAAATCTGGCCGTTCCCGGTGCCGAGGCACCGGCACAAGACGCGCCAGCGGACGGCACTGAAAGCGGCAGATAGGCCGCAGCGGCCAGGGAAACAGGGAAGGGGATGGCAACATCCCCTTCTTTTTGATTTGAACTGAAGAAATTGTTCTTCGAATCACAACGCGTAGTGTTTAAGGTGGGAGCCCATGGCTCGGTACGTTTTCATCACCGGAGGCGTGGTCTCCTCATTGGGTAAAGGTCTGGCATCCGCCGCTCTCGGCGCGATGCTGCAGGCGCGCGGCTACAAGGTGCGCTTGCGCAAGCTTGATCCCTATCTCAATGTCGACCCCGGCACCATGTCGCCCACCCAGCATGGCGAGGTCTTTGTCACCGATGACGGTGCCGAGACAGATCTCGATCTTGGCCATTACGAGCGCTTCACCGGCCGCTCGGCCAATCAGAAAGACAATATAACCACAGGCCGGATTTATTCCGACATCATCGCCAAGGAACGGCGCGGCGACTATCTGGGCGCCACCGTTCAGGTCATTCCCCATGTCACCGACGAGATCAAGAATTTCGTGCTCGACGGCAATGAGGATTTCGATTTCGTGCTGGTCGAGATCGGCGGCACCGTTGGCGATATTGAAGCGCTGCCATTCTTCGAGGCGATCCGCCAGCTTGGCAATGTTCTGCCGCGCGGCGATGCGGTCTATGTGCATCTGACATTGATGCCCTATATCCCCAGCGCCGGCGAACTGAAGACCAAGCCGACCCAGCATTCCGTCAAGGAATTGCGTTCAATCGGCATTGCCCCGGATATTCTGCTGGTCCGCTGCGACCGTCCCATTCCCGAAGGCGAGAAGAAAAAGCTCTCCCTGTTCTGCAATGTGCGCGAAAGTGCGGTCATTCAGGCGCTCGATGTCGGCTCGATCTATGACGTGCCGATTGCCTATCATCGCGAAGGGCTGGATGCCGAAGTTCTGGCCGCTTTCGGGATCGATGATGCCGCCGCACCAGATCTTACCGCGTGGGAGACAGTCTCCAACCGCATCCACAGCCCCGAAGGCGAGGTCAATATTGCCATTGTCGGCAAATATACCGGCCTCAAGGATGCCTATAAATCCCTCAGCGAAGCCCTGGCCCATGGCGGCATTGCCAACAAGGTCAAGGTCAATCTGAAATGGATTGATTCCGAGATTTTTGAACGCGACGATGCGGCCCCTTATCTTGAAAACGTGCATGGCATTCTGGTGCCGGGCGGGTTTGGTGAGCGCGGTTCGGCCGGCAAGATCAATGCAGCCCAGTTTGCCCGGCTGCGCAATGTGCCGTATTTCGGCATTTGTTTCGGCATGCAGATGGCGTGTATTGAGGCGGCGCGCAATACGGCGGGCATCAAGCAGGCCAGCTCCACGGAATTCGGCAATACCAAGGAACCTGTTGTCGGGTTGATGACCGAATGGGTCAAAGGCAATGAGACGCTTGAGCGCAGTTCCGAAACGGATCTCGGCGGCACGATGCGGCTGGGGGCCTATGCCGCGCAGCTGACGCGGGGCAGCCGGGTTGCGGATATTTATGGTGCAACACGTATCTCGGAACGGCACCGGCACCGCTACGAGGTCAATATGGCCTATCGCAAGGTGCTTGAGGCCAATGGCTTGCTGTTCTCCGGCGTGTCGCCCGATGGCAAGCTGCCGGAAATCGTTGAGCGCACCGATCATCCCTGGTTCATCGGCGTGCAGTTCCACCCCGAACTGAAATCGCGGCCGTTCGAGCCGCACCCGCTGTTCGCCTCGTTCATTCACGCGGCGGTCGAACAAAGCCGTCTGGTCTGATCATGGCCGAGATCGTCAACCTCAGGACAGTCCGCAAGCGCAAGGCGCGGGCTGCCGAGGAGGACAAGGCGGCTGAAAACCGGGTCCGGTTCGGCAAAACCAAAGCTGAACGTCAAAAGGACGAAGCCGGCAAGGCGCTGGATGCGCGCCGGCTGGACGGACACAAACGTGTCGAGGACCCGCCGGAGGCATAATATCCGGTTCTGCGTCGCGCCTGAGGGGAGGCCGTATGCTGTTTCTGACGCTTTTCTATGTGGCGATCATTGTTGAGGCGATGACCGCGGCGCTCAGTGCCGGGCGGCGGCGCATGGACTGGGTGGGCGTTTGTCTTTTAGCCTGCGCCACGGCCCTTGGCGGCGGGTCAACCCGCGACGTTCTGCTCGGCCATTATCCGCTGCCCTGGGTCGCCCATCCCCATTATCTGGTCGTCGTTGTCGCCGCGGCGATCGCCACCATCATTCTCGCCCGCTTCCTTGATCGGCTCAAAACCTTGTTCCTGTTGCTCGATGCATTGGGGCTGGTGGTTTTTTCCATCATCGGCTGCAATGTGGCCCTGGAAATGGGCCAGCCTGTGCTGATCGTTATTGTGGCCGGCATGATCACCGGGTGCACCGGCGGCGTCATCCGCGATATTTTGTGCAATGAAGTCCCGCTGCTGTTCCGGGGCGAACTCTATGCCAGCGTCTCGATTGTTGCCGGGGTCATTTATGTTGGCGGCTTGCATCTGGGCCTGATGCACGAAGTCGTGGTTCTGGTCACGATAGCCCTCGGCTTCACCCTCCGCGCCCTCGCCATCCTGCGCAAATGGCAAATGCCAAGCTTTGTCTACAACAAGGACTGGCACTGAATTTACCCAAGATTGTGTGTCATCCCCGCGCAGGCGGGGATCCCGCGGCGGGCAGACTTTTTCGCAGAAATTGCCTTTTGCACCGCCGACGCGGTGCACTGGATTCCCGTTTTCACGGGAATGACGTTGTGGGTGTGGCAAACACTGAACCCCTCATCCCCCCAGATCGTCACCCTCGGGCTCGACCCGAGGGCCCATGACCAGCCACCAGCAGATGCAAAAAGGCGGATACGCAACACCGCGTGACCACACGCCCACCCGTGGTCGCTGCCCAATCGTATGGGTACTCGGGTCAAGCCCGAGTATGACGATGGGGGGTGTTGCGGCGATGGTGGACATTACGATGGCCCGGGCACCGGCCCCTCCCAAACCCTCACCCTGAGCCTGTCGAAGGGCGAGGGTTTCAACACCGTACCCGCCGCCATCCTTCGACAGTCTCAGTATGAGGTAAGGGACAAACCCAATCACAAATCCCTCGTCGTCATTGCGAGCGGCAAAGCCGCGCGGCAATCCAGAGCGGCATGCACATAACCGGCGACCTATCTTTGCTCATCCCACAAAACTTATCGACGCCCCCCAAACCCCGTTTATCCTCATCCCACCTTTTCACAACACCGGCGCCGGCGCGACGAACGTCCGGGGTGGAAGGGGACCGGGTTCCTTGGGGGTCGCCTCAGGGAAGGCCAAAACTGTGCCGCGACCAGCCTGCCCCCGTTGGCAGGTGTACTTCCGAAAGGAAGCGGGGATGGGCCCCAGCGCTAGTAAGAGTACAGGCCACGCCAAAAATCCCGGTTGCATGAGACGGTGTATGTCTCATTTGTTTATTACTCAGACGGGCCATGCACCGTCTCATGCCGCCTGTTTATGGACACCGTGGGTCTTTGGGCCTGACGGGGGCTTTGGGGTGGATGGTATTTGAGGGGTGCCCCAAAAAAATCTTCCACCACCCCCAGATCGTCACCCTCGGGCCTGACCCGAGGGTCCATGACCAACCATCAGCAAATACAAAAGGACCGACCAAACAAAATCACGCCCCCATGCCCACCTGATGGGCTGCACCATCGCATGGATACTCGGGTCAAGCCCGAGTATGACGATCGGAGATAGGACAACAAATGGCACCTCCCCCTTCGTCCTCCCTCGGACTTGATCCGAGGGTCCATACGATACCTGCGACACCGCATGGATGCCCGGATCAAGTCCGGGCAAAAAGGAAGGTGGGTGGATGCGATCTTCCCCAAACCCTCATCCTGAGCTTGTCGAAGGGCGAGGGTTCCAGCACCGCACCCGCCCCATCCTTCGACAGGCTCAGGGTGAGGGAAGGGGCAAGATCAGGATAACGACAATGGCAAACCCAAACCCAAACCCAAACACGGTCCCCTCCGCCGTCATTGCGAACGGCACCGCCGCGCGGCAATCCAGAAGCGCCACACACCCAAACAGCATCCGCCCGTCCGACCAATCGCCCAACGCGGCAAAGCGCTACTTCCATTCGTCACACGCAAGCGCTATGAAGCGCGCATAGCTTGCTGCATTCGTCCCTGAAAGGAATTTTAGTCACATGTCTTCAATTATCGACGTCACCGGCCGCCAGATATTCGATAGCCGCGGCAATCCCACAGTTGAAGTTGATGTTGTGCTGGATGACGGCAGCTTTGGCCGCGCCGCGGTGCCCTCGGGTGCCTCGACGGGCGCGCATGAGGCGATTGAGCTGCGCGATGGCGGCACAGAATATATGGGCAAGGGCGTTGTGAACGCTGTCGATAACGTCAACACCCATATCTACAACGAAATTCAGGGTATGGACGCGCTTGACCAGCTGTCGATCGACCAGACCATGCTCGAACTTGATGGTACGCCCAACAAGAGCAAACTCGGCGCAAATGCCATTCTCGGTGTGTCGCTGGCTGTCGCCAAGGCCGCTGCAGAATCAAGCGAATTGCCGCTCTATAAGTATCTCGGCGGGCCTTACGCCCATGTGCTGCCTGTGCCGATGATGAATATCATCAATGGCGGTGCCCATGGCGACAATCCCATCGATATCCAGGAATTCATGATCATGCCCGTGGGCGCCAGCTCCATGGCGGATGCGGTGCGGATCGGCTCCGAAGTGTTCCATACGCTGAAAAAGGCATTGAGCGCGGAAGGCCACAACACCAATGTGGGCGACGAGGGCGGCTTTGCCCCCAATCTTTCCTCCGCCGATGCGGCGCTGGGCTTCATCATGAAGTCGATTGAAAAGGCTGGGTACAAGCCGGGCGAAGATGTTTGCCTGGCGCTCGATTGCGCGGCGACCGAATATTTCAAGGGCGGCAAATATGAGATGGAAGGCGAGGGCAAGTCGCTCTCACCTGACGAGCATGTTGCCTATCTGCAGGATCTCGTGTCGCGCTACCCGATCATTTCGGTCGAAGACGGCATGTCGGAAGATGACTGGGACGGCTGGAAATCGCTGACTGAGGCTATCGGCGGCACATGCCAGCTGGTGGGCGACGATCTGTTCGTCACCAATACCGAGCGTCTTGTCTCCGGCATCAAGATGGGGGTCGCCAATTCGATCCTCGTCAAGGTCAACCAGATCGGTTCTCTTTCCGAGACCATGGAAGCTGTCGATACAGCCCACCGGGCCGGCTACACATCCGTGATGTCGCACCGTTCGGGTGAAACCGAGGATTCAACCATTGCGGATCTCGCCGTGGCGCTGAATTGCGGGCAGATCAAGACCGGGTCGCTGTCGCGCTCCGAGCGTCTGGCCAAGTACAACCAGCTGATCCGCATTGAAGAGCAGCTTGGCTCTGCAGGCAAATATGCCGGACGGTCGATCCTTAAGGGCTGATTGCTGAAATGCAGAGCTATGAATTGAGCGGCATCCGGATTGTGGAACTGGATGCCGCTGGCTTTTTGCTGGATTCTGAAGCTGCTGCACTCGACGTCATGGGCGAAATTTATGGCACCGGCGCGGACATGGTGGCTATTCCGGTCAGTCGGCTCGCGCCGGAATTTCTTGATCTGCGCAGCGGCATGCTTGGTGCAGTCATTCAGAAATTCACCAACTATCAGTTGCGGATTGCCTTTCTTGGCGACATCTCCGAGGCAATAGCCGCCAGCAATGCATTGCGGGATTTTGTGCGGGAAACACGCCGGGGAAGCGCGATTGTGTTTGCAACCGATCGCGCGGAGTTGGCGGTCCTGCTCGCCTGATATGCGCGCTCGAATTTGTTCTGGGCGGCGCGAATAAATCGTCTGGCCCGCGGTTAGCAACTGCTCCTTAACGGAAACTTGCTAGGAACAGCAGGATTGTCAGCGAGTACCTTCATGCCCACACGCCTCAAAAAGCCCTCCATAGTCAAACAGCTCGGTATTACTGTGCTGCTGGTCAGCTTTCAGGCCTATCTGGGCTATAGCGCGATTTCAGGCCAGTACGGTATTGAGAGCCGCAACCAGATGCATGCGGATATCATCGGGCTGAAAGCCCATTCCGCCCGACTGCAGGCGGAGATGGATTCCTATACGCACCGGATTTCCCTGTTTGATTCAGAAAACCTCGATCCTGATATTCTGACAGAGCGGGCGCTGGCACTTTTGTCCATGGTCAACACCAATGACCGGGTGGTCATGCTGCCTGATACGGGTAATAAACTTTAATCCAGTTTATTTTTATGCGTAACCGTAATTCAGTTAATGCAGTAAAGCCCATAAATATCATGTGGTTACCTCTGCTGCGGAGTGCATAAACACGCATTTGCGTGGAAGCCGATTTCGGCTACACTAATGACAAATTGCTGCCTTAGCCTCAGTGTTCGTCGAAACATGGCGGCGGCCCGATATCACAATGTTGGAGATCCCTGAATGGCGCGCAAGGCAGCGGCGAAAAAAGCCCCCACGCAATCCAATGCTCCCGAGTTCACCAAGGATGAAGAGCTTCACGCCTATCGCGAGATGCTGCTGATCCGGCGGTTCGAGGAAAAGGCGGGCCAAATGTATGGCATGGGCCTGATCGGGGGGTTCTGCCACTTGTATATCGGTCAGGAAGCCGTGGTCACGGGTATCCAGATGGCTGCGACCGAAGACGATTCTTCAATCACCGGTTATCGTGATCATGGTCACATGCTCGCTGTTGGCATGGACCCCAAGGGGATCATGGCTGAATTGACCGGACGCAAGGGCGGTTTGTCGAAAGGCAAGGGCGGCTCGATGCACATGTTCTCGACCGACAAGAAATTCTATGGCGGCAATGGTATCGTCGGCGCGCAGGTCAGTCTCGGGACGGGGTTGGCGTTTGCAGACAAATACCGCGGCAATGACAATGTCAGCCTTGTGTATTTCGGGGATGGCGCGGCCAATCAGGGGCAGGTCTACGAGAGCTTCAATATGGCGAAGCTATGGGATCTGCCGGTGGTTTACGTGATTGAGAACAATAAATACGCCATGGGCACCTCGCTGGAGCGGGCCTCCTCGACCACCAATCTTTCCCAGCGCGGTGTGAGTTTCGGCATTCCCGGCGAGCAGGTTGACGGCATGGATGTGCGTTTCGTTCGCGAAGCTGCAGAGCGCGCCATTGAACATGCCCGGTCCGGCAAAGGGCCCTATATCCTTGAGATGCTGACCTATCGCTATCGCGGGCATTCCATGTCCGACCCGGCCAAGTACCGGTCCAAGGATGAAGTGACCACCATGCGCTCCGACCATGACCCGATCGAGCAGGTCAAGGCACGGTTGCTCGAAAAGAAATACGCGACCGAAGATGATCTCAAGGCCATTGAAAAAGATGTGCGCGCGATCGTCACCGAGTCTGCGGATTTCGCCACAAATGATCCCGAGCCGGACGCTTCCGAGCTCTGGACCGATATTACCCTTTAGCGCTGCGGACGGGAGACCAACATGCCAACCGATATTCTGATGCCCGCCCTGTCGCCGACTATGGAAGAGGGCACGCTTTCCAAATGGATCGTCAAAGAGGGTGATAGCGTGGCCCCCGGCGACGTGCTCGCCGAGATTGAGACCGACAAGGCAACGATGGAAGTCGAAGCCGTTGATGAGGGCACAATCGGCAAGATCTTTGTGGCCGAAGGCACTGAGAACGTAAAGGTCAACACTGTCATTGCCGCTTTGCTTGGCGAAGGTGAAAGTGCTGATGACGTCAGCGCGCCGAGTGAACCGCCCGCGACGGAAAAGCCCGTTGAGGATGACGCCGATGCGTCAGCCGCGAAGGGAGATGATGCGCCGGCACCTGCCGCTGCGGCGCAACCTGCCTTTGTTGCCGAGAATGATCCCGATCTGCCCGAGGGCGTGGAGATGGTCGAGATGACCGTCCGTCAGGCGTTGAACGAGGCGATGGCCGAGGAAATGCGCGCCGACGAGAACGTTTTCATCATGGGCGAGGAAGTTGCCCAGTATCAGGGTGCCTATAAAATCACCCAGGGCCTGCTCGACGAGTTCGGGGCAAAGCGCGTGGTGGATACTCCGATTACCGAGCATGGTTTTGCCGGCATCGGTATTGGTGCGGCCTTTGCCGGTTTGCGTCCAATCGTTGAATTCATGACCTTCAATTTTGCCATGCAGGCGATTGACCAGATTATCAATTCAGCGGCAAAGCAGCTTTATATGTCTGGTGGGCAGGTGAAGGCACCAATCGTGTTCCGTGGTCCCAATGGTGTTGCCTCGCGCGTTGGTGCGCAGCACAGCCAGGATTATTCTGCCTGGTACAGCCACGTTCCCGGTCTGACGGTCATTGCGCCATATAGCGCGGCGGACGCGAAGGGTTTGCTGAAAGCGGCAATCCGTTCACCCAACCCGGTTGTCTTTCTTGAGAATGAAATTCTTTACGGCTCGACGTTTGAAGTGCCGAAGATGGACGATTTCGTACTGCCAATCGGCAAGGCGCGCATCGCCCGCAAGGGTGCCGATGTGACAATCGTCGCCTATTCCATGGGCATGCGCTACGCCAGTCAGGCCACCGAGAAGCTGGTGGCTGCCGGTGTCGATGTTGAGCTGATCGATCTGCGCACCTTGCGTCCGCTCGATATGCCGACTGTGATCGAATCGGTGAAAAAGACGGGCCGTTGTGTCACGGTTGAAGAAGGCTGGCCGCAGGGATCTGTCGGTTCCGAGGTTGCCGCCCGTGTGATGGAAGAAGCATTTGATTATCTCGATGCGCCGGTGATGCGGGTAACGGGCAAGGATGTGCCCATGCCCTATGCCGCCAATCTCGAGAAACTGGCATTGCCGAATGTGGATGAAGTCATTGCCGCTGTGAATGCAGTGACATACCGGAGCTAAGGCTGCTTGCGGCATTGCCATCCGGAACGCTGGAATGAAATATCAGGGACGGGCGAAATCAGCGCACGTTTCACACAGGAACAATAGGGCCCGAACATGAGCATCAATATCACAATGCCAGCCTTGTCGCCGACAATGGAAGAGGGCACGCTCGCCAAATGGCACGTCAAGGAAGGCGATAGTGTTTCCTCTGGCGACGTGATCGCGGAAATCGAAACCGACAAGGCGACGATGGAAGTTGAAGCCGTGGACGAGGGCACGATTGGCAAGATCCTGGTGGCCGAAGGCAGTGAGGGCGTGAAGGTCAACGCTGTGATTGCGGTATTGCTGGAAGAGGGCGAAAGCGCCGAGGATGCCGCCAAGGCGGTACCTGCGCCGGAACCGAAGGCAAAACCTGCCGAAGAGACTGAAAAACCTGCGCCCAAGGCGGCGCCGGCAAAGGCTGAGCCAGCGGCTGCACAGCCAGCCGCCGCCAAGGCGGAAACAGCTTCCAAGGATGGCACGCGTGTTTTTGCCTCTCCTCTGGCGCGTAGATTGGCCCGCGAAGCAAATATTGATGTTGCTGCGTTGACGGGCTCCGGTCCGAAGGGGCGGGTGGTCAAGGCCGATGTCGAGAAAGCCAAGAAGGAAGGTGTACCTTCCAAAGGGGCTGCATCTGCGACATTGGCAAAAGGCATGGGCGGCGATGCGGTGCGGGCGCTTTACGAAGAAGGCAGTTATGAAGTTGTGCCGAATGATGGCATGCGGAAAACTGTTGCTGCGCGTTTGACCGAAGCCAAGCAGACCGTGCCGCATTTCTATCTGACCCTCGATTGTCAGATCGATGCGCTGTTGACGGCGCGCGCCGAGATCAATGAAGCCGCGCCAAAGAACAAGGAAGGCAAGCCTTCCTACAAGCTTTCGGTCAATGACTTCATTGTCAAAGCCTGGGCTATTGCGTTGCAGCGCGTGCCTGCGGCCAATGCAACATGGGCAGGCGATGCCATTCTGCTGCATAAAGCATCGGATGTGGCTGTGGCTGTGGCCGTTCCCGGCGGTCTGTTCACACCGGTTGTGCGTTCTGCCGAAAGCAAGACATTGCGTCAGATTTCCGATGAGGTACGTGATTACGCGATCCGTGCAAAATCGAAGAAGCTGGCGCCACACGAATATCAGGGTGGCTCGACGGCTGTATCCAATCTCGGCATGTTCGGCATCAAGGATTTTGCAGCGGTCATCAACCCCCCCCATGGCACCATTCTGGCCGTTGGTGTCGGTGAAGAGCGGGTTTATCCGGACAAGGGCGAAATCAAGATCGGCAATTTCATGTCGGTCACATTGTCCTGTGACCACCGTTCGGTCGATGGCGCGCTTGGGGCAGAATTGCTCGGTGTCTTCAAACAGTTGATCGAACAGCCGGTGATGATGCTGGCCTAGGGAATCGGGCGATGAAATCAATCCTTTGCTACGGCGACAGTCTTACATACGGCGCAGACCCCGCGACCGGCGGGCGGCACGCACTGGCGGATCGCTGGCCAAGTGCTCTTGGTGCGGAGTTGGGTGACGACGTGCATGTGGTCGCTGAAGGCCTGGGTGGGCGCACCACGGCTTTTGATGATTACTCAGCGACTGCTGATCGCAATGGTGTGCGCGTTCTGCCCACAATCCTTGCGTCGCATTCGCCGCTTGATCTGGTGATCGTCATGCTGGGTACTAATGATTTGAAGCCTGCAATCCATGGCAATGCGCTGGCGGCGGCGAATGGCATACGCCGCATGATTGCGGTCATTCACGGTCATTACTCCCGTCCGGGTGATGTTTGTCCGCAAGTGCTTATCGTTTCGCCGCCGCATGCGGTGCCATCAAATGACGCAGAGTTTGCAGAGTTGTTTGGAGATGGGGTCGCGCAATCGAAACGGCTTGCCGGCTTTTACAAACAGCGCGCTGATGAGGCGGGGGTGCATTTCTTTGATGCCGCTGAAGTTGCCGTCGCCTCGAATGAGGATGGCGTGCACCTTGATGCCGCCAATACACGCGCAATCGGCCGGGGGCTTGCGCCTTTGGTTGCAAAAATTTTAGGGCTTTAGGCGCATCGCGCCAATCCCCGGTTAAGAGGACTATTATGGCAGACACCTACGATCTCATCGTGATTGGTTCCGGCCCCGGCGGCTATATCGCTGCCATTCGTGCGGCACAGCTCGGGCTCAAAACGGCCATTGTCGAGCGCGAACACATGGGTGGCATTTGCCTTAACTGGGGCTGCATTCCGACGAAGGCGCTTTTGCGCTCCGCCGAGGTATATGACCACATGGTTCACGCAAAGGATTATGGGCTGAAAGCCGAAAAATTCAGCGCGGACATTGAAGCCGTTGTCAAACGCTCGCGTGGTGTTACGGCGCAGATGTCCACCGGCGTTGGCTTTTTGATGAAGAAGAACAAGATCGACGTGATCTGGGGTGAAGCGACTATTGCCAAAGCCGGTGAAGTTGTCGTCGCGGCTACCAAGAAAGACATTGTGCAACCGCAGAATACCCCACCCAAGGGTGTGCTGCCTGAAGGCACGTACAAGGCGAAAAATATCATCGTTGCCACGGGTGCCCGTCCGCGTGTGCTGCCGGGCATTGAGCCGGACAGCGACAAGATCTGGACCTATTTTGATGCAATGAAGCCAAAGACCATGCCTAAATCCCTGGTGGTCATGGGGTCGGGGGCGATCGGTATCGAATTCGCGTCATTCTATCGGTCGCTAGGGGCGGAAGTGACGGTGGTTGAGTTGCTCCCGCATGTCATGCCGGTCGAGGATGTGGAGATTTCCACTCTGGCGCGCAAACGCTTTGAAAAACGTGGCATCCGCATTCTGACAGAAACCAAGGTCTCCAAGGTCGAAAAGACCAAGGATGGCATTGTCGCTCATGTTGAACTGAAGAATGGCCAGAGCGAGAAGATTGCAGCTGAAAAGTTGATCTCCGCCGTTGGCGTTCAAGGCAATATCGAAAATCTCGGGCTGGAAAAGCTTGGGGTGAAGATTGATCGCGGTTGCGTTGTCGTTGATGGTCATGGCCGCACCAATGTTTCTGGCGTGTTTGCCATTGGTGATGTGGCCGGGCCGCCCATGTTGGCCCACAAGGCTGAGCATGAGGGCGTGATCTGCGCCGAGACCATTGCCGGGCAGACAGTGCACGGTATGGAAAAGGGTCTCATTCCCGGTTGTACCTATTGCGATCCGCAAGTGGCCAGCGTCGGTTTGACTGAGGCCAAGGCGAAAGAGCAGGGACGGGACATCAAGGTTGGCCGCTTCCCGTTTGTGGGAAATGGCAAAGCCGTCGCCTTGGGTGAGCCGGATGGTCTAGTCAAAACAATTTTTGACGCCAAGACAGGTGAGCTGCTTGGTGCGCACATGATTGGTGCGGAAGTTACCGAGTTGATTCAAGGGTTTGTGGTTGCGATGAACCTGGAAACGACGGAAGAAGAATTGATGCATACGGTATTCCCGCATCCCACCTTGTCTGAATCAATGAAAGAGAGTGTCCTTGACGCCTACGGTCGGGCACTCAATATCTAGGGTATTCCGCCAGAGAATATTCAATTCAGGAGATAACGAACATGTTTGGTTTTATCATTGCGATCATCATAGGCGGCGTTGCCGGCTATATCGCGGAACGGATCATGAAGGCCGATCATGGATTGGTGGTGAATGTCGCTCTTGGCGTTGCCGGTGCCTTTTTGCTCAACCTGCTGCTGGCAATCTTCTTTGGCATTGGTGGCGGCAATATCCTGTGGCAATTGCTTGCCGGTATCATTGGTGCCTGCTTGCTGATATGGGGCTATCGCGAATTCAAGGCACGGCGCTAGCACCGAACGTATGCAGAAGGGTCTCACATGGCACAAGCACTTCTAGTCTGGGCAATTGTAGGCCTCGTAGCCGGCTGGTTAGCCAGCCTGTTTTTGGGCGGCGGCGGGATCGTGCGCTACATCGTTGTTGGCATGATCGGCTCGATCGTTGGCGGCTATTTGTTCAGCCTGCTGGGGATCAATATCCCGATCGCCAATGCCTGGGTGCGTGACATTCTGGTTGCAGCGGTTGGCGCTGCCATTGTCATCATTGTTGCCCGCTTCGTCGCCAGATAGGAAATTCCCTTGGTCACGCTTATCGATACTGTTGTCAGCAAGCCCCGGCACCCGGAAAAGGCGCACAAGCCCGATAATGAGGTTTTGCGCAAGCCGGACTGGATCCGGGTAAAGGCGCCGGGTTCCGAGGTGTACCGCGAAACCCAGAATATCGTGCGCGAGAATAATCTGGTTACGGTGTGCGAAGAGGCCGGTTGCCCGAATATTGGTGAATGCTGGTCTAAAAAGCACGCGACAATGATGATCATGGGTGAGATCTGCACCCGTGCCTGCGCTTTTTGCAATGTGCGTACAGGCTTGCCGCTGGCCCTTGATCCCAAAGAGCCCGAAAATGTTGCCATTGCAGTTGAAAAGCTTGGGCTGAACCACGTCGTCATCACCTCCGTTGACCGTGACGATCTGGCCGATGGCGGTGCACAGCATTTCGCCGAGGTCATTCTTGCCATTCGCGCCCGATGCCCGGGTACGACCATTGAAATCCTGACGCCTGATTTTCTGCGCAAGCCCGGTGCTCTTGAAACCGTGGTCGCGGCCAAGCCGGATGTGTTCAACCATAATCTCGAAACTGTGCCGTCGAACTATCTGACAGTGCGGCCGGGTGCCCGCTATTTCCATTCCATCCGTCTGTTGCAGCGGGTCAAGGAACTGGACCCCACCATGTTCACCAAATCCGGCATTATGGTGGGGCTTGGTGAAGAGCGGAATGAAGTCCTGCAATTGATGGATGATTTGCGCAGCGCCGACGTGGACTTTCTGACCATCGGCCAATATCTGCAGCCGACCCGTAAGCACCACAAGATTGTTCGCTTTGTTACCCCCGACGAGTTCAAGGCCTACGAGACCATCGGGTATACAAAGGGCTTCTCGCTGATCTCTTCCAGCCCGCTGACCAGGTCGTCGCATCACGCCGGTGAGGACTTTGCCCGATTGAAAGCGGCCCGACTGGCAAAGCTGGGCGCTTAATGCCTAAGCTGAGTTTCGACCGTCAGGTGCCGTTCTCGCCCCAGCAAATGCTGGCGCTTGTCGGTGACCTCAAAAGCTATCCGGCCTTTGTGCCCAATTGTTCGCATATGGAAGTCATGCAGGATTCCGGGCAAACAGGCGACGTTCGTCTGGCGCGGATGGCGGTGCGGTTTGGGCCGATCAAGCAGGCCTATACCAGCCGTGTCACTGTCGATGCCGATGATAACACTATCGATGCCAAAGCCGTCGATGGCCCGTTCTCGCATCTCGACAGCACATGGCGCTTCACCCCTGAGGGCGATCATACGCGGGTACAGTTCGATATTGATTTCGGCATCAGCAACCCGCTGATCGCGGCTGTCGCCGAACCGGCCTTTGCGGCCAAGCAGGATGAAATTCTCGAAGCATTTCTGGCCGAGGCTGAGCGGCGTTATGGCTGATCCGCTGACAGCGCTTCCAACACAAGCCTAAGCGCTTCACGCACCGTTGCCTCCCGGATACCGCCGCGCCCCAGGTCGGGATCGAAACGATGTTCACGTACCAAGGTGTTGCCGGGCGTTGCGCATCCAAAATGTACAAGCCCCACGGGCTTTTCGGCCGAGCCGCCGGTTGGCCCGGCAATCCCGGTCACCGCAATGGCTATTTGAGCCGGGCTGGCTTTCAGTGCCCCTTCGGCCATGGCGCGCGCGGTTTCAGTGGACACTGCGCCGTGCGCCTCAAGTGTTGCCATTGGCACGCCAATCATTTCGATTTTCGCTTCGTTGGCATAGGTGACGAACCCGCCGTAAACGGCAGCAGATGATCCGGAAATTTCTGTCAGCACACCAGCAATCAGTCCGCCTGTGCAGCTCTCGGCGGTCACGATTGTCATATTGCGTTCTGTCAGCGCGCTGACAACCTGATTTGCCAGCAGCGTAACGTCATCGGGGAACATCAGTCGTCGCTCCTTGGAAGCTCGATTGTTGCCGTGCCCATGGTGGCAATGCCTTCTCCGCGACCAACAAACCCCATTTTCTCGGAGGTAGTCGCCTTAACAGAGACCCGACCGACCGATATGCCGCAGATGTCGGCGATGTTCTGCCGCAGCTTGTTGGTATGCGGGCCAATTTTTGGCAGTTCGCAGATGATTGTGAGGTCAAGATTAACGATGCGACCTTCGCGTGCAGCCACCCGGCTCGCCGCGAAAGAGAGAAAGGTTTTCGACGGCTCACCTTTCCATTGTGGGTCACTGGGTGGGAAGTGTGTGCCTATATCGCCCTCGGCCAGTGCGCCCAGCAAGGCATCGGTCAGAACGTGCAGCGCGGTATCTGCGTCTGAATGTCCTTTGAGTTTTGAAGTATGCGGAATAGTCACGCCGCCAAGGATGACGGCATCGCCTTGGGTAAACTGGTGCACGTCAAAGCCGGTGCCGACGCGGGTTTCCATGGGGCAGGCTCCATCCAGAAACTGTTCGGCACGCTGAAAATCCCCAGGTGCCGTGATTTTGATATTATCGGTGCTGCCGAGCGCCAGGGCGACCGGTATTCTTGCCCATTCGGCTATTGCAGCATCATCAGTAAAGCTGTCGCTGATTTCGGCGGCGCGGCGATGCGCGTCCAGAATAGTACTGAAGTGAAAACCTTGTGGTGTCTGGGCCGCGTAAAGTTGGGTGCGGTCTTCCGTGCCACCCACAGTGCGTCCGTCGTCAGAGCGTTTAATGGTGTCGATGACATTGGTGACAGGCAGCACGGCTTCGGCTTCCGCCAATCCTGCGATTACGCCGTTTATGACCGCTGACGGCACAAAGGGGCGTGCACCATCATGGATGAGTACATAATCCGGCTGAAGCTCCTTGAGTGCTTCAAGTCCCGCCAATACTGAGAGTTGCCGGGTCGCGTCGCCGAATGCCGGTGGTAGCAGGCGTTTGTGCACAAGCTGCATGCCTGCATAAAGCGTTTGGTCATCCACATGAATGACAGGCAGCACGATAGAGACGCTTTCGGTTGCAAGAAACTGCCTTATCGTGCGTGCCAGCAAAGGGACATTGCGGACCTGCTGGTATTGTTTGGGTAATCCGTTTTTGTCGGGGCCTGCGCGGCGGCCACGGCCTGCAGCAACAATGATGACGGCGACTTTTTTCAAACTGTGCCTCTGCGCTGGAAGAGCTTTATATTTGGTCTATCCGGGTGGCGCGCAAGGGGCAAGGAAAACACAAGCTGCCGGTGCCTCATCGATGCGCAAACTGCCATTGCATTGGGCTGGCTTTTGATTATTGTGCGGGCAGAATTTACAAAGTGATTGTTTACGAGGCAATTGTGACCGCGTCTGCCTGCGATTTGAGCATCGGCAAGCTCAAGCTTTCCAACAGAGCCTTGCTCGCGCCGATGGCGGGCATAACCGACAGCGCGTTTCGCGCGGTTGCTGCGCGTTTTGGTGCCGGGCTTGTCGTGTCCGAAATGATCGCCAGTGCATCACTGGGGGCCGGGCAGGCCGACATGAAACGCCGCCTCAACAAATCGGGGCATTTGCCGCATGTGGTGCAATTGGCCGGTTGTGAAGCCCGTTGGCTGCAATTGGGAGCACAGATGGCTGCGGATGCGGGGGCCGAAATCATCGATATCAATTTCGGGTGCCCGTCAAAAAAGGTGACCAATGGCTATGCCGGCTCCGCCCTTATGCGCGTGCCGGATCAGGCGTTACGGCTGATTGAAGCGGTTGTTGCGGTGTCACCTGTGCCCGTGACTGTGAAAATGCGTCTGGGTTGGGACGATGACAGCCTGAATGCGCCGGACATTGCCAGGCTGGCAGTCAATGCGGGGGTGCAAATGATCACTGTGCACGGCCGTACCCGTCAGCAATTTTACAAGGGGCACGCCCGTTGGGCTTTGGTACGCCCAGTTGTTGAAGCGGTGGGTGTGCCAGTCATCGTCAACGGCGATATTACCGACTTGTCGTCTGCCATTGACGCTTTGGCCCAGTCCGGCGCGCAAGGCGTGATGCTGGGACGCGGTGCGCAAGGGCAGCCCTGGCTTGTCGGCCAGATTGGTGCTGCACTGAATGGTGAAGCCATTCCGGCAACGCCGACCGGAGATGATCTGCTGCAACTTGTTCTCGCGCATTACGATGCCATCCTTGACGAATATGGTGTCTCGATTGGTGTGCGCGTCGCACGGAAACATCTGGGCTGGTATTTCGATGCAGCCGGTATGCAGGTGGATCCTCAGGTTCGGCGCCAACTGGTGACGGAAGGCGATCCTGCAAGTGTCATCGCCATGATCACTGATATTTTCACCGACAACATCAAGGTGGCCGCATGACGGATTCGAAACCGGAAATCCGCAACGCCATTCTGCAATCCCTGCCGCAGCCGGTAATTGTGTGTGAGCCGGGTAACCGGATTTTACTTGCCAATTACGCAGCTGAGGCTTTTTTCGGCGTGTCGTCTTCCGTTTTGACGCGGCAGAGGCTGGATGATCTGATTGCCTTCGGTTCGCCCATTCTGGGGCTTGTTGATCAGGTCAATGCGCGCAAGGCCCCCATGACCGAGTACCGGATGTGGGTTGGTTCCTCCCGCTTCGGCGACGAACGGGTGGAAGAGCGTATTATCGATGTCTATGCCAGTCCGATTTCCGAGTATGACGGCCAGGTCGCGTTGCTGTTTCAGGAACGCACCATGGCCGACAAGATTGACCGGCAATTGGTGTCGCGTGGCGCTGCGCGCTCGGTGACCGGGCTTGCCGCCATGCTGGCCCACGAGATCAAGAACCCGTTGTCGGGCATTCGCGGGGCTGCGCAATTGCTAGAACAGTCTATTTCCGAAGATGACATGCCTTTGGCACGTTTGATCCGCGACGAGACGGACAGGATCGTCGCGTTGCTGGATCGGGTGGAGATTTTTGGGGATGAGCGCCCGCTGGAACGGGAGTCGATCAATATTCACGTGGTGCTGGATCGGGTCAAATTGCTCGCCAGCAATGGTGTGGCGCGTGGAGTGACGTTTTCCGAGGATTACGATCCTTCCTTGCCGCCCGTGTTTGGCAACCGGGATCAGTTGATTCAGGTGTTTCTCAATCTGGTCAAGAACGCTGCCGAAGCTCTAGAACGTACCCAAAATCCGGAAATCCGTCTCTCGACCGCATTCCGCCCCGGTATCCGCATCAGTGTTCCGGGCGTCAGGGAACGCATTTCCTTGCCGCTGGAAATCATCATTGAAGACAATGGTCCCGGCGTGCCGTCCGATATTCTGCCATTCCTGTTCGACCCATTTGTAACAACGAAATCAAATGGTTCTGGTCTTGGTCTAGCGCTTGTTGCGAAGATAATCGGGGACCATGGTGGGGTGATCGATTGTGACAGCCGACCGGGAAGAACCCGCTTTCGTATTCTCCTGCCGGTCGCCGGACGGGCGAGTGAAGCCAAAATAAAAGTGAGTGCTGAATCATGAGCGGACAAACCATCCTTCTCGCCGACGATGATGCGGCCATTCGCATGGTGCTGAACCAGGCATTGACCCGCGCCGGCTATGAAGTCCGGCCTACGGGTAATCTGTCGACCATGTGGAACTGGGTGTCACGCGGGGAAGGGGAGTTGCTGATTACCGACGTGGCATTGCCGGACGGCAATGCGTTTGAACTCATGCCCAAGATCAAGAAGTTGCGGCCTGACCTGCCGATTATCGTGATGAGTGCTCAAAATACCTTCATGACCGCCATCCGTGCTTCGGAAGCGGGGGCTTATGAATATCTGCCAAAGCCTTTTGACATTGGCGAAGTTCTGGCTGTGGTCTCGCGTGCCTTGGCGGAAATTAAAAAAACCACCCGTGCTGAACGAAATGTCGAAGATGGCGCAGAGAGCATGCCACTTGTTGGCCGGTCGGCTGCAATGCAGGACATTTATCGGGCGCTGGCGCGATTGATGCAGACTGATCTTACGGTCATGGTTTCGGGCGAAAGCGGCACAGGCAAGGAATTGGTCGCCCGCGCCTTGCATGATTTTGGTAAGCGCCGGAACGGGCCTTTTGTTGCGATCAATATGGCTGCCATTCCACGCGATCTTATCGAGGCGGAACTGTTCGGGCATGAGAAGGGGGCATTCACCGGTGCCACTGCTCGTTCTTCCGGTCGTTTCGAGCAGGCAGAGGGCGGCACGCTTTTTCTCGATGAAATCGGCGACATGCCGATGGATGCCCAAACGCGTCTTTTGCGCGTTCTACAGGAAGGGGAGTACACGATGGTTGGGGGTCGCACGGCGATCAAAACCAATGTACGCATCGTTGCTGCCACGCACCGCGACTTGAGCCAGATGATCAGGCAGGGCCTGTTTCGCGAAGATCTTTACTACCGCCTCAATGTCGTGCCGCTGCGCTTGCCGCCCTTGCGGGAGCGTGGCGACGATATTGCCGACCTCATTTCCCATTTTCTACGCGCGGCCCAGCGAGACGGCGAACAGGCCAAGGTCTTGACCCCTGAGGCCGTCAAACTGCTGCAGCAATACAGCTGGCCGGGAAACGTGCGCGAACTTGAAAATCTGGTGATGCGTCTTTCCGCACTCTATACCGACGAAACCATTTCTGCCGAAATTGTGCACCACGAACTCAATCTTTCGGACCGTCCGGCGGGCAATGGAAACAGTGGGCCGGCAGATGTGTCGACTGCCGTAGAATCCCATGTGGCGCAATTGCTGGCGGAGAGCGAACCGAACCTGCCACCCTCGGGGCTTTACCAACGCGTTCTCGACAAGGTGGAGGCTCCCCTGATTGCCATGACGCTCAATGCATGTGGCGGCAACCAGATCCGGGCCGCCGACCTTTTGGGGTTGAACCGCAATACCCTTCGCAAGAAGATACGCCACCACGGGATTGAAATCGTTAAACAATCCCGTCGTTCGTAAGTGCCCGTCCACTGTGTTTTCTTCCATATGTGCGGGGCTCGCTCCGCGCTACTGTCACATTTTGGCAACAACATCCTTGATCAATCGCCGTAATTAGGCCAGTTTCAGCACGAATGTGCCTGGGCAGGGCAGCCGCCAGCGCGAAGTGTGACATGCAAGACACGACAAAACAGACCGAAGCCACGCCAACGGCGGGAAATGGCGCAGGGGATGGTCCAGTTGCCTTCCAGCGCGCGCAGGCGCGTGGCAGCCATCTGATCCGCTATTTCGGCTTTATCGTTGTGTTTGCCTCCGTACTGGTCGCGTCAGGATCCTTCCTTATTCTGACGGGCGCGACAGATATCGAGCCGGCACCCGAGCTTTGGACCGCTATCTGGGTGGTCAACGGCCTGCTGGTTCTGCTTGTCGTGGCTCTGGTGCTCACCGAGGTGACGCTTCTGGCGCGGGCCCGGATTGAGCGACAGGCGGGTGCCCGGTTGCAGGTGCGCATGGTCACCATGTTCACCCTGATGGCAACGGCACCTGCCTTTGTTGTGGCGATTGTTGCGACCGTGGCGCTCAATCAGGGATTGGACCAATGGTTTTCAGAGCGCACGCGCACCATGGTGGAAAGCTCGCGGCTGGTTGCGCGGTCCTATATGCTCGAACACTCACAGGTTCTCAGGGACGATATCATTTGGGTGGCAACCGAATTGGAAGCTGCACGCGCAACCTTTGAGACCGACCGGGACCGGTATCAGCGCATTTTGACAGCGCTTGCGGTCACCCGGTCTCTCCCGTTCACCTCGCTGATTTCCCGTGATACCGACACCCTTATGCGGGCGCAAATCAATGTGCCTGGTGCGCCGCCCACAATGCCTGCTTCAATCATGACGGATGTCGAGGAAGGCGTGCCGACATTGATTGCGCCAGGATCGACTAATCTCGTGGGTGCGGTGGTGAAATTGCGTGGGTATGAGGACACGTTTCTGTTCGTGGCGCGTCCTGTCGATCCGGAAGTTCTGGAATATATGCGTCTGACGGATGAGAATATCACTGAATACAGGCAATACGCGTCCAACCGTCTGGTGTTCCAGATCACCTTCACGATCATGTATGTCGGTCTGGCGCTCGTGCTGTTGCTTGCAGCGCTATGGATCGGCATCGCCTTTGCCAACAGGTTTGTCGCGCCTATCCGAAATCTCATGGTCGCGTCAAACCGGGTGTCGCAAGGTGACCTCAACGTGCGCGTCCCCATCGAGGAGCGCGAGGGTGATCTTCATGACCTGGCTTCCGGCTTTAACCGGATGACCCGGCAGCTTGGCAGTCAGCGCGAGGCATTGATGCTGGCGAACGAAACCAATGAAAAGCGCCGCCAGTTTACCGAGGCGGTTGTGGAAGGCGTTTCCGCAGGGATCGTGGGATTGGACCCTTATGGCGCGGTAACGCTCGTCAACGCGACAGCCTGTAATGTTTTCGGCAAAATGGAGGTCGAGTTGGTCGGTGAGGATCTGGCCGAGGTCGTGCCGCAACTCGCATCGATCGTGGAGCGCGCGCGCTCGTCTCGCCGGGGTCAGATGCATGACCAGATCCAGATCGGCAATGAGGCTACGGCCAGAACCTATCAGGTGCGCTTGACCCGTGAGGGTACCATGACGGAATCAAAGGGTTTCGTCATCACGCTCGACGATATGACCGACCTGATGGCGGCCCAACGCACCAGCGCCTGGGCCGACGTGGCGCGCAGAATTGCCCACGAGATCAAAAATCCGCTCACGCCCATCCAGCTTTCCGCTGAGCGCCTACGGCGGCGATACGCCGACAAACTGGTCGATGATTTTGATGTATTTGATAAATGCATCTCCACCATTGTGCGGCAAGTGGGGGATATCGGCCGCATGGTGGATGAGTTCTCCTCCTTCGCACGCATGCCGACTGCGGCATTGGCCCAAGGAGACCTGTCAGACACGATACGTCAGGCCGTATTTCTGGAAAGTGTGCGGCAACCGGAGATCACGGTTCAGGCTGATTTGCCACATGAGGCCATTATTGCGGATTTCGACGACAGGCTGATCTCTCAAGGCTTGACAAATTTGATTAAAAACTCGGTTGAATCCATTGAAGCTGTTGGTTTAGGCGAGATTGCAGATCCCAAAATTGTGGTTTCCGCCACGCTGGAAGGCCCGATGGTGCACATCAGGGTTTGCGACAATGGCAAAGGCTGGCCCAAGGAAAATCGCCAGCGTTTGCTGGAGCCTTATATGACGACCCGAGACAAGGGCACGGGCCTTGGCCTTGCCATTGTTGCCAAAATTATAGAGCAGCATGGCGGGAGCGTAGAACTGGTGGATGCCGATCCGGACACGTCCGGTCGGGTTGGTGCTTGTTTCAGTATAAAATTACCACTCAACATCCGGGAGCTTGATCACGATGGTCAGGCGCTGGAAAAAACCCGTGCGGAAGAAGTCGGGAGAGAGGGGCAGCGTATTGGCGCTGTCATGGATAAATAATGGCATTTGATATTCTGATTATTGATGATGAGAACGACATCCGGGAACTGATTGCGGGCATTCTGGAGGATGAGGGGTATGAAACCCGTCAGGCCCATGACGCTGATTCCGGACTTGAGGAAATCATGCGGCGGCGTCCCAATCTGGTGTTTCTGGACATCTGGATGCAAGGGTCCCGGCTCGACGGACTGCAACTGCTGGACGAGTTTCAACGGCAGCATCCGGACCTACCGGTTGTCATGATTTCCGGGCACGGCAATCTGGAAACTGCGGTATCTGCCATTAAACGCGGCGCTTATGATTATATCGAGAAGCCGTTCAAAATTGACCGGTTGCTGCTGATCACACAGCGCGCCATGGAGGCCAGCCGTCTGAAGAGTGAAAATGAGGAATTGCGCGTTCGCTCGGCTAGTTCTGGTAATGAGCTTGTGGGTGTCTCCGCAAGCATGGGGCATATCAGGGGGTTGATTGACAAATCTGGCCCCACCAATTCGCGTATATTCATTTCCGGGGCGTCGGGAACAGGCAAGGGACTTTGTGCCCGCATGCTGCACAAGCGCAGCTTGCGCTCGGGTGCCTCGTTCGTTGAAATCAACGCCTCTCTTTATGATCCGGATGAAGTGCCGGTGGTATTGTTCGGGCGTGAAAGCCAGGACAAATCAGGGTTGCTGCAGACCGAGATTGGCGCTCTTGAACGTGCCCACGGGGGCACGCTTTATCTGTCAGAGGTTGCCGCCTTGCCCCCGGCTGCGCAATCGTTGTTGTTGCGCACGCTGGTGGAGAATACATTCAACCGGGTTGGGGGGCAGGTATCTGTGCCTATCGACGTGCGTATCGTCACCTCCAGTTCCCAGAACATTGGCGGCTTGATCGAGGCCGGTCAGTTCCGTTCAGACCTGTTTCATCGATTGTCAGTCGTGCCGATTCAGCTGACACCGCTGAAAGAGCGCCGCGAAGACGTACCGCTGCTGGTCGACATTTTTGTTGAGCAGATATGCCGAATGCACAATTTGCAGCGGCTGGTCATCGGTGACGATGCACTTGCCGTTCTGCAGGCGCAGGATTGGCCGGGAAATGCCCGGCAGTTGCGCAATTCCATCGAGCGCTTGTTGATCCTCATGAAGGACCAGTCACCCGAAAACGGGGTCATTACCGCAGCGATGCTGCCGCCTGATATTGGCGAGGTTCTGCCGACGATTGGAGATACAGATGCCTCGGCGCATTTGATGAGTTTGCCCTTGCGTGAGGCGCGTGAAGTATTTGAAAAACAATATCTTTTGGCGCAGATTGAGCGTTTTGGCGGGAATATTTCCAAGACCGCTGAATTTGTGGGCATGGAACGCAGCGCATTGCATCGTAAAATCAAGTCGCTCGGGCTATGATGGCGTGCTAATCAGCCCACCGAACGTCCAGCGCAGAGGATCCCATGCGAGTTATTATTAGCGGCGCCGGCCAGGTTGGCTACGGTATTGCCGAAAAACTCTCGATCGAGGGTATCGAAGTCACCGTCATCGACAGCAATGCCGATCTGGTGCAGCGCGTCCGCGATACACTGGATGCGCGCGGTGTGCATGGCCATGGTTCGCACCCCGATGTACTGGCGCAGGCCGGGGCGAAGGATGCTGACATGTTGATTGCGGTTACCCAGGTGGACGAAGTCAATATGACTGCCTGTCAGGTGGCGCATTCGATTTTCGAGGTGCCCACACGCATTGCGCGGATTCGCTCGCAAACTTATCTCAGCCCGGAATGGGCCAACCTGTTCGCACGCGACCATTTGCCGATCGATGTGATTATTTCGCCGGAGATTGAAGTCGGCGATCTAATCCTGAAGCGCATGGCCTATCCGGGTGCCTCGGAAATCGTCTCCTTTGAAGATGACAAGGTGATGGTAATCGCGGTTGATGTGCGTGAAGACTGCGCGGTCATCAATACACCGCTCCGGCACCTTACCGATTTGTTCCCCAACCTTCAGGCGACCGTAATGGGGGTGCGCCGTAACGGGCAAATGCATGTGATGAGTTCCCGCGAAAGCCTGATTGCCGGGGACCAGGCGCTGGTTGCTGTGGCAAAAGACCAGGTTTCCCGTGTTCTCGGGCTGTTCGGCCGCGATGAGCAGCCGCCCTCACGTGTGGTCATTGGCGGCGCGGGCAATATCGGGCGCTATGTGGCCCGCAAGCTTGAGGAAAGCGGGGAGGGGATCAATGTCCGGCTCGTCGAAAACAACCGGCATATTGCGCAAATTGCGGCAGAAAGCCTGAAGCGTTCAATTACCGTATTCGGTGATGCGCTGCAGGAAGATATTTTGCGCGAAGTCGATATTCGGGACGCTCAGATGTATCTCGGGCTGACCAATGATGATGAGACAAATATTCTCTCGTCGGTGCTCGCAAGCGAATTGGGCTGCAAAGCCAATTTTGCGCTGGTCAACCAGCCGCAATACCCGCGCTTTGCAAGGCGCCTGGGTGTTGACGCCTTTATCAACCCGCGGACAGTCACGGTTTCAAAAGTCCTGCGCCATGTGCGCCGTGGCCGGGTGAGGGGGGTCTATTCGCTGTTTGACGGGGCGGCGGAGTTAATCGAGGCAGAAGCGCTTGATACCTCTACTTTGGTAGGCAAACCCTTGCGCGAGTTCAATATCGGTCCGGGGATTCGCATCGGCGCGATTATGCGCGGCGATGAGGTGATCATGCCTCATGGAAATGTGCGCATTGAAGCGGGGGACTTTGTGGTCGTGATGGCACTTGCGGCGCAAGTGCGGCAGGTGGAGCAGATGTTCCGGGTCAGTCTGGACTTCTTTTGACACAGAAACACGACTGACGGTTGGCCGGCGGGCTCCTGCGGTCATTTCCAGACATTCACAAAGCGGATGTTACCCACGACACTGGGGGTGGTTGGGCTTGACTGGTATGCAGGATTGTTGATGTATGCCATAGTATTGTTTGTTGTAATCAAAATATTTACAAGGGGGCACACGCTGGTTGAATCCCACTCAGGGCGGCAAAATGCTTTTGAGGCGGTGAAAACTTGGCAGTCAGCTACCTGAGAGGCCAAAAACATGCCCAATGAGAAGGCACAGAATTTACAGGATTCTTTCCTGAATCACGTACGCAAACAGAGGGTTCCGTTGACGATTTTTCTCGTGAATGGTGTAAAACTTCAGGGCGTTATTACGTGGTTCGATAATTTTTGTTTGTTGCTGCGTCGCGATTCCCAGTCCCAACTGGTATATAAGCACGCGATTTCTACGATAATGCCTGGCGCGCCGATTCAATTGTTTGATCCGGAACAGGGTGGAGGCGACAACGACACAACGTCGTAAGGCCGATTCTATGGAAGCTCCGGAGGCGGATTCGTCTCGCGGAGGTCCACCGCGCTTTGTGGACAACCGCCGCAAGCAAACGCGGTGCGCCTTGGTGTGTCCGGACCTTCATCTGAAGCTCAACCAGCGTACGCTCGATGCCCGCAGAAGCGAGTTCGAGGGCCTTGCGCGTGCAATTCGGCTCAATATTGTCATCTCGGATACCGTGCGATTGCGTGAAGTGCGACCGGCCACATATCTTGGCGGTGGTTATGTCGAGACACTTGCAGAGCGGGTGAAGCAGCAGGACATCGAACTCGTGCTGGTCGATGCACCGTTGTCACCAATCCAGCAGCGCAACCTTGAACGGCAAACCGGCGCGAAGGTGCTGGACCGGACTGCGTTGATTCTTGAGATTTTTGGCGAACGCGCTGCAACCCGCGAGGGCGTGTTGCAAGTGGAACTGGCGCACCTGAATTATCAAAAAGGGCGGCTCGTGCGGTCGTGGACTCATCTGGAGCGCCAGCGCGGCGGCGGCGGGTTTCTCGGTGGTCCCGGTGAAACGCAGATCGAAAGCGACCGGCGGCAAATCCAAGATCGGATCACGCTCTTGGAGAAACGGCTTGAGAAAGTCGTGCGCACCCGCGGCCTGCAACGCAAGCCGCGCGATGCGGTGCCTTACCCTGTGGTGGCGCTTGTCGGTTATACCAATTCGGGCAAATCGAGCCTGTTTAACCGGATTACCGGGGCTGAGGTGATGGCGCAGGATTTGCTGTTTGCCACACTCGACACTACGGTGCGCCGTGCCCATCTGCCGCATGGCCGGGATATCATGGCCTCTGACACGGTGGGGTTTGTTGCCGATCTGCCAACCGACCTGGTGGCCGCTTTCCGCGCGACCCTAGAAGAAGTCACCCAGGCAGATATCATCCTGCATGTGCGCGATGTCGCCAATCCTGATCACGTGGCGCAAGCCTCCGATGTGTTGGGCGTTTTGGCGGATCTTGGCATCAGTTCGGAAACTGTGCCGATTATCGAGGTATGGAACAAGATTGATCAGCTGGCACGCGACGAGGATGGTAATATCCCCGCGCTTGAGAATGTGACACCGGCGGGGCGGGTTCAGGCCCAGGTTGCGGTTTCGGCGCTAAGCGGCGAGGGGATTGGTGATTTGTTCGCCGCGGTGGAGGAGTGTCTTGCACTCGGTAGTCGCGTTTTCCGTATCATGGTGCCGCATGAAAATGGTGATGATATCGGCTGGATCTATGCCCATGGTGAGGTAATCGGGCGGGCGGAACCCGATGATGAGGGGACCGAATATTCGGTGCGGGTGCAGCCGCGCTTCTATGCAGCGTTCCAGACCCGGTTCGGCAAACGCTTGCAACCCTCAGATATTGCCTGATTTGTCGGCAGCACGGATTTCATTCCAATAGGTTTCCAACTGGCACAACCCTGCATCCCCGATGGGGGTATTGTCTTCGGTGCAACGCTGTTCGACATACGTAAACCTGCGGGTAAACTTGAGATTGGCGTCGCGTAATGCCGCCTCAGGGTCTACGCCGATATGCCGGGCCAGATTAGCGACCGAAAACAGCAGGTCGCCGATTTCCTCCGTCATGGCGGCCTTGTCGTCCTGGTCGACGGCTTCGGAGACTTCCGCCAGTTCTTCTTGGCATTTGTCCATGACCTGTCGCCAGTCAGGCCAGTCAAAGCCAACCTTTGCCGCGCGTTTTGAGAGTTTCTCTGCACGGACAAGCGCCGGCAAGGGGCGGGGCACGTCATCGAGCACAGAAGGTTGGGTATTTCCCGATTTCTCGGCCTTTTCCGCGCGTTCTTCTGCCTTGGCGTCCTCCCAGCGGCCCTTGGCGCCGCCGGCATCATTGGCCGATTGTTCGCCGAATACGTGCGGATGTCGCCGGATCAGCTTTTCCGTGATGGCGAGAATGACGTCGCCTATATCGAACAGACCGCGTTCGCGCGCCATCTGCGCGTGATAGACCGGTTGCAACAACAAGTCGCCGAGCTCGACGCGCAGATCGTCGAAATCCTGGCGTTCGATGGCGTCCGCCACTTCATAGGCTTCTTCAATCGTGTAATGCCGGATGGACGCGAAATCCTGTTCGATATCCCATGGACAACCCGAAACCGGATCGCGCAAGGCCTCCATGATTTCAACAAGACGGCTTAGGTCACGGGATGGCTGCATGGGGCTGGCTCACTGCTCTGAGAATCATTCTCGCCAAGTGTAGCGCATGGCGCTCTCGTGTGCAGGGTAAGGGAAGAGTGCCGGACACGTAGCTGTTCGGCACTCCGACGCGCTGCCGTCCTGTGCATGTGTGTTCGGCGGCAGACTAAAACACCACCATCTGCCATCCATACCAGTTATTCGCATAATATATATTATGGAACTTTTAAATAGGCGACGACAGTAATGTCGTCGCCTTCAAACCTTTGGCTTAGCTTGTTTGGGCGCTGCCAAAATCAAGGTTGGCGGGCCTTGGAAGTATCGGCCCCTTGCCACTGACAGGTACACTTATATCAACTTCTTCAAGTTTGAAGTTTCTTGCCCAACAGGCCCCTGAGCCTTTTAGAAAGAACCCGTAGTGAAGGCTGACTGAATCATCGGAAATTTCGAAAACCACATGCCGTTTGGTCCATGGCTTTGTGCCGATGAGCGGTCCGTCAGGACGACGCAGCTCAAGATTGTCAAATTGCAACGTCCCTCTTGGACCATCTACCCTGAACCATAAGGTAGCACCCGTTTCGACATTCTCGGTGCGCAACTCGGCTTCCAGGCGCAAACGTTTGCCGAGAAAAGGCGCCGCATGGACACTCTGCATCAATGTACAGAAATCATTTCCAGCGATTTCCCGCGATAGGGCCGCCCTTGATTTTATAAGCACTGTGGATTTTAGGTCAGGATCCAAGCCCACATCAAAAAGGTTCGGGCTGCTGCCTGTCTTCATCCAGTCATCAGGTAATCTGAGTTGTGAGACAGCTGCCGCTTCCTCGATCTTTGCGCTGAGAATATTCCATTCCGGCACACCAAACTGTCTGGCGATAAGCTCCAGACTATCACTATGAGAGATTTCGATATGCCGATCAGCCAAAGCTTGCCGAAGTAGCTTGGCCACAAGCTTCGCATCCATGAAATTGTACATGGTTCAATCCTTTTGATGCGGGCATTATGTTGTCAGCGCTTGCGTTACTGAAGACTTGCCCGATTAAAAAAGATCAAACCGGTCCAAAATTGTGCATTCACCATCCCGCCAGGGTGCAAGCAGCCGGTCGCACAAACCGTTCAAAATGATGTTCTTCAGATTATGCGATGTCAAGCCGATGCCTGCGGAGAGGTAAGGTGCGCGATGGCTAACGCGACAGCACCTTGCCGGCGGTCACGTCGATCACCATGCCATCATAAGCTGGCGACACATGGGCTGGCGTTGTCGCATCAACATGGGCGTAGTCCATATCGATATGCATATTGGTCAGCACGGTCTGGCGCGGTTTCAGACGTTCCACCAACGCCAGTGATTCCGGCAAGCTCAAATGACTTGGATGCGGCAATGGCCGCAATGCGTCCAGAACCCAGACATCGAGGTCAGAAACGGCACTCAAGGACGATTGCGGCAAGCCGCTGAGGTCGCAGGAATAGGCAAAATTGGCGATGCGGAAGCCAAGCGAAATGATGTTGCCGTGTTCCTGGGCGAAGGCGGAAATACGTATCGAACCGCCCGGCCCGTCGATCTCGATTTCTTCGCCAGCCTCAAATTCATGCGCATTCAGGATTGGCGGATAAGGACTGCCTGGCGGTGCTGTGAAGCAATAGCCGAACGCTTCGCGCAATCGTTGGCCGGTCGCCTTCGAAAAATACACGTCAACGCGTTTGCGGTTGTTCAGCGCCAGCACGCGCAAGTCGTCAATGCCGTGCGTATGGTCGGCATGTTCATGCGTGTATAATACCGCATCGAGCTGAGTGACATTGGCGTCCAGCAATTGCTCGCGCAGATCACAACCTGTGTCGATGATGATCTGTGTTGGCGCTGCGCGGTCATCCCGCGTGCCGGTCAGCAATAGCGAGCAGCGACGGCGACGGTTGCGTGGATTGGCCGGGTCACAATCACCCCATATATTGCCCACCCTTGGCACGCCGCCAGACGAGCCGCAGCCCAGTATCGTTGCTGTGATTTGCTGTGCTGGATCCGCCATAGGTCAACGAATCCCGGTTTTAGCGAACAGTCGACCAAAATTGCCTGTCGTCTGATCCGCCAATGTCTCGAGGTCGACGCCACGTAATTCTGCGAGCTTTTCAGCGGTATGGCGCACGAATGCCGGTTCGTTCGATTGGCCGCGATGCGGAATTGGCGCGAGATATGGCGCGTCGGTTTCCACCAATATGCGGTCTGCGGGAACAAATTGGGCCACTTCCTGTATTTCAGCGGCATTTTTGAACGTGACGATACCTGAGAAGGACACGTAGCCGCCCAGTGCCAAGCCACGCCGGGCCAGTTCGGCGCCTGAGGAAAAGCAATGCAAAACAAAGGGGAAAGCCCCCTTCCCTGTCTCTTCCTCAAGGATCGCAATCATGTCTTCATCTGCAGAGCGGCTATGAATGACCAGCGGCAGGCCGGAAATGCGGGCGGCGGCGATATGGCGGCGAAACCCGGTTTCCTGCGCATCGCGCGGGGCATTGTCATAGTGATAGTCGAGCCCGGCCTCGCCAATGGCGACGCATTTGGGGTGTTCGGCCAGCCGTAGCAGGTCTTCGGTGTGGATATGCAGTTCTTCGTCGGCATTATGCGGATGGGTGCCGATGGAACACCATATATTGTCGTAAGCCTCTGAAATTGCTTTTAGTTTTTCGAACTTCTCTACCCGGGTCGAAATGGTCACGCAGCCAGAGACACCGGCGTTGCCCATACGGGCTATCACGCCGTCGAGATCAGCCGACAGTGCGTCGAAATCGAGATGGCAGTGACTATCAATCAACATCAGGCAGTGGCCTCGGGGGCTTCTTTCTCCACATAGCGCGGGAATACGCCTTCAGGTGCCGGCAATGCAACACCCGGGGTCAAACGGCCGGGTTCCCCCAGATCTGCGAAATTGCGCCTGTCGGATTCTACACTCAGCAGGTTCAGCAACTTGCCGGCGGATTCGGGCATCACTGGCTGGGCGAGAATGCCGACCTGCCGGATAATTTCGGCCGTGACGTAGAGTACCGTCTCCATGCGTGCAGGATCGTTCTTGCGCAACGCCCAGGGTTCCTGCGCGGCGAAATAGCGGTTGGTGTCAGCGACGACCTGCCAGACAGAGGCCAGCATCTGGTGCAAAGCCTGTTGATTGACGGCGCTGCGCGCCTGTTCCAGCAACGCATCTGCTGCATCGAGGATTGCTTTGTCTTCCGTCGACAGCGCGCCAGGTGTTGGCACCTGGGCCCCACAATGTTTGGCGACCATAGACAGGGATCGTTGCGCCAGATTTCCCAGATCGTTCGCCAGATCGGCATTGATACGATTGACGATGGCTTCATGGCTATAGGAGCCGTCCTGACCGAACGAGACTTCGCGCAGAAAATAATAGCGCATGGCGTCAACGCCATAGTCTTCAGCCATCGCGAAGGGATCGACCACATTGCCGACCGACTTGGACATTTTCTCGCCGCGATTGAACAGGAAACCGTGAGCAAAGACGCGCTTGGGCAGTTCAATGCCGGCGGAAAGCAAAAAGGCGGGCCAATAGACGGCATGGAACCGCACGATGTCCTTGCCGATCATGTGCAGATTGCAGGGCCAGAAGCCACTACGCGGGGTATTTTGCTCTGGAAATCCGGTTGCTGTGAGGTAATTGGTCAACGCATCGACCCAGACATACATCACGTGCTTTTCATTGCCCGGCACCTTCACGCCCCAATCGAATGTGGTGCGCGAAATCGAGATGTCTTTCAGGCCGGATTTAACGAAGCTGGCGACTTCGTTGCGGCGTTCCGGCGGCATGATGAAATCGGGATGTGCATCAAAATGCGCCAACAGCTTGTCGCCATAGGCCGAAAGCCGGAAGAAATAGCTTTCTTCCTCAACCCATTCCACGGGCGATCCGAGCGGCTCACGCCGTACGCCGTCATCGCCGAGCGTGATTTCCTTCTCGTCAAAAAAAGCTTCCTGACGTACCGAATACCAACCCGCATAGGTGTCGAGATAGATATCGCCCTTCTCTTCCATCCGCTTCCAGATGGCTTCAGAAGCACGGTGATGGCGCGGCTCGGTGGTGCGGATGAAATCATCAAACGAAATGTTCAAGGCTGACCACAAGTCTCGGAAAACATTGGCGTTTCGCGTGGCAAGTTCGAGCGCGGTGATGCCCTCTTTCTCCGCCGTTTGTTGCATTTTGAGCCCATGCTCGTCCGTGCCGGTCAGAAAGAACACGTCCTTGCCATCGAGACGGTGAAAGCGGGCAATCGTGTCGCTGGCCAGCGCTGTATAGGCGTGGCCGATATGCGGGACACCGTTGGGGTAAAAGATCGGCGTGGTGATATAGAATTTTTCTTTGCTCATGACTGCCCGTCGGGCGCGAGGTGCATATGCAGGCGTGCATGCTGCCTCAGCGCATCAAAAATGGAAACCAGTGTCTGCCGTGCATCGAGATTGTAGGCATCGGCATCGGCAAACACAGCGTGTGCCTTGTCCCACAGGTCAGTTGCAGAGGCAAGACGATTGCGGGCACCTGGCCCGGCCGTTGCGGCGGCCCGCGCTTCATTGGCCATCCAGCCAATCAGCATTTCGCGGGCGAAAGCGGCTTCCGCGCCGCCGGCTTTGGCTATGGCATCGGCCAGCTGCAGGTATACGCCCGCAGGTTGGGTTCCGGGCGCGCTCAACCAGCGCTGCAGCGTATCGAGGGTTTGAAGGCCCTCAATCATCAGTGCTTCGAATGCACGCTGTGGCCGCCCTTCTGCCAGATCGACAGCCCGATGCAGTACGTCATTTTCCGTATCCGGCATCTGGTTCATGATGATGCGTTCGACATCGCTGGCGGTCAGGCCGCGCAAAGCATAGGCATGGCAGCGGGATCGGATGGTTGGCAAGAGCGCGCCCGGCCGATGCGACACCAGCAAGAACAGTGTTTCAGCAGGTGGCTCTTCGAGAATTTTCAGCAGCGCATTGGCTGAATTCTGGTTGCAGTCGTCAATACTGTCGACCACGCAGATGCGATAACCGGCGCGCCCTCTCGTCTGGCGCATGCGCAACTGCACGTCACGCACGTCTTCAACCCGGATTGCCGCATAAAAGCTGCTGGAATCGCGAGGCCGGCGCCTGAGCGTGAATATATTCGGATGTACACCGGCGGCGATCTGCTCAGCGACCCGTTCCGCCGGCTCGTCGCCGGTCTCGCTCAATATGTGCTTGGCGAGGGTAAAGGCCAGGCTTGCCTTGCCTATGCCGCGCGGCCCGTGCAGCAGGATAGCCCCTGGCAGGTAACCCGTCCGGTTTTGTTCAACCAGCGTATCAAAAGCGGCTTTGTGGCCGATGAGTTCGGGAGCCTGCTCCGGCAGAAGGATGCCCTGAAGCTGATCTGGTTCGCGTTGCGGGTCGTTTGCGCTCACGCGGTCGCCTCGCGGATCAGTTCGGGAAACTTTTGTGTTACAGCAGACCAGATTGCCTTGGCGAGCTCACTTTCCGGCTGATCTGCCGAGATAACGACGCACCTGTCCGGGTTTCTTTCGGCAATCTCAAGAAACCCCTTGCGCAGACTGCGATGCCAATCGAGGTCTTCTTTTTCAAACCGGTCAGCCACCGCAGGAATGCCATCTTCAAGCGCCCGTTGGGCGACCCGTTTGAAAGCTTCTTCAGGATCCATATCGAGAATGATCGTCAGGTCGGGTTTGTGCCCATTCAGTGCGAGGTCTTCGAGTGCTTCGATCAGGGTGTCATCGACGCCCCCGGTCAGGCCCTGATAGGCGCGGGTTGAATCGTGAAAACGATCACAAATGACCCAACGTCCGCTGGCGAGATTGGGCGCGATCAACTGGTTCACATGGTCGAGGCGTGCAGCGGCAAACAATGTAGCCTCAGCGCCTGGGCCCCATTCCTCCGAGCGGCCCTGCAAAATGAATGATCTGATAGCCTCTGCCTTCGGCGTCCCCCCCGGTTCGCGGGTGCGCACAGCCGCGATGCCGAGCCGGGTCAATCTGGCAAGCAGTCGCTTGACCTGCGTGGATTTGCCAACGCCCTCGCCGCCTTCAAAAGTCAGGAAGCGGGCGTTTGTTGGTAATTTGGCTTCGGCCATGGGAGGGGTATCAACTCTGTTTGGTCACAACCAGCCAATGGCCAGTTCTTTGAGTGCATCGGACGCGCGTCGGACAATGTCGCCTTCGGCCACCGACTCGGCAGCATAAAGCGGCGCGGCCTGGATAAGCTGGCCATCGCACAAGACCTGCAATTCGGCAAGCTTTGTGCCTTTTTCCACCGGCGGGCGAATAGGCGCCTGGTAGGAAATGCTGGCAGAAAGGCATTTGCGTGAACCTTTGGGTATATAAAGGTCAATTGCCCCCTGCCCGATTAGCGCAACATTGGGTGTTTCGCCACCATAAACGTTGGCGTAGCCCACTGTTTCGCCATCCTTGAATGCGGGCAACCGTTCAAAACTTCTCGTCCCCCAGGTCACCAGTTTACGTGCTTCTTCGGCCCTTTCGCGCATGGACTTGAGACCATGCAGCACGGCGATCAGGCGACGCCCGCCTTCGGTCGTGGAGACGACCTCGCCGTAGCCGGCACTCTCGGTGTGGCCTGTTTTAAGCCCGTCGACGCCAATACCCATTTCCAGAAGGGAATTGCGGTTCTGCTGGGTAATGCCATTCCATTCAAATTCCGGTTCAGCAAATATGCCGTAGAATTCGGGGAATTCAGAGATGATGTAGCGCGCGAGGCTCGCAAGGTCACGTGCGCTGACATACATGTCCGGGTCGGGCAGTCCGGCGGCGTTTGTGAAATGGGATTGAGTGAGACCTAGTTCCTCGGCCTTCTCGTTCATGATGCGGGCGAACGTTTCTTCGGTGCCACCAATGCCTTCGGCCAAAGCGATGCTGGCGTCATTGCCGGACTGGATAATGACGGACTTAACCAGATCACCTACACGGACTTTGGAGTTCAGCTCGGCAAACATGGTGGAACCGCCAGACGAGGCACCACCGTCACGCCATGCGTGTTCGGAAATAAAAAATTCGTCATCGAGTGACAAACGGCCCGATTTAAGCATGTCAAAGACAACCGCCACGGTCATCAGCTTGGCCATGCTGGCCGGTTCCATCTTCTCGTCGGCGTTCTTCTGGTAAAGAACCGTGCCCGATTCATAATCCATCAGAATGGCAAACGGTGCCTTGGTATCAAAATCGAGCTGTGCAAAGGCGGCGCCTGTCCAAAGCACGCCGCATGCCGCCAGCAGTATCGCTAAAAATCTAGTCATCATTTGCCACAATATTCACAGAGCCAACGCTTCCTCAAAATGCGGGATGCGCGCGCCTGCTCTCCTGTATTTCAGATACTAATACAGAATGGCGTCCGTAAGGCCAAGCTGCATGGCGCGTTGCGTGGCATCCTGCCGGGTTGCGCCAGGCTTGAGGTGGGTCAGCGTGAGGACGGTTGCAGGCTTGCCGCCAATGGCAATCTGCTCCGCATCTACGGCGCCGATTAATGCAAATGCCTGTTCGACATTGCCGGCATTGATCGGGTCAGCAAAAACACCCAGCTGAAACCGTATGGCGCGGGCATCATCGTCAATGCTTTCGCGCCAGCCGTTCAATGCTTTTGGTCGATTGGCCATAGCCTCTGTGGCGGCGAAGGCGCTGTCGATCAGTTCGGCTGCCTTGCTGGAATCTACGGCCTTGTCCGGTGCGTAAAATAACGGACCAAGTCCGGTACTGCTCACAGTGCTGGCTGTGGCGTTGACAACGTTGAAGCCCTGAGGGGTAACGAGCACATTGTCGCGTGGCCTTTCTGCAGACCACGAAGCGGGAAACGCCACCAATTGGTCGCGTTGTGGCTCTGGTGTTGCCACCATGGCGATACGCGTATCCTGTTGTGTGCTGCGCTCCATTTGCGTTGGCTTGTTGTAGCTTGCCATCAGCATGCGTGTATCGTCGCCCTCGAGCGGTGCCTTCCCGACATATTTGACCCGCACACGCGCCGTGCCCTTATTGGTGTAGTCGAGCATTTCAGCAGCGCGCCGGGACAGATCAATTTCGCGATTGCCGACAAATGGCCCGCGATCATTGACGCGCACCATGATTGAACGGTTGTTCTCGAGATTGGTCACGCGCACATAGGATGGAAGCGGCAGCGTCGGATGCGCGGCAGTCAGCGCAAACTGGTCGAAGATCTCGCCATTGGCGGTGTGGCGACCATGGAAATTCGGGCCATACCAGGACGCCGCGCCGGTTGAATCATAGTTCGGGTCTTCTTTCGGCGTGTACCAGTTGCCAGCAACCTTATAGGGCTTGCCGACCTGATAGCGCCCGCCCCCTTTTGGAACGTTTTTTGATGTGGTCACTCGTTTGGACGCGGACACCCCATATTTGCTGGAACTGAATTTGGTTTTCGTATTGATGAAATCCGAGACGCCGGACATGGCACCACAGCCCGCCAGCAATGGAAGGACACAAAACGCCAATACGCCATTGCGCATTGCCGCTCTCAAGCTGCTCGTGCCGATTGTCTGCCGCATATTATCCCTACTCAAGTCATAAGAATAATAGCCGAATCCGACCCAATATTGGGGGCGGTCTGTCGGCATGGTTAGAGAAATGATAACGCCCCGCCTCCCCACACCGGCAAAGAGGAGGCTGGCACGCTTGCGTCGCTCTGTTTAATCATATAAAGAAATCTTTATATCCACTCAGAGGCACGTTGAGACACTTGGTCCCTCGCAGAGGACGTAAGCTCAAATCCCTTTCGCGCAGCAGGTCGACGGAGACATTTCATGCGTAGCGATCGAATCGCACTACTCGAAAATCTGATGAAAGAACGTGTTGTTCTCATGGACGGTGCCATGGGCACCATGCTGCAGGGCTACAAGTTCTCCGAGGAAGATTTCCGAGGTGAAAGGTTCAAGGATTGGACCCGGCAATTGCAGGGCAACAATGACCTGTTGAACCTGACCCAGCCTGATGCCGTGCGTGATGTGCATCTGGAGTATTTTCGGGCCGGCGCGGATATCGCGGAAACCAATACGTTTGCCGCGACATCCATTGCCCAGGCGGATTACGGCATGGAAGAGCTCGCTTTCGAACTGGCCGAAAGTGGCGCGCGGCTGGCGAGCGAAGCGGCTAGGCTGGCCGAAGAGGAAGATGGCAACCCGCGCTTTGTCGCCGGGGCGCTCGGCCCGACCAACCGGACCGCTTCGATATCACCCGATGTGAATGATCCCGGTTTTCGGGCCGTCACGTTTGATGAACTACGGGTAGCCTATGCAGAAGAAGTGCGCGGCCTTATTGCCGGCGGAGTAGATCTGGTATTGGTGGAAACAATTTTCGATACCCTCAATGCCAAGGCAGCATTGTTTGCGATCGATGAGATCAGTGCTGAACGCGGCGTCAAAATGCCGGTGATGATTTCGGGAACGATCAGCGACATGTCCGGCCGCATTCTGTCCGGTCAGACGCCGGAAGCGTTCTGGAATTCACTCAACCATGTTCGTCCCTTCTCTTTCGGGCTGAATTGCGGCCTTGGCGCCAAGGAAATGCGCGCTTACGTGGCCGAACTGGCCAAGGTTGTCGATGTAGCGCTTTGCGTTTATCCGAATGCCGGCCTGCCCAATGAATTCGGATTATACGATGAAGCGCCGGAGCAGACCGGTGCCTTGCTGGGTGAGTTCGCCGCGTCCGGTTTCGCCAATATTCTTGGCGGATGTTGTGGCACGACCCCGGATCATATTCGCGAGATTGCCGCCCATGTGCGCGGCAAAGCACCGCGTGTTTTCCATACCCATTCCCACACGTGAGGGTGATTTGAGTTCTCAACGTTTATTACGATTGTCCGGTCTGGAGCCGTTTACGCTCACACCCGAAATCCGGTTTGTGAATATTGGTGAGCGCACCAATGTCACCGGTTCTGCCCGGTTCCGCAAACTTATCGAAGCCAATGATTATTCTGCGGCCCTGGATGTGGCGCTGCAGCAGGTGCAAGCGGGTGCCCAGATCATTGACGTCAACATGGATGAGGGGCTGCTCGATTCCGAGGCAGCCATGGTCAAGTTCCTTAACCTGATTGCGGCGGAACCCGATATCGCTCGCGTGCCTATCATGATCGACAGTTCCAAATGGAATGTCATTGAGGCTGGTTTGCGCAGTGTTCAGGGCAAGTCCGTGGTCAATTCGATATCGATGAAGGAAGGCGAGGAAGCCTTTCTACATCAGGCCCGGCTGGTGCGCCGCTACGGGGCTGCTGTCGTGGTCATGGCGTTCGATGAACAGGGGCAAGCCGATACCCTGCAGCGCAAGATCGATATCTGCGCCCGCGCCTATAAGCTGCTGACCGAGGAAGTCGATTTTCCGCCAGAAGACATCATCTTCGACCCGAATGTCTTTGCTGTTGCGACCGGTATCGAAGAACACAACAACTACGGCGTTGATTTTATCGAGGCGACCCGCTGGATCCGGCAGAACCTGCCGCATGTCCATATTTCGGGTGGCGTATCCAATCTCTCCTTCTCGTTCCGGGGCAATGAGCCGGTGCGCGAGGCCATGCATTCCGTATTCCTCTACCATGCCATTCAGGCTGGCATGGATATGGGCATTGTGAACGCGGCGCAGCTGGCGGTTTATGAGAATATCGATCCCGAATTGCGCGAGCTTTGTGAGGATGTGGTGCTCAATCGCCGCAGCGACAGCACTGAGCGCCTGCTCGATGCCGCAGCTCGTTTCAAGGGTGACGGGGCCAAGGCCGAGAACAAGAATGATCTGAGCTGGCGTGAGTTCTCCGTGGACAAGCGTCTTGAGCATGCTTTGGTCAATGGTATCACCGAATTCATTGAAGAGGATACCGAGGAAGCCCGCACCATGGCGGAGCGGCCTTTGCACGTTATTGAAGGTCCGTTGATGGCGGGCATGAATGTGGTGGGGGACTTGTTTGGTGCCGGCAAGATGTTCTTGCCACAGGTGGTCAAGTCTGCCCGCGTGATGAAACAGGCTGTTGCCTATTTGATGCCCTTCATGGAGGCCGAAAAGCTTGCCTCTGGCGACACGTCACGCTCGACAAACGGTACGATCATCATGGCGACCGTGAAGGGCGATGTGCATGATATTGGCAAGAACATCGTTGGCGTCGTTCTGCAATGCAACAATTACGAAGTTATCGATCTTGGTGTCATGGTGCCATCCGCCAAGATCATGGAAGCGGCGCGCGAGCATAATGCGGATATTGTCGGGCTCTCTGGTCTGATCACCCCGTCGCTTGAGGAAATGTCGTCGGTCGCGGCGGATTTCGAACGCGAAGGTTTTGATGTGCCGTTGCTGATCGGTGGCGCGACGACCAGCCGTGTGCATACGGCGGTGAAAATTCATCCGAACTATCAGCGCGGACAGACCGTTTATGTAACCGATGCCAGCCGGGCGGTTGGTGTTGTGTCCAATCTGATGTCGGCTGAAAGTCGCGACGGCTATTTGCAGGGTATTCGGGACGAATACGCACGCGTCGCGGAGAAGCACAGGCGGTCGGAAGCCGACAAACAGCGTCTGAGCCTTAATCAGGCGCGCGCCAATGCGCAGAAAGTTGACTGGGACAGCTATACCCCGACAAAGCCGACATTTACCGGCACGCGGGTGTTCGACAACTGGGACCTGCATGATCTGGCTGAATGCATCGACTGGTCGCCCTATTTTCAGACCTGGGAGTTCAAGGGACGCTATCCCGCGATTCTTGAAGATGAGAACCAGGGTGAAGCCGCACGCGCGCTCTGGGCTGATACCCAAGCCATGCTGAAGCAAATTCTTGATGAGGGCTGGTTCAAGCCGAAGGCTGTGGTCGGGTTCTGGCCGGCCAATACAATTGGTGATGACATCGGTCTGTTTGCCGACGAAACCCGCAAGGAACGTTTGGCGACCATGCATGGCTTGCGTCAGCAATTGTCCAAGCGCGGTGACCGGCCCAACGTATGTATTTCTGATTTTGTTGCGCCGCTCGACAGTGGTAAGCCCGATTATATTGGCGGTTTTGCTGTCACTTCCGGGGCGGAAGAGGAAGAGATATCGAAGCGCTTTGCCCGGGCGAATGACGATTACAAGTCAATCATCGTCAAGGCGTTGGCCGACCGGTTCGCCGAAGCTTTCGCGGAGCGCATGCATCAATATGTGCGCAAGGAACTTTGGGGCTATGCGCCGGAAGAGACAATTCCCGATGAGGAACTCCTGCTTGAAAACTATCAGGGTATCCGCCCTGCCCCCGGTTATCCTGCCCAGCCGGATCATACTGAAAAGGCGACGCTATTTGGGTTGCTGGATGCGGAAAATCAGATTGGTGTGAAGCTGACCGAGAGTTTTGCGATGTGGCCGGGCTCATCCGTTTCAGGTATCTATATCGCGCACCCGGATGCCTATTACTTTGGTGTGGCCAAGGTTGAGCGGGATCAGGTGGAAGATTATGCCAAGCGCAAGGATATGCCGATTGCTGAGATCGAGCGCTGGCTGGCACCGATCATCAATTACAATCCAGCGGATTATAAAGCAGACGCCGCAGAGTGAGGCGTCTGCTAACCTATTAGAAATGCTGGCGTAAACCGATGGTGTGCGCGTTATGGCCGTCGGCCAAACCACCAAGAAAACCCCATGCGCCGGAACGGTGATGGAGGCGATAGAACACTTCAGTGTTCGGGGTGTCGGTCATACCGAGGCTGATTTCGGGCGAGAGATAGAACAATAGACTGGCATTGCCGTTATTGATTGTTTCGCGCAGGGTTTCGACGCCCATTGACTGGGTGATGGCGCTGAGGCCGAAGGTGAGTGCGGGCGAAATGCGCATGGTGTCGCCGATGACAAGTCCATCATAGCGGGTAACTGCACCCGCCCATACTTCACCGGTCAAAGCCTCGCCGAACCGGGCTGCAGCGCCGATTTCCAGGCCGATTTTCCAGTTTTCGACGGGTTCATAAAAGAACTGCTGATAGCCCGCGCCGACGACATAATTGTCCTCGTAGGGCGGGATGAAGGGGATGAAGCTGTTCTCGAAATTATCGTTGATCAGGCGGCCGCCAAAGGCAAAAACTGCTTTGTCGCCAGTCGTTTGCGGCGCCGTCTGTGCGAATGCTGAAAAAGAGAATGTCAGCATAACAAAGGCTAAAACTACGCGAAATGTCATCTTTACCAAGCCTTGAATCTCGAAGACGGTAATATAGGGGCTGTTTGTGAAATATATGTAAGCGCGAGAAGGCTCAAGCCCCCACGCCGCCGTTTCCTCAGGCCGTCAAATCGCTGGGCGGTTTAAGGTTGTTTATAAGGCATGCGGTGGTGACCGTGTTGGCGAGCAGGCAGGCAATGGTCATCGGGCCGACACCGCCGGGCACCGGGGTGATGGCACCGGCGACTTCTACCGCTTCGGAAAAATCGACATCGCCGACCAGACGGGTTTTGCCCTCACCGCGCTCGGGTGCTGGAATGCGGTTGATGCCCACATCGATGACGGTGGCGCCTTTCTTGATCCAGTCGCCCTTGACCATCTGGGTGCGCCCCACAGCTGCAATGACGATATCGGCGCGGGAGACAACCTCGGCCAGATCCCTGGTGCGTGAATGGGCCATGGTGACGGTGCAGTTGTCGCGCAGCAGCAATTGCGCCATCGGCTTGCCCACAAGATTGGAGCGACCGATGACAACTGCATTCATGCCCGACAGGTCGCCATGCAGATCGCGCAGCAGCATGAGGCAACCAAGGGGTGTGCAAGAGACAGGGCCGAGCTGGCCGGTCATCAGCTTGCCGGCGTTTTGCGGATGGAACATGTCGACATCCTTGGCCGGATCGATTGCGTTGATGATCTTGACCGCATCGATATGCTCGGGCACCGGCATCTGAACGAGAATGCCGTGCACGTCCTTGCGGATATTGAGTTCCATGATCAGGCGGAGCAGTTCTGATTCGGCAACCGTTGCGGGCAATTCGTATTTGAACGAATTCATGCCGACCTCTTCGGTCTGGCGCGCCTTGTTGCGCACATAGACCTCGCTGGCTGGATCATTGCCGACAATGACCACGGCCAGACCCGGCGTGATGTCATGATCGCGCTTGAGATCAGCGACATGGTCGCTAATGCGCCCACGCAGGGTTTCCGCGAAGGCTTTTCCGTCGATTATGGTGGCTGTCATGACAATTCTCCGGGGTGTAAGCGGCACGATATGGCGTACCAACGCCCCGGATGCAACCTTAGTAAGGCGCCTGAATGGAAAATCCCGCATTTGTGAGTGCGCTGCGGGCCTGACGTGCCAATTCCACCGCACCTGCGGTGTCGCCATGCAGGCAAATGGAGCCAGAGGCTGAGGCGATGACTTGTCCATCCAGCGTGGTGATTTCCCCGCGCGCCAGCCCAAGGCATTGCGCGACCAGTTTTGCCGGGTCGGTCAAAACGGCACCGGGCAAAGTACGCGAGACCAGCAAACCATCAGAATCATAGGCCCGGTCAGCATAGGCTTCCCTGATGACGGTGAGCCCGAGCGCCTCTGCGGCTTTAACCTGCGCGCTGTTATCGAGCGCCAGAATGGCAAGGCCCGGGTCCAGATCGCGCACAACAGCAAAGGCAGTGCGGGCCAGCTCTTCATCCTCGGCGGTCATATTGGCAAGGGCACCGTGCAACTTGACGTATTTGAGCGAAACGTCCTCGCTTTGGGCAATGGCGTGAATGCGCGCGAGTTGTTCGCCGATCTGTGTCTGGAGTTGCTGTTTTGTCAGGTTCAGGCGTTTGCGCCCGAAATTTTCGCGATCAGCAAAGCCGGGATGTGCGCCGCAGGTAACGCCGCGCGCCCTGGCGGCCCGCAAGGTCTGGCGCATGGTTGCGTCATCGCCGGCATGACCGCCACAGGCGATCGAGGCGCTGGAGACGATATCGAGAAGATCGAGATCGGTGCCGCTGCCCTCCCCCATATCCGCATTCAGATCCATGCTTGTCATCTGGCTTTCTTCATCAAGGCTTGGGCGTGAGCGATTGTGACCGGCGCAAACTGCACCTTGGTGCCGGGGCGCAACTGGGCAAACCGGTCCAGATCGGCAGAGATCAGGGTGGCGATACGCGGATAGCCCCCGGTGGGCTGATGATCGCGCATCAGCACAATCGGTGTGCCATCCCCCAATATCTGGATATCGCCGGGCACGATGGCGTCTGAGACCAGCGACAGAATGCGCGCATTTGTGAACACCGCGTCCCTGTCTTCAAGCCGCACGCCCATGCGGTCGAGTTTTGTGCTGATCGTGAAGCTGGACTGTGTGAAGGCATGAAGCGTTTCAGCCGGGAACCGGTCGGCATCGATACCCCAGACAAAGCGAATGGCTGCTTCGGGCCCTGGGGCGACGGGCGTTTCCGGAGCGTGAAGAATTTCGCCGCTCGCCGGGACAAGCCTGAGGCTGTCGCCGGGGCGCAAGGCCCTGCCCTCAAAGCCGCCAAGACCCACAATCAGATTTGTGGCCCGGCTGCCAATGACGACTGGCACATCCAGATCTGCGCCAAAACGAATATAGCCGTAATTGCCTGCCGGGCCGGGCTTTATGTCGATCTTGTCGCCCGTTTCCAACGTGTAGGCGGCATTCCATTGTTCAGGCTTGCCGTTGATTGCGAGGGTGAAGGCACCCCCGGAAAATCCGGCTTTTAGAGCCTTGCCGGTATAGGTGAAGGCGATACCGGCCATGGTGATTTCAAGCCCGGTATCGGCAGCTGTTTCTGCCAGTTGTGCAGCGCGGACAAAGCCGGCTGCATCCATGGGGCCTGAAGCGGATATGCCGTCGGCGAAATGGCCGTGGCGGCCCCTGTCCTGCACGGTTGCGAGTGGGCCGGCGCGGGTTATGTCTATTTTCATGGCATGGCCTCGAACTGAACACTGTCGCCGGCATGCAGCATTGTGGGCGGTGTCGCTGTTGGGTCAAAATTGCGGAATTCGGTTTGTCCGATGACGTGCCAGCCCGTGGGAATGGCGGTTGCGGTGATTGCAGTCTGTCCGGCTGCGAAAAGGATGGTGCCCGGCATGACCCGTGTGCGCACTTCCTGTCGGCGGGGCAGATGCAGGGCCTCCTCATGCATGCCGCAATACACAAAACCGGGGGCGAAGCCCGTTGTCAGCACTTGTAGCGGCGCTGCATTGTGGCGCGCGATAAAATCGGGGACATCAAGGTTCAGCTGTGCGGCCACCGCTTCAAGGTCTGGCCCTGCAGCGCCGCCGAAGCGCACCTGAATGTGATGTTTTGTGCCGTTGAGCTCTGCCTCTGTCGCCTCACTACCCAAAATCAACCTCAGTGCACCGGCCAGTGCATCAAAGCTTGTGATTTCAGAATCGTAGCGGACCAGAACCGACACCAGATTAGGCACGATTTCACCGACACCTGCGGGGGGATTGGCCACAAGATGATGTGCGAGGCTGATGGCCGCCTGATTGGCGCGCATTTCCAGCCGCCGGGCGAAGCGCACAAGCAGCGCTTGATCGCCCAATGGCATTAATGTGGGGCGCAGATCATCCATTCCAAGCGTCTTTCTGTTTGATGGACATTCCATACCCCTCTCACCTTGTGCAAGCAAAGCGTTGATTTGCCGGGAAAGCTCGGTTATGGCTTTTGGGCAATATCGTAAGGTTACGATATTGAACGTTCTCAGGGCGGGGTGAAAGTCCCCACCGGCGGTAAGCAGTGCCCATGCACTGTAAGCCCGCGAGCGCCGAAAGCCTTCTGGTTTTCGGGTCAGCAGATTCGGTGTGATTCCGAAGCCGACGGTCATAGTCCGGATGTGAGAGAACGGGAACGATAAAGGCCGGCATGCTGTCCCCGCGTTTCCGCGTTGGCTGTGCGTTCCGGCATATCGATCCCCGTATCCCTGAGGTGGCTGGGCTACGATAAAGGATCGATATAGTGAACCAGACGACCTCCAATTTTTCAAAACTCCCCGCCGCTGTGCGGGGGGCTTTTTTCATGATTCTGGCGGGCATTGCCTTTGCCGGGGTGAATATTGCCACCCAATGGGCCACGCAGGTGGATGGCCAGGGGGCGACGGCTGTCGCCTTTTATCAATATCTGTTTGCGCTGGTTTTTGCGCTGCCCTGGATCTGGCGCGAGGGCCGCAAGGCGCTGGCGACCAATCATCTCGGCTGGCACATCGTGCGGGTGGTTTTGTCCGCCGGCGGCGTGCAGGCCTTTGTGTCCTCACTGGCGTCGCTTGAAATATGGCTGGTGATTGCCTTGACCATGACCTCGCCGTTTTTCGTGATTGCCGGGGCCGGTTTGCTGCTGAAAGAGAATATCACCATGAGCCGCATAGTGGCGACGGTGGCGGCTTTTATCGGGGCGATGATTATTCTCGAGCCCTGGTCGGCGACATTCGCGCTGACCGCCCTGTTGCCGATTCTTGCGGCCGCGCTTTGGGCTGGTGCCTCGCTGATCACCAAGTTTCTGACGGCTGACGAAAAACCGGCGACGATTACCGTTTATCTGCTGCTGTTGTTGACGCCGATCAATGCGGTGGTTTTGGTGACAACCGGGTTCGTCGTGCCCGCCGGATCGCATCTGATGATCCTCATTGCCCTTGGTGTGCTGACGGCAGCGGCCAATTATTGCATGACGCGGGCCTATGCCACAGCGGACGCGGCTTATTTGCAACCGTTTGACGATTTGAAGCTGCCGCTGAACGTTTTGGCGAGCTGGCTGGTATTTGCCTATGCGCCCTCGTTCAATTTCTGGCCGGGCGCGGCACTGATCGCGGCGGCCTCGCTTTACATTGCGACACGCGAAAACAAGACGGCGTGAGCACGTGTCGCCCGGCTTTGATGCCGGGCGGCTTTTTTAGAGTGTTTCCGGCCTCCCCCGAATCCTCGCGATGACGACGAGGGTTTTCAGCGAAACCCGACCGGCGCTAGAACCGGCGCGATGCGTCGAGTGCGAGGCCGAGCCCGACGCTGCCAAAGGCATCTGTTTCGACGAATTTTGCGTTTTCAAACATGGCGTTGAAACCGCGCCGGACAGTTGCGATCTGGGTCGAGCCCCCGGTCATGATCAGCGTCTGGATGGCATCAGCCTTCAGCCCGGCGCTGGCCAGCATATCGGTGATCTTTGCCGGGATACGTGCCGCTTCTGCCGCGATGGCCGCGTCAAAATCGTTGCGGGTGATGGTTTTTTCCAGCCCGATATTGTCCGGGTTGAACCGGAAGTCGATGACCTCTTGTTCGGTCAGGGCGATTTTTGCCTCTTCCACATGGGCGGCCAGCAAATGGCCGTAACGCCCCTCCACAATATCGATCAGTTTGTCGATTTTTGTGGTGTCGTGCGCTTCCTGACGGGTGGCGCGCAGGCCGGTCATCGTTTGGCGGGTATAGAGCCGGTTGATGCGGTGCCATGTGGCCAGATCGAAATACGGGCCGATGGGCAAGGGCCGGTCGCCCGACTTGACCAGTGAGCCAAGCCCCAGCATGGGCATGACGCTGGACATGGACAGCAGACGGTCAAAATCCGTGCCACCAATGTGAACGCCCGCTGTGGCCAGAATATCGGCCTGCCGGTCGGCTGCGCGGGCCCGTTCGGGTGACAGGCGCACGATGGTGAAATCGGAGGTGCCGCCACCGATATCGACGACCAGCGCCAATTGCTCATTGTTGATCTGGCGCTCATAATCGAGCGCTGCCGCAATCGGCTCGAACTGGAATTCGATGTGACGGAAGCCCTGGGCGCGGATGGCGCCTTCGAGCTGGGTCTCGGCGTTCCGGTCTGCGGCATCGTCATCATCGACAAAACGCACGGGGCGACCCGCCACCACCTGTTCGATTGCATCGCCGGCCACGGCCTGCGCCCGGTCATGCAATTCCTTGAGGAAGGTGCCAAGGACTTCGGTGAAGGGCACGCGGCGCGCCTTGATGCGGGTTTCATCATGCATCAGGGACGAGCCGAGAATGCTTTTGAGCGCCCGCATGACACGGCCATCGGCACCGGTTACATATTCCAGCATGGCCGCGCGGCCAAAATAGGTCTGGTCATTCTCGAAATTGAAGAACAGCACGCTGGGCATGGTCTGTTTGCCGTCCTCCAGCGCCACCAATTGCGGTGTGCCATCCGGGCCGACAAAGCCGAAGGTGGAATTTGACGTGCCAAAATCGAGGCCGCAACTGGCGGTGCGCATGAGACTGCCCTGCATTGATCTGAAATGTCGCCACATATCCGATGGGAGCCACGGACGTGGACGCGCCTCTTAACCGGTGTGGCGACAAAAGGGAAGATGGTGGGCTGAACAGCCGCGCGATGGCAGGTGCTGACGTATCGGTTTGCGCTTGGGATAGCGTCATCCGGCGCAAACGAAAACAGGCCCGGTGAACACCGGGCCTGCTGTATTATATGCACATGGTGTGCGTTGGATCAGAATGCCGGTTCAACAGTTTCGACATTGTCCAGCGTGACAACGGTCAGCGGGATCGGCACGCGCGCATCGACTTCGGTGCCGTCAAGAATTTCGGCCATTGTGTTCATGGCCACTTTCCCGTCTTCAACAGGTGACTGCACGATGGTGGCGTACATTTCGCCTGAACGAATGGATTCGAAAGCGTCCTTCTGACCGTTAATGCCGACAATTGGCGGTGTCTGCGTGTCCGGATAGGCTTCCTTCCAGGCGTCGATAAAGCCGCGGGCCATGGTGTCGTCGTTGGAATAGACACCCTTGATGCCGTCACCGAAACGGGTGATCAGATCGCGGCTGGCCACGAGTGCCTTCTGCTGATCGAAATCGGCATTGACGGTGTCGAGGATTTCGATGCCGCTGCCGATTTCTGCCAGACGATCCTCGAAACCACCGACGCGGCCGATGGTTGTGCCATTGCCGGCCTGACCGGCGATGACAACGATTGAGCCTTCGCCACCCAGAGCTTCATTCAGCGCATCCGCGGCCATTTCACCTTCAGCGTAAACGTCCGGTCCGGTGAACGAGACGATAAACTGCTGGGCCTGGTCGCCCATCGGGGAATTGATCAGGATGGCCGGGATATTCGCGGCCTGTGCCCGTGCCAGACCCGGGATATAGGCCTGGGGATCGAGCGGCCACAGGATGATGCCGTCAACCTTGCGGGCGATACAGGTGTTGAGCTGTTCGGTGCCCTTCTGGACGTCGAAATCCTGGCTGAGGCTGAGGATATCGATGCCGAGTTCATCGGCACGGGCCTGAAGCGCCTGATTGGCGGGCGTTGCATAGGCATGGGAGTCGGCGGCTGTCACATAGCAGACCGTCTTTGCCTGTGCCCAGCTCACCGAGGCGAGAAGCGCGGCGGCACTTACGAGTAATACGGGTTTCAATTTCATTGTTTCCTCCTTTGAATGGTCGTTTTTTATCGACGTCAGCTTTGGCTGATCGTCGCGGCGTGGCTGTATGATTGTCGCCGGACCGCACGGTCGAGGACGACAAGCAGAATGAGAATGAGACCGGTCACCACCTGCTGGATGTAGGCAGGTACGGACTGGAACTCCATGGCGGTGGTCAGCGATGCGATGGTGAGCACACCGCCCAGGGTGCCCAATGCAGACCCCCTGCCCCCCTCGAGACGTGTGCCGCCGACAACAACTGCGGCAATGACCATGACCGTGAGGTCTTCGCCGAAGACGGGCGAGCCGGTATTGGCGGTCAGGCTTTGCAGGACGCCAGCCAGTCCGGCGAGCGTGCTGGCAAATACGAAGCTGAAGAACAAGACCACGTTGGCGGCGATGCCGCTTGATTCCGCCGCCGTGGCGTTGGAGCCGACCGCGAAGAGGTTTCGGCCGGAAACGGTGCGGGTCAGCCAGAAGTGCAAGAGTACCAGGGCGATAAGGAACAGGCCGCTGCGGACGGTGAACAGGTCGAGATAGATTTTCGCCATAGCCAGCGAGAACATGATGTCGACACCGGCAACCGGCTGGCTATTGGTGATCCAGTGCGCGATGGCGCGGAAGATCAGCATGGTTGCCAGGGTGGCGACGAGTGAGTTGACCTTGAAGACCACCGAGAGCAGGCCGTTCACCACACCACATGCGGCCCCTGCAAGTATGCCGACAAAGGCTGCTGGCCAGATGCCGATCGAGGGCTGCAGGCCGATTGCCACGATCCCCGACAGGGCGAATACGGCCCCGCCTGACAGATCGATTTGTCCGGCGATGAGCAGAACCGTGAGCCCGATTGCGATAATGCCGATTGTGGCACCCCGGTCGAGGCCAAGGCTGGCGGTGGACAGGCTGGCGAAACCGGGCACCCAGATGCAGGCAACGATCAGGGTGGCGGCGAGAATGATGGCGACGCGATAGCGAATGATCAATGAGGTTATCGGCATGATCACACTCCCCGCTTGCGCAAGGCGACATCGAGCGCCACGGCCACTGCAATGAGAAGACCCAGCACGAAGCCCTGTATAGGTGTGCGCACGCCCTGCAGGACCATGACATTGGTCAGTGTCTGGACAAAAACCAGACCGGCAATGGCGCGGGGTATGGAGCCGAGACCACCGAGAATGGAGATGCCGCCCACCACCACAGCTGTGATGGAGGCGAATTCATACCCGGCCCCGACTTCAGGGCGGGCACTTTGCAAGGTCAACCCAAGCAGACCGCCGCTCAGCCCGGCACAGAGACCGGAAATCACGAATGCGCCAGCCTTGACGGCCCTTACGGGCACAGCGCTCGCCTCGGCGGCTTTGTAATTGCCGCCTGTGGCCATGGTCCAGCGCCCCCAAAAGGAACGCGACAGGACAAAATGGCCAATAATGGCGACCACCACAAAGACCAGAACGATAACGGGCACGCCCAGCACACGACCCTTGACGAGCGCTGCAACTGCCGGGTCGTTGCCGTAAACGATCACACCGCCGACAGCGGCCTGAACGATACCGAGAACAACTGTGCCTACGCCCAGTGTGGCAATGATGGGATTGATCCCGACATAGCCAACAAGCAGGCCGTTGACCAGGCCGCAGGCCCCGGCAAAGCCCACAGCCAATGCGAATGCCGGTACGGGGCCAACGACTGGCTGAAGCGCCAGTGACAGAATGGCGCCGCCAGCGATTGTTGCGGGGACGGAAAGATCTGCGAGGCTGCCAACCACGAGCACGAAGGTCATGCCGACCACGACAATGCCGATGATTGCCATGGAGGTGAGCACATTGACCAGATTGCCGGTGGTAAAAAACACATTGCTGCTGATTGCGCCGTAAATGAAAACGGCCAGAATGGCGATCAACAGGCCCGCTCTGGACAAGACATCAAAAATGCGGCTGCCGCGATTGTAACGCGAATTTGCGGTTTTCTGCATGGGCAATGAAGTGTCTGTCATGCCGCGTCCTCTCCGGTGGCCAACGACATGATCCTTTCTTCGCTGAGTTCGGCGCGCGCGAGCGGTGGGGTGGCGCGGCCATCCCGCATCACAAAGACCCGGTCACAAACGCCGATGATTTCCGGCAATTCCGACGAGATCATGAGCACGGCCATGCCATTGGAGACAAGCTCGCCAATGATCCGGTGAATTTCTGACTTGGCGCCCACATCAACGCCGCGTGTCGGCTCGTCGAGAATCAGCACGGAGGGTTGAGCAGACAGCCATTTTGAAATCACCGCCTTTTGCTGATTGCCACCCGAGAGCAGATCAATCCGTCGTTCGGGGTCCGAGGGCACAATCGAAAAGTCGGCAACATATTTGGCAGCAAGGTTGCGGTCGGCGCGCATGCTGACCCGACCGAAACGGCTTAGCTGACGCAGGATGGCAAGGCTGATGTTCTCACGCACTGTCATTGTGCGCACAATGCCCTCGCCCTTGCGGTCCTCGGGGACATAGGCAATGCCTGCCGCCCGCGCCGCCGAAGGCGAATTGATGGTGATGCGCTTGCCGTTGATCTCGATTGAACCGTCGGTCATTTTGGCCAGGCCGAAAATCGTCTTGGCAACTTCGGTGCGGCCTGCGCCCACCAACCCGGTCAGCCCCACGATTTCGCCAGCGTTCACATCAAAGCTCACGCCTTCAAAATTGAAACCGTCGGAGAGATTTTCGACCTTGAGGACAGGCTTGCCGATTTTTGAGGGTGTTTTGGGAAAAACATTTGTCACCTCGCGACCAACCATGAGCTTGATCATTTCGCTGGCGGTAATGCCGTCTGCGGGCCGGCTGTCAATCATGCGGCCATCCCGCAGGATGGTCACATCATCCGCGATCTCGAGAACTTCCTTGAGACGGTGGCTGATATAGATGATGGCGATGCCGGCTGATTTCATTTTGCCGAGAATCTTGAAGAGCGCAGCTGTCTCGTGTTCGCTCAGGCTCGATGTCGGTTCGTCGAGCACGATAATGCGCGGATCCGCTGCATAGGCCTTGGCGATTTCGACAAGCTGCTGCTGGCTGATGGAGAGTTCGCCGACATTTGCCCGCGGATTGATATCTGCACCCAGTTCAGACAACACAGCTTCAGTGCTGCGGATCATTTCCTGCCGGTCAACGAGCAAGTGTTTACGCGGCATACGCCCCAAAAAGACGTTCTCGGCCACGGTCAGGTCGGGAATAAGATTGAGTTCCTGGTGCACCATGTGGATGCCGTGCCTTTGGGCGTCCGCTGGCTTGCGCAAGCGGACTTCCGCACCATCAACCTCGGTCGTGCCGGTTGTGGGCATATAGACGCCGCTGAGCACTTTCATGAGGGTCGATTTGCCCGCGCCGTTCTCACCAACAATGGCGTGTACGCGGCCGAAATCCACCGAAAAGTTCACGTCTGAAAGCGCTTTCACACCGGGGAATGTCTTGGTGATCCCCTGCATTCGCAGTGCGCATTTTTGTGCCGGCATACCTGCCTCCCAGTAACCACCATCAAGTGCCGGTGGTTCAGTTTTGCGGCTATTAAGGGACTGTTACACTAATATAACAGTCGGTGCAAGTGTGAGCAGATCCATAATGCGCTTCGCTTTTTGCGCCCCGTCTCCCCTGCCCTGCAACACGTTTTCGCGTTGCCTCGGCTATCGTTCCTGTCTCCCGCCATTTTGCCTGGAAACTTTAACCCGGCGATCAGTAGGTCGCGCGTCCACCGGACAAGTCGAACACCGACGCCGTGGTGAAGCTGTTCTCTTTGGATACCAGCCAGGCGACCATGTTCGCGGCTTCATCGACCTCGAGAAAGCGGCCACGCGGAATCCGGGCCAGCATATAGTCGATATGTTCCTGTTTCATTTGGTCGAAGATCGGGGTCCGCGCCGCCGCGGGCGTGATGCAGTTCACCGCGATGTCGAGGTTTGCCAATTCCTTGCCCAGGGATTTGGTCATGCCGATCACGGCCGCCTTGGAGGCTGAATAGGCGGATGCATTCGGATTGCCTTCCTTGCCGGCGATAGAGGCAACATTGACGATTCGGCCATAGTTCTGTGCCTTCATCGAGCCGACGACTGCCCGGTTGACGTGAAATGCGCCGTTAAGGTTGATGTCGATGACCCGCCGCCATTCCTCAAGCGGGTATTCTTCAAGCGTATGGTTCGGTCCGGCAATGCCGGCAGAATTGACCGCGATCGAAACAGGGCCGAGTTGCGCTTCGGTGCGCGCATGGGCGGCTGTGACGGCGTCCGCATCCACAATGTCTACCGTTTGCGTATCAACGCCTGCCCCCAGTTCGTCGCGCGCTTGAGCAAGGCGTTCGGCGTTCACATCCCAAAGGCTGACTTTCGCCCCTGATGCCAGCAAGCGCCTTGCAAAAGCATAGCCAAGACCCTGCGCGCCACCTGTGACCAAGGCGACCTGCCCCCGCAAATCAATATCATTCATTTCAACGCCTACTCTTGTCGATTATTCTTTGGTTGGGCCATTCTTGATCCTTCAACGTGCAAGCGGATTGCCCAATCTCATTACATTAGTATAATAGTAGTCAGAAATGAAACCGCTTCGCAATGACTGACTTTTGGAGAAATTTCTATCCAAGCCAAAACATGCGATAGAAGCGTCCTTAGGGAATGGAGACATATTGATGGCCACCAGGACTTCGGAACCACCGATAGATGACAAGCTGTCCGAGTTTCTTCAGGGCGTAACGCTCAATCGGTCAATTCCGCTGCGCGACCAGGTTTATGCGCTCGTGCGCAATGCGATTGTCACCGGCAAGCTGGCGCCGGGCGCGCCGATTAATGAATTCGATATTGCCGCCAAGCTGGCCATTTCGCGCACACCAGTGCGTGAGGCGGTTAAAAAGGTCAGCGATGAGGGTTTGATTGAAGTGTTTGCACAAAACGGCACGTTTGTGTCGGGCATCCACCGCAATCAGGTTGAGGAAGCATATATCATTCGTATCGCGCTTGAGCTGGAAAGCATCAAGCGCGCAGCCAGCGTGATTACGCAAAGTCAGATCGAGGATCTGGAAGATATTATCGAGGCGCATGCTGTGGCGGTGAAACGATCACGGTTCGATGAGGCCATTGCCCGGGATGACGAGTTTCACCGTTATATTGCCGGTGTGAACAATTTGCATATGCTGTGGAAAGCTGTCGATGTGTCAAAGGCGCAAATGGACCGGTGCCGGCTGTTATCGCTTCCCTCGCCCGGCGCCGGGCTGCAAACGATCGCCCAGCACCGCGCCATACTGGCAGCCCTGGCCAGTCATGATGCGGCGGCCTCAATGCAGGCGCTGCAAACCCATCTGGAAACCTCGCTGGGCAACACGCTGACCTATCTTGACGCCAATCCGGACGGACCTGCTGTGGCAAAAAGCTGAGCGTTGGCCGACCTTATCGCCTTTGCGACATCGTGATACAAGGGAGAATGACCGGTGGATTTTTCCGAGAGGCGCAAAATTGCGCGCGTAAATCTGGAACTGCCGCGGCTTGGTGTCGGCTGCGCTGCATTTGGCGGGCTTTATAATCCGGTCAGCCTCGACGACGCGATGGGTGTGCTATTGCAGGCCTGGAGCGCCGGTATCCGTTATTTCGATACAGCGCCCATGTACGGCCTCGGCCGTGCAGAGCATTTGCTTGGACACTTTTTGCGCGAATGCATTGATGATGCCAGTGACACGGTCATCAGCACCAAGGCGGGCCGTTTGATGACCCGCGACAGGCCGGGACGAAATTTGCCGCCCGCGCCGCCGAAAAACCCGCTCGATCCGGGTTGGCAGAACGGTTTGGGGTTCCGTGAGGTATTTGACTATTCCTATGACGGGATCATGCGCAGTTTCGATGATAGCCAACAGCGGCTTGGCAGGCCGGAGATCGACTTGCTCTATGTGCATGATATTGGCCGGGTCACCCACGCCGACCTGCACGATTTTCACTGGCGTGCGCTGACTTCGGGCGGTTTCAGGGCGTTGGAAGAGCTGCGGTCTGCCGGGCTGATCAAAGGGTTCGGGCTTGGCGTCAACGAGGCCGAGGCGATTTCGGATGCTATGAACGAAGTCCAGCTCGACTGCTGCCTACTTGCCGGACGCTATACCCTGCTGGATCGTTCTGCGGCGCCGCTTCTTGCGAAGGCGCAGACCAACGGGGTCTCAATCGTATGCGGCGGTGTTTACAATTCCGGCATTCTCGCGGGTACGGGGGCCGGCCAGACGAAATTCGATTACGCAGAGGCACCGAGCGCAATTCTGCAAACCGTTGAGCGTCTCGCCTCGTTATGTGCCTCTCATGATGTGCCGCTTGGCGCGGCAGCCGTGCAGTTCCCGCTGCGCAATCCGGCGGTGACATCCGTGGTTGTGGGTGCCCGCACTGCGGCAAATGTCACCCAGGGGCTGGACTGGTTCTCTCAGCCGATACCGGAAGCCTTGTGGGCAGAACTTGAAGCGGAAAGCTGACCGGCTACATCGTGGCGCCGATGGACCAGGGTACAAACTCGCTGTCGCCATAGCCGAGGGCTTCGGATTTCGTGCGTGCGCCTGAGGCTACCTCGAGAATTCTGGCAAAAATCTCGTCACCCTTTTGCTGAAGCGAGACACCCTCAAGAATATCGCCGCAATTGATATCCATGTCTTCGGTCATCTGTTCAAACAGATAGGCATTGGACGCCAGCTTTATGGATGGCGTCGGCTTGCAGCCGAAGGCCGAGCCGCGCCCGGTGGTGAAGCACAGGACATTCGCTCCACCCGCAATCTGGCCGGTTGCCGAGACCGGGTCATATCCCGGGGTATCCATGAAAACGAGGCCTTTTTGCGTGACCGCATCGGCATAGTTGAACACGCCAGCCAGATTGGTGGATCCACCCTTGGCGGCCGCACCGAGCGATTTTTCAAGAATGGTGGTCAATCCGCCCATCTTGTTGCCCGGTGAGGGATTATTGTTCATCTCCATATCGTGCTTGGCTGTGTATTGCTCCCACCATCTGATGCGCTCGGCCAGCTGCTCGCCGACGCCCTTGTCGACTGCCCGCCGCATCAGCAGATGTTCAGCCCCGTATATCTCGGGGGTTTCGGACAGGATGGCGGTGCCCCCTTCGGCCACCAGACGATCAACCGCGATGCCCAGCGCCGGGTTGGCGGTGATGCCGGAATAGCCGTCCGATCCGCCGCATTGCAAGGCGAGCATCAGTTCCGATGCCGGTGCGGTGCTGCGGCCGACGCGATTGACGATGGGGAGCATATCGCGAATGGCCTCAACGCCCTGCTCCACGGTGCGGCGCGTGCCGCCGGCGGCCTGGATCGTCAGGGTACGGAAAGTGGCCTCTTCCTTGATGCCGTAGAAATCCATCCATCTGGGGATCTGAAAGGCCTCGCACCCCAGCCCCACCATAAGCACACCACCGACATTGGGATTGGTGGCAAAACCCCATTGTGTGCGCTTGAGCAATTCATAGGCTTCGCCATCCACATCGAGGCCGCAGCCGGTGCCGTGAACAAGCGAGATCACGCCATCGATATTGGGGTAATCATCGAGAATGCCCGACCGGGTGACCTGCTCGGCGATGAAGCGCGACGCGCTGGCAGAGCAATTCACCGATGTCAGCACCGCGATATAGTTGCGCGTGCCGTATTTGCCTGAGGCGCGTTTGTAGCCCTGAAAGGTTTGACGGTTTTCCGGTTCGATGTAATCGGTCGGGCGGGCGTCGACGCCGTACTGATAGTCACGGTCGAAATCGTGCAGATAGACATTGTGCTCGTGCACCCATTCGCCGGGTATGATTGCGTCACGCGCAAAGCCGATGACCTGGCCGTATTTGATAATGGGCGCGTCTTTCGCGATGGCGGCAATGGCCATTTTGTGGCCGCGCGGGATGCGTTTCCCGGCCTGCGCGTTTTCAGCAGTGTCGCCGACGGCCAGCGGCTCGACGGCCACAACGATATTGTCTGCATCAGTCAGTTTCAGATAACGCGCCATGGAAATGCCGACCTGCCTTTGATTGATAAAACGGGGTCACCCGCGAAAACTGTTCCGCTGGAGTCGATAAAAAATATTAATATAATAGAATAACAGGGTCAAGCAGAGCCCCCGGTAACGGGGATGTTTGTCGTGGGGTTCGGGCGCGTAGAGCTGCACGGGGTTACCCTGTGGCCCTTATCGCCTCAGATGCCGTTTGTGGAATAAAAAGAAAGGCCCCAAATGGGGCCCTTGTACAGATTCAAGTCTATGGCGGGTGGGGAGGGATTCGAACCCCCGAGACGCTCTCACGCCCGCCGGTTTTCAAGACCGGTGCATTCAACCACTCTGCCACCCACCCGCATGGACGCTCATTTAGCCGGTTGGCCGCTGGCTGACAAGCGCTAGGGCAGCAAAATTGTCGAACCTGTGGTTTGGCGTCCCTCAAGGGCGCGGTGCGCCTCTGCCGCATCCGCCAGGGCAAAGCGCTGGCCGATCTTGATGGAGAGCGTGCCCTCGCGCACCATGTCAAACAGTGTCCTGGCGCTGGCCAGCTCGACATTGCGGTCGCTGAAATAATGGGCCGTGGTGGGACGGGTGACGTAAAGCGAGCCTTTTGTGGCGAGAACGCCAAGGCTGGGCACGGCAACCGGCCCGGATGAATTGCCGAAGCTGACCATCAGGCCGCGCGGGCGCAGGCAATCAAGAGAGGCTTCAAACGTGTCCTTGCCAATCGAATCATAGACAACGTCGACACCCCTGCCCCCGGTAATTTCGCGGACACGTTCAGCAAAATTCTCGGTGCGCAGATTGATGACATCATGGGCACCGGCGGCGCGGGCCAATGCCGCTTTTTCGTCCGAGCCGACCGTGCCGATGACATGCGCGCCAATGGATTTGGCCCATTGCACGGCCAGAAGCCCCACGCCGCCGGCTGCTGCGTGAAACAGAATGGTTTCGCCGGGCTTGACCTGCCATGTCATCGTTAGAAGATAGCAGGCTGTCAGTCCTTTAAGGGTAATAGCCGCGCCGATATCAAAGCCGATATCATCGGGCAGCGGCAGTGCCTTGGCTGCCGGGAGCAGGCGCTCTTCGGCATAGGCTCCGAGTGCCCCGTGATAGGCAATGCGGTCGCCGGGTTTGAATTCGGTAACGTCTGGCCCCACGGCGGTGACAACCCCTGCCCCTTCCTGTCCCGGCACAAAGGGGAGCGGATTGGGATAAAGGCCTGTACGGCCATAGACATCAATGAAATTGAGGCCGATTGCCTCTTGTTTTATGGCGATTTCACCCTTGCCCGGCGCGCCTATTTCCCGCTCTTCGAGGGTGAGGACTTCCGGGCCACCAAAGGCTTTTATGCTGATGGCTTTACTCATGACTTCTGGCTCCGGGCTTTGCGGCGGGACATGGCGAAAATATTGGTGGCCTCGACCAGAACGGCAAAGGCCATGGCCGAATAGATATAACCCTTGGGAATGTGGAAGCCGAGCCCCTCGCCGACAAGCGTCACGCCGATCAACAGCAGGAAGGCCAAAGCCAGCATTTTGGTGGTCGGGTGCTTGACGATGAAGGCGGCAATGGAGCCGGAGGCGACATACATGACTGCCATGGAAATGACGACGGCGGTGATCATCACCTCAACATGCTGGGCCATGCCGATGGCCGTGACAATGGAATCGACAGAAAACACCATGTCGACAACCACGATCTGCATGATAACCGCGCCAAAAACCGCCTGTGCCTTGGCTTTCAGGTCCGCCTCGTGCGGTTCTTCAATGGTGTGGTGAATTTCATAGGTTGCCTTGTAGATAAGGAACAGGCCGCCGGCGAGAAGGATCAGGTCGCGCCAGGAGAAGGCGTGGCCAAAGGCCTCGAACAGGGGTTGCGACAAGCCGATGATCCAGGTGAGCAACAGCAGCAGCACAACACGGAAAACCAAGGCCAACGCCAGCCCCAATTGCCGTGCACGGCTGGCCAGCGGTTCGGGCAGTTTGGAGACAATGACCGAGATGAACACCACATTGTCTATGCCAAGGACAATTTCCATCAGGGTCAGGGTTGCGAGGCTGGCCCAGACGGCAGGATCCAGAAGAAGTTCGTACATGTGAAGCTCCCGTTTTCGCCAGCTTTGGCGCAACATGGTTCTAGTGTGTTATTCGCTGGAAATGAAGTCCAGCCGCTTGCGTTCCCCAAATGCTGTCATCCGGGCAAAAGATTTTCGCGGGAATGTGTGAATAGCGAAGAGGTAACTCCTAAGAGCGGTTTGCTGTAACTTTAGCATGTGCTAAAGTTCGGTATCTTGTTCCGGAGTTACACATGGATAGTTTTACACCTGTTACCGCGCTGATTGGCGGCGGCATGATTGGATTGGCCTCAGCCCTGTTATGGATCGGCAATGGCCGCATTGCCGGTATATCCGGTATTTTCGGGCAGCTTTTGCCGCCAGCAAAGACCGTGCTGTGGCGTCTTGTTTTCCTCGTCGCCATGATCGTGGCCGCCTTTGTTGCCGCCCGGCTGCTGCCGCAGATCGGTGCCGGTGGCGATGTGCCGGCTGAGATGGTCGGTAGTCCTTTATGGCTGGCGGTCGCCGGCTTGCTGGTCGGGCTTGGCACCAAAATCGGCAGTGGCTGCACCTCCGGGCATGGCGTGTGCGGGCTCGCCCGCCTGTCGTTTCGCTCGCTCGTCGCTGTCGTTATCTTTTTCGGCACGGCGATTGTTACCGTTTCTCTTACGGGAGTTGTCTCATGAGCGTGAGTTTGAAGCCGCTTTATCTCATCAATGCGGGCATTAGTGGTGGCCTGTTCGGGGCCGGGCTTTATGTGTCGCAAATGGTGGACCCCTTGAAGGTTCTTCGGTTCCTCGATTTTGGTGCCATGGCATCTGGCGGCTGGGATCCCAGCCTTGCTTTTGTGATTGTGGCTGCAATCGGGGTGATGTTTGTGGGGCTGCGCATAGCCGGCAAACGCGCCCGGCCCTTGCTCGACACCCAGTTCTACAAGCCCGAATCCAAACAGGTCGACCTGCCGCTTGTTGCGGGGGCTGTTCTGTTCGGTATTGGCTGGGGCATGTCCGGCATTTGCCCAGGACCGGCCATCACGCTGGTGGCGTTTATGCCGCAGAATCTGGCGATCTTTCTGATGACAATGTTTGCAGGTTCCCTGCTAGGCTCTTACATTAAGCCCTTGTTGCAACAAAGAGCGCCATTGCCTGATGGAACCGCCAAAATTTGATGCTGATATCGTTGTGGTCGGTGGCGGGCTTGTTGGCTTCGCCACCGCCATTTGCGCCGCGCGGCGCGATCTGAAAATCCTGCATCTCAGCCCCCCTGCCCCAGAAGACCGGCGCACCTCGGCCCTTATGGGACCAAGCGTTGATTTCATGCGGCGTGAGCAGCTTATTGCTGACCCGGCTGACATCGGCACCGCCCTGACCAAAATCCGTATCATTGACGCGACAGACCGCTTGTTGCGGGCGCCAGAAACGCTGTTTGACAGCGCCGAGGCGGCTTTGCCGGCCTTTGGCTGGAATTTTGCCAATCGCACGCTGATGGCCACTTTCAGCACCATTGTGGCCGGTCTCGACAATTATCTGCCTGTCGATGCCCTGTTCGAACGGTTTGAACTAAACGAGGATGGCTATCTGGTGCATACCAGCGACGGGCGCACATTCCGTTGTCGGCTTGTGGTTGGTGCGGACGGCAAGGGGTCGCCGGTGCGTGTCGCCGCAAATATTGGGGTGCACAATCACAGTTTCAATCAGTCGGCGCTTGTCTGTGACCTGACGCTCTCGCGGCCGCTTGAGGGTACATCGGTTGAATTTCACTATCCCAATGGACCGTTCACACTGGTGCCGGCGGGAGATGACCGCGCCAATCTGGTGTGGATCGATTCTGCACCGGTATTGCAGGCGGCAAAGGACGGCGGCGAAACATCACTCCTCGCGGCGATCAATGCCCAGTCAAAACACCTGTTCGGCGAGATCAGCCTCGCAAGTCCGGGTTTCGTGTTTCCCCTTGCCACGCTGACCGCAGAAATTGCCGGGCGCGATGGCATTGTGCTGGCGGGTGAAGCGGCGCATGCCTTTCCCCCCATCGGCGCACAGGGGCTTAATCTGGGTCTGCGTGATGTGGCTGACCTGATGGCGAGCATTGAAGATGCCGGTGCCATCGATGCGGATTGGCCCAACCGTGTCAGCCAGACCTATGCTCGCCGCCGTGAAGGCGATCTCAAGCGCACAGGATCGATGGTGGATGCGCTGTTCCGCTCTTTGCTGACCGACATGCTGCCGGCCCAGGCCGCGCGTGCTGGCGGGCTTTGGGCGCTGAAACTGCTGCCGTCGCTGCGGCGGCGCGCCTTTTCAATGGGCATGGGCGAACATTAAAGCCCTGCCAGTTTAGCTAACGACAGGCCTAACGCTTAAAAAAAGCGGCCCCGATGTGAAATCGGGGCCGCTTTTTATTTGTTTGCACCATGCCCCTTCAACCCTGAAGGGACATGTCAGCGAGATTACTGCGCTGCGGGTGCTTCCGCAGGCGCTGCGTCTTCGCCGGATTTTTCGCGACGGATCTGCTCGGCGCGGTCCTGCAGAACCTGCTCAAGTGCGTTGGCACCGGAGGTTTCATTGCGGAACTGGTCGAATGTCAGCGCTGTGTCGGAATCATAAACCGAGGTGAAGCCTGCCAGGGTGATGTTGACCACAAGGTCCTTGTTCTGGCGATTCTTTGCCGTCAGCTTGAGGGTTGCGCCCTTTTTGAGGCTGTTGACATAGGCTTCGTTGATGACGAGCTGGGTGGAGCAGGACTGCGGATCGCATAGCATGTACGGCACGCGCACCGGTTTGCCGCCGTCAATCTGCCAGGTCAGGCCGAAAGGCAGCAATACGCCGAGCGGCACAGCGGCCACGGCGAGAAGACGGCTTTCCTGGCCGGGATCGTCACGCAGAAGGAAGGAACCGACGAACTGGCCTTGAGTCAAAACGACCTGACGCATGATGCAGGCCTTGCGGCCATCTTCCAGCGGATCACAGACTTTGAGCCAATTGTCTTCGGGGGCCACTGCATCTGCCTGAGCATTGGCATCTGCCGGCGCGGCTTCGGTTGCGGGGGTGTCGGTTGCTGCGTCCTGCGCCACTGCCAAAAGGGGATTGAGCAAGAGACCGGTGGCTGTAAGACCAGCAATCAGCACTTTTTTGAAGGTCATAGAATTTCCCATTGTGAAACAAGGCGACGGGGCACCGCCGATGTAATTACGCTAACGCTCTTCAAAGCGGCAAATCGGGCAATAACATGACCGTTTGCCGTTTCCAAATCATTATAGGGCGTCGGTAGCAATCGAATCCCCGTTTTCCGCCAATTTTGCCAGGCGGGCAAGAATTGAGGCCGCGCCGCGCAGTCTGTCATCGGCTGTTGGCCAGTTGCGGGCGAAAACCAGTTTCTGATCCGGTTTCAGGCGCACGGCCTGTGCCGGATCGGTGACAAAACGTACCAGACCGCCGGGATTTGGGAACTCATTATTGCGCAGCGAAATGACCACGCCCTTCGGTCCGGCATCCACTTTTTCGACATTGGCACGGCGGCAAAGCGACTTGACCAGAACGATCTTTAACAATGCCTCGACCTCGTCGGGCAAGGGACCGAACCGGTCGATCAGTTCCGCGCCGAATTCGTCGATGTCACGGGTTTCCGAAAGGTCACCCAAACGGCGATAGAGCTGCATGCGCACCTGCAGATCCGAGACATAATCCTCGGGAATCATCACCGGCATGCCGAGCGAAATTTGCGGCGACCATTCACCTTCGGTTTCGCCTTCTGTCTCCCCGGCCCTCAGGCTGGCCACAGCTTCTTCAAGCATGGCCTGATAGAGTTCAAAGCCAACCTCACGGATATGGCCGGACTGCTCGTCACCCAACAGATTGCCCGCGCCACGAATATCGAGATCATGGCTGGCGAGCTGGAAGCCAGCGCCCAAAGTTTCGAGCGATTGCAGCACTTCAAGACGGCGTTGCGCTGTATCGGTCAGCTTGCGGTCGGCGGGCACGGTGAACAGCGCATAGGCGCGGATTTTAGAGCGGCCAATGCGCCCCCGGATCTGATAAAGCTGGGCGAGGCCGAACTGGTCGGCGCGATGAACAATCAGCGTGTTGGCATTGGGAATGTCGAGGCCGGATTCAACGATGGTTGTGGCGACCAGCACATCGAATTTGCCATCATAAAACGCGTTCATGATGTCATCGAGCTGGCCCGGCGCCATCTGGCCATTGGCGACGACATAGGAGACTTCCGGCACCTGTTCGCGCAGGAATTCAGCGACTTCCACCTGATCCTTGATGCGTGGCACCACATAAAAGGCCTGCCCGCCGCGATATTTTTCGCGCAACAGGGCTTCGCGCACGGTCAGCGGATCGAACGGGGTAACAAAGGTGCGCACGGCCAGCCGGTCTACCGGTGGGGTGGCGAGCAGCGACAGGTCGCGCACCCCGGTCAGGGCCAGCTGAAGCGTGCGCGGAATCGGGGTCGCGGTCAGGGTCAGCACATGCACATTGTCGCGCAATTCCTTCAACCGCTCCTTGTGAGAGACGCCGAAATGCTGCTCTTCATCGATGATCAGCAGGCCGAGATCGCGGAATTCGATATTTTTGGCCAGCAGCGCGTGGGTGCCGACCACGATATCCACATCGCCATTGGCCAGACCCTGCTTGGTGGCCTTGATTTCGGCTGCGGTGACGAGGCGCGAGGCCTGGGCAATTTTGACCGGCAGACCGGCAAAGCGCTCCTTGAAGGTCTTGTAATGCTGGCGGGCGAGCAATGTTGTCGGCACGACGACCGCGACCTGCCTGCCGGCAAGCGCCATGGCGAACGCGCCGCGTAATGCGACTTCGGTTTTGCCGAAGCCCACGTCGCCGCACACCAGGCGGTCCATCACCCGGCCAGAGGTCAGATCGTCGACCACGGTATCAATGGCGACAAGCTGATCTTCGGTTTCCTCGTAGGGGAAACGGGCTGCGAATTCATCATAGGCCCCTGTCGGCATGGCGATGGGTTCCACCGTGGACATGGCGCGCGCTGCAGCAACCCGAATGAGCTGTTCGGCCATGTCGCGGATGCGTTTTTTGAGTTTTGATTTTTTTGCCTGCCAGGCGACGCCGCCGAGGCGGTCCAGTTCGGCACTGGTATCTTCAGAGCCATAGCGGGACAGCAATTCGATGTTTTCAACCGGCAGGTAAAGCTTGTCGCCGCGCGCATATTCGATTTCGACGCAATCATGGGGCGCGCCTGCAGCCTCGATGGCGCGCAGCCCAATGAACCGGCCGATACCGTGATCGACATGCACCACCAGATCACCGGCAGACAGGCTGGTGGCCTCGGTCAGCGCGTCGCTGGCCTTTTTGCGGCGGGCCTGGCGGATGATGCGTTCGCCCAGAATATCCTGCTCGGAGAGAACCAGAAGACCGTCGGTGCGGAAACCGCTTTCCAGCCCAAGGACCAGAAGCGCCGTCATGCCCTTCGCAGTGGTTTCCGCCTCATGCCAGTTGGAGACCAGTTTCAACCGGGTATAGCCGTGATCGCTGAGCACCTGGGCCATGCGGTCGCGCGTGCCCTCGCTCCAGCAGGCGAGAATGGTGTGCCGCCCGGCTTTTTCCTCGGCCTTTAACAGTGAGATGACCGCTTCAAAGATATTGCTGTCAGCGGCTTCGCGTTCGGCGGCGAAACTGGGGGCCATCCGCCCGCCGGCATCACTTATCGGAATGGCATCCCCTGCAGGGGTGAACGGCGAGAGTTGCACGGCAACCCCTGCAGACAGGGCGTAAGGATGGGCATCGACCTGATAGAGCAGTTCGGGCTTGATGGCTTTGTAGGGTGCGCCGCCGCCGGGCTGCTGCCCCTTGCCCATGGCTTCGTCACGGGCTTCGAAATAATCGGTGATCTGTTCCTGGCGCTCGGTGAAGGCCTGGTCGATCTGGTGGTCGTAGATGAAGGCGGCATTGCCGGTATAGGCGACGAGCGGATCGAGGCGCTCATAATAAAAGGGCAGCCAGTGTTCCATGCCTGGAAAGCGCTGGCCGGCGCTGATGGCGGCATAGAGCGGATCATCGGCGGTATTGCCGCCAAAGGTTGCGGTGTAATTGCGGCGGAACCGGCGGATGGTTTCTTCGTTGAGTACAACTTCGCTCATCGGAGCGAGCGCGAAACGTTTCAGGGTGCCGGTGGTGCGCTGGGTGTCGGGATCAAAGCTGCGAATTGTCTCCAGCACCGCGCCGAAGAAATCAAAGCGCAGCGGGGCGTCTTCGCTGGCCGGGAACAGATCGACCAGACCGCCACGCACCGCATATTCACCGGCCTCGCGCACGGTGGGCACGCGCAAATAGCCATTGCCCGACGCCCAGTCGATCAGGGTTTTGCTGTCGACGACTTCGCCTGATGCGGCACCAAAAGACATGGCGCTGACGATGTCTGTGGGCGGCAGTTTCTGGATCAGCGCGTTGGCGGTCGTGATGACAATCGCGCCGCGTGTATTGGGATTGCAAAGGGTGGCCAGCGTGCTCATACGCGCGGAAATCGCCACCGCATTGGGCGAGACGCGATCATAGGGCAGACAATCCCAGGCCGGCAGACCGAGAATCGGATGGCCGGGCATGAGCTGGCGCAAAACCTCTTCCATCCGCGACTGGCGGCGTCCGTCTCGGGCAACGAAGACTGCGGCGACGCGATCATCCGGCGCTTCGGCAATGCGCTGTTCGACAAAGCGCGCCAAGACGACCGGCTGCATGCCGTCAGGGACATTGACGATCATCTGGCTTGGTGTTGCCGTCATGTTCAGGTCGACTTCGTTCATCGGGTTTTGGTGCTGCTCAGCTGGAAGGCAATGATCTCGCGCAACAGGTCCCCGTCGACTGTCTCAGGTGGTGGCTCCTGCCCCATCAGCCATTTGAACAGATCTGCATCCTGCTCGTCCATCAGGGTTTCAAGCCGGGTCAGTGCGGCCTCGTCATAGATATCAAGATGGGCGTCGGCGAAATTGCCCAGAATGATATCCATTTCCTGCATGCCGCGATGCCAGGCGCGATAACGCATGCGGCGCCGGCGCGTGGAGATATCTTCGGACGACGGGTTTGAAACAGACATGGTATTCCCGGGATACAGGTTTAAGGCGCTTTGTTTACGCGTTCATAGCGGTGTTGTCAGCCTTTTGCCACGCGCCGACACCGGTTAAAGTCGATTTTGTCGACTGTTTTCATGAGGCCAGACGTGTCCCGTCCCATCGTGCTCAATCCGCTGTTTCGCTCGCTGCGCTCGCTGAAAGGCGTGGGGCCGCAGCTTGGTGCACTGATGGCGCGATTCTTTGGCGCGCCCGACGGGCAGGAAGCCATTGCGCTCGATGTGCTGATGCATATGCCCAGCCACGTCATCGACCGGCGCAAACAGGTGGGCATTGCCGAGGCCTATTTCGGGTCGACGGTGACGTTGAAACTGCATATCGACCGGCATCAGCCACCCCCAAAAGGCCGCCCAAACATTCCGCACCGGGTGTTCGCCCATGATGAGACCGGGGAAATTCAGCTGGTCTTCTTCCGGGCCCAGGGTGGCTGGGTGGAAAAATCCCTGCCTGAGGGCGAGGAACGCTATGTCTCGGGCGAGATCGGTTTCTTTCAGGGTGAAAAGCAAATCACCCATCCTGATTATGTGGTGGCACCCGACAAGTTCGATACGCTGCCGCTGGTTGAGCCGGTCTATCCGCTCACCCATGGCCTGTCGTCAAAGGCCCTGACAAAGATCGTCAAACAGGTGGTGGATGACCTGCCGGTATTACCTGAATGGGTAGCGCCCGAACGGTTGAGCCAGTTTAGCTGGCCGGGTTTTGATGTGGCGATGCGGGCCATGCATCAGCCGGTCAGCCCGGAAGAAGCGGAAATTACCGGGCCTGCCCGCATGCGGCTGGCTTATGATGAATATCTGGCCGGGCAACTCACCCTGCAATTGGTGCGGTCGGCGCTGGTCGCCAGACGCGGAGTTTCCCGCCAGTTTACCGGACAATTGACCGACGCGGCGGAAACCGCCCTGCCCTTTGCCCTGACCGACGGGCAGAAACAGGCGATTGCCGATATCCGCGCTGATCTGGCATCGGAAAACCGCATGTCGCGCCTGTTGCAGGGCGACGTGGGCGCGGGCAAGACCGTTGTTGCGTTCATGGCGATGGCGGCGCTGGCAGAAAGCGGCGCGCAATCGGCGCTGATGGCGCCAACCGAATTGCTGGCGGCGCAGCATTTCAAGACCCTGCAACCGCTTTGCGCGGCAATCGGGCTCAAATGCGTGCTGCTGACCGGCAAGCAAAAGGTGGCCGAACGGCGTCCGGCGCTTGAGGGCATTGCCGATGGTTCTATTCAGGTTGTGGTGGGCACCCATGCCCTGTTTCAGGCCGATGTGGAATTTCATAATCTGGGGCTGACCGTTGTCGACGAGCAGCACCGTTTTGGTGTGCATCAGCGCCTGGCCTTGTCGGACAAGGGCAAGCATACGGATTTGCTGGTGATGACAGCGACGCCCATCCCGCGCACGCTGGTTCTGACCCATTTCGGGGATATGGCGGTCAGCGTGTTGCGTGAGAAGCCTGCCGGGCGGCAGCCAATTGATACGGCAGTGATGTCGATTGGCGATTACGCGCGGATCATTCAAAGATTGCAGAGCCGGATTGATGACGGGGCGCAGGCATTCTGGGTGTGCCCGCTGGTCGAGGAATCGGAAAATCTTGATGTGGTTTCTGCGCAGGACCGGTTCGGCGAGTTGGTGAAAGTGTTCGGCGACCGGGTGGCTTTGGTGCATGGGCGCATGACCACGGCGGAAAAACAGGAAGCCATGGGCCGGTTCCAGTCCGGCGCGGCGCAATTGCTGGTCGCGACCACAGTGATCGAAGTTGGCGTTGATGTGCCCAATGCGACGATCATGATCATTGAACACGCCGAACGGTTCGGCCTGGCGCAATTGCATCAGCTGCGCGGCCGTGTGGGGCGCGGCAGTGCCCGCTCTGCCTGTTTGCTGCTTTACAAGGATCCTTTGAGTGAGACGGCAAAGGCGCGGCTGGAGACGATCAAGAACTCCGAGGACGGGTTCGAGATTGCCGAAAAGGATCTCGAATTACGCGGTCAGGGCGATATTCTGGGGACGCGGCAGTCCGGAATGCCCGGCTACCGGCTTGCCCAGCCCGATGTGCACCGGCATTTGCTGGAATTCGCCCATGATGATGCGAAAGCGCTTTTGGAGGCAAACCCTGGATTGACAGGTGCCGAGGGGGAAGCAGCGCGGACGCTGCTCTATTTGTTCCGGCGTGACCTTGCCATTCCGCTGATCCGGGCGGGCTAGGCCCTGGTTTTGGGCTGGCTCTCGGCCTCATTCACTTTCGCGAGCAATTCCTGGGGCGAAGGTTTTTCACCTTTATAGACCGGTGCGACCAGCCCTGCCGAAATGATCAGCTTGGCAGCGTCCTCGGTGCTCATGTCCAGAATTGTTATCTGGCTTTTGGGAACAAACAGCAAAAAACCCGAGGTCGGGTTGGGTGTTGTGGGCAGAAAGCAGCTTAAAACCGGCTCATCGCCGACAACCTTTGCGGCGACCTCTCCCTTGGCCTCAGTGGAAATCAACACGATCGCCCAGATGCCCTTGCGCGGATATTCGATCAGCCCGACCTGTTTGAAGCTTTGGCTGCTCTGGGTCACCACGGTTTCAAAAATCTGCTTCAGCCCGCCATAAAGCGTGGAGATCATCGGCAGGCGGGACAGGAATTTCTCACCCAGCTGCAGGAGCGACCGCCCCACCAGATTGGCCGTGAGAAAGCCAAGCAGGATAATGGCCAATACCGCGACCAAAAGCCCGAAACCGGGCACGTGAATCGACAGATATGTATCGGGATTATATTGCGGCGGGATCAGGGGTTTGACGAAATCGTCGATCACCCGGATGATCCAGCCCGCGATATAAAGCGTGATGCCGATGGGGCCGGCAATCACCAGACCTGTCAGAAAATAGTTGGTAATCCGGCGGCCGAGTGGCACGCGTGTGGGGTGCAGATGTGGCTCTTGATGAGGCGTATCAGGGTCGTTCACGTCGGCGGGACTCCAAGTCTGAGTGCCACAATATAGGGAGCCTTATCTATCCCGCCAACTGCCGAACGGTTCGTCAGTTCATTTTTTTGCCTATTCGACCGTCACCGACTTGGCCAGATTGCGCGGCTGATCGACATCGGTGCCCATGAAAACCGCCGTGTGATAGGCCAGAAGCTGCACTGCGACAGCAGCGATGATCGGCGCGACGAAGCTGTTCACCGAGGGCATCACAATAATTTCAATGCTGTCATCGCCGATGGCGGCGGCCCCTTGTGCATCGGTGATCAGAATGATGCGCCCGCCACGGGCGGCGACTTCCTGCATGTTGGAAAAGGTCTTTTCCATCAGCTCATCGGAAGGCGCCACGACGATAACCGGCATGTCTTCATCGACCAGCGCAATCGGGCCGTGCTTTAGCTCGCCACCGGCATAGCCTTCGGCATGGATATAGGAAATTTCCTTGAGCTTGAGCGCACCTTCAAGGGCGATGGGGAACATTTGCCCGCGGCCGAGATAAAGCACATCCTTGGCACGCGACAGGCTTTTGGCCAGCACCTCAATTTGTGCCTCGCACTGTAGGGCATCAGCGACGGCGCGGGGCAGATGTTCCAGCGCCTTGACCATTTCCTGCTCGGCTTCAGCGCTCAGCGTGCCGCGCGCACGCCCGGCGGCGATCACCAGACTGGCGAGAACGGTCAACTGGGCGGTGAAGGCCTTTGTCGAGGCGACGCCGATTTCCGGGCCGCAAAGGGTTGGAAAGACGACATGGGATTCGCGGGCAATGGTTGATTCGGGCACATTGACCAGGGCAGCAATTTTCTGCCCCTGCCCGGCACAATATCGCAAGGCGGCCAGGGTGTCGGCGGTTTCGCCTGACTGGGAGACAAACAGCGACAAGCCGTCCTTTTCCAGCGGGGGTTCGCGATAGCGGAATTCGGAGGCCACATCGACATCGACAGGCAGGCGGGCATAATGCTCGAACCAGTATTTGGCAACGCAACCCGCCAGATAGGTGGTGCCACAGGCGACAATGGTAACCCGGTTGAGGGTGGCAAAATCAAATGGCAGCTTTTCGCTGATGCTGATCGTCTCGCTTGCCATGTCCACGTAATGGGCCAGCGTGTGCGAGATGGTTTCCGGCTGTTCGTAGATTTCCTTGGCCATGAAATGGCGGTGATTGCCCTTGTCCACCTGTCCGGCGGACGCAGCTGAAATCTGCTGGGTCCGCTGCATCGGCGTGCCGTCAAAATCACGGATGACCACGCTGTCTTTGGTGATCACGGCCCAATCGCCCTCTTCGAGATAGGTAATGCGATTGGTCAACGGGGCCAGCGCGTAAGCATCTGAACCAAAATACATTTCCCCGTCGCCCGCACCGATGGCGAGCGGCGAGCCCTGTCGGGCGGCGATCAGCAAATCGGGGTGATCGCGGAACAGAAATACAAGGCCGAACGCGCCGCGCAGCTTTTTCAGGATATTGCCGACGGCGGTTTCCGGGTCGGCACCCCGGTCCAGCTCGCGGCTGACCAGCAGCGCCACAGGCTCGGTATCGGTCTGGGTTTGTGGCTCATAGCCGTCGGCTTTGAGTTCCGTCAGCAGTTCGCGGAAATTCTCGATAATGCCGTTATGCACGACAGCGACCCGGGCGGTGGCATGGGGATGGGCGTTGTTTTCGGTCGGTGCGCCATGGGTGGCCCAGCGAGTGTGGCCAATGCCGGTCAGCCCGTCCAGCGGTTCAGCGGCGAGTTTGCCGGCCAGATTTCCCAGCTTGCCTTCCGCCCGCCGCCGGGTGATTTCACCATTGTCGATGGTGGCGATACCGGCGCTGTCATAGCCGCGATATTCGAGACGGCGCAGGGCTTCAACAAGCCGGTTTGCCACTGGCTTGGTGCCGACGATTCCAACAATCCCGCACATAGGGTTTAACGCTCCTGCTTGCTTTTCTTGAAGGCTTCGGCCCGTGCCCGCAAACGGGGCGCATAGCCGGCCTTGTTTTCCTGCCGCGCCCGGCCAATGCCCAGCGCGTCGGCGGGGATATCTGCTGTGATGATGCTGCCGGAACCGATATAGGCGTTGTCACCAATATTCAGCGGCGCGACCAGCGCACTGTTGGAGCCGACAAAAACGCCTTCGCCAATCAGGGTGCGGTGCTTGTTGATGCCGTCATAATTGCAGGTGATCGTGCCCGCGCCGACATTGGTTTTAGCCCCGATATCGGCATCACCGATATAGCTGAGATGGTTGATCTTGGCACCAGCGCCGAGTGTGGCGTTTTTCACTTCAACGAAATTGCCCACCTTGGTGCCTTCGGCCAGGTCTGTGCCGGGCCGCAGGCGGGCAAAGGGGCCGATTTCAGCTTTGGCCCCAATCTGCGCCCCCTCGATATGCGAGAAGGCCTTGATGGTTACCCCCTCGCCGACGCTGACAGCGGGGCCGAAATAGACATTGGGTTCGATGCGCACCTCGCGGCCGATTTTCGTGTCGTAGGAGAAATAAACGCTTGAGGGGTCGGACAGGGACACGCCCTCGTCCATCATTTGCAGGCGAAGGCGTTTCTGGAACAGCGCTTCAGCTTCGGCCAATTGCGCCTGACTGTTGACGCCCATGACATCTTCCCAAGGGGCAACGGCGTAACCGACGTCGCAACCGGCGGCATTGGCATGCTGCACCAGATCGCCGAGATAGAATTCCTTCTGGACGTTATTGTCGTCGATCTTGACGATGGCATCGCGAAACACATCGGCGCGGAACCCGAGAATGCAGGCATTGCACAGGCCGATTTCACGCTCGGTGTCGCTGGCGTCCTTATGTTCACGAATGCCCAGCAAGCGGTCGCCATCGGTCAGCAAGCGCCCATAACCTGTCGGGTCTTCCGGTTCAAAGCCCAGAATGGCTGCATCCTTGCCCGCATCGAGCCGGTCGGTGATCATGCGGAAGATTTCCGGGCGCAATAGCGGGTGATCGCCATAGACGACGGCGATATAGCCTTTGACATCGCGCCAGAGCGGTTCGGCCATCAGGGCAGCGTGGGCTGTGCCCTTGCGTTCAGTCTGTTGAAAAAACCGGGCGTGTGGCGCGATCGCCTCCACAGCGGCTTCTATCTTTTCGTGACCGGGGCCGGTGATCACCGCAAGATTGGTGGCACCAGCGCCTGTGGCCGCGCGCACCACATGGCTGATGATGGGCAGGCCTGCCACAGTGTGCAGCAATTTGGGGCGGGATGATTTCATCCGGGTCCCCTCGCCTGCGGCCAAAACGATAACAGTCAGTTCAGTCATGCAGAATTCCTTCGCGCCAGACCTATCTAGCGTGTTTTACGCATTTTTATGGCAGGATCGGATTGCCAAGCCAATAACTTGTTCCAGTAGTGCTAAACTTAACGCGCAGATGGATGATTCGTCAGCGGTATGGGGCAAGGTTTGGCGGAATCGGGAGAACATTTCCGACAATCGGACGTGACATTCTGGGGTATTGTCGCCCTGGTGCTGGGTGCGCTTGCCCTGCTGTTCTCGAATCTGGGGGCGATTCTCCCGCCCAGCACCCTCACAGGGCTGCATTCTACCCGGCTTGATGGCGGCAATCTCAATTATTTACGGACCCAGGTTGCCGATTTGCGTGACGAGACGGCGCGTATCCGCAACGAGAACAGCCGCTTGATGAACATGCTGACACTGGCCGAGCAGGACCAGAACGCAGTGACCCAAAGGGTTGGCGCGATTGAAAGTTCGCTGCCCACCCTGTTCGAAACAGCGCAGGCCAATGCCGTGGTCGATCGCAGTTTTACCACATCGGCCATTGCCACTGACCCACCGCAAGAGGTTTTCGAGGCGGATGGGGGCACGGTGGCCGTCACCCGCCGCCCGTTTGAACAGGCGGATGTGGCGCCGCCGATTGCACCGGTGCCCCAAACCCTTGAATTACCGGCAATGCCCCTGCCCTTGCCGCCCCGCATTGTGGGGTCTGCACCCTCGGTTGCCTTTGGCATTGCGCTTGGGCCGCAGGTGACGGTGCAGGACGCCTTTGTGGCCTGGAAGGACATCACCACCAAGGCCGGGCCGCTATTGTTGGGGCTTGGGCCCCTGCTTTCAGGCAATGCCGGGGTGGAGCAGCAACGGCTGGTTGCCGGGCCTATCGGGGACTATGAGCAGGCGGAACAATTGTGCATTCGCATGATCCGGATTGGCATCAGTTGCCTGCCGGTTCCCTATGCCGGACAGGCCTTGCCAGAATAATCCACCATGGGCGCGCAAAAGCGGTTGACAGTGAGCGACCAGTGACTATGTTCCGCCGCAGTTTGCTGACAAAGCGCACACGAAATGTTTGCACTTTTACCGCAAGTTCATATCAGGCATGAGCGGGTTCTTCCCGTGGCTTTTAGAGCCGACATGCCTTGGGCGCCCGTAGCTCAGTGGTAGAGCATCCGACTTTTAATCGGATGGTCGGTGGTTCGACCCCACCCGGGCGTACCACTTCTTCTCCCTACCCCTTCATCTGGTGATAATAGGCCAAAAGGCCCTGGGTTGAGCTGTCATGCTCTGCGCCATTGGTTGCGCCCTGCACGTTGGGCAGCAAGGCCTTGGCGAGCTGCTTGCCCAATTCCACACCCCACTGGTCGAATGAATTGATGTTCCAGATGACGCCCTGAACGAAGACCTTGTGCTCATAAAGCGCGATCAGCTGGCCGAGTGTTGCGGGATCGAGCTTGCGGTAAAGCAGCGTGTTCGAGGGGCGGTTGCCGGGGAAGACCTTGTGCGGGGCCAAAGCCTTGATGTCGGCCTTGTCCATGCCGGCCTCTTTCAGTTCGGCCACAACCTCGTCTTTTGTCTTGCCCAGCATCAGCGCTTCGGACTGGGCGAAGCAATTGGCGACCAGCTTGTCATGATGCGGCGGCATGCTTTCCTGCGGCTGGGCCGCAATCAGGAAATCGCACGGGATGACCGAGGTGCCCTGATGAATCAGCTGGTAGAACGCGTGCTGGCCATTGGTGCCCGGCTCGCCCCAGATGATCGGGCCGGTCTCTGTTTCCACCTGCTTGCCCTCAAGGGTGACCGATTTGCCGTTTGATTCCATATCCTGCTGCTGCAGATAGGCGGGAAAGCGGCTGAGACGCTGGTCATAGGGCAGCACTGCATGGGTCGCGAAACCCCATTCATTGCGATACCAGACCCCGAGAACCGCCATGATCACCGGCAGGTTTTTTTCCAGCGGCGTGGTGCGGAAATGATTATCCATAGTCGCCGCGCCCTTGAGGAACATGGCGAAATTCTCGTAACCGACAGCAATGGCGACCGGCAGGCCGATGGCGGACCAGACAGAATAGCGGCCCCCAACCCAGTCCCAGAAACCAAATACACGGTCCGCGCGGATGCCAAAGGCGTCGCAAGCCTCCAGATTGGTGGAGACAGCGGCAAAATGATCATTCACCGCCTCATCGCCCAGCGCTTCGGCCAGCCATTGGCGGGCGCTGTTGGCATTGGTCATGGTCTCGTCGGTGGTGAAGGTCTTTGAGGCGACGATGAACATGGTGCGCTTCGGATCGAGGCGTTTCAGCGTGTCATGCATGCTGGCGCCATCGACATTGGAAACGTAATGGGCGCGCAGGTCGGCGCGGGTATAGGGTTCGAGCGCCAGGGTGACCATGGCAGGTCCCAGATCCGAGCCACCAATGCCGATATTGACGATATCGGTGAACTGTTCGCCGGTATGTCCCTTGATGGAACCGTCGCGGACCTGATCGGAGAAGGTCTTGATCCGCTCAAGCACTTCACGAATGCCGGGCATGACATCCTGGCCATCCACCAGCACAGGCTCCTCGCCGCCATAGCGCAGCGCCATATGCAGCACGGAGCGGCCCTCGGTGACGTTGATCGGCTCGCCGGCCCACATGGCGTCGCGGCGCGCTTCCACGCCTGCGTGCCGCGCCAGATCGATCAGCGCGGCCATTGCCTCGGTATCGATGCGGTTTTTGGAATAATCGAGAATGATATCGCCGCAATTGGCGGAAAAGCTGCGGAAACGGTCCGGGTTCTCCGCAAAAAGCTGGCGCATGGGCCGGTCTGTGAGGCGTTTGCGATGCTTTTTCAGGGAATCCAGAGTGGTCTTGTTTTTTGCATCAGCCATGTGCCGGGCCTTTCCTTTAGTCCAGCGGCGGCATGTCGCCTTTGGCCCATTTGGCCCGCGTTGCCGCCGCAAAATCGTTGATTTGGCCGCGGGCGATTGCCGCGCGCGCGCCGGATGTGAGTTCTTGATAATAGGCGAGATTGATCTGTGAAAGGATCATGGCACCTAAAATCTCTTCTGTCTTTACCAGATGATGGAGATAGGCGCGGGAAAATCGGCGGCAGTTCTCATTGGGCGAGGTTTCGTCCAGCGGGCGATGGTCGTCGCGGTGCCGGGCGTTTTTCAGATTGATCATGCCCATGGCGGTATAGGCGTGACCATGCCGCCCTGCCCGCGTAGGATGCACGCAATCGAACATATCGATGCCGCGCTCAATACCGCCGAGAATATCGTCGGGCTTGCCCACGCCCATCAGGTAATGCGGCTTTTCAGCCGGCAATTCAGCAACGATCTCGTCGAGCACGCGGAACATCACCTCTTGCGGTTCGCCCACGGCGAGGCCGCCAACGGCATAGCCGTCAAAGCCGATGGATATAAGCCCTTGAGCTGAGCGGGCACGCAGATTGGCATCGTCGCCCCCCTGCACAATGCCGAACAGGCCACGCTGCGGCTGTTGGCCAAAAGCGGTTTTCGAGCGCTCGGCCCAGCGCAGGGACAATTCCATGGCGCGCTCGATTTCCTTCGTCTCTGCGGGCAGCTTCAGACATTCATCAAGCTGCATGATGATATCGCTGTCGAGCAGGGTCTGGATTTCGATCGAGCGTTCCGGGGTCAGTTGGTGGGTCGACCCATCGATATGGGATTTGAAGACCACGCCCTTTTCATTAAGCTTGCGCAATTGCGCCAGCGACATCACCTGAAAGCCACCGCTATCAGTGAGAATGGGAAATTCCCAATCCATGAAGGTGTGCAGGCCACCGAGGCGTGCCACCCGTTCCGCGCCGGGGCGCAGCATCAGGTGATAGGTGTTGCCCAAGAGGATATCGGCACCGGTGGCTTTTACCTGCTCGGGATACATGGCCTTGACGGTTGCAACCGTGCCCACGGGCATGAAAGCCGGGGTGCGGATATCGCCGCGATGGGTTTTGATGACGCCGTGCCGGGCCTTGCCATCGGTATGGAGCAGTTCAAAGCTATGCGGGATCATGCGCCTGGCTCACCCCGAAACAGCAGCGACGCATCGCCATAGGAATAAAAACGATATTCGTTATCAATGGCATAGCGATAGGCCGCTTGCATGGTTTCAAATCCTGAAAAGGCGCTGACCAGCATGAACAGGGTCGAGCGCGGCAGGTGAAAATTGGTCATCAGGATATCGACGGCTTTAAATCCATAACCCGGCGTAATGAAAATATCGGTGTCGCCTGAGAAAGCCTCCAGCGTGCCGGTTTCGCGGCAGGCGGATTCGAGCAGGCGCAGGCTTGTGGTGCCGACAGCGACAATCTGGCCGCCGGCCTGTTGTGCAGCTTTCAGGCGGGCCACGCATTCAGGGCTGACTTCGCCCCATTCCGAATGCATTTTATGATCGTCGGTATCATCAGCCTTGACCGGCAGGAACGTGCCCGCCCCCACATGCAGCGTGACATGCTCGATGCCGATGCCCTTGGCTTCCAGCTTGGCCAGCAATTCTTCGGTGAAATGCAGGCCCGCCGTCGGGGCGGCGACAGCGCCGTCCACTTCGGCATAAACCGTCTGGTAATCCTGCTTGTCGCGCTCTTCGAGTTGGCGCTTGGCGCCGATATAGGGCGGCAGCGGCATGGCGCCATGCGATTTGATCGCTTCATCGAGATAAGCACCGCTCAGATCAAATTTGAGCAGCACCTGGCCGCCGTCTGCGATTTCGGCAATTGTCGCTTCAAGCTTTTGCAGGGCGCAGGCGCGATCCTCGATCTGACCGAAAACCAACCGGTCCCCGGCTTTCAGCCGTTTGGCGGGGCGGGCAAAGGCGAGCCAGGTCGCCTCCCCTTCGCGCTTGTGCAGGTTGAAGGAAACCGAGGCCTGATTGCCATCACGGTGGCGAATGCCGCGCAATTCTGCCGGGATCACCTTGGTATCGTTGATCACCAGCACATCGCCGGGGTTCAGGAGGTCGAGAATATCGGTGAAAACATGGTCTGCCGGCTGTTCACCGGGACGGACAACAAGCAGCCGCGCAGCATCGCGCGGCTCCACCGGGTGCAGCGCAATCCGCTCGGGCGGCAGGTCAAAATCGAATTGATCAACGCGCATCAGAACTCAGAACACGTAACCGCGTAAGCACCGGTGCCGGGCACCTGCAAAGTGCCGGCGAATACGATGTCTTCCCCTTCCGTCGCGCTGAAAAGCCGAAGCTTTGCCAGCGTTTTCTCAAGATTGGGGTCGGTAAAATCGACAAGGAACTGACCATGGTCAGCATATTGCTGGCCGACAACGATATCGCCGTCGACCATGGAAATGACATCGTCACCAATGGCAATGGTCGCGTTGGCAACGGCGGCCACGCTCACTGTGCCGATGGCCATTTCAATGCTCGCCCCGTTGGAAGATTCACATACCAGTGTGGATGTGGCGTGTGCCGGCACAGAATATGCCAGCACACCTATTCCAATGATGGCGGGCCAGAACCGCATCACGCGTCGGCCATGACCTTCATGGACACGATATTGTCCGGATTGCGCACAGGCTCGCCACGCTCAAGCTTGTCGACAGCTTCCATACCGTCGGTGACTTCACCCCAGACCGTATACTGACGGTTGAGGAAAGGCGCATCGCCGAAGCAGATGAAGAACTGGGAATTGGCCGAATCCGGGTTGGAGGAACGGGCCATGGAGCAAGTGCCGCGCACGTGCTTTTCCTCGTTGAATTCTGCCTTCAGGTCCGGCTTGTCGGAACCGCCAGTGCCATTGCCCTTGGGGCAGCCGACCTGGGCCATGAAGCCGTCGATGACGCGGTGAAACACGATGCCGTCGTAAAAACCTTCACGCGCCAGTTCCTTGATGCGTGCAACATGGTTCGGTGCAAGATCAGGCCGCAGCTTGATGGTGACCGTGCCCTTGCTGGTTTCGAGCAGGATGGTGTTTTCGGGATCGTTGGCCTCGGCCATAAGTCTTCCTTTCAATACAATAGATATTTATTCGCCGGCAGGCGTCATCGAGACGATGGAATCGGGATCGTTGACCATGCCGTTGGCCCCGTCACCTTTTTTGATCGCATCGACATGTTCCATGCCGGAGACGACTTTGCCGAACACGGTATACTGGCCGTTGAGATGCGGCGTATCGCCAAAGGTGATGAAGAATTGCGAATTGGCCGAATCGGGATCGGCGGAACGCGCCATGCCCAAAGTGCCACGCTCAAACGGTTTGTCGTTGAACTCGGCCTTCAAATCCGGCAGATCGGAACCCCCCATGCCGGTGCCGGTGGGGTCGCCTGTCTGGGCCATGAAGCCGTCGATCACGCGGTGAAACACGACGCCGTTATAAAAGCCCTCGGCGGCAAGCGAGGCGATGCGCTCGGCATGCGCGGGGGCCACATCACACCACAATTCAAGCCCGACGGGACCATCCTTGAGTTCGAGGGTTATATCGATCTTGTCCTTGCCGGTGCACATGCCTTCGCTGGCCATGGCTTCTTCCGACCAGCCCCATGGGGTCAGGCGGACAACCAGTATGGCGGCGAAAACGACAACCATCAGGGAAGAGAGAATTCCGATAATGCGATCGGTACGCGATTTTTGCTCGGCCATTATGTTTTCAATGCCTTGAGAACGAGTGCGGGAACGAAGGCGGATACATCGCCGCCCATCTCCGCGATCTGGCGCACAAGCGTGGCCGAAATATGCCGGACATGGGGGCTGGAGGGGACGAAAACCGTCTGCAGGTCTGGTTCCATCTGGGCATTCATGCCCACCATCTGCATTTCATAATTGTAGTCGGTGGTGTCACGCAGGCCGCGAATAATCAGCGTCGCGCCGACGTCGCGTGCGGCATGCACCATCAGACCATCGAAATCGACGATATGAATTTCGGTGTTGGTGCGCTCGCCGATGGCGACGGTGGTTTCTTTCAACAGACGCAAACGGTCCGGGTCGGAAAGCAATGGCAGTTTGCGGTGATGCGCGCCCACGGCGACATAGAGCACATCCACGAGTTTGCATGCCCGCTCGATGACATCGAGATGACCATTGGTGACGGGATCGAAGGAACCGGGATAAAACCCGACTAATCTGCTCATAGTGGCGGTTTTGTCATGCCTTTTGCTGCAAGGCAAGCCAGATACCGGCACCAATCAGTATCGTTCCGGAGACAATTCCAGTGCGCTGAGCGAATTTGCCGGCAAACAAACGCCGCGCACTGCCTGCCAGGACGATGTAACAACTATCGGTGACCAGCGCGGTCAATACCCAGATCAGCCCCAGAAACAGCACTTGCGGGATAACATTTTCAGCCGGGTCGACGAACTGGGGCAAAAAGGCGCCGAAAAAAATCAGTGCCTTGGGATTGGACCAGAGCACAATAAAACCATTGAGCACCTGTCGCCGTGGTTGCGGGGCGACTGCCGCCGTCGTCATCAGGTGCGGCGGGTGCCGGATGCTCTTGATACCAAGCCAGATCAGGTAGGCCGCGCCGGCCAGCTTCACCCAGTCGAACACCACCAGCATGAATTGCGAGACGAAATCGAGCCCGAGGGCCAGAATGGAGATCATGCTGAGCCGCCCGAGCACTGCGCCCGCCTCCATGGCAAAGCCGAGCTTTGACCCATGGCTGAGCGTGGTGCCGGTCAGCGCCGAGACAGTCACTCCCGGCGTCGCCATGACCGCGAGGGTTGCCAACATGAAAGTGACCAGGGCCGTGCCTTCAAACAGCATTGTGTTCAGCTCCGTCGGGCCAGAGCCAGCCAGACGCCACCTGCCATTAGGATCGCACCGGAAATGCGGTTGAGCCATTTGACGCGGGCCGCAGTCAGCAGGTGCCGCGCCGAGCCCGCGAGAACGGCATAGGCCCCATCAGTGATCGTGGCGATGAGCATGAAGATCAGGCCGAGCACAACCACCTGCGGAAAGGCGGGATGGCTGGTATCGACAAATTGCGGAATGAAAGCGCCGAAAAATATCAGCGCCTTGGGATTGGACCAGAGGACCAGCATGCCCTGCAGCGCCAGTTGCCAGAGCGGTTTGGGCTTAACCGCTTTGGCCGTGTCCAGTTTCCCCGTTGCGCGCAGCATGTTGAACCCGAGCCAGACCAGATAGGCCGCGCCCACCAGTTTGATCCAGTCAAAGGCCCAGCCCATGAAGGTCACGAGGGTCTGCATGCCGAAAGCCACGACCAGAATCATCAGGAAAACACCGAGCTGGGTGCCCGCCACCACGGCCAGGCCCGCCAATGTGCCGCGCGCCAGCGCCTGCCCGGTGATGACAGTGACATTGGGGCCCGGCACGATGGCAAGGATGAAACAGGCCGTGCTGAAGGCAATCAGGGTGGTGACATCGAACATTTTTGGCGGCTCCAGTATGGTCCGCCTAGCCATCACCCAACTGAGAGAAATTGCAAGCCCTGCCCTAGGATGCTCCTAAGCTTTTTATATTCCCGCCGCGCGTCAGCACGAGGGTGACCAATGCCAGTACCACCAGCAACACCCCTCCGCACATGAAGGCCATGCCCGTGCCCCAGAGCCGGGCAATCAGGCTGCCGATGAACGGTGCCGACAGCATGATGCTCATAATCACCGCTTCCCCTGCGGCATGCACCCGGCCGATCCGGTCCGGCGGCGTTTCGCGCTGGATGATGCCGCGATAGGGCACCAGCATGAAGGCTGTGGCCCCGCCCATCAGGGCCATGGCCAGATAAAAGACCAGCGCGGCAACGGGCACACCGGCAATCGCCGCAGACGCAATGGCCATTGCGGTAATGCCGGAGAATGCCGCTGCGCTCATCATGGCGATCAGGGATTTTCCGGCGGGGAGCCGTCCGGCCAGCAATGCCGCCACCAGACCACCCGCCCCCGAGGTCGCAATACCGAAGCCGAAAGCCGTTGCATCGAGGCCGAAACCGGCGGTGAGAAGCGCAATCAGCGCGTCATAGAGAAAGAAGGCGAAATAGGCGACAGCCGAGAAAATCAGGGCCGTCAGCATCAGGCCATTACGGCGGAACTCGGCGATCCCTGCGGTCAGTTCGCTCCAGAATGGCGGCGTTGTGGCAGAGTCGACTTTTGGGCGGGCTGGCAATTGCAGATTGACCAGCAGCAAGGCAGCGATCAGCGACAGCACGCTATTGAGGCCGAACACCATTTGCGGCGACAGGAAAGCCAGCAAAAGGCCGCCAAGGGCCGGTCCGGCAATTTTTGAGGTCTGGTTGATGGCGTGATGCAGTCCGTTGGCGCTGCCGAGCAGGTTTTTGGGCGTACTGGCCTGAATGGCCGCCTGCCGCGCCGGGGTGAAGGCTGAATCAATGCTGGCCCGCAAAAACACCAGCACCAGAACCAGTGCCGTGTGCGGGGCAAAAACCAGTAACAGCGTGGTGAGGGCCCGGCCAAGATTGCTGAGAACCAGCGTTACGCGCAGCGGCACCCGGTCCACCAGCACGGCCAGCAAGGGGCCGATCAGCACATAGGGCAAGGTCAGCGCCAGGGCGAAGAGGGCCAGCACAAAAGGCCCCTCGCCCCAGCCAAATACCAACAAGGCAATGATGGCGGCATAATCGAGCCAGTCGGCCAGATCCGCCGGGGCCGAAGCCAGCGCCAGCCGGCGCGGCACCGCAAGTGCCAGAAGCCCGCGATAGCCCACGGGTTCCGGCACTTGGCGTTAGTTCTCTTCGGGTGCGGGACCGTCGCCTTCAGGCGTATCCGGTCCTTCAGGCGCATCGGGAGCATCCGGTGCCGCAGTGCCCTCGTCGGGACCAGCCCCGTCCTCGGCACCGATTTCGTCTTCATCGGGCTCCGGCTCGGAAATCCGTTCGACCGACACCACTTTTTCGTCTTCGGCGGTATCGAGCACGATCACGCCCTGAGTGGCGCGACCCGCAATGCGGATGCCATCGACCGGTACGCGGATCAGCTTGCCGCCATCGGTGACCAGCATGATCTGGTCGTCATTCTCGATCGGGAACGAGGCAACGATCGGACCGTTTTTCTTGGTGATCGACATGCCGGTAATGCCCTTGCCGCCACGACCGGTCACCCGGTATTCGTAACTTGAAGAGCGCTTGCCGTAGCCGTTCTCGGAAATGGCGAGCACGAATTGTTCGGCGGCACCCATTTCGGCATAACGTTCGGTGGGCAATTCGCCGGCTTCCGCCTCGACTTCCATCTCGGCATCGTCCGCCTCGCCGCGCATGGCCCGGCTGCGCTTGATATAGGCGCTGCGTTCTTCCGGCGTCGCATCGAAATGCCTGAGGATGGCCATGGAGATGATCTTGTCATCCTCGGCCAGATTGATGCCGCGCACGCCGACCGAATTACGGCCCGCAAATACGCGCACATCGGTGACGTTAAAGCGAATGGCCTGCCCCAGCGTGGTGGTCAGCAGCACATCGTCATTGGCAGAACAGGTTTCCACCCCGACAATGCCGTCGCCGTCTTCCAGCTTCATGGCAATCTTGCCATTGGCGCGCACTTCAACGAAATCAGCCAGCGAGTTGCGGCGCACGGTGCCCCGTGTCGTCGCGAACATGATGTCGAGATCGCCCCATGTATCCTCGTCCTCGGGCAATGGCATGATCGAGGTGATGCGTTCGCCATCTTCGAGCGGCAGCAGGTTGATCAGGGCCTTGCCGCGCGCCTGGGGGGCAGCCAGCGGCAGACGCCAGACCTTCATCTTGTAGGCAATACCACGTGAGGAGAAGAACAGCACGGGTGTATGGGTATTGGCGACAAACAGGCGGGCCACGAAATCCTCGTCCCGTGTCGCCATGCCCGAGCGGCCCTTGCCGCCCCGGCGCTGCGCCCGGTAGGTGGAGAGCGGCACGCGCTTGATATAGCCGCCATGGGAAACGGTGACGACCATCTCCTCGCGGGCGATGAAATCTTCATCGTCCATATCGGCAGCATAATCGGAAATCTCGGTCTTGCGCGGCGTGGCGAACTGGTCGCGCACTTCAATCAGCTCTTCGCGGATAATGGCGAGAACCCGGTCGCGTGAGCGCAGGATATCGAGATAATCGGTAATCTGCAGCCCGAGACCGTTGAGCTCATCGCCGATTTCGTCGCGGCCAAGAGCCGTCAGGCGAGCAAGCCGCAGATCGAGAATGGCGCGCACCTGCTCGTCGGAGAGCTTGAACGTGCCGTCATCATTGACGGTATGGCGCGGATCATCGATCAGCTTGATCAGTGGTTCCACATCGCGGGCCGGCCAGTTGCGTTCAAGCAGGCGTTCACGCGCGGTCGCCGGATTGGGCGATGTGCGGATGATGGAAATCACTTCATCGACATTGGCCACAGCCACAGCGAGGCCAACCAGCACATGGGCGCGGTCCCGCGCCTTGTTGAGCAGGAAGCGGGCCCGGCGTGTCACCACTTCCTCGCGGAAGTCGATAAAGGCGGTGAGCATTTCGCGGGCGCCCATCAATTCGGGCTTGCCGCCAGTCAGGGCAACAAAGTTACAGCCGAACGAGGTCTGCAGCGGGGTGAAGCGATAAAGCTGATTGAGAATGACATCGGCCACCGCATCGCGCTTGATCTCAATGACCACGCGCATGCCGTGACGATCGCTCTCGTCGCGAATATCGGAAATGCCTTCAATCCGCTTCTCGCGCACCAGATCGGCGATCTTTTCGATCATCGAGGCCTTGTTCACCTGATAGGGAATCTCGGTGATGATGATCGCTTCGCGTTCCTTGCGGACTTCTTCAATCGCCACGCGGCCGCGCATGATGACCGAGCCACGGCCCGTCTCATAGGCTGAGCGAATGCCCGCGCGCCCAAGGATGATGCCCCCGGTAGGGAAATCCGGCCCCGGCATGATCTCGCAGAGCTCATCAACGGTAATATTGGCATTGTCCATCAGCGCCAGCGTGGCGTTGATTACCTCGCCCAGATTATGGGTCGGGATATTGGTCGCCATGCCGACGGCAATACCGCCCGCACCATTGACCAGAATATTGGGGAAACGCGCCGGCAGCACGACGGGTTCGGTTTCCGAACTGTCGTAGTTTTCGCGGAAATCGACGGTGTCCTTGTCGAGATCGCTCAAGAGCGATCCGGTGACCTTTTGCATGCGCACTTCGGTATAACGCATGGCGGCGGGCATATCGCCGTCGACCGAGCCGAAATTGCCCTGCCCTTCAATCAGCTGCACGCGCAGCGAGAAATCCTGCGCCATGCGCACCAGCGACATATAAACCGCGGCATCGCCATGGGGGTGGTATTTACCGATAACGTCGCCAACCACACGGGCCGATTTACGGTAGGGCTTGTTCCACTCATAGCCCTGCTCATGCATCGAATAGAGAATGCGCCGGTGCACGGGCTTCAGGCCGTCGCGCACGTCCGGAAGGGCGCGGCTGACGATAACGCTCATCGCATAATCCAGATAGGATTTGCGCATTTCATCGGTAATGGAGACCGGGGCGATATCAGATGGCGGAAGCATGCCACCTACCTCATCAGGCGTGTCTGTCACAGGGTTATTTCTTCTTTGTTTCTGCTCGCGCTTTTATAGGCGATTCCGATTGAGAGCACCAATGTCACGTTACTGTGCCAGCCGGTGATTCTCACTCGTCCACAGTTCGTTATCACTATAACGTAAAATATCCATGCCCGTCAGCTATCCGGGCGGGTGAAATAGCGCCAAACAGCCGTATTTGGCTGCAAAAGCTTCACCTTGTCCCCGAATCCGGGCAAAAGTTATGCTCAAAAGGGGTAAACCCCTGCTTGTTCTGCCAGTTTGGGTGTTGTGGGGGAGTCGATACGTGTCAATTGGGTTTGGTTTTGAACGTCTCGGCCTTCTTACGCTGCGTTATCCCCGTTTCATCGCCCTTGTGGTGCTGGCCATTACTGCCATATGCGCCACGCAACTGCCGCGCTTGTCTGTCGATGGCAATATTTTGCGGATCTACCAGAATTCCGGCGAAATGTTCGACCGCTACGAGCGCTTGTCGGAAACCTTCGGCACGTTCGAGAATGATGCCTATATTCTTGCCCAATCGGACAATCTCTCGGACCCCGAGGTTATCGAGACGCTGCGCGAGCTGGCCTTTGACCTTGAGTTGAGCACCTATGCGGCCGGCACGATGTCGCCATTCACATTGCGCAAGCCGGGCACGGATGGCCGCACGGTGCCGGCAGTGCCCGAATTCATGGAATCGCCTGAGGAAGTCACGACCGCGCTGCAGGAATTGCGGGCGACCGACCCGCTGATGCGCAACCTCATTCTGGCCGACCTGTCGGGCGTCGTGATGATCATGTTCCCCGACCGGGAACTGACCAAGGGAGCCGGTGAACCGGCCATGCTGGCGGAGCTGCGCGAATTGGTGGCCGATTACAGCAGCGACAAGATCAGCGTTGAACTTACGGGCCCGCCGGTCTGGAAGACGGAAATGCTGGATGCCAGCATTGCCGACCAGATTAAGTTCTCGATTGTCGGCTTTATCGTCGGCGCGATTATGTCCCTGCTCTGCCTGCGCAGTTTCTGGGGCGCGGTTCTGGCCACGCTGACGCCACTGGTCTCTGTGATCTGGGTGGCCGGGGTGGTGGTGATGCTGTTCGGCTCGTTCACCTTTTTGACCAATATCATCACAACGCTGGTGCTGGTGATCGCCTTTGCCGAGAGCATGTATTTCTGTTTCACTTGGTTGCGGCTCTGGCGTGACGGGATGGATCCGGATCTGGCTATTGGCGAGGCTGTGCGCCGGGTAACACCCGCGGCGGCGCTCACAACGATCACCACCATGGTCTCCTTTGCCAGCCTGATCATCACGCAAGGCCAGGGGATTGAGGAATTCGGCATTTCCGGCGTCATTGCCGTGGCCATCACCTTTATCACGCTGGTCACCTTCATGCCGCTGGCACTGAAAATTGCCATCCGGCTGAAATTCAAACCGCCGCAGAAAATGAGCATTGCGGTTGAAGCACCCATTCCGGTGGCGCGCTGGCTGACGCGGCGGTTCAACAAGCCGATTGCGGTGGCCGCCATCATCATTATGGCCGGATTGTTCTACCCGCATTTCGCCATGGAGCCGCGTTTCGACTTTCAGGACTTTTTGCCCAAGGATTCCGAAGCGCTGGCGACGGCAGAGGGCATTGATGATGGCGTGGGCGGCGTTGCCCCGATCTATATCCAGGTGCCGCTCAAGGACGGTGTGGAAAACGTCACCGATGGCGATTTTCTGACCATTCAGAAAGTGCACCGCATTCTTGAAAACAATATCGGTCAGGGCAAGGTGATCTCGGCTGCCAGTTTCAGCCATTATTCCGATAGCGGCTTCAGCCGCGAGCAAATTTTTAAAGCGGTCGGCCCGTTCCTCAAACAGCGTTTTGTCACCGATGACGGCTCACGGGCGCTGATTACCGGCTTCCTGCCCACGGTGCTGAAATCGGAGCGTCTGCGCGAGATCGTGCACAATACAGATGCCGAACTGGCGGCGGCGGGCATTGAAGGGGCCGAGGTGGCCGGGTTCAATGTGCTGACCTCTTTTGCCAGCACCGATATCATTGCCAGCCTGCGCAACGGACTGAGCATCGCGGTTCTGGTCAATATCGTCATTATCGGCCTGGCATTCCGTTCATGGCGGATTGCGCTTGTCTCTATCGTGCCCAATTTCCTGCCGATACTGGGCACAGAACTTTATCTCTACCTGTCCGGTGCGGGGCTGCAATTGACCACGGTCATCGCCCTGACCATTGCTTTCGGGATTGCCGTTGATGACACGATCCACTTCCTTTCCACCTATGTGCGGGGGCGTCAGGACGGGCACGGGCACAAGGAAGCCGTCGAAATGACGCTGGAGCGGATCGGACCGGCGCTGGTGGCGACCACATTGATTTTATGCGCCGGAACTTTCATTGTGGTATTTTCCGCGCTGCCGCAGGTGGCGCTGTTCGGCATATTGACTGTTTTGACATTTATTCTGGCATTGCTCGGCGACCTGCTGATCCTGCCATCCCTGCTGATCGCCGGGGGGCGATTCTTCAATTCAATAGGAAATCCCAAAAAATGACCCGCACCCTACCCCGCTCCGGTTTTGTTCTGGTTGTCGCGCTGGCATCAGCGCTGGCTCTGCCTGTACCTGCCTTTGCCGCAACAGATGAAAGCCAGTTGCTGCAATCCTATGTGGGCGGCTGGAAAGGCCGGGGGACGACGAGTTCCGGCGGCGACACAGAGACGGTTGTCTGCAAGCTCGATATCACCCCGGCGGCGCAGGCCAAGGTCAACTACAATGGCCGCTGTTCGCTGGCCGGCGGCAATCTGTCGATCGCTGGCACCATGGCCTATATCGAGGCCCGCAAACGGTTCGAGGCTGTCATGTCCTCCAACACATCCTTTTCGGGCGTTGCCATTGGCAAGCGCCGTGGGCAGGCCATTGATTTTCAGCTGAAAAGCCGGGATCCGGAATCGGGCAAGGATTACGCAGTGGATGCGGGGATCGCGCTGAAATCGGGGAATATCGAAATCGAGTTCTCGGTGACCGAAACCGCCTCTGGCCGCAAGATCGTCGCCACGGTGCCGTTCGAGAAATAGCCTTTAAGGTTTTCGGACATCGGACAAATGAAAAAAGGCGGCCCTCAGGACCGCCTTTTGTATTTCCAGATGCCATTGCCCTAGAACGGGATATCGTCGTCCGAGCCGCCTGAATCAAAGGCCGGGGCGCTGGCTGCCGGGCGCTGGCTGCCGCCACCGCCGCCACCCTGTGGGCCGGAAAATCCGCCACCGCCACCATCTCCGCCGCCTTCACCACGCCCGTCGAGCATGGTCAGGGTTGAGTTGAAGCCCTGCAAAACCACTTCGGTCGAATAACGATCCGCCCCGGACTGGTCCTGCCATTTGCGGGTCTGCAACTGGCCTTCGAGGTAAACCTTGGAGCCCTTGCGCAAATATTGCTCTGCGACTCGTGTCAGGCCTTCCCCAAAGATCACCACGCGGTGCCATTCGGTTTTTTCCCGGCGCTCACCGGTATTCTTGTCGCGCCAGTTCTCGGAAGTTGCGATGCTCAAATTGACCACCTTGCCGCCATTGGGCAGGTTACGCACTTCCGGATCGGCGCCCAGGTTCCCCACGAGTATGACCTTGTTGACGCTGCCCGCCATCTTGCTTCCTTCCGCACATATTTGAGCTTGTTGCCCATCCTTACCGCATGGGCGCTGTTTTGTAATGCCTCTACCCCAACACCAAACGCTTTGTACCCGTCATCCACAGACGGTTTGGCTGATATCAGTTTGTTCCTTTTATGTTCTCGCTTTTGCAACGAGTCAACCCGCCTCGCGTCGCACGATCTCCGCCCAAACCCTCATCCTGAGCTTGTCGAAGGACGAGGGGGTTTCTGGCACCGCGCATGCCGCCCATCCTCGGGAGAAGGATGAGCATAACAATAAGCGGCAAGGCACAATGCCCATCCCATCCCCCTCGTCATTCCCGTGAAAACGGGAATCCAGCTGCGGGCAGTCTTGCCCGCAAGAAAACCTTGTCAACGCTTGAAGCACCTCACTGGATTGCCGCCTGCGCGGGAATGACGTCGTGGTGTGGCCGATTTCAAACCCCAAACCTGCCCCGTGGTAGCATGATCGCCGCCCAAACCCTCATCCTGACATGATATGGCAGCATTCCGTGCCATATTGATGCCGACCAAAAGGGGACGACATGCGCCAGGTATTACGGCAGAAAGCCATCGACATTTGCGACGCAAAAATTGCGCAGAAGGGCGCGCAAGTTGGTCTGTCATTCTACGCGTTTTTCGCCAACAAGAACGATGATCCTGATTTGTTGATGGAAGCGGCGACGTGGTGGATCAAAACCCACAAGCTCGACCATTTTGAGAAAGCCACCAAAATCCGCGCCTTGCTGACGAACAATCCCGCCTAAACCCTCATCCTGAGCTTGTCGAAGGACGAGGGTTTTAACATCGCATGTGCCGCCCATCCTTCGACCGGCTCAGGATGCGGGGGATAGGTGGCGCGGGATGAGAATGAGGCTTGGCAGACCCTCGCTGCCATGTTTTGGCCGCTCGCGAGAGTGAATATGCGGTGATATCCGGTGGATTGGGGCTGTGCTCATGACAGTTTCTGTCACCACGTCAGTCTATAGCCAAGCAAGCAGACTTGACGATTTTGCATCTGTTCTGTTTATGTTCCCCTACACGGGCACCGACTCAATGCCTAGGTTTGCGCTTTCGCGCGTCCGGTGGTCGTTCGTGTGCTCACATTATAGCTCTGAACCGGCAAGCCGGTTCGCGAGGTTCGAGGTCAAATGTCCCAGTCCGCCCATCAAAACCGCGAAATCATTATCCGTGGTGCCAAAGAACATAACCTCAAATCCGTCGACCTGCGGCTGCCGCGCGACAAGCTGATTGTCATGACCGGGCTGTCGGGCTCAGGGAAATCCTCGCTCGCTTTCGACACGATCTATGCCGAAGGCCAGCGGCGTTATGTGGAAAGTCTTTCCGCTTATGCGCGCCAGTTTCTGGAAATGATGCAAAAGCCTGATGTCGAGCAGATCGATGGGCTGTCGCCGGCCATTTCCATCGAGCAAAAGACCACCTCGCGTAATCCGCGCTCGACCGTGGGCACTGTGACTGAAATTTACGATTATCTGCGCCTGCTTTACGCCCGTGTCGGCATTCCCTATTCGCCGGCGACAGGCCTGCCGATTGAAAGCCAGACGGTCACCCAGATGGTCGACAAGGTGATGGCGCTTGAGGAAGGCGCGCGGATTTATCTGCTGGCGCCGATTGTGCGTGGCCGCAAGGGCGAGTACCGCAAGGAACTGGCCGAGTTGATGAAGCGCGGCTTCCAGCGGGTCAAGATCGATGGCACGTTTCATGAGATCGAAGAGGCCCCGGCCCTCGACAAGAAACTTAAGCATGATCTGGAAGTGGTGGTGGACCGCCTCGTTGTCGGCCCGGACATTGCCGGGCGGCTGGCTGACAGTTTTGAAACAGCGCTCGGGCTGGCCGATGGCATTGCCCTGGTTGAGTTTGCCGACAAGACCGATGCGGATGGCAAGCCGGAGCGGATGACGTTTTCGGAAAAATTCGCCTGCCCGGTTTCCGGCTTCACCATTGCCGAGATCGAACCGCGCCTGTTCTCGTTCAACAACCCGTTTGGCGCCTGCCCGACATGTGATGGTCTGGGGTCTGAACTGAAAATTGACCCGGACATGGTGGTGCCCGATCCCAGCATGTCGCTGCGCGACGGGGCCATTCTGCCCTGGTCGAAGACGTCGTCGCCATATTATCTGCAGACGCTGGAAGCGGTGTGCCGGCATTTTGATGCCGATACCCGCACGCCGTTTGCAGAACTTTCCGCCGGGGTGCAGGAAGCCATTCTCTATGGCACCGGCAAAACCAAGATCAATTTCGTTTATGAAGACGGGTTGCGATCCTACAAGAGCAGCAAACCGTTTGAAGGGGTCATCGGCAATCTGGAACGGCGTTTCCGGGAAACCGAAAGCGCGGGCATGCGCGAGGAGATCGAGAAATACATGTCCTCGGCCCCTTGCGTTGCCTGTGGCGGCTACCGGCTGCGGCCTGAGGCTCTGGCGGTCAAGATCGCCGGGCTGCATGTGGGCAAGGTCACCGAAATGTCGATCCGCAATGCGCTTGCATGGTTCGAGACGCTTGCCGAGGACCTGAACCCGACGCAGAAGGCGATTGGCGAGCGGATTTTCAAGGAAATTCGGGAGCGCCTGACCTTTCTCAATGATGTGGGGCTGGATTATCTGACCCTCAGCCGCAATTCCGGCTCCCTGTCCGGTGGTGAAAGCCAGCGCATCCGCCTGGCCTCGCAGATCGGGTCGGGGTTGACCGGTGTGCTTTATGTGCTCGACGAACCCTCCATCGGCCTGCACCAACGCGATAATGCGCGCTTGCTCGAGACCCTGCGGCGCTTGCGGGATCTGGGCAATACCGTGATCGTGGTGGAGCATGACGAAGATGCCATTCTGACGGCGGATTATGTGGTCGATATGGGCCCCGGTGCGGGTGTGCATGGGGGCAATATTGTTGCCGAAGGCACGCCGGAAGATGTGATCAATCACCCCGACAGCCTGACCGGGAAATATCTGTCGGGCCGGTTGGGCATTCCCCTGCCCGCCGAACGGCGCGAACCCTCAAAGACGCGCAAGCTCAGCCTGAAGGGCGCTACGGGCAATAATCTCAAAAATGTCGATGTTGATGTGCCGCTTGGCATGTTTGTGGCCATTACCGGTGTTTCGGGTGGCGGCAAATCCACGCTGATGATCGATACGCTTTATCAGGCGATTGCGCGCCGGCTCAATGGTGCCCGTGTCATTCCCGCCCCGCATGAACAGCTGACCGGTCTTGAGTTCCTCGACAAGGTGATTGATATCGACCAGTCACCTATCGGGCGCACGCCGCGTTCCAACCCGGCCACCTATACCGGTGCGTTCACTCCCATTCGCGAATGGTTTTCGGGCCTGCCCGAGGCCAAGGCGCGCGGGTATACGCCGGGCCGCTTCTCGTTCAACGTCAAGGGTGGTCGCTGCGAGAAATGCCAGGGCGACGGTGTATTGAAGATCGAGATGCACTTTTTGCCCGATGTCTATGTCACCTGTGATGTGTGCAAGGGCAAACGCTATAACCGCGAAACCCTTGAGGTGCATTTCAAGGGCAAGTCGATTTCCGACGTGCTGGACATGACCGTTGATGAAGGTGTCGAATATTTCTCGGCTGTCCCCTCCATCCGCGACAAGCTGCTGACCTTGCAGCGTGTCGGTTTGGGGTATGTCAAAGTCGGGCAGCCGGCCACCACCTTGTCGGGTGGTGAAGCGCAGCGCGTCAAGCTGAGCCGCGAATTGTCGAAGCGCGCGACCGGACGTACGCTCTACATGCTCGACGAGCCGACTACGGGCCTGCATTTCCACGATATCGCGAAATTGCTCGAAGTGCTGCACGAGCTGGTTGCAACCGGCAATACGGTTGTCGTGATCGAGCATAATCTGGAAGTCATCAAGACCGCCGACTGGGTCATTGACCTTGGGCCCGAAGGTGGTGATGGCGGCGGTGAGATTGTGGGCATGGGCACGCCTGAAGATATTGCGGAAAACCCGCGCTCGCATACAGGCCGCTTCCTCAAGGAAGTGATGGAACGGCGTGGTTCCATGGGCGCGGCAGCCGAGTAAGGCGAATATACGCCCCCTTGATGACGGACTGATGATTTTCCCATGCGCTGGGTGCATGGCGGGAATGTGCGCGGGCGGCTAGCTGGCCCGCGCGATTCAGCGCATTTTCGTCATGTCGGAAATCAATAAGGACATGACCCATGTTTGTGCGAGCCGTTTGGCGTCTTGAGCGCCTGGTCAACATAAAGCAGACATTGCGGGAGTTACAGGTACCGTCCAGCCGTGAGGCAGACAGCCTTGGTCTTTGCGGACCTGATTTCTCGAAAATGACACGCGGCCTGTTTGATCAATAAACCAGTGCCACCGCCTTTAAGCGGTAAACGCCGCAATTGCTGCGGCAAATATTAATGCAACCCTAACAACTTAACCCCCAGCCTTGCACTTCTTGCATAGCCGACTTGAGAAAATAGCTACTGCTCATTATCGGCCAAGTGACCTAGATAGTGGGTGTCAAACACAAAAGGAGATTGACATGAACTTCCGTAAGACCATTCAGAAATGGGCCGCCTACCAGCAGACCGTTCGTGAATTGAATGCCCTCGACAACCGTTCGCTCAACGACCTCGGCATCAGCCGCGGCGACATTCAGCGGATCGCGCGTGATCATGCCGGCGCTCTTTAAGCCCGGCATGAACTGCCCAAAAAACTGCGACGCATACCGAACACCCGCTTTCTCCTAAGAGAAGCGGGTGTTTTCTTTTCAGTCCAAGCTTCCTATTTCGCCAGCATATCCGCAAAGGGCACGCACACCCCTTTGACAAAGGCTGGCCGCGCCAGCAGCCGCTGATGCCAGGCCTCCACATTGGGGAAAGCGGGCCGTTCGATATTAAGGTTTGTCCATCTATACAGCGACGTTCCCGCAACGATATCCGCATAGCTTAATGTATCACCGGCCAGAAACGGCTTGTCGGCGAGATTGCGGTCAATGATTTCAAATGCGGCATTTGCCTTGTCCACGATAGCCTTGAGCGCTGCGGCGTCATGTACCGTGGAAGGCGTGCGCACAAAATAGACGAAAATTGCCAGCCACGCGGGCTGAAAGGTTGAACTGGTCCAGTCCGTCCATTGGTCCACCAGCGCGCGCTGGCGCGGATCAGCCGGCCAAATCTTGTCCTCGCCATAGGTTGCAGCGAGATATCGGACAATGGCATGGCTTTCCCACATGGTCAGGTCACCATCCTGAAACGCCGGCACCAGCCGGTTGGGGTTCAGTGCTTCATATTCCGGATTATCAAGGCCGCCGAACTTGCCGCCAACGTCCACCCTTTCATAAGCCAGCCCCAGTTCCTCGAGCGCCCAGACCACCTTTTGCACATTGGCCGAATTTGCCCGTCCCCAGAGTTTTATCTTTTCCGCCACAACGCGCTCTCCCGTGTAAAACATCCGCGACACATTTGTACGTTGCGCCGCCATCAAGCACTTGGTATCAGCGCGCCATGTCACATGTCACATCAAATATCATTCATGTCATTGGTGCCGGCCTTGCCGGCTCCGAAGCTGCATGGCAGGCCGCCGAAGCTGGTGTCAAAGTCATCCTGCACGAAATGCGCCCGGTCAAAAAAAGCGAGGCGCATCTGACAGACGGGTTTGCCGAGCTGGTTTGCTCCAACAGCTTTCGTTCCGATGACAAGGAATATAACGCGGTTGGCCTGTTGCATGAGGAACTGCGCCGGTCCGGATCGCTGATCATGCGGTCGGCGGATAAGCACGCCTTGCCGGCAGGCGGTGCCCTGGCTGTCGATCGCGACGGCTTTTCCGCAACGATCACAGAGGCTGTGGCGAACCATCCCAATATCGAGATCCAGCGGGAAGAAATAACCGGTCTGCCACCCGCCGAGTGGGACAATGTGATTATTGCGACGGGCCCCCTCACCTCCGAGCCGCTGGCTAAAGCCATTCAGGGGCTGACGGGGGTTGATGCGCTGGCGTTTTTCGATGCCATTGCGCCGATCATTCATTACGACAGCATTGACCGCTCCATCGTCTGGGCGCAGTCGCGCTATGACAAGCCGGGCCCTGCGGGCACGGGTGCCGATTATCTCAACTGTCCGATGAACGAAGAAGAATATAACGCCTTTGTTGACGCGCTGCTGGCCGGCGAACAGCACGAATTCCATGAATGGGAAAACGTGCCCTATTTCGATGGCTGTTTGCCGGTTGAGGTGATGGCCGAGCGCGGCCGCGAGACGCTACGTTATGGCCCGATGAAGCCGGTGGGGCTGACCAATCCCAATAATCCAGATGTCAAACCTTATGCCATTGTGCAATTGCGTCAGGATAATGCGCTGGGCACTTTGTGGAACATGGTCGGTTTTCAGACCAAGCTGAAGTATCGCAAGCAGGCGGAAATCCTTCGGATGATTCCGGGCCTGCAGAATGCAGAATTCGCCCGTCTGGGTGGCCTGCATCACAATACCTTCCTTAACTCACCCAAGGTGCTGACCGAAGACTTGCGCCTGAAGGCTGATCCACGTCTGCGTTTTGCCGGTCAGATCACCGGTGTTGAGGGCTATGTCGAAAGCACGGCCATCGGCCTGATGGCTGGCCGTCTGGCTGCTGCCGATGCACTTGGCACGGCACATAAACATCCACCGCGCACCACAGCTCTTGGCGCGCTGCAACATCACATTACAGGTGGTCATCTTGAAGATGAAACCACCACGTTGCGCAGCTTCCAGCCGATGAATGTGAATTTTGGGCTGTTTCCGCCCGTGACCATCACCAAGCCGGAAGGTGTAAAACGCTGGCGTGGGCCCGATAAGGGCAAGGCCAAGAAGCTGGCCATCACCACCCGGGCGCTCGAAGATTTGCAGGACTGGCTTTAAGGCTTTCCCCTATCCGTTGCGCATTGTCCAGAATGCGATCCTGAGGATATTCAGCCAATCCGGATCTGCCTGAGGCGCAGCGGTCAACGACGTTTTGGCCGCCCGTTTCAGCCGCTTGCCAATGACCGGTGTCAATGCAAAGGCCGGGCGCACCTGTTTGGGCGATTGCGCAATCGCGCGGCGCGCGGCGGCAAGATGCCCCTCTGCAATATCAGCGATCTGCGTGATGGCGGCCCGGACACCGTCAGTTTCCTGCCCGGCGAAAATCTGCTGTTCGTTCACCCCGTTTGCGGCGAATATCGACCATGGCAGATAGATGCGGCCGTGTGCTGCGTTATACCCAAAGGCGCGCAAATGGCCGGCAAGAGCGTAAGCAACGCCAAGATGGCCCGCGGCATCACCGTCATCCAGCGCTGCGCCCTCCCCCAAAATGGTTGCCGCATACTGAAAGAGCACGGAATTGGTTTCGCCCGCATAGCCTTCAAAGGTTTCAATATCCGGCATGGGGTCCTGATAGAGATCGAAACGGCGTGCCGCAATCAGGCGCACCAGCGGCCCGGTCTGTAGAGCATAGTCATCGACCGCCTTCAGCAATGCAGCGGCAATCGGGTTTTGATTGACGTTGCCGTGGCCATGACCTTCCAGAGCATCCGTCCACCATTGCAAACGGATTTCACCGGGGCCCGGCTCTGTGACACGCGCGGGAATGGCGGCCACATCGGCGCTGAATGCGTAAAGCGCCTGAACCGCGTCCCGCTTGTCACCCTCGAGAACCAGGGTCGACAAATAGCGGTCGCGATCGTGCTGTTTCAGAAAATCAGCGATATAGGGATCTGCGCTCATCTGCGGCGGCGATTGGGGCGTTCGACTGCGATCAATGCCGCCGCGACGGCCCGCTTTTCACCAAACAGCACATTGTAGGTGCTGATGGCGCTGCCGGTGCCAACCGCTTCAACAATCACATTCAGTTCGCGAAATGCCGCTCTGATCTCGGGGGCAAGCGGGGCTATGTCCTCGCCCATACCGATGAACAGCACATCCAGATCGTCGGCGAGCGCCAGAACGGGCGACAGTGTTTCAAGGCTCACCTCTGCCGCATTGGTCGCGGCCCAGGCGTGCATGCCGGTTGGCAGGCAGAGAATCGAGCCGCGATGCGACATTTCAGCGAAGCGGAAACCGCCATCCCCATATGCGTCGATCGCGGCCTGGTACGGATAGTGCCCAGCGTCAGACATAATCAGACTGCGGCACCATCGGCGCGTTTCTCTTCCTTGACCACAACTTCCTCGCGGGTTTTCAATCCGAGAAACAGCAGGATCGGCGCTGCAATGAATATCGAGGAATAGGTGCCCACGATAATGCCCCAAGTCATGGAAAGCGTGAAGCCGCGGATCACCTCGCCACCGAATATCACCAGCGACAACAAGGCCAGAATGGTGGTGAAGGAGGTCAATGTGGTGCGTGACAATGTGGCGTTGATCGACAGGTTCAACAGATCCGCTATCGGCATTTTACGGAACTTGCGCAGCGTTTCGCGGACACGGTCATAAACGACGACGGTGTCATTCAGCGAGTAGCCGACGATTGTCAGAATTGCTGCAATCGAGGTTAGATTGAACTCAAGCCCTATTAGCGAATAAAGCCCTATGGTCAGCACAACATCGTGGAACGTCGCGATAATGGCGCCAACAGCAAACTGCCACTCAAACCGGAACCAGATATAAACAAGCACCGCACCCAGCGCTGCCAGAACAGCGATTGTGCCGGCAAGAGCCAGTTCTCCGGATACAGTCGGGCCCACACTTTCGGTGCGGCGAATTTCGTATTCGTCGGAGCCAAGAGCTTCGCTGACCTTGTTAACGGCATCCTGCTGTGCGGTATCGCCACCCGGCTGGGTTTCGATGCGGATCAGCACGTCTTCAGGTGTGCCGAAGCCCTGTACCTGCACATCGCCGAGACCAAGCGTATTGAGCCGGCTCCGAATATCCCCAATGTCCGCAGCTCCATTTTGTGCCTGCACTTCAATGGAGGAACCGCCTTTGAAATCGATACCGAGATTAAGGCCCTGGGTTGCAAACAGGCCAACTGAGGCCAGACCGGCGACAACCGAAAAGGTAATGGCAATTTTGCGCCATGCGATGAAGGGCACGCTGGTATTGTCGGGCACAAAACGGAACAGTTGCAGTTTCAACGTCTTGGGGCGAACCCATGAATACCAGCGGCCAATGATGAACAAGGTCACCAGATAGGCGCTGAACATGGTGGTCAGGATGCCAAGGGCCAATGTGACCGCAAAGCCCTGAATCGGGCCGGAGCCGAGGAAAAACAGAATAACAGCAGCGATAAGCGTGGTGACATTGGCATCAATAATGGTGGCCATGGCCCGCTGAAAGCCTGCTTCGATTGCCTGATAGACTGTACGCCCGCCGGTCATTTCCTCACGGATGCGCTCATAGATCAGCACGTTGGCATCAACGGCCATGCCGACAGTCAGAACGATACCGGCGATGCCTGGCAGTGTCAGCGTCGCGCCCAGCATGGACAATGCGCCCAGGATGAGTGTGACGTTGAGAATGAGCGAGATATTGGCGAATATGCCGAATGTGCCATAGGCAATGACCATGAAGATGATCACAGCGGCAGCACCGACCATGCCGGCAAGAAGGCCAGCGGAAACACTATCCGCGCCAAGGCTTGGCCCAACCGAACGCTCCTCGATAATATCGAGCGTTGCCGGCAGCGCGCCAGCGCGCAGCAATACGGCGAGATCATTTGCGCTTGCTGGTGTGAAGCTGCCCTGAATCTGCCCGGTGCCGCCGGTAATGGCAGACTGAATGACCGGTGCGGTAATCACCTGATTGTCGAGGACAATTGCGAAACGGCGTCCGACATTGTTCGAGGTGATTTCGCCAAAGGTGATGGAGCCGCGCGTATCGAAACGGAAGGTGACAATCGCTTGCGAGGTTTGCTGATCGAATCCGGGTTGCGCATCAACCAGGGATTCGCCGCCCAGCGCGACATCTTCGTAGATCAGTTCATCCGCACCGTCCTGACTTGGCAGGATCATGGTGCCGGAGGGCAGGCCTTGCGCCTGTGCCTGGGCCGCGCTCATGCCGGGATAGACCATATGGAAGGTCAGGCGCGCTGTCTGGGAAATGATATCTTTCAGGCGGTTGGAATCGTCAAAGCCGGGAACCTGCACCAGGACACGATCTTGTCCCTGCCGCTGGATCGTCGGTTCGGTCGTGCCCAATTCGTCAATACGCCGACGAATGACCTCGATGGACTGGGAGACGAGCGAGGACATGCGTGCCTCAATCCCCTCGTCGGTCAGCGCGATCGTAATCTTGCCATCGGCGGTTTCGCCAAAGGAAAGCTCCTGCGCACCGGTGCCCGCGAATACGGATCCGGTCACTGTGTTCTGAAGTGTCTCAAGCGCCGTTTTGGCGTCCTGCAAACGCGTCGGATCGGTCAACTCAATGGTCAAATTGTCGTCGGCTGTGGTGATGATATTGCCGATGCCGTTATCATTGGCGAGGATCGAACGCGCGTCGCGGCGAACTTCCTTGACCCGCTCGGTGACGATGTCTTCGCGGTTCACCTGCAACAGCAAGTGCGAACCGCCCTGCAGATCGAGCCCAAGCACGATCTGCTGTTTTGGCAACCAGTCAGGAAAATTCGCCAACACGTCCTTAGAGACAAGGTTTGGCAACGTGAAGAAAATGCCGAGCACCGCAACAATGGCGATGATCGCGGTGCGGAATGGCGAAAACTGAAGCATTTCTTGGTCCTGAGACTGAGGTCGCGGGTGCCGGGTATCGGCTTACTTGTTGTCGTTGACCGGCTCGGACTTGGAACGCACGTCAGAGATCATGGAACGGACAATCTTGACTTTGACGCCCTGGGAAATCTCGACTTCGAGATCTTCACCTTCAACGACCTTGGTGACCTTGCCAACGATACCGCCGGTGGTGACAACTGTGTCGCCACGACGCACCGAAGACAGCATTGCCTGATGCGCTTTCATGCGCTTCTGCTGCGGCCGGAAGATCAAGAACCAGAAAATTACGATCAGAATAAGGATGGGTGCGAGGCTGGTGAGGATTTCACCGGCGCCGGCGCCTCCTGCGGCCTGAGCATAGGCGGGCGTTACAAACATGACGGGGCTCCTTCAGGTCGTCTTGTCAACATAATGATGATTGCCCCATATAGGGCGTGATTGAAGATTTGGCTAGACCATGAGCCTGCCCGTAAAATCGCGCGGACTATACCTTCGACACCTTTGATTTGCAAAGCCAAAGCTGACCCATAACCTGACTGGAGACTACCGGTGAACGAACGCGACCTGATGGAAGAAATTGCACGGTCTGTAGCCCGCATCGCCACGGGCATCGAGGCGCTTTCAAGCGCACCGAAGGCCGCAATGATCAGCCTGACCGGGGCCGATGCCTATCACTGGGATGCAGGTACAAGCGCCCTTGTGCCGGTGGAAAAGGTCAATCGTGTGCCACTGGCTCTGCTTCAGGGCGTGGAAGATCTGGCGGAAACGCTCCTGCAGAATACACGTCAGTTTGCAGCAGGACATGGTGCGAACAATGCCCTGCTTTGGGGCGCGCGTGGCATGGGGAAAAGCTCACTGGTCAAGGCGGTTCATGCCGAAGTGGGGCAAACGCTCGATCCGTCCAATCGACTGATTCTGGTTGAGATCAACCGCGAGGACCTCCCTTCCCTGCCGCAACTCATGCGCGGAATTGCCGCGATCGAGGCCCGATTCATCATTTTTTGCGACGATCTGAGCTTTGACCGCGACGAGGCATCCTACAAATCGCTGAAGACAATTCTCGATGGCGGGATTGAGGGACGCCCCGACAATGCCCTGTTCTACGCCACTTCAAACCGGCGCCACCTGATGCCGCGCGACATGATCGACAATGAGCGCTCGACCGCGATCAATCCGGGCGAAGCGGTTGAAGAAAAGATTTCCCTGTCGGACAGATTCGGTCTCTGGCTCGGCTTTCATAACTGCGATCAGCCGACATATCTTGAAATGGTGCGCGGCTATGCGACCCATTATGGCATTGATATTGATGATGCGAAGCTTGTGGCGCGGGCCATTGAGTGGTCAGCCATTCGCGGTTCGCGTTCGGGGCGCGTGGCCATTCAATTCATCCGGCATTTGGCCGGCGAAAAAGGCCAGGCGGTCTAACCGCCCGGCCAGCATTGTTACCCGGCCATCAGCGGCACAGGATCGACAGGTGTTGCGCCTTTGCGCAATTCAAAGTGCAGTTGTGGCCGGTTGACTGAACCGGTCATGCCCGCAAGGCCGATTGCCGACCCACGCGCGACAGAATCACCCTTGGAAACACTGGCTTGCGACAGATGCGCATAGGCAGAGACAAAGCCATTCTCGTGTTTGATCAGGATCAGGTTGCCGTAACCTTCCACCGCGTTACCGACATAAATGACGGTGCCAGCATCTGCGGCACGCACCGCCGTGCCTTCGGGCACCTCGATATTGATCCCCGTGCCTTTTGATGCGGCAAAATCCGAGATCAGCTTGCCGCTGGCAGGCCAACGGAATTTGCCATTACCGGCGGCAGGCTGTGCTGCTTGTGCCGGCCTGGCCTCAGTTGCGGCGACGCTGGCCGTCTGAACCGGGGTCTGCTCGGCCGCGGCTGGCGTCGTTTTAACCGGCGTGGGTTGCGCCACCTCTTCACGTGTAACGGCAGCCGCGGGCTTTACCGGCGTGCGGGGCTGCGCTGAAACAGCCGCCGTTTGCATCGGCGCGGACTGTGTCTGGGCGCCAGTGGCACCCGGAACCATGATTTTCTGCCCAACGAAGATCTTGTCGGCAGATGCCAGGCCGTTGGCCCGCACAAGCGAGTCGGTCGACACATCATATTTACGGGCGATTGCGTAAAGCGACTCGCCGGATTCGATGACATGCGTATAGCCGGTCTGGGGCGACGCATTGAGTTTTGCGGCCGCCGCAGCAGATGCGGCGGAACTCACAACGGGCTGGTTAGGCGAAACAGAAAGCTGCGCAGGCATGGTTTGGTTGCTCCCCACTGCGGACGACGAGTTCAAAGACGGAAGGTCCTGACTGATGACTTTCGGCGCAGACCCTTGAGCGGGAAGGCTGGGAGCTGGGCTGTTGGAGAGCATTGGACCGGAAGATGCCCCGATATTGGACGGCGGCAAATATGGCGCGGATGAGCTGGAGGCAACCATGAGCGGACCCGGCATGGCCTGCCCCATGTTCGCGCCTGCATTGGTTGTTGTGGAGCCGGTGACTACAGGATCCTGAAACATGCGGCTACCAACTGAAGAACAGCCAGTGAGAAAACTCGACGCAGCGACCAGTGCGGTCAGCGCAAATGCGCTACGAATTGTCCGTCCAGATACGCGGTTACTCATGGGTTTACTCATACTCAACCATTAAACTTGATTGAGATTAAACCTGTTAAGGTAAAGATGAGTTTAAAGCGGACGCGATTTACCGGGCACAAGCGCTGCCAAGCGGACAGATCCATGCTCGGTCGTCACGAAATCATCGTCGGCACGTTCAATGCGTGTCACGGTTTGCCGTTCGCCCGCAGCCCCAACCGGGGCGACCAGCACGCCGCCATCAGCCAATTGCTCAAGCAATATCTCGGGAACTTCCGCTACAGCCCCATTCAAAAGAATACGATCAAATGGCTGATGCCCGGCAAGCCCAAGCAACCCATCGAGATGAAAACCGACAATATTGCTGATGGAGAGCTGCCCCCAGTTTGTCTGGGCGATATGGGCCAGTTCCTGATGACGTTCGAGGGTGAACACACGTTTGGCCAAGCGCGCCAATAAAGCGGCGGAATAGCCGGTGCCGGTGCCGATCTCGAGCAGTTTTCCGCTATTGGCAGGCTCGAGCGCCACCAGCATGGCGGCGAGAATCGACGGCGAGGTAATGCTCTGACCGCAGGCAATCGGCAGCGAGCCTTCCCGATAGGCATATTCGGCATAGTCCCTGGGGATAAACGCCTCATGCGGTACGCTCTCAAAAGCGCGCAAAATATCGGGCTGGGTGATGCAGTGTTGCCGCAAGCTGAGAATCAGGGACGCCCGGGCCATTTGAACATCGGTGAATTCGATGGGCCCGTCGTCACTCATTGCGCGACCTTTTGGCGGATGGAAAGCCGCCCCTCCAGTCTTGCCGCCGCGTCGGTGTCGGTTTGTTGCAGCAGCAGCGGCGTCACTGTGATGGCATGGTCATGATGCAGGACATGGAAATCATGCCCCGGATTGAGCGGTTGCGGCGTTTCGGGAATGGCGACGAAGAATTTTCCCTTGTTCCGGCTTGGATAATACTTGAATGGCGATATCGAAAACCGCTGGTGCGGCACCACGCGCACATCAGGCACTTGCCCTTGCCGGGCCATTGGGAAATTGACGTTATAGACGGTGTCTTTTCCCTGCTGTTCCGCGATCAGGCCGCGCACGACATCTGCGCCATAGTCCCGCGCAGTATCCCAATTGACCTCGTGCTCGCGCTCAAAATCAATTGCCTGGCTCATGGCAATGCCGAGACAACCCTGCATAACGCCTTCACGTGCTCCGGCCATGGTGCCGGAACAATGGATTATATCACCCAGATTCTGCCCGTGATTGACGCCAGACAGCACAATGTCGGGTTTATGATCGGCCAGAAGATGGGTGCAGCCGATGATGACGCAATCCGCCGGGGTGCCGGGCAGCGCGTATACATTGGGTTCGCGCTTGTCGAGCGTCATCTCCGTGCCAAAGGACAGCCGGTGTCCAACCCCGCTCTGGTTACCCTCAGGGGCGACAACCCAGACATCATCGGAGATTTCGGCAGCAATTGCCCGCATGATGGCGATACCCGGCGCATCGACACCGTCATCATTGGTGATGAGGATGCGCGGGTTTTGGGTCATGACGGGGTGCCGATAAACTCCAGGCCGCCCATATAGGGACGGAGAACCTCAGGTACACGGATGGTGCCATCCTGTTGCTGGTAGTTTTCCATCACCGCGATCAAGGCGCGGCCGACAGCGACACCCGAACCGTTGAGCGTATGCACGAATTGCGGCTTGCCATCGGCATCGCGATAGCGCGCATCCATGCGGCGGGCCTGAAAATCACCGGCGATCGAGACCGAGGAAATCTCGCGATAGGCATCCTGCCCCGGCAACCAGGCTTCGATATCGAAGGTGCGTGCCATGGTTGATCCCATGTCGCCGGCACAAAGCCGCAAAACACGATAGGGAATTTCAAGACGCTGCATGACGGTTTCGGCACAGGAAAGCATGCGCTCATGCTCTTCGTCCGATCTGTCCGGTGTGGTGATGGCGACCATTTCCACCTTGTTGAACTGGTGTTGGCGCAGCATGCCGCGCGTATCGCGCCCGGCAGAACCGGCCTCAGCCCTGAAACACGGCGTCAGCGCTGTAAAGCGCAAAGGCAACTCATCTTCCGACAACAGGGATTCGCGCACAAGATTGGTCAGAGAAACCTCTGATGTCGGCACCAGCCAGCGGCCGTCCGTTGTCTCGAATGCGTCTTCGTTGAATTTGGGCAATTGGCCGGTCCCGAACAGGGCATCGGGCTTCAGCAATAAGGGCGCAACCACTTCGGTAAAGCCATGTTCGGTGGTGTGCACATCCAGCATGAACTGACCGAGCGCCCGTTCCATGCGGGCAATCTGCCCCTTGAGCACGACAAAGCGCGATCCAGCCATTTTGGTGGCGGTTTCGAAATCCATCTCGCCAAAGGCTTCACCCAGTTCGAAATGCTCTTTCGGCGTGAAATCAAACTTTGGCGGTGTGCCGAAACTGCCGCGTTCCACATTGTCGTTCTCGTCTGCACCGTCCGGCACATCGTCACGCAACATGTTCGGCAGCACAGCGAGGGCGTCATTGAGGGCCTGTGTCAGCGCCCTCTCCTCTTCTTCGCCCTTCTGCACGACGGTTTTCAGGTCCGCAACTTCCGCCATCAGCTCTGCGGCCCTGGCTTCGTCCTTTTGCGCCTTGGCCTGACCGATCAACTTGGAAGCGGCGTTGCGCTTTTCCTGCGCGTCATTGAGGCTGGCGACAAGCGCACGGCGCCGGTCGTCAAGCGCGAGCAGGCTGGCAGATTCAGGTGCAGCCCCGCGCCGTTCAAGAGCACGATCAAACGCCGAAGCGTTGGCGCGAATCCATTTAATATCAAACATGAACGGTCCGGTATCCCGGCCTCTAGTTGGCTTACTCAGACGATTTCGCACGCACCCGGCGACGTTCCACCATGCGCACGGACAGAATAGAAATCTCGTAGAGCAGCAGCAGAGGCAGGGCAAGACCCAGTTGGGAAATCGGATCCGGTGGCGTCAGGAACGCGGCCACCACAAGGATCGCCACAACGGCATATTTGCGCCAGGATTTCAGCTTCTTGACGTCAACGATCTCGATGCTGGCAAGCAATGTCAGAACAACCGGCATCTGAAAGCAGACACCAAAGGCCAGCAGCAGTGTCATGATCAGGCCCAGATATTCTGAAACCCGCGGCAGCATTTCAATGGTGGCTGAGCCCACACCGCTGACTTCCTGCGAAAGAAAGAAGCCAAGCGCCAGCGGCAGAACGCCATAATACATGACCGAGGCACCGATGACGAACAGTACCGGTGTGGCGACGAGGTAAGGCAGGAATGCCCCGCGTTCCTTTTTGTAAAGTCCCGGCGCGACAAAGGCATAAAGCTGGGTCGCGATGACCGGAAACGAGAAAAAGATCGCGGCAAACATGGCCACGGAAAGCTTTGTGAAAAAGAACTCCTGGGGCGCGGTATAGATCAGGCGGACACTGTCGATGCCCCCCGCGGCGCGCGCATATGGGCCCAGGAGAAACTCGAACAGCTTATCGGCGACAAAGAAACAGCCCACAAACAGCACAGCGATTACCGCCAGCGCGATGACGAGGCGTTTGCGCAGCTCGATTAGATGTTCAATCAACGGCGCTTCGGTGCCGGCCAATTCGTCGGCGGTTTCGCCTGCTCCATCTACCTGGTTCTTGATTTTGTCCGGCGCGTTCATGGCTTAGGCCTTCTTGGCGCGGGGTTTGCGAACCGCAGGTTTTTTGGCGGCAGGCTTTTTTGCCGCCGTGCCGGTGGTTGTGTCAGATGTCGCTTCATTTGAAGTGGTGGTCTTATTGGGCGCGCTAGTCTTGGAGGCGCTAGTCTTGGCCGGTCGCGCCCTTGCTGCTGCGGGCTTGCTCGTTGCCGATTTCGAGGCATCCTGTTTTGCGCTGGCGGCACGGGCACGTGGCTTGGCGGCGGTTTTGGCTTTTGTTGTGCGCGGCTTTGCCTTTGCAGCGGTCTTTGGTTTTGCCGGGGCCGAGACTGTGTTTTCAGCGGCTTCGGCGGCCTTGCTGTCACGCGCGCGGGTCACGGCGGCAGCCATGCTGGCTTTTGCGGCGGCGGCGGGATCGGGTGCCTCATCGGGCGTGGCCGAGGCAGATTTGATCTGGTCGTAGACGCTTTCAACCTTTGGATCGGTCGGCTTCAACGCTCCGCTCGGCTCAAAGCCGCCACTGGGGGTCATCTTGTTGAATTCGCGTTCGATCTCGCTGCGCGACTGGGTCAGCGGCTGTGTGATCGATTTCTTGATATCCTTGACGTCATCAAGGGCTGCGACCTTGTTGATCTCGGCCCGGAACTCATTGCCCATGCGCCGCGCCTGACCTGCGACGCGGCCGATATTGCGCAATAGCGCAGGCAGATCGCGGGGGCCAACGATAATCAGCGCCGCGGCCGCAACGACCATCATCTCTGGCCAGCCAATGCTCAGCATATAAACATCCTCGAACCGGAAGACCGGCCGCGCTTATTATTTAAGGGGCTAAGCGTCTTTGCTTTTCTTGACCGGCTCGGCTTCAGCCTGCGCGTCAATGTGCGGCACCGGCTTGTCTTCATCTTTCATGCCTTTTTGGAAGGCTTTGATGCCGGAAGCAACTTCACCCATCATGCCGGAAATCTTGCCGCGTCCAAAAAGCAGCAAAACAGCGACGACGATGACGAGAATTCCCCAGGGGCCCGGATTCATTGATATTCTCCACTCGGTTTGTCTGGCCATGTCGGCAGAACTTTAAAGACCACAAATATTGTCAATCCTGGTCAAAAACAAGGACATGTTCCGGATTTAACCGCAAAGACACGTCATGACCAACCTGAATGGTGGGTTCTGCGGGTAAACGAACGCGAATTGGGCGTTCCATTCCCTCAACCAGCACCTCACAGATATCGATGCCCAAAGCGCCACGTTTGGAGACAATTCTGCCTAATGTTCCAGGGCCCTGACGCTTTAGCGTAACGTCGCCGACGGGTCTGATAGCGATAATCACCCGTTCGCCATCACGCCGATTGGGCGTTGCGACGTATCCAAGCGGGGTATCTACCGCGCCATTGCTGACAGTGCAGGCGATTTCGCTAAGGGGCGAGAGGAATCGCGCCGCTGCCAGATCGGCCGGCGCCTGGTAGACTTTGGCCGCGGTATCGATTTGCACAATACGCCCTGCCCGCAACAGCGCCACCCGATCCCCCATCAACATGGCCTCTTCGGGGTCATGGGTGACAATCAGGCTGGTGGCATGGGTTTCGCGCAGTACCGCGAGGGTTTCGCCGCGCACACTTTCGCGCATCCGGGCATCAAGCCCCGAAAAGGGCTCATCCAGCATGATAATGCCCGGCCGCGGGGCGATTGTCCGCGCCAGCGCCAGACGCTGCTGCTGACCACCGGAGAGCATATGTGGAAAATCGGCTTCGCGCCCGTCAAGGCCGACGCGTTTCAGCGCCCCCCGCGCCTGCCGTCTGGCTTCGGCCTTGCCCAGCTGCGCCAGTCCGAAGGTCACATTGTCGAGCAGGCTGAGATGGGGGAACAGTGCAAAGTCCTGAAACATCAGCCCAGCACCGCGTTTTTCCGGGGGCACCTGAATGCCGGGCGCGGAGACGATTTCCGTGTTGATCCGTACGATGCCTTCGTCGACAGGCTGAATGCCAGCAGCAACACGCAGAATTGTGGATTTGCCGGAGCCGGATTCTCCGAGCAGACAGACAATCTCGCCCGGTGTCAGGCTCAGGTTGAGATGATCAAGAATGACCTTGCCGCCGAGGCGGGCGACAACATTTTCGAAATTCAGCGCGGCGGCAAAGCTGACGCCCGTTGTGCCGCGCGTGCCCCAATCCTGCCCGGCCACCGTATCGGTGTCGGGCCTGGTTTTGCTGGTTGTCATGACCCGCCTTCAAACAAATCGTCGTCTTCTTCATCCGGGTCCAACGGATCTTCATCGTCCCGCAACCCACCATCGAATGGCAAGGGTATGTTCAAGTCATTGGGCAAACGGCTGGAGAGCAGCCCTGCCCCCTTCAGTTCTTCAAGGCCCGGCAGATCCCCAAGGCTTTCGAGACCGAAATGATCGAGAAATGCATCAGTCGTTCCATAGGTCACCGGACGTCCCGGTGTCCGGCGGCGGCCACGCATGCGAATCCAGCCCGCTTCCATCAAAATGTCGAGCGTGCCCTTGCCGGTCGCCACGCCGCGCACTTCTTCAATTTCGGCGCGGGTTGTTGGCTGGTGATAGGCAATGATCGACAGGGTTTCGAGGGTGGCGCGGGTCATCGGCTTGTTTTCGGTTTCCTCGCGCCGCAGCAGGAAGCCGAGATCTTCTGCCGTGCGGAAAGCCCAGTTCTTGCCGCGCTTGACCAGATTGACGCCGCGTTTCTCATAGCGGCGCTGCAATTCCTCAAGCAGCGCATCAACATCCGCGTTATCGCTCAGATAAGGGCGCACCTCCTCAATGCCGACCGGATCGCTGGCAGCGAAGAGCAGGGCTTCGAGCACACGCAGATTGCGTTCCCGCAATTCATGCACTTCCGCGTCGCCGCTGGTGGGCAATGGTGTGGCGTGGTTATTCATTTGCGCTCTTCAGACTTTGCGTCGCGTGTTGCCGGCGGCGCACCAGCAAGGGACCAAAAGCCTCATTCTGGCGGAGTTCCACCTGCCCCTGCCGCACCAGTTCCAGACTGGCGCTGAAACTGGAGGCCATCACGGTTGCCCGCTCTTTCGGGCTTGCGAGATATTCGGCCAGATAGGCGTCCATCGGCACCCAATCGAGCGATTCCCCGATCAGGCGTTCGAGGATTTCGCGCGCTTCCTGCAGTGACCAGACAGTGCGCTCAACAGGTGCATAATCGTCGACCACCCCGCGCTCGCGCTGGGTCGCATAAGCCTTGAGCAAGTCATACAGGCTGGCTTCCCAAAGCTGGTTGCGTTTGACGATGATCGGCTCGGGCATGCCGCGGGCAAAAATCTTGTGCCCAAGCCTTGGCCGGTTGATCAAGCGTTCGCCCGCCTGCCGCATGCCCTCGAGCCGTTTCAGGCGGAATTGCAGCATGGCGGCCAGCATTTCGCCGCTGGGGCCGTCATCTGAGGGCAGTTGCGGCACCATCAGCCGACTTTTGAGATAGGCGAGCCATGCCGCCATCACCAGATAATCGGCGGCGATTTCTATGCGCTTTTCCCGCACCGTTTCGATGAATGCCAGATATTGCTCGGCAAGGGCCAGCACCGAGACATGCGCCAGATCCACCTTCTGGCGGCGCGCAAGCTCAAGCAGCAGGTCGAGCGGCCCTTCATAGCCGTCAACATCAACATACATGACCTCGCCGCGTGCGGCGTTTGCGGGCCCCTCATCGAGCCAATTTGAATCTGAACCGGCCATTACCGCCTAATGGTGCCTCAAGAGTGAAAACCCACCATCACCGCTCCGTCCGGAAGCGTCAAGACTGGCAGAAAGACAATCCCGGCTTGCTGGCACCATTCATGTGAATAGCTGGCAAGCCGGGCGTAATTTACGTGAACTGGCGCTGGATCAGACCAGAATTAATTGGTGCGCACGAAACAGTCGCCACCATTGGCCTTGATATTGGTGCAGACGTCGTTTGCCGTTTGCAGCGAACTGGCCGGCATGCGCACGCGGAAGAACGTGCCACGGTCATCAAGATCGACGCGCTGCACTTCCAGCGGCCCACCCGTCAGAAGCTGACCGAAACGCCGTTGTGCCGCGGCCAGCGACTGGTTTGCTGCCTCTTCGCTCCGTTGTGAGGATAGCTGCACATAGGCGCTACCCAGCGTCCCGGCATTGGACGACGGCGCGGCAGGGGTGGTCGCAGCTGGTGCGGCGACGGTCTGATTTGCGAGATTGGCGATCAGATCGACGGCCTGGCTGTTTGCATCCGTTGATGTCGCACCAAACGTATTGTTCGCGGGTGCCGCAATGCTGCCCGCGCCCGGTGTCGGTGTCGTCGGGCGATTGACAGGACGCGGCAACGGCACCGGTATGACAGGTGTGTTGACCAGCGCCGCTGTTGTGCTTTCGGCTGCGAGACGCGCGACCGCATCAGCTGCCAGAATAGGTTGCGTCGCAAGTTCTGTTGCAGCCGTTTGCGTGCCTTCCGGCAAGGCGGGCACGTCCGGACGCTCGACCGGCAGCACTTCCGCACCGGCAAGCGTGTCCTCGCCGCTGACAATTGTGCCATCGGGACGGACGGTAACGGTGCGGACCTTGCGATTGGCAAGTCCGGCTTCTTCACCATCGTCTTCCGATGTGATGATCCGGCTGACATCGTTGCTGGCGACATCTGTTGCGACGTCTCCGCTCTGATCTCTGGACACCAGTTGTTCGGTATTACCGGGTGCCGTATTGCCATCAAGGGCATCAAACACGACGGATCTCGGTGCTTCCGATTCTGCCTCGGCTGGTTGCTCAGGCTCGATCTTCACCGGTTCAGCAGTCGCACTCAGCACCGGGGCATCGACATCCGTTTCCGGCCCGGCCCCAAATACCCAATAAAGGCCAAAACCCAAGGCCAGCAACAAAGTGCCTGCAATTGCAGGGCCTGCCAGGCGGCGCAGACCACCGCGTTGTTCTCGCTTCGGTGTCCACTCAGCCTCAGGGGCTTCGTCAGTGTCGGCACGATGATCGTCAAGAGAATCGTCAAAACGGTCAACATTGGCCCGTGCCTGCGGCGCGGCAGCTTCGCCACCACGCATGGAAGTCGTTGCGGCCAATATCGCAGCTTCTGCCGCTGAGGCAGCGCCGTTTACGTCTTCATCAGCGATTTGCGGCTCGCGGCGCAGCGATTCGTTGCGGGGCGTTTCATTCGAGGCGATACCACTGCGCACAGCATTGCCAATCAGGCTCTCGATATCGTCGAGCGGATCGGCCTTGGGTGGAGTGCGCCCCTCAGTGTTGATAGCAGCGTTGCCCAACCCGAATACCGGCGGGATAGCAAAATTATCGTTTTCGTCGTCTGCAGCCGGATCGCGCCCGTAATGAGGGTCGCGCGGCTCTGGCTCATCATGCAATTGTGCTGCAATTAACTCGGCAATCGGATCGTCTTCCGGATCATCCTGCGGCTCGGGTGCCGTCCGGAAACCGGAATGGGGGTCACGCGGCGTTGCCGGAGGCGTGGATGCCTGCTGCGCAGGTTCAGCCGTGTCGCCAAAATCGATCTCTTCGAACTCCAGATCGGAATCGTCAAACTGTGGCGCAGCGTTACGTGCATCTGCCCGTTCATCCCCAAACATGCCCTTGAAGGCATCGTCATCCGCAATCTTTTGATGCGGTGCTGGCGCTTGGGCCGCGGCATGAGACGTGCGGTCTTCTTCTTGTTGAGGCCGTTGATTTTCAACGAATTCCGAGGTTTCTTCCGACACCACTTCGCGCAGCAAATTGGCGCGGGAGGTGGGGTTGCGAAAGGTGGGGGTCATTTTGGGTGAGACGCGGGTACCGAGGTGATCCTCGTTCGGGCGCTCATCATGTTCGTAAAGCGCATCAGAACTACGGGTCGCGTTCAAGCGCTCACTGGGCGGCGCGCCGAACGCGGGACGCGCAGAACCAGGTTCCGGGGAAGCAACCGGATTAGGCGCGGGGCGCCCTGACCGTTCTTGAACCGGCTTGGCAGCAGCGGGCGCAGGCTCGCCACGCGCATCATCTGCCATCAATCTTGCCAGTTCGGCGATCAGATCATCTGACGAGTTTCCATCATCCGACATACGCGACATCTTCGCAGTACCCATAACCTGGCGCTTTCAGAACTTTCATGAATCTGGGCTTCTCCCAGTCAGCGTATTGATTGTTCATATCAATGTGCCTTAATTATGAAAGCTCGTCCGGCGCTGTAACCCCCAACATCGCCAGGCCACTTCTGAGAACCTGACGTACCGCGTTGACCAAACCTAGCCGTGCTAAGGTTATTGTCGAATTATCTGCGTTAACAAACCGTAAATCAACGTTTTCCTTACCCTTGGCCCAAAAGGCGTGAAACCCGCCGGCCAAATCATGCAGATAAAACGCGACGCGATGCGGCTCATGCGCCTTGGCCGCAGCGGCGACAATACGCGGCCACTGGCCAATCAAGCGGATCAATTCCAGCTCTTCGGGCGAGTTTATTTCGCTGAAATCGACACCTTGCAGCGCTGTCTCTGAAATATCCAGATCCGGGATATCCCGCTCGGCATTTCGGAAAATGGAGCATGCCCGCGCATGGGCATACTGGACATAAAACACCGGATTGTCGCGGGTTTGCTCTTTCACCAGAGCGAAATCAAAGTCCAGCGCTGCATCATTGCGCCGGAACAGCAGCATGAAACGCACGGCATCCGAGCCAACCTCGTCAACGACGTCGGCCAGCGTTACAAGATCGCCAGAGCGCTTGGACATCTTGACCGGCTCGCCATTGCGCAGCAGGCGAACCAGCTGGCAAATGCGCACATCGATCTGCGCCTGGCCGCCTGAGATCGCCTTTACCGCAGCTTGCAGCCGCTTGATATATCCGGCGTGATCAGCCCCCAAAACAATGACCTGTTCATTGAATCCGCGCAAAAACTTGTCGCGGTGATAGGCGATATCGGAGGCAAAATAGGTATAGGCGCCGTCCGACTTGACCAGCGCCCGGTCGGTATCGTCGCCAAAATCGGTGGCGCGGAACAGGGTTTGTTCGCGATCTTCCCAATCTTCAATCGTCTTGCCCTTGGGCGGCTCCAGCGTGCCTTGGTAGACCAGCCCCTCTTCGCGCAGCCATTCAAGGGTCAACTCGATCTGCCCGCCCTGCCCGTGCAGCGTCTTTTCAGAAAAGAACACTTCATGGGTGATATTGAGCTTGGCCAGATCCGCCTTGATCAGATCAAGCATCGCGGCCAGTACGCGGGTTTTGACTGTCTCCAGCCATTCAGTTTCAGGCTTGCCGAGGAGACTGTCACCGAATTCCGTTGCCAGGGCCTTGCCCACCGGCACCAGATAATCACCGGGATAGAGCCCTGTGGGGATGGCGCCGATATCTTCGCCCAAAGCTTCCCGGTAACGCAGGAAAGCAGAACGCGCCAGAACATCGACCTGTCCACCGGCATCATTGAGATAGTATTCGCGGGTGACATCAAACCCGCAATATTCCATCAGTGAGGCAAGCGCATCACCATAGACCGCGCCGCGGGTATGACCCACATGCATGGGGCCCGTGGGGTTTGCGGACACGTATTCGACATTGACCTTGGTACCGCGCCCGATATCGGCCCGCCCGAAATTGACACCTTCGGTGGCAATGGTCGAAAGCATTTTGTGCCAGATATCGTTATGCAGACGGAAATTGATAAAGCCGGGTCCGGCAATCTCGACCGAGGCTACGTCAGTATCTGTTTCAAAGGCTGCAACAATCGCGGCGGCGACTTCGCGCGGGTTCATGCCCAGCGGCTTGGCAACCACCATGGCAGCATTGGTCGACAGGTCGCCGTGCGCAGAATCGCGCGGCGGCTCAACCACGACTTTTTCAAGCAGCGGGGCCAGGCGGTCATCGCCGGGATAAAGTTTTGTGAGCGCATCAGCGACGCGCCCGGAGAAGATGTCAAAGACGTCCATAATAGTTTCCGTTGCCAAACCTGCGTTGCGGTTAGCGGAAATCGGGCCGAGCGTCAAACAAGTGCTGGTAAAGATCGAGCGCATAAGGGTCCGTCATGCCGGCAACGAAGTCGCAAACAATGCGGGCGCGCGCTGTGTCATTTGCCGCAGATCTGGCGGCCTCACCCCATTTGCCGGGCATATCGCCGCTTTCAAAAAGCCGGTCAAACAATGCCGCGACCACGTCTTCGCTGCGGCTGACATGGACCATAACGGTATCGGCCCGGTAGACCTGATCAAAGAGGAAACGTTTCAACCCGCGCTCCGCCTCAGCCATTTCAGATGAAAAGCCAATCAGCGTGCGACCGGCATGCCGCACGTCATCAACGCTGTGCGGCCCCGCTTCCGCAAGTGCGCCTGCACCGGTGCGGATCACGTCTTCAATGGTCCGGGTGATCAGGCGGCGCTGAACTTCGTGGGTTTGTCGTGTCGGCTCAATATCGGGCCACCTGGCAAGCACTTCCTCGACAATCGGGCCGACCAGGGCCACGTCGCGCAAATCCTCGATCTTGAGCACCCCTGCCCTGATGGCGTCATCAATATCATGCGCATTATAAGCCACATCATCTGCAATTGCGGCGGCCTGTGCTTCCAGCCCGGCGAATGTGTGCATTTCCAGATCCGCACTGGCGGGAATGTCATCCAGCCCGGCAGGCAAGCCTTCGAGCGCATATTTCCCTGCCGGGGAACCGTCCTCGTTCACGATGGGCCCGTTATGCTTGAGGATACCTTCAAGGCTCTCCCATGTGAGATTGAGACCATCATGCTCGGCATAGCGGTTCTCAAGCTTGGTGACCGTGCGCAGCGCCTGGACATTGTGGTCAAAGCCGCCCCAGGGGGCCATCTTGGCATTGAGTACCCGTTCGCCGGCGTGTCCGAACGGGGTGTGGCCAAGATCGTGTGCGAGGGCCACGGCCTCTGCCAGATCCTCGTTGAGGTTCAAGGCACGGGCGATTGAGCGGGCGATCTGTGAGACTTCGAGCGTATGGGTCAACCGCGTGCGGAAGTGATGGCCTTCGTGATGCAGGAAGACTTGTGTTTTATGTTGCAGGCGGCGAAAAGCCGTGGAATGCAGGATACGGTCGCGATCGCGCTGGTATTCGGACCGCGTTGGGCTCGCGCCGGGCTGAAAAAGCCGCCCGCGGCTTGTCGCCGGATCAGATGCGTAAGATGCCAACTCGCTCATTGGTGAACACAAGCCCCTTTTCATTGCCGCCTTCGCTTCTTATCTTATGGGAAACACATATTGCCGCCGGGCGCGGCAGAAGAGGTATCGGCATGGCTGAAACTGCATTAGCACCAAATGATGTCATTTTGACAGAGCGCGCCGCCAAGCGGATTTCAAAAATCCTGTCCAAGGAACCAGAAGGCGCGGTTTTGCGCATTTCAGTCGCGGGTGGTGGCTGCTCCGGTTTTCAGTACGAATACAACGTCGTGCAGGAAAGCCCGGCCAATGACGATCTGGTTTTGACCAATGGCGATGCCACCGTGTTGATTGATTCCATGTCGCTGGAATTCATGGGCGGCGCCGAGATTGATTTTGTTGATGACCTGATCGGCCAGTCGTTTCAGATTACAAACCCCAACGCCGTGGCGGCTTGCGGGTGCGGGACCAGTTTTTCGGTCTGACGGCAGTTTGAAACCAATCCAGCCTTGACGGTGACGGCCGACAAGTTCTGGAAAGCTGCACAAGTTCGCGTTTCCCGCTTGGCCCTTTGCCGACCTGCCGGTATTTATGACATATCCCTGACGCCAAACCACGAGACCGAGCTATGCGAATTGCGACCTGGAACATCAATGGCATCAAGGCGCGGCTTTCGGTGGTGTTGCACTGGCTTGAACTGCATAAGCCCGACATTGTGTGTTTGCAGGAAATCAAATCAATCGACGAGAACTTCCCGCGCGCCGAAATTGAGGCGCTTGGCTATAATATCGAAACACACGGCCAGAAGGGGTTTAATGGCGTCGCCATTCTCTCCCGCCTGCCCTTCGATGAAGTGACGCGTGGCCTGCCTGGCGATGACAGCGATGAGCAAGCGCGACTGATCGAGGGCGTGTTTTCCGTGCCCTCGGGCGTTGTTCGGGTTTGCAATATCTACCTGCCCAACGGCAACCCGGTGAGCGAAGACAGCGAGAAATTTCCCTATAAGCTGGCATGGATGGCGCGATTGCGCAGCTTTGTCGAGACCAGGCTGGCGCTGGAGGAACCGTTTATTCTTTTGGGCGACTTCAATCTCATTCCGACTGCCGCCGATTGTCATGACCCGAAAGCCTGGTGGGGTGACGCACTTTATCGCCCTGAAAGCCTTGAAGAATTCCGGAAACTGGCAAATCTGGGTCTGACCGATGCCTTACGCAGCGTTACGGATGCCCCGGCCTATACATTCTGGGATTTTCAATCGGGTGCCTGGCGCAAGGATAATGGTATCCGGATCGACCACCTGATGCTCTCTCCACAGTCGGCTGACCGGCTGGACGGCGTCACCATTCACCGCGATACACGCGGCTGGGACAAGCCCTCCGACCATGTGCCGGTTGAAGGGGTGTTTGCCCTTTAATTTCAGGGCTAAGAGACCCGACAATCAGGGGCAACATTAGCCCTGAAACAAGGCTTAAACCGGGCTGAATCCGGGACTTAGTAACCGCCGAATCGTGGCCCCAGGTTATCGGCGGCCATCATGGCTTCTGCGCGCTGCTCGGGTGTGGCGACTGACATCGCATCATTGAGCATATCAGCAATGCTGGCCTGCTCGGGCGTTCCGCGCGCATTGTGATCGGCAACGGCAAGCCACATCAGGCCTTCAACTGGCTGCGCATCCACATCTTCGGCCCCGTTGAACAACAAGTCGCCCAGCGTCGCCTGTGCCACGGCATGGCCCTTGCGGGCTGCCAGCGACAGCCACCGCGCGCTTTGCAGTGCATTGATGCCCAGTTCGTTCTGGTCAAGATAAAGCCGTCCGACGCGATATTGCGCATCGGCATCGCCGAAATAGGAAGCGGCGTGCATCAGCAGTGCGTGCGACCGGCGGCTATCGACCTTGATGCCTGCATCCGGCAGGCCGTCGCGGTAATATTCGCCAACCTTCACGAAGGATTGCGCGACAATATCAGCTTCAAGTGATTTGGGTGGTGTGTTGGCGTTGTCATTGGCGATGCGGGAGAAATAGCCAAAGGCCTTGACCCTGTCCTTCTCAACGCCTTCGCCGTTTTCATACATAACGCCCAACCGCCACATGGCGATAGGCTGACCTGCTTCTGCCGCGCCCTGCAGGGCTGCGACAAGTTCGTCGTTGGAAATGCCGCCACCGGCACCATCCATGAGATTGGCCATGCCCAGCGCAGCTTCAACTGCGGTCTGCGCGAATACCGGCGCCGTCGCCAGGTTCAAAAACAATATGGACGGCACCGCTATGGACAGTACGAAACGCCGGGGATCAAAAATCCGCATAAATCCTCTTTCCACCCCCGCCGTCACAAGGACGGATACAATACCAGTGCAGCAGGCTTGCAGCACTTGTGCCTCTCTGGCGGTCAGACAATTCCGACATTTCGCAACTCATGGCGCTCAATGCTTCCAACCTCAGTCTCCGGTTTGTTCACCTGCCCGTTCTTTGCGGGGTTCGCGATTTCATATCCGGTTTATGGATCTACAGCCTGATTTTCAGAACCAAAGCTTTCGATCAGCCACGCCAAAAGAGACGCGCCTATTCAATAGGTCATCTCTTTTGGGGTAAGATTGTGGCAAATGTCGCGTAGCAAAGCGTGAACAGGGCAACAGGTGTTCGTGTTTTGGTGCAATTGTTGCAAAATTGCCACGAACTATTTATTGCCCGGCCGGGATCAACTGAGGCGTTTTAGTGCAGCCTCGATATGCCCCTTACGCTCCACGGCCTCATCGCGGCGCGCACGCTGTTCGGCGATCACTTCATCAGGTGCTTTTGAGATGAACTGTTCGTTGGACAGCTTTTTGTTCACCTTGCCGATTTCATCATCCAGTTTGGCGATGTCCTTGGCAAGTCGGGCTTTTTCCGCGTCCAGATCGATGAAGTCGCCAAGCGGCAATGCGTAGATTGCCTCGCCCAGCACCAGTTGTGCGGCCCCAGCGGGCACAGCGTCTGCCTGGCTCAGCTCAACGATGCGCGCCAGCCGTTCAATGGCCGAGCGATGGGTTTCGATGCGTGCCTGGGTTTGTGGATTGGCACCCACGACCTGCAATGGAATTTTTGCGCCACCGGGCACATTCATTTCCACACGCACAGAGCGAATGCCGGAGATCAAATCGACAAGCCAGTTCAGCTCGCTATCCGCTTCGGCATTTTCGAGGCCGGCCAGATCAGGCCATGATGCCACGATCAACTGCGTCTCACGCGCTGGCCCCTGCTTGCCGGTCTCAGCCCATAATTCTTCGGTGACGAAGGGCATGAACGGATGCAGAAGCTTCAGGATCTGGTCCAGTGTGTAGGCTGCCGTGGCACGGGTTTCTGCCTTTGCTGCGGCATCCTCCCCCGTCATCACGGGCTTGGCCAGTTCCACAAACCAGTCGCAGAATGTGCCCCAGACGAAATCATAGGCTGAATTGGCCGCTTCGTTGAACTTGTAGTCCTCAATGCCCTTGCTGACACTGGCCACTGCGCGGGCGGTTGCGCCGAGAATCCACTGATTGAGCGGCTGGTTGACAGTTTTGGGATCAAAACCCTCAACACGGACGCATTCGTTCATTTCCAGAAAACGTGCGGCATTCCAGAGCTTGGTGACAAAGTTGCGATAGCCTTCAACGCGGGTCATCGACAGGCGCAAATCGCGGCCCTGAGCGGCCATGGCGGCCAGGGTGAAGCGGGTCGCATCGGCACCATAGCCGTCGATCAGTTCCAGCGGGTTGATGACATTGCCCTTGGTCTTGGACATTTTCTGGCCCTTCTCGTCACGGACCAGCGCATGCACATAGACAGTGTGGAAGGGTTCTTCATCGAGGAATTCGAGCGATGTCATCATCATACGGGCGACCCAGAAGAAGATGATATCAAACCCGGTGACCAGAACCGATGTGGGATAATATTTGCGCAATTCTTCGGTATCGTCCGGCCAGCCAAGCGTGGAGAATGGCCACAGCCCCGACGAGAACCAGGTATCCAACACATCCGGATCGCGGATCAATTCCACGGCTTTGCCGTAGTGTGCGTCCGCAGCTGCCTGCGCTTCCGCTTCGGTCTGTTTGACGAAAACCATACCATCGGGACCATACCAGGCCGGAATCTGGTGCCCCCACCACAACTGGCGCGAGATACACCAGGGCTGGATGTTTTCCATCCAGGCGAAATAGGTGTTTTCCCAGTTCTTGGGCACAAATTTGGTGCGGCCTTCCCGGATCGAGGCGAGCGCGGGTTTGGCAAGTTCTTCGGCGTTGACGAACCACTGGTCGGTCAGGAACGGCTCGATGACGACCATCTTGGTCTTTTCATCATGCGGCACCATGATCTTGCGATCTTCGACGCTGTCGAGCAGGCCGAGCTCTTCAAGGTCCGCCAGAACCTGCTTGCGCGCCGCGAAGCGGTCCAGGCCCTGATAGGCTGCCGGGGCATTTTCGTTGATGCGCGCTTCAGTGGTGAAAATATTGATCTGCTCGAGATTGTGACGCATGCCGATCTCGAAATCGTTGAAATCGTGCGCTGGTGTCACCTTCATGGCGCCGGTGCCGGTTTCGAGATCAACATAATCATCGGCGAGAATCGGCAGGCGCTTGCCCACCAATGGCAGGTCGACAAACTTGCCTTGCAGGCTGGCATAACGTTCGTCATCCGGGTGCACGATCACCGCCGTGTCGCCGAGCATTGTCTCAGGGCGTGTGGTGGCGATGACGATATAGTCGCGGGTTTCGTAAGCGGTCGGATTGCCTTCCTCGTCAAACTCAACCGGATGCTCATAGGTCACCCCATCAGCCAGTGGATAGCGCAAGTTCCACATATGGCCCTTGACTTCTATGCTCTCGACCTCGAGGTCGGAGATCGCGGTCTGCAGGTCGGGATGCCAGTTGACCAGGCGTTTTGCGCGATAGATCAGGCCTTTTTCGTGCAAGCCCACAAAGACTTTCAGCACGGCTCTTGAGAGGCCCTCATCCATTGTGAAGCGTTCGCGTGACCAATCACAGGACGCGCCGAGGCGTTTCAGCTGGTTAAGAATGTTGCCGCCACTCTCGGCTTTCCATTCCCATACCTTTTCAAGAAATTTTTCACGACCCAGTTCGCGGCGCGTTGGTTCCTGACGCTCCATCAGCTGCCGCTCGACGATCATCTGGGTGGCAATGCCAGCGTGATCCATACCGGGCTGCCATAAAACGTCCTTGCCGCGCATGCGCTCGAAACGGATCAGGATATCCTGGATAGTGTTGTTGAGCGCATGGCCGATATGCAGCGAACCGGTGACATTGGGGGGTGGGATGACGATTGAATAGGTTTCTGCGCCCGGCTTGGCGCCCGCACCGGCGGCAAATGCGCCCGCGTCCTGCCAGGCTTCATAGATTCGTCCCTCGACCGTGTTCGGCTCGTAGGTTTTTTCAATCATCGGATATCCGCTCGCAAAAAACATTGCGCCCAAGCCCATGATGGACCCGGGCGGCAATCATTTATAACCCTGATATGGATAAAGCCAAGCTGAGGCTCAGTGTCAACCGGAAGCAAGCAGATAAGCTGGTTCCAGGCCGTTGACCTATCGCGTTTTCAAGCCGGATAAATGGCTTTCACCTATCCCGAAAATACTCTAACCGCCGCGCGACAGACGCTCGATTTCTTTTTCGACAATGTTCTCGACGACGCTGGGCAGGTTTTCGTCAAGCCATTCTTTCAACATGGGCCGCAACATTTCACGGATCATGTTTTCAATAGTCATATCGTGGGTGCCGAGCGCGACATTGCCAAGCTTGGCGAACGCGCTTTTGACCGCCGCATCTGTTGTCGGCTCGAGCAGGCGTTTTGCCATGTCCGAGGAGAGGTCTTTATCCGGCATTGGAGCTGTTTCACTCACGGCGGGCTCTTCACGCATCTGGCTTGGCGCCGGCCCATCAAAGGAAATATCATCGGGCACAACGAGCTCGGGCACGGTGAAGTCGTCACCATCCTGATCGAACGTCTCCTCGTCCGCCGCAGCGCTGAGATCGGGAAAATCAAATCCCTCAACGGGATCGTCGTCCGCGACGCTGTCGTCGGTCACAATCTGCTCAGCCGAAAGTTCCAGCGCATCGGGCTCTTCTTCCGTCGCGGGCATCATTTCGGGAACATCGAACTGATCGGGAATGTCAAAGCTCAGCGGTTCGTCTTCAGCTGGCGTGGTGGCAGCGGAAGGCGCAACCCCGGCATCATCATCGGCAATAATTTGCCGAATGGACGACAGGATTTCATCCATCGATGGCTCTTTGGCCGCTGACTTGTTCATTAGTGCCTCACTCTACATGGCTCGAGACGTAGTACATACAAATGGATTTGTACTAAAGCCGTCTGATTCGCCCTTACACAGTTTAGCTATCTCAAGCATATACGTGAAACGAAAGGGAGGCCCGTATTGCGGTCTTCCACGGCTTGTGCGCCATGTTTTGATCAAAAGCGGCTGATCTGAACGAAATGAGGGCAGATTCGCTCTCAAGCGCCCCTGCCCTCATCAAAATTCATCCGGAATTCCGGCGTTGACTTAATTTGCGACGCTACGCAGTTCCTGCCATACGTCTTCAATATTCTTGATATAGCCGTCGGCGCTCTTGATCTGCACCGGCAGGCCAAGCTCCCGGGCCGACAATCGTCCGGCGGCCGCCATCAGGTTGAATCCGGCGGCAATACGGCTGGTCTGCGCGCCGATCAGCCCTTCTTGCGCCGAGGTCAGCTTTGCGCGGGCGTCCAGCACGTCGAGCGTTGTGCTCTGCCCGACATTACGCTCCTCGATCACGCCATTCAGCACCTGTTCGTTGGCGCGTACCGAGGATTGAGCGGCGTCGATCTGGGCGGCGGCGTTCTGCAGACTGCTCCATGAAGAGATCACTTGCGCGCGAATCCGGTCCCGCACACTCAACGCATCAATTTCGCTTTGTATCTGACCGAGATTGGCCTTGCGTGCACCTGCGCCCAGCGCCCCGCCCGCGTAAAGCGGCACACTCAGTGTGAGGCCTACGGAACCTGTGCCTGTGCTGGTGTAAGTGCCGGTGCCGGGGCTGCTGAAGCTGCCACCGATGCTGCCAATTAATTTGAGTGTTGGCCCAAATGCACGCTCGGCCGCATCGGATGCTGCCTGCGCCGCACGCAATTGCGCCTTGGCCGCCAGAATTTCAGGATGTGAACTGTCAGCAGAGGATTGGGCCTGATCAATCGAGCCGGGCAATATTCCATTGAAGCTATAATCGAGGCTCAGATTTTGTGGCTTGTGCCCGATCCAGCGCTGATAGCTGGCCTGGCTCGTCTGCAGGTTTGCAATCGCGGATTTGTAGGAAGCAATTGCAGAAGCAAGGCTTGCATCGGCTTGGGAAACCTCAATGCGCGTGCCCTCGCCAATATCGAGCCTGTCGTTTGAAGACTGAACTTGTGCCTGCAAAAACTTGACGTTCTCGGCCCGCAACTGAACCAGTTTGGTATTGGTCACGACATCGAGATATGCGGAAGCTGCAGAAAGGAGAACATTCTGCTCGGCGGTGCGCAGCCCTTCCTTGGCGACGACCGAATAGGCACGGGCGCTTTCAATCTGGGCATCCGTCACCAAATTATCGAACAACGTTTGACTATAGCTCAGGCCAACGCTTGACGACTGATTGCTTGTGCCCGGCCCGCCCGAGACGGTCCATGACGATTTCATCTCTGCGGATGCAGCAATTGTAGGCAGCTTGCCCGCCTTGCGCGTTGCGATATCCTCAGCAGACATTTTGACGCTTAACAGCGCCGATGCGATCTGAGGATTATTGGCATAAGCGCTTGCCAAGGCGTCGCGCAACGATTCGGCGAATGCCGGCGTTGCCGCAAATAATGCAATTGCGGCAAATGTACCCGCCCGCAAAACTCTCTTAGAAATCATTGTTCGATGCCTCCAAAGCCCGACCACTCTAATTTGCGCAAATAGGAGTCTCAACCTCAGATCGCAATGGTTGCGTAATTGTAATGTAAATTAAGCTCCAGCGTGCTCGCGCTGCAACATAGGGTGCAGATGGGTCAGTAAGTCGTTTCAGCGCGACAGAATCAGAATGCGAACTCTGGACGCCCCTTGGTCGATACCAGTCTGGGCATTGTCGCATTGTAAGAGCGGCGCATGGCGATGTCATTGCCGGTTTTTACGTAAACACGCGCGGTGCAGGTTGCCCCCTCAATCGCCATGGCAACGAGACGCCCGTCGTCACGAAGCTGCTTCAACAATTGGGGCGGCACTTCATCAACCGCTCCCTCGAGCACGATAACGTCGAATGGTGCCTCCGAGGCAACGCCGGCCGTCAGGTCACCGGCCAAGACGGCAGCGTTACCGATATCGAGTTCGGCGAGCAGATCGTTGGCCTGCTCCACCAGTGCGGCATCGTCGTCAAGCGCCACCACGGCGCTGGCCAGATTAGCGAGCACTGCGGTGGAATAGCCGCTGCCACAACCCACATCGAGCACCACATCGTTCGGTGTCACCTCAGCCAGCTGGACCAGTCTTGCAAAGGGCATGGGGGCCGCCAGGGCACGACCGGTGTCGTTCAATTCATGGCTTACATCTACATAGGCCAGTGGGCGACGGGCTTCCGGAACGAATCGTTCGCGTGGCACGCGTTCCATGGCTGCCAGCAAAGCGCTATCGGTTATGCTGGCCGTGCGCAGCTGGGTGTCCACCATCTGTTGGCGTGCGCGCTCAAAGTTTTCCATGTCCAAAACCAATCTCGTCGTTTGAATCCAGCGGTCGACAGGGATTAGCCCCGCTTATGCCGCGATGCAAGGTTTACGAGATTAACAACGACAAAAGAAGAATGCATGACTGACTTGCGTCAATCCGTCTTCTCCAATAGAAACCGCTTTGGTTGGTGAGGCCACGTGGCGGAGTGGTTACGCAGCGGATTGCAAATCCGCGTACTCCGGTTCAATTCCGGACGTGGCCTCCAACTCTTTTCCGGAGCAGAACATGCCGTTAGACGGGGTTGCCGGGGTGATTCTGGCTGGTGGCCGCGGCGAGCGGCTTGGCGGCGTTACAAAAGCACATCTGAAAGTTGCCGGCGTTCGGCTTGTCGATCGCGTGCTGCGCGCTCTTGAGCCGCAATGCGATATTGTTGTGCTCTCGACGGGACGCTTGCCCACCGACGCGATCCGGGCTGCAAGGTCTCTTCCCGCCTTTCCCGATTCTGATGCACCCGATTCGGGGCCTGTGGGTGGCTTGTCCGCTGCCGTCGCCTGGAGTGGGATGCAGGCAAAGCCTCCCACCTTCCTTTTGACCGTTGCTGTCGATACGCCCTTCTTTCCCGACGATTTTGGTGCACGGGCGCTCGATCTTATGTCGCCGGATATAGATGTGGTGATGGGCGCATTTGCGGGGCAGATCTATCCCACAAACGCCTTGTGGCGCGTCGCTTCGCTTTCCGCCCTTCCCGCCCTGGTAGCCGCCGGTCAGGCGCCGCGCGGCCTTAAGGCTGTAATTCCAGAAGAAAGAGCGAAGCTACTCGACTACCGGACGGATAACGGGCACGATCCATTCGTCAATATCAACACCGTTGCGGACCTGATCGATTGCGGCCGGCGCGCTTATTCGACGATGAATGCAAAACAGTCCAATTCAGGGCTTGGCAAAGCAGATCAAACGGGCTAAACGGTGCCCGGCCTGATTGATCAGGCTACACCTTTTGGTGATCCCCGGTAGCTCAGTTGGTAGAGCAAGCGGCTGTTAACCGCTGGGTCGCTGGTTCGAGTCCGGCCCGGGGAGCCAAAAAGCTCCAAGAATGTCAAGGAAACCAAGGGTTTCAAGGGTTTACGCTTCCTCAGAGGTACACGATTAGGTACACTTGGGGATACACCTATGCTCATGGTAATTCGTTACGTTCAAAGACGCGGGAACAGTTGGCGCTACAGGCGCAAGGTTCCTCCCTCAGCAAAATCGATGGTGGGTAAAGGCGAGATTGTCTTTCCCCTTGGGGCTTCCGAAAAAGAAGCTCTCCGAAATTATCCCCACATTCATGCGCAAGCTGAACGCATGTTGTCAGGTGCCGCGCCTACCCGCCTCGCAGCGCAGGCCGCTACGCCGTGGGAACTGCACAAGGCAGCAATCCGAGAAGCGACACGGCTTGGCTTTAACGCTGACTGGCGCGGCTGGCAGGACGTCGACGACCTCGAGGGGATTTCCCGGGACGTCACCGCCGAGCAGGTTACGCAGCACTACCCCCGAGATGAAGAAGACAATCCCGTTGGGCTTTCTCCCAGTGACCTCGCGTTGATCAAGGTAATTCGTGGTGGCGCGGCTACACCTGAGCCTGCCCCAACCCTGCAAGACGCCATCCGGGTCTATACGTCCGAGCGTGTGGGCGATGATCATAAAAAACTGAACCAGCTGGAGCATGTTTCCAAGCTGGTGTCTGAGGTGGTCCCTCTCACAAGGCCTTTGTCTTCGTTGCGCCGTGCAGATGCCCGTGAGGTCCGCGACAACATTCTCAATGGACGCACAGTAGCTTCCACCCAGCGTTACCTTAACGTGGTGCGGGCCATCATAAATCTCGCCATCAGGGAGTTCGATCTGGCAGGGATAAATAATCCCTTCGACAAGTTGCCTGTGGGCAGATTGGACCAAGCTGAGCCGGACAAAAGCCTTCGATCTCCCTTCCCTGAGGCTGAACTCAGGCATGCACGTGCCCGTGTGATGTCTCACGCGACCATCGAACTACAACAGATTTGGCGCATTCTTGAATTCACTGGCTGCAGGCTGGCGGAAATCTCAGGCATACGCGTGGAAGACGTGGTCTTGGACCATGCTATTCCTCACATAAAGATCGTGTGGCACGACCAGCGGCGCATCAAGACAGCGGCGTCCCATCGTTGGGTTCCCTTGATTGATGACGGACTGAAAGCTGCTCAAGAAGCAGTTCAGGCTGCAAGCTCCACAGGTCCCCTCTTCCCATCTTACTGCCGGGACGGCGGCTCAGATGCAGCGTCTGCAGCCCTAGGCAAGCATGTGAGAGCTAGCACCTCAGACCTTAAGGTCGTCACGCACTCCCTTCGTCATCGGGTCAAAGACCTTTTGATCTTGGCAGGCGTTTCTACAGCTGAGCAGGAATTCGTGCTTGGGCATACCTCCGGCAAGGTTTCGGAAGTCTATGGCGGCAATGACGCCTTGCTTCGCGTGACCCAGAGGGCCCTTGTCAAAGCGTTTGAGCATAGGGGCGACCTCAGCAACCTCTAGGAGCTTCTCGGGAACCTCGCAGGGGTGGTTATGCGTGGCTGCGGAGCAGCGGTTGGGGTTGGGTATGTCGTTATTTGCTGGCATGGGCGGCATGTAGGCTGACCAGCCCTTACGAGATCGCCCTAGGAGTTCACGCTCCGAGGCTTCCGGCGTTAGATTGATTATTAGAACGTTCCCTATTCCATAGCTCTCTATTTGAATACGACGCCTTGGATGAATAGGCTGACCTTGCCATTAATCAGGCGGCGGACTAGCGGAGGTTATCCTTATGTTCATCGAACCTCATCTCGGAACCATGGGCGTTATCACGGTAGTAGCCTTGGGTGCGGGAATGCTGGTGCAGGCTGCAAATGCTGCCTCTCTGTGGGACGGTTTTAATCTAATAGACGCCAGCACGCACACGGGCCCGTCCAACGGCAAAATGTACGGCGTTAGAAAGCCAATGCCAAAAACTATTAGGTTGGCCCCTGTGGGTGCGATGACAGGAGAAACACTATAGCGTCGCCCTGAGACCTTATAGGCCGAGCGGCGCCGAACTTTTATGGCGCTTAAGGTGGACCTCAGACGCAATCGAAGGCGGCCCTATATCCCCGAGTGCTTTTGTAGGTGGCTGTCTTTCCATACTGACCGCAGAACCGCTCGGCCACTGGAAACGCATCCATCTCATTCCACACGTTACCGATCATAACCCCGTTCTTATTGCCCACCACATTCTGCCCGAACGGGCTTCCATAGACATTGGCATTCTTTGGATCAGATGAGGTCGAGCAGCCGGCTAGAATTATGCAGAGCATTGGGGCGGCGGTTAGAAGCTTTACGCAGTGCATAGGGTCTCCTTAGGGTCAGCGCTATTCTGGCGAAAAAATCCAATCTGCCAAGATCAAAAACCACGAACACAAGTTTCCCCCGTATCCCCTCGCCGTCAGCGGTCATAAGCCGAGGTCACTCAGCTTGCTGCAAACGCTTGTGGTCAGGACGTGGCAGCGTTTTTCGGGAAGCAACATGCCCAGTCCTTCGGGAGCATTGATAATCTCACCATCCATGCTCCTGCATGTGCCTCCAGTTTTATACCGACATCAACCATGGTCGCGATGCCGCGTGGCGGTACCCGTCCGGTTCGCACCGACCGTGTGTACTCTCGCTGTTTGCACGTTTTCACCGAACGGTTGAGTGCCGAGTGCGGCAACGCCGAAATCTCCGCCAGCCCCTGTTATTCAAATTTTATGAGGCTGGACGCCTGATCGTGCAGAAGGCATGCGCCGCAGCATAACCAGGTGATTACCCCCCACAATAGGAGGTGCCCCCCCGGTTCATATATAGGTTTGCCCTAGGCAGCTCGCGAAATGGCATGAGAGGTTATACACTCATGCTCCATTCTATCTCCAACAAATGGCTCCACCCATCGTGGAGGCTGCTCCCACCACACTGACCCAAGAAGCTGGCCATGGAGAAACGTTCATTTCCCGAATTGAACCTTGGTCTGCCCCTCGAATAACGGTGATGAGGCGGGGCAACAGCGCCCTGCTCTATACCCCTACCAATCACGGAAAACCTCGGAGACCTGTTACCCAGCATAAGTGATGCGGAAAGCTACCTTTACATACAACGATTGTTGGGTCGATGTTGAGCCGAATATAACGGCTTGTGTCCTTCTAAGAGGATAGTTTGCCAAGGCCCCATCTCATCGAGGGTCCGAGTATATATGCTACAAAAATCCGAACCGCCAAGATCGAAAACAACGACCGCGAGTTCCCCCGCCCGCCCCTCGATGCCCAGCAAACAGCTGTCGAACATTTCATTCTCCAGCAAACCCACAGGACACAGACATTGTCAGCCAATCAAAGCCTTACCTGCAGCGGAACAACGCCGCTCAACTGAACCACCTCAAAAGCATTGAAAGTCTATCCGAACTCTTGAAGGCAACACCCCTGCTATCAGGGCTAGGCATGAGGCTGCAGTTGCATCAATTTGACCGTAGCCAAGAACCATAGCATCGCTCAGGGTGACCTTCGTGGCGCTTGTCAGCAAGCTGTGGGATGCCAATTAGGACCAGCCTGCCTATGGCAGTTCCCTGAGTGGGCGCTGCTAGAAATCGACTAGATAGGACGCATGCGCTCTAGTGTTGTTCGATAGCTTCAAACCGCAGCATCGCGAGCATCTCCAGAGAAGCACTAATTTACACCATGCAGTCGCTTCCATGTATTTTACACCCACAACGACCGTTGACATTAGATAATTGCTAAATATGCTGAAACCCACATTGGGAGTTCGCCATGAAACAATATGTCATCTACACGCGTGTAAGCACCGAAGCACAGAACAACAGCGGCTTGGGTCTGGAGGCTCAAGAGCGAGATATCGACATTTTTCTGAACAACTTCTCTGAGGTACCATATGAGGTCATCGGACGGTTTCAGGACGTGTTCTCGGGTGGCGCGAATGACCGCCCGCAATTGGTCCTTGCTCTCAAGCTGGCGCGCTCTTCTGGAGCCGAACTGTTGGTGGCGAAGCTGGACAGGTTGAGCCGTAAAGTGTCGTTTATTGCAGCACTGATGGACGATGCAGCCGTAAAGCTCCGGGTGGCATCGATGCCCTCTGCAGACAAGTTTCAACTTCACATCTATGCAGCTCTAGCAGAGCAGGAAAGGACGTTTATTTCAGAGCGGACGAAGGCGGCATTGAAGGAAGCGAAGGCTCGTGGGAAAAAGCTCGGCGGACTGCGTGATAAGACAATGAAGCGCAATGCCGCAATACAAGCCAAGGCGAAAGCAGAGGCGGAACGGGTGGTCAAGATTGCGGGGCCCCTGCGACAGTCTGGAGCTACTTTGGCCAGCATCGCGAAGACACTCAATGAGACTGGCATCCCCACATCACGCGGCGGCGCATGGACACCCACACAGGTCTCTCGGGTACTCCAACGGACCGGGGCATAATGTCTAACCGCCTATCCGTGGCGGGACGTCTATTGTTTTTGTGAATAATGTTCCGGCTATTCAAGTCAAACATAGACTTAGGCGAATATTTTTGCTCTGCTCATGATGCATGCTTTTGAGGGGGTTATTGTGCAACTGTTTTTTGGCATTGGCTATTTTGTGATTGGCGCGGTGCAACTATTCGCTGTTGCCGATGGGATTGGGAAACTTCTTCATTTTAATAACTTTTTCAGCTTCTTCTTCGCCTTCATGGTAACCTACATACCGCTTCTCGGTTCTGCGTTAGGTGTATACGGCGCTACGACAGTATGGGATTGGGATATCTGGCAAGCTGTAGCTCTGTTTTTCTGGTATATACCGGTAGCTTTATTGCTCACGCTAATCGGCACCATCTTTGATCGTTGATGATGAGCACTCCGGCGACAGAAGGTTGGTTTTCCCTTTCAATACGGCGAAATCGGAAAAGTTATATAATCGCCACAACGATGTTGACCGCCATCTTCCTGACGGTTCTTGGTGTTCTATGGATATTGAATGTGCAGGGCCGACCGGCAGTCATTATAATTTTTCTGTTCTTTGTCCCTTACTTCATTTGCGGATATACTCTCACGTCACAGCGGTTGCGTGATATGGGTTTGACTGGCTGGCTGGCATTGCTCTGGATACCGGTTGCCGTCTCCGACAGATACATTGGAGGAGCTGCTTGGGCAGCTTTCGCTATCGTCCTTTGTGTTGTACCGGGAACGGCGGGAGACAATAGATATGGTCCCGACCCTCTGGCTTGATGTACGGTTCCGCTTCAAAGACCGACCGTCAAGGTTGGCGCAATAGATGCCAACTTCCCCCCGCCCAGCTCTATTGACTTTGAGGTACACCAAAGCTACCCGTTGGGGTACACCGCATAGCGGTTCTCTTTGATGAAGCGTTACAATAACCCATTGCTCGGCATGGTTTTTTAAGTTCTCCGGCATTCTCTTGGGCATTCCAGACACACCGGCCCGGGGAGCCAAAAAGCTCCAAGAAATATTCGCAACGTCATGCGTTGCAGGGTTTGAGATCCCCCCACAGACACACAGCATGTGCGTTGGGGGAGAGCTTTATATCGTCTGCTTCATCCGGTTTGCAGATGCCCCCCAGATGGCACAGCACGGGCAGATCCGTCGCCTGATGTGAAATGTCAGGCAATGCCATCAGGTGTGCGTTTCTTACTGGCCCTGCCTCCCCGGCCCGCCGCTGACGCCTTGAGCCTCGCTGTCAGCATTCTCTTTTACAGTGCTTCAAGGGGCCGGGTCACGACATATAGCTTCAGGCTATAGGTTGGTGAAAATAACAAAGCTTGTTTATGGGACTGGCGCTTGCGAGAAGCTTCCCGAGTTAATCAGGAGGCTTCGGATGAACAGCGCAGACGTATTCATAGATGGCAAATGGGTTCGCCCATCAAGTGGGGCCACGCTGGACACGGTTGCACCCTCGACTGGCAAAAAGATTGGCACGATTGCCCGCGGCACAGCACAGGACATTGATCTTGCCGTGCAGGCCGCCCGCCGGGCCTTCGAGGGACCTTGGGGGCAAATGGCAGCGGTCGATCGTGGCCGGCTTCTGTCCAGGCTGGGGCAAAAAATTCTGGAGCATGAAGACGAGCTGACAGCGCTCGAGGCTCTCGACACAGGCAAGGCGCTCAAACTGGCGCGCAATGACGTCAAGGCCGCGGCCCGCTATTTTGAGTTCTATGGTGGTGCTGCCGACAAGCTGCACGGCGAAACAATACCCTTCCTCTCCGGCTATCAGGTCATGATTCTCAGGGAACCCCGAGGGGTCACCGGGCACATCATTCCCTGGAACTATCCTGCACAGATGTTCGGCCGCACGCTTGGCCCGGCACTCGCTGCTGGCAATGCCGCCGTTCTCAAGCCTGCCGAAGAGGCCTGCCTATCCTGCATCAGGTTGACTGAACTGGCTGCCGAAATCGGCTTTCCTGATGGTACAATCAATCTGGTGCCGGGGTTGGGCGAGGAAGCTGGCGCTGCCTTGAGTTCACATGACGGGATTGACCTCATCTCCTTCACCGGTTCGCCGGAAGTGGGCGTTCTGATCCAGAAATCGGCGGCGGAAAACCACGTTCCCTGCGTTCTGGAACTGGGTGGCAAGTCGCCGCAGATTGTATTCGCCGATGCGGATCATACCAAAGCGATTGAAACAATCGTTGCAGCACTGGTGCAGAACACGGGCCAGACTTGTTCCGCTGGCAGCCGGGTTTTGATCGAACGGTCGATCTATGACGACTTCATGGTCCAGTTGACACGACGCTTCAAGCAATTGCGCACAGGCGCCCATGATCTCGATCTCGATTGTGGCCCCGTCATCTCCAAAGTGCAGCAGGAACGTGTTCTCGGCTTTCTTGAACGTGCCGAAAAAGACGGCGTGCAAATTGCGGCGCAAGGGACAGTCGATCCCTCCTCGTCTGCTGACGGATATTTTGTGCCCCCGACACTTTATCGAATGGTGCCCCGGGACCATGAGCTGGCGCTAGAAGAGGTCTTTGGACCGGTGCTCGCGGCCATTCCGTTCGATGATGAAGCCGATGCCATCCGCTTGGCGAACGGCACCGATTACGGGCTGATCGCGGGTGTATGGACCGATTCTGGCGCCCGCCAGATGCGTCTGGCAAAGGCCATCCGGGCCGGCCAGGTCTACGTCAACGGCTATGGTGCCGGTGGCGGAATCGAGCTGCCGTTTGGCGGCTTCAAGAAAAGTGGCCATGGGCGCGAAAAGGGTTTTGAAGCTCTTCGCGAGTTCACGGTCGCCAAAACAGTGGTTTTCAACCACGGATAACCGCAACTCAAAACTATTCTCTGGGAGGAGAACATGAACGCATTACGAACAGCTGCCTCACTGACAGCAATCTGTGCAATGTTGGCAGCTCAGCCTGCTCTCGCACAGGACATGCGTGCCCGTCTGGCACACGTATTCGCAACAAACAGCCCTGTGGACCAGGCCAGCCAGGCGTTTGCACAATGCGTGACCGATGGCACCGATGGTGCCATGGACGTCACAGTGTTTCCCAACAGCCAGTTGGGTAGTGACGAATCCATTGGCCGTGACCTGTCACGCGGCGGTATTGAATTTGCATTCCTCAATCCTGGCTCGCTGACCGGGCTCGACCCGCTGCTGGACATTCACTACCTGCCTTACATTGTGAGCAGCAATGACGAAGCGGACGCCGTCTTTTACAATCCCGATGGCATTCTCCAAACCACGATCCGCGAGACTTTGGACAAGCATGGCATGAAGGCACTCGATTTCTTCGAGCTTGAATTCCGTGCGGTGACGAACTCCGAGCGGGCCGTTGAAAGCCTGGCCGACATGAAGGATTTGCGGTTGCGCGTACCGGGTTCTGTGGCCATTCGCAGCTTCTTTGAGCAAGCCGGTACCCAGGCTGTGACCCTGCCCTTCCCCGAACTGTTTGTGGCCTTGCAGCAGGGCACCGTCGACGGTCAGGATAATGGTGCCAGCATCACCTATAATTCCCGGTTGTTTGAAGCCCAGAAATACATGACGCGGACCAACCACGTCTACGCAATGGGCACGATCACAGTTGGCAATGAATTCTGGGAAGGCCTTTCCGAAGACCGGCAGACCCTTATTGCAGATTGTGCGCATGAGGCCGCATCCAATCAGATCGCCGACAATCGGGCGCAACAGGCAGAGTTTATCCAGAACATCAAAGATGGTGGCGTGGAAGTGACTGAACTGTCAGCCGACGCGATGGCTGAATTTGTCGAACTCGGGCGTTCACTCTGGACACAGCTCGAAGACGCCTACGGTGCTGATCGCATCGCTGCCCTTCGGGCTGAGGTCGGAGCCGATGGTAAATAATACCACAAAACAAGCAGCGCCATACCCGGCGCTGCTTCGTTTGCTCGATGGCATAGAGGGCACTCTTGCCGTTATCGAGAAACGTGTCGCCGCCATATCCATGTTCGTCATACTGATTGGCATCAGCATCACGATCCTGACCCGGGTGATCAATCTCCCGATTCCCAGCATGGGCGAAATTGCGATTGTGGCAATGGCACCGCTGGCCTTCATTGGCGGGGCATTTTGCAGCTACATGCATCGGCACATCACCATAGATGCTGTGGACGCATTCGGCCCTCCCCGCGTCCGGCGGGCGATCCGGATTTTGGCCGCCCTGTCGATGATGGTATTTGCAGGCACCTATTGCTGGCTGACCCTTTCCTTTTTTCAATATGTCTGGTCATCCGGCGAACGGCTGATTGATCTGGGCACGCCCGTCTGGATTCCGGTTGGGTGCATCGTTCTAGGCGCGTTTCTCATGATGCTGCATGCCTCACTGGACGTCCTGCGCATGGTACTGGGGCTTCCCAGAACAGGAGGGATGGAATGATTATCACCGTCGTCCTGCTTTTGGCGTTTCTGGTGATTGGCACGCCGATCGCCGCCGCTTTTGCGCTCAGCGTTTTCCTCAATGCCGATGAACTCAATGTCTGGCTGGATTCGATTGCCAGCCTTCCCTATGACGGCATTTCGAGCTTTGCGCTGCTCGCTATTCCCCTTTTCATCCTCGTGGGTGAAATCATGAACCGCGGCGGCCTGGCCGCGTCGCTTGCATCCATGGCAGACAGCGCCATCGGCCGCATTCGTGGTGCCTTTGGATATGTCATGATCCTCGCCAGCGGCTTTCTTGGCGCCATTACCGGCTCGTCGGTCGCGACAGTGGCGGCGATCGGTGCCGCGCTGGGGCCTGAGATGATCGCGCGCGGTTATCCGCGGGGCTATGTCGCTTCACTCAACGCTGCCTCTGGTCTTTTGGGCGTATTGATACCGCCCAGCATTCCTCTCATCATTTATGGCTCAACCGTTGGCGTATCGATTACCCAGTTGTTCATCGCCACCATTGTGCCCGGTTGTGTCATGGGCTTGTCGCTCGCCGCGGTTCATTTTGTTCGCTCGCGCCACTTGCTGCCTGACGGGCGGGAACGCCAGATTGACACCTCCGATATCGATAGTGTCGGCAAGCGCTCAAAAGGCCGCGCCATTGCTGCATTGTTCATGCCCGTGCTGGTTCTTGGGGGCATATATGGCGGGATATTCACCCCGACAGAAGCTGCGGCTGCCGCCTGCGTATATGGCATTGCAGTGGTTTTGCTTCAAAAAAGCCTGAAGCCCTCAGGCGTGGCGCGGACATTTTACATCGCCATCATGCCGGCTGCTGCCATTTTGCTGATCATTTCCATGACAGGCATTCTCAACCGTGCGTTGATCCTCAATCAGGTTCCTCAGGATCTGGCGGTTTATATGACCAACCTGTTTGCCGACCCGTTGCTGTTCCTGCTGGCAATCAATCTGTTGCTGTTGGCTGTGGGCATGTTCATGGAGACCAATGCAGCCGTGCTGTTGATGGGGCCGCTGCTGGCACCTTCGGCCATGGCGTTCGGGATCGATCCGGTCCATTTCGCCATTATCGTGGTGACCAATATTGAGATTGGCCTGATGACACCGCCATTGGCCGCCAATCTTTATGTGGCTGCACGCACCAACGACGTCCACCTGCTCGAAATGTTGCGGCATTTCGGTTGGTTCCTGGGCGCCGCTGTGATTGCGCTGGGGCTGATCACCTACATTCCCTCACTCTCTCTTTGGTACCGCTTTCTCTAAAAGGCCCGTATTCCCATGACCAATATCCCCAAATTTTCCAAAGCAGCAGTTTTGCGCGAATTCGGCCAGCCCCTTCAAATTGAAGATGTGCCGGTGCCTGAGAAACTGGAAGCTGGCTCTTTGCTTGTCAAAACCAGCGCCTGTTCGGTTTGTGGCACCGACGTGCACCTGTCCGGCGGCAATCTGGCGCTCAAGGTGGATCTGCCCGTCATTATCGGTCACGAAATGACCGGGCGGGTTGTGGCCATGGGCGACAACAGCTCCAAGGACAGTATTGGCCAGGACCTGAAGATCGGCGACCGCATCTTGTGGACGCACACGTCCTGCGGCTCGTGTTTCTATTGCACGGTGGCAAAGCAACCGACGCTGTGTGAAAACCGGCGCGCCTATATGTACGAGACGATGGCACGCTATCCCTATCTGTTGGGTGGCTTCTCGGAATATGGCTATGTTCTGCCGCAGTCCGGGCGGATCAAAGTGCCCGACAATGTCGCTGATGACCTAGCAAGCCTGTGCTCTTGCGCATTCCGCTCGGTCATGAACGCCATGAACAATCTGGGCGAGATCGAGGCGCACGAACATATCGTCATTCAGGGCGTGGGGCCGCTTGGCCTGCTCGCAACAGCTGTTGCACGTGCACGCGGTGCCCGTAGCGTTATTGCCATCGGTTCGCCCCAGGCACGACTTGATCTGGCTGGCGAACTTGGGGCTGATCATACGATTTCAATTGAGAATGCCAGCCATGAAGAGCGGCTTGAAACCATTCGCAGCCTGACAGACGGGCGCGGCGCGGACATTGTCATGGAATTCACCGGACATCCCCCGGCGTTTGGGGAAGGGCTTGATATCGTCAGAAAGGGTGGCCGGTACGTCGTTGTTGGCCAGCTGGGCGACAAGGAAACCACCCTCAAACCCTCCACCATTGTGAAAAACAATATCCGGGTTATCGGCTCCTTCTCGGGCGATGCGCGCAGCTATTGGCAGGCACTGGAGTTTGCGGCACAGCATCAGGCCCAAATTCCGCTGCACAAGATTTTGACGGGCCGTTACCGGCTTGACGATGTGAATACCGCTTTGGACCGCATGCGCCGGTACGAAGAGGTAAAGCCCGTCATTGAATTCTCATAACGAGGGTCGTTTCATGCAATCTTTTGATCCCAATGCCCTCGGTCCCCTGGACAAAGTCCGGGTTATCGACATGTCCCGCCTTGTCGCCGGCAATATGACGACGCATGTGCTTGCAGATTATGGTGCCGACGTCATCAAGATTGAACGTCCCGGCAAAGGTGACGATCTGCGCAACTGGCGCTGCAAAGACCAGGAAATCTACTGGAAGGTTTACGCGCGGAACAAAAGAAGTTTTGCGTGTGACATCAAGACCGAAGAAGGACGTGAGGACCTGGTTGACCTGTTGACCACTGCTGACGTGCTGGTGGAAAACTTTGTGCCGGGAACGCTGGAAAAATGGAATCTGGGGCCGGAGGACTTGCACCGGATCAATCCCAAGCTGGTTATCCTGCGCATATCGGGCTGGGGGCAAACCGGCCCCTATCGCAACCGTCCGGGTTTTGGCACGCTGGTCGAGGCCATGTCGGGCTGGGCGCATCTGAACGGACATGCCGACAAGCCACCCACCCTGCCCCCATTGGCCATGGCAGATATGGTCGCCGGCCTCTATGGTGTCGGTGCCGTGCTTACCGCTTTACGGGCGGTCGAGATGGGTGGCGGCAAAGGCCAGGTTATCGACTTGTCATTGTTTGAGCCGATCCTTTCGATCATCGCCTCGGAAGCAGCCCAGGTTCAGCTCACAGGCGAGCCGACGATGCGTGCCGGCAACCAGTCTTCGCATACCTCACCGCGAAATGTGTATTTGTGTGCCGACGGCAAATATGTCGCGCTTTCCGGCTCGATGCAGTCCATGGCCATGCGTATTATGGACACGATCGGCCAGCCACAGCTTAAAACCGACCCGCGGTTCGCAACCAATGATGAACGTGTCAAAAACCGGGATGAACTTGATGCAATTATTGCTGAGTTCATCAGCCGGCGCTCCCAAGCGGAAAATTTGACCCTGTTTGAAGAGGCAGGCGTGACGGTTGGGCCTGTGTGCTCAATGGGCGATCTTATCGACCATCCTTATGTTCGCGAGCGCGAAGTTCTGGTCGATCTGCCTGATGAAGGCATGGGCAGTGTTCCCATGCACAATATTGTGCCGCGCATGTCGCTGACGCCCGGCCAGTTCCGCCGCCCCGCGCCGCAACTGGGCGAGCACAATGCCGAAATTGGTGAAGAACTCAAACGTTACAGGTCCGAAAAGAAGGTATCTACTCATGCCTGACCGCAATCTGCCGAACTGGCGCTCCATTCTTTTTGTTCCGGTACTCAATGAGAAATTCGTTGCCGGCGCGCCGAACCGGGATGCGGACTGCATTCAGCTGGACCTTGAGGATGCCATTCCGCCCGATCAGAAGCAGCAGGCCCGCGACCATGTAGCGGACGTCGCCGACCGTCTGGCGGATGCCGGGTGCGATGTCATTGTGCGTATCAATCGCCCGTGGTGCATGGCGATGGCCGACATGCAGGCATGCGTGCGCCCATCAGTGCTTGCCCTGACGCTGCCAAAGGTTCCCGGCCCCGGCCATGTGCGCGCGATTGCCGAGACCCTTGACGAAATTGAACAAAATATGGGGCTTGAAAACGGCCATACCCGGCTGATTGCCATGGTGGAGACGGCCGAGGCGCTTTCGCAAATGGAACAGATCGCCCGCGCCAGCGACAGGGTCATCGGATTGATTGTCGGCGCGGAAGATCTAGCGGTGTCGATGGGCATGAAGCCGACACACCAATCGCTTCTGCTGCCAAATCTTCAGGCAGTTGCAGCGGCCAGAGCTGCAGGTTGTATGCCGCTCGGCTTTGTTGGATCTGTGGCGGATTATTCAGATATGGCCGCTTATGGCGACCTGATCAGCGAAGCCCGGTCACTGGGTTTCACCGGTGCATTTGCCATTCATCCCAGCCAGGTGCCGGTGCTCAACAAGCAGTTTGCCCCCTCGCAGGAAGAGGTCGATGCAGCGCGCGCCTTGATAGCCAGTTTTGAGCAAGGCATAAAAGAGGGACGCGGGGCGATAAGCCATAATGGCAAAATGGTTGATTTGCCCGTTGTCGAACAAGCGCAGGCAATCCTTTCCGCTCACGAGCAGTTTGCCTCTTGAGAACCGTGAAGTCCGCACGCGCCTAAAAACGATAGGAAACCGACTTGGACCTCAAGGACCTGCGCTGTGTCGCGATGATCGCCGAGACCGGCTCATTCGTCGCGGCAGCGGAACGGCTGAACATGTCGCAACCATCGGTGAGCGCCCGCATTCGCCGACTGGAGGCGGATCTGGGGACGGAATTATTCGCGCGCAGCGCCCGCGGCGTATCACCAACCGCGCAGGGCGAGGAATTGTTGCGCCACGCCCGCTCCATCCTGCGGCAAATGCAGGACGCCGAAGCCGATATGCTGGCGTTCAATGCGTCACCAGTCGGTCTGGTGCGTGTGGGGCTTCCGACCTCGCTGACGGCAGGGTTGACCAGTCCACTACTGGAATTGTGCATGGCGGAAATTCCCAATGTTAAGTTGCGGATCGTTGAGAGCATGTCCGGTTATATCGAGCAATGGCTTCAGGATGGCACGCTCGACCTCGGGATCACGTTCGGTTCCCGGCCGCCCTCCGACATTGTGATTGAGCCGTTGGCGCGCGAGGATTTGCTGCTTGTCGGCAAGGATCAGGCCGCCATGGCCCCGCATCTCGACACCAATGGCAATGTGCCTTTTGTCAGCCTGGCAAATGTGCCCCTGATCCTGCCCGCCCCCGAACACGGCCTTAGAATTCTGGTGGAGGATGTGGCACGCCAGCAGGCCGTACGCCTTGGCGTGGTTGTTGAAATTGATGCATTCGGCGAAATCCAGCGGCTGGTGGCCCGCGGGCTTGGCTACACGGTCATGTCGTCGGCAGCCTTTCAGTATGGCTATCGTCCCGACCTTGCGGCGGCGCTGATCTTGCGGCCTTCGGTATCGCGGGTGGTCAACCTCACAACAGGTGCCGGACGCACGCCGTCGCGCGCTGTCAGTGAGGTGGCGCAGCGCCTCAAAAGCGTGGTGCAAATGCGCGTGAAAGAAGATGGCTGGCTGGCGCACCCGATTATCTGAAAACACATATCTGACAGGGGACAGGATGGCTGTTCGTGACGACGTCCACATCGTGATGCTTGACCAGGGCACTTTTCCGCCGGAAGCGGATTTGTCGGGACCCAAGGCCCCGCACCGCATCACCTTTTATAACCGCACTGCGCCCGAGCAGGTGGCCGAACGCATCGCGGATGCGGATATCGTCATCACCAACAAGGTTCCCATCACGCGTGAGAGCCTGCAATCGGCCCCAAACCTGAAGCTGATTGCTGTCGCCGCGACGGGCTATGATGTCATCGATGTTGAGGCATGTGCGGCACAAAATGTTCTGGTCTGCAATGTGCGCGACTATGCCTATAACACGGTGCCCGAGCATACATTTGCGTTGATCCTGGCATTGCGGCGCAGCGTCATGGCCTATCATAAATCTGTTGCTGCGGGGCGTTGGCAGGAGAGCGGACAGTTCTGCTATTTCGATTTCCCGATCAATGACCTATCGGGCTCCACCATTGGCATTATTGGCGACGGCACCATTGGCAAGGCGGTGGGAAATATCGCGCAGGCATTCGGCATGAATGTGTTGCGGGCCGCCCGGCGCGGCGCGCCCCCCAAAAGCGATCGCTATCTGCCTTTTGAAGAGGTGCTGGCGGCGTCGGATATCATCACATTGCATGTGCCGTTGGGGCCGGAGACGCGGGGGTTGATTGATGCGGATGCGTTTGGGTTGATGGCGCGGCGGCCGCTTATCATCAATACCGGGCGCGGTGGGCTTGTGGATGAAGATGCTCTTTGCAAGGCATTGATTTCAGGGCAGATTTCCGGTGCGGGATTTGATGTGACGGCGGTTGAACCTATCGTTGACGGGCACCCGTTTTTCGACCTGATGGATCGAGACGACTTTATTTTGACGCCGCATGTGGCGTGGGCCAGCCGGGAGGCAACGCAGGTTGTTGCCGATCAAGTGTTTGGAAACATTGATGCATTTTTGAGCGGCAAGCCTCAAAACATAATATCTGTAAAATGAATAAGTTTTTGTATATCAAAAATGTTTGTAATGTTTTTTGTTATTTAAATTCAGAGTGTTACAAACAATACATATACCTATAATGTTTCATACACAGCCCTGAGATTTTCCGGCATTTCAGGTGCCGGACACTTCTTCCAGTTCGATCAACGTGCCGTCGAAATCCTTGGGATGAAGAAACAGGACCGGCAGACCATGCGCGCCGATTTTTGGCTTGCCGTCGCCAAGCACGCGCGCGCCATCTGCTGTCAGCTTGCGGGAAGCTGTTTCCAGATCATCAACCTCGAAACAGATGTGGTGCATGCCGCCTGAGGGGTGTTTTTCGAGAAAGCCGGAGACCGGGGAATGCTCGCCCAGCGGGTGCAGTAACTCGATTTTGGTGTTGTCGAGCTGCACAAAGACGACGGTTACCCCGTGCTGGGGCAGGCTTTGCGGCAGAGAGACCTCGGCCCCAAGCAGGTCGCGATATTTGGCCGTTGCCTTTTTCAGGTCGGGCACGGCAATGGCAATATGGTTGAGACGGCCGATCATTGGTTGGTCAATCGCCCCTCGATCCGGTTCAGCACCGCGAAGGCGGCCTGCAAGACATTTGTGCCCGGCCCGAAGATTTCTGCAACCCCGGCCTCACGCAGAAACGCATAATCCTGTTCGGGAATGACCCCCCCGGCGATTACCGCGACGTCAGCCAGTCCCCTCGCCCGCAAATGTTCGATCAGTTCGGGCACCAGAGTTTTGTGCCCGGCGGCAAGCGAGGAAACGCCAACGGCATCGACCTGCAATTCCTCGGCGTGAATGGCGACTTCCTCAGGCGTTTCAAACAGGGAACCAATCTGCACGTCAAAGCCCATATCGGCAAAGGCGGTGGCGATGACCTTGGCCCCGCGATCATGACCATCCTGCCCCATTTTGGCGATGAAGATGCGCGGCTTCTGGCCATGGACTTCCGCATAGCTTGCGATGCGGGCGCAAAGGGACTGGTATTCTGGATCATCGTGATATTGCTCGGCATAGACGCCGGAAATCACCCTGGTCACCGCATTGTAGCGGCCGAACACTTCTTCCATGGCGGCGGAAATTTCGCCAAGGGTTGCGCGGGCACGGGCAGCCTTTACGGCAGCGGCGAGCAGGTTGCCCTCGTTCATGGCCGCGCACTCCGTCAATCCGGCCAATGCCTCATCGACCAGTATCTGATTGCGGGTGCTGCGGATCTTTTTCAACTGGGCGATCTGGTCTTCGCGCACCTTGCGGTTGTCGATTTCGCGGGTTTCCAGCTTGTCTTCTGCCTCAAGCCGAAAGCGGTTGACGCCAACGATCACTTCTTCGCCCCGGTCGACGCGGGTCTGGCGCAAGGCGGCGGCTTCCTCGATCCGGGCCTTTGGCGTGCCGGCCTGCACAGATTGGGTCATGCCGCCTTCGGCCTCAGCCTCGGCGATCAGCGCCCCGGCCCGCGCTACCAGCTCACCGGTCAGTGCCTCGATGTAATAGGAACCGCCCAAAGGATCGACGACATCGGTGACCCGGGTTTCGTGCTGGAGGATCAATTGGGTGTTGCGGGCGATGCGGGCGGAGAAATCCGTTGGCAAAGCAATGGCTTCGTCGAATGCATTGGTATGTAGACTTTGGGTGCCGCCCAGAACCGACGCCATGGCCTCAAAAGCGGTGCGGACGACATTGTTATACGGGTCCTGCTCGGTCAGGGAGACGCCCGAAGTCTGGCAATGGGTGCGCAGCATGAGCGAGCGCGGGTCCTTGGCCCCGAGATCACTCATGATTCCGGCCCAGAGCTGACGGGCGGCGCGCAATTTGGCGATTTCGACAAAGAAGTTCATGCCAATGCCGAAGAAAAAGCTCAAACGCCCTGCAAATGCATCGATATCCAGCCCGTTGGCCTGGGCGGCGCGGACATATTCCATGCCGTCGGCGAGCGTATAGGCCAGTTCCTGCACCGCCGTCGCCCCGGCCTCGTGCATGTGATAGCCGGAAATGGAGATGGAATTGAATTTGGGCATGTGTTCGGCGGTATAGGCGATGATATCGCCAACGATCCGCATCGAGGGTTCGGGCGGATAGATATAGGTATTGCGGACCATGAACTCTTTCAGAATGTCATTCTGAATGGTGCCAGAGAGTTTGTCCGCCGCAACCCCCTGCTCTTCCGCCGCGACGATGAACATGGCCAGCACGGGGATGACCGCGCCATTCATGGTCATGGAGACCGACATCTCATCGAGCGGGATGCCATCGAACAGCACTTTCATGTCCTCGACGGAATCAATCGCCACCCCGGCCTTGCCGACATCGCCGGGCACGCGCTCATGGTCGCTGTCATAGCCGCGATGCGTGGCCAGATCGAAGGCGACGGACAAGCCCTTTTGGCCCCCCGCCAGATTGGCGCGGTAAAAGGCATTGCTTTCGCGCGCCGTAGAGAAGCCGGCATATTGGCGGATGGTCCAGGGCCTGTTGGCATACATGCTGGCGCGGACGCCGCGCGTATAGGGCGCGGCACCGGGCAGATCGGCGGCGGCCCCTTCGGGAATGTCCTCGGCGAAATAGGCGGGCTTGACCGGCAGGTCGCCATAATCGCGCATCAGCGCCTCAAGCGGCTTGTCCTTCAATTCCTTCTGGGCACGGGCTGCCCATTGGGCATAGGTCGCGGGTTTGATCGTCATGCGTCTTCGAACTCCATGATGATTTCATCGACGGCGAGAATGGAACCGATACCGGCATGCAGTTTGGCGATCTTCAGCCGCTTTTCCGCCCGCAGCACATTTTCCATTTTCATAGCCTCGACAATGGCCAGCGCCTGCCCGTCCTCGACGATGTCACCCTCGGCCACGTCGAGCCGGACGATGACGCCGGGCATAGGGCAAAGCAGGAATTTTGACATGTCGGGCGGGATCTTGACTGGCATGAGCGGCATTAGATCGGCGACGCGGGGCAGCAGCACTTTGGCGACAATGTTGGCACCGCGATAGCGCATGCGGAAGCCGCCGGTGACCCGGTCCATGCGCACGAACATGCGATCGTCGCCGAAACGGGCATGGGCAATGGTGTCGCCCGGCTGCCAGCCGGCATCAAGGGCGATTGGCTTGCCTTTGGCATCGGTCAGGGTGTCATTACCCGCCATGCCGAAATCCCAACGCTTTCCGTCGATCATCACCGCGCGGTGCGGTTCATCGACATGCATGTTGAGCGTGCCATTGCCGGCAAAACCACGGGTTTCGAGGCGGAGTGCTGCCGCACAGGCGATGGCGGCCAGTTTCGCCAGATTGGCATCGCTGAGGGTGACCCCGTCAAAACCTTCGGGGAATTCCTCGGCGATATAGCCGGTGGTCAGCCGACCGTCGCGGAAACGCTGTTGGTCCATGACGGCGGAGAGGAAGGGGATATTGTGCCCCACCCCTTCGAGCTCAAAGGCATCGAGCGCATCGGCCATGGCCTCGATGGCCTCGCCGCGGCGTGGGGCCCAGGTGCAGAGTTTGGCGATCATCGGGTCGTAAAAGGTGGAAATCTCGCCGCCCTCGTAAACGCCGGTATCATTGCGCACGACGATCTTGTTGCTGGCTTCGGCGACCGGTGGGCGATAGCGGGTCAGCCGCCCGACCGAGGGCAGGAAATTGCGATACGGGTCTTCGGCATAAATGCGGCTTTCAATGGCCCAGCCGGTCATGGTGACCTCGGCCTGACGCAGGGAGAGCTTTTCGCCCGCAGCGACGCGCAGCATTTGTTCGACCAGATCGAGCCCGGTCACCAGTTCGGTCACCGGATGCTCAACCTGCAATCTGGTATTCATTTCAAGGAAATAGAAGTTCAAATCGCCATCGACGATGAACTCGACCGTGCCGGCGCTGGTATAGCCCACGGCCTTGGCGAGGGCCACAGACTGCTCGCCCATTTGGACTCTGGTGGCCTGATCGAGAAACGGACTTGGCGCTTCCTCGATCACCTTCTGGTTGCGGCGCTGGATGGAACATTCGCGCTCGCCGAGATAAAGGCAATTGCCATGGGCATCGCCCAGAACCTGAATTTCGATATGGCGCGGATCGGTGATGAATTTCTCGATGAAAATCCGGTCATCGCCAAAGCTGGAGGCGGCTTCCGATTTTGAGCGGTCAAAGCCTTCACGGGCTTCGGCATCATTCCAGGCGATCCGCATGCCCTTGCCCCCGCCGCCGGCGGAAGCCTTGATCATCACTGGATAGCCAACCTCATTGGCGATTTTTACCGCTTCATCGGCATCGGCAATAAGGCCCATATAGCCGGGCACGGTGGAAACACCGGCTTCAGCGGCCAGTTTTTTCGAAGTGATCTTGTCGCCCATGGCCGCGATCGCCTTGGGCGGCGGGCCGATAAACACCACACCGGCTGCGGCGCAGGCTTCGGCAAACTTGGCATTTTCGGACAAAAATCCATAACCGGGATGAATGGCCTCGGCGCTGGTTTGCTGGCAGGCCTCTAAAATGCGTTCGCCCAGCAAATAGCTATCGGCGGCCGCCGAGCCGCCAATATGCACGGCCTCATCGGCCATGCGCACATGCAGCGCTTCCCGGTCCTCATCCGAATAGACGGCGACGGTCTTGATGCCCATTTTCTTGGCGGTCTTGATGACCCGGCAGGCGATTTCGCCGCGGTTGGCGATGAGGATTTTTTTGAACATCAGCTCTTCTTTCTGCCGCCCATATGGGTGGCGAGGCCGGGGCCGTTGGGGGGCTGGTGCAGCACCTGTAGCAATCGGGTGCCCACGCCTTCCAGATTTTGCATCACATCGGCATTGGCGAAACGCAGCACGGCATAGCCCTCGCCCTTGATGAAAGTTTCGCGTTCACTGTCATAGGCGATGGCGGCATCTGCGCAGTGGGTTTCGCCATCCACTTCAATCACCAGCTTGGCCGCATGGGTGGCGAAATCGGCGTAATAGCGCCCTATCGGCACTTGCCGCCGGAAATGAAAGGCGGCGAACGGTTCGGTGCGCAGCAGATTCCATAGGCGGGCCTCTGCCGGAGGCATGGTTTTTCGCAATGTTCTGGCGCGCTGGATGGTCATGAAGCCCCCCACCCGACCCGGCCTTGCCGGGCCACCCTCCCCACGAGGGGGAGGGAGACAGAGGAGCGTGCCCGAAATGCGGCAGTGTTGGGCAAGAAGCGTTTAACGCGCATCATTTCTTCCCTTTCCCTCCCCCTTGTGGGGAGGGTGGCCCGACGCAGTCGGGTCGGGTGGGGGGCGCGCGCAAGGCGCGCCAACAATGAGGTTGGAGCGTTGGGTTCGCGAGGAGTCTTTTGTCGGCCCTGCGGGCCAACCCCCACCCTGCCCTCCCCACAAGGGGGAGGGAAAGAGGGAGTGTGGTTGGGGATGAGGATTTTGCCGAACATCTTACCGGCACCAAATAACCAAAAACACGAAGGCACACATTCCCACAAAGCCCACAAGGAGCCCTCCTGCTGCAATCGGAAACCATTTTGATGTGACTTTGTTCTGCGCGGTCCACATTTTCTCCGCATGCTCTCGAAGTGCATCGTCCTCGATGCCTTGAGCGCGCTCATAACGAACCGAAACTATACATAGCTGACACATAACGGTTGATAAGCCCCATAGCGTCAGGCTTAGCATAAATGCCACCAACGAAACGGTGGCGACTGCTTTGGTTATGTCGTTAAGGCTGCCTAAGTACCCAAGAGTAGATAGAAAGAAGATTAGGGGTGTAGCGGCCACAGCCAATACTAATTTTGCAGCCTTCAATTCGTCTTCGGCCAAGTCCAGATAATTTTCATACTCAAACCTTGCCATCCCCACCCCCTCACAACGGAATATTGTCATGCTTTTTCGGCGGCATGGTCTGATGTTTCTTTTTCAGCGTTTCGAAAGCCCGCGCCACGCGCCGTCGCGTACCGTGGGGCATGATGACGTCGTCGATGAAGCCGCGTTCGGCCGCCACAAACGGGTTGGCGAAGCGGGTTTCGTATTCGGCGGTGCGGCCGGCGATTTTCTCGGCATCGCCCAGTTCTGAGCGGTAGAGAATTTCCGTCGCGCCCTTGGCGCCCATTACCGCGATTTCGGCGCTGGGCCAGGCATAGTTGACGTCGGCCCGGATATGTTTGGAGGCCATCACGTCATAAGCGCCACCATAGGCCTTGCGGGTGATGACGGTGACTTTCGGCACTGTGGCCTCGGCATAGGCGAACAGCAATTTGGCGCCATGCTTGATAATGCCGCCGAATTCCTGCGCCGTACCGGGCAAAAAGCCGGGCACATCGACAAGGGTGAGGATGGGGATGTTGAAAGCGTCGCAGAAGCGGACGAAACGGGCGGCTTTTTTTGATGAATTGATATCAAGGCACCCGGCCAGCACCATGGGCTGATTGGCGACAACGCCGACGCTTTCGCCGTTCAACCGGATGAAACCGGTCAGGATATTGCCGGCATGGTCGCGCTGGAGTTCGAGAAACTCGCCCTCATCGGCCAGTTTGAGGATGATTTCGCGCATGTCATAGGGCTTGTTGGCGCTGTCGGGAATGATGGTGTCGAGAGAGGGTTCGGCCCTGTCGATCAGGTCGTTGACGGCGACGGGCGGGGCTTTTTCATTGGCGTTGAGGGGCAGATAGTCGAACAGGCGGCGCACTTCGAGCAGGGTGTCGATGTCATTGTCAAAGGCGGCGTCGGCGACCGAGGATTTCTGGGTATGGGTTGTGGCCCCGCCCAGCTCCTCGGCGGTGACAACTTCATTGGTCACGGTTTTGACCACGTCGGGGCCGGTGACGAACATGTAGGAGGTGTCGCGCACCATATAGATGAAATCGGTCATGGCGGGCGAATAGACCGCGCCGCCGGCACAGGGGCCCATGATCACCGAGATTTGCGGCACTGCGCCAGAGGCCTGCACATTGCGCCAGAACACTTCGGCATAGCCGCCGAGCGAGGCCACGCCCTCCTGAATGCGGGCGCCGCCGCTGTCGTTGAGGCCGATGACCGGGGCGCCGTTCTGCACCGCCAGATCCATGATCTTGCAAATTTTCTGGGCATGGGTTTCCGACAGCGAGCCGCCGAAGACGGTGAAATCCTGGGAGAAGACATAGGTCATCCGCCCGTTGATCGTGCCCCATCCGGTGACGACGCCATCGCCGGGCACAAGCTGTTTTTCCATGCCGAAATCGGTGGAGCGGTGGGTGACGAACATGTCGTATTCTTCAAACGAGCCGGGATCGAGCAGCACATCAAGCCGTTCGCGGGCGGTGAGCTTGCCCTTTTCGTGCTGCTTGTCGATGCGCCCCTGCCCGCCGCCCAGCCGTGCGTCGGCGCGGCGCTGTTCCAGTGCCTCGATTATGTCATTCATCAGCGTATGCTCCCGAAACCGCTTGTACAGACAACAGCGTATCCTCCCCTTCCAGAAACTACCTAGTCGCTTTCAATTGCAAGCATAAGGCTTGAAAAGGCGAGGCCGCAAACTTATCAATGTTGCAAATTGCAAAAGGAAAAGTTGCAAATGTCGCGCCAATACAAGCTGTTTGTCGGCCAGAAAATCCGCGAAATCCGGCAGGAGGCGGGGCTGACCCAGGCAGAGTTTGCGCAGCGACTTGGCATTTCCAACAGCTATTTCAACCAGATAGAGAATAACCAGCGGCATGTGACGGCGGCGGTCATGCTGGCGCTGGCGGCTGATTTTGGCGTCGATATCGCCCGGTTGTCGGGGGATGATGGCGAGCGGCTTTTGGCTGATCTCAATGAGGTCCTGGCCGATCCGGTGTTTGCCGGGCAAATGCCGAGCCTGCATGAGATCAAACTGGTCACCCAGAACGCGCCGGGATTCGTGCATGCGCTGATGGCCATGCATAGCGGGTTGAAGAAGGCTGGCGAGCAATTGGCGGAACTCGACAGTTCGATTGTCAGCGGTGGCGGCAATGTTGCGCCGACGGCGTATGAGGAAGTGCGCGATTTCTTTCATTATCAGGACAATTACATAGATGCGCTCGATCTGGCGGCTGAGGCATTGGCCGGGGCGGTTGAAGAGCTGGGCGGTAATCCGGTTGAGCGGTTCAAGGCGCGTTTATGGAAGGCGCACGGGGTGACCGTGATGTTGGAGCGGGCAGCTACAGATCCGCTGATGGTGCGCCGCTATGATCCGGTTGCAAGGCAATTGCGTCTCAATGCCACCACCCCCACGGCGACACAGGCATTTCAGCTCGGGTTTCAGATTGCGCTTTTGGAGCAGCGTGCCGTTATCGACGAAATTATAGCCGCCGCAGGGTTTCGCACCGAAGAAGCCGCCGATATTTGCGTCATCGGGCTGGCCAATTATTTCGCCGGGGCGCTGTTGCTGCCCTATGGGGCTTTTGCTGGCACGGCGCGGAGCGTGCGCAATGATATTGATGCGCTGGCCAGTATGTTCGGGGCCAGTCTGGAACAGGTGGCGCATCGGCTTTCGACCTTGCAGCGGCCCGGCAAAAAGGGTGTGCCGTTCTTTTTTGCCAAGCTGGATCAGGCGGGGAATATCACCAAGCGCCATAGCGCCACCAAATTGCAGTTTGCCCGCTTTGGTGCCGCCTGCCCCTTATGGAATGCGCACAAGGCGTTTGAGACCCCGAACCGGATTTTGCGGCAATTGGCAGAAACGCCGGACGGCATCCGTTATATCTCGATTGCCATTGAAGCCCCTGATCGGCCCGGCAGCTATGGCGCGCCGGTGCGCCGCTTTGCGCTCGCAATGGGGTGCGAGATGAAGCACGCAGATCAGTTCGTTTATGCCGATGATCTGGACGTGCATAATCCTGACCTTTTCGAGCCAATTGGCGTTTCGTGCCGGATTTGCGAGCGGCCGGATTGTATCCAGCGGGCGGTGCCGCCCAGCCATGCGCATCTGCATATCGATCCAGACAACCGCATGCTGCTGCCCTATCGCCTGTCCTGACCCTCGAAAGGCTGCTTCCTAAAAAGGTTCCATTATTTATTTGCGGAACCGGTCAACCTTCTCTCGCGTTTCTGATGCATGAGAGCATTGAGCTCCCAATACGGAAAAGGATGATTGTGATGAACTGGGATCAGATTAAAGGCAACTGGATGCAGACCAAAGGTCACGTTCAGGAACAGTGGGGCAAGCTGACCGGTGATGACCTCGATGTCATTGACGGTAACCGCAAGCAGCTGGTTGGCAAGCTTCAGGAACGCTATGGCAAGGCTGAAGAAGACGCCGAAAAAGAAGTCGATGAGTGGCTGAGCAAGCGCTAAAAAACGACGTGAATGCCCTCCCCTGACGCGCAGACCTCCAAAGCCTCGCGCATATACAGACCGGTAAGAGTTTTGGCTCTTACCGGCTTTTTTATACGCTCTCGTCGACGGGAAATTTCAAACGATAAAAGATGCTCTTGTTGGTGACCGTGTATTCGGCGGTGCCCATAACCGAGCCGGGCACAACCCTTTCGAGCACGAGGCTACCGAAATGCGGGGCGATTTCCGGGTTCTCTTCGATAATATCGTCCTGCGGATCACCGACGCGTTCATTCCAGGTCACCTCAACGCCCGGACCATCATCGATCACAATCCTTTTGCAAACGATGGCAATATGGGTGTCGCCGGCAACCAGGGCGCCATGGCTTGCGGCATTGACGACCAGTTCATGCAGCGCCAATCCCACATGCAATGACGCATTGGGGGTTAGCAACATATCTTCGCCGCCAATGCTGATCAGATCCGCGTTTTCAGGCATGTAGCGGGATGTCTGGTCGCGCACGAGTTCGAAAAAGAAGGCCCCGCGCCAGCTGGAGTCCGTGATCAGGTCCTGTGAGGACGACAGGGAATACAAACGGCCCCGAAATTTGCGCAGGAAATGTTCCAAAGTGCCGGAGTGTTTCGCCGTCTGGGCGGCAACGCTCTGGATGATGGCCAGAAGGTTTTTCGACCGGTGGCTGACCTCCCGCAACAGTGTACGCAGCACCTTTTCGCGCTGACGCTCCTCCGACAGGTCGATAATGGTCGTCATGAGATCGGGGGCACCACCGTCCCTTGAGGGTATCGCCTCAAACATGAACTGGAAATGCCGATCCGTACTGATGGGCACTTCAAGAGTGGTTTTCTCACCGGATTCTAATGCGTGTTTCTTGTATGTGGCGATACGGCCGGCCAGCTCTTCACCGAACAGGTCCTTGTCGCTGGGATGCGCATCTGCATCCACATGCCAGAGATCAAACAGGTTGGCGATAAACAGGTATTCGGAATTGCTATCCTGAAGGGTAACGCACACACCCGAACGCAAAAGCGCCAGCACGAGGTAACGCCGGAAGCGCTCATCGTCCTGGCCCGGTTTTTCCCATGTCAGGCGCTGATTCAATAGCCCCACTCCAAACCCAAACCGCTTCAAACAATCGGGCGCCCCGTGCTGGGGCGCCCTTTTTGTATCAATTCAAGCGGCTTTCAAAAAACTAGCCTCTGCCTCTGCGAAACAACCCCACAACCAGCGAAATCACCAGAAACAGCAGGAAGAGATAGAATAGTATCTGCGCAATGCCCGCAGATGCGCCGGCAATGCCGCCAAATCCAAAAACGCCCGCGATGACGGCCACAACCAAGAATACCAAAGCATAATAGAGCATGTGTCTTCTCCTTCATATTATGCTGAGTTAACGCCCGGCCTTTCGTTTGGTTCCACATCGCGAAAATTATTGGTTGTCCGAGCCTCAGGCTGCAGCAACCTCATTATTATTGAAGAATAATGCCTGACTAATCAACGCCTTCACCATATCTGGGTTAAAAGGCTTGGTAACAAGGAAAGCCGGCTCCGGCCGCTCGCCCGTCAACAACCGTTCCGGGAACGCGGTGATGAAGATCACCGGAATTGTGCCGGTTTTGAGGATATCATTGACCGCATCAATGCCCGAGCTGCCGTCTGCAAGCTGGATGTCAGCAAGGATCATTTTTGGCTGGGTGCGCTCGAACAGTTCCACGGCTTCCTTGTGCGTACGCGCGATGCCGGTGACGTTATGGCCGAGATCCTCGACCATCTGTTCGATATCCATGGCAATGAGCGGCTCGTCTTCGATGATCATGATATCCGTCGCCACCTGACGCGATACCTCTGACGAGGCTTCGGCCAGCAATTCGGAAGCGCGTGCTTCGTCGATATCGAGAATTGTGCAGATTTCAGCAGGCGAGAACCCTTCAACCGCCACAAGCAGAAAAGCCTGACGGGCAAAGGGCGGCAAGCTCGCCATGTTTGCGGCCGCGCGCTGCTCCCAGGCAAAGGGTGATTCTTGCGGTTTGATCTCGATTTGGGTGGAACCAAATATCACCGAGAAGAGTTTAAACAATGAAACGCGGTCATTCGATGTGTCTGGAAACAGGGATACATCACTGATGAGAGCTTCGAGAACAGCTGCCACATAAGCATCACCAGACGTTTGGGAGCCGGTAACGGCCCTTGCGTAACGGCGCAGGTACGGCAGATGAGATGCAATACGGGTGGAAAGCGACATATATAATTCCCCTAATTCTCTACTTCTTGGGCGGACAACAGACCGTTAAACGGTGGTCGGCAAAAAAAGTTCCACAAAATTTGGAACTTTTTTTAATGGCACGCATTATTGTAACACTAGGCAGAAGTGGATCACCAATTCCAATGAGCACGATGAGGGATATGACCAACAGCAACAGGCGGCGAGCGTCCGACGCGAGCGATCCGAATAGCCAGATCTCACAGAAATTACGCGAACTGTACAGTTCCGTGCAGGAAGAAGCGATTCCTGATCGCTTTCTTGATCTGCTCGAACAACTGGACGAAGCCGAAAAAGCTGCAGGATCCGGTGTCAATCATGACAAAAAGTGAACAAGAAAGCACAAATTTCAAACGCGAGATGCTCAGCATCCTGCCGAACCTGCGTGCCTTTGCCTATTCACTGATTGGTCGACCGGACAAGGCAGATGACCTTGTGCAGGATACCATCATGAAGGCCTGGGCGAAGCAGGACAGTTTTGAACCCGGCACCAACCTTAAAGCCTGGCTTTTCACCATTCTGCGTAATGAGTTTTACAGCCAAATGCGCAAGCGTGGCCGTGAAATCCAGGACAGCGAAGGCGCATTCACCGAAGGCATGTCCGTGCCGCCAGCGCAATATGGCGCGCTCGACATGCAGGATTTCCGTGTTGCACTTGCCAAATTGCCGGATGACCAACGCGAAGCGATCATTCTGGTCGGGGCTTCAGGCATGTCTTATGAAGAGGCAGCGGAAATTTGTGAATGTGCGATCGGCACGATCAAGAGCCGTGTCAGCCGTGCGCGCAACAGCCTCAAGGAATTGTTGCAGGTATCCGGTGAAGCCGATTACGGACCCGACGCCAATGATGCTGCCGTCACCTCCAGGCCTTTTGCCCTCTGAGTTCAGGCCAGCGTGACGCAACCGGCTATTGCTGAGGTCAGCGCTTCTTCGCCGTAGGGCTTCAGCAAGACGCGAATATCAGGAAAGCCCGGGACGCCATTAGCGAAATCGTCGTTGGTTGCTGAGAAAATCAGATGCGAACCGGCGGCGAGTGCTGCCTCTATTTCTTTCACCAGACCGTCTGTCGTATCTCCGATATCGAGCAGAACGATGTCGAAGCGCTCGGCGCGCAGTTTCTCGCTGCAGGCTGAACGTGCTGTGATCGTGACGTCGCAATTGATCGCGTCGCGCAGAATACATTCCGCATCCAGTGCGATGAGGTATTCGTTGTCGACGACAAGAATGCGTAAATTATTATGAGGCATTAGGTCCAGTTCTCTATTGAGGTACCCAAAGACGCTGTTTCGCTACCAAAGTCATTTAAAAAAGACATAGTGCGCAACAGGGAACCAAATGGCGGCGGTTGCGTTGTTATAAGATGTCGTTCGGGGGATTTGTGGGTGCAGGTCAGGAAAACCGTAAGCTGCAGGGCATGCCCCTTGGCGAAATTCAACCATTTCCGCGCCTTCAGCGACGAAGAGCTCGCCTTTGTATCCGGTTTCAAAACCGGGGAGCTGGTGGCCGACCGCGGAACCACCGTGTTGCTGGAAGGCTCTGACAGCGCCCACCTTTATACCGTTCTCGATGGCTGGGGCTTCCGTTTCAAAACATTGAACGACGGCCGCCGCCAAATTCTCAATTATCTGCTTCCCGGCGACCTGGTTGGGTTGCAAAGCAGCCTTTTGGGAGAAATGCAGCATTCTGTTGAGACGCTGACGCCTATGACGCTGTGCGTTTTCGAACGGGAAAAAATGCCGGTACTGTTTGAGAAACACGCTTCTTTGGGGTTCGATGTGACATGGATCGCGGCCCGGGAGGAACGCATTCTCGATGAACATCTGCTGAGCATCGGGCGACGTTCGGCCATTGAGCGCGCGGCTTATCTGCTCGCCTTTTTATATAGACGCGCCAAAATGCTGAACCAGCTGAACGGGCAAAATGCCATCCCCCTCACCCAACAACACATTGCCGATACGCTGGGCCTTTCAATCGTGCATACCAACAAAACCTTACGCAAGCTGGCCGACAAGAAAATGATTGCCTGGCGCGACCGGGGCTGTGCTGTGCTGGATTTTGATGGTCTTTCCGAGATTGCAGGCTGGACCGAGGCCCCCTCCACCAACCGCCCTTTTATTTGACGTCATTGAAAGAAGGCATACCGCAATGCGCGCAATAGCTATTCTGAACCGCGATGGGGGCACCCTGAAGACCACCGACCTTGATGCCTATTGCGCTCATATAACCAAGGCGTTTTCCGAGGCGGGGCACGAGATTGAATGTCACCCTGTCGGGGGCAGCGAGATTGAACAGGCACTCAAAAAGGCAGCGGAAGATCCTCAATTCGAGGCGATTATCGCCGGGGGCGGCGATGGCACGATTTCCGCGGCGGCAGGGATAGCCTTTAAATCCGGCAAGACGCTTGGCGTTATTCCGGCGGGCACAATGAACCTGTTCGCCCGGTCACTGGGCATGCCGTTGAACATCGAGGAAGCCGCTACCGCGCTTGCCCGGTCGGAAGTGAAATCCTGCGACATTGCGACAGCGGATGGGCGCCCCTTTGTGCACCAGTTCTCCGTCGGCATGCAGCCGCGCCTTGTGCAGAACCGGGAAGAGCTTCAATACCGCTCGCGGTTTGGCAAGATGATTGCCAGCCTGCGGGCGACGTTGAGCATGTTGTCGCGGCCACCCGCCTTCTTGACGCGTATGACGCTCGACGGAGAGACGCAGGAACAGGTTTTCAGCATGATCGCGGTGGCGAACAATCCTTATGGCGAGGGGCACATGCCCTATGCCGACCGGCTGGACCAGGGGGTTCTGGGCGTCTATAGCGCCGGCAAAATCGATACCGGTGCCGGCATGCGGCTCAGCACCGACCTTGTGCTTGGCAGCTGGCGCACGAACGAGAACATGCGCGAAGAAACAGCACGCGAAGTGGTGCTTCAGTTTCCCCGGCATAAACGCAAGGCACGCGCCGTCATTGATGGCGAACTGGTGCCTTTGCGCCGGAAAACAAGCATCGAGATTATTCCCGGCGCCCTTAAGGTTCTTGTGCCGCTGGCCGCTAATGGAGGATCGCAATCTTGATCTTGAGCACATTCCGCAAACCATTTGTCGTTCTTTTGACGGTGCCGGCCAGCATTGCGCTGGGTATCGGATTGCTGCCGCTGGTTACGGTGTTTCTTGAACGGCAATTCGCCAGGGATGCCTTCAGCCCCTTCGTGTTGCAATTCTCGGTTGAAAGTGCGCATACGCTGCTTTCGGTGGTTGCGACAGGGGCGATGACCGCGCTGAGCCTCGCCTATTCACTGGTGCTGGTGGTGTTCACCCTGGCGGCGGGGAATATCGGCCCGCGGCTTTTGCAACGCTTCACATCCGAGCTGGTCAACCAGATTACGGCCGGGATTCTGGGTGGTACCTTTCTCTATGCCATTCTCACGCTATTGATGACGCAGCCGAATTTTGTGCCCAAGATCACGATATTCGGCGCTGTGTTGTTGGCGATTATCAGCGTTCTGCAATTGATCTATTTTGTCCGCCACGTCTCGCAGTCGGTTTCCGTGGACGATGAGATCGCCCAGATCACGAAACGCATCACCAAGCAACTCAACGACTTGCAACGGACCTCCAACCCCGATGGGAAGACGCCTGCCCGCTCCAAGTTCAAACATGATATCTGTGCGCAAAAGGCGGGTTATGTCGGGTGGTTTGATGAGGACTATCTGACGGAGATTGCCAAAAAGCATGATCTGATGATCTGGGTTGAGGTGTCGTCGGGCGGGTTTGTGCTGGCGGGGCAAAACGTGGCGCAGGTGGCCGGTGATGCCGATGACGACGTGCTTGAGAGCATTCGCAAACATATCACGATCGAAAATGCGCGGTCGGAGGACCGGTCGCCGGAATTTTCAATCAACCTGCTGGTGGAAATCGCGCTGCGCGCGCTCTCTCCGGGGATCAACGACACCTATACGGCGCTGGCCGTGGCCAACAGCTTTTCCAACGCATTTGCCGAGATTGCCGAAGCCGATACGGCGCCGATCCTGACCATTGATGATGACGGGGATCTGCGGCTGATCCTGCCTGCGATGAGCATGGAGGAATTGCTGGGCCAGGCGTTTCATCCCATCCGGCTGGCGACCGCGGGTAATATCCTGATGGCGCAGGGTTTTGCGCGTGCCCTCGCCCGGCTCTATGTCGTGGGCGGCAAGGAGATGCGCAAGCTGGTCAAGGAGCACGCCGGGTTGTTGATGCAATCGCTTGAGGCTTCTGACCATTTCGATCATGACCTGCAGCGGGTGCGGGCTTGTTTTCCCGAAGCGCTGAAATCCAGCGGTAAAAACACCGCCAAATCCTAGGCGCAAAAAAAGCAGGGCACGGAAACCGATACGGTTTCATGTACCCTGCTTCATACAACTCCCCGGGAGGAGCCCGCCGACATGGGGGTCGCCGGCGTTTTCGGACGCTTAGTCCGAAATTGTCGCGCGCAACATCCACAAGGCCTTTTCGTGGAAGGTCAGGCGTGCGGTGAGCATGTCTTCTGTCACCACGTCACCGGCGTCACCGGCCTTTTCGGCGGCCTTGCGCATCGTGCGTACCGCAGCTTCATGGTCATCAATCAGATCGTTGACCATATCGATTGCGGTGGTGTTCTTTACATCGGCGGCCTTGGGCGAAAAGCCTGCGGCTTCACCCAGCTTTACCGGTGCGAGATGGCCAAGGGCCCGGACGCGTTCAGCGATAACGTCTGCCGCCTGGAACAGCGCATTGTAATGCTCTTCGGTCAATTCGTGCAGCGGACGGAACAAAGGCCCGACGACGTTCCAGTGATAGAGGTGGCTCTTGATTGTGAGCTTGTAGGTCGCGGCGAGAATTTCGGACAGATCCGCGGAAATGTCAGAGCGGTAATCGGCTGCCAGACCGATTTTCATATTCTCTTCGTGGGCTGCGGGTTTGAGAGCGGCTGAGGCTTTCGCCATGATTATTTCTCCTGTTTGAACTTATGCTTCGCGGTGCCGGCGAAGCGCCTTCATCAAGTTGAACCGAAGCGGATCACGTCCCGGCTTGCGGCAAATGTGCCGATCAATCCCGGCTTCGACTGGTGGTGCGGGTCAGAGCGAAAACCAGACCACCAATTGCCGCCAGAACGAGGGGATTTTTTGAACGTGCGACGGTGCCAAGCGTTGTCAGTGCGGCTGAGGCGGCGAGTGCCCTGCCCGCTCTTGCGGCGCGCTGACGGCGCCGCTCGATGCGGTTGAGAACCATGAGCACGGCAAGCAGGATCAAAGCCAGGATCAGCGTCACCAGGGCAATGAACAAGGCGGCGTAAATGCCCCCCATGGTCGCTGCAAGGTAAAGCCCACCAGCGATCAGACCCGAGACCACAGCCATCGTCATCAACACACCGACAACCACATAGAGAATGGCGTTGCGGCGTGTTTGCCTTGCGATTGCGCCAAGGTCACGCGTCGCGGAGGCGGCGAGCGAGTGGGCCATACGACTCATGATTTAGTGCTTGCTCAAAAAGGCCAGCAGAAAGCCGACACCAGCGGCGATGCCGACAGTCTGGAGCGGCTTCTCGCGAATGTAATCGCGAACATCGTTTTCGAGCGATGCCACTTCCTCTCGGACAGACTCAATCGCCTGCTGCGAGGTTTCAGCCAGATCGTCGCGTACTTTTTCGGCACGGCCGGTATACTGATTGGCCTTGGCACTGCCGAAGGCTCCAACCACTTTTGTCAGTTCAGCGATATCCTCGCGGATCCGGGCGATCTGAGCTTCTACGTCATCACTCGTCGCGGCGGCGCCACTGCCATTCTTACGGGCGCTTGTCGATGCGGTAGCCATAATCAACTCCTTTGCTTTCCTGTTAAGAGAACGTGCGGAATGACCAAATGTTCCGCAGCACTCGCAAAATAAAAAAACGCCGGCCATCAATGATGGCCGGCGTCGATATTCAGGGTTAGCTGTTGTTAGCGCAGCACAACACTGTCACGGTCTTGCTTGTAGGCGTCAGCGTCGTATTCGGCGTGACCCTTCAGCTGCTCCTCATTGAAATCCGTATAAATGGACAGGCTGCCATTCGGATCGCGGAGGATGTCGAGCTCTTTCGCGTCGAGAGCGACGGGCTTTTCACCCAGACCCAGGAAACCACCCACATCGATGATATAGGCTTCGACGTTACCGTCGCCGGAGACAATCACGTCACCGATTTCACCGAGGTCTTCTTCTTCACGGCCATATACACGGGTGCCGATCAGTTCTTCCGCGCTCAGACCAGCGGTGTCGACAATTTCCATGCCTTCGCGGGTCGGCTCAACCATGTTGTCGGCTTCAGGCTGCGTGGTTGCAGCAATATCGCCCTGGGTGTTGTGCGTTGCATCAGCCTTGTTGTCAGTATCAGCCGCGCCACCCATCATGGTGCCATTGTTTGCATCGGAATGCATGGCCTGGTCGTTGTTAATTGCATCACGATCAAATGCCGGTGCAGATTCAAGCTCTTCACTTGTTGCGTTGACGAGCAGACGCTGTTCAGTCTGAACATAAGGTTCAGTGCCTTCGGCCTGTGCCGGGGCGTTTTCAGTTGCTGTGGTATTAGGCGCCATGGTCGAGCCAATGGCAACTTCTGTCCAGCTTACGCGGGAGAAGTCGATAGCAACTTCCTTTTCACCAATGCCGAGGAAGCCGCCGACACCAATAACGATCGCCTGAGCGCGGCCATCCGGCGCCATGACGACGTCATTTACGTCACCAATGACATCAGCATCCGGGCCTGCAGCGTTGTAAACGCTTTTGCCCAAAAGGCTGGAGGCTAAAATCTGGCCGGGGGCACCCGGGAAATACCCGTCAGTGGCCTCGGTGCTCATTGCGGCATCCGGGTTGAAGATTGCGCCGCCCATCGTATCGGACTGCATATCCGTCGAGGTAGACTGGGCAAACGCGCCGCCGGTCATCAGGGCGGTCAATGCGGTAGTAGCGAGAAGCGTGCGGATCATGTTATGATCTCCTTCGTGTGTCAGTTTTGGCATATCGGCTGCGTCGCAAGAGAAGTTTGCTGACAGATCATGCGGCGCGGCCACCTACAGACTAGAAACGGGGTGGAGCCTAAAAGGTTCCAAAACAAGACCTGTCGTTTCTGATAAAAAAACACCCCACTCGGAAAGCGGGGTGTTTTGCATGCGCTGTATTTTCGTACGGGCTAGAAGGCACCTAACAGCATCAGGATCAATACGATCACCAGCAGCGTGCCGATGATGCCGCTCGGGCGATATCCCCAGCCGCGAGCATAGGGCCAGGCCGGAATGGCCCCGATCAACAGAAGCAGCAGAACAATAAAAAGAATGGTCGAAATGGCCATGGTGTAGCTCCCCAAGGATGTCTGGTGCTGCAAAAGCTTGCGCGGGCTGCGCAGGCTTGCAAGACACCGTTCACGGTCTCCTCCGGCTCTCGAACAAAATTGCAAAAGCTGTTTTGCGCGTCAACCGGACGCATGATCAACGGGTGAACTGACAAAAGGTTCCGCAGGGAACAAACGGCGCATCCTTTTCGGGATGCGCCGTCAGGCGTTTAGATGAGCCAGGTCGCAATTGGCGGGAAGAACAGCAGAATGGCCAACACGGTCAACTGCAGTGCGATAAACGGCAAAAGCGCGGTGTAAATGTGCTTCAGCGTTATATCTCGCGGCGCCACGCTCTTCAGGTAGAACGCGGCGGGGCCAAATGGTGGCGTCAGATACGAGACCTGCATGTTGACGGCGAACAGGATGCCGAACCAGATCGGGTCGTAACCAAGCTGCACCACGATGGGCACAAAGATCGGCAGGGTCAGAAGTGCAATGCCGATCCAGTCGAGGAACATACCAAGGACGAGCAGGATCAACATCATCACCATGATGATGACGACCGGCGGCGCATCGATGCTGAGGATGGCGGTGGCGACAAAGCGGTTACCGCCCATCAGATTGTAGACACCCACCAGCACAGCCGCCGCAATACCGATCCAGATGATCATGCCGCAGGTTTCAAGCGTATGAACCAGACTGTCCTGCAGCATTTTCACGGTCAGCTCGCGCCGCAGCAAAGAGATGATGAGGACAGATGACACACCGAGCGCTGCCGCTTCCGTGATCGATGCCACGCCGCCATAGATGGACCCGAGAACCACGAAAACGATGAAACCCGGCGCGGCGAGTGATCGCAGGGCACTGCCCAGGGATTCCTTTGCCATGTCTTCGTCCGACATCGGTGGGCCGAGCTGTGGGTTGCGCAGGCAAATGAACAGCACATAGGCGATGTAGAATGCCAGAAGCAGCAAGGCGGGTGTGATGGCGGCAATGAACAGGTCGGCAATGGAAACGCTGGCGACCAGCCCATAGATAATGAGAACGATAGATGGCGGCATCATTGTGCCAAGGGAACCACCCGCGCAAACAACGCCAATCGACAGACTGCGGTCATAACCCAGCCGCAGCATTTGTGGCAGTGCGAGAATGCCCAGAAGTACGATCTCGCCGCCGATAACGCCGGACATGGCGGCCATCAGAATGGCCACGATCAGGGTCTGCACAGCAACGCCGCCCGGCAGGCGCCCGGCGAGCACGCGCATGCCATTGAACAGATCCTTGGCAATGCCCGATCTGTCGAGCAAGGCGGCCATCAGAATGAACATTGGAATGGCCACCAGCGAATATTCGGTGATGAAGCCGAAGATGCGCGAGGTCACCAGGGGCAGCGCATTGCCGCCAAACCAGCCAAAGGTGAAAATCAACGCAACGAGGCCCGTAACCCAGGCAAGCGGTTGACCGGAGAGCAGCAACAAGAAAATGCTGCCGACGAGAATATAGGTGCCGAGCTCGATACCCAGTGCGCTCATACCCATGCTATTTCTCCCCGGCTGCGACGCCGGATACATCGCGCCGGATAGCGGCGACCAGATGCAGCGCGGTCTGTATGAACATCAACGACACACATATGAGAATTGTAATTTTCAATAGTGCGGGGGTTGGCGGATTCCATGCGGTGCCCGTGCCCTCAAGGTGAATTTCACCAAGCGGATTATGGGTTGCCTTCCATGCCATGACCCATCCAGCGTAGCCAAGGCCGGCAAAGAAACACATTGCCACAATCGAATTGAAAATATCGAGCCAGCGCTTCGCCCTGGGTGACACGGTGTCATAGAACATGCGCACGCGAATGTGCTTGTCCCGCGCGAGCGCTACGGGGCCACCAATCAGGAAAATGGCGGCAATCAGAAACGTGGTTGTCTCGTGCGCCCAGAATGTGGGGCTGTCAAAGACGTAACGCGAAATCACCTCAAATACGCTGACGAGGAAAGCCACGAAAATAGCCCATGCGAGTATTTTGGTTGAATTGGCTATCCATCTGTCCAGCCGAGACCGCACCTCATGGCCGTCGCCTTCGGTAATTGCGGCAATATCTATCTTGTCGTTCATCTGCCCTGCCCCTTCAGATACAACTGCGCCCGGCGATCATGTGTGCCGGGCGCAGCAACTCAAACCGTTATTTCAACCTACAGCAGATTGCGGCTGGTGAGATAGGCGGTAACTGTATCGTAGTAGCGCTGGGTCATTTCCGTGCGACCGGCCCAGTTCTGCCATTCATCCTTGGCGATGCGACGGAATTTCGCGCGTTCATCGCCAGACCAGTTGATGATCTCGATATCAGGATTGGCTTTGGCTTCGATCACCGCTTCCGCATCAAGCTTGCGCACCGAATAGACGTGCTGGAAGATAAACTTGTCGACAGAAGCCTCAAGGATTGCCTGCAGATCAGCCGGCAGACCGTCCCAGACTTCCTTGTTGATCGAAATATCGATCATGGGCAGCGAATGGAAACCCGGATAGAGCGGGTAATTGGCAATGTCGTTCATGCCCAGGGCCTGGTTGGTGGCGAATACGGTGTTATCCGCAGCGTCCACAACGCCCTTGTCGAGTGCCGAAAAGATTTCCGAGCCCGGCAGAGCCACAGGGCTTGCACCGGCTTTCTGGAAAATCTCGTAGACCATGCCTTCAGGTGCGCGCAGCTTGACGCCCTTCAGATCTTCAACAGTGCGGATGGGCACACCGGATACGAAAGCTTCAGGCTCGGTTGCCGCAGCACCGATAAAGTGTACGCCATAAGGTTCGACCAGTTCGGAATAGAGCTCATCGCCGCCACCGGATTGCATGAACCCGAGGAATTCGAACGGATCGCTCCATGCGCCCACGAGGTTGCCCATCATGGCAAACGCCGGATCCTTGCCAGCAAAATAGCTCGGATCGGTCAGGTGGCCCTGCAGAATGCCGGCGCCAACCGCTTCAAGCGTATCGGTGTGCGGGACGACCGCACCAATTGGCAGAATCTGGATTTCGATGCGGCCACCGGATAATACGCCGACATCTTCAGCCCATTTGGTCTTGTTGACAAATCCTGGCTCACCAGCTGTCTCAGACGTCTGGAAGGTCCAGTTGTAATCGGCGGCAAGCGCCACGCTGGACATGGCGGCAACCGATACGGCGATCGCAGCGGCTCCCATCAACTTTTTCAGTGTGCTCATTCTCACTCCCCATAGAAATACTGATGCTGAAATCTGTTTCAGCTGCGTTTGAATTGCATCAGCCGAACCAAATCTGCGGCTATGTAGGCATGGTTTGCCGCTTGCGATCAATATACGAAATGCGTTCGGGCAAACTCATTCCCAGGTATTTGTAGGACCAGTTGGGGAGTTTTTCCAAAAAACTTCCGAAAATTCGGTGGTTTACGCTAGTTAAGACGTGCCAGCTTGCCTAAACTGGTCCCACAAAAATATTTTGCCACCCGGTTCAAATAGCCCGCCAGTGGGAGCAATTTCAGATGAAGCAAGAGAGCCCGACAGCCCAAAAGATACACAAGGGTAGTCCCTCCGCTGTCGATGACCTCGTTATCCATATTCGCGCAATGATCGAGACAAACCGTCTGGGCGTTGGCGACACCCTTCCCTCGGAACGCGAATTGTGCGAACAGTTTTCGACCAGCCGCAATACCGTGCGCGAGGCCATGCGGATACTCAAGGCCTATGGTGTTGTGGAGGTCCGCCCCAAGGTGGGTGCTACCATTATTGATAACCGGATGGCGCGGGCGCTGGATCTGTTTTCGTTCAATACGATTGAAATTTCACGCAAGACCTTTTCCGATATCCAGGGCTTTCGCTGCATGATCGAGGTGGATTCAGCCGAGCGGATTTTTAACAATCTCCAGCCTGACGACCTCGCTGATCTGCATGAGATCAACAACACCATGGCGGATGCGCCTTCCAAGAGCGCCGCTTCGGACGCGGACTATGCTTTTCATACGCGCCTCATTCAAATTCTCGACAATGAGGCCATTCTTGAAATCTACCGCATCATGAAGCCGGTCATTATCGGGATTATGGAGAAGGGAAAGTCCCGGCAGGACTTCAAGACCTTCACCTTCCAGCAGCACCTGCACGTGATTGAAGCGCTCAAGGCGCGGGACCGGATTACCTATCAATACGCGCTGCAATTTCACCTAAATCTAGGCTTTAACACGTTTGTGCCGGATGAGACCTGAGGCCACCGCATGAGGCGGTTGCGCGCTGCACCGCCTCACTTGCTTGGTATGGCAAACCGTTTGGCGCTAATGCGCCCGGACGATCTTGAACCCATCCACATCATGCACGAGCGGCAGGTTCTCCCAGCGGTCCTTGTCATGCAGAATAATGAGTTTGCTCATATCACCGTCCACCACATCATTGATGCGGTCGATGGTCTTGAGCTGGTCCCAGACGCTGCCAATGGCATTGTTCAAGGGCACGTAGACGCCGTTGTGATTGTGGCCGGTAATATTGGTGGCCGAATAAACGCAATCGCCGGAAACCACGATATCGCCGCGGGCACATTCCAGAACGATGAATTGCTGGCCGATTGTGTGGCCCGGCCCGAAGCGGGCATGGACACCGGGCAGGACATTGTTCTTGTCACCATCCAGCAAGGTCACCCGGTGCTGCACGGAGGCATCGAAAATGTTCCGCAAATCGTCGGGGTTGATGATGTCGGTCAGGTAGCCGAACTGCGGCGGCAGCGCCATGGCTTCATGCCATGACAGCAGTTCGGCCTTCTGAATGAATATCCGGGCATTGGGGAATTTGTGCACTGAGCCTGCGTGATCAAAATGGGCATGGCTGAGCAGGATATCGGTGATATCCTCGGGCTGCACATCAAGCTCGGCAAGCAGGCGCACCGGCGATATCCATTCGGGCACACCGAACCGTTCACTCATTTCAGCGCCGATCCCCTCCCGCATGAAGCCGGTGTCGATCAGGATGTTGCGTGTGCCGTTGCGCGCAAACACAAAGGCGAAGGGCGTGTCCATCACCCCTTCGTCGTGGGTGCCGTTCACCAGGGCGGCAATGGGTTGATCCTTTGCCCGGGCATATTCGAGCACATAGATTTCCCAGTTCCGGTTTTCTTCAGACATGACTGTTCCTTCCCTTAGCTCTCGGCGATTGTCCGGCCGAGGCTGGAGAGCCCGACAGCGACAATGAGAATGGCACCCTGGAATACATATTGGGAGAATGTGGGCGCACCGAAAATGTTGAGGCCGTTGAAGCCGAATGCGATGATCAGCGCGCCAACGAAGGTCCCCATAACGTGGAATTCGCCATCGCGCAGGGTCGCAGACCCCAGAAATACCGCAGCGAACGCAGTCAGCAGATAGCTGTCGGCCGCGCTTGTCGTGCCGCTGCCGAGGCGTGATGCCAGCAATATGCCGGTCAGGGCCGCACACATGCCGGAAATGACAAAGCCAAGTGTCTTGACCTTGGCCACATCAATCCCTGCCAAGCGCGCCGCTGCCGGGTTGCCGCCCACGGCCTGCACTTCCTGGCCGATCGCTGTGCGCTCGACCAGCAGCCAGAGCGCGCCGAGAACCAGCACCATGATAATGATATTGTTGGGAATGCCGAACAGCCAACGGCCAAGGGAGATTTGCAGGAAGGCCTCGGGCACACCGGAAACGATTGGCACCCCAGAGGAATAGGCGAATGCCAACCCAGTGAGGATGGTGCCCACGCCAAGGGTTGCGATGACGGAATTGACCTTCATGCGCGTGACGATAAAGCCGTTGACCAAACCGATCAGGGCACCTGCGGCGATGACAATGGCAATGGCCACGGGGATTGGCAGTTTGTTCGACACAATCAGCCCGGTCACGAGCACACCGTGCAGACTGGCGGCAAAACCGATAGACAGGTCGAGTTCACCCACGATGACGGCCAGTGTGAGGCCACCGGCAATGATCATGGCCAGTGAGGCCTGATTCAGCACATTGGTGAAATTGGACAGGGTTGGAAACGCCTTGGGCGACAGAAGCGAAAAGGCGATAATCATCACCGCCAACCCCAAAATGGTGGCGTAGCGCGCAAAAATACCCAGTGCGTTGCGGGCATTGGGCGACAAGCGCCTTGAGGATGCAGAACTCTGGCTCATTTTATAATCCTAACTCTTCTCATGGGCGACATAGCTCGCTTCCACAATCGCATTGCGCGAAATTGCATCACCCTGCAGTTCTTTAACGATGCGGCCATCAGCCATGACCAAAACCCTGTCGGACAGATCCGGCAATTCATCCGGTTCCGATGAAATCACAATCACCGCCATGCCCTTCCGGGCCAATTCCCGGACCAGGTGATGGATTTCGGCGCGCGCGCCAATATCCACGCCACGGGTGGGTTCATCGAGTATGAGCACTTTCGGCTGCCGTAGCAGCCAGCGGCCGATGACCACCTTTTGCTGGTTGCCGCCACTCAAACGCCCAACAGGTGTTTCAATGCTCTGGGTCTTGATGGACAGGTCTTTGACGATTTCGGTGACGGCGCTGTCGCGCCGGCGATAGTCGATGAACGGGAAAACCGGACTGACGACAATATCGTTGAGATTTGAAATCTGGGCATTGAAGGCGACGCTTTTGCTTAGCACCAGACCATCGGCCCGCCGTTCCTCTGGCACGAAACCAAGGCCGGCCTTTACCGCCGCCGTTGGCGATTTGGGCGCATAGGGCGCGCCCTGCAACGTCATTGTGCCCCCATCCGGCCGGTCAGCACCATAAATAAGCCGCGCCAGCTCGCTGCGCCCGGCCCCCACAAGACCGCCAATGCCCAGCACCTCGCCTTCATGCAGATCAAAGCTGACATCATTGACCATGGGCGCCCGCGACAGGTGGGAGACCGTTAAAGCCACCCTGCCCGTCAGCACCGCCGGATCTTTTGTGGCTGCGCGTTCAACAGCGCCGCCGACAATCGCTTCAACCAGGTTGTCGCGGGTCAAATCGGCACGGGTAATATCGGCCACAGATTGCCCGTCGCGAAACACGGTTACGCGGTCACACAGGCGTTCGATTTCGTCGAGCCGGTGCGACACATAGAGCACAGCCACCCCGGAGGCGGACAGATCCTCCACGATGGCGAACAGCTTTTCCGCCTCACTGCCCGACAGCGATGCTGTCGGCTCGTCCATAACAATCAAACGGGCTTTGCGCACAAGAGCCCGGCAGATATTGATCAACCAGTTTTCCGCTGTCGACAGCCCTTTGACATTGGCATTGAGAGACGCCCTGATGCCGACACGTTCAGCAATCGGGCGAACGTCCTTTTCAATGGCGGCCCAGTCGATCATGCCGAAGCGCGACTTTTTGGGAATGCCCAGCATGATATTCTCGAGCACCGTCATGCCGGGAATGAAAGCCAGTTCCTGATGAATGAAATTCATGCCGAGGTCGGCGGCGGCGTGGGGCGAGTTAAGGGCGACGGTGTTCCCATCCACCTCCACCTGCCCGCCATCAGGCTGCACAAGACCGGCAAGAACCTTGATCAGCGTTGATTTGCCGGCGCCATTGGCACCGACAAGGCCCAAAACCTCACCCGGCCCAATTTCCAGAGACACGCCCTTGAGCGCCTGCGCGCCGCCATAGGATTTGGTTATACCGGTTGCACGCACCAATGGGGACGAATGAACCGTCCCCATTTCCATCGTTTTTTCTACCATCATCCGAATGTCTTTCGGGCCTATTGGCCGAGAGCGTCTGGGTGGGCCGTTACAAATTCTTCCACCGTATCGGCGGTTACCAGAATGGCAGGCACTTCCCTGGCGACCGGCACCCAGGCGTCACCCGCTTCGATGATTTCGGGCAGAAGCTTTACCATGTCGTAGCCTTCAGTATAGCTGTCTTCCCAGGCTGTGCCATCCATATGGCCATTGCGGATATTTTCAATCGCCTGCGCATTGCCGTTGACGCCATAGACTTTCACGTCATCACGGGCCTGCTGACGCAGGGAACCGATGGCACCAATGGCGGGGTCATCCCAGCAACCCCAAATGGCGAGATTTTCGCTGTTGGCGGGGTGCGAGGCGAGCCAGGCATTGGCATATTGCGCGCCGTCCTCGAAATATCCGGGAATGCGCACTTCATTCTTGGTTACAGTAATATCGGGATATTCGGCGACCATTTCATCGAGCACGACTTCTCGGTTACGGCAGACTTCGCCTGTACGGTATGTCAGGGCGAGAATGCTGCCGCTACCGTCCATCGCATCGAGCATCATCTCGACAACGGGTTCTGCCATCGGGCCACCCGAACCATTGGTTGCAGCAACCGTGCTGCCGATACCGCCACCCCAGGTCACGACGGGCACATTTGCATCACCAGCGGCCGCGAGGCCTGCACCAATGGAGGTGTAAGGGAAAACCATGTCGATCACCGCCGCTGCGCCGCGCTGAACGAAATTCTGAATACCGGCATTGGCCTGATCAGCGCTGCCCGCCGCATCAATCACGGAAACTTCCCAGCCAATTTCCTTGGCTGCAGCTTCGGCACCCTGGATATAACGCGCGTTGTTCGCTTCGTTGGCAGAGATTGAGACGATGCCGATCAGCTTGCTCTCCTGAGCGGTGACAATGCTTGTAGACAAGGCAAGTGTAATGGCCAGCAGGCCGAGCGAAGCAGCTTTCATGATTTTCTCCCTTTTGACATTCCGGCCAGAGCGCAACTTCGCTGTTGCAAAACCTAACCGTTTCGCTAACATTGCCTAACATGTTACATCGTGCAAGCAAAAAATCCGGAAATAAATGGATTTTTAAGCGGTAGATGCGAGATTATATAGAGCTAAACGTTTAGCTACTGGAGTGAATTTATGGCGAATATCAAGGACGTAGCCAAGGAGGCGGGCGTATCGACAGCAACCGTTTCGGCCGTCGTCAATGACACAAGCTTTGTCAGCCCTGCCCTTCGGGCGCGGGTGCAGGCTGCCATCGACAAACTCGGCTATGTTCCCTCGCAGGTTGCGCGAAACCTCAAACGCGGCAGCAGCAAGCTTATCGCCCTTGTTGTCGCGGATCTGTCGAACCCTTTTTATGCCCGCATCGTTTGCGCCGCTGAGGCTGCGGCAGCGGCCTGGGGCTATTGTCTTGTGGTCTTCAACAGTGATGAAAAGCCTGAAGTTGAAAAGCGCATTCTGGGACGCATCCGGACCCTTTCGTGTGACGGCATGATTATTGCGCCAGTCGGCGGGCCGGCCCAATACGCCCCCTCAGAGATGAAGGGGTTGCCGCCTACCGTCATGTTTGGCCGCACCACGGGCCATGATGCATTCGATGTGGTAACCCTCGACAATATTGAGGCCTCACGGCAGGTCACCAGCTATCTGCTTGATCTCGGTCATCGCAGAATCGGCACAATCACTGGCCCCTTGCATCTCAGCACCGGCCGGGATCGTCATGCCGGCATGCTTGCCGCCATGACCGAGCGCGGCCTTTCGCCCGACCCCAATCACGTACGCAGCGGCGAATTTCGCGAAGATACGGCCTATTCCGTTGCGCGGGATATGCTGTCCCAGCCCGCGCCGCCATCAGCGCTTTATATTGCGAATGGTGTGATGGCGCTGGGTGTGATGCGTGCCCTTGCCGATATGGGCCTCAAATGTCCGGCTGACATATCCATTGCCTCAACAGATACCATTCCCGGCTTTGGCGGCCTGCGCCCCAGACTGACCCGGGCTGAACATCCGGCAACCGAGATGACCAATGAGGCCCTGCGCCTGCTGGTGGACCGTATTACCCGCGAACCAAATGCAAAGCAGCGCAATGTGGTTTTCCAGGCCGCGCTGGTGCTGGGCGAGAGTTGTGCGCCATTGACGTTGTCGGTGGAATAGAGACTGCGGTCGACAGCTACTAGAATGTCGGGGGTGTATTGACCCAGATAACCCGGGACACTGTATCGCCCGGGTTGCGGTAGGAATGTGCCAGGTTTGAGCGGAAGAAGAACGAGTCGCCTGCTTCGGCCAGGTAGGTCACCCCCTCGACAGTCAGCTCGACCTGCCCCTCGATCACATATCCCATCTCTTCGCCTTCATGGACCAACCCGTCTTCGCTGCCCCCGCCCGGCTCGATGATGTGCACATTGCCCTGCAACAGATAGCCCGTAGAATACGGCACAAGCCGTTCCAGCAAGATCCCGGTACCCCGCCGTAACTGATCGGTTTCGATCATTGGCCGGTCACTGGCCTTTGTGACGATGGCCACTTCATCATCGCCGGAGAACAATTCTGAAAGATTAGTGTCCAGTGCGGCACAGATCCGATGCAGCATTGTGATCGAGGGATTGGCTTTCTGCCCCTCGATTTTTGACAGGGCGCTGACGGAGCACCCCACCTTTTCGGCCAATTCCTTGAGGCTGAGTTCACGCAGCAGGCGCGCATGCCGGATCTTGCCACCGATGCGGACATCGCCTGGCAGCCCTGCTGATTTCAACGAAGCAGCCGGAATCGATGGCCCTGCCTTGCGCGCTGCGCTCGCTGCCGATCTGACAGCAGGCCGACGTTGCCGCGTCATGGTTCGAACTCCACAAATTGCCCTTTTCCGGCCCTGGCAGCGTTGTCCTACTCTGGCCTTACGGCCTCCAGAGCGTCCTGTGCGGTCATGGTCCATCCAAACGCGGTACGGATACAGGCAAGCGCCGCATCGTGCAAGTTGGTGCCGTCCATGGTGTCAACGCAATCTGTGACCACGATAGAGGCGAAATCGCGCACGCAGGCCGAGACCGCGGTGGCCAGCACACAACTATTGGTGTTGACGCCGGTGATCAGCAAGGTGTTGATCCGGTTCTTGTTGAGGCAGAACTCGAGTTCGGAACCGATAAAACAGTCGTAACGGCGCTTGGAATCGATCACCCAGTCGCGGGGGTCGAGCAGCTCGGGCATCACTTCGACGCCGGGCATGCCCACGAGATTATGGCGCAACACGTTTTTACGGGAAGCTGTGGGGTTATCCGCTCTCGTCCGCCAAAACGGATTAGAACTGATCTCGTCGACCGATCGATACATTGTCAGCAAATGAATGACGGGAATATCGAGCGCGCGGGCTTGTTCAAACAACACCCGGTTGGCCTCGATCACCGGGCCGCAACGTTCTTCGGCCAACGGCATGGTCGCGACGGCAGGATCGAGATGACCACGATGCAGGTCAATTGCGACAATTGCCGGGCGGATTTCTTCGACACCAAAATTCATCTTCGTGTTCTCCTTGGTCTTTTGGTCAGCGCGCCAGCTCAGGCAACCACATGACCAATTGCGGAATGTAGGTGATAATCAAGAGGGTCACGATTGCGACGCCTATGAAGGGCAGAACGGCGCGCAGAATTTCGCCATAGCCAATCTTGAAGGTGCTCATGCCGATGAAAATGTTGAGGCCAAAAGGCGGCGTGATCATCCCGATAGCCAGGTTGAAGACAATGATCGCGCCCAGATGGATCGCATCGACGCCAACCGCGACTGCGGCCGGAGCGATGAGCGGGCTGATAACGATGACGGCAGAGTTCGGATCAATAAACATGCCGATGATCAGCACCAGAACATTAATCGCCGCCAGCACCACATAATCGGGCACCTCGCTCATCATCGCGGCCAGCATGGCAGGTACGCGTTCAAGCGTCATGAACCAGGTCATTGTTGACCCTGCAGCAATCAGAATGAGAAGCGTTGCGATGGTGATTGACGAGCCCTGACTGAGGCGAAACAGGCTGCGCAGTTTGAGGCGACGGAACACAATGGTTTCAACCAGCGCCGCATAGACACATGCTGCGGCTGCGGCTTCTGTCGGGGTAAAGACACCACCATATATGCCGCCAAAGATCAGCGCGGGCAGCCCCATGGGGATCAGGCCGCGCCTGAGGGCGAGCAATTGCTCGCGAAACAGCACCTTTTCCGACCGCCCCACCTTGTTCCGGACCGCATAGAGCACACAATAGGCGGACAGGCCCACCACAAAGATTATGCCCGTCGCCAGACCGGTGAGAAAGACCTGCGATACTGATACGGAAACCTGAACCGAATAAAGGATCATCGCCACGCTCGGCGGGATGAGCATTGAGAGGGTTGAAGCGGTCAGAATGAGACCTACCGAGAAGCCCCGGCTATACCCATGCCGCAGCAAGGACGGGTAGACGATGGGGCCAATGGAAACCACAGCGGCAGCGCCGATCCCGGAAATCGCGCCAAACATGGCACAGGTCAGCACAGTGGCGATCGCCAGGCCGCCGGTGATGTGGCCAACCAGGCTCTCCATCAGGCGCACAAGGCGCTCACCGATTTCACCGCGGGAAATGATGTCAGCTGCGTAAACGAACAGCGGCACCGCCAGAATCGAGAAAACATTGACGCCTTCAACAAGACGCTGCGCCAGAACGACGGGCGGCATGGGCGGACCAAAGAACTCAAAGCCAATAACCGTTCCCGTCAAAAGCGCGAGAAAGATCGGCACCGAAGCGATGAGCATGGCGATGGCGCTGAGGATCAGGACAGTCGATGCCATTATACATTACCTTCCTGAACGGCTTCAGCCTGAGTGTTCGTTTGCTGGGGCAGCGAGAAATCGGCGATAACCGGCTGTTTCAACCCGGTTAGTGTGGCGGCGAGGGTTTGCACGAATGCAACGCTCATGAGCCCCATTCCCACCGGCACAGCGAGATAGAACCACCCCCGCGCCAGGGGCAGACTGCTCATGCGCTGGCCGGAACCAAAAATCCGGGTCGTCAGTTCCAGCCCGAGCCAGAAGAAATAGGCACTGATGACCACGCCCAGTACGCTGATGAGGATTTTGAGGGTATTTTGAACCTGAGGTCCGAGAACAAGGGAAAGCACATCGATAGCGATATGCCCTTGTGTTCGCACCAGCAGGTAGGAGCCCAGAAACGTCATCCAGACCATCAGGCAGCGTGCGAGTTCTTCGCCGCCAACGATGGCAATTCCGACGAAATATCGCGCCATTGCATTGATGAACAGGATCAGGGTTATGACCACCAGCATCAACCCGAGCACGAATGCAGCGGTTTTATCGGTCTGCCGCAATGCGACTTCGAGCCAGCGCATGAGGTCTCTCCTTTGATTGGTTGCGCAAGGGGTGGCAGAGACCGCCACCCCTTGCGCCAGGTCTATTATTCGCCTGCAGCGATAGCCGCTTCAGTCGTTTCGAGAATCGCGGCACCGCGATCGCCATTTTCCGACAAGAACAGTTCACGCACAGGCGGCAATGTTGCGTCGCGAAGTGTATTCCGCTGCTCGTCGGTCAGCTCGATAATTTCAACGCCCTGCTCGACAAAGCTAGCCATTGCCTGCTCTTCAATGCGGAGCGTTTCATCGACCACAACCTTTTGTCCTTCAGAAACAGCTGTTGTCAGTTCCTGCTGGCATTCCGGTGTCAAACCGTCCCACCAAGTCTGAGAAACCATGAAAATCTGGTCGAGATTACCGTGATTGGTCATAATCAGGTGTGACTGAACTTCCTGGAACCGCATGGAGAATGTGGTTGGAACCGGATTTTCCTGCGCATCGATCGCGCCGGACTGCAACGCCGAGTAGGTTTCCGCGAACGGCATATCGACCGGCGTCAGGCCGAGGGCTTCCTGCTGCTTGATCAGCACAGCAGAAGGCATCACGCGGGAACGAAGTCCAACATAGTCTTCCGGCTCAACCAGCGGCGCGTTAGCTGTCCACTGCTTATAGCCCGTGTGCCAAACAGCCATGGAATAGACGCCCTGCTCATTGGTGCTGTCGAGCAACTGACGGACTGCATCGGAATTGTGCAAAGCGATGAGCTGATCGAGATCGGTCGGCCAGAAATACGGGAAGTCGAAAAGCCCCATGAGCGGCTGAAAACCGACAAGGAACGACGCTGGCAGCACGACGGCTTCAACTGATCCAAGCTGCATGCCCTCGATGAGATCGGTAGTTTGGCCGAGCTGGCCTGAGGGATATACATTTGCCTCAACAGAGCACGCGTCCGAGGCATTCATATAGTCAGCCACATGGCGGGCGGCAGTGTCACGCGGGTCGCCCTGCGGCACAACATGTGCGATCTTCAGCGTAAAGTCCTGTGCAATGGCGGGTAAGGTCAAGCCGGCAATGCAGGCTGCCGCCGAGATACCGCACAGAACACGCGCAGCAAGAGTGGTGGTCTTCATAGGTAACTCCTTCGTTTTCCTTTGGGTGCCCAGGGCTATGCGCACAAGGCGATAATACTTTTCCGTCGCCCCGTTGAACCGGGGTCTTTTGTTCATTTTTCGCAAGAGATCAGGCAGGCCTCAGAGCGGCCTGGTCGATGCCGAGTTTTTCAGCGAGCCAGTCATTGACCAGCTCCTGGCCTATTGTGGGATTATCGTGCTGACAGTGTTCGGCGCCTGTCTCTTCCTCACCCACCAGTCGCAGGGTGACGTCGACACCATTGGCCTTGGCGTAATCGTAGACCTTCTGAGCCTGATCGACGCCGAGAACGTCGTAACCACCATGCACAATAAGATAGGGGCACTTGATCTTGTCGATCACGCCATCAAGCTTGAAGGCTTCGCCCTTTTCGAGGGCTTCGGCCATATCCTTGGCGCCGAATACCCAAGTGATGTGCCCCGCAAGACCATGGCTGTCGTCAGCGTCACCCCAGAGTTCATTGACCGACCAGATTGCACCGTGAGACACGGCAGCGGCCAGACGATGCTCATATGAGGCTGCGCGGGCGGCGTAATAGCCACCAAGGCTTGAGCCACTCATTGCAATGCGTGCGGGATCGATGTCGGGACGCGTTTCGAGATAATCGATGCATTTGCCGACGGGCACTTCATAGTCATGCCGGTTGGTGATCTTGTGGCGGCGGATTGTGCCGCCCTGCCCCGGTCCATCCACCATGAGCACAGACATGCCGCGCTGAATGGCACCGTGGGCGACCATGAACCACATCTCGTCCTTGAACGAATCAAGGCCGCCAAAACACATCAGCACCGGCTGGCGCTCTTCTGTGTTGTAGGGAGAGCGCAGAAAATAGGCGTAGAGCGACTTGCCGTCGAGATATGGAATTTCCACCGATTCCATGGGGGGATCGAAATAGCCACCCCACTTTTTCGAGCAATATTCGAGCTTGTCAAAGACCGCCAGACGGCGGGGATCGGTGCCTTCGAGCCAGAACTCGGCCTCGCGGTAATAATCAACGGCGCGCAACCAGCAATTGCGGGCGGTCACGATATGGCCTTTGGCTTCTTCCTCGTCACCACGGATGCGGTTGCGGTCGCCTACAGCGTCCCACTCGCGGTACCAGCTCTCCGGGTCGGAGGGATCGATGCGCTCACCAAGCTGGAAGACTTCAGAAATGGCACCGCCGCCTTCCTGGGTTTCGCCGAGAGCACGACGAAACTGATACGACATCCAGGGATAATCCGGCCATTGATGCCATCCGTATGGCTTGTAATGACCTTCCTTGCGATCACTGACCTGGTTGATGAGTTTTTCTTCCATGAGGTCCTCAGTTTGTTTCGGGGCGTTCTTGGAAGGCTATCGTTGTTTTTCCGTAAATTCAACTAAGTTGAATGATATTCAACTTCATTAATTTTGATGACTATACCCCGAACCATCAACGCCAGCGAACAGGTCGCCCAATTGTTGCGGCGACAAGCCTGCGGCAAGCGCCAATTGCAGCAAAAGTCGGGATTTTCCCGGCCCCAGATCCCGGCTGGGGATCACCCCTTTTCCAATCAGATCAATCTCAGAACCGGTGAAACCGTAGGTGTTTTCAAACACGGGGCCATTTGCCACGCGTGTCGCCAAAACCACCGGCATTTTTGTCAGCAACTTGCTGATTTTGTCAGAAAGTGGCTCAGGTACGTGCCCGGCCCCGAGCCCAACAATCACCGCAGCACTGACATCCATTTCAGCCACCGCATCGACCATCCGGCCTTCGTCGCCAAATCCGATGGCCACAAGCGCAACCTCCGGCAATTCGGCTTCGGGCGCTGGCAAGGCAAAGCGGCCGCGCGCAGGCTTCAGCGGCAAATGAACATTGCCTTCACTGACACGACCGATGGACCCGTAAGGCGCTGAGGTGAATGCGTTTGTGAGACCGGTATCCGTCTTGCGCACCAGCCGGGCACAATGAATCTCATCTGCAAAAACAACGACTGCACCCAATCCCAGACCAGCTTCCGAGGCGGCATAGGTGGCGGCGGCCAGGATATTTGCCGGGCCATCAGCACCTGCTGCATCCGGCCCGCGCATTGCACCGGTGACCACAACCGGCCGATCTGTGCGCACGAGGCAGTCCAACAGGAAGGCCGTTTCCTCAATCGTGTCAGTTCCCTGCACGATGACGAAGCCATCAAATCCTTTTGCTGCGCCATCCTCGATCAAACGGGCGACTTCAGCAATTTGGGCGATTGTCAGCGATGCGCCGGGAATGCGAAATGGCGACGTCGCCTCGATTGCGCATACCTGGTCAAGACCAGGAACCGCTCTGATCAGGTCTTCGCCCGAGAGTTTGGGGGTAATGCCCGAACCGGCATTTCCCTGCATCGAAATGGTGCCCCCAAGGGCGATTAAGAGTACCGAGCGCTTTGTCATCAGCTGTACCGCTTCTGCTTGCCATCATCGGCAAACCAATCGAATGGTTCCTCGGCCGTGTTCACCACAATTGACTGCATCCGGGTGTATCCCTCGTAGCAAACAATTCCGTTTTCCTTGCCGAGGCCGCTGTCCTTGAAGCCACCCCAGGGTGAAGAGGGGTCGATGCGGTGATGATCGTTGATCCAGACAATCCCCGCTTCAATGCCTTCTGCGACACGTTTTGCCTTGGCGATATTCGGGGACCAGACGCTGGCCGCCAGCCCGAATGCCGTACCATTGGCCAGGGACACGGCTTCAGCTTCATCCTTGAACTTCATCACGCACACGACAGGTCCGAAGATTTCTTCCTGCGCGATGCGCATGTCATTGGTCACGTCAGCGAAAATCGTTGGCGCATAGAAATAGCCGCCTTCCCGCTCTGCATCGCCCAGACGCTCACCGCCGGTGACGAGCCGTGCGCCCTCGTCCTTGCCGATGGCGACATATTTTTCGACTGTCGCCAGTTGCTGAGTGGAGATGACGGGGCCCATTTGTGTCGCCTCATCAGTGGGTGCACCGACCCGGAGCGCATTGGTCCGTTCTGTCAAGCGCGCGAGAACCGCATCATGAATGGATTCGTGCACGAGCAGCCGCGCGCCCTGCACGCAGGTCTGCCCCGCCGCCACAAAGGATGCAAAAAGCGTTGCGGCGGCTGCCTGCTCGATATCGACATCTTCAAACACGACCACAGAGGCTTTGCCGCCCAGTTCGCCGGCGAAGGGAATAAGCCGCTTGCCGGCGATTGCAGCGACATGCCGCCCGGTTTCTGTTCCGCCGGTCAGGTCAATTTTTGCGATACCGGGGTGATTGGTCAGCGCCGCACCCGCGGTCGCCCCAAGTCCGGTGACAACGTTGTAAACACCATCAGGCAGCCCGGCCTCGGCCAAAACCTCGCCCAGCATAATGGGTGTTACCGGCGCCACCTCTGAGGGCTTGACCACAACGGCATTGCCGGCGGCAAGCGCTGGCGCCAGCTTTTTGGTCAGAATGAGCAAGGGATGATTCCAGGGGGTCACCAGAGCGACCACACCCAGCGGCAGACGGCGGCCATAATTGATATGGGCGCCCCCGAAAGGATGCACCTTGCTTTCATAGGTGCGCGCCACTGCCGCGAAATAGGAATACCATTCCGGTGTCCGCGCCAGCTGGGCGCGCATTTCGCGCACGGGCCTGCCGGTCTGGCGCACTTCAGCCGCTACAAATTCGGGCATACGCGCCTGCAACAAATCTGCAGCCTTGTTGAGAATAGTCGCGCGCTCCAGCGGCGACATTTTTCCCCAGACAGCAAAACCTTTTTGCGCAGCGGCGACGGCTGCGTCGACATCGTCGGCATCCGCGGCGGGCACCGTGCAAAATGCATTGCCGGTTGCGGGGTTGATGACATCGATTGTTTTGCCTGACAGGGCCGCCGTCTGGCGCCCACCGATAAGCATCGGCCAATCCGTGTTGTCAGAAGCCATCAATCCATCTTCTCGCTTCATAGTCATTCGTCTTTCATGCGTTTTCGTCGGTCGCGGCACGGTACCAATCCAGAATTTCTGAACCCGTCCACATCACCACATCGTCATGGGACAGGATGTGATCGTACAGTTTTTCCAGGTACCCGATGCGATGCGGCGCACCTGTCAGATAGGGATGTATCGAGATGGCCATAACACGGGGGATATCCGCCCCTTCAAGGTAAAGCCGGTCAAATTGGTCCCGGCCCCGACGGAAAATCTCGTCGGAGGGCTGCTGCTGAACGGCCGACATGACCACATCATTGATCTCGACGGTATACGGAATGGAGGTTACTCGCCGTCCGCGGGAATCCAGATCCACCGGCAGATCATCCATCACCCAGTCGCAGACATATTCGATACCAGCATCCGCCAGAAGATCGAGTGTCTCATCGGTTTCGGTCAGGCCGGGGCTTTCCCATCCGCGTGGCGGTTTGCCCGTCAACTTCTTAATGGCCGCGATCGTGTCGCGGATGGCCTTGTCCTGATCTTCAACCTTGTGCATCGGCCCTTGCAAGAAACCGTGGCCGATAAAGTCCCAATCGGCTTCCTTGGCGGCTTCGCAGGCGCGGGCATAAGTGGTGATTGCGGAGCCATTCACGGCAAAGCTCGCCTTGAGGTTGCGCGCCTGCAAAACATCCAGGAAACGCCAGAACCCCACGCGCATACCATATTCATGCCAGGACCAGTTCGGCACATCCGGCAAAAGCGGCTGCCCCATCGGCGGCGGCAGAACGGCGCGCGGCATGGCGCGTTCCGCGCTCCAATCCTCAACATTTACAATGGTCCACACAGCAACGCGCGCATTACCGGGCAGTTTGATCCTGGGACGATCGACAATAGGCAGATATGGCGTCCGCCCCCGAACCGACTGACCGACACCCTCACCCATAATCGCCTCCTTGTAACCGTTTGGCTTGAACTGATAATGCATCTAATATATTAGATATCACACCAAGTCAATTCGCGGTCGGGCTCCCGATTGCTCACTTTCTAATCGAGGAACAGATGACAACAGATACTTCGTCCGCCGCCCCTTGCGCCTGTGGCAACCATGCCGGACAACGGGCGATCGATATCCATGCCCATTTCTATCCAAAGGAATATCTGGATGCCGTTGCAGCGCATGGCGAGGCTGCTGGTGCCCATTTCGTCGACCTCAAGGGGACGCAGGCATTGAAGGTCGGGCCGTTGTTTACCGGCCCTATCGCGGACAGGTTCATCGATCTCGACATGCGACTGGAGGATATGCAGCAATCCGGCGTCAGCAGCCAGCTGCTCTCCCTGACCCAACCCATGGTCTATTGGGCGGACGAACGCCTGGCTGACCACCTCAGCGCGGTTTTCAACGACGCGCTGGCGGCAGCACATCAAAAGGCGCCTGAACAGCTTTTTGGCTTTGCAACACTTCCCATGCAGTTTCCCGACAGGGCGATTGCCGAGGCGAAGCGTGTGGCGCAGATCCCCGGGATCAAGGGTGTCTATCTTGGCACGGCCATCAACGACACCAATCTGTCGGATCGGTCGTTCTGGCCGGTCTACGCGGTTCTCGAAGAACTCGGTCTGCCCATCTTCCTGCATCCGCTGAAGGTCGTCGGCATGACGGATCGTTTGAGCGAATATTTTCTGGCAAATATTCTGGGCAACCCGTTCGACACGGCAATTGCCGCCGCGCACCTCATTTTTTCAGGCGTGCTTGATGCGTTCCCAAAACTGCAGATTGCCTTGCCGCATGGCGGTGGTGCCCTGCCCTTTTTGCTGGGCCGTATCTCGCATGGCTGGTCCGTTCGTCCGGAATGCGTGCATCTCGAGACTGATCCGCGCGCATATGCGTCGCGCTTTTACTACGACACCATCACCCATGACGAAAAAGCACTCGCCTACCTGATTGAGCAGGTTGGCGTGGACCGGGTTTTGCTGGGAAGTGACTATTGTTTCGACATGGGGCTTGAGCAGCCGCGCAAGGCCGTCGAAACGCTTGATGTGCTGAATGACGCGGAAAAATCCCAGATCCTGGGTCTCAACGCCAAGGAACTCTTAAAGATGTAACGCCCTGCCGGGGCCAGTTCACGCGTCGGATTTGGCCCCGCTACCCTCGATCGTCTGAATGAGAAGTTTTGCCGTCGAGTTGGAATGATCCTCAATCAGCTTTTCAGCCTGCAAACGGTCGCGCGCTTCCAGCGCCTCCAACAGCGCCCAGTGCTCTATCTGGGACTGCGCCCGTCCCCCCATCGAGAAATAAAGCCGCACATAGCGATCCACCTTGTCGCGAAATGTTGCGATTGAATCGAGCAGGCGCGGCCAGCCGGACGCCCCGTTGATAATGTCATGGAATTCGCGATTCGCCGCTGACCAATCGTTTTGGCCCGCTTCTTTGCCAACCATCTTGTCCATGGATTCCAGAATTTCGCGCAATCTTTCGAATGTGGGTTTCCGCAACATGTCGACGGCACGTCCGACGGCCAGTCGCTCCAGACTGCCGCGGATCGCAAACAGCTCACTAACCTCGTCAATATCCAGCTGCGCGACCTCAACGCCACGGTAAGGGTACACAACGACAAGCCCTTCGCTTTCCAGCTGTTTGAGGGCCTCGCGCACCGGCATCCGGCTGACGTTGAACCGTGCCGCGATTTCGTTCTGATCCAGCTTTTGGCCAGGCGCGAGACGTCCATCCACAATAGCGGCGCGCAAAAGCTTAAGCACAACATCCTTTCGGCTCATGTGCTGGGCCACGAAACTTTGTTCGGCTTCCGACAGATCAATCATAAATCGCTCACAACGCATACGCAGTAACTGATATATTAGATCACATTTCGGACAAAGTTTCCACGCTCATTTGTAGGGCACTGGTAACATTGCTAATTTTGCGGATCAGATAGGCTTCCCCAGCCACAGGCTGGCATCCATTCCATGGACAAGGGCGGAGGGAACTTGCGGAAATGACCTCCGATCAGGTCTGCCGGATTGGGTGATGAATTGTTGCGCGTGGCCCCGGCAGCGCCCTGTTGTAACCATCACGCAAAAGGCGGCGGCTGATCCGTGATCACCCGCCGCCTTTTGGATCATGTCAGCGCCAAACTTCTAGCTTGAGGAACCCGCCCACAAATTGATGTCTGCCTCAACGGCATAACGGTCGATTTCTGCGAGCTCAGTTGCAGTGAACGAGAGTTTTTCAAGCGCGCCGACACAATCGATGACCTGTTGGGGCTTTGACGCGCCGATCAGTGCTGAGTTGATGCCGCCATCTCTTAGAACCCAGGCAATGGCCATTTGCGCGAGTGTCTGCCCGCGGTTTTGCGCGATGAGGTTGAGCTGGCGAATATTCTCGAGTGCTTCGTCGGACAGGAAGCTTTTGCTCAACGTACCGTCCTGGCTGGCGCGGCTGTCTTTGGGGACGCCTTGCAGATATTTATCCGTCAGCATGCCCTGGGCTAAAGGCGTGAAGACGATCGAACCGATACCCAGCGCCTGCAACGTATCCTTGAGGCCGTCACGCTCTATCCAGCGGTTGAGCATGTTGTAGCTGGGCTGATGAATGAGGCAAGGCGTGCCGAGTTCCTTGAGGATTTTGGCGGCCTCGCGGGTGCGCTCGGAATTATACGAAGATATGCCCACGTAGAGAGCCTTGCCGGACCGCACGATCTGGTCCAGTGCACCCATGGTTTCTTCCAGCGGGGTGTTGGCGTCAAACCGGTGGGAATAAAAAATATCGACATAGTCGACGCCGAGGCGCTTGAGGCTCTGGTCACAAGAAGCCATCAGGTATTTGCGGCTGCCCCCGTCCCCGTAGGGACCGTCCCACATGTCCCAACCGGCCTTGGAAGATATGATCAGCTCGTCTCGATAACCGGCAAAATCTGTTCTCAGGATTTCGCCAAAAGCTTCTTCTGCGCTGCCTGCGGGCGGACCATAATTGTTCGCCAGATCAAAATGCGTGATGCCGAGGTCGAAGGCTGTCCGGCAAATCCCGGATTTGACTTCATGAGGGGTCGCGTGGCCAAAATTGTGCCAGAGGCCAAGTGAAATGGCGGGCAGTTTCAGTCCGCTATTGCCCACATGGTTGTAGGTCATTTTGGCGTAACGTTCGGCGCTGGGTTGATAAGACATGCGTCAGCTTTCCTTGAATTGTGGTCGCACCCGCGCGCCTCACCTCAAGGACAAGGGCACGCGTGCTGAATTGGGGATTTGGAGGGGATCAGCTCAAAGCGTTACGAGCCTGTTATGCTGAAATGCGCCCCTGTTGAACGTCCTGAGCTACCCGGTTCGGATCGCGATCTTGGCGCTTTCCATAACCGCCACCGCCCGGTGTTGCGATTTCAATGATCTGCCCTTCAACCAGATCGGTGATGCCGCTGAAATCGGTTCGGCCGTCACCGAAATCGAGTTTGCTGCCTTTGGCGAAACCGCCGCCTTCCAGCCCCCATGGGGCGGATGAAAGGCGCGAGGTATCAATGGATAGCTGGCAGGCACGCTCGACCCGGTAGACCCGGCGCACACCCATACCACCCCGGAATTCGCCTTCGCCGGCAGATCCATCCACCAGTTCATAACGCAGCAAGGTGAGCGGGAATTCACGCTCCAGGCCTTCGACCGGGAGGTTGGATGTATTGGTCATGTGCACCTGAATGCCGCTCAATCCATCTGCCGTTGGCCGCGCACCACCGCCGCCGCCGATGGTTTCAAGATAGACCCATATGTCGCCGTTCTCGCGCGTGCCGGAGAAGGTCGCCCCGGTGCAACAGCCATTGCCGGCTGCCGCAATCTTGCCGGGCCGCGCCTCGGCCATGGCGCCCAGAATAAGGTCTGCAACACGCTGGCTGGGCGCAATACGGCCATCCACTGCCGCGGGATGCTGACAGTTGAGAATGGACCCCTCTGGTGCGGTCACCGTCAGAGGCCGCGCCAACCCGGCATTGGGCAGAATGGTTGGGTCAATTGCGGATTTGACGGCGTAATAGCACGAGGCCAGAAGCGCGGTATAAACCATGTTCAGCCCTGCCCGAACCTGCGGTGGCGCGGCAAAATCCAGCGCCATTGAATCGCCCGTAATCGTGATGGCGACGCTCAGTTCCATGGCTTGTGTGAACTGATTGCTCTCAAAGGTATCGGTGAAACGATAAACGCCATCGGGGATCGCGGCGATCCCGGCCCGCATTTTCCGCTCTGCATAATTCTGCAAGGCATCGCCGGCCGCCAGAACGCGTTCGCTGCCATATTTCTCGCATAGCCCCTGCACGCGTTGCACGCCCAGCCGGTTCGCCGACATCTGTGCGCGCAGATCGGAGAGACGCTCGTGCGGCACCTGACAATTCAGCAGAAAGATGTCCTGAACGTCTGACTGCAGTTCGCCGGCGCGATAAAGCCGAACCGGCGGGATGCGAATGCCTTCCTGATAGATATGCGCATGCCCGCGGTCCGCAAAATCCGAATGGTGTGCGGTATTGATAGACCATGCAACGATCTGGCCGTCAAAATGGATCGGTTCAGCCAGCACGATATCGGGAAGATGCGTTGCGCCGCCAACATAGGCATCATTGCCGATAAACACGTCGCCGGGCCGGATATCACTCGTGTCATGACGGTCAAGGATGTGGGAGATAATCCCGATAAAGCTTCCCAGATGCATGGGAATATGCTCGGCCTGACACAGCATGTTGCCGCGATGATCGAACAGCGCGGTGGAGCAATCCCGGCGCTCTTTAATGTTGGTTGAATAGCTTGAGCGCACCAGGGCTTCGCCCATTTCTTCGACGATCGAGGTCATGGCGCTGCCGATGACTTCAACCGTAATTGGATCAAGATGCGTCATGCGCGATCCTCCAAAATCAGATTCAAATATGTATCCACCCGCGCATGCATGCCGGGCAGGACCAATGTTGTGGTGTCCATTTGCTCAACAATCGCCGGGCCCTGGAATTCATGCCCGAATTGCAGATCAGATCTTTGATAGATTGGGCAGGTCACCAGTCCGTTTGCTTCAGGCATCCAGACTTCTCGCGTATCCACCGGTTGTGGCGGCGATGACGCTTTGGTCTGTTGCGCCTGTATGCTGGCCTTCTTGACGACCCCGACAGCCTCGGTGCGCAAGGTGACAAGCTCGACAGCCTCGCCTTCCGGCGAAAATCCGTAGCGCTGTGCGTGTGCCGCTTCGAAACCTTCGCGCAGTTTAACCAGCGTATCCCCGGTGATTTCACCTTCCGGGACCGGTACCTGAAGCTCGTAATTCTGCCCGACATAGCGCAGATCGGCTGAGCGCAAGCAGCGACGGCTTTCAGGCGCGATCTGTTCCCGCGTGAACCAGTCCAGCGCCTGTTCTTCGATTTGCACAAACCGCTCGGACAATTGAGCCGGCGCGACTGTGGCAAGTCTGGTCAGGCAGCTTTGGGCAAAATCAGCCTTCAGGTCAGTCATCAGCAAGCCAACGGCGCACAAGGCACCTGGCATCAGCGGCACAATGACATTCTTGATGTCCAGCTCACGCGCCAGTCTCGCCGCGTGCAGCGGGCCGCCGCCGCCAAAGGCCATCAAGGCATAGTCGCGCGGATCGTGACCACGTTGCACCGAAATGACGCGAATGGCCTTGGCCATGTTGGCAGTGGCGACCGAGATAATGCCTTGTGCCGTTTCCAGCACTTCCAGCTTGAGCGGCTTTGCCAGATTGCCGATTGCGGTTTCGGCCTTGGGCTTATTGACCTTCATGCGGCCGCCCAGCATTTCGACCGGGTTCAGAATTTGCAGCACCACATTGGCGTCTGTGAGCGTGGGGCGTTCGCCGCCCAGATCGTAACAGACCGGCCCCGGATTTGCGCCCGCACTTTCCGGGCCAACCTTCAACAGCCCGCCATTATCGACATGGGCGATGGAGCCGCCGCCAGCACCAACCGTGTGAATATCGAGCATCGGGGCTTTAATCGGATAGCCATGCACTTCGGCTTCGCCGGTTTTCTTGCAGGTGCGGTTTTCCAGCAAGGCAACGTCCGACGACGTGCCGCCGACATCAAAGGTAATCACATTGTCAAAGCCTGCGAGCCCGGCAATTTCCTGGGCCGCGACAACCCCCGTGGACGGACCGGACAACAGGGTGCGCACGGGGAAACGCGCGGCGGTTTCAAAGCCGATCACACCACCATTCGACTGGGTCAGATGGGGCGATGTCTGCAGTCCGTCGGCAACCAGGCGTTGCTCCAGGCGCTGGATATATCGATCCATGACAGGGCCGAGAAAGGCATTAACGACCGTCGTCGACAAACGCTCATACTCGCGGAACTCGGGCGCGACCTCGCTTGAAAGCGAAACGAATACATCACCCAGTTCTTCGCGAATTTCAGCCATGACAGCTTGCTCATGCGCGTCGTTCATGAAGCTATAAAGGAAACAAACTGCCAGCGCCTTGATGTCCTGGCTGGCGAGATCCTTGAGCACAGCGCGCAGCTGTTCCAGATCAAGAGCCTGCTCGACACTCCCGTCGGCCCGCAAGCGCTCGCTGATATTGATCCGCAAATCGCGCGGCACCAGAATCTCGGGCTTTTCGGCAAACATGTCGTAAAGACTGGGGCGCTTTTGCCGGCCAATTTCCAACAGGTCGCGAAAGCCATCAGTCGTGATCAATGCGGTTTTTACGCCCCGCAATTCGATCAACGCGTTTGTGGCCACCGTCGTACCGTGGCCAAAAAATGAAATCGTTGAGAGATCCGCTCCAACGCGTTCCAGGCCTTGCTTGACCACTTCTGCAATTCCACGCGACGGATCGTCCGGGGTCGAGGGCGTTTTCCAGATTTCAATCCGCCCCGTTTCCTCTTCAAAGAGGCAAATGTCTGTAAATGTACCGCCAGAATCCACGCCAACACGCCAGGCCATACGTTATTTTCCTTCTGCTTGAGTGACAAAGCGCTGTGCGGTGCGTTTCCGTGTCGAACGGAAACGATCCAACCTGAAAGGTTGAGGGTCCACCGTGGTTTTGTCGCCTGATATAATTTCTGCCATGAGCTGGCCGACAGCGGGCCCTGCCCCGAATCCATGCCCCGAAAGACCTGAGGCAATGTATACGCCAGGCGCATAATCTACCCCATCGATGATGGGCACACCATCCGGAGACGCGTCAATCACCCCGCCCCAGCTATGGGTTATGCGTGCTCTTCTGAATGCCGGGAATGCGGCTTTCAGCCCGTTGAAAGCTGATTTCAGCATCCAGTCCGGCGGCGGCGGATTCAGTGTCCGCTTCTCCTCGAATTCGGTGCGCGCGTCATTGGACCACCGCCGGCGCTGCTTGAGTTCGGCGAAAAATTCCTGGCCGAACTTCAGCCGCAATTCGCGCCAGCTACTCATGAACACAGGCAGATAATCCGACAACAATCTGAAGCTGTCCGGGACGATGGGCGCGATGTTGATGTTGCGCGGCCCCAGCGTGTACCCGCCATCAAGACGTTTGCGAATGCCATAGGTCGCGCCACCGACGGGCAAATCCGGCCCGTCGACTTCACCCTCAATGCGCGCGGCTGTGGCCACGAGGTTGAGCTGCGGCAAATGAATGCCTGCATTACCAAGGAACAGCCGCGACCAGACACCACCGGCCACAACCACATTCGAACATTTGATCGGACCGTGCTCTGTCACAACGCCCGACACGGCGCCCCCGGTGCGCTCGATACCGCGCACGGCGCAATTGGTGACGATCACAGCACCGCGCTCTTGAGCCGCTTTCGCAAAAGCTGGCACCGCGAGGGCCGGTTCGGCACGACCATCTGAAGAGGTGTGCAAGCCGAATTTGTGGCCGGATGCTATACCGGGGAGCAGCGCTTCTATTTCAGCGCTGTTCAATATCTTGAGGGGCAACCCATGCTCCTGGCCGGTTTTTGCCCAGCTCTGCGCCTGCTCGATTTCCCAGTTTTTCTGGCAAACATAGGCGATGCCGGTTTCTCTGTAACCGGCCTCGATGCCAAATCGCGATTTCAGCGACCGCCAGAGGTTGAGACTTTGTATTGTAAGCGGCATTTCGAGCGGGTCGCGCCCCATCTGCCGTGTCCAGCCCCAGTTTCGTGAAGATTGCTCGGCCGCAACCTCGCCTTTCTCGCAAACACAAACACTTATGCCTTTCTCTGCGAGAAAGAGAGCTGTCGAAATACCCGCAATACCGCCCCCGACTATCACCACGTCAGCTTGCGCGGGAATCGATGGTGCACTGTCTACTCTTTCGAGCGACGGAACCGCTCCCCGTTTCACATGTTCGTGCATCAGCTCGCCTCTATCTATGGTGCGCAGGTCGTCATTGAGCACGCCGCTATCGCGTCATGCTCGTTTGTGCCGTTATATGGAAGTTTACAGCATCACTCAAGACGCAAATGCCGCAAAGTTCGCACAAACCAGCGCAATATGCACAGCTACAGCATATAATGAACATCTACTGTGGAGTTTATTGACAGTATGTGACTGTTTGTGCATGACTGCGTGACGTTGCAGGTTTGCGTGGAGTGGGAGCGCACTGCAATAACGCCCCAAAGCCATGGTTTTGGGGGCGATAGAACGATAGAATTCAATCAATGGGAGACCGAGCATGTCATTTAAATGGAATAAGAGCATCGTCAGCTCTGTCGTCGCACTGAGCGTTGCTTGTGCGTCGGGTGCAGCGATGGCCGAGCCTGTAAAATGGGACTTTTCGGATGAATACGATCTGTCCGGTTTCACCGGGCAAGCCGCAAGCCACTGCATTGCTGAAGTTGAAAAACGCGCAGGCGATGACATCGACATCACCTATCAGGGCAGCGGCGCGCTTGGTTTCAATTCCTCGGACCACTTTGATGCGGTACAGGATGGCAGCGTTCAGGCAGCCGTTACACTCCTGACCCAGCTCAGCGGGATCGAGCCGATCTTCAACCTCAGCTCTCTGCCTTTCCTCGCCAATTCGCCCGAACAGGCCTATTTGTTGTGGCAGGCTGCCCGTCCCGAATATGAAAAAGTATTTGAAGAAAACGGCATGAAACTGCTTTGGGCTGTTCCCAATGCCCCAAGCGGCATTCACGCGACACAGCCGATCACCTCGGTTGATGCGGTCAAGGGCCTGCGTATTCGCACCTATGACGTGAACGGAACCGAAACCCTGAAGCGCGCCGGTGCGGCGCCATTGCAAATCGCGTGGTCCGACCTTGTACCGCAGCTTTCCACGGGCGGTGTAAATGCCGTGCTCACCTCTGCTGATGGCGGCAAGCAACTCTCTATCTGGGACTACGTCAGCGATTTCACAGAGGTCAATTACGCCATGGGTATCTTTGTGGCACACGTCAATGCAGATGCATTCGATCGCTTGACACCCGCCGCGCAGGCCGCATTGACCGATACAATCGACGATTGTGACGCGTTCAACTGGGAGGTCATGCAAAAGGCCATGACAAGCCCGTATGAGACAATGCGCGAAAACGGCATGACCATCACAACTGATGATGAAGTGCCCCAGGAAGTGTTCGACCTTTTGAGCACTGCTGCAGGTGAAGTGCGTGACGAATGGCTTGAAAAGACCGGCGAGCGCGGTGCCGCTGTTCTCGAGGCTTTCGAAAAAGCACGCGCGCAGTAAGTCTGAACGCCAAAACGGGTGGGGTAGAGAATGACCGATAAAAACGAACAAGAAGATCAGTCTATCAAACGCCCCACCCCCAAATGGGTCAGCGTTCTGGAAACGGTTTCCTCCCGGCTCAACAAGATTGCGGCAGGTATTTCCGCAATCTTGTTGGTGCTCATGGTCGGGCTGATCCTGGTGGAGATCGTCCTCAGATTTTTCTCGCTGTCCACTTTCATGACTGACGTGCTTGTCGGGCACGGGGTTGCGGCCGTTACATTTCTGGCCGCCGCATGGGCACTCGAAGAAGGCAGCATGATCCGCATTTCCGCGGTCACGCAGGCATTGCACGGACGCGTTCGCTGGGCGACGGAAGCGTTCTGTATCGTCAGTGTCGAAATTCTCATTGTCTGGCTGATGTATTTCGAGTGGCGTAGCGTGGCCAAGCTTTGGGCGCGTGGCACCACCAGCGAGCATTATTTGCCAATCCCCCTCTGGATTCCTGCGGCAATCTTTCTTGTGGGGCTGGCCCTGCTCGGGTTGCAAATTCTGGTTCGTGGCGCGCGACTGATCAGCCACGGCTATGACGAAAATTCTCTGCTCAAACTCTAGTCAAACGGGAATAGAACGCCATGTCGCTCGTTGCAGCCTCAGTCGTAATTTTGTTGATGGTGGCCCTGTTTCTGGGTGCTGGGGTCTGGATTTTTGCCGGCCTGATCATGGTGGGGGTCGGCACCTTGTATATCGTGCTCGACTTCGATCTGATCCGCATCGGCACGATCGCCACCAAGGTAATTTCATCCAGTGCAGTTTCCTGGGAACTTGCCGCCATTCCGGTTTTCATCTGGATGGGCGACATCATTTTTCGCACCGACATTTCCCAAAGGCTGTTTCGGGGACTATCGCCGATCGTCTCGCGCATTCCCGGCGGCCTGCTGCACACCAATGTGATTGGCTGCACGATCTTTGCAGCGATCAGCGGCTCCAGCAATGCGACGACCGCGACTGTTGGCAAGATCACCATCCCGGAGCTTTTAAAGCGCGGCTATGACCTCAATCTGGCTTCCGGCTCGCTGGCGGGCGCGGGAACATTTGGTCTGCTCATTCCGCCCTCGATTGCCATGATCATTTATGGCGTTCTCGCCGAGGTCTCAATCGTCAAACTGTTTGCGGCCGGCCTCGTGCCCGGCTTGCTGATGGCGGTTTTGTATTCCGGCTACATCATCGTCGTGTCCCTGATCAAACCGGGGGTGGAACCGGACAATGTCGAGAAGGCAAGTTTTAAGGACATGCTGCGCGGCGTCTGGGACCTTGTACCGATACTGGTCCTGATGTTTTTGGTGCTCGGCTCAATCTACTCGGGCCTTGCCACACCATCTGAGGCCGCGGCCGTGGGTGTCGCCGTTGCGATCCTGATCACCGTGTTTACGGGGCAATTTTCCATCAAGATGATTGTGGATTCGCTGATGACCACGATCCGCATTTCGGCAATGATCTGCCTGTTGATCGCCGCTGCGTCCTTTCTGTCGGCCGCCTTTGCCTTCATGCACCTTCCCGTGCAGATCACCGAGGCGATTGCCGGCATGAACCTGTCGCCCATCGGCGTACTGGCCATTCTCGCCTTGCTCTACATCGTTTTGGGCATGTTCATCGACGGCACGTCAATGACCGTCATGACCGTACCCATTGCCGTGCCACTGATTATCCAGGCCGGCTTTGATCCGATCTGGTTCGGGGTATTCCTCGTCATCATGATCGAGCTGAGCGCTTTGACGCCGCCTGTGGGGCTGAACCTTTACATTTTGCAAGGCCTGACCGCTGTGGGGCTTGGCCGCACTGTGTGGGCTGCCCTGCCCTTTTTCTTGCTATTGTGCCTGGGCACCGTCTTGCTGGTGATCTTTCCGCAATTGGCACTTTGGCTGCCCGGCCTGCTATAGGAGCAGGCAACGCACAGCATCGGGTTGATATGCGTTTGTGCTTGGTATTATTGGATATTTTGCGCAAATAGATGTGTCGACACGCGCGCATGGAGGACGACATGGACGATTCGCAGGATAATAATTCTGAAGAGATGTTGCCGGCGGAACGCCGCCAGCGCCTGATCGACTGGTTTGATGTCAATTTTGCAGGGTCCAGCCAGGATCTGGCTGACCGGTTCAATATCTCGGTTTCAACCATCCGCCGCGATCTGGATTTGCTGGCCAAGGAAGGCTATCTCAGCCGCACCCACGGCGGTGCTGTGCGCATGCGCCAACAATCCACCTATGAACCCAGCACCGATCTGGCGCGCCGCACGGCGGTTGAAGAGAAGAACGCGATCGTTGCCGAGGCGCTGCGGCACATCAATGCGGATCAAAGTATTCTGATCGATACCGGCGCTATTTCACACCTGCTGGCAGATGCGATTGCCACGCGGACAGACCCGCTCACCGTCATCACCAATGATCTTTATGTTGCCCATGCCCTGACCTACAAGCCGCCGGTAAAGCTGGTTGTGCCGGGCGGCTCCAACCGGTTTGGGGCCTATAGTCTTCTGGGCGAACCCGGCATCAGCTTTTTGAACGATGTGAAATGCGACTTGTATTTCATGTCGGCGCAAGCGGTGGATTTTGAATGCGCCTCGGACACGGTTCTTGAACTGGTCGAATTGAAGCGCGCCATGATGCAGGCCGCGCAAAAGACCATCCTTCTGGCCGACAGTAGCCGTTTCAACGCACGTGCGCTCTACCGCATTACCGAGCTCAGCGAAGTCGACATGATCATCACTGATCACGGCCTGCCGACCAAAGACCGGGACAAGATCCTTGCGCATGGCGTTGAACTGGTTTGCGTTCAGGTGTGATGCGACGGCTTTGAATGCGTCACCAGAAACCATTCTGGTGACGCATTCAAATTCGGTGAACAAATGTAACCCGTCATTTTCGGCGCCAAGCCTACCAGGGTGTCTCCCCGTCCGGCTCGACAAACCGCCCGGAATGATCACCGCCCAAAGCATATTGAACGGGGAGCCGTGCGCCCTCTTCCGGCGTCATGACGCCATATCCGGTCAGGTCAGTCTTGACGAAGCCCGGACTCACGGAATTGACCATGATGCCGGTTTCGCGAAGTTCCTCACTCAACTGGATAGTCAACATATTCAGTGCGGCCTTGGAGGCGTTGTAGCCAATATATTGCTGTGCGTAATAGGTCGATGTCGGATCACCATTCAGGGTTAGTGACCCCATGGAGCTGGAGATATTGACGATTCTGGCGGCCGGCGCAGTGCGCAGCAGCGGCAGCATTGCCTGTGACACGGCCAGCGCACCGATGAAATTGATTTCCATAACCCGGCGCACCGCATCGATTGAGGCTGTGCTCGGCTTTGCATCCCCAAAGTCGAAAATGCCTGCATTATTGATCAGGATATCCAGTGTGCCATGCGCCGCCTTTATTTTTTCGGCAGCGGCAACGATACTTGCCTGATCATCCAGATCCAGGTGGACCGATTGCGTGTCGAGCCCCTCGCTCGCGAGTTGTTCAACCGCCGCCTGGCCTCTACCCGGATCACGGGCGCCAATAATGACCGCAACATCTGCTTGCGCTAGCTGGCGGGCGATCGCCAATCCAATTCCCTTGTTACCGCCGGTAACGAGCGCGATGCGTTTTCTTTCCATAAAGAACACCTTACTTTTCTGAACTTGCTGGCATATTATATGAAGGATTATTCAGTTTTAGGATTCGCATTTGCCGCGCGCGCGCCCCATCACGCTAAGTCCCCGAAAACGGCCCGTTCAAGCGCGCGCCATTGTGACTGTTGACGCTATTTTCGAGGCAAGTATTCAGCTTTTGCTGACAGGCGGCCTGCATCACCTGACAACGACACGGGTCGCCGCCCGGGCGGGTGTTTCTGTGGGGACGATGTACCAGTACTTTCCGAACAAGCAGGCGTTGATCCATGCGTTGAACCAGCGCTATCTCGATGTATTGGCGGACAAGGTCGAGAAAACCTGCAACGCGCATCACAACAGACCGGTCGGGCAGATGGTGGAAGCGCTGATTGACACCTATTGGCGCGCCAAGACCGAGCGGGCCGACGTCACGCGGGCGCTCTACCGCTCGGTGGCGGAAATGGATAATACGGATATGGTCGCGGTCTTTGCCCAACGCGTCGACCGCGCAACCACTGCCATGCTCGCCAGCGCCCGTGACGCGCGTTTTGACGATCTGGAGAGCATCAACCTCACCTTGATCACTGTCATCTTCGGCACGGTGCGCAACGCGTTTGAACGCAATCTCTCCGATGCCGAGGCCAGCAAACTGCAAGTTCAACTGAACATAATGTGCCACGCCTACCTGCAAGGGGTCGCCACCCTCCACGGTCTGCCGCCGACTGAGTAGATGACACGACGCTACCGCACCATGCGCGCCGGTGAAATCAGACAGCAATGGATGGGACCGGTAAACAAAAGAAATGGCGGAGAGGAAGGGATTCGAACCCTCGAGACAGTTACCCGCCTACGCCCTTAGCAGGGGCGCGCCTTCGACCACTCGGCCACCTCTCCGGGGCCGCTTAAACCGTAGTTGGGCGCGCAAATCAAGTCTCGTTTTGGATTCTTCGGATTTCTGCGACATTTCTCTGGCGAAGCATCAGAAAATCCGGCGCACTCCGCCTGTGAACGCGGTTTCTCGAGCGCGCCCAGCGCGATAGCGGGCGCAGGATCAAAACCCGCGCCCGGTTCGCCTAGCGCTGGTTGAACAGCACGGACTGGGCTTTCTTGTCCGTGGCGAGATTGAGCTTTTCGCGCTCTTCCTTGCCCACAAGCAGGCCCCGGGCCACGGCCGGGCGGGCATTCATGCGGTCCAGCCAGGCTTTGAGGTCCGGAAATTCAGCGATATCAATGCCCTGGCGCTCATAGCCGTTGGCCCAGCCGATGCAGGCCATGTCGGCAATCGAATAGTCGCCGCAGATATAATCCTGTCCGGCGAGCTGTTTGTTCAGCACGCCATAAAGCCTGTGGCTCTCATCGCGATAGCGCTTGATGGCATAGTCGATCTTCTCCGGCGCATAGATGGCGAAGTGATGATTCTGCCCCAGCATCGGGCCGAAGCCGCCCATCTGCCAGAACAGCCATTCATCAACCTTCACCTGCGCGCGCGGATCGGCAGGATAGAACTGCCCGAATTTCTGCCCGAGATATTTGAGGATTGCGCCGCTCTCAAACACCGAGATCGGTTTGCCGTCCGGGCCTTCGGGATCAACAATTGCCGGCATGCGGTTGTTGGGGGCGATCTTGAGGAATTCAGGCTTGAACTGGTCCCCTGCCCCGATATTCACCAGCTTGATCGTATAAGGCACGCCCAGCTCTTCGAGCATGATGGAAATCTTGAACCCGTTCGGGGTCGGCCAATAGTGCAACTCGATTGGCTGTGTCTGATCTGTCATGGGATGTTCTCCTTGCTGGCGCTTCGCCTAAACCTTGATCACTTCTATGCCGCGTTTGGTGCCGGGACGTTCGTTCATCCGCTTCAGCCAAGCGGCAAAGTGCGGAAATTCTTCCAGTTTTATTTCATAGGTTTCATAATAATTCGCCCACCCGATGCAGGCAAAATCCGCAATCGACACTTCGCCCGCAATATAATCGCGGCCCTCCAGCTGCCTGTTCAGGACACCGAACAGGCGCTGCGATTCGTCGATATAGCGCTTGATTGCGTAAGGGACTTTTTCCTTGGCGAACCGGGCGAAATGGTTGGCCTGCCCAAGCATGGGGCCAAAGCCGCCGACCTGCCAGAACAGCCATTCATCCACTTTAACCTGCGCACGCGGATCGGCAGGATAGAACTGGCCAAACTTCAACCCGAGATATTTCAGGATCGCGCCGCTTTCAAACACCGAAATCGCTTCACCACCCGGCCCTTCCGGATCAACGATTGCCGGGATCTTGTTATTCGGCGAAATTTTCAGAAAATCCGGCGCAAACTGCTCGTCCTTGCCGATATGCACCAGGTGATGCGTATACGGCACGCCGAGTTCTTCCAGCATGATGGTGATCTTTTGCCCGTTGGGGGTGGGAAAGGAATGCAGCTCAATAGGTTGGGTTTGCTTAGTCATAAAGCGCCTTTCGGCCAAAGGCCAAAGTGAGAGGAGATATGCCGATGCGGCAGGTTCACTCTATCGGCATTTTACGATTGATTGCAATTCAGGAAACTGTGACCTGTCCTGAGGGGACCATTGGCGGCAGCGCATGTCCGCCAATGGTCTGGTTGATTTATCTGGCTTTGCGCCCGCGCCGCCGCGCGGGCAGGTCAAGCCGCACATGCGGCTCACCATCACTGGTGCGTTCCGGCGAGACGCCGCTGGCATCCACCCGGCAGACAACCCGCTGGCGCAGGGCCGAGAAGCTGTCAAAGCTCACGACATCGACAGGCGTGTCAAAATGCAAGGTTACCTTGAAATAGCGGCCACCAGACAAAATGCTGGTGCCCAGCACACGCGCACTGAACTTCTGTTTCAAATAGGTGCCGGTAACCTGCTGACCCACGGTCACCGGGGCCTGCCCGGCCACAGGTGCCATGGCGCTGGCTGTGTTCCAGTCACGATAGCCATGCTTGCGGGCCACCGCTTCCAGCGCTTGCGCCTGGGTCATGGTTTTGCCGATCACCGCATTGGCATCGCGCATGGCACGGGCTTCGGATTTCAGAACTTCCGGGTTGGAAGCCAAAGATATTTTGGACATTTGATCCTCTGACATTTCGCAAGAGGCGGATTTTCTCATGGGGCGCGCATTGCCATAAACCGCCAGTGAAATGGAGCGATCCAGACTGCATTGTCACAACCAATCGGTCGTGGAGGCATTCACCGTCGGAATTATCCGGCGCGCGGCAGGCACCTCGAACCTGCTCTTCAAATAGGAATGGAACAGACCTTTGTCAATTGCGCCCGGTTTCGGCCATGCACCATCACCACCACTGATCGGGGCCATTCACTTAATATGTTGGACAAGACACCCACCTGCGGCCAGATTACGGGTGACGGGGAGATAGAGTCTTGGACATTGTGTTGCTATTTGCTGCCGGCTTTATTGGCGGCATTCTCAATTCGCTGGCTGGCGGGGGATCGTTCATTGTGTTTCCGGCCCTGCTTCTTGCCGGGGTGCCGCCGGTCATTGCCAATGCCACCAACACATTTGCCGCCCTGCCCGGTTATATCAGTGGCGCCTTCGGCTACAGGCGCGACATTCTCCGCTATCGCACAAAACTGATCCCCTATGCGCTGGCAGCGCTGATCGGCGGCTTTTTCGGCGCTGATTTGCTGCTTCGGGTGGATGATGCGCAATTCTCGCTGGTTGTTCCCTGGCTGATGGGGCTTGCCGTGCTGCTATTCGCCTTTGGCGGGCAAATCAGCCGGTGGTTCGCGGCCCGGTCCAGCGGCACGGTGCGCAATGCCCGGATCGGGGCCGTGCTGTTGCTCGGCCTGTTGGCGTTGATCTGCTTTTATGGCGGTTTCTTCAATGCCGGGCTGGGCATTATCCTGCTCGCCTTTTTCGCGCTGGCAGGGTTTGGTGACGATATTCATGCCATGAACGGCATCAAGCTGCTGATCTCGGTGATTGTGGCCGCGATTGCGGTGAGCCGGTTTGCAATCTCTGGCTCAATTGCCTGGTTCGAGGGCACAATCGCCTTTATCGGCACGCTGACGGGCGGCTATCTCGCCGCGCGGCTGGCCCATTTCATTCCCACAGCCATGCTGCGTATAAGCATCATCATTTATGGCAGCGTTTTGACGGCCGTATTCTTCTGGCAGGCCTACGCCTAAGCCTAAGCCAACGGGCGCAACCACACGGTTGCATCGTGAAAGGCACCGCCCCCGAAAGGAGGCACCGGGTCGGAGCCGATCAGGGTATTAATGCCCTTGCCACGCTTGTGGGCCTTGTTGGGATGCAGGCCTTCGGCAATCACCACACCGCGCTGCACGCCATCAAACAGCTTCACCTCCAGCACCACTTCGCCGCGGTGGTTACCCGCCAGCACATCACCGCCCGGCACAAGCCCCAGCGCGTCAGCATCACCCGGATGCACCATCAGCGCTGGTTTGCCTTCACGCTTCTGGCTGCCCGGCGTCTCGTTGAAGGAAGTATTGAGATAGGTGCGTGCCGGACTGGTCGCCAGACGGAACGGGTGCGTCCCGGTCGCCGGTTCGTTGATATCCCACCAATCGGCGAATTTTGGCATGATTGCCGGGTCGCATACCAGGTCGACACCTTTTTTTGCCTGCGTTTCCAGCCAGTTCGGGGCAAAGCGGAATTTGCCGTCCGGCCAGGCAAACCCGTCTGCAAACCGCGATTTTTCGTCCGGCAACCCGCGCTCGACAAACCCTTTTTCCTCGATCTCATCCAGCCCCTCGTAACCGGAGCGGGCAAAGGTCTCGAACACCATTTCCTTGTCGGTCTTGCCGAAATATTCCGGATTGCCAACGCCAAGACGGTTCGCGAGTTCATTGATGACGAACATGTTGGAGCGCGTCTCTCCCGGCGCGGGGATTACTTCAGGCCCATAGAGAATGCGGGTATGTCCGCCCCGCGTATAATAGTCGTGATGTTCCAGAAACATCGTGGCGGGCAGAACAATGTCGGCCAATTCCGCTGTCTCGGTCATGAACTGTTCGTGCACCACCAGAAACAGGTCTTCCCGCCGCAGCCCCTGTTGCGCCAGGGCCTGATCGGGCACGACGACGGCGGGGTTGGTGTTTTGCACCAGCATGGCTTTCACCGGGCCACCGCCCTTCAATGCCTTTTCGTCGCCGGTCAATATCGGGCCGAGCTCGCACATATCCAGATTGCGGGTTTTCTCCTCGGCCATGGCCTCGCCGAGAATCAATGACTTGTCCAATCCCCAAACGCCAGAATTGGAATGGAAGGCACCTCCCCCCTGATACTGCCAGGCACCGGTCATTGCCGGAATGCACAGCGCGGCGTGCATATTGGTGGCGCCATTGCGCTGGCGGGTAAAACCATAGCCCAACCGGAAAAAGCTGCGCTTTGTCGTGCCGACGAGTTTCGCAAACGCCTCGATCTCGGCCACATCAAGCCCGGTAATCGCCGCCGCCCATTCCGGCGTCCGTGTTTGCACATGGGCTTCAAATTCGGGCGAAAAGTCCGTGAATTTTTCCATATAGGCGCGGTCCGCCAGACCATCGCGCAAGAGAACATGCAGGACCGCCAATGCCAGCGCGCCATCGGTGCCGGGTTTGATCACCAGCCCCATATCCGCCTTGTCCATGGTTGCGTTACGATAGACATCGACAACCACCAGCTTTGCACCGCGTTCCTTTTTGGCGCGCATGGCGTGGGTCATCACGTTGACCTGGGTATGCACCGCATTGGTGCCCCAGATCACCACGCAATCGGCGTCTGCCATCTGTTCGGGGTTGACCCCGGCCAGCAACCCGGTGCCGGCCACATAACCGCCCCAGGCAATCATCGAGCAGATGGTGCCATACTGGCGGGAATACCCCTTGGCGTGGCGCAGCCGGTCAATGCCATCACGCTGCACGTGGCCCATGGTGCCCGCATAGTAAAACGGCCAGATGCTTTCAGCACCGAATTCGGTCTCGGCCGCGGTGAACCGCTCGACAATCTCATCCAGCGCTTCATCCCAGGAGATGCGCTGCCAGCGGCCCTCGCCCTTCTTGCCGATACGCTTGAGCGGATACATCAGCCGGTCGGGATTATGAATCCGTTCGGCATAGCGCGCCACCTTTTCGCAGATCACCCCGGCGGTATAAGGGTCATCCTTGGCCCCGCGCACGCGGCCAATCGTTTTCCCGTCCAGCACTTCAACGTCAAGCGCGCAGGTCGAGGGACAGTCATGCGGGCAGACTGAACGGGCAACACGAATATCGGCAGGCTTGTTCATGATATGACTCGGCGCTGGGAAACTGGCTAAAGCTTATCCTTGCCAGCAGAACATGTCAGCCCGGTGATGCGGCAATTATTGAACGGGTTCCGGCATTCTCCTTTTCAGCGCTGTCGCGCATTGCCCGCACGCCCGGCTATTGCGGGTGATGCAGGTTGCTGACAGAATCTGACACCAAACCCGGCGACCTTGCACCATAGAGAGATCAGCCGGTCATCTTACGCTTCAGGAATTGCGCATGCCCGACAAGCCCTTTGAGAACGAAGACGTCGCCGCCGCATTCGCCACCTACCCGCCAAGGCTGCGCGAAAAACTGCTGGCACTGCGGGCATTGATTTTTGATGTGGCGCAAGCCGAGCAGGTCGGACGGATCGAGGAAACGCTCAAATGGGGCCAGCCGAGCTATCTGACGACCGAAACAAAAAGCGGCACCACGGTGCGCATCGATCGCGACAAAGGCTCAGATGGCGGCTACGCGCTCTATGTGAATTGCCAGACCAGTCTTTTGGAAGACTGGCGCACGCACTACCCGCAGTTGCGTTTCGGCGGCAATCGCAGCGTTCATTTCAGCAGTGACGAAGCGATTCCGATGGATGCCATTCGCCATTGCATTGCCATGGCGCTCACCTATCACCGGCGCAAATCCGCCAAGGCCTAGCCTTTGCGCAATTCGCTGACCGGCTTGCCCTTGAAGCCCCAGTTATCGGCGGGCACTTCATCGATCACCACAAAGGTAGAATCAGGTGATTTGCCAAGCACATTGACGAGCACGTCGGTGATCCCGCTGATCACTTCGGCCTTCTTTTCAGGGCTTATATTGTCGTCGATAAGGCGCACATTGACGTAAGGCATGAAACCAACTCCCAAATCCAGATTGGCGCCACGCTGCCCGAAAACGGCGCAAAAGAAAAGGCCGCTCTGGTGAGCGGCCTTCAACACTTTGCGACAGATCAGATCCGGCTATTTCGTCGTGATCGACAGGCCGCCATTCCCAAGGTTCAGCTCCACGCGTTCCCCCTTCTGGCTCTCCTGATACCAGCCATAGCCGGCAATCACAGCAACAAGCGCCAATACGGCGATAATCGCGTAAAGTGCGTTCTGGTTCATTCGGGCTTAGCCAACGATTTCGTCGTCTGAGAAGAAATACTTGATTTCTTCAGCAGCGGTTTCCGGCGCGTCGGAACCATGAACGGAGTTTTCGCCGATGGACAGCGCGAATTCCTTGCGGATCGTGCCTTCAGCAGCGTCAGCCGGGTTGGTTGCGCCCATGACTTCGCGGTTCTTGAGAACAGCGTTCTCGCCTTCGAGAACCTGAACCACAACCGGCTCGGAGATCATGAAATCAACCAGTTCGCCGAAGAAGGGGCGTTCCTTATGGACCGCGTAAAAGCCTTCGGCCTGGGCGCGGGTCATGTGGATGCGCTTGGAAGCGACGATACGCAGACCGGCCTCTTCAAACTTGGCGATGATCTTGCCGGTCAGGTTGCGCTTGGTTGCGTCGGGCTTGATGATGGAGAAGGTACGCTCGAGAGCCATATCTTTAGGTCCTGCAGATTTAAGGGATTTGAGAATTGGCGCCTTTTACCGTGGCTTTGTGCACAGTACAAGCGGTGCGATCAGCGATCATCACAATCGTTGCCAGCGTGTCGCGAGTGCCACATCCGCAAGCAGCCTTACGGGCATACCCATGAATTGAGTTGCAAGGGGGCCTTGGGGACGTTAGTCAGCGGCCATCATGCTTAAAATTACCGACCTGACCTACAAGATCGACAATCGCACGCTTTTCGATAAAGCGAGCGTTGTGCTGCCGCGCGGATCAAAAACGGGGTTTGTCGGCAAAAACGGCTCCGGCAAAACCACGCTTTACAACATCATCCTCAAATCACTGATGCCGGATGATGGCGATGTGGAACTGCATCCCAAGGCGCGGATCGGCACCGTGGCGCAGGAAGCGCCGGCCACCAAGCAGACCGTTCTGGAAATGGTGCTTGAGGCCGACAAGGAGCGCACCTCCCTGCTCGCCGAGGCGGAAACCGCCACCGACGGGCACCGGATTGCCGAAATTCACATGCGTCTGGCCGATATCGATGCGCATTCCGCTGAAGCGCGGGCCAGCAACATTCTGCGCGGCCTTGGCTTTCCGCATGAACGCCAGAGCACGCCGTGCGAAAATCTCTCGGGCGGCTGGCGCATGCGCGTGGCGCTTGCCGGCGTCTTGTTCGCCCAGCCTGATCTGCTCATGCTTGACGAGCCGACCAACTATCTCGACCTTGAAGGCACGTTGTGGCTGGAGAACTATCTCGCTACCTATCCCTATACTGTGTTGATGATCAGCCATGACCGCGACCTGCTGAACAAGGCTGTCAGCTCGATCATCCATCTCGACAAGGGCAAGCTGACTTTTTATCGCGGCAATTACGATACGTTCGAGGCCACACGCCGTATGCAGATGGAATTGTCCAACAAGGCGCGCATCAAGACCCAGGACAAAATCGAGCACATGCAAAAGTTTGTGGACCGGTTCAAGGCCAAGGCGTCAAAGGCCCGGCAGGCCCAGGCCCGCATGAAAGCAATCGCCAAGCTGAAGCCGCCCGAGGCGCTGTTCGATGAAGCCGCCCTGCCCTTCACGTTCCAGAACCCCAAGAAAAGCATGGCTAGCCCCATGCTCGATTTCGACAATGTGGCAGTGGGGTATGATGGCACGCCTGTGCTCAAGAACATCACCACGCGGATTGATCCGGAAGACCGCATCGCGCTTGTGGGCGTCAACGGCAACGGCAAGTCGACCTTTGCCAAGCTGATCGCTGGCGAATTGCGCCCGATGACGGGTGATTTGCGGCGCGGCCGCGGGCTCGAGATTGCGTTTTTCGGCCAGCACCAGATGGACATGCTGAAACCGGGCGAAACCGCGATCGAACATGTCGAGCCGCTCATGCCCTATGCCACTGAGGCAAAGCGCCGGGCGCGCGTGGCGCAAATGGGCCTGTCGACCCAAAAAATGGAAACACCGGCCGAGAAACTTTCCGGTGGTGAACGCGCCCGCCTGCTTTTGGGCCTGATCACCTTTGGCGGGCCCGGCATGCTCATTCTCGACGAGCCGACCAACCATCTCGACATCGACAGCCGCGACGCGCTTGTGGCGGCCCTGAATGAATATGAAGGCGCGGTGCTGATCATCAGCCATGACCGCCATCTGATCGAGGCGACGGTGGACCAGATCTGGATTGCCGAAGACAATACGATCAAGGTGTTTGACGACGATATCGAGGGCTATCAGCGCATGCTGATCGGCGGGTCGCAGAACTCGGCCAATCGCACGAATTCAACGGGCTCGGGCAGTTCTGTGGATCGCAAGCGCGAGCGGCAGGAAGCGGCGCAACGGCGGGCCCAGGTCGCGCCCTTGCGCAAGGAAATCAAGGCGGCCGAACAAAAAATCTCCCGCCTCAAGGCCGAACTGGCCAAGGTGGACGCCAAACTGGCCGATCCGAAACTCTATGCGGGCGGCCCGGCCGAGACGATTGCCCTTGGCAAGGACAAGGCCCGGTTTGAAGCCGAAATTGCCGAACAGGAAGAAATCTGGTTGGTTAAGAGCGACGAACTGGAGGCCGCAACCGCTGCCCAGGCGGCGGAATAAACGCTGGAGGCGATTTTGGACGCCAAGACGATCATCGCAAAACTGGCTTTGCAGCCGCATCCTGAAGGTGGCTGGTTCCGGGAGATGTTTCGCGACGACACCGGCGGGGCGCGGGCCGCTTCAACAGCCATCTATTACCTGCTTGAGGCAGGCGACCGGTCCCACTGGCATAGGGTCGACGCTGCGGAAGTCTGGCATTTTTACGCTGGCGCGCCGCTGGAAATGTCGATTTCGCCCGATGGCATCAAGGCGGGCACATTGACGCTCGGCAATAACCTTATCAATGGCGAGACACCGCAAATTGTCGTGCCTCAAAACCAGTGGCAGAGCGCGGTCAGTCTCGGCGACTGGACACTGGTCGGCTGCACGGTTGCGCCGGGATTTGATTTTGCCGGTTTCGAAATGGCGCCGCCAGGCTGGGTGCCGGGACCGTAAGGCTTAAGCCCTCAGCCCTTTTTGACCCAGCGGCCACCCGGTTCCTGCTGCCAATAGGTGCAGGCATTTTCCTTGCTCAAGGCCTTCCATGCTGAGCGGGCGGCGTTGACCCGGTCCGGATCGTGCCCGTCGAACATGAACACCAGCCGCGCATATTCCCCCTCGGCACGCGGCAAGGCCCCATCAACGAAAAACCGCACATTCGCCCCGTTGGGATTGCCTTCGCCCGTCGTCAGCAACAATGGTTGCAGGCTGTCGACATCGCTGCCATCGCGCCCATGCGGCAAAAAGCTTTCATCGCGCCAGGTCCAAAGGCTGGTGTCGAGGGCGTCAGCCCGCTCGCTGCTGCCCACTTCGATCACGGCTTTCCAGCCGCGTTCCAGCGTTTTCTCCAGCAAGGCGGGCAGTACTTTTTCCAGCGGGGCCTGTTCGAGATGATAAAACAATATCTCCATATCAACAGGCCTCCGCTCTCAACGACATATCCGGGTTGGACACCTAGTCCTCGTACTTGTCGCGCACCAGCTTGTCGAGCAATCCGACGCCGAAACCCGCGCCCCAGCTGACATTGACTTCATTTGCCGGTGTCGAGAAGGCCGCGCCGGCAATATCGAGATGCGCCCAGGGCACATCATTGACAAACCGCTGCAGGAACTGGGCCGCGGTGATTGACCCGCCGTAGCGGCCGCCGGAATTCTTCATGTCGGCAAACCGGCTTTCGATCATCTTGTCGTAAGCTGGGCCCATAGGCATGCGCCAGACCTTCTCATTCGAGGCCATGCCGGCATCGTAGAGGTTCTTGGCCAGATCATCATTGTTGGAGAACAGGCCCGCATATTCCTGCCCCAGCCCCACCAGAACAGCACCGGTCAGGGTGGCCAGATTGATCATGAATTTGGGTTTGAAGCGGTCTTGCGTGTACCAAAGCGCATCCGCCAGCACGAGCCGCCCTTCGGCGTCCGTGTTGACCACTTCAATGGTCTGGCCGGACATGGAAGTGAGAATATCACCCGGACGATAGGCATTGCCGTCCGGCATGTTTTCCACCAGCCCGATCACGCCAACAATATTGGCCTTGGCCTTGCGGGTGGCGATGGTTTTCATCAACCCCGTCACCGCGGCGGCACCGCCCATATCGCCCTTCATGTCTTCCATTGTGCCTGCCGGCTTGATGGAAATACCGCCGGTATCGAACACAACACCCTTGCCGACAAAGGCAAGGGGCGCGTCTTTCTTGCGGCCACCATGCCATTGCATGACGACAAGACGCGCCGGCCGCACAGACCCTTTTGCCACCGCCAGCAGCGAGCCCATGCCCAGCTTTTCAAGCTCTTCCGGGGTCAAAACGTCCACATCAACGCCCAGCTTGCTGAGATCGCGGGCAATCTCTGCAAATTCGACCGGCCCCAGCACGTTGGGGGGTTCATTGACCAGCTCGCGCGCCAGCAGCGTGCCTTCAACCGTCGCCATGCGGTCGGCGATTGCCTTGTCGGCGGCGGGCTTGGCGTCCACATGCAGGGTAACCGTCAGGCTGTCGGGCGTGCCGTTTTCATCATCTGGCTGCTTTTTAGTCTTGTACTTGTCAAACCGGTAATGGCGCAGCCGCAAGCCGGCGGCGATATCGGCGACATCCTCAGCGTCCACGCCGTCAAGGATGACGCTGGCCTTTTCCGCCTTGGCAGCCAGCAACTTGGCCATCAATGAGCCACCGCGATCCCGCAACCCGCTCTGGGTCTGGGCGGGCGCGCTGTCTGCCTTGCCCGTGCCGAGCACGAACAGGCGGTCCGCATCGAGATTGGGGGGCGCCAGCACGCTTAGCACCTGGCCTTGTTTGCCTGTGAAGTTTCCAGCCTTGCTCAGTTTGGCGAAATCCAGCCCGGTCTTTTTCCAAAGGTCCAATCCTGCGCCCGATGGCTCCGCCCCTTCAGGGACATAAATCACCAGAATGCCTGCGGATTTTGCCGACAGGCTTGCCGTCTTGATGGAAAGTTCTTGGGTCATGGATAATCGCTTTTCTTGGCCAATGGGCTATTGGGACAGGCGAGACGCCCTGCCCCTCAGACATAGACCGTTTGCCACGGTCGTCAATCCCGCAAGGCAATTGGTGAGGAACCGGCAAGCGAAAATTCACGTAAACCGCCGGGAGAAATGCGGTTTAAATCGTTGACCGGCCAGCGCGAAGCTGTACATCTTGAGCCATGACACGCCTCAGCCGATATTTAAGCAAACTATTTGCCATCGAGGCCCTTTCCTTCTTTTTTGTCGCCGCCTTTCTGGTCTGGATTACCCAGGCTTTGCGATTGTTTGATCTTGTCACCGCCAAGGGGCAGGACATGCTGACCCTTTTAGGCCAGTCCTTGCTGACCACGCCGCCGCTGGCGCTGGCGATCATCTATATCTGCATGGGCATTGGCATGGCGCGTGCCTTGCGGTCCTTGCAGGATTCGCGTGAACTGCATTCGATTCATTCCAGCGGCAGAACCCGTGCCCTTTGGGGTGCGGTCACCATTTTCGTTCTTGGCGGGGTTATTGCCGTCTCGCTATTTGCCCATGTCATCGAGCCTTGGTCGAAACGCGCCTATTCCCAATGGTCTGAAGAAGTTGCTGCCGACCTTGTGGGCCGGGCGCTTAATCCGCACCGATTCTCGGAAGTGGTGCCGGGCCTGTTCATCGTTATCGGTGGCCGCGACGCAGACGGCACGATCCGCGACTTCTTCGCTGACGACAAGCGCGCACCGGACACAGAACGCACTTATATCGCCGATCGCGCGGTCATCGTTTTTGATGATCAGGGCTATAATCTCAGTCTCGAAGATGGCGCGGTGCAATATATCCGCAAAGGGGAGCAATTCACCGAGGTCGAATTCAACCGCTATGAACTCAGTCTAGACAGGTTGACTGATGACGGCGGCATTGCCAGCGGGCTGGAACAGAAAGGCAGTCTCACCATCATTGCCGAGGGGATCTCCAATGGCGGGCTGACCGCCCTCGCATGGCGAAAACTGAACGAACGCCTTGCCGAGGCGACACGGGTGATTGCCCTTTGCCTTGTGGTCGCCGCGCTTGCCGCCTTCCCTCACGCCCGGCGTGGCCGTGACAGGCTGCCGATTGAGGTCACTGTTCTGGTTCTTGGTCTCGCCGACCGGACGCTCAGTTCCATCACCGCTGCCTGGCCGGTTATCGGCCCGCATTTCGGCGCGATATGCCTTATGGCAATTGCAATTTTGTTCTTCGTGCGCGAGAATTTCAGCTTCAGATTGCGCCTGCCGCAGTGGCGGGCCGCATGAGCCGGATCGACAGGCTCATAAGTCGGCGCGTCGCCTCGCGGATCGCCGTTGTGGTGCTGGTTTTTGCCGGCCTGATTGGCCTTACGGAATCGCTGGATGGCTGGCGCTACCAGTTCCTGTCCGAAAATCAGGGGCCGGAATTCGCCCTGCTCGCCATTTTTGCGGCGGCGGCGCGCTGGAGCATAAAAGTGCTGCCCGTGACCGTTCTGATTGGCGCGATCATCGCCCTTCTGGACCTGCAGGGGCACCGTGAACTGATGGTGATCAAGGCGGGCGGCATTTCCATCTGGCGGATCGTGCGCGGCCCGATCCTGTTCGTATTGGTTGCCAGCCTCGGCGTCAGTCTTGTGGTTGACGGCTGGGTCACGCAACTAAATCGCGGCATTCTCACTGTGCCCCGCCTCACCACCACGGAAATCGGTGGTCCCAATCAGGTATGGGTTGAACAGGAAGCGGCAACGGGGCGGTTCGTGGTCCAGGCCACCCGCGCGGGCCGTGAGCCGCATATTCTGCGTGACGCGACTTTTTTCATGCCGGCCGGCCAGAGCGTCAGCCGCATCATCGCTGAAACAGCGACCCTGCAATTTGAGAAATGGCATTTGGAGAACGCGACGCTTTTGTCGTCAAACAAGTTCCCGATTGAAGTGTCCGAATATGACGTTCCAACCACCAGTACCCGGGCTGATCTGGAGCTGCGGCTGGCCGCGACTGACGACTTCACCTTTTTTGAGCTGCGGCAGGCTCTTGCAACCGGTTTGTCCGATCCGGTGGCCCGGGCTGCGGCAGAAATGCGTTATGCAAAACTTTTAGCCCTTCCAGCCCTGCTAATTGGGTCATTGTTAATTGCTTTTGCATTTACTGCCGGTTATCGAAGGACAGGTTCATATGGCAGTACGATATTGTACGGTATCGTACTGGGGTTTGTTGTGTTTGTGATTACCGAGATGGCCGACCGGGCTGGGTCTGCCGGCGTTCTGGATCCCACATTCGCAGCCTGGGGGCCAGCGATCGTGGCGATCGTCATTGGTTTGACGGTATTGCTGCACAAAGAGGATGGGCGAGCGTAATGCGTCGACGCCGCGAGACAGGTTTGAAATCAGCACTGCGGCAGGCTTTGGCCAGCGCGGCTCTGTTCGCCTGCCTCACCGCCAGCGCGCCCGCTTTTGCCCTCACCCTTCTGCCCGATGGCTTTTTTGACCGTGTTCCGGCGCCGGGCGACGGCAAGGCCTCAATCGAGGCGGATTATCTTTCCCAGGACAGAAATGGTGTTGTCACCGCCAGCGGCCAGGTCGGCATGGCCTATAACGGCTATTACGCGACAGCGGACCGTCTGATCTACAATCAGAAAACACAGGACGTCGAACTGATCGGCAATGTGGTCATGCGTGACCCGGACGGGAATGAATATTCCTCCGGTCAGGTCAACATCACCGGCAATTTCAAGCTGGCTGTGCTGCAGTCGATGGTCATGGTCGCCAAGAATGGCGCGATGGTCACCTCGACCGCAACGGATCATGATGAAGACGACGTCACCATTCTGGAGAATGGCACCTACGCGCCCTGCGGCACCTGTATTGACGCCAATGGCAAACGGATCGGCTGGCGCATTCGCACCGAACGCATGATCTATGACAAGGATAACGAGCTGATCGATATGGATCAGCCAATTCTTGAAATTCTCGGCGTGCCCGTTGCCTGGCTGCCATGGGTCCGACTGCCCGACCCCTCAAACCCGCGCGCCAAGGGTTTTCGTCTGCCCACCTATGCCTATAGCGAGCGGATCGGCCTGAAACTCGAGTTCCCGTATTTTTACGCCTATGGCCGCGACGTCGACATCACGCTGACGCCCATGCTGCTGTCGCGTCAGGGTGGCTTGTTGAGCGGCACTGTCGACCATCGGCTGCAAGGGATGGGCGAATATTCCGTCACCGCCTCTGGCCTTTACCAGATGGACCGCAGTGCCTTTGCCGGCACGGTTGGGGACAGCGAATGGCGCGGCGCCATTCAAACCAGCACCAAATTCACCCCCAGCAAAGAATGGACAATCGGCACCGACTATTCGATCCTTTCCGACCGTGCCTATCTGAGCCATTACCTGTTGCCGACGCGCAAATCTTCGATCAACCAGATTTATGCCGAATACCTCACTCCGCAGACTTTTGCCGATATACGTGTGCAGGAATTCGTTGTTCTGGGTGAAGCAACACAGGCTGATCAGGACGAACAGGCGCTCGCCCTGCCCGTTGCACGGATCGAGCACGTTCAGCAGCTTGATGACGATATGGGCCAGGTCAATGTATCGGGTAGCCTGCTCAATGCGCGCCGCGCCGCCGATAGCGTGGCGACCGCAAATGGTGTCACCTATGTCGAGGGTTATGCGGAGAACAAGCAGCACGGCACGCTGGAGGCGGGCTGGACCAAACAATGGACCACTTCTGCCGGCGTCCTGCTCACGCCCTATGCCGGGCTGCGCGCCGACTTCGCGCATTATGATGGCGGCAGTGCGCTCGACCCGAATGCCCGGGAACTCTATAACCTGACGCCGATTGCCGCGCTCGACATGCGCTATCCCTTTGTCGCAGTTGATGGCGGTTCAACGCATATCATCGAGCCGATTGCGCAGATTGTTTATCGTGGCAGTGATCAGACCGCGGTTGGCATCACCAATGACGATGCGCAAAGCTTTGTGTTCGATGACACCAATCTGTTCAGTTTCAATCGCTTCTCGGGCAGCGACCGGCAGGAAACCGGATTGCGCACCAATATCGGCGCGCATTATCTGGCTAACTTCGAAGATGGCAGCTATCTCGATTTCATGGCCGGACAGTCTTTCCATCTCGGCGGCGTCAATGCCCTTGGCATCAGCGACACGGCCCAGACCGGCACCAGTTCGGGCCTCGGCAACACCAGTTCCTATATCGTTGCCGGCGTTCAGGGTGCGGTAAACGAGTATTTCAGTTTTGGCGCAAAAGTGCAGCTTGACCCCAGCGACATCAGGATCAAGCGCACGGCGCTGACCGGCACGGTCAAGTATCAGGAGTGGTCAGCGACGCTTGACTACGCCTTCGCCGCGGCCGATCCGTTACTCGGCGCCCCAACCGACCAGCAGGATATCGGTGGTTCCCTGCGTGTGCCGGTTTATGAGTACTGGTATGCGAAAGCGTCAGTTGGTTTTGACATGACCAATGGCGAATTTCTCGGCCGTTCAGCCTCGCTCACCTATGATGACGGCTATTTCTCGATCAGCGGCATCTACACCGCGTCGGGCGCAGAAGCGTTCAATCCCGCTTCGCAAAGCTACAAGATTTCCTTCCAGTTGAAGAGCCCGGATGGCTCTGGCTATAGTTTCTGACGGGATTTCGCGCAAAAGACAGACCCTATCCTTAAGCGAGGAAACGCTGGTACAAACTGATTTTGGCCGCAATTTTTTCGCATACGCTTAAGTTGAACAAAATATGCCGAGGCAAGAAATGAAGTTTACGCGTTTTATCTTCGCGATTTCTGCAATGCTGCTGCTGGCAGGCAGCTTCACCGCGCCGGCCCGGGCGGATGCAGTGCGCGTCACCGTCAATGGCACACTCATCACCGACACGCAGATCTCGCTGCGCGCGGGCTTGTTGCGCCTTGAAGGACGCGGCAGTTCCAACAGCGCGCGCCTCCAGATGGCGTCGGACGAACTGGTGGAAGAAGCGCTCAAGCTGCAGGAAGCCGAGCGTTTAAAGATCACCGTTACAGACAAGCAGATCACCGAGGGTTATCTTGGCGTCGCCCGTAACCTGCGGGTCAGTGTCGACAAGCTGAATCAGATTCTGAGAGCCAGCGGCGTGAACGTGCAAACGCTCAAGGACCGCCTGAAGGCCGGACTTGCCTGGCAGGCCATTACCCAGACCGCAGTTGTGCCGCGGGTGCAGATTTCCGATCTGGAACTGGACCAGAAGGCCGCTGGCGCGCTGGATGACAGCTCGAGCTATGATTACATGCTCAAGGAAATCCTGTTCATCATCCCCAAGGGTTCGAAAACCTCGGCCTCCAAACGGACTGCGCAGGCCAATCAGTATCGCAAAAGCTTTCAGGGTTGCGACAGTGCTGTCGATCTCTCGCTCTCATACACCGATGCCGCTGTAATCGACGTGGGCCGCCGTCATGCGACCCAACTGCCCGATCCGATTGCCAAGGAACTGGCCGGGTTGCAGAACGGGGGCATTACCAAGCCACGCGTCTCAGAATCGGGCGTGTCCATGCTCGCCGTTTGCTCCAAATCCAGCGCACGCGATCTGACCTTCCTCAAAAGCGAGCTGCGTCAGGAACAAGGCACAGAAAAGCTTCAGGACGAAGCCTCCGATTATCTTGTACGGCTGAAAGAACGCGCCGCCATCACCTATCGTTAGGCCGCTGTCATGGTTGAGCGCGCGCAACTGCCTCTGGCGCTTTCCATGGGCGAACCGGCAGGCATCGGACCAGACCTGATCCTGCAGCTTTATGCCCAGCGTCAGGCGCTCAATCTGCCCGTCTTTATCGTTTATGGCGCGGTCCCGTTTTTGCGGGCCCGCGCCAAACGGCTTGGCCTTCAGATCGATATTGCGGCCTGCACCCCGGACAAGGCCGGTGAAATCTTTGCCACCCAACTGCCTGTCGTTGATATTGCGGGCGCGGTCGAGGATCTTCCCGGCAAACTGGATGAAACGGCAGCCCCTGTGGTGATCGAGGCGATTGCCCGTGCCGTTGCCGATATCGGGTCGCACAAATGCAGCGCATTGGTGACCGCCCCCATCCACAAGGCCGCGCTTTATGGTGCCGGGTTCACCCATCCCGGCCATACCGAATATCTGGCAGCGCTTTGTCAGGCAGATGGTGTGACCCCCATGCCTGTCATGATGCTGGCGCATGAGGATTTGCGCACAGTGCCCATGACAATCCACGTGCCGCTCAAAGACGTCGCACCCATGATAAGCCGGGAGCGTATTCTCGATACGGCCCGGATTGTCGCAACGGACTTAAAGACCCGCTTCGGTATCAGCAAACCCAAACTGGCGATTGCCGGCCTCAACCCGCATGCGGGAGAGGACGGCACAATCGGGATTGAGGAGCGCGATATCATTGGCCCGGCCATTGCCGAATTGCAGGCAGACGGTGTGGACGCCGTCGGCCCGCTTTCCGCCGACACATTGTTCTATCCGCCGCACTGGCGCAAATATGACGTTGTGATCGCGATGTATCACGATCAGGCGCTTATACCGATCAAGACCGTCGCCTTTGATGCAGGCGTCAATGTCACCCTGGGGCTGCCCATTGTGCGTACATCGCCAGATCACGGCACAGCGCTCGATCTGGCAGGTACCGGCAGCGCATCGACGTCCAGCATGCTCGCAGCGATCCGTTTGGCCCAGCAGATGGCATCGAGGCCTGCTGCATGAGCCAGATTGACGGATTACCGCCGCTACGCGATGTCATTGCCACGCACGGGCTGCAGGCAAAAAAAGAACTGGGGCAGAATTTTCTGCTCGATCTCAACCTCACCGCACGAATCGCGCGCGCGGCCGGCCGGCTTGAAGGCTGTACGGTGATTGAAGTCGGCCCCGGCCCCGGCGGGCTTACCCGGGCATTGCTGGCGGAAGGCGCGGAAAAGGTCATTGCCATTGAACGGGATGATCGCGCCCTGCCCGCGCTGGCTGAAATAGCCGCGGCCTATCCGGACCGGCTCGAGGTCATCGCCGCCGATGCGCTGGAAATCGACTATCGGGCGCTTGCTGACGGTCGTCCGGTCAAGATCGTTGCCAACCTGCCCTATAATATTGCCACGCCCCTGCTGACCGGCTGGCTGACCAGCGATCCATGGCCACCCTATTTCGACAGCTTGACCCTGATGTTCCAAAAGGAAGTGGCAGAACGCATCTGCGCCACACCCGGCGGCAAGGTCTATGGGCGGCTGGGCGTATTGGCCGGTTGGCGCACCCAGGCTCATATCGCATTCAACGTGGATCGCAGCGCCTTTACCCCGCCACCCAAGGTGACCTCATCCATCGTCCATCTGCAGCCCCGCATTGTGGATGAGACCATTCCGGTCAAGGTGCTGGAAAATGTGACCCGCGCCGCCTTCGGGCAACGCCGCAAAATGATCCGGCAAAGCCTCAAGGGCCTTGGCATCCCGGTGGAAGAACTGTTGACGGCAGCCGGTCTCAAAGGCACGGAACGAGCTGAAGAACTCCCCGTTGCGACATTTCTCGAACTGGCCCAAGCGGTCACGCGGCATGGAAAGTAAGCATTTCCTTCTTGCCGCGCTCTATCTGGGGCCATTCCTCTTGCCCGTGTTCATGCCGGGGTGGCGCCGCCTGTCCGTCATCGGCGCGATTGGTCTGGCCTTCGGGATTTGGCTGCTTGTCTTCAAGCTCAATGAAACCGGCGGCCTGTCATTGGCCGTTGAAAAGGTGTTTTACGCCATAGCCTTCTGGGGCTTGGCAGCCGGCATCTGCACCCGCGTGATCACGTTGGCTCTGGCACCGCGCAGCGTACCCTTTTGGGTTATTTCCGTGATCACCATTGCCGGGGCATTGGTGCCGCCAGCCGTGTTTCTTTTCGGCTTGAAATAGCGTCAGGTTTTTGAGGTCTGCAGCGCGTCGATCTGTTGCTGCAGCCCGGTGACGAAATCACCGATACCCGCCTGCCGACGCCGCCAGAGACGCGATGCCGCCAGAATGGCGCTCACATCGTTGCAACTCTTCTCAAGATCGTCATTGACCAGCACATAATCATACTCGTCCCAATGGGCCATTTCCTCGCGCGCATTGATGAGGCGGCGGTTGATCACTTCGTCACTGTCCTGCGCCCGGTGCTCAAGCCGGTATTTCAATTCAGCAATGGTCGGGGGCAGAATGAAAACCGTCACCATATCCGGACGGCATTTCTTGGTCAGCTGCTGGGTGCCCTGCCAGTCGATATCAAACAGAATGTCACGGCCTGCCGCGATCTGTTCTTCCACCTGCGCCTTTGGTGTGCCGTAAAAATTCCCATGCACTTCGGCCCATTCCAGCAATTCATCATTGCGGCGCATCGATTCAAACCCGGCCGGGGTGATGAAATGATAATGGACCCCATCCATCTCGCTCGTACGGCGCGGACGCGTGGTTACAGAGACGGACAGCGCGATATTGTCGTCCTGGGCCAGAATGGTTCGGGAGATGGACGTTTTGCCGGCACCGGACGGCGAAGCGATGACCAGCATCACACCGCGACGTTCAAAATTCATGGCCAAGCTCCAAACCTATTCTATATTTTGCACCTGCTCCCGCAATTGATCGATGACGGCCTTCAGGTCAAGCCCGATTGCGGTCAAATCAACGGCGTTCGATTTGGAACAGAGTGTATTGGCTTCCCGGTTAAACTCCTGTGAAAGAAAATCGAGCTTGCGGCCCACCGGTCCGCCATTGGCGATCAATTGCCGGGCCGACTTGATATGGGCGGTCAGCCGGTCAAGCTCCTCGCGGATATCGGCCTTGGTGGCCAGCAGCATCGCTTCCTGATGTAGCCGTTCCTCGGAAAGGCCGGAGCCGGCCACATCCAGATCGGCAACCTGTTCGCGCAAACGCGCCAGAATCGCCTCGCGGCTGCGCGAGGGGTGCTCTTCCGCCTGTTTGGTCAGCGCCTCAATTTCCTCAATCCGCGATATCAGGACATTGGTCAGGCGGTCGCCTTCGGTGCGTCGCGATGCGACCAGATCATCAAGGCAGATATCCACCTGCTCCAGTATCATTGCGTGCAGGTTTTCCTCGGCCTCCGCTGTCATCGAGGTTTCGCGGGTCTCCAGCACGCCTTGCAGGGCGAGCACACCATCGAGACGCGGGCGATCTGCCTCCACCCGCCCGGCCAATGCATCAAGGGCATCCAGAACAGCCCCCAGCGCCTGCTGGTTGATAACAACTTCACGGCCCGCGCCGTCACGTTGCAAGGAAATCGACAGGGACACGGCACCGCGCGCCAGCGTATCGCCAATGCGCCGGCGCAGTTCAGGCTCAAGCGCGTCGAGGCCGGGGGCCAGGCGCATCCGCACGTCCAGACCGCGTGAATTGACGGATTTGATTTCTATCTGAAATCGGCAGCCAAGGGCCGCCCCGCCCGCACGGGCATAACCCGTCATCGACGCCAGGGGATGGGTCATTTGTCTCATCCTTCGTCTTCCGAATGTTCGGCCAAGCCTCGCCTCCAAGCCGGAGGTGCAGCCCCGGTCACTTTAATTGGCCGTCTCGCTGGCCGATGTGTCCTGACCCGCCTTGGCCGCGGCTTCTGCCTCAAGCAGGTCCCGTGCGGCCTCTGCCTCGGCCTCTTCCTGGGCCGCAGCCTCCTTCAAGGCCTTGCGATAGAGCGCCACATTCTTGCGATGTTCATCATAAGAGGGGGCGAAAAGATGGCCTTCAGACGGATTTGCGCCAGCGGCTACGAAATAAAGGGATTTGCTTTCCGCCGGATTCGCCACAGCGCGCATGGCCTCAATCCCCGGATTGGCGATCGGTCCGGCGGGCAGGCCTGCAATTTTATAAGTATTATACGGGGTCTCGGCTTCCAGCTCTGAACGCTTCAATCCCCGCCCAAGCGGCCCCTGCCCGTTTGTGATGCCGTAGATCGTGGTGGGATCAGATTGCAGGCGCATGTTGAAATTGAGCCGGTTGATGAAAACGGCAGCCACTTCGGGTCGTTCGCTGGCAATGCCGGTCTCTTTCTCGACGATGGAGGCGAGAATAACCAGTTCCTCAGGGGTTTCCACCGGCAGGTCGGGTTGCCGGCTCTCCCATATTTCCGCCAGCGCTTCCGTCTGGGCGTCCTGCATACGTTTGATAATGCTATCCCGCTCGTCTCCGCGTTCATAAACATATGTATCCGGCAACAAGGCCCCTTCTGCCGGCTGGAGCGTGATTTCGCCCGACAGATTGCTGTCAGCATTTACCCGCTCGATCACCTGCCAGGTCGTGAACCCTTCGGGAATGGTCACCGAATAGGTGATCGGGGTGCCCTCTGTCAGTTCCTTGAGCACCTCGGCCATGGAGGAACCCTTGGCGATCCGGTATTCACCGGCTTTCAGCGCCCGTTCCTTCTTTTGCGTCAACGTACCGAACTGGAAAACCCAGCGATTGGACACAATGCCGGCGTCTTCAAGCTGCCCGGCAATGGTCGACAATCCGGTGCCGCGCTGCACCTGAAATTGCGTCTCTTCTGCAAGTTTGCCGTCGGCATAAAACGTATGCGCACCATAGAAAAAGAGCCCGACGACGACGACAATGCCGAGAACGAGCAAGGACAGCGCGCCATTTACAATTTCGACGAGGCCGTTGCGGCGGCGTCTGTTTTTTGTTTTTTTCATGAACCGGTACGTATTGGAATAGAGGGCTCAATTGTCCCAATGAATGCGGCAAAAACAAGAGATTTACGTGGTACAGCCACAACTTATTGACCCCGCGGCAGGCACTTTTTCAGCCCCTGGCGGTGCGGTGCAACAGCCGGTCAGTCGGCCGTGCGAAAGATCAGTGTCGCATTCGTGCCGCCGAATCCGAACGAATTGGACAGAACGGTGTTGATTTCTTTCTTCACCGGCTGGTTCGGTGCCAGATTAACCTCGGTATCGACCGAGGGATTATCCAGATTGATCGTCGGCGGCGCAATATTGTCACGCATGGCCAATAGCGAGAAGATGGCCTCCACAGCCCCCGCAGCACCCAACAGATGCCCGATTGCCGATTTGGTCGAGGACATGACAACCTTGCCCGCCGCATCGCCCAGAAGCCGGGTCACCGCCCCCAGTTCGATCTCGTCACCCAGAGGGGTCGAGGTGCCATGGGCGTTGATATAATCAATATCGGAGGCTTCGATACCAGCCCGCTTGATTGCCGCGGACATGCAGCGGAAACCGCCATCGCCATCCGCTGCCGGGGCGGTGATGTGATAGGCATCGCCGGAGAGGCCATAGCCGATGACTTCACCATATATTTTCGCCCCGCGCGCCTTGGCGTGCTCATATTCCTCAAGCACGACAACACCGGCGCCCTCACCCATGACAAAACCGTCGCGGGCCTTGTCATAGGGGCGCGATGCCCGTGTGGGGTCATCATTAAATCCGGTCGACAGCGCCTTGCAGGCGGCAAAGCCCGCCAATGACAGCCGGTTGACCGGTGATTCTGTGCCGCCCGCGACCATGACATCGGCATCGCCGAAGGCGATAAGCCGCGCTGCGTCGCCCAGTGCATGGGCACCGGTGGAACAGGCCGTCACCACGGAATGGTTGGGGCCTTTCAGTTTGTGGCGGATAGAGACATGCCCGGAGGCAAGATTGATCAGGCGGCCCGGAATAAAGAACGGGCTCACCCGGCGCGGACCTTTTTCATAAAGCGTGATCGCGGCATCATAAATGCCCCCGATACCGCCAATGCCGGAGCCGATGAGCACGCCCGCCCGCTCCTGATCCTCGGTTTTTGAAAGATCAATGCCGCTATCGGCAATCGCCTGATCTGCAGCGGCCATCGCAAAGACGATAAATGGATCGACCTTGCGCTGTTCCTTGGGTTCCATCCAGTCATCTGGATTGAACCGCCCCTCGGATTTCTCGCCTAGGGGAATGCGGCAGGCGATCTGGCAAGCCAGATCGTCTACTTCAAAATCGTCTACGCGAACTGCACCGCTTTTGGCTGCGAGTATGTTTGACCAAACCGGTTCGATACCGCAGCCCAAAGGGCTGACGATACCCATGCCAGTGACAACAACCCGCCGCAGTTGCATAGTGCCTCCAGAAGTTCCCAGAGAACTTATGCGGTCGCTTTTGTCAGAAACCCTACAGCGTCACCAAAGGTCTGGATGCCTTCAGCAGCATCGTCAGGGATCTCAACCGAGAATTCCTCTTCGAATGCCATTACGAGTTCGACCTGATCGAGCGAATCTGCGCCGAGATCATCGATAAAGCTGGCCTTCTCCGTGACCTTTTCCGCCTCAACATTGAGGTGCTCGACAACGATCTTACGTACGCGATCTGCGATGTCGCTCATGGTATGTTTCCTTTTCAACGAACTGATTTGTTCTAACTTTAAGCCGCAAAGCCTGTTTCTGTGTCAATGCACAAGCTTTGTAGTTCACCGCACTTTAGCGGGTTTCTTTGCACTCACAAGACACTCTCATGCGCACATTGAGCGCGCCACTAACACACTTTTTCGAGCTTGGCCATATCGCCAAACCACCGTTTCCGCCAGTTTTAACCCGCTAAGGCCTCAATGGGCCGCAGCGGAACTGGCAGAAGCCGGTTCAAGGGTAATATACCCTATATCATGGCCATGCCGCCATTAATGTTCAGCGTCTGCCCGGTAACATAGCCAGCCTCTTCACTGGCAAGGAAAACCGCACAGGCGGCAACTTCTGCGGCACTCCCCAGCCGCCCGGCCGGAATCTTGCCCAAAATGGCCTCACGCTGCTTGTCGTTCAGCTCATCGGTCATGGCAGAACCGATAAAGCCCGGCGCAATGGTGTTCGCGGTGATATTGCGCGACGCAACCTCATGGGCCAGTGATTTGGTCATGCCGATCATGCCGGCCTTGGAGGCGGCATAATTGCCCTGGCCCGGATTGCCGGTCACCCCAACAACAGATGAAATACCGATAATACGGCCATAGCGCTGCTTCATCATGCCGCGCAGGGCCGCCCGGCACAGATGAAAGCTTGCAGTCAGATTGACCGCGATCACTTCATCCCATTCCGCGTCCTTCATGCGCATGAACAAATTGTCCCGCGTCACACCGGCATTGTTGATCAGAATATCGAGACCGCCCATGGCCTCTTCCGCCTGCGGCACCAAACGGTCCACCGCTTCCAGATCATTCAGCTTGCAGGGCAGAATGTGGCTTTTGCCGGTCAGCGCCGCAGCTGTCGCTTCAAGCGCCTCAACGCGGGTACCACTCAGGGAAACTTCCGCGCCTGCCGCTGAAAGCGCAGTGGCGATTTCGCGGCCGATACCGCCGCTTGCGCCTGTCACCAGCGCCTTTTTTCCGCTCAGATCGAACATGTCATATCCTCTTTATTCTTGGGAACCGGCCAGTTCGGCGGCAAAATTTTCAATGGCTTCAGGCAGGCCGATCGCTGTGGCGCTGGCCTCTGCATTAATACGCTTGGCAAGACCGGTAAGCACCTTGCCGGTGCCCAGTTCCACCAGTTCGGTCACTTCGCCCTCCCCTGTGAGCCAGGCAACACTTTCAGTCCAGCGCACCATGCCGGTGACCTGCTCAACCAGGCGACGCCGGATTTCATCCGGTTCAGATATCGGGCGCGCCAGAACATTTGCAACCAGCGGCACGGCAGGTGCCTGCATTGCAACATCGGCAAGCGCCTGTTGCATGGCGTCTGCGGCCGGGGCCATCAGCGCACAATGAAAGGGTGCACTCACCGGTAACAGCAATGCCCGCTTGGCACCGCGCGCCTTGGCCAGTTCAACGGCCCGCTCCACGGCAGCAAGCGTGCCAGAGACCACAACCTGGCCCGGTGCGTTGTCATTTGCGACATCGCAAACCTCGCCCTGCCCGGCTTCAGCGGCAATTTCCGCGACAACCGCGAATTCCAGCCCCAGAAGCGCCGCCATGGCGCCCTGGCCCACCGGTACTGCCTGTTGCATGGCTTTGCCGCGAATCTTGAGCAAACGCGCCGCATCCGCGACCGAAAATGTCCCGGCGGCGCAAAGGGCGGAATATTCGCCCAGCGAGTGCCCTGCAACATAAGCGGCGTTCCCGGCGAGATTTACACCCTTTTCCCCAAGTACGCGCACAACCGCCATGGAAACGGCCATCAGTGCCGGCTGGGCATTCTCCGTCAGCAACAGGGTTTCATTCGGTCCTTCAAACATGATCGTCGAGAGTTTTTGCCCCAGAGCATCGTCAATCTCGTCGAAAATGGCCTGTGCTGTGGGAAATGCATCGGCCAGGGCCTTGCCCATACCGACGACCTGACTGCCCTGGCCGGGAAAAACGAATGCGCGTTTGGTCATTAAGTGTCCACCAAGCTGATTGTTTCATTTGCTGCCGCGCAGCGCCTGTTCGCAGGGTAAGCTGTGATCAAGCGCGTCGCAAGATAGCCGCGGGGGATTGCCTGTTACGGCAAACAGAGTCAAGCAAGGGCCCTCGATATGTATGGAAAACCGGCCGAACGGCCTTGCCAGCGCGTGGAGGCTCTGTGGCGGAAATAAAATGGTCAGGTCAGCAGGATGCCGCCCTCAAGGCCGTATCCGACTGGTTGAAAGATCCGCAGGGCGCGCAGGTATTTCGCCTGTTCGGCTGGGCTGGCACCGGCAAATCAACCCTTGCACGCCATCTGGCCGGTGACCTGAAATCCGTGCGCTATGCCGCCTTTACCGGCAAGGCAGCCCTTGTGATGCGCAAACGCGGCTGTAAGGGCGCCAGCACGATCCACAGCCTGATCTATTCCACTATCGACGACAAGGAAGGCGAACCGCAATTCGCCCTCGACCCTGAATCCCCCGCCGCCACCGCAGACCTGATCGTCATTGACGAAGTCTCGATGGTGGACGAGGCGCTGGGGCGCGACCTGCTGTCGTTCGGCACGAAGGTGCTGGTGCTCGGGGACCCCTTTCAGCTCCCCCCGGTTCAGGGCACAGGCTTTTTTACCGAGGTCGAGCCCGATCTGATGCTGACTGAAATTCACAGGCAGGCGCGCGACAACCCGATTGTGCGCATGTCGCTCGATATCCGCGAGGGCCGCCGGCTCGAACATGGCGATTACGGCGAATCACGGGTCATCAGCAAAGCCGAGGTGAACCAGAATGATGTTCTGGCCGCCGATCAGGTGCTGGTTGGCCGCAACAAGACACGACTGCACTACAACAACCGGATTCGCGAATTACTCAAGCTTCCAGCCCTGCAACCGACAATTGGCGACCGGGTCGTCTGCCTGCGCAACAACCCGCGCAAAAAGCTGCTCAATGGGCAAATCTGGATTGTGACCGACGTCACCCGCAAGAATACGGGCAAAATGCAATTGCAGCTTGCCGCCGAGGATATCGGCGGCACCATGACCGAGGCCAAGGTCACGACCCATCGGGATTTCTTCACCGGCGGTGAAGAAGCAATGGCCTGGGCCGTGCGCCGGCAATATGACGAATTCACCTTCGGTTACTGCCTCACCGTGCACAAGGCGCAGGGCAGCCAGTGGGACAATGTCTATCTGTTCGACGAAAGCCATGTCTTCCGCGAGGATGCCCAGCGCTGGCTCTATACCGGGGTCACCCGCGCGGCAGAGAAAATCACGGTGGTAAGCTGAACGCTCTAGATCCGTTTGAATTCGAGTGATTTGCAGAAAATCAGCTGGCAACCCTGCAGGCGCAGTGCGTTCTGGTTGACCAGGGTCACGCTGCCGCCGATTTTCTGACCGTCATAATGGACGGTGCCGCGCCATTTGTTCGGGGCCGAGGCGACCGCGCCCTTGACGACATATTTGTTCAAATATTGCAGGTTTTCCTCGGTGCGGGCATCGGCACGTAACCAGGTCAGCTTGGCGCAGATTTTTGTCTCGCCGCAGGGCATGACTTCATAACGGGATTCGCCGCCCTTGGTCTGCCAGGTGCCATAAGGGGTAAGTTCATCCGCCTGAACCGGCATGGCCGTCAGGCCGGACAACAGGATTGCGGTGGTGATGATTTTCGACAATTTCATCTCGGGGCCTCTTCAAATCGCGTTCTCAATTTCAATGCTGAACCGGTTTTGCCAGAGTGCGATTGAACCCTTTCCGAATTCGCTGTTCAGATTCGGTTCAGGAAAGCCCGCCTGAAACCGCAAAATAGCTTGCAGTCCGGCGCTTTTGGCTCTAATGACCACGCAACATTCGTTTGGCCGGGGGCTGAACGGAGGGTTGGTTTGCGCCAATAGGGTCTTAGAAACATGATCCGGCCTCCCGTGTTCCCGCTCTTTGCAAGACTGCTTTGACGCCTTTCCGGCTTCAAAGAGGCTCCGCGCCGGTGAATGTTTATCGAGACCCGAAACGTAAGAAAGGCGTTTTATGGCTTATTACGAGCATATCTTTATGGCGCGGCAGGATGTCTCCGCCCAGCAGGTTGAGGAATTGACCGCAACCTATACCGAACTTCTCGGCAATAATGGTGGCAAGGTCACCAAGACCGAATATTGGGGTGTCAAAACCCTCTCCTACAAAATCAACAAAAACCGCAAGGCACATTACACGCTGCTGAACATTGACGCACCGCACACAGCGGTTGCCGAAATGGAACGCCACATGCGTATCAATGAAGATGTGCTGCGCTTCATGACCATCCGTGTCGATGCGCTTGAAGAAGGCCCCTCGGTAATGATGCAGAAGCGCGACCGTGACGACCGTCCCGGTGGCGATCGCGGCCCCCGTGGCCCGCGCCGGTTCTAGGAGTAATTGACCCATGGCTATTAAAGATCTCACCACGACCCAGGCCCGCCGGCCTTTCCAGCGTCGCCGCAAGACCTGCCCGTTTTCAGGCGAAGGCGCACCGACCATCGATTACAAAGACGTGCGCTTGCTGCAGCGCTATGTCTCCGAGCGCGGCAAGATCGTGCCGAGCCGCATCACGGCCGTTTCTGCAAAGAAGCAGCGTGAACTGGCCCGTGCCATCAAGCGCGCCCGCTTTCTCGGCCTTCTGGCCTATCTGGTCGCTTAAGCAACCGGATTCTCCCCTTTCGGGAGACACGTTGGAGCGACGGGTGGTCCGTCGCTTCTAACCATCATGGTGATGGGACAGCATTGGAGTATATGCAATGAAAGTTATTCTGCTTGAACGCGTCGGCCGCTATGGCTCGATCGGTGACGAAGTTGTCGTCAAAAACGGCTATGCCCGCAATTTCCTTCTGCCCCAGGGCAAGGCATTGCGCGCCACCCAGGCCAACCGCGCCCGTTTCGAAGCCGAACGCGCAACGATCGAAAAGCGCAACGAAGAACGCCGCAACGAAGCCGCAGGCATTGCCGCCGGCCTCAATGGCCACAGCGTTGTCATGGTCCGTCAGGCTGGTGAAAACGGCCAGCTTTACGGTTCGGTTTCCTCGCGGGATATCGCTGAAGCGCTGGTTGCCGATGGCTTCCAGGTTCTGCGTAGCCAGGTAGACCTCGCTGCACCGATCAAGACCGTTGGCATTCATCCGATTGCCCTCAACCTGCACGCTGAAGTTGAAATCAACGTCAACGTCAACGTGGCCCGCTCCACCGATGAAGCCGAGCGTCAGGCCAAGGGTGAAGACATGACCGTGTTCAGCTTTGACGATGATGAGCCTGAGCAGGAAGAAGTTGCCGCAGAAGACGCAGCCGAGGCAGATGATGCCGAAGCCGTTGTCGACGGCGAAGAAACCGAACGGCAGGAAGACGCGTAAGCCGCGTTTTTCCCGGATTGAGTTCAAGAGGCCGGGAGCAATCCCGGCCTTTTATTTGTTTACGGTTCCGTTTATCCCCGCTGTTGTTAACATGGCGCCGAAGTGTCCGGATTGAGTCGCGTGAATCGGCACCTTGTGCTTAACAGGACATGAACAGACTACCCCGAGGAAAAACATGGCCGAGGTACGGCAGCTCCGTCCGCAGGAAGAACAAGAATATCGCCTTGCACCGCATAATGTGGAAGCCGAACAGGCGCTATTGGGCGCGATTCTGGTCAATAACGAAGCGTTTTACCGGGTTTCAGACTTTCTCGAAGGCGAACATTTCTACGAACCGATCCATCGGGAAATCTACGAGGTCTGCGGCAAGATCATTCGTGCCGGCAAAACCGCCACACCGATCACCGCCAAGACCTTTCTGCCTGACGAACTGGTCGTTGACGTCACCATGTCGCATTATCTGGCCCGGCTGGCCGCCGAAGCGACGACCGTTCTCAATGCCTTTGACTATGGCCGGTCGATCTATGATCTGGCTATTCGCCGCTCCCTGATCCTTGTTGGCGAGGAAATGGTTGAGACGGCCTATAGCGCCGATGTGGATTCAACGCCCGAAAAGCAGATTGAGGATGCGGAAAAGCATTTGTTCGATCTGGCAGAACGCGGGCGTTACGATGGCGGCTTTCAGGGTTTCAACGCCGCATTGCGCGATGCCATCGAAATGGCCGGCGAAGCCTATCACCGCGATGGTTCGCTATCGGGCACAGCCACCGGGCTGACCGATCTGGATCGCCTCATGGGCGGTTTGCAGCGGTCGGATCTGATTATTCTCGCCGCCCGTCCCGCCATGGGCAAAACCTCGCTGGCGACCAATATCGCCTTCAACGTGGCACGCGCCTACAAGGCAGAGCCGACGCCTGACGGGCACATGAAAACCGTCAATGGCGGCTGTGTGGGGTTCTTCTCGCTCGAAATGAGCGCCGAACAGCTGGCGACACGTATTCTGGCCGAACAGGCTGAAATTTCCTCATCGGATATCCGGCGCGGTAATATTCACGAAAGCCAGTTCTCCAAACTTGTCGACACCTCCAACCTGATGAGCCAGGTGCCGCTGTTTATCGATGACACCGGTGGTTTGAACATTGCGCAGTTGATGGCGCGCGCCCGCCGCCTGAAGCGGCAAAAGGGTCTCGACCTGCTGATCATCGACTATTTGCAGTTGCTGTCCGGTTCCTCGAAACGCTCTGACAACCGCGTGCAGGAACTGACCGAAATCACCACCGGTCTCAAGGCCCTGGCCAAGGAACTTGAAGTGCCGATCATTGCGCTTTCCCAGCTGAGCCGTCAGGTGGAAAACCGCGACGACAAGCGGCCCCAGCTCGCCGATTTGCGTGAATCCGGCTCGATCGAGCAGGACGCTGACGTCGTGCTGTTCGTTTATCGCGACGAATATTATCTGAAGAACAAGGAGCCCAAGGAAGGTTCGCCCGAGCATTTGCAATGGCAGGGTGAGATGGATCTGGTTCACGGGCGCGCCGATGTCATCATCGGCAAGCAGCGTCACGGCCCCACCGGCACTATTCAGCTGTCGTTCGAGGCCCAGTTCACGCGCTTCTCGAACCTCGCCAAATCCGACTACCTTCCGGAACGTATGGAATAGGCATGGCCGTATCTTCTCCCACAGGTCTGGGCGGCCGTCTCACCATCGATCTGGGTGCCATTGTCAAAAACTGGCGGGCGCTCGACGCCATCAGTGCGCGGGCACTGACCGGGGCCGTGGTTAAATCCGATGCCTATGGCACGGGCCTCATCCCCACCAGCATGGCGCTTTTTGGCGCGGGGGCACGGTTCTTTTTCGTGGCAACGCCTGATGAGGCGGTGGCCCTGCGCCAGCAATTGCCGGAAGCGCATATCTTTGTGCTCAACGGTCTCTATCCCGGTGCCGCGCGCATTTATGAAAAAGAGCGGCTCATGCCCGTTCTGGCCTCCATCGAAATGCTCGATGAATGGCTGGCCCATTGCGTCAGCGCCAATGAGGCATTCCCGGCGGCCCTGCAATTCGATACCGGCATGAACCGGCTCGGCGTCCGCCTGCAGGAATCCGATCAGGTCCGCGACCGGCTCGATGAATTTGGCTATATGCCACAAATGATCATGAGCCATCTGGCCTGTGCGGACCAACCCAGCCACGAGAAGAACCGGACCCAGCTGGCGCTGTTCCAGTCGATCCTGGCCCAGTTCCCCGGCATTCCCGCGTCCCTTGCCAATTCCGCCGGCACGATGATCAGCCGCGAAAACCATTTCCAGATGGTGCGGCCCGGCATCGCCCTTTTCGGGGGCCGCGCCGTCAATGGCCGCAAAAACCCCATGGCGCCGGTCGTCAAGCTGGAAGTGCCTGTATTGCAGGTGCACGACGGCAAGACCGGCGAAACCGTTGGCTATGGCGCCGGTTACACGCTTGACCGTGACAGCCGGATTGCCATTCTGGCCATCGGGTATGGCGACGGGTTCCTGCGCTCCCTTTCCAGCACCAATACCCGTCAGGGTGGCCGGGCCGTGTTTAACAACCGGATCGCGCCGCTGATCGGGCGGGTCTCGATGGATACGGTCGCTGTGGATGTCACCGATCTGGGTGATGCCGCGCCAAAGCCGGGCGATATGATGGAAGTGCTTGGCAAGACCATCACCGTTGACGGTCAGGCTGATCCCGGCGGCACTATCGGCTATGAAATGCTGACCAATCTCAAGGGCCGCTACAAGCGCGCCTATATCAGCCCCCCTGCCCCGAATACGGGCGGCTAATGGCAAAGCGGCGGTCCTCTTTTGTCTGTCAGGCGTGCGGCGCCGTCTCGTCCCGCTGGACGGGGCGCTGCGAGAGCTGTGGCGAATGGAACACGATTGTTGAAGAAGTGGTCGATGGCGGCGTGGGCGGCGGTCCCAAGACCGCGATTGCGGCAGGCCGCCCGGCCCCGCTCTCCAGCCTTTCGGGCGAAAGCGAAGATGCAGCCCGCATTGTCACCGGCATTGGCGAGCTTGACCGGGTCACCGGCGGTGGTTTTGTCGTGGGGTCGGCGCTTCTTGTGGGTGGCGATCCGGGCATCGGCAAGTCGACCATGCTGTTGCAGGCAGCGGCGGCCTTGGCCAATAGCGGCAAGCGCGTCATTTATGTCTCGGGCGAGGAAGCTGTGGCGCAGGTGCGGTTACGGGCCCAGCGGCTGGGACTGGCCGACAGCCCGGTATTGCTGGCAAGCGAAACCAATGTCGAAACCATTCTGGCAACCTTGCAGCAGGGCGACACGCCCCATCTGGTCATCATCGATTCCATCCAGACCTTGTGGACCGATCGTGTGGAAAGCGCCCCCGGCACCGTGACGCAGGTGCGCACCAGTGCGCAGGCACTCACCCGGTTTGCCAAAAAAACCGGTGCCGCCGTTGTTCTTGTGGGGCATGTCACCAAGGACGGGCAGATTGCCGGGCCCCGCGTCGTCGAACACATGGTCGATGCGGTTTTGTATTTCGAGGGTGATGCCAGTCACACGTTCCGCATTTTGCGCGGGGTCAAGAACCGCTATGGGGCCACCGACGAGATCGGTGTGTTCGAGATGACCCAGGACGGGCTGACCGAGGTGGGGAACCCCTCGGCCCTGTTTCTCGATCAACGCGACGAGGATGCCACCGGTTCGGCTGTTTTCGCCGGGATGGAGGGCACCCGCCCGGTGCTGGTGGAAATTCAGGCTTTGGTCGCCCCTTCACCGCTGGGCACACCGCGCCGGGCGGTGGTCGGCTGGGATTCGTCCCGCCTCTCCATGGTTCTGGCCGTTCTGGAAACACGTTGCGGTGTCCGCATTGGCGCGAATGACATTTATCTCAATGTTGCCGGCGGTCTCAAAATCAATGAACCTGCCGCAGATCTGGCGGTTGCCGCCGCGCTGATCTCGTCGCTGACCAACGCGCCCTTGCCCTCGGACGCGGTCTATTTTGGCGAAATCAGCCTCTCGGGCGGTGTGCGGCCTGTATCACACGCGGCGCTCCGCTTGCGGGAATCGGGCAAGCTTGGTTTTGCATCCGCCTATACCGGCCGGATCGCCAAGAGCGATGGCAGCGAAACCCTTCGTTTGCACGAATTCTCCAGCCTCAGCGAACTGGTGGGCCGGATTGCCGCCAGCGCGCCACCGCCGCAGGAGCCATCGGAAGATTGACGCAATTATTCAAAATCATTGTCTGTTCAGCGATTTCGGCACCATGATCTGTGGCCAATTTGCACTTCAAGCCCCAAAACCAGTGCATGTTGGCAGATTGAACCTGTGTGCATGCTTGGCTATTCGGCCGGAAGCCGCTAAACGGTGCACTTGATTGAAAGTTCAAGGGATAGCCCACTCATGCTAACCGCATTCGACGTTATTGTCGGTATCCTCGTCCTGATTTCCGCAATACTGGCGACGGCGCGCGGCCTGACACGCGAAGTGCTGTCACTGGCAACATGGGCCGGCTCTGCCGCCATTGCCGTATGGATGTGGCATTATCACCCTGAAATTGCGCGCGGTTATATCCGCGAAGAGATCGTGGCAGATATCGCCACCATCGTTCTCAGCTTCATTGTCTCGCTGATCGTTCTGCACCTCATCACCATGCGAATCGCCGATTTTGTCGTTGATTCAAAGATTGGCCCGCTCGACAGAACCCTTGGTTTCGTCTTCGGCGGCTTGCGCGGCATACTGATCGCCGTGGTGATTGTGGTGCTCGGTCAATGGCTCCAGTGGGGCGGGCTTGGGCAGTTTGTTGATGGTTCGCGCACCGTGCCGCCTCTTGCGTCCCTTGGAGAAAGCCTGATACGCGTGTTACCGGACGATCTGGAACAGGCCGTGAGCGGTTTCCTGAGCGATGATCCTGAACCGGCGATCGATGTGCCGGCTGAAGAAGGTACCGATGCAGGTGAAGTCGGGCTTCAGACATTGTAACCGGCACCGCGGGTGCGATATTTTCTGTTTGCGGCAACAACAGGCTGAACCATGGGTTCGGCCTGAAACCATTGGCAAAGGGTGACAGGCAATTGACGGATAGCAATCCACCGGTGACGCGGGAAAACAACTCTCTCTGGCTGGACATGGAAGGTGACACGCTGCGCGAAGAGTGTGGCGTGTTTGGCATTCTCGGGCACGAGGATGGCGCTGCACTGACCGCTCTGGGTTTGCATGCCCTCCAGCATCGCGGGCAGGAAGCGGCGGGCATTGTCAGCTTTGACGGCCAGCAGTTTCATTCAGAACGCACCATGGGCCTTGTTGGCGATCATTACACCAACCCGGCAACCCTGGCGAAACTGCCCGGCGCTGCCGCTATGGGGCATGTGCGCTATTCCACGACAGGCGAGACCGTGTTGCGCAATGTGCAGCCCCTGTTTGCCGAACTGGAAGTTGGCGGCATTGCCATTGCGCATAACGGTAATCTGACCAATGGCCTCACCTTGCGCCGACATCTGATTGCCACCGGCGCTATTTGCCAATCCACATCAGATACAGAAGTTGTGCTGCACCTTATTGCCCGCTCGCAGAAAAAGGATTCTGCGGAACGGTTTGTTGATGCGCTCAGCCATGTGGAAGGTGCCTATTCCATGGTCGCCCTCACCCGCACCAAGCTGATTGGCGCGCGCGATCCCAACGGCATTCGACCCCTGGTTCTTGGCGATCTTGACGGCAAGCCTATTTTTGCCTCGGAAACCTGTGCGCTGGACATTATCGGCGCGAAGTTCGTGCGCGATGTGGAGAGCGGCGAAGTCATCGTTTGCGAAGTGCAGTCTGATGGGTCGATCAGCGTGCGCTCGTTCAAGCCGTTCGAGCAGAAACGCGAGCGGCTCTGCCTGTTTGAATATGTCTATTTCGCCCGGCCCGATTCAATCGTTGGCGGCCGCAGTGTCTATACGGCCCGCAAGCGCATGGGCATCAATCTCGCCAAGGAATCCCCGCTTGAGGCTGACGTGGTCGTGCCCGTCCCCGATGGTGGCACGCCGGCGGCGCTGGGCTTCAGTCAGGAAAGCGGCATTCCGTTCGAATACGGCATTATCCGCAACCATTATGTGGGCCGGACCTTTATTGAGCCGACCCAGCATATCCGGGCGCTGGGTGTCCGGTTGAAGCATTCGGCCAATCGCGAGCAGATCAACGGCAAGCGGGTTGTGCTGGTCGATGACAGCATTGTGCGCGGCACCACCTCGCTCAAGATCGTCCAGATGATCCGGGAAGCCGGGGCCAAGGAAGTGCATATGCGCGTCGCCAGCCCGATGATCACCCATTCCGACTATTATGGCATCGACACGCCCGACCCGGAGAAACTGCTGGCCAATCAGTATCCGAACCTTGAGGCCATGCGACAATATATCGGCGTGGATTCGCTTGAGTTTCTCTCCATCGACGGGCTTTATGACGCCGTGGGCGGCAGCCCGCGCAACAATGAAGCGCCGCAGTTCACCGATCACTATTTCACCGGCAACTATCCCACGGCACTGACTGACCTGTCCGGCGCTGACCGGAATGACCGTAACAAGCTTTCGCTGCTCAAAGAGGCCGGCTAAAACGTGACCAACAAACAAGACCTGACCGATAAAGTTGTGCTCATCACAGGGGCATCACGTGGCATTGGCTATGCCACAGCGCTGGAAGCCGCCCGGCGCGGTGCGCATGTGATTGCGGTCGCGCGCACCGTTGGCGGTCTTGAAGATCTCGATGACGCCATTCAGGCCATGGGCGGCGCCACGACCCTGGTGCCCCTCGATTTGACCGATTACGATGCCATCGACCGGCTTGGCGCGGCGATTTTTGAACGCTGGGGACGGCTCGACGGGCTGATCGGCAATGCCGGCATGCTCGGCGTTTTGATGCCTGTCGCCCATATCGCGCCCAAGGAGTTCGAGAAAACCCTCGCGGTCAATGTCACCGCCAATTATCGCCTGTTGCGCTCCATGGACGCCTTGTTGCGTCAGTCGGCAGCGGGCAAGGCGGTATTTGTCTCCTCGGGTGCCGCCAAAAGCGCGAAGCCCTTCTGGGGGCTTTATGCGGCGAGCAAGGCGGCGCTCGATGCCATGATCAAAAGCTATTCAGGCGAAATGGCCAATACCAGCGTTCAGACCAATCTGTTCAATCCCGGCCCGGTGCGCACGGCGATGCGGGCCAAGGCCATGCCGGGCGAAGATCCGGATACCCTGCCCGCCCCGGCAGAAATTGCGCCCTTCCTGGTCGACATGATCAGTCCTGAACACAATGCCAACGGGCAGATGTTCAACATGGCGGACAAGTCACTTACTGCGATTTAACCCCACGGGTTAGGACTTTAGGTCACACTCGGGATAAATTCGCATTAGCGATGCATCCTTTCGCCTGTTCTCGCGTTGTTGTGATTGGCAGGGTGTCATGAAGCGGGGCTACCGTTGGGATATGATTCGTGCATGGCGAGCGATCGTCCTGCCGGTTGGTTGTGTCCCCGGAGGCTGTTTCAGTCTTTACCCCCCACCTCGCTGCCGAGCCTGTGAAACCCTGAATTTTGCGTGGAATAATGACTATGAATTCTTTGACTAACCCCAGCCGGCGCCGCTTCCTGGCGCTGGGATCGAGTATGGCTGTGCTCGCACTGACCGCTTGCGCTCCCACGCAGCGCCGGGTGCCGCGCGTTTATGAAGCGCCTATTCCTGATGAATATCAGCGCATGTATGCAGCAATGCCCAATGAGCGGTTTCCGCTGCCTGCCGTAAACCTGCGCCGGCTCGACCCTAAATATTATCGCCAGGTCGTCGATGACCCCACCGGTGAACGCCCGGGCACAATCGTCATCAGCACGGCGGACCGTTTCCTTTATCTGGTTCAGGAAAACGGCAAGGCCCTGCGCTATGGCGTCGGTCTTGGCCGCGAGGGCTTTTCATGGTCCGGCCGCGGCTATATCGCGCTGAAACGCGAATGGCCGACATGGACGCCGCCCGCCGAGATGATCGAACGTCAGCCCGAGCTGGAAGAATACCGCAATGGCATGGCACCCGGTCTCGAAAACCCGCTCGGTGCCCGTGCGCTCTACATCTTCCAGGATGGCCGCGACACGCTTTACCGCATTCACGGCAACCCGGACGAAACGTCCATCGGTAAAGCCGTATCAAGTGGCTGCGTCCGCCTGTTGCAGCAGGACATTATCGATTTGCATGCCCGCGTGCCGATCGGCACCAAGCTGGTTGTGATCTAAACCAGCAGGCTCAAAAATTTCGATATGATCGGCGTCTGCATGGTTTTCCATGCGGCGCCGATTTTTTTGCAGGCTGGAGAGTTGTTCCGAACCCATATCGTCATGCTCGGGCTTGACCCGAGCACCCATACGATCGTGCCCGGGGAGACTGCCGGGCGTTGGGTGCACTGACCCGCCCGTCGACGTGTATCAACCAGGGATCATGGGCCCTCGGGTCAAGCCCGAGGGTGACGACAGGTGGGAGGTGACAACCCATCAGGCTGCCCCCTCTCCCCATGCTTCTCATGCCTCGGCGATCACCGCCAGAAATGCCGCGCCGAACCGTTCCAGCTTGCGTTCGCCCACACCGTGTATTTCGGTCATGGCATGGCTGTCGCGCGGGCGCTTGGCGGCCATGTCGATCAGGGTGCGGTCGGCGAAAATTACATAGGCAGGCACGCCCGCTTCGGCGGCCAGCTCGCGGCGCTTGGCCTTCAACGCTGTCAGCAATGGCGCATCCGCCTCGTCCAGTTCTGCCGGCGCACTGCTGCCGCGCCGCGCGCGGGCCACTTTCAGGGTATCGCGCCGGATATGGAAATCGCGCTTGCCGCGCAGCAATTCCCAGCCCTCTTCCGTCATCCGCCAGCCTCCAAAGGCCGGATCAACAGCGGCAAGCCCGGCGGCATAGATCTGGCGGAAGACGCCGCGCCATTGCCCCTTGTCAAATTCGGTGCCGATACCAAATGTCGGCAATTGGTCGTGACCCAGTTCAACCACCCGTTCGGTCGCATCGCCACACAGAATGGCAATCAGGTGTTCCAGCCCGAACCGCTCACCGGTCCGCGCGACTGCCGAAAGCGCCTTTTGCGCCGGCACCGTGCCCTCAATCATTTCCGGCGGAGATTTGCACAAATCGCAATTGCCGCAAGGCGGGCTGGCTTCGTTGAAATAGGCCAGAAGCGTCTGCCGGCGGCACACAGGGGCTTCGGCAATAGCCAGCAGGGCATTGAGCCGCAAATGGTCGGCGCGCTTGCGCTCGACCGGCGCATCGCCTTCATCGATCTGGCGACGGCGCAGCTTGATGTCATCCACGCCATAAAGCGTCAGCGTGCTCGCGGGCAGCCCGTCGCGCCCGGCACGGCCGATCTCCTGATAATAGCTTTCAACGGTCGCTGGCAGGTCGGCATGGGCGACAAAGCGTACATCCGGCTTGTCCACCCCCATGCCAAAGGCAACTGTTGCCGTCATGATCACGCCGTCCTCGTTCGAGAACCGGTCCTGATTTTCCTGACGCGTTTCTGTTGGCAATCCAGCATGATAGGGCAAGGCGTTAAAGCCCTTCGCGACCAGATACGCGGCGAGGTCCTCAACCTTGCGGCGCGAGGCACAATAAACAATGCCCGATTGCCCGGCATGTTTGGCGGCAAAATCGGCGATCTGGCTGCGCGAACCACTTTTGGGGCCGAACGCCAGAAACAGGTTGGGCCGGTCAAAGCCATGCAGAAATTCGCGCGGCGGCGCGGCGAACAGTTTGGCAATGATCTCCTTGCGGGTTTCCGTGTCGGCAGTCGCCGTAAAAGCCGCAATTTGGGGATTGCCCAGCGCTTCGCGCAATTCGCCAATGCGCAGGTAGTCGGGGCGGAAATCATGACCCCACTGGCTGACACAATGGGCCTCATCGATGGCCAGCATGGTGATATTGGCATGGGCGAGAATGGCATTGGCGCTGCTTAAGCGTTCCGGTGCCATATACAGCAACTTTAGCCGGTTCTCCCGCAGGGCGGCAAAAATCTCGTCGCGCTCTTCTTCCGAAGAGTTCGAGTTCAAGGCTCCGGCGGCAATGCCGTTTTGCTTGAGATAGGCCACCTGATCGCGCATCAGCGCAATCAGCGGCGAGATGACCAGCGTCACCCCTTCCCGGCGCAGCGCGGGCAATTGATAGCACAGCGATTTGCCGCCCCCGGTTGGCATGATGGCCAGCACGTCATTGCCACCCAAAATGGCCTCAACAATGTCCTGCTGTCCCGCCCGGAAACTATCATAGCCAAATACGGATTTAAGAAGCGCGTGAGTTTGCTGCATGCGGGCCTGACCTAGCGGGGAATCGCCCGAATTCTAGCGGGTTTTAGCCGTCCCGTCAGGCCGCATGCGCCGGTTCGCGCGATGTTTTCACCGCGCGTGCGTCGTGTCTCACTGCTATTTCTTGCGGCCCTTGGGGGCAAAGGGGTTGTCGCCGCCGCGCACCCAGAGCCGGATCGGCGCACCCGGCAGGTCAAACGTTTCGCGCAAGCCGTTGACGATATAGCGCTGATAGGCTGTCGGCAGGGCATCGGGGCGCGAACAGAACACCACGAAACTGGGCGGGCGTGATTTGGCCTGGGTGATATAGCGCAGCTTGAGGCGGCGGCCGGAAACGGCGGGGGGCGGATGCCCTTCCACCATGCCGGTCAGCCAGCGGTTGAGCCTTGCTGTGGAAATGCGGGCGTTCCAGACCTTTTCAATCTCGAAAATCGCATCCATCAACCGGGGAATATTCGTGCCCTTGAGGCCGGACAGGGTCACCAGCGGAATGCCGCGCATCTGCGGCAACAGCCGTGTGCAGGCCTCCTTGAGATGGGCCAGCGTTGCCGACTTGTCTTCCACCAGATCCCATTTGTTGACCGCAATGATCAGCGCCCGGCCCTCGCGCTCAACCAGTGAGGCAAGCTGCAGGTCCTGCTTTTCAAACGGCATGGTCGCATCGAGCATCAGCACAACGATTTCAGCATACTGGATCGAGCGCAGCGAATCCGAGACGGCCAGCTTTTCCAGCTTTTGCTGCACGCGGGCGCGGCGGCGGATACCGGCGGTATCAACCAGATTGATCACCCGCCCTTCCCATTCCCAGGGCACCAGAATGGAATCGCGGGTAATCCCCGCTTCCGGGCCAGTGAGCAGACGCTCTTCGCCAACCAGCCGGTTGATCAGTGTCGATTTCCCGGCATTGGGCCGGCCGACGATTGCAACATTGAGAAAGCGGCTGGGGTTCCAGCGCAGTTCCTCTTCATCACCATCCACCTCGTCCGTCACATCGACATTGATTTCCGGCATCCGGTCGGTGACCAGTTCGGCGGCACCCGTTTCAACCGCTTCCACGGCTTCGGCAACGATATTGTAGAGATCGCCCAGTCCCTCGCCATGTTCGGCAGACAGGGGCACCGGTTCGCCAAAGCCAAGCGAGAAGGCTTCCATCAGCCCGGCCTGCGCTGCCTTGCCTTCTGCCTTGTTGGCAATCAGGTGAACGCGCTTGTTGGCCTTGCGCAGCAGCTGGGCAAAGCGCTCATCAAGCGGGGTGACGCCAGCGCGGGCATCAATCATGAACAGGATGACTTCGGCCTCGGCAATTGCCGCTTCCGTTTGCAGGCGCATGCGCGCCTCCAGGCTGTCATCGCTCACATCTTCGAAACCTGCCGTATCGAGCAGGCGAAAACGCAGTTCGGAAATCCGGCCTTCCGCCTCGCGGCGGTCGCGGGTGACGCCCGGTGTGTCATCGACAAGCGCAATCTTGCGCCCGACGAGACGATTAAACAGCGTCGACTTGCCAACATTGGGCCGGCCGACAATAGCTACAGTGACGCTCATCGGCGTTATCCTTGTGGCGCGGTCAGGGCAATGGCCCTATTCGGCAGGCGTGGCTTCGCTTGCGGCGGTATCGGGTGCCGCCACAGGTGCCGGATCAGCGGCCCCCTCGGCAATCAGCTGCGCCAAATAGAGCTGAATACGGCTAAGCGTTTCCATCGATCCCGTGGGATCGGCAATGATCTCTTCAAAGGTCGCCCGCGCCGCATCGATATCACCCGCCGCATACTGGGTCAGGCCCAGCGCTTCGCGTGCTGAATTGCGCATCGGATCTTCCGGTGCCAGCAATCCCGAGATACGCGACTGCACAGCACCAACATCACCAGCATCAACCAGAAGGTTGGCGGCCAGGACCAGTGCCAGGGCGCGCATGCGCTGATCAGGCAAATCGGTGGAGAGCGCGTCATAAGCTGCGACGGCTTCCTCAGTCTGCCCGTCACTGGCCAATAGTGCGGCCTGGCGGAACCGGGCCAGCAGCGGGTATTGGCCACTGCCCTCGGCGATGACCGTATTGAGGGCTTCCTCGGCAGCGGCAACGTCGCCGGCCTCGGCCAGTTCGACAGCGGTATAGAACTGGTCAGACGAGCGCGCCGCGTTCGACTTTTGCCACCAGCTCCAGCCCTCATTGCCGGCCACGAGCAGCACAATGGCCACGGCAGCACCGATCACATAAGGGGCCACACGGCGCCAAATGGAGCGCATCCGCTCCCGGCGCAGTTCCTCGTCGACTTCCGTGAAAATTGTTTCTTCTGACATTTATGGACCGCTGGCACTCTAAATTGTTGTATTTACGCTATTTTCTATCGATCCAGCACACACTGCAAGATCATTGGCGCATCGATTTCGGCGCACAATAGTGATGTGCTGCATGATTTGCAATTGAGCCCGTGCTGCGCGCACGTCAAACCGCTGGATTTACCGCCCGTCTCACCCCATCGGGGCGACACCGAACAGCCAGCGGTGCAGCCAAAGCGCGAAAATCACATAGGTGATCACGCCAATCACAACCGCCAGAATATCCCCCTTGATCGAGACAAAGGCGGGCGCAGGTTCGGGCCGGGCGGCGACGGCGACCCGGTTCCAGAGCGCATAGATCAGAAACGAACCAAAGACCATCAACGAGGCGAGATCACCATTGGCGAGCAGATGGGCAATCGACCAGAGAATGACCGCGAGCAGAAACGGGTGGCCGACAGCGGCCTTGATACGGCCCGTGGGCATATAGGCGGCAAAATTGAGAATAAAGGCCCCCAGCACCAGCAGCGCGGCGATATGCCGGCTCCAGTCGGGCGGAAAATAGAAGATCGGCGCTTCTTCACGATACTGCATCCAGCCCCAAACGATCAGGGCAAGGCCCGCCAGCGATGCCGCCGAATACATGCCTTTCCAGGGCCCCTCGCCCAAAGCCTCAATTTGCCGGTTTCTGAAATCCGGCTTCAGCATGCGCACGACATGCACGCCAAAGAAAACGAGAATTCCCAAAAGCAAATAAAGCATTGGTGCGACTCCGTTAATTGACGACCCTATAGGAACACGTGAACTAAATTTGTTCAATGTAGATGTCACCGACACGCGCGCGTTATATTCATGCGATTATTTTTATATTTTTTATCGCTGAGTTATCCGGATTGGAGCCTCAATGCCGACCGATAAACGTTTTGCTTTCCCCACACGCCGCACGCTGCTCCTGCACACCTCCGCACTCGCGCTGACGGCCGTAACAGGCGTTGCCTTTGCTGAAAAAAATGACAAACCGCTTGAACCGGGCCTGCGCATTGCGGCGGGCGATTCCGGGCCGCGCGGCATTGCAATCACACTCGATGCCTGTTCCGGCGGCATTGATCATCGCATTCTCGATGTTCTGATTGCCGAGCACATTCCGGTGACTTTATTTGTCACCGCCCGCTGGCTGGCGGCCAATCCCGATACATTTGCCCAGTTCCTCGCGCATCCTGACCTGTTCCAGATCGAAAATCATGGTGCAGAGCATATTCCGCCCGTCCTCGGCACCGAGAAGGTCTACGGCATCACCCCGGCGGGCACGCCTCAGGCCATTGCCGATGAGGTCTCGGGCGGCGAAGCGGCGCTCATGGCGGCTGGCGCGCCCCGCCCGCGCTGGTATCGCGGGGCCACGGCGCTTTACAGTCCCGATGCAATCCCGCTGATCCAGTCGCTCGGCTATGCCATTGCCGGGTTTTCACTCAATGCCGATTACGGGGCCAGCGCTTCGGCGGACACCGCGGAACAACGGATACGCAGCGCCCGGGATGGCGATGTGGTCATCGCCCATATCAACCAGCCCACCCGCGCGGCGGGCGAAGGCATTGCCCGGGGCCTTGTGGCGCTCAAGCGTGCAGGTGCGCATTTTGTGCGGCTGGACGCGGTGACACTGATCGGCGAATAGCGCCAGCGTGCCACCGCAACCGGATATGCCGGGCGGCTAGTGCGCCGCCGGTTGCGTCTCGCTGTCAGCTTCATGATCCGTTGGTGCCTTGGGCAGAAATCGGCGGGAAAACCTGGCGAAACTGTCGACATAAGTCAGCACCACCGGCACCACCACCAGCGTCAATACGGTCGAGCTGAGCAGGCCGCCAATCACCGCATGGGCCATGGGCGCATTCTGCCCGCTGCCCTCGTGGATATTGAGCGCCAGTGGCAGCATGCCGAAGATCATGGCGAGTGTGGTCATGATGATCGGGCGGAACCGGGTAACGCCGGCTTCAACCAGAGAATCGAACAGATTGATTCCCTCCCGCCGGTGCTGGTTGGCATTATCGACCAGCAGGATGGCATTCTTCACCACAAGGCCCATCAGCATGATAAAACCGATCATGGAATACATGTTCAGTGTACTGCCCCCCACCAGCAGCCCCAGCATGACCCCAATCAGCGCCAGCGGCAAAGCGAACATGATCGCAACGGGTTGCAGGAAACTGCCAAACTGTGAGGCGAGAACGAGATAGATGAAGATGACCGCCAGCAGCAATGCCGAGCCTGCGGCACCGATGGTCTCGTTCAACTGCTCGGCATCACCCCCGGCCCCCACGCGATAGCCCGTGGGCACGCTCAGGGAATCGACGGCTTTTTGCACATCGCCCATTACATCACCCAGCGCGGCCCCGGCCAGATTGGCGCTCACGCTGATCTGGCGGGCAAGATCCAGCCGGGAGATTTCCGAGGGGCCGGTTGAGCGCACGATTTCGGCGACCTGATCCAGCCGGACGGTGGACTGGCTGCCCGTCGCCCCGCTTTGGGAAATGGGCAGGCTGCCAAGGGCCGTCACGTCATCGCGGGCATATTCTGGCAGACGGACCACAACCGTGTAATTGTCGCCATCGGGCGTGGTCCAGTCCGTCACCTCTTCACCCCCCAGCATCGGGCGCAGCGTGGCCCCGATCTGGTTGAGGCTGACGCCCAGATCGCTGGCGGCATCGCGATTGATACGCACGCCGAGCACCGGCTGGGCGCTGTTGAGGCTGGTTTCGACATCGGCCAGCCCGTCAATTTGCTCAAGCTTGGCGGAAAGCTGTCTGGCGAGCCGTTCCAGAATGACAAAATCATCGCCATAGATCTGCACCTGCACGGGCGCGGAGACGCCGCCAAAACCACCGGCCGCACCGACATTATAGGTGATGCCGGGTATCTGTTTCAGTGCCGCGCGTACCGGCACCGTCATATCCTGCGGCGAGCGGTCGCGTTCCTCGGAATGGACCATGGTCACAACCACCGTCGCGCCATTCTGGCTGCCCCCTTGCGTATTGACCGTGGCATAGGTGCCCTCCACCTCGGGAAAACCCATCAGCACGTCATTGACCTGACGGACCTTGCTGGCGGTGTAATCGATCGAGGAGCCGACCGGTGATTCCAGATCAATCTGGAACTCGCCATTATCAACCGCCGGTGCGAATTCCACGCCCACCAGCGGGAACAGCGCAAAACTGCCCAGAAGCGCCGCCAGGGCAATCGCCAGCGTGGATTTCCGAAACTTCAAACTCAGCCGCAGCAAGCGGCGATAACCCCTGGTGACCCATTCAAAAAACCGGTCGAACTGCATCACCAGACGCCCCAGCGGCCCGCGTTTGGCGTCGGGTTCCGCTGCCGGATCATACCAGACACTGGACATCATCGGATCGAGGGTGAAGGCGACAAACAGCGAGATCAGCACCGCCACCGAAACGGTGACGCCAAACTGGAGAAAGAAGCGGCCCAGAATGCCATCCATGAACGCCACCGGCAAAAACACCGCAACAATGGAGAATGTGGTTGCCAGCACGGCAAGGCCGATTTCATCGGTACCCTCAAGCGCGGCCCGGCGATGGCTCTTGCCCATATGCAGGTGCCGCATGATATTTTCGCGCACCACAATGGCATCATCAATCAGCAGCCCGACCGCCAGCGAAAGCGCCATCAGGGTCATCATGTTCAACGTGAAGCCAAGGAAATAAAGCGCGATCATTGTGCCGATAATCGAGATCGGCAGGGTCAGGCCGGTAATGACCGTTGAACGCCATGAACTGAGAAACAGGAAAACGATCAGCACGGCAAGCGCCGCCCCCTCGATCAACATGTTCTGCACTGCATGAAAGGACTGCTCCACCGGGGCGGCATTGTCCCGCACAATCTCGATATGCACGCCCTCGGGCAATTCGCGCTCTTCGAGCTCGGCGATTGCCTTGCGGATCTCGCGGGCGACGCCCACGGTGTTCGCCCCTTGGGTTTTGACAACATCGACCGCCAGGGCCCGCTCGCCATTGAGCAGTGCCAGGCTGGAGGTGTCCGCCTGCCCCAGTTCGATTGTCGCCACATCGCCCAGCCGCACGGGCTGGCCGCCCTGACGGGTGATGATGATATCGAGGAATTCGCGCGCCTGCTCAATGCGGCCCTCAATCTGGATCGCCTGAACCTTGAGACCCTCCTCGATAGAACCTGCGGGCAGGTTCTGGTTTTCCTGACGGATGGCGGCGGTCACCTGCGCGACGCCAATATCAAAGGCATTCAACCTGTCAGGATCGATCAGCACGTTGAGCTGACGCGGCACCCCGCCCACAACGGTCGCGCGCCCCACACCCTGAATAACCGACAGTTTTGGCGAAATGACATCTTCGGTCAGGCTGGTCAGGTCCCGGGCCGAAAGGTTATCGGCACTCACAGCCAGAGACATGACCGGCAATTCACCCGGATCGAACCGCAGGATCTGGGGGTCCTTGGCATTTGTGGGGAAACCGGCGCTGATCGTCGCCAGCCGGTCGCGTACGCCCTGGGCGGCATCGGCGGAGTTGATCTCCATGTCAAACAGGATGATCACCATCGCCTGCCCCGACTGGGCGGTGGACTGGATGCTATCGATACCATTGATGGTGTTGACCGCATCCTCGATGGGTTTGACCACATCATTCTCAACCGCTTCGGGCGAGGCACCGGGATAGGAAACCACGACCGCGACAACTGGCAGGTCGATATCGGGCAATTGCTCGATCGGCAGCCGCTGGTAGGAGTAAATACCAAACACCAATAACGCCACCATGATCATGGTGGCAAAGACGGGGTGATCGACGCTGATTTTGGTGAGAAACATCTCTATTCCCCAACGACCTGCACGGCGTCGCCCGCGCGCAATTCAGGCAGGGAGGCGCTGACAATCACATCGCCTTCGACAAGGCCCTCGGTAATGCCGGCCAGCCGGCCACCCGCCCATTGCTGGTCGCTGGTCACGCTCTGGCGCACCAGTTGGCCATCGGCGATTTTGAGCACATAGGTCCCGCCGGGGTCCTCGCGCAGGGCAAGTGCGGGAACCGCCAGACCATCTTCACGCTCGGCAACAACAATCTGGCCGGTGGCAAACATGCCGCCGCGCAGCTGCTGATCGGCATTGTCGATCATGACATAGACCGGCAGCGCGCGCGTGCCTTCCAGCGCCACGGGGTTTATACGGTCGACCACGCCCTCAAACTGCGCCCCGTCAATGCCATCAACCTTGATGTAGACGCGCTGTCCGGGTTTCACCCGCGTGCCCGCGCCAACCGGCACAATGGCCTGCATTTCCATGCGGGCCAGATCAACCAGCGTCAAAATCGCGGCACCGGTGGACACGAGCTGTCCCGGCTCCACCATGCGGGTCGCCACCACACCATCAAACGGCGCGGTAATCGTGGCATTGGCGAGGGATATCTCTGCGGCTTCAATCTGGCCTTCCTGTGCGGCAAGATTGGCGGCAAGCGCATCCACATTGGATTGCCCCTGTTCGAGCACGGAATCGGAGGAGAGGCCCCGTTCGGACAAGGTGCGGGTACGGGCGAGTTGGCTGCGGGCCAGCTCAAGCTGGGCCCTTGTCGCATCGGCTGTGCTTTTTTGCTGCGCCAGCTGGATGGTCAGGTTCTCCACATCCACCTGCGCCAGCAGATCACCCTTGGCAACGCTGTCACCGGGCCGCACGGCGACGGTATCGATACGGCCAGAAACCTGTGACGACAATTGCGATTGCACACTCGGTTTGAGGGCACCGCTCACCTTGATCGTCTGCTCAAGATTCTGGCGGGCAATGGTTGTCACCTCCATCCCGTTGAGCTGCATGACTGTTGGTGTTTCGAGGCCCGCAACCTCGGGCTCTGGTGCCGGTTTCGGGGCGAAAACAATCCAGCCGACAATTGCCAACACAATCAGCGCCGCCACAATCAGGGGCCAGCGCCGCCTTTTAACCGGCAGGCCCTTGGCGCGACGCTCTGCGTTTTCGCGCTCGCGGGCATTCATGGCCCAGTCCGGCTTGCCATCATCATCTTTGCGGGTATCCGGAGAATTTGCATCTGCATTCATGTGAATGGCCCAATCATGGATGGTTGGAAGGCATTAAAATACTACCGCGGCTTACTGCCTGGTTGTGACTTGGCGGCCCATGCCGCGAAAACGTCGGCGGTTTCCCGATAAAATGCAACAAGTTCCCGCACCCGCGTCTTTGCGCCACTTTCATCCTCGGGAAAGTCCGCCTCGGCTTCGGCAATCTCTGTGGCAATACTGGCCATGCCCTCGCTGACCGTCTGGATCATCTGACGATATGGATCAGGCACAAGCTCGTAGAAATCCTGACGCACGCCTTTCCGGCTGGTCAGACGCAAAACGCCCCTGTTGGCAAGCAGGCGCGCATTGGTGCTGGCGCTGGCCTTGCTGATTTCCAGCCGTTCCGCAATTTCCTGCAGGCTGAAGGCACGCCCCTCAACAATCATCAGGCCGAATATGCGCCCGGCAATACGCGGCCCACCCTCGCCCTGGCTGACCAGGCCCATTTTCTCGATAAACTTGTCCGCAGCATCGTTCATATGGCGTCCCTTCGCGCAACCTGTACTGCGTTCGCTTTGTTCAATCAATACTGAACGTACTGGATGGTCGAAATATTTATGCCGTTGCAGTGTCCGCCCGTCGCTCCTGCGTCCCGGCTCTCAGGCAGCGCCGTAACGCCACGAATGTGTTGGCTGCAATATCGGCGACGGCTGCGCACTGGCTGGCAACCTGGTCACTTGCCTGCGTCTCGAGGGACGCCTCGATCTCGCGCAGGGCCTTTTCCAGTTTATGTGCTCCGAGAAACGCTGCCGTGCCCACCATTCGATGTGCTGTCTCTGCGGCGGCGCGGCGCTGATCATTGCGCATGTGCATCTCGATATCCCGCAGACCGGCGGCGAGTTCCGCTGAAAACATGTTGATTCGGGCTGCAAGCGTTTCTGCGGGCAAAATCCCGGCCAGTTCGCCAAATATATCGGGGTCGAACCATTCACCTGCGGCGATATTGATATCCGCCGCGTCCGCCTGCCATGTGTTCCAGCCTGGGTCCGAAAGCCCGGCAAGGATTTCCATCAATTTGTCCCGGCGCAGCGGTTTTAACAGGCAGCCGTCAAAGCCCGCCTTCTCATGCACCTGCCTTTTTTGAAAGGAGGTATGGGCCGTCAGGCCGATGATCGGCGTGCGGGTGGATGCGCCTCCCGCGCTCTTGATCGCTTTGGTCGCCTCTATCCCGTCAACGCCCGGCATGCTGACATCCATCAGGATGAGGTCGAAACGGCGCGCGTTTGCAAGCCGAATGCCTTCGGTGCCATTTGCGGCCTCAACCACCACACAGTCCTGTTGGGCGAGCATATGGCTGACAATAAGCCGGTTGGTGTCATTGTCTTCAACAACCAGAACGGCAGCGCCCTGCCCGGCATTGTCTGCCCCGCGCGTGGCGACAGGTTGCAGTTCAGTCGCCGCCGGGGCGATCTGCATGGGCAGTTCCACCGTGAACACGCTGCCCTCACCCGGAGCGCTGGCCAATTTTATATTGCCGCCCATCCCCTCAATAAGCCGTCGCGTAATTCCCAGCCCCAGCCCGACGCCCATAGCGGGGCGATTAAACGAGGGATCCAGTGTCACGAAGTCGTCGAAAATCCGCTGCTGATCCGCCAGATCAATGCCAATCCCGTCATCCGCGACAATCAGTTTGACGATGGGGCGGCCTCCGGGACGCCTTTTTTCGGTGATCGATACGGTCACATGGCCGCCCGGGCTGAATTTTACCGCATTGCTGATCAGGTTCAGCAGGATCTGGCGCAGGCGCACCGGGTCGCTGAGCAAAGGCTGATCACGAAGATCGGCCTGCAACCGGATCGTGGTATCGCTATTGCGCGCGTCGGGCTGGCACAGGTCCACAACGTCCCCGGCCAGAGCCGGTACATCGAGCGGCTCCTCTGCAAAATGCAGCGTCCCCGCTTCAATGCGCGCAATGTCCAGAACATCATTGACGTGGTGCAGCAGGATTTCACTGGCATTTTCCGCCAGACCGACAAGCCGTTGCTGCTCGTCGGTTAGGCCGGTTTCCTGCAGGATTTGCAAGACGCCGATCACACCATTCAGCGGGGTGCGCATTTCATGGCTCATGACCGCCAGAAAGTCGGATTTCGCACGGTCAGCGGCCAGCGCCTTGTCGCGCGCCTCCACAATGGCCCGCTCGGCTTCACGGCGGCGGGAAATATCGCGGATATAGGCGATGTGAATCGGGCCGGTATCGCTTCTGGCCGCACCTACAGACAGTTCGGCGGCGAATTCCGTGCCATCCAAACGCCTGGCGCGGGAGACCAGACGCGGGATAACCCCCGGCCCGGCTGACAGCAATTTATCCAGCGCCGCGCGTTCCTCATCAGACAAGTCGGGTGCCATCAACCGGTCAACGAAGTCACTCCCCACCGCCTGATCGCGGTCAATGCCGAAAACGCGGATGGCGGCGGGATTGTATTCAACAATCCGTTTTTCGGCATCCGTCACGATGATCGGGTCCTGCGATGCATCAATGGTTTGCTTGAGACGGCTGCTGGCGCTGGCGATCTGTTCGGATTTACGCACCGATATCCTGTATTGCCGGAACAGAAAATAGATCGACACCCCCAGAGCCAGAACGAGAACAAGCCCGGCAAAAGCGGTTTGCAGCAGCAAAAGCGTGAAGGCGGACCGGCTTTCGTCAGAACGCTGGGCAAACAGGTCAACACCCGTCAGGGAAATCGCCCGCACTACAGGCAGCAAGGCGCGGAATTCTGCCGTCAGTTCCGCCACCGCCGACAGCAAGGCCGCATCCGGCCCGTCAATCACCGGGATGGCGGCATTGAGCGGCGCAATGATCAGCTTGATGTTCTGCCTGATGCTACTGTCATCGGCCACCGACCGCATGAACGCGCCCTGCTCCAGTGTGGTGACACGGCTATAGAAGGTATCGAAACGCCGCCGGAACTCAGGCAGGGCTTCGGCACCGCTATCGGCAACAGCCTCGCCACGCGACAGCAATACCAGAAGATCCACCTCCAGCTGCGACAAGGTCCAGTGCAGGTTGTCGCGCGGCGCGCTTTCCAGCGCTTTCAGTTCGGTTTTCACCTGCAATGCGAAATAGACGAACGCGCCGAGGAACAACAAACTCGCCAGAAAAAGCGCACAGATACGCGCGTTGCCCGTGGGACAAATCCTGGCGAATCCGGATCTGAGGGACACGGGCCTCTCCATTGCCACCTACTCCATGACCTCGATACGGGTCAGCTGCCAGATGCTGCGGGAATAGATGGTTTCAGATCTATATTCGCCGTTGTGATCGTAGGGATAAACGACCCAAAGCGGCCCCCGCTCGCGCACCGACATTTCCGCGCCGTCAATTTCATAGGCAAGGATCGGCCCGCCCTCGACAGCGTCACTTACAGGGATATCGACCGCATAATCGTTGATCGCGGTCGCTTTCAAAGTTTCTCCACCCGCGCCGGTCAGGGCCAGTAAATCCGACAATTGCACGCCGGTGAACTCACGCACACCTTCAGTCCAGATTGTGCTGGTTTCAAAGCTCGTGGCAGGCAGTGCCCTGAGCATTTCCATGTCGAACACCGCTTCAGTGCCGACATTGGTTTGCTCCACAAGGCCGGAGACGGTCAACACGATGTCTCCCTGCGGTTCTGGCAATGGTGCCATATTGTCGGCATGGGCAGGTAGTGCCAGAGCTATAGCGGCGGCGATGACGTATGGTCCCAATCTGGTCATGACTTCCCTTTCAAGTCCCCGGTCAACCTTTCTGGTTGCGGCTGTTTCGACACATGAAAGACCATAGCTATTCCCCTGAGACGTGCACGGGCGCATTGGAGAAAATACTAACCTTTAGTATAGGCGTGACTTCCGCATGGCTGGCATAAACCTTAGTATCATTGCGCAAGGGAGCCAAATGACATGCGAATACTTATTGCGGATGACCATGATCTCGTTCGAGAAATGATTGCCGATGTTCTGGAACGGGAGGCAGAATGCACGGTTGCCCATGCGGCCAGCATTGATGCGGTCATCGAGGTGCTCAAGCAGAGCGAACCGTTTGATTTGATCTTTCTTGATTACCAGATGCCGGGCATGAATGAACTCGCCGGCATGCGTCTGGTCATGCGCACAGCGCCGGACACACCCGTAGCCCTGCTCTCCGGGGTCGCCAACAAAACCGTGGCCCAGCGCGCCATAGACGGCGGCGCAAAAGGCTTTGTGCCCAAGACCATGAAAGCGCGCTCGCTGGTCAACGCTGTCAAATTCATGGTGGCGGGCGAGGTTTTTCTGCCCGTCAATTTCATGACCGGCGCGGATCAGGCGCCTGAAAGCGCCACCGCACTCGGCCTCACCAAGCGCGAGCTTGAGGTATTGGCCGGGCTTTGCGAGGGCATGTCGAACAAGGAGATCGGTCTGCGTCTCGATCTTCAGGAAGTGACAGTCAAACTGCATGTCAAAACCCTGACCCGTAAGATGAATGCCAAAAACCGGACCCATGCGGCCATGCTGGCACGGGACATGGCACTCCTCGCCGGCTGATCACTTGCAGCCCGGTCACACACAACCCGGTCACAACAACCCGCTCCCTTGCCACCTGCCCCCTTGCCTGCGGTTTCAAGGCCCGGATCAAACAAATATTCCAGCCTGCCCCCTTCCCTTGCCCCGCCGCTAGCTGGTATCGTGTTATCGTTAATCCAAAAAATCAGAGAGGCGCAAAATGCTGTATCGGCGTTTGGGCAAGTCTGGCTTGAAAGTCAGCGAATTTTCTTTTGGCGCGTGGGTCACCTTCGCCAAACAGGTAGATACGGGCGCGGCGGCCAGCCTCATCGGCACCGCTTACGACGCGGGTGTCAATTTCTTTGACAATGCCGAGGGCTATGAATCGGGTGCCGCCGAGCAGGTCATGGGCGATGCCATCAAACAGCTCGGGCTGAAGCGCGACACCTATGCGGTGTCGACGAAAGTCTTCTGGGGCGGCGAAGGGCCGATGAACAAGGGCCTGTCGCGCAAGCATATCGTGGATGCCTGCCATGCCGGCCTGAAACGGCTCGGTGTCGATTATCTCGACCTTTATTATTGCCACCGTCCCGACGTCACCACCCCGATCGAGGAAACCGTTTCGGCAATGCATAATCTGGTCACACAGGGCAAGATTTTGTACTGGGGCACCTCGGAATGGTCTGCCCAGCAGCTGACCGAGGCCTATGCCGTGGCGCGGCAATACAACATGACGCCGCCGACCATGGAACAGCCGCAATACAACATGTTCACCCGCGAGAAGGTTGAGGGCGATTACCGCCCGCTTTACGACCTGATGGGCCTTGGCACCACGATCTGGTCACCGCTGGCCTCCGGGCTTTTGACCGGCAAGTACAATGACGGCATCCCGGCGGACAGCCGTGCCAACCTGCCCGGCTATGAATGGCTCAAGGAGAATTTCGAGAGCGATGCGGGCAAGGCCCGGATCAACAAGGTCAAGGCGCTGGCCAAGCTTGCAGATGAAGCCGGCATGCCGATCCATCACATGGCCCTGCTCTGGTGCCTGTGCAATCCGAATGTCTCCACCGTCATTCTCGGGGCATCCAAGGAAAGCCAGCTCAAAGACAATCTGAAAGCCCTCGACAGCCGCGACAAGCTGACCGGCGAGCTGATCGAGAAGATCGAGACCATCCTCGACAACAAACCGGCTGAACCCCAGACGTTCTAGTAAATAAAAAAAACGGCGGCGCGGCCTCAGCCTGCGTCGCCGTTTATCTGTTTATGCTGTTGGCGCGCGATCGCGTCAGACGACTTCGACGAGCTCCACATCGAACACCAGATCCTTGCCCGCAAGCGGGTGATTGGCATCAAGGGTCACCTCGGCATCGCCGATTTCGGTGACAGTCAGCGTGATCTGGTTGCCATTCTGGGTATTGGCCCCAAGCTGCATGCCAACCTGCAAATCGATATCGGCGGGAATGACGGTGCGTTCAACGCGCTGCACCTGGGCGGGGTCGTGGGCCCCATAGGCTTCAGGCGCCGGAATGGTGACGGTCGACTTGGTGCCGACTTCCATGCCGTCAATTTCCTTCTCAAGCCCTTTGATGACCTGGCCTGCGCCCAGCTGGAATTCCAGCGGATCGCGCCCTGTCGATGAATCGAACTGGGTGCCGTCGGTCAGTTTACCGGTGTAATGGATGCGCACAGTGTCGCCAGTCTTGGCGTGTGTCATGATCAAACCTTTATTTCTTTGGGAGTTTACGGCCGGCTGCGGTTCAATGACCCGCCGGCACTTCACGTCAAGGGCCCCTGGCGCGGCCCCGCTCTGGGGCCGAACCTAAAGAACCATGACGAAATGTAAACAGCCCAATCTGAAGGTTTTAAGGCAGCCTGCCCTATTTCCGGTCGCCGGGCCGGATATCGGTATAGTCTTTGGTGACCGGTTTGCCGCGGAATGTGACCCAGAAATAGTTGAGCACATAGGTGCCTGCAGTCTTGAACACACCCTCTTCCTCAAGCCGGCGGCCAGAGGTCAGCATGGGCAGGCCGAAGGTCCATTTCACCGGACCAACCTTGCTCAGGCGCACGGCGATATCAGTGTCTTCGCCATAAAACGAGATGGATGTGTCATAGCCACCCGCCTTGACCCAGGCCGAGCGGCGGATGACAAAATTGCCGCCCTGGATCATCGAGCCGACCCGCAGAACGAAGCGGTTGAGCAGGTAAACGGCAAACGAGATGTAGTAGAACATGCGCACGAGGAACCGGTTCCACAGCGACAGGTCGTGATAGATATAAGGCCCGCTCAGCGCCACCAGTTCCGGCTGGCGCTCAAAGGTGGTCAGCACGGTGTCGATCCAGCCCTCGGGCAATTCGGTATCCGCGTCGATATTGGCCACCAGTTCGGCCGTGGAGGCTTCAAACCCGGCCCGGCGCGCATGCACCAGCCCCTTTTGCAGCTCATTGACCACGGTCACGCCGGGAAACGCTGCGGCAACTTCGCCCGTCCGGTCGCTCGAGGCGTTGTTGACGACAATGATTTCGGCATTGATTCCGGTACGCTTGACCTCGCGCAACACAGCCTCAACACATGGGCCTATAAGAGCTTCCTCATTATAGGCAGGAATAACAAACGCCAGATCCATCAAGGATTCCCCAGTTTCAGCGGCTTTATAGTCAATCGCCCCGTCAAGGCCAACCGGCTTGTTGCGAGTTGATAACAGAAGAGCACAGGGAAACGCCCAAAACAAAGCAGCCAACGGGCCACTTTAAAAGGGAAAGACCGTGGCGGATCAGATCACGCCACGGTCTTCCTGGATACAAGCGCCGCGCTGTTGAGGGCTTGGGGACCGCGGCGGACTATGTATCCACTCACCCGTGCATGGGTCGTTTGCCAGAACCGGGCGAGTTCCTACAATAGATGGTGACGTTCCGGCCGGTTTAAAGACCGGTCACCAAAAGGTGAATGCAGCAACACGCGTGCGGAATAGTTGCTCTTGTCCGGCGAAACTGTCATGGCTGATAGGCAAGAGAAAAAAGAACATTCAGAGCCGCTATGGTGCGGAAGGAAGAACATGGAAATCATCAGCCCAGAGGCACTCCCGACAAAATCCTTCAACGATCCCGTCAAGGCATGGGAATATGTCGCTGAAATCTATCATCGTAATACAAGCTTTATCCGTGACCATCTGGTCGCCCTGAGCAAGGGAAAAGTGCCGGCAGGCAAAGTGCGCGCGACCTATCCGCAGGCGCAGATTGCCTCAACCAGCCACCAGAAGGTCGACTCCCGCCTGCCTTACGGATTTTTGCATACGCCGGGCGTCTACCGCACGACATTGAGCGATCCGGACCTGTTCAAGACCTATCTGATCGAACAGTTCTCGCTCCTGCTGAAAAACTATGTCGGCGACATCGAAATCAGCGAATCCGACACCCCGATCCCGCTGCATTTCGCGGTCAGCCCGCAAGAGCGGATCGACGGGGAAATCATCAACCGTATCGGCGTGCCGCTGCGCGATCTGTTTGATGTGCCGGACCTGCAGAATACCGATGACGAGATTGCCAATGGCACAGTCGTTCCAGCGTCAGGCGGCCCCTATCCGCTGGCGGCCTTTACGGGCCCAAGGGTGGATTATTCGCTTCAGCGGCTCGCCCATTACACCGCAACCAATCCGAGCCATTTCCAGAACTTCGTGATTTTCACCAATTACCAGTTCTATATCGAGGAATTTCAGCGGGTTGCCCATAAATACATGGAAAGCGGCCATCCCGATTACGACCGGTTTGTCGAACCGGGCAATGTCATCACCACCAATAGCCGGCTGGGCGGTGGCACAGTGGGCGAACATCCGCCGCGCATTCCGCAAATGCCCGCCTATCATCTCACCACAGGTGAAAGCCGCGGCATCACCATGGTCAATATCGGTGTCGGCCCGTCCAACGCCAAGACCATCACCGACCATGTGGCTGTGCTCAGGCCCCATGCCTGGCTGATGCTGGGCCATTGTGCGGGCCTCAGAAATTCGCAGGAACTGGGCGATTATGTGCTGGCCCATGCCTATGTGCGCGAAGACCATGTGCTCGACGCCGACCTGCCGCTTTCGGTACCCATTCCGGCACTGGCCGAGGTTCAGGTCGCGCTGGAACAGGCGGTGGCTGAAGTCACCAAGCTTGAGGGTATGGAAATCAAGCGGGTTATGCGCACCGGCACCGTGGCGACATTCGACAACCGCAACTGGGAATTGCGCGACCAAAAGGAAATCGTCCAGCGGCTCAGCCAGTCCCGCGCCGTGGCGCTGGATATGGAGAGTGCCACGATTGCAGCCAATGGCTTCCGGTTCCGGGTGCCCTATGGCACGCTGCTTTGCGTCTCTGACAAGCCTTTGCATGGCGAAATCAAACTGCCGGGCATGGCTTCGGAATTTTATCGCACCCAGGTCAACCAGCATTTGCTGATCGGTCTGAGGGCGATGGAAATCCTGCGCGATCAGCCCCCTGAACGCCTGCATTCACGCAAATTACGCTCTTTTGCGGAAACAGCCTTCCAGTAAGGAAGGCTGTTTCACGCCAAATTCAGGTCTACCGCAGGGACAAAGCTTCCGTGGCGGCAATCGCTGCGGCATTGACAATGCCGCGGCTGGTTGTTGATGGCGCAAGGATATGGGCCGGGCTTTTCGTGCCCATCAGCAAGGGCCCGACTGAAAGCGCATTGTTCATTTCCTTGAGCAGCGTCATGGAAAGGTTGGCCGATTCCAGGTTTGGGAACAGCAGCAGATTGGCTTCGCCCTGCAGCATGGACCCGGTGATATAGCGCTCACGCAATTCTTCGTTAAGCGCCAGATCGCCCTGCAATTCGCCCTCAACGATAAAGTCGGGCGCGACGGCTTTGAGCTTTTGATAGGCTTCACGCATTTTATAGGCACTGTCGCCATTGCGCGAACCGAAATTCGAATAGCTCAACAGCGCGGCCTTGGCCTCGATATTGAAGCGCTTGAGGTGGCTGCGCGCCTGCAGGGCGATGTCGACCACCTCATCGGCTGTCGGGTCCAGCGTCACATAAGTGTCCGCGAGGAAAAACACGCCGCGCGGCATGATCAGCATGGACATGGCCGAGACGTCCTTGACGCCGTCGGCCAAACCGATCACCGACTTGATGTCCCGCACATGCTTGATGAACCGGCCCTGCAGACCACAGATCAATGCATCCGCCTCACCGCGTTTCACCGCCAGCGTGCCAATCACCGTTGTATTGGTGCGCACGATGGTGCGCGCGGTGTCGGGTGTCACGCCGCTGCGTCCCACAAGCGAATGGAACAGGGAGACGTAATCGCGATAACGCGGATCGTCCTCAGGATTGATGATCTCGAAATCCACACCCGGCTTCAGCGTCAGGCCAAAGCGTTCAATGCGGCTCTCAATGACTGCCGGACGGCCGATCAGGATCGGGCGCGCGATGCCCTCTTCCAGAATGACCTGTGTAGCGCGCAACACGCGCTCGTCCTCGCCATCGGCAAATGCGATGCGTTTGCCCTTGCCCTGAGCCTGTTCGATGATTGGTTTCATCACCAGGCCGGAGCGGAACACAAAGCGGTTCAGGCTGTCCTTATAGGCGTCAAAATCGGTGATCGGACGCCGGGCAACGCCGCTATCCATGGCGGCCTTGGCAACCGCCGGGGCAATTTTCAGAATCAGGCGCTGATCGAACGGGCTTGGAATGAGATATTCCGGCCCGAAAATCGTGCCCGCACCGGTGGCCGAGGCTTCGAGCGCGGGTTCATGGGCCAGTTTGGCGATGGCGACCACAGCCGCCATTTTCATTTCCTCGTTGATCGCTGTCGCGCCCACATCAAGCGCGCCGCGGAACAGGAACGGGAAACAGAGAACATTGTTGACCTGATTGGGGTAATCCGAGCGCCCGGTGCAGATCATGGCGTCCGGTCGCACTTCGCGGGCCAGTTCCGGCATGATTTCCGGTGTCGGGTTGGCCAGCGCCATGATCAGCGGGTTCTTGGCCATGTTCTTGAGCATTTCCGGCTTCAGCGCACCGGCAGCACTCAGGCCGATGAAAATGTCCGCGCCGTCCATGACTTCCGCCAGCGTCTTTGCGGTTGTGTCACGGGCAAAGGCTGCGCGCCATTTGTCCATTTCCTCATTGCGCGTCGTGGTGACCAGACCGTCGCGGTCCCCCACCCAGATGTTTTCGCGCTTGGCCCCAAGGCTGATCAAAAGGTTCAGACATGCGATAGCGGCAGCACCGGCGCCCGAGGTACAGATTTTTACATCTTCGAGCTTTTTGTTGGCGAGCCGCAGGCCGTTGAGAACCGCTGCCGCCACGATGATCGCGGTACCATGCTGATCGTCATGGAAAACCGGAATTTTCATGCGGGCACGCAATTGCTCTTCAATATCAAAGCAGTCCGGCGCCTTGATGTCTTCGAGGTTTATGCCGCCAAAGGTCGGCTCCAGCGGGCGCACCACTTCGATGAACTTTTGCGGGTCCAGTTCGTCGATTTCAATATCGATGGCATCAATACCGGCGAATTTCTTGAACAGAACCGCCTTGCCTTCCATCACCGGCTTGGACGCGAGTGCGCCAATAGCGCCGAGGCCCAGCACCGCCGTACCATTGGAGATCACCGCAACCAGATTGCCCCGTGCGGTATAGGCATAGGCTTTTTCGGGATCGTCGGCGATTTCCTCACACGGAGCGGCAACACCGGGCGAATAGGCGAGTGCCAGATCGCGCTGGTTGCCCAGCGGCTTGGTGGGCACAATCTCGATCTTGCCGGGTTTTGGAAATTCATGAAAATGCAGCGCAGCTTCGCGCAAGGCTTTCTGCTGCTCGGTCAATTCGCGAGACATGCGGTCCCCTTCCGGTTTTTTGTAAATGTTGGTGCCATTAATCGGCGGGAAAAGAAAGCCCGACATGCTGCTTGAGGGTCGAAACCTTACATCAGGCCGCTTTTTCAGCAGCATCATCCGCCGCGCCCGGCGATATGCTGGCCGCTGCGACCTTGCCGGCGCGGGCCGGTGCGCCGTTCAGGGCCTCTGCCAGTTCGACAAACGAGGCTGTGGGCAGCGCCGGCGCGAACAGGAACCCCTGCGCCTGGGAAACGCCATGATTGCGCAGGTAAACCGCCTGGGCTTCCGTCTCGACCCCTTCGGCAACGATTTCCACGCCCATGTCATTGGCCATGTTGATCAGGCCGTCCAGCACAGGCACGCTGTCGGCCTCGGGCTTGATCATGCTGACAAACACACGGTCGATCTTGATAATATCCACCCCAAGCGTCTGGATCGCCTCTAGGTTGGAATGGCCGGTACCGGCATCATCGATGGCCAGACGGCACCCAAGGGCCTGCAGCCCGCCAATCACCCCGTCCACGGCCATCTGGTTGACCAGCGGGCGGCGCTCGGTGATTTCGAATGTCAGCTGGCGGAAACTGATGCCGGAGCCGTCAAAGATCGCCTGCACATCGTCGACAATCGAGGTGTCGCGGAAATGCCCTTCAAACAGGTTGATGCCGACTTTCAGGTCCGGCATGTCCCGGCAGATATGCGCCAGATCCGCACGGACCTGCTGCATCAGCTTGATGGTCATGGGAATGGCCAGTCCGGTCGCTTCGGCATAATCGATGAACATGCCCGGCGAGACGATCTTGCCGTCCTTCTTCACCCAGCGCACCAGCACTTCGCAGCCGGCCAGCCGTCCGGTCGAGATATTCATGATCGGCTGATAAAAGGGTTTCAGCTCATTGCGCTCGATGGCCCGCTCCAGATCGAAGACCGGCAGGCGTACGCGCCGGACATACTGGAAGGCGAGCAGCAGAAACGCCGCGCTCATCATCGCCGCAGCCATCGTGATTCCGATATCAAGCGTCGTGTATTGCGCGCGCACCGCTTCAAACGGGATGGCCGCCACACTCATCAGCGGCAAGGCGTCCGCAATCACACGGGAGGCCACCATCTCGCCGCCCGCTTTACCCGCATCCGCGAGCGCGGGGTCGCCATAGGTGATGATTTCGGTGCCATCGGTCAGGGCGATGCGCAACAGCGCGGCATTGGCGAATTCACGCGGCAATCCGCCCTCCAGCCGCGGGCTGATATGCACGAAAGCGGAAATCATGCGATTGGCGCCGACAAAGCGCGTCACCTTGAGGCTCGGCAGGGTTTCTCCGGCGAACCGCACCACGCTGATCGATTCCGCATTGCCGGGAATGGTCAGCCCTTCAGACAGCATCGAATAGCTGACCGGTGCCCCAAAGCCGTTGCAATACTGAACGCCGTCGTAATTCTCGACCAGAACCTGTTTCAGACAGATATTGGCCTGCAGCTGTTTCTGGACATTGGCCACAAAGGTGGGCGCACAAAGCGACGGGCTGTCATTCAGAATCTGGTGGATGGCGGACACGCCGCCATAAACCGCATCCTGTGCCTCGGCCGTCAGTGATTCCAGGCTGGCAAAAAGGCGCTGTGATTCCCGGTCACGCACATAGGTATCGAGCAAATAATCGACCGCGAGCACGGGCACAAAAGCCAGCAGCGCCCCCAATACGATCAGAATTTGCGATAGACGAGAGTTCACCGGGAACCTCTCCGAGTGTGCCGCGTGGTGACCCTGACTAGCACCGAGGGTTTAAAGTCCTGTTAAGGCTTACAAAGCCTTACAAAAAGGCTCAGCCCACCCCTTACAAAAGACGGGTTTGAACCGGCCAGGCAGGCCCTGGCCGGTTCAAAACTTATTTCGTGTCCAGATTAACCCGGATATGCAGTTCGCGCAGCTGCTTCGCGCTCACGCTGGAGGGCGCGCCCATCAACAGGTCTTCGGCCTGCTGGTTCATGGGGAACAGCGTGATCTCGCGCAGGTTCTTGGCGCCCACAAGCAGCATGACGATCCGGTCAAGCCCGGCCCCCATGCCCCCATGCGGCGGCGCGCCGTACTGGAAGGCCCGGTACAGGCCGCCAAAGCGCTCTTCAACAACGTCAGGCCCAAGCCCGGCAATGCCGAAAGCCTTGATCATCAGTTCCGGCAAATGGTTACGCAATCCGCCTGAAGCGATTTCAAAGCCGTTGCAGACCATGTCGTACTGATAGGCCTTGATCGACAGCGGATCCTCGTTTTCCAGCGCCTCCATGCCCCCTTGCGGCATTGAGAACGGATTATGGGCGAAGTCGACGCGCTTTTCGTCCTCGTTCCACTCATAAAAGGGAAAATCGACGATCCAGCAGAGTTCAAAGCGCTCGGTATCGACAAGGTTCAGTTCCTCGCCAACGCGCGTGCGGGCATCGCCGGCAAAACGGTGGAACTTGGCCGGGTCACCGGCAACAAAGAAACAGGCATCGCCCGCTTCAAGGCCCATCTGGGTGCGGATGGCCTCGGTGCGTTCCGGGCCGATATTCTTGGCCAGGGGGCCTGCGCCTTCCAGCGCGCCACCTTCTTCACGCCAGAAGATATAGCCAAGGCCCGGCTGGCCCTCGCCCTGCGCCCAGGAATTCATCCGGTCACAAAATGCGCGGCTGCCGCCTGTCTTGGCGGGCACAGCCCAGATTTCCACCTTCGGATCATTGGCGATCATATTGGCGAAAACCTTGAAGCCCGATTCAGCGAAATGCGGGGTAACCGCCTGCATTTCAATCGGGTTCCTGAGGTCCGGCTTGTCCGAGCCATAAGTCCGCAGCGCTTCCGCATAGGGAATGCGGCGGAAGTTCTGGGTCACCGGCTTGCCCTCGGCAAATTCTTCAAAAATGCCGCGAATGACCGGTTCCATGGTCGCGAGCACGTCTTCCTGCTCGATGAAGCTCATTTCGAGATCGAGCTGATAGAATTCACCCGGCAGACGATCTGCGCGCGGGTCTTCATCGCGGAAACAGGGCGCAATCTGGAAATAGCGGTCAAAGCCTGAGGTCATCAACAGCTGTTTGTATTGCTGTGGTGCCTGGGGCAGCGCGTAGAACTTGCCCTCATGGATGCGGCTGGGCACCAGAAAATCACGAGCACCTTCCGGTGACGAGGCCGAAAGAATCGGCGTCTGGAATTCAGCAAAACCGGCATTGGTCATCTCGCGGCGCATCGCGGCCACAATCTTGGTGCGGGTCATGATATTGCGGTGCAAGGCTTCCCGACGCAGATCGAGGAAGCGGTAGCGCAAGCGAATGTCCTCAGGATATTCCTGATCGCCAAACACCGGCATCGGCAATTCGCCGGCCTTGCTGAGCACCTCAATCTCATTGATGAACAGCTCAATCTCACCTGTTGGCAGGTTCGGGTTCACAGCATCGGCGGCGCGGGCTTTCACCTCGCCATCAATGCGCACAACCCATTCGGCGCGCAGGGTTTCGGCCAGCGCGAAAGCCGACGAATCGGGATCAACCACGCACTGGGTCAGCCCGTAGTGATCGCGCAGATCGATAAACAACAGGCCGCCATGATCGCGCACACGGTGAACCCAACCGCTAAGGCGCACGGTTTTGCCAACTTCACTGGAATTCAATTGCGCGCATGTATGCGAACGATAGCGATGCATGATCTACTCTTGTTTTTTATCGGAATCCGGGGATTTCATGGGCCGGAAAAGCGCATGGGCAAGCCGGTTTGTCAAGCTTGCAGCACCGGAGGCGGCACTTGCAAGCCGTGTCATGGAAACCAAATTTGGCTTCAATTCTGGAGTCATCGCCCGACACCTGCTAGGGGTTGGAAAAATAAACGAGTAAAAACCTCATGCATGTAATTACGGCAACTGCCGAACTGGCAAAATTTTGCCAACACGCCGCGCAATTTGATTTCGTCACTGTTGATACCGAATTTCTCCGCGAAACGACCTACTGGCCAAAACTTTGTCTGGTCCAGGCCGCAACCACCGAACAGGCTGTGCTGATCGATCCGCTGGCCAAAGGTATCGATCTTTCGCCCCTGTTCGAATTGATGGCAAATGCCGCCGTCACCAAGGTGTTTCACGCCGCCCGCCAGGATGTGGAAATTTTCGTAAAGCTCTCCGGTGACGTGCCGGTAAACCTGTTTGACACCCAGATCGCAGCCAGCGTCTGCGGTTATGGTGACAGCGTTTCCTACGACAATCTGGTGCGCTCTGTCGTTGGCGTGCAGATCGACAAGAGTTCCCGGTTCACGGATTGGTCGGCCCGCCCCCTGAGCGAGAAACAGCTCACCTATGCGCTGGCAGACGTCACCCATCTGCGCGATATCTATGTGACATTGCGCGCCAAGATTGACGAGATGGATCGCGCCAGCTGGGTAGCGGATGAAAACGCCACGCTCTCCAGCATCGACACCTATATCGTCAAGCCGGAAGACGCCTGGCGCCGCCTGAAGATGAAAATCAATCGCCCGCGCGATCTGGCTGCCTTGAAGGCGCTGGCCGCATGGCGCGAACAGCGGGCGCAGGATAACGACCAGCCGCGCGGTCGCATTCTCAAGGATGACGCCATATACGAACTGGCCGTACAACGTCCGCTTCAGGCTGAAAAATTCGACAAGATGCGGGTCGTGCCACGTGGATTTGGCCGTTCGGCAGCTGCTAGCGAAATTATCAAGGTCCTCAAGGAAGTTGAGGATTTGCCCAAGGATAGCCTGCCGACCTTGCCCGCACGCGTCCATGGCCCCTCGCCCAAAGGTCCGATTGGGGATTTGATCCGGGTGCTGCTGAAGGCTGTTTCCGAGCGCGAGGGTGTCGCCGCGCGGATCATTGCCACCTCTGACGATATTGACGCGCTTGTGCTCGACGACAATGCAGACGTGTCGGCGCTCAAGGGTTGGCGGCGCTCAATATTCGGGGACCGGGCTCTCGCGATCAAGCATGGCCGTATCGGCCTTGCCGCAACGGACGAAGGTATTATCGAGGTACCAATCAGCCAATCGTGACGCGTTTATCGCTCATGTTCGACGTGTTGGCGAGCTGAGACAGGCGGTTTTCCAAACGGTCGCCGCCGAGGAATTCAAAATCCTGCGGCAGGTGCAAAACCAGCGTATCGCCGTCTGTTGAAAAGCGGACACGCGGCAATACGCCGGGCATGCCTGCCGACATGGGATAGGCGACCCGCAGAAGCGCACCGAGAATGCGGGCGCGCGCACTGCCCTTGCTGCCCGCCAGTTTCAGCAAGGCGCTGCTGATACTTTTGTGCTTGAGACCCATATAGCGCACGGCCAGCGCCTCGGCCAGAAACGCCCGGCCGGGATGGTCAATGCCCACAAGCGCACCATAAGCCACCAGATCAACGCTTTGCTCGCCCCGGTAATCGGGGTGCCCCCGCCAGCCGATGTCGGCGAGGAAACACAGTGCGTGGCGCAAGCGCGTCTCAGCTGGGGTCTCCGACAGGCCGGTACCGGCGATAAACTGCTCTGAAAATTCCATCAGGTCATAGGCATGGGCTGGCGAGCGGGCGCGCAGCACCGACATTTCCTCACACGCCTGCAGCAAGGGGTCGACGGCCTGCTCCTTCGGTTTCAGCAGGCTGTAAAGATAGCCCTCACGCACACCGAGGGCGGAGAAGACAACCTTGTCGAATTGTCCCGCGCGCAGCGTTTCCGACATGATTGCGGCACCAAACGGCATCAGGCCCCGCCGGGAGGAGCTCAAGTGATTTTCGTTCTGGTAAGTGCCGGTCGCCTCGAAATCCGCAACAACCGTGTCGCAGAGTTCAATAATGTCTGATGCCTTGGCGGTATAGTGCTGGATCATGTGCAGCGGGTATTTCTTTTGACGCTGATGCAGTTTGACCAGCGACCGCCATGTCCCGCCAATGGCGCAGAATGTGCCGTTTGGTCCCGCGCCGAATTGTGCCGATTTCTGCAGCCGTTCGCGCGCAAGCCCGGCGGCCTTTTGCGCTGAACCGCCGCTATCGTCCTGCAGGCGGATCACGCCCAGCTCGTGGGTTTCCCCGCCTGTGTCCGTCCCGTTTTCAACGCGCGACAATTCAAGGCTGCCGCCGCCAAGATCACCGACAACACCGGTAAATTCAGGCATGCCGGCCACAACGCCAATGGCGGCATAATGGGCTTCTTCCACACCTGCGAGCACTTTGACCGGGGCGTGCATGATCGCTTCCACATCGGCGCAAAAAGCCGGGCCATTACTGGCTTCACGCACGGCGGATGTCGCCAGAATATGTGTCTGGCCCACGCCCATGAGCCTGGCCACCAATGCAAAACGGCGCATCGCCTGAAGCGCATGCGCCGTGTTGGCATCTGCCAGCCGCCCGGTCGCGGCAACACCGCGTCCCAGGGCACATGAAGCCTTTTCGTTATAGAGAGGGGTCAGTGCCCGTGCGTGACGCTCATAGACCACCAAACGCACGGAGTTTGAACCGATGTCGAGAACCGCGACAGGTTTAGCGCCTTTAATCCGGCCCTGGGCGGTTGGGTCGGCATCAACGCCCCATCTGACTATCAATCGTCATCCTCGTCACTATCGTCGCTGCCGGTCAGGGCACTACCCCGGCCCGACAGACTTGGGTTTGTCATAAAATAGTCGTGGGCATTAAACAACTCATCGCCGTCTTTTGGCCGCACGCGCTGCGAGCTCCCATCGGGCAGGACTTCCCAGCTTTGCTGATTGTCGCGGAGATAGGCGACCATGATCCGTTCAAGGATCTGTTTATGCACCGTGTTGTTCAGCATCGGTGTCAAAGCCTCAACGCGCCAGTCGAGGTTGCGTTGCATCAGGTCAGCGGAGGAAATATAGACCATGGCCTCGCGCGAGGGCATTTCCGCGCCATTGCCAAAGCAATAGATGCGGGAGTGCTCGAGGAAGCGGCCGACGACTGATTTGACCCGGATATTGTCGGAAAAGCCGGGAATGCCGGGCCGCAGGCAGCAAATGCCGCGCACGATCAACTCAACCTTGACCCCGGCAATACTGGCATCATAAAGCGCATCGATGATAATCGGATCGACCAGCGCATTCATCTTGAACCAGATATTGGCGGGTTCGCCGCGCTCGGCGTGTTGGATTTCCTTGGCAATCCCGTCAAGCAGCGTCTGGCGCAGATTGACCGGGGAAACCGCGATGCATTCCATCTCCGAGGGCCGGGCGTAACCGGTGATGTAATTGAACACCCGGGCAACGTCGCGGGTGATGGCCGGGTTGGAAGTGAAATAGCTCAGGTCGGTATAAACCTTGGCGGTGATCGGGTGGTAATTGCCGGTACCGATATGGCAATAGCTGACCAACTTGCCCTTTTCGCGCCGCACGACCTGGCTCAGCTTGGCATGGGTCTTGAGTTCGATGAACCCGAAAACCACCTGTGCCCCTGCCCGCTCCAGATCGCGGGCCCAGCGGATATTGGCCTCTTCGTCAAAGCGCGCCTTGAGTTCGACCAGCGCGGTGACGGATTTGCCCGCTTCCGCTGCAATAACCAGCGCTTTGATGATCGGGGAATCGGATGAGGTTCTGTAAAGCGTCTGCTTGATGGCCACGACATCCGGGTCACGCGCGGCCTGCATAAGGAATTGCGCCACCACATCGAAGCTCTCGAATGGATGATGGACGAGCAGGTCCTTGGCCTGGATCGCGGCCAGACAATCACCGTGAAAATCGCGAATCCGCTCCGGGAAACGCGCGTGATAGGGCGTGAATTTCAGATCGGGGCGATCGATATCGCAAATCTTGGCGGCATCGCCCAGCCCCATAAAGCCTTCCACTTCAAACGTGTCTTCCGGGCTGACGCGCAATTCCTCAGCGATATGCCGGCGCAGGATCTTGGGCATGGATTTTTCGATTTCCAGCCGGATCACCTGTCCGCGGCGGCGCTGGCGCAGGGCACTTTCGAATTCGACCACGAGATCTTCGGCTTCGTCATCGATTTCGATTTCACTGTCGCGGATCAGCCGGAACGCGCCGGACCCCAGAATTTTGTAGCCGGGGAACATCTTGTGGAAGAACAGCTTGACCAGCGTTTCCAGCGTCACCAGTTCCGTGCGGCGTTCCGCCGTCAGGCTGGATGGCAGGCTGATGAAGCGGTCGACATTGAGCGGCAGGCGCACCAGCGCCAGAAGCCGTTCGGTGCTATTGGCCCGCTCCAGCTGGAAGGCCAGCGAAAAGCCGAGATTGGGAATGAAGGGGAACGGGTGGGCCGGATCGACCGCAATCGGGGTCAGGACCGGGAAAATTTCCTCGCGGAACAGCTTTTGCAGGAACTTGATCTGCTCGGGGCTTAAGTCTTCCTCTTCATGAATCACCACGTTTTGCGCAAACAATTCCTCGCGCATGGTCTGCCAGTAATCCTGCTGCTCAAGCTGCAGGTGCTGGGCGAGCGTGGTGATGTCTTCCAGCTGTTCGGTGGCCGAAAGCCCGTCAGCGCTCATCTTGGACATGCCGGCGCGCACCTGGCCCTTCAGGCCGGCCACGCGCACCATGAAGAATTCATCGAGATTGTTGGCGGAGATCGAGACGAAACGCAGCCGTTCGAGCAGCGGGTGATTGGTGTTACCCGCCTCTTCAAGCACCCGCATATTGAACTGCAGCCAGGAGACCTCGCGATTGACGAAGCGAGCCGGACTGGTCCTCAGCGCTTCCACATCCGGCGCAGTGTCCTCGGTATTGGCTTCTGGGATATCTGTGATTTCATTCATCGGGGTCACCGTTTCCGGAAGAGTTGGTCTGCGCCTCGGCGCGGATGGCCAGGGCTTCAGCAGCAATTGAACGCGTGACGGAAGCCCGCCGCGTCAGCGCCAGCTTGTCCATCAACGCAACGATAGCCACTGCCTCCGAGGTCGAACGCTCCATGCGCGCAACCAGATAGGCAATGATTTTGGGGTCGATCGTGATCTGCCGATCCCCGAAGAGTTTCACCAACATCTGTGACAGTTGGATGTCATCAGGGGTCTCTACCGGGAAATTGGAGGCCAGCCGGGCCCGCGACAGCACGTCAGCGGTTTTATAGGGCCACTGGCTCACCGGATTGCGCGCCGTCATCAGCAAGGGCCGGGCGTCGCGCATGCACTGGTTGAGCAGATGGAACAAGGCCTGCTCGTCATAGGCGATACGGTCCACATCTTCCAGCAGCACCGGCTGGGTGCCGCCCTGCCCGGCCAGCGTTTCCAGCGCCTCCGGCAGCGCATGCACCGCCTCTGCCCGCTCGGCCCAGATGCGGGCCAGATGGGACTTTCCTGATTTGGCGGGGCCGGAAATCAGGCTGAGCGGACCGGACCAGTTGGGAAAGGCAATGACATGTTCAAAGGCAAGCTGATTGCCCGGGCTGACGATAAAGTCAGCCTCGGCATGCGAAGGGGTGTGACCAAGATCGAGAACAAGCTGGCCGCCATGCCGAACGGGCAATTCCGGCTCGGCGTCGAGCAGATCGACGCCCGTCTGACTATTTTGCCTTGGGTGACTGACCACCGCTGCTCCCGTCCGCTTCCAGATATAGCGGGCTTTCCTGATATTTGCGTACGGCAAAGCGTATCAGAACACTGGCCACTGCCGCCATAGGCACGGCCAGCAACAGGCCGACAAAACCGAAAATCAGGCCGAAGGCAAACAGGGCGAACATCAGCCAGACCGGATGCACCCCGATGCTGCTGCCCACGAGTTTGGGGTAAAGAATATTGCCCTCAAGAAACTGACCGACCAAAAACACCACGAAAACCGCAACGATCATCGGCCATTCGGGCCAGAACTGCACAAGCGCCACGCCCACTGAAAGCACGAACCCGACCAGAAAACCCACATAGGGAATGAAGCTCAACAGCCCCGCCACCAGACCGATGGCAAGACCGAAGCTGAGCCCGGTCAGGGTGAGCGAGGTTGCATAAAACACGCTCAGCAGCAAAACCACACTCACCTGCCCGCGGATCACGCCGGCCATGGCCACATCGATGTCCTTCAACACGCCCCGGATTTCGTCGCGATGCTTGCGCGGCAGCAATTTGTCGGCAGCGGTGACCATGCCATCCCAGTCGAGCAGCATGTAAAAGGCAACCACAGGCGTGACCACCAAAAGGCCGATGGCGTTCAAAAGCGTCATGCTGGACTGCATGATCTGGCCGAAAATATTGCCCGCGATCCCCAGGCCGTTCTGCAACAGGTCCGCCAAGGCGTTCTGCACCTGTGCAAAACGCTCAGCCCCCAGAAAAGCATAGACTTCCGGCGCCCATTGATTGGCCAGTTCCTGCAATTGATTGACATAGCCCGGCAGGCGCTGCGCCAGACCCACTGCCTGTTGCGCCACAAGCGGCACGATCAGGAAAAATGCACCGGTGAATATCACCAGCGCCAGCGTCAGGATAACGGATGTCGCCCAGAAGCGGCTGAATTTCCAGCGCTCAAGCTGGTCGGCAACCGGGTCAAGCAGATAGGCCAGCGCCATGCCGACAACGAAGGGCAAAAGAATGCCGCGGAAAACCCAGAGGCCAAGGATAAGTGCCGCCAGCAGGAGAAGCCAAACTTTGATCTGGTTTTGCAGTAACATAAGGCGCGCAACCCTTGCGTGTCGTCCTGAGAGCCGTTATCAGCGCTGATACCGCCCCGCCAGGCGAGGAGCAACCGCTTTGATACGGTCAAACCAATGTGGTGGGGACAAAACCCGAGCGAAGTGCCAAAGCCATGTCCAACGAACAACAAGTGCCACCAAACGGTTTATCATACAAGCAGGCAGGCGTGGATATCGACGCCGGTAATGCACTTGTCGAGGCGATCAAGCCCGCTGTTCGCTCGACCCGCCGCCCCGGCGCGGATGGTGAAATCGGTGGTTTCGGCGGTCTGTTCGACCTGAAGGCTGCCGGGTTCAAGGATCCGGTTCTGGTGGCCGCCAATGATGGCGTCGGCACCAAATTGCGCATTGCCATCGAGACGGGCAAACACGACACGATTGGCATCGATCTGGTAGCCATGTGCGTCAACGATATTATCGTTCAGGGTGCCGAACCGCTGTTCTTTCTCGATTATTTTGCCACCGGCAAGCTGGACGTCGCCGAGGGCAAGGCGATTGTCGAGGGTATTGCCGAGGGCTGCCGCCAGTCCGGTTGCGCGCTGATCGGCGGCGAAACGGCTGAAATGCCGGGCATGTACAGCGCAGGCGATTATGATCTGGCCGGTTTCTGCGTCGGTGGTGCGGAACGCGACCAGCTTTTGCCGCGCGGCGAGATGGCGGCGGGCGATGTTCTGGTGGCAATTGCCTCTTCCGGGCCGCACTCAAACGGCTATTCACTGATCCGCAAGATCGTTGAGGTTTCCGGCGTCGCATGGGACGCGCCAGCGCCTTTCGCGCCTCAGCAAACACTGGCGCAAGCTTTGCTCACGCCGACACGGATTTATGTAAAGCCGCTTCTTGCCGCGCTCAAAGACGGGCTGGCGATCCGGGCGATGGCCCATATTACCGGTGGCGGCTTTATCGACAATATTCCGCGCGTTCTGCCTGACAGCTTGTCCGCGCATATCGATCTGAACGCCATTGCGGTGCCAAAAGTTTTCGGCTGGCTGGCCCAGACCGGGGGCATGGATGCCCGCGAGATGTTGCGCACGTTCAACTGCGGTGTCGGCATGCTCGTGGCGGTCGCCCCTGATGATGCCGACGCCTTGATTGCCCATCTGGCAAACTCCGGCGAACAGGCCGCGCGGGTCGGTGTTCTGGCCGCGCGGGATGGCGATGCGGTGACATTTGAAGGTGCACTGGCACTATGAGCGACAAAAAGCGGGTTGCCGTTCTGATCTCCGGGCGCGGCTCCAATATGAGCGCGCTGATCGAGGCGGCACGCGCCTCCGATTATCCAGCGGAAATTGTTGGCGTCATTGCCAATAAACCGGGCGCGGAAGGCCTGGTAACCGCCGGACACAACAATATCCCCACCGCCGTGTTCTCGCTGAAGAACTATGCCGACAAGGCCGCGACAGATGCCGCCATTGACGGGCAGTTGCAGGCCTGGAATGTGGATATTGTCTGCCTTGCCGGGTTCATGCGCCTGCTCAGCGCAGAATTCTGTGCCAAGTGGGAAGGCAAGGCGATCAACATCCACCCCTCTTTGCTACCTGCCTTTAAAGGGCTCGATACCCATGCGCGGGCGCTGGACGAAGATGTGTCCGAGCATGGATGCACGGTGCATTTCGTGACCGCCGACATGGATGACGGCCCGATCATTGGTCAGGTCGCCGTGCCGGTGGAATTCGGCGATACGCCGGGCATACTGGCCGAACGGGTTTTGAAGGCAGAGCACAAGCTTTACCCCTGGGCTTTGGCGCAGGTGGCCTCGGGCGCGATCACCTTTGAGGACCTCAAGGACTAGGCAGTCAATGCCAGTCCGCACATCACCAGAATTGATAGCTGTCATCGCAAGAAACGGATCGACCGGGGCGTTTTTGAGGCCTAGTGTCGAGCGTTCTCTGGAGATTGAAAATGGCTTTGCGCGACTGGCTATGGGTAATTCTGCTGGGTGCTATCTGGGGGTGCTCGTTCCTTTTCAACGCTGTGCTTATTCGTGAGCTGGGGCCCCTTTGGGTTTCCGCAGGCCGCGTGGGCATTGGAGCCCTTGGGTGCTGGGCCTTTGTTTTCGCTTTTGGCAAAAAGCTGCCGCGTGAGCGCGCGATATACGGCCATTTTCTGGTGCTGGGCATCCTCTCCTATGCCATTCCTTTTGCGCTGTTCCCCCTCAGTCAGGCCTATCTGGCCTCGGGTGTTGCCGCGATCATCAATGCCATGACCCCCATCATGACCGTCATCGTCTCGCAGTTCTGGCATGGGGGCGAAAAGGTCAGCTGGAGCAAATCCGCAGGCGTGCTCTCCGGATTTGCCGGGGTGGCCATCCTCGCCTCCCCCGCGCTCGCCGCTGGTGGCACCTCACAGATATGGGCGATTGCCGCCTGTCTGCTTGCCACTATCTGCTATGCGGTTTCGTTGAACTACGCCCGCAATTTCAAGCATATAGACCCGTCAATTCTGGCCGCCTGCGCCTTGAGCGGTGCCACCGTCGCGGCAGTCCCGGCAGCGTTTCTGATGCACGGGATACCGCATCTGGTGACGGTAGAGGGCTGGGCCGCCATGCTGGGTATCGGCCTTCTCGCCACCGCCTTCGCCTTCCAGATCATGTACCGGCTTCTGCCCCGTATCGGCGCGACGAATTTTTCAGTCGTCACCTTCATCGCCCCTGTCTCAGCCATCCTTCTCGGCTTCACCCTCCTGGGTGAAACGCTAAAGCCGGAACATATCATGGGCATGATCGGCATCTTCATCGGCCTGCTACTCATCGACGGCCGCATCGTCCGGCGCTGGCAACGCGCAAAAACCTGACCCCACCCCACAGGCGAGAACCCAGCAGCAGGCAGAATTTTCCGCATGAATTGCCTTTAGCACCCCCGACGCGGCGCACTGGATTCCCGTTTTCACGGGAATGACGTTGTGGGTTTGGAACGCCCCAATCCCTCATCCCCCAGATCGTCACCCTCGGGCCCGACCCGAGGGCCCATGACCCACCATCCAGATTAGATGAAGGTCGGGTCAGTTCCAACCTTCCCGCACCAAACGCCCACCTGTGGCACTGCGCCATCGCATGGGTACTCGGGTCAGGCCCGAGTATGACGATCGGAGATAGGACAACAAATGGCACCTCCCCCTTCCTTCTCCCTCGGGCTTGACCCGAGGGTCCATACGATACCGGCCACACCGCATGGATGCCCGGATCAAGTCCGGGCAAAAAGGGGCGAAAGGCTAGATCTCGCCCAAACCCTCACCCTGAGCCTGTCGAAGGGCGAGGGTTTTAACACCGCACTCGTCGCCCATCCTTCGACAGGCTCAGGATGAGGTAAGGGACAAACCCAATCACAAATCCCTCCTCGTCATTGCGAGCGGCGAAGCCGCGCGGCAATCCAGAACGGGATGCACATAACCCGGCGACCTTCTTCTCCACAAAACTTATCGACGCCCCCCAAACCCCGTTTATCCTCACCCCACCTTTTCACAACACCGGCGCCGGCGCGACGAACGTCCGGGGTGAAGGGGGACCGGGTTCCTTGGGGGTCGCCTCAGGGAAGGCCAAAACTGTGCCGCGACCAGCCTGCCCCCGTTGGCAGGTGTACCGGGGAAACCCGGCGGGGATGGGCCCCAGCGCTAGTAAGAGTACAGGCCACGCCAAAAATCCCGGTTGCATGAGACGGTGTATGTCTCATTTGTTTAACTCTCAGACGGGCCATGCACCGTCTCATGCCGCCTGTTTATGGACACCGTGGGGTCTTTGGGCCTGACGGGGGATTTGAGGTGGGTGGAATTTGAGGGGTGCCCAAAAAAATCTTTCACCCAACCCACATCGTCACCCTCGGGCCTGACCCGAGGGCCCATGACCAACCATCAGCAAATACAAAAGGACGGAACGCCCCCCTATGGTCGCTGCACCACCGCATGGGTACTCGGGTCAAGCCCGAGTATGACGATCGGAGATAGGACGACGCATGGCACCTCCCCCTTCCTTCTGCCTCGGGCTTGACCCGAGGGTCCATACGATACCGGCCACATCGCATGGATGCCCGGATCAAGTCCGGGCAAAAAGGGGTGAAGGGCTAGATCTCTCCCCACCCCCAATCGTCATCCCCGCGCATGCGGGGATCCAGTGCACCGCGTCGGCGGTGCGGGGGATGTCTTTCGCGGGCAGGACTGCCCGCTGCTGGATTCCCGTTTCCACGGGAATGACGGAGTGGGTGTGGCAAGGATGTGGACGAGGATGAGGATGAGGATGAGGATGAAATTACACCCCATGCCGGTCTCACATACTGGTCGCCGTGTAGGCGTAGGCGCCGCCGGCTTTCAGCGCTGCCTGATAGGCTGGCCGCTGGCGGATGGCGTCGGCCCAATGCCGGATGGCGGCACAATTCTCGCCAAAGGATATACGGTCCGCGCCGGCCTCCACCGGAAAGCTCATCATGATGTCGGCGGCGCTAAACCGGTCGCCGGCAAACCAGCCATCACGCGCCAGTTCCGCCTGCCAGAATGCCACATGTTCGGCGATCTGCGGGTCCAGCAACTGGGTGGAGACGCCTTTGGTGATCAGGCTGGCGACGGGGCGCACGAAAAACGGCACCCTTTCGGGAATGGCGGTAAAGACCAGCTTCATCACCAGCAAGGGCATGGCCGACCCTTCAGAATAGTGCAGCCAGTAATCAAAGCGCCGCCGCTCGGGCGTGCCCATGGCCGGCCGCAGGCTGTCACTGCTGTCATAGGTATCGAGCAGGTAGCTGACAATCGCCCCGCTCTCTGCAATCACCAGATCGCCATCGGTTATAACCGGCGACTTGCCAAGCGGATGCACGGCTTTAAGGCTTGCGGGCGCCTCCATGTCGCGGCCGCGCTTATAGCGCTTGATCTCGTAGGGCAGATCAAGCTCTTCCAGCAACCACAGGATCCGGTGGGCGCGGGAGTTTTCGAGATAATGAACAACGAGCACAGCAGTCTCCGGATCAAGCAAAAGGCAGGTCACGGTGAACCTGCCTTTGGAACGTATCAAAGCCGCTTGCGGATCACCGCAAGGCTAAAGACCAAGCTTGGCCTTGAGGATCTCGTTGACCGCCTGCGGATTGGCCTTGCCTTGCGAGGCTTTCATGACCTGACCCACAAACCAGCCAACCATGCTGGGCTTGTCAGCCACCTGGGCAACCTTGTCGGGATTGGCGGCGATGATCTCATCGACCACCTTCTCGATGGCGCCGGTATCGGTGACCTGCTTCATGCCACGGCTTTCAACGATCTCCGCGGGGTTACCGCCCTCGGTCCAGACGATCTCGAACAGGTCCTTGGCAATCTTGCCGGAAATCTCGCCGCTGGAAATCAAATCGATAATGCCACCAAGCTGGTCCGGGCTGACAGGGCTGTCCTCAATGTTCAGCCCTTCCTTGGACAGGCGGCCGAACAATTCATTATTGACCCAGTTAACCGCAAGCTTGCCATCGCGGCCCTTGGCAACGGCCTCAAAGAAATCGGCCTTCACCTGTTCGGTCACCAGCACCGAGGCGTCATAATGGGTAATGCCGTAATCGGCGATCAGGCGGGCCTGCTTTTCATCCGGCAACTCAGGAAGATTGGCGGCCAGCTCGGCAATCAGCGCATCATCGAATTCGAGCGGCAGCAGATCGGGGTCCGGGAAATAGCGGTAATCATGCGCTTCTTCTTTCGAGCGCATGGAACGGGTCTGCCCGGATTTGGGATCATAGAGCCGGGTTTCCTGATCGATCGCGCCGCCATCTTCCAGAATATCAATCTGGCGGCGGGCCTCATATTCGATGGCCTGACCGGCAAAACGCATGGAATTGACGTTCTTGATTTCGCAGCGGGTGCCGAATTCACCGCCAGGCTTGCGCACGGAGACATTGATATCGGCACGCATGGAGCCCTGCTCCATATTGCCATCGCAGGTGCCGAGATAACGCAGAATGGTGCGCAGCTTGGACAGATAGGCCTTCGCCTCATCCGAGGAACGCAGATCGGGCTTGGAGACAATCTCCATCAGGGCCACGCCGGAACGGTTGAGATCGACAAAGCTCATATTCGGGTGCTGATCGTGGATCGACTTGCCGGCATCCTGTTCCAGATGCAGGCGTTCAATGCCGATCTCGACCTCACCATCCTCACCCATATCGAGCAGGACCTTGCCCTCCCCGACAATCGGGTCCTTGAACTGGGAAATCTGATAGCCCTGCGGCAGATCCGGATAGAAATAATTCTTGCGATCGAAAAGCGAGCGCTTGTTGATCTGCGCCTTAAGACCAAGACCCGTGCGCACGGCCTGCCTTACGCACTGGACATTGATAACCGGCAGCATGCCGGGCATGGCCGCATCCACGAAGGAAACATTGTTGTTGGGCGGCTGACCGAACTCTGTCGAGGAGCCGGAAAACAGCTTGGATTCCGAGGTCACCTGGGCATGGACTTCCATGCCGATAACAATTTCCCAATCGCCGGTCGCCCCTTTGATGAACTGTTTGGGGTTCGGCGTGCGCGTATCAACAAGTGTCATATTCTGATCATTCCTGCATCCCGCAGTCCTGCGGGCTTAAGAGCTTTGAAGCGGCGGGCTTTTTCTATCGCATCGTCAGGACAGGCGCAAACTTTTCGCCACGTCCGGCACCGGGTGTTTCCGGCAGCGGCTTGGGCGTCCCTCAAATGCAATGATTGGGCGTACGCCAGCAGTCCCGAACCCCTATTCGTCGCCGACGGGGCCCCGGAACGGGCGAAGCTGTTTTTCCAGCCGCACACTCATATAGGGTTTGTGGGCACCACGGCCGTCGAGCTTCATGGCAAGGATATGATAGCCCTGATTTTCGTAGAATTTTACGGCTTGCACATGGTCAGCGGGGGTTTCGAGCTGGGAGACGGCATGGCCCTCCAGTTCAAAAATGCTCTCCATGCGTTTCAGCAAAAGCCCGCCGATACCCTGCCCCTGCAGATGCGGGGTGACGAACAGGTAAGGGATATAGGCCTTGCCGCGTTGGCGGGAGCACCAGCCGAGAACCTCGCCGCGCGACTCGGCAACGATGACGTCCTGAATGCGGTCCTGACAATAGCCGGCAAGCTGGTTCATCAGCGATTCCCGCGAGCTGTCGCGCTCATGGTACAAAGGGAGAATACTCTGTTCCCAGGCGACGAATCCAAGGGCCGCGAGATCCATGGCTTCGCTGGGATCGGCATGACGGATAACTGGAAAATATGACATGTGGCCCCTCAGGATTTGTGCCGCGCCGCGATGATACCCTTTTCGTAATTCACGTTCCAGCTGATCAATGTCCGCCAGATCAACTCGGCCTGATCTTCATCCAGATGCAGGGAATCAGCCTGTTTGCGCACCTTTTTGATGATGGCCTCAATCCGCTCCGGCACGAAGGCTTCATGCGGATCGTTTTTGAGCTCAGCCATCCGGGTCACATATGTATGCCGCTCGGCGAAAAGGGTGACAAGCGCTGCGTCGATGCGGTCCAGTTCCTTGCGAACATCCTCTTTATCGGCACAGTCGGCGGGCGGTTTAATAGCGGTCACGAACAGTCTCTCATTTATAGGCTCGTCCAATCTTATGCCGGAGAATGGCATCGCGCTACCGTCTATTCAACAGAACATGAAGTCCGCTGGCATTTTGCCCACAACGGGTGTAAAATTGTCGTCGTTGAAGGAGTTTTTATGTCCGGACAGTCGGTCATCCGCTAGGGTTCCCTAAGCTTTCGCCACGGAACCGATCACGAACCAACGTGCTGCCATGCGTTTGCTGGCGGCGCGTCGTTTTGGTTTGGCCGTTTTCGGCCGGAACGATCCGGATACTTCCCTTCAAATGGATATTTCAAGAGACGAACAGCGGGTGCTTCACGCGCTCGCTCAGGGTGGCTTGCTTAAGCTGCTCAAGGATGCGCGCGGACGCGCTATCGGCGTGGAGTGCTACACCCGTGATGGCTGGCGCATGGCCGGTGCCGATTTGCTGATTTTTCGCAAGCTGAAGCGCAAGAAAGCCATCAAATCGATCAATTCGGGCCCCTACCGCATCACGCGGCGCGGGTTGGAACTTGTGCGCAGTCAGGTGGACAATCGTTGAACCTTGTGGGGCGGCTCGCCGCCCCACAATCATCGGGCCGAGGCCCGCCGGTCAGCCGTTGAGCTTTTCGACCATATATTCCCACTCGGCGGCGACGCTGGGTTTGGCGCGCCGTGTACCGGCCTGACGGTACCAGTAATCGGCATTGCCGAGATCAGCCTCTATCCAGTGGACCAGTGCATGCACCCAGTCGAAGGGCTGATGCCCCTCGCCCGAAACACAGATGTCATGGGCCTGTTCCCATTCCGGCCCCGCGCGCAACTCGCCCTTTTTGAGCCACCACAAAGCCTGCAGCGGCTTTGACAAGTCGGCAGGCGGATCGCGTCGGTCGAAATTCCAGACAGGGTCGATTTCGGTCATTACCACCATTTCTCCGGGGTGAAATCCATGCCGGCTGCACGCTCTATGACACGAGCGGCGGCGAACAGGGTTTCCTCATCAAACGGCTTGCCGATGAGCTGCAATCCAAGCGGCAGGCCCTGCCCGTCCTTGCCAGCTGGCACGGCAATGCCCGGCAAACCAGCCATGTTGACGGTGACCGTGAATATGTCATTGAGGTACATTTTGACCGGGTCCGAGGCCATTTCCTGATCTGCAATACCAAAGGCTGCCGAGGGGGTGGCCGGGGTCAGGATGGCATCGACACCATCTGCAAACGCGTTTTCGAAATCGCGCTTGATGAGGGTGCGGACCTTCTGGGCGCGAACATAATAGGCATCATAATAGCCGGCAGACAGCACATATGTGCCGATCATGATACGGCGTTTGACCTCACGTCCGAACCCTTCGGCGCGGGTCTGCTCATACATGTCGGTTATGTCCTTGCCGGGCACACGCAGACCATATTTCACGCCGTCATAACGCGCGAGATTGGAGGAAGCCTCTGCAGGCGCGACGATGTAATAGGCTGGCAGCGCATATTTGGTGTGCGGCAGGGAAATATCGCGCACGGTTGCGCCTTCGGCCTTGAGCCATTCAAGACCTTCCTGCCATAGCTTTTCGATCTCGGCCGGCATGCCGTCCATGCGATATTCTTTCGGCACGCCGATCACCAGACCTTTGACGCCACGCTCAACGGCCGCCGCAAAGTCCGGCACCGCCATATCAACGCTGGTAGAATCCTTGGCGTCAAATCCGGCCATGGATGTCAGCATGATCGCGCTGTCTTCAACAGTACGGGCGATGGGACCAGCCTGATCCAGTGAGGAGGCAAAAGCGACGACGCCCCAGCGCGAGCAACGGCCGTAGGTTGGCTTGATGCCGACTGTACCCGTGAAGGCGGCAGGCTGGCGGATGGAGCCACCCGTATCGGTTGCTGTGGCGCCCGCACAAAGCCATGCAGAGACTGCGGCAGCAGAACCGCCCGAGGAGCCGCCGGGAACCAGGTCCTTGTTGTCCCCTTCACCACGCCAGGGATTGATGACCGGACCGTAATAGGACGTCTCGTTGGACGACCCCATCGCGAATTCGTCCATGTTGAGCTTGCCCAGCATGACTGCGCCGTCATTCCACAGGTTCTGGGTGACCGAGGATTCATATTCAGGCTTGAACTGATCGAGAATGTGGCTGGCGGCCTGCGTGTGCACACCTTTGGTCGCGAACAGATCCTTGATACCCAGCGGCACACCTTCCAGAGCACCACCCTCCCCGCGCGCCAGCTTTTCATCACTGGCTTTGGCCATCGCGCGCGCCTCATCACCGGTGACCGCAACATAGGCATTCAACTTGGGATTGGCGGCTGCAATAGCGTCCAGATAGCCTTCGGTGACTTCAAGCGCCGTGAAGTCCTTGTTCTTCAACCCGTCGCGGGTGGCCGCGAGGCTCAGTTTTGTCAGATCGGTCAACGGGCAACTCTTTCAGATTGTCGCAAACGTAAAGGGTTTAAAGCCCTGTTGGCCCATATGGGCTCCAGGGCAGATATTCAGGCGGTCTGTGCCGATTTTGTCAGATGGCGTTCAAAAAAGGCAGAATGGCCGCTGTCAGGATAGTCGAGTACCGCACCGCAAGGGGTGAACCCGCTGCGCTCATACAGCCGCCAGGCGCCGGCGAAACCCTCGCCGACACCGGTCTCAAGCACCAGATGGTTGAGACCCTGCTTTTCGGCTTCAATCACAATCGCATCAAGCAAGGCTGAACCAACGCGCTGGCCACGCACTTCCGGCCGGGTGAACATGCGCTTGACCTCGCCCAGCGCCGTATCATGGCGCTTGAGCCCCCCAATACCAACTGCCTTCCCATCATCATCGCGGGCGACAAAGACCGTGGTATCGGGCTCAGCCATCTGTTCCACTGTCATCTTGAACTGAAACTCGATAGGCGACAGCGGCAGCAAATGGGCATTCAGCCCATCAACAAGCTCACGCACGTCATCCTGTAACGGGGTCTCAATGGCGACGGTGACGGACATTGCAGCCTACTCCACGACCTTGGGGACCATGAAGAAATTGTCTTCGCTCAGCGGTGCATTGGCAACGATCTGGTCGGCATGGCCGCCAGCAGTCACTTTGTCCTCACGCAGGCGCAGCGCCATCGGCATGACAGAGGTCATGGGCTCTACACCTTCCACATCAACCTCGTCGAGCTGTTCGACAAAGCCCAGAATGGTGTTGATTTCGCCTTCCAGTGCGGCAACTTCATCGTCACCGACACGGATACGTGCCAACCGGCCAATTCGTTTTACAACATCGGCATCAACCGACATGGGCTCTCTCCTGCATTTTGCGGGGATTCATCTGTTATTGCCCTGCTTGTAGCAATGCCTGATAGGCGCTTGCAACACTCTAGCGAAAGGGCGTTGCACCACCGCGGGAATGACAGGCACCTTGCTAGATGAAATATCACGCTTCCACGGACAATCCCGGCTCCAGAACCTGAACCGCGCAGCCGTCGCAACAGGCCGCCACGGTCTGAAACTGCAGATCATTCAGCCCCTCGGTCGCAAGGGCGACCAGTTTTGGGCGCGCACTCGCGACCAGAGAGCGGACACCTTCGGCAATCGTCTTTGGCGGACCATAGAGCACAACCACCGCGCCTTCGGCGAACCGTCCCCAGGCGGTCTGATTTGCTGGCGCAACAATCACCGGACCTTCCTGGGGTTCATCGATAAACAACCCCTCCCCGGAAATGGTATAAAGCGCGGCAATCTGCTCGGCAGGCATATCTATCAGGCGGGATTGCCGCCTGGGCCGCCAATTCTCGAGATCGAGATAGGGAAATTCAACCAGACCATCGCTGAGATCGATACGATGATCGGCACCCGCGCCCAATTCGCGCCGATCAATATTTGCAGGGGCGCGCTCAATGTCGGTAACGAAAATCACGCCCCCAACATAAAGTCTGAATGTGCTGCCGCCGAACCAGGTAATTTTCATGCCAAACTCCTGCATCTGACGCTCAAATAGGCACAATAGCGCGTGACCGCAACACATGCCCCTGCTAATGGCATAAGCATGAGCGAGAATGACAATATCAACCCCCTCACCGATCTGCCGCCCATTGGCAAGCTGCTGGGGCTGGACCTGGGCACGAAGACAATCGGCGTGGCCATTTCCGATTCGCTGCGGATGAGCGCAACCCCGCTTACCACGATCCGCCGCAGCAAGTTCACGCAGGATGCCGAACAGCTCGACAACTTGATTGAAGAAAACAAGGCTATTGGCATTGTGCTTGGGCTGCCTCTGAACATGGATGGTTCAGAGGGGCCGCGCGTTCAATCGACCCGTGCCTTCGCGCGCAATCTTTCGGCCCGGATCAGCATACCCATTGTGTTCTGGGATGAACGCCTTTCCACAAGTGCCGTGACCCGAACCCTTATCGAGGCGGACGTTTCGCGCAGCAAACGGGCGCAAGTTGTCGACAAACTGGCCGCCAGCTATATCCTGCAAGGGGCGCTTGAACGGCTGCGCCGGGGATAGACAACCAACCGCAATTCAACAGAATTCTGCGGCAAGACCTTGTGACAGGGACTTCGCTGCGATAGACCGCGACAACCGGTGAAGGACGAAACCACGATGGCGCGCAGCAAGCCACAAACATCGTCGGGCAGCCCGGCTGGCACTGCCAGCAGCGTGCCCCCATTCAAACATCGTCATTTATTGGGCATTGCCCAGCTCAATCCCGTCGAGATTCTTGAACTGCTCGACCGGGCTGAAGCCATGATTCCGATTTCGCGGCAACCGCGCAAAATCCTGCCTACCCTGACTGGCAAGACCCAGATCAACCTGTTCTTCGAGAATTCCACGCGCACGCAGGCGAGCTTCGAGATCGCGGGCAAACGGCTCGGTGCGCTCGTGGTCAATATGTCGGTCAAGACGTCGTCGGTCGCCAAGGGTGAGACGCTGATAGATACAGCGACAACGCTTAATGCGATGCAGCCGGATGTAATTATCGTCCGCCACTCAGCTGCAGGTGCCGTCGAGCTTTTGTCGCAGAAAGTGGGTTGTTCGGTGGTCAATGCCGGTGATGGCGCCCATGAGCACCCAACCCAGGCCCTGCTCGATGCGCTGACCATTCGCAAGCACAAGCAACGCCTGTCCGGGCTCACTGTTGCGATTTGCGGCGATATCGCCAATTCGCGGGTCGCCCGCTCCAACCTGATGCTGCTCAACGCACTGAATGTGCGCACCCGGGTGATCGCGCCGACAACCCTGCTGCCCAAAGGCATTGAGAACATATCCGCCGAGGTATTCACCGATATGCGGGCCGGGCTTGAAGGTGCCGACGTGGTGATGATGTTGCGCCTGCAGCATGAACGGGCGTCGGGGCGCATGATCCCCTCTGCCCGTGAATATTACCGTTTTTACGGCCTCGATGCGGAAAAGCTGGCGCTGGCCAAGCCCGATGCGCTCGTCATGCATCCCGGACCGATGAACCGGGGTGTCGAAATCGATCCAGCGATTGCCGACGGTGCGCAATCGGTCATCAACGAACAAGTGGAGATGGGAGTCGCCGTGCGTATGGCCGTACTCGACGCCCTGATTGCAGAAAAATCGCAGGTGACATCATGAACCGCCCCCTGCTGATCGAAAATGCCCGGATCATGGATCCCGCGTCCGAAACTTTCGTCAATGGCGCGCTATTGGCCGAGAATGGCAAGATAACTGCCATTGAGGAAGGCGCGGCGCCCGGCGCACCGGACGGCGCCACCCGGATTGATGCGACGGGGCTGATATTGGCACCCGGGCTGGTCGATATGCGGGTGTTCACAGGTGAACCGGGTCATGAGTACCGTGAAACCTTGGCCAGCGCCGCAGCGGCCGCAGCGGCGGGTGGTGTCACCAGTTTTGTGTGCATGCCCGACACCTCCCCTGTCATCGACGATAGCGCGCTCGTCGACTTCATCATCCGCCGCGCGGCCGCCGCCAATGGCGTACATGTCCTGCCGGCAGCGGCAATGACCAAAGGGCTGGCGGGCGAAGAAATCACCGAGTTTGGCTTGCTCAAGGACGCCGGGGCGGTTTGTTTTACTGACGGGCGGAAATCGGTGGGCTCCACAGCCCTGTTGCGGGCCGCTTTCACCTATGCCGCCAATTTTGACATGCCGGTTGTCCACCATTTGCAGGATGCCGGGCTCGCTGGGGCCGGTGTAATGCATGAGGGGCTGATGGCAACCGGACTGGGCTTGAAGGGCATTCCCGCGGAAGCCGAAACAATTCCGCTGGAACGCGATCTGCAATTAGCGGCCCTCACAGGTGTACGTTATCATGCGGCCCAACTCTCCGCCGCTGCATCCGTTGCCATAATGGCCCGTCATCGGCAGGCCAATGCAAAGATTTCGTGCGGCGTCTCGATCAACAATCTCTCGCTGAACGAGAATGACATCGGGTCCTACCGCACCTTTTTCAAACTATCGCCGCCGCTTCGCGGTGAAGATGACCGGCAAGCCCTGATCAAGGGACTGAAGACCGGTACGATTGATGTCATCCACTCAGGCCATGATCCACAGGATGTTGAGGTCAAGCGTCAGCCTTTTGCCGAGGCCGGGGACGGCGCGATCGGGCTGGAAACCCTGTTGGCGGCCGCACTGCGCCTCGTGCATTCAGGCGATGTAGACCTGATGACGGTTTTCCGGGCAATGAGTACGCGCCCGGCTGAAATTCTGGGCCTGAACGCCGGACGCGTCGCCGTTGACGCCCCGGCGGACCTGATTCTGGTGGACCAGGACTACCCCTGGGTTGTGGATGAACGCGAGCTGAACTCCCGATCACGCAATACCAGTTTTGAGAATGCACGTTTTTCGGGCAAAGTGATGCGCACATTTGTGGCCGGGAACGAAATCTACCGGCACGGCGAGGACGACAAATGACCAATGATGTGATCATGGCTCTGGTGGTCGGCTACCTGCTGGGTTCCATTCCTTTCGGCCTGTTGCTGACACGTGCGGCAGGGCTTGGCGATATTCGCGGCATCGGATCGGGCAATATCGGTGCGACCAATGTATTGCGCACCGGCAATCGCTGGCTGGCAGCTGGCACACTTGTGCTCGATTGCGCCAAAGCGGCCGCTGCGGTTCTGATCATACGCTATTTCGTACCCGAGCCACCGCTTGCCTATTCGCTGGCCGGCATGGCCGCGTTTGCCGGGCATATCTTTCCGGTATGGTTGGGCTTCAAGGGCGGCAAGGGCGTGGCGACCTATATCGGGGCCTTGCTGGCCATCAACTGGCAAGTCGGACTTATTTTTTGCGCGGTATGGCTGTTCATCGCTGCGACGCGGCGTATTTCCTCGCTCGCGGCGCTAACAGCAGCAGCCACGGCACCAATCTTTGCCTATGTGCTTTCGGGTCCGCATCTCGCGGCTGGCACCGGGGCGATGACCCTCCTGTTGTTTTTCACCCACCGCGCCAATATCGCCAGATTATTGTCCGACACCGAACCCAAAATCGGTGCGGACAAGACGGCACAATAAGGCCATGACACTCGGGGGCAAAAAGGTAGCAGTCGACCTTACCCCCGAACAGCGCTGCGACTGGCTACGGCTCATTCGCACTGAAAATGTCGGTCCGATCACCTTCCGCCGCTTGTTGAACCGCTTTGGCTCAGTTGCGACGGCAATCGATAATCTGCCCACTCTCAGCCAGAAGGGCGGTCGCAGTGCGCCCCTTTCGCCACCATCCCGCAGTCAAATCGAAGACGAGATCGCGGCAACCGAAAAGCTTGGCGGACGGTTCGTTGCCATGGGTGAAGCCGAATATCCTGAACTGCTCAACTATATTGCAGGCGCTCCCCCGCTCCTGATCATCAAGGGCGGACACAATCTCAATTGGGACCGGACAGTGGGCATTGTCGGGGCGCGTAATGCTTCGGCAGCAGGCCAGCGCATGGCAAAGATTGTAGCCGGCGATCTCGGCGATGCCGGTTACAGTGTTATTTCGGGGTTGGCGCGCGGCATTGATGCCGCAGCACATACCGCCAGTCTATCCACGGGCACAGTGGCGGTTCTTGCGGGCGGTCTGGACCGCATTTATCCGGAAGGAAATCGCCCGCTTGCGGAATCGATTGTTGAAAACGGGGGCGCGCTGGTCACCGAAATGCCGGTTGGATGGGAACCCAGGGCACGCGATTTTCCGCGCCGCAACCGGCTCGTATCGGGGCTTTCGCTGGGGGTCGTCGTTATTGAAGCGGCCAAGCGCAGCGGCTCGCTCATCACCGCGCGGTTGGCGCTGGAACAAAACCGGGAAGTGTTTGCCGTACCCGGTTCACCACTGGACCCGCGTTCAGAAGGTGCCAACAGCCTGATTCAGCAAGGCGCGACCCTGATCACAGGCGCGGCGGACATTATCGAAAACCTTCGGCAGGCAGATCCCTCACAAGCTATGCTGTTCGAAGACGATGAAACTGACGATTTTGTCATGGACGGCGTTGAAGGTGACGGCAAAGAGATGCCGGAGGAGAATGCGCGCGTGCGACTGATGGCCGCCTTGAGTGTCACGCCGGTGCCGGTCGATGAACTGATCCAACAGACAGGACTAAGTGCGGGCGCGGTGCAGATTATGCTGCTGGAATTTGACCTCGCCGGGCGTCTTGAATGGGGTAGCGGGCAGCTGGTTGCACTGCGGTCATAACCGGGTTTTGTTGCTGGCCCGATTGACACAGCCGGGTGTAGTCACCATTTTGCGCAACCATTGATCCGGCCCTGTCCCCGTTTGGCAGCGCTGATTCGACATGCCGATTTTCGGCGTGCATTTGTTCTTCGGAGTGTTTTTGGCATGAAAGTCGTCATCGTTGAAAGTCCGGCCAAGGCCAAGACAATCAACAAATATCTGGGCAATGACTATGAGGTCTATGCCAGTTTCGGTCACGTTCGCGACCTGCCCTCGAAAGATGGTTCGGTCCGGCCGGATGAAGACTTTGCCATGTCCTGGGAAGTTGATTCGGCCTCCAAGAAACGACTGGCAGAAATCTCCGGAGCGGTAAAAAATGCCGACGAAATCATCCTCGCGACCGATCCGGATCGTGAAGGAGAAGCTATTTCCTGGCACGTTCTCGATGTTTTGCATGCCAAGAAACTTATCAAGGACAAGCCGGTCAAGCGCGTCGTGTTCAATGCGATTACCAAGAATGCGGTAACCGAGGCGATGCTGCATCCGCGTGATATCGATGCGCCGCTGGTCGATGCCTATCTGGCGCGCCGGGCGCTCGATTATCTGGTGGGCTTCACGCTTTCACCCATCCTGTGGCGCAAGCTGCCGGGTTCCCGTTCGGCAGGGCGTGTCCAGTCGGTGACATTGCGGCTGGTCTGTGACCGGGAAACCGAGATCGAACGGTTCAAGCCGCAGGAATACTGGAGCGTGCTGGCAACCCTTATCGAAAAGGGCAAGCCTTTCGAGACCCGGCTTTACGCTGTTGACGGCAAGAAGAGCGACAAGCTGGACATTGCCAATGGCGATGATGCCGCCGCACTAAAAAAGGCGATTGAAGCCGGAAAATTCAAGGTAGCCAGCGTCGACAAAAAGCCGACCAAACGCAACCCTTACGCCCCTTTCACCACGTCGACCCTGCAGCAGGATGCGTCGAGCCGCCTCGGGTTCTCGCCCTCGCGGACCATGCAGATCGCCCAGCGGCTCTACGAGGATGGCCGTATCACCTATATGCGTACAGACGCCGTGCAGATGGCGCCTGAGGGCATCACAATGGCGCGGGACGCAATCCTTTCGGTATTTGGCGCTGAGTATCTGCCTGAAAAGCCGCGGATTTATCAGTCCAAGGCGAAGAACGCGCAAGAGGCGCACGAGGCGATCCGTCCCACCGATATGATGGTGCACCCGGACAAGCTCAAAATTGATGCCGACCAGCTCAAGCTTTACGGGTTGATCTGGCGCCGGACTTTGGCCAGCCAGATGAAGGCTGCCGAAATCGAGCGCACAACCGCCGACATTGCAGTTGAGACCCCGGGCCGCGAGGTTACCCTGCGCGCCGTTGGTTCTGTGGTGACCTTTCCCGGCTTTCTCACGCTTTATGGCGTCGAAGCTTCTACGGACAAGACCGACGAAGATGAGGACAGCCGTGAATTGCCGCCGATCAATGTCGGCGACACCCCGGCCCTCGAGAAGTGCGATATTGAGCAGCATTTCACCCAGCCGCCGCCGCGTTTTACCGAAGCCAGCCTGATCAAAAAGATGGAAGAGCTCGGCATTGGCCGTCCTTCCACTTACGCCGCAACGATTTCGGTTTTGCAGGACCGCGATTATGTGCGGCTGGAAAAGCGTGCCCTAATCCCCGAAGACCGGGGCCGGCTTGTTACCGCATTCCTTGAAAGCTTCTTCACCAAATATGTGGAGTTTGGCTTCACAGCGGGACTTGAAGAAAAGCTCGATCAGGTGTCCGCGGGCGAGATCGCCTATAAGGATGTTCTGCGTGATTTCTGGGAAGATTTCTCCAGCCACACGGCGGAAATCAAGGATTTGCGCGTGTCCGAGGTCCTCGACGCGCTCAATGAAATGCTTGGCCACCATATCTTCCCGGCCAAGGAAGACGGATCCGATCCCCGGCTTTGCCCGACCTGCGGCGAGGGGCAATTGTCGCTCAAGCTGGGCAAATATGGCGCGTTTATCGGCTGCTCGAACTATCCAGAATGCCGCCATACGGCGCAATTGTCCGATAGTGCGACCGGGCAATCGGAAGCTACCGCAGGCGATAGCGAAATCGGCGCGGATCCTGAAACCGGCGAGATGATCTTCTTGAAGACCGGCCGCTTTGGTCCCTATCTGCAATTGGGCGATGGCAAGGAAGCCAAGCGCGCCAGCCTGCCCAAGGGTTGGGAACCGGCCTCGATCGACATGGAAAAGGCGCTGAAATTGTTGGCGCTGCCCCGCGAAGTCGGCGCGCACCCTGAAACAGGGACCGCGATTACAGCCGGGATTGGTCGTTATGGCCCGTTCGTCTTGCATGATGGCAAATACGCCAATCTGCCGGATGTGGAAGAAGTGTTCACCGTCGGGCTGAACCGCGCCGTTGACCTGTTGGCGGCCAAGGCGGCCGGTGGCGGGCGTCGTGGCTCAACACCGGCGGTAGTGAAAGCCCTTGGCGATCATCCCGATGGCGGGGCGATTACCGTACGTGACGGGCGCTATGGCCCTTATGTCAATTACGCCAAGATCAACGCGACCCTGCCCAAGGACATGAAGCCCGAGGATGTGACACTTGAGCAGGCGCTTGAGCTGATCGCGGCCAAGGGCGGCAAGACCAAGGCGAAGGCAAAGCCGAAAGCCAAGGCAAAAGCCAAACCCAAAGCTGCAGCAAAACCCAAAGCTGCTGCTAAACCAAAGGCCACCAAGGCCAAAAAGGCGAGTGCCTGAGAATGGTGAATGGCCCGACCTCCAGTTAAATCCAATGGTAAGCCAACACCCCGGCGGAACCACGTGAGCAAATCGCGCCAGGTTGCGCCCGGCGCCTTGCCCAGCCGTGAGGACATTCTGGACGCGCTGGCCAATGAACCCAGCGTCAAGGGCAAGCGCGATCTGGCGCGGGTCTTTGGTGTGCGCGGTGACATGCGCACCCCGTTCAAGCTCCTGCTGCGTGACATGGAAAACGAGGGGCTGATTGCCCGCTCACGCAAGACTTTGCGCCGGGCGGCAGAACTGCCCTCGGTCACTGTTCTTGAAATTCCTACCGAAGCCGATCCCGAAGCCATGATCGCCTTTCCAGCCAGCTGGAACGAGGCGGAAGACGGGCCGAGACCATTGGTCAATATTGAGACCCCCAAGAATGCACGGGTGGCACCGGCCCCCGGCGACCGTATTCTGGCGCGCATTACCAGCGATGAAGCCATGCCGCCGCGCTATACCGGCCAGGCGATGAAAATCCTCGACAAGCCCCGGAGCGGGCATATCGGGATTGTGCGCATGGACGATGATGGGGCGCGTCTGGTGCCCGTTGATCGCAAGCAGAAGGAAATGCGCATTCCGCAGGGAGACCTGGGTGACGCCAAGGATGGCGACCTAGTTGAGGTGGATGTGACGCTTTCGGGCCGGCTGATGCTGCCACGGGCCAAGGTGACCAATGTCATTGGCAACCCGGCCAGCGAGGGCGCTGTGTCGATGATCGCGCTGCATAATCTGGAAATTCCCTATCGCTTTCCCGATTCGGTGATTGCCGAGAGCGAAGCGGTGAAGGACGTGGGGCTCAAGGGCCGCGAAGACTGGCGGGACATGCCGTTCGTCACCATTGATCCGGCTTCCGCCAAAGATCATGATGACGCGATCTATGCAGAGGCCGATACCGATCCGAAGAATATTGGCGGCCATGTGGTTTACGTGGCGATTGCCGATGTGGCGGCCTATGTCCGCCCCGGCTCGGCGCTCGACAAGGAAGCCTATCTGCGCGGCAATTCGGTGTATTTTCCCGACCGGGTGGTACCGATGCTGCCGGAGCGGATTTCCAATGACCTCTGTTCGCTACGCGAGGGCGAGAACCGCCCTTCCATGGCCGTGCGCATGGTTTTTGGTTCCGATGGGCGCAAACGCGACCACAGTTTTCACCGGGTAACGATACGTTCGGCTGCCAAACTGGCCTATGAACAGGCACAGGCTGCGATGGACGGCAAGCCGGATGATGTGACAGCGCCACTGGTTACACCGATCCTGACCCCGCTCTGGGCCGCCTATGGCGCCATGGCGGCGGCACGCGACAAGCGCGGACCGCTCGATCTGGACCTGCCCGAGCGCAAGATCATCCTCAATGAGGATGGCACGGTGCAGCGCGTGCATGTGCCGCCCCGGCTGGAAGCGCATCGCCTGATTGAGGAAATGATGATCGCGGCCAATGTGTGCGCGGCGGAAACGCTGGAACGCCAGCATATGCCCCTGCTCTATCGCGTGCATGATGTGCCGGGCCGCGAAAAGCTGATTGCGCTTCGGGATTTTCTGTCGTCGCTGAAAATGTCGTTTTCGAAATCGGATGCGGTGCGCCCGACCCATTTCAATGAAGTGCTGCGCAAGGCCAAGGACAGCAACAAGTCCGAGCAGGTCTCCGAAATGGTATTGCGCTCACAGGCGCAGGCGGAATATTCGGCGGAGAATTTCGGCCATTTCGGGCTTAATCTCGACCGCTATGCCCATTTCACCTCGCCGATCCGGCGCTATGCCGATCTGATCGTGCATCGGGCGCTGATCACCGCGCTCAAACTGGGCAAGGACGGCTCCAATCCTGAGGATGCCGCCGGGCTGCCGGGTATTGCCCAGCATATTTCGACCACCGAACGCCGGGCCATGCTGGCGGAACGTGAAACCAATGACCGTTTGCTGGCGCAATATATGGCCGGGCATATGGGGGCAAAGTTCGAGGGCCGGATTTCCGGCGTGACCAAATCAGGCCTGTTTGTGCGCCTCAGCGATACCGGCGCGGACGGCTTTATTCCCGCCTCAACCCTTGGCAGCGACTATTACCGCTATGTCGAGGAACAGCAGGCAATGATCGGCGAACGCACCGGCGAACGCTTCCAGTTGGGCGAGAATGTAACGGTGCGTCTATTGGAAGCAGCGCCCGTGGCTGGCGCTTTGCGTTTTGAGCTATTATCTGAAGGGGAACGGGTTACCCCGCCGGGGGGACGCGGTGGCAGACGAAAGCCATCTTTTTCCCGCGGCAAGCGCAGAAAGAAGTAGTTCATGTCCGTGACTGTGAAAACCGCTGTCGACCATCGCCCTGTTTGGCCCGCGCTTGTGCGCGGCATGGCTTGCAAATGCCCCAATTGCGGCGAAGGCAAACTGTTTCGCGCCTATCTCAAGGTCGAAGATCATTGTGCAAATTGTGGCGAGGAATTCAGCCATCACCGTGCCGACGACCTGCCGCCCTATATTGCGATTCTGATTGTTGGTCATATCCTGGTCGGCGTCATGCTCCACATGGAAATGACGTGGACGGTCAACCCCATGGTCTATATGGCGATATTGGTGCCTTTGGCGATTGTCATGCCGCTTGCCATGCTGCCATCCATCAAGGGCGCTGTGGTGGCGCTGCAATGGGCTGTGCGTATGCACGGATTTGATCCGGCCAACCGCAAAGCCGCCTAAGCGACCGCCCCAATTGCATTGCTTGACTTTTGGGCGCAAATCACTAGTTTGCGCCCAACTCATTCGAAGCGCCGCGCGTTTGTCCGCGCGGCTTACTGTTTCAGGATTTGAAAATGGCCAAGGCTAACACTGTCAAAATCAAGCTCGTATCCACCGCTGATACCGGCTTCTTCTACGTGACCAAGAAAAACTCACGTACCATGACTGAAAAGATGGCGATGAAGAAATACGACCCCGTCGTCCGCAAGCATGTTGAATTCAAGGAAGCCAAGATCAAATAGATCTAGGCTTTCGCTTCTCGGGATTGTCGTTTCAATCGCCCTTCCTGAGAGATGAGAATACAAAAAACCCCGCTTCTTCGGAAGCGGGGTTTTTTGCTGTGAGAGTGGCTGGTCCGGAACGGCATGTCGAAGAGGCCACTCTATCCGAAACCGGACCAGCCCCCTACGGACCCAGGAGTTGCGGCGGACCTGAGAAAAACCGTAGGGTTTGGCGTTAAAGCGCACGTGAAATTGTGTGCCGCTTTTGTTGAGCCGAACCTACTCGCACCAGTCCAGAACGCAAGTAATTCTGAGTTATGCCGGGGGCATTTTGGCATTAATGATAAAGCGTTAAGCTTACCGGCTAACGATATTTCTTCGGAAACTTACGTAACCTGGTAGCGCTTCACGAGCTTTAAGCCGCATCGAAAACTACTCTGTTGCGCCCCTGGCTTTTGGCGGCATAAAGCGCGATGTCGGCACGCTTAAGCATTGTCTCTGGCACATCGGCATGGCTCTCATTGAGGGCAACCCCCACGCTGACCGTGACCGGTAGAGGCTTTTTGGTTCCGGCCACAAACGGAAAATCAGCCACAGCCTGCCGCACCCGCTCAGCCACGTTTTGCGCCTGCGCGTAATCGGTGTCCGGCATCAGCACGACAAATTCCTCACCGCCGAAACGGCAAGCCAGATCGACGCCACGGATATTGCGTTGCAGGCGTGCTGCGAATTCACGCAGCACGGCATCACCGGCGTCATGCCCATGGGAATCATTGACCGCCTTGAAGTAATCGATGTCGAGCATCATCACCGCCATATCCCGCTCCTGCTCCTGTGCCTTTTCCAGCATGAGCGCGAGATGACGATCAAAATACCGGCGATTATAAAGCCCTGTCAGTTCATCAACCACGGCCAGCTGCATGGTGGCGGTGACACTCTGGCGCAATTCCATTGCATAACGATGCCGCCGAATCTGGGTGCGGACACGCGCGGACAGTTCATTGCGCTCCACGGGGCGCATGATGAAATCATTGACACCCAGTTCAAGCCCGCGCACGAGCTGCGGCCGGTCGGTCTCTTCGGCAACCAGAATAATCGGCAATTGGCGGCTCTTTTCACCGGTGCGCACCTGTGAGCAGACACGCAAAGGGTCAAAATCTCCCAGCGCCATGCTGACCAGTGCCAGGTCATAGGCCTTTTCAGCGACCTGCAACACCGCATCGGCGGGGTTGGTCAACACGTCGACCCGGTGGGTTTGCGCCAGGGCTTCCTGCAGGCGCTGTCCGTGACGAATATCATTGTCGATAATCAGGATATCGCCACCATCTGCGCTGATGGTATCCATCATGCGCATGGAATCCTCGATTGCGAGCTGTTGTCCGGTCATGGCGCGGGAGCGCAACTCGTCGGTCAGAGCCTTGAGGCGAACGAGGCTTTTCACCCGCGCCATCAGCTGCACGTCATCCACCGGCTTGTTGAGAAAGTCGTCTGCGCCGCTTTCCAGTCCATGCACACGATCAGAAGGCTGATCCAGCGCCGTGACCATCACAACGGGGATATGATAGGTGCGCGGGTTCGCCTTGAGCCGGCGGCACACTTCAAACCCATCCATTTCGGGCATCATGACATCGAGCAAAACCAGATCGATGCCGCCCTCTTCGCAGATCGCAAGGGCCTCAGCCCCGGAAAAAGCGGTGACGATCTCAAAATATTCCGCTGCGAGGCGCGCCTCGAGCAGTTTTACATTGGTTGGAATATCGTCAACGATCAGCACACGGGCTGTCATTGGCTACCCCCTGAATACGCATTACAAAAAAACAGGCAGAACCTTAACTCGCCGGACCAATATAGCTTTCAATGGTTTCCAAAAAGTGAGGCACCGAAATGGGCTTGGAAATATAGCCCTCACAACCGCCCTGCAGAATCCGCTCTTCATCACCTTTCATGGCGAAGGCCGTGACAGCAATGACCGGGATCGGTGCGAGTTCGTCATCTTCCTTGAGCCATTTGGTCACCACGAGGCCTGAAACCTCAGGCAACTGGATATCCATCAAAATCAGGTCAGGGTGATGCGCGCGGGCAAGCTCCAGTGCTTCCATGCCATTGCGGGTCTGGATGGTTGCATATCCTCTTGATTCCAGCAGATCATGAAAGAGCTTCATGTTCAGCTCATTATCTTCCACGATCATTACCGTCTTAGCCATGCGTCCTCGTCCTGCTGCGTATGTCGCAGCTTAAAAGTTTGGTTCTCTCATCTGTTGGCTATCATCAACTTATAGTATTACGAAAGCTCAAATGAGGCCGATGCGATGAACGATTTCCAGATTGAGTCCGGTGAAAGCGAAGCATTGGCGGAAGCTTGCCTTGCCTATCTCATCAGCGATCCGGAAGAACTGGGACGCTTCATGACCCATGCCGGACTGGATAGCGGCGCTTTGCGACAGGCGGTGGGCAGCAAAAGCTTCGCATTGGGCATGTTCGATTATTTTGCCCAGAATGAGTCGGCTCTTCTCGCCATGTGTGCCAATTCCGGGATCAGTGCCGAGCGGTTCATGCGCGCCTGGCACCGTCTCAATCCCGATTATTAGCATGCCGACGCGCGGGCACCTTTGTCGCGATTGCGGAACGCACGGAGACCAGGTGCCGGCGCCAAAACGCTGCCACCAGTGCGGATCGCCGCGCGTGATCAGCCATGATGAGCTTTTTGCACTAAGCATCGCGCATGTGGACTGTGACGCATTTTACGCGACAGTCGAGAAACGTGACCGGCCAGAACTTGCGGACAAACCACTGATAATTGGTGGCGGCACCCGCGGTGTCGTTTCCACCTGCTGCTATATCGCCCGGCAAAGCGGGGTCCGCTCGGCCATGCCCTCGGTCACGGCGAAACGCCTCTGCCCGGATGCGGTATTCATCAAACCCGACATGGCCAAATATGTTGCTGTCAGCCGGCAGATCAGAGCGTTGATGGACGAAATGACCCCTCTGGTTCAGCCCCTCTCAATCGACGAAGCTTTTCTCGACATGACCGGCACGGCCGCCCTGCACAAGGCATCGCCTGCGGAAATGCTGGCCCGGTTTGCAAAACGCGTTGAAACGGAGATCGGGGTCACCATCTCGGTTGGCCTCAGCCATAACAAGTTTCTGGCCAAGATCGCCTCTGATCTCGACAAGCCGCGTGGCTTTGCCATTATCGGGAAGGCCGAAACCCTGCCCTTTCTTGCCCCCAAACCGATCAGCATGATTTATGGCGTCGGCAAGGTTTTTACCGAAAAGCTGCGCCGGGACGGTTTTCTGACCATCGGGCAATTACAGCAACACCCGGCTGACGATCTGATTCGGCGCTATGGGGAAATCGGTGCCCGGCTGGGGCGACTGGCGCAGGGCGAGGACACCCGTCAGGTGCATTCCAATGACCCGATGAAGACGGTGAGCAGCGAAACCACATTTTTCACCGACATTGCCGATTTCGACAATTTGTCGACAAAACTGCTGGCCTTGTGCGAACGGCTGTCCGAAAGGCTGAAAGCGAAGAACCTGGTTGGGGACACAGTGACGCTGAAGCTGAAGACCGCCGATTTTCGCTTGCGCACCCGCTCGCGGCACCTGATGATCCCGTCACAATTGGTGCATACTCTGTATGATAATGGCGTGCAGTTGCTGGCACGGGAAATAGACGGCACAGCATTTCGCCTGATCGGCATCGGCGTTTCCGGCCTGGAGGCGGCCACAGGCGACGATCCGGTCGATTTGCTGGAACCCGTTATTGCCCGCAAGTCGGCAGCAGAGCGCGCCATGGACCGGTTGCGCAGTAAATTCGGCCGGGACGCGGTAATCCGGGGCAAGCTTTATCGCGGCCCTGGTGATGATGTTCCGGACATAAATGAAGAAAAAAAGGATTCGTCGTGAGCGCTGAAGCAAAACTCAAAGATCTTGGCCATGAACTCTCAAAGCCCGCCGCACCGGCCGCCAATTATGTGCCGGTGAACCGGATTGGGGACATGCTTTATGTCTCAGGACAGATTTCAGCTGACGCGAATGGTGTGATCAAGGGCACTCTGGGCAAAGATGTGGACGTTGCAGCTGGCCAGAAAGCGGCGTCGTATTGCGCAGTCACCATCCTCTCGCATATCGCCAATAGCGCGGGCGTGCCGCTCGATGAGATCAAGCGTGTGGTCAAGCTGACGGTTCTCGTTGCTTCAACACCTGAGTTCAACGAACAGCACCTGGTGGCCAATGGCGCCTCGGATTTGCTGGTTGCGGTTTTGGGTGACAAGGGACGTCATGCCCGCGCCGCCTTTGGTGTTGCCTCCCTGCCCTTCGGCGCAGCGGTGGAAATCGAGGCGATTGTCGAGGTCTGAACGTGCCATCCGTAACAGATATTCTCAATGCACCCGTAGCCCATCGCGGGTTGCATGATCTGGCCAATGGTGTTGCGGAAAACAGCGCCACCGCTTTTCGTTTGGCGGTGGAGCATGGCTATCCCATTGAATGCGACCTGCAATTGTCGGCGGACGGCATCCCAATGGTGTTTCACGATGACGTTCTGGACCGTCTAACCGAGCTGAAAGGCCCTGTCAGTGCCCTGAGTGCGGCCGAACTGGGCCAGACGCCCCTGAAAAGCAGCGCTGCGGGCGATAGAATTCTGCGTCTTGATGAAATGCTGGAACTAGTCGATGGACGCGTGGGCTTTGCCATTGAACTGAAGCGTCAGGTTGATGGGCGCGATGCCGATCTGGCCGCGGTGAGCGCCGCGATGTTGCGCGATTACGCAGGACCGGTATCGGTGATTTCATTCAGCCCCCGCATTTTGCGCGACCTGCGCCAGCACGGTTTCAAAGGCCCCCGTGGCATTCTTGTTGAACGGTTCAAGAACGACTATGTACGAAAGACGCTGTCTCCCTTGCAGCGCTTCTGTTTACGACACCTGCTGCATTACCCTTTGACCGGGTTCGAGTTTATCGATTGCCATCAAAAGTCGCTGGATCTGCCTGCCGTGCGGCTTTTCAAGACACTGGGTTTCCCTGTCGTCACATGGACGATAACATCACAGGCAGATGCTGACATCGCACTTGAAAACTGCGACCAGATAACATTCGAAGGCTATATCCCCAAAAGTGGCTGAACCAACACTAACCGCGACCATTCACGCATCCACGGAATCCATTCCCGAGGCTGTATGGAACGCGCTTGTGCCGGCAACCGACGGACGGCCCGACAATCCGTTTCACGAGCACGCCTTCTTTCTTGCGCTGGAACAGTCAGGCAGCGCCACCGCCCGCACGGGCTGGCAACCGCAACATATCGTGATTGCGGCGAATGACGAACCTGTCGGCCTCATGCCGTTGTTCCTCAAATCCCATTCTCAGGGCGAATATGTGTTCGATCATGCCTGGGCTGATGCCTATATGCGTGCGGGCGGCAATTATTATCCGAAACTGCAATCAGCGGTGCCGTTCACCCCGGCGACCGCATCCAAGCTACTGGTGCCATCCAACGATCCTGCCATCAGGCGCGGCTTGCTCGACGCAGCTGCACAGCTGACGACAAGACTGGGCGCATCTTCCGCCCACGCAACCTTTGTCTCAGAGGTCGAGGAAGAAGTAGCCGAATCCAGTGGCTGGCTGACCCGCCACGATACCCAGTTTCACTGGCACAATGACGGGTTCTCCGATTTCGAGGCCTTTCTGGCCACGCTCGCCTCGCGCAAGCGCAAACTGATCCGGCGGGAACGCCGGGATGCGCTCGCCGATGGTTTAAGGACCGAGTGGGTCACTGGCGGCGACCTGACCGAGGCGCATTGGGATGCGTTTTTCGATTTTTACATGGACACAGGCAACCGCAAATGGGGACAGCCCTATCTCAACCGCCAGTTCTTCTCCCTGCTCTCTGACGCAATGGCAGACCGCATCGTGCTCATGTTTGCCTATGACGGCACCGAGGCGATTGCCGGCGCACTTAATTTTGCGGGCAAAGACGTGCTTTATGGCCGCAATTGGGGGTGTTCGCGGCACGTACCCTTCCTGCATTTCGAGCTCTGTTATTATCAGGCCATCGATTACGCTATTGCGCATGGTCTCAAAACCGTCGAGGCCGGGGCTCAGGGCGAACACAAACTGTCCCGTGGCTACGCACCCAGTGTTACCCGCTCGATCCACTGGATCGAGCATGCGGGCCTGAGAGCGGCTATTGCGGATTATCTGACACGGGAAAAACTGGCCGTGCTGCAGGATCAGGAAGTGTTGATGCATTTCGCGCCGTTCCGGCGCGGCAACCGCACCGACAGCGACGATTGACAGCCCCCGGAGCCAGTGGCACCAGTTGGCAGAATTTGAGGAGATGGATGATGGACGCTTATGATCCCGATAATATTTTTGGCAAGATTCTCCGTGGCGAGATTCCCTGCCACCGCGTCTATGAAGACGATGACGTGCTCGCCTTCATGGATGTGATGCCGCAGTCCAGCGGCCACACGCTGGTGGTGCCAAGAACAGGGTCACGTAATCTTCTGGATGCGCACCCTGCTGTTCTGGCGACGACCATAGAGCGGGTACAAGACATCGCAAAGGCTGTAAAAAAGGCGATGAATGCTGATGGCATTCGCATCGCCCAGTTCAATGAAGCGGTGGCGGGGCAGACGGTATTCCACCTGCACTTTCATATTATTCCGATGTATGAGGGTGTCACATTGAAACCGCATAGCGGAGACATGGCCGATAATGACGTTCTGGCGGATCAGGCCAAACAGATCGCTGCGGCGCTTTAGCGCTTTTACGGCTTTCCCCTCATCACTGCGCCGTCATTGCGAGCGCCAAAGGCGCGCGGCAATCCAGAGCTACTGACACCAGCGCTCATTGCTCTGGATCGCCACGGCGCTGCGCGCCTCGCGATGACGAAGGGGGTTTTCAGCAAAACCTGAACGGCTCAAGGCTCCCTTGGCCACACACTGAAAACAAAAAGGCCGGTCAAATGACCGGCCTTTTTTTATGCAAGCAGATCGGAACGATCAGCTTTTTTCCTGCGATGTCTTGGACGGGCGCTTGCGCGAGGTCGTCTTTGGCTTGGCTTTCGCCTTTGTCGCGGTCTTTGTGCCACTCTTGGCGCTGCGCACAGCCTTGGGACGGGCCGGCGTTGGTGGCACGGCCACCAGCTCAAGCTGGGCATCATTGCCCTCACCCACCACCGCAACAGTCACGGTGCCACCATCCACCAATTGGCCGAACAAGACTTCCTCGGCCAGCGGCTTCTTGACGTGCTCCTGAATGACGCGACCCAGTGGGCGGGCACCCATGCGTTCGTCATAACCGCGGCGGGCAAGCCAGTCTGCCGCCTCTGGCGTCAGCGTGATCGTGATATTGCGCTCGGCCAGCTGGGATTCCAGCTGCAGCACGAATTTCTCGACGACCTGACGCACGACTTCGGGCGGCAATTGGCCAAAGGAAATAATCGCATCGAGCCGGTTGCGGAACTCGGGCGTGAACATGCGGTTGATGGCTTCCTCGTCATCCCCCTGCTCGCGCTTGCGGCCAAAGCCGATCGGTGCCTTCTGCAGTTCCATGGCCCCCACATTGGAGGTCATGATCAGAATGACATTACGGAAATCAACCGTCTTGCCGGTGTGATCGGTCAGTTTGCCATGATCCATGACCTGCAACAGGATGTTGAACAGATCGGGATGAGCCTTTTCGATCTCGTCGAGCAGCACCACACAATGCGGGTTCTGGTCAACACCATCGGTCAGCAGGCCACCCTGATCAAAGCCGACATAGCCCGGGGGCGCACCGATCAGGCGCGACACGGTGTGCCGCTCCATATATTCGGACATGTCGAAGCGCAGCAGTTCCACACCGAGTGTATCGGCGAGCTGCTTGGCGACTTCGGTCTTGCCGACGCCGGTGGGGCCAGTGAACATGTAGGAGCCGATAGGCTTTTCCGGTTCACGCAGGCCGGCACGGGCCAGCTTAATGGCCGATGACAGGGCTTCAATCGCCAGATCCTGACCGAACACCACGCGCTTGAGATTGGTTTCAAGCCCAGCCAGCAATTCGCCATCGGATTTGGAAACCGAACGTGGCGGGATGCGGGCCATGGTGGCAATGGTGGCTTCGATGTCTTCGACTTCGATCACCTTCTTGCGCTTGTCCTCGGGCACCAGCATCTGGCTGGCCCCGCTCTCGTCGATCACATCGATAGCCTTGTCCGGCAGTTTGCGATCATTGATATAGCGGGCCGACAGCTCAACCGCTGCCTTGAGGGCATCATCGGTATAGGTGATCTTGTGATAGGCCTCAAAATACGGCTTCAGCCCTTTCACGATCTCGACAGCGTCCGGCACAGTGGGTTCGGCGACGTCAATCTTCTGGAAACGCCGGACCAGGGCCCGGTCCTTTTCAAAGAACTGGCGGTATTCCTTGTACGTGGTGGAGCCAATGCAGCGGATCGCCCCGGAAGCCAAAGCCGGCTTCAACAGGTTCGAGGCATCCAGCGCGCCGCCCGAGGTGGCACCAGCGCCGATCACCGTGTGAATCTCATCGATGAACAGCACAGCATTGTCGTGCTTTTCCAGCTCTTTCATCACCGCCTTGAGGCGCTCTTCGAAATCGCCGCGATAACGGGTTCCGGCCAGCAGAGAGCCCATGTCGAGCGCGTAGATGATGGTTTCGCGCAGCACTTCGGGCACGTCCCCTTCAACGATCTTGCGGGCAAGCCCTTCAGCAATGGCCGTTTTACCCACACCGGCGTCGCCAACGTAAATCGGGTTGTTCTTCGACCGACGGCAGAGGACCTGAATGGTGCGGCGCAGTTCTGAATCGCGTCCGATCAACGGATCGATCTTGCCGGCCTTGGCCTTTTCATTGAGATCGACGCAAAAGTCCTGCAAGGCAGAGCTCGGCTGGTTACCGCGCTCACCCTCGTCACCCTGCCCGGCCTCGTTCTCGGCACCCTGAACGGGGCGCGTTTCACCAAGGCCTGACTTGGTGATGCCATGTGAAATGAAATTCACCGCATCCAGCCGTGTCATTTCCTGCTGTTCAAGGAAATAGGCTGCATGGCTTTCGCGCTCGGCGAAAATGGCAACAAGTACATTGGCACCGGTGACTTCTTCCCGTCCTGAGGACTGGACGTGGATCACGGCACGCTGAATGACCCGCTGAAAAGCCGCAGTGGGGCGGGCATCCTGCCCATTGGGCACAATCAGGCTGTCGAGTTCGTCATCGATGAACTCCTCAAGATCCGCCTTGAGGGATTCAATATCAACATCACAACCGGTCAACACCGAGATCGTGTCCCGGTCTTCGGTCAATGCCAGCAGCAAATGTTCGAGTGTCGCGAATTCATGCGCGCGCTCACGGGCCAAATTCATGGCCTGGTGGAGTGCTTTTTCAAGTCCGCGGGAGAATGAAGGCATTACAATCCGATCCTATTTCTTTTCCATCACGCATTGAAGCGGGTGCTGGTTCTTGCGGGCGGCGTCCATGACACGAGTGACCTTGGTTTCAGCCACTTCATAAGGATAGACACCGCATTCACCCACGCCTTGCTTGTGGACGTGCATCATGATTTGCCAAGAGTCCTCGCTCGACCGGTTGAAGACCTCCTGTAAAATCATGACCACAAACTCCATCGGGGTGTAGTCGTCATTGAGCAGCAGGACACGATACATGCTCGGTCGTTTGGTCTTGGGTCTGGTTTTGGTGGCGGTACCGGTTTCAAAGCCAGTGCCGTCATCGCCCTGATCTACATTCTTGTCATCCTTACCAGCGTTTGTGGCCGGCACATGGCGACGCAAAGGTTCGACCGGGTCTTCTGTCCGGTTCGTGTCGCGATACAAATTCAGTTCAGGCATATGGGACAATTCGTCGGCTCGAGAGTTCGGAAGCTTCTTGAAGCCATTATGTAGGTAAAAATCGATCAGTGTTAAGGGCCAAGTTAGTACCAATTGACGATCCGTTCACCGCCTATTGAATTAAATTGGCGGGATTTTACGGATTTGTAACCGCCCGCCTTCTAGAAACACAGCATTGAGTAAGTGTCGGCATGCCATGGGGGTTCGAATGCCGGCGCCATTGTAACGCGTACGAACCGCGTATCGGTTCGGGAGTATTGAGTTGGAGTATCGGGTGATCACCCCAGAACCTGTGTACGGGCTGCGCGATTTCGCGCACCGTTTAGTTGTCATTTTCCTTCTGGCCATGATGGCGCTGGCGGTTTTGCCGTCGCCTGCGGATGCAGCAAACCGGCGTGTGTACGCTGGCATTGTTGTGGACGCCAAATCCGGCAAGACGCTTTATGCCAGCGCGGCCGATGCGGTGCGCTATCCGGCATCGGTGACCAAGGTCATGACGCTTTATGTTCTGTTTCAGGAACTTGAAGCGGGCAATCTGAAACTCTCGTCAAAACTCAAGGTGTCCAAACATGCCGCCGCTGCAGTGCCAACCAAGCTGGGCTTGCGCGCCGGCTCCACCATCTCGGTTGAAGATGCCATCCTCGCGCTGGTAACCCTCTCGGCAAATGACATTGCCCGGACCATTGCCGAAAATATTTCGGGCACGGAAAGCAAGTTCGCCGAGCGGATGACCAAAACCGCCAAGGCGCTTGGCATGAGCCGCACCACCTATCGCAATGCGTCAGGCTTGCCGGATTCAGGTCAGGTCACCACGGCACGCGACCAGGCACGGCTTGGTATCGCCGTTTATCAGCATTTCCCCAAATACTACGAGTATTTCCAGACGCGCAGCTTCAGATACGGCAAGCGCACCTATGGCAATCACAACAATCTGCTCGGCCAAAACGGTGTCGACGGCATCAAGACCGGCTACATCAATGCGGCTGGCTACAATCTTCTCACCGCAGCGCGCAAGAACGACCGGCACATCGTGGTCGTGGGCTTTGGTTTTAATACTGGCGCGGCCCGCAACGCCAAAGTCGCCTCGCTCGTCAAAACATACCTGCCCAAGGCACGCCGCGGCTCCTATGTGGCGCAGGCCAAAATTGCCAAGCCTTCCCCCGGCAGCTCCATCATCCGCTTTGCAGCGGTGCCGGTGACGCCGATGCCCCGCCCCGCGGGTCGCGACATTGTTCTGCCGGCGGCCCTCCCAGCCCCGATTGCCGTGGCAATGCTTGATCCCGGCCAGGCAGCTCCCGCACCGGAACCGCGTCCGATTGAACTGATACCGGCCAATGCGCTGGGTGCAACACAATTGCTTGCCAGTAATGATCCGAACGCGCCCGTGCCGCTGCCCAAACCGAATACGATTGCCGGCGCATGGATCAGTCAGACCCTGCATCTGGAACCGACACCGGGTTCAAACAGCGGCCTGATCCCACCCGCCGCCATTGGCAGCACCCAGGCAGCGCCCGCCGCGATTGACCTTTTGACAAGCGGCAGCGTCACAGAGCCGGCTGTCCAGAATGCGTGGGTGGTGCAAATTGGGGCGTCCGCCAGTGAAAGCGGTGCCCAGTCACTGCTGACAGAAGCTGTTTCCGAAGTCGATAATCTTGCTGACTTCCGGTCATTCGTTGAGACAACCCAAAAGAATGGCCAGACCTTCTACCGTGCCCGTTTCGCCGGATTTGGCGACCGTGAGCAGGCCCGGACTATCTGCGAAAAACTGAAGCAAAAAAACATGAGCTGTCTTGCGATGCAGAGTTAATCCGCACGACGAGACAGCCACAAGGGAAGCACGTTTGGAGCATGTGTAAGGAGTAGCCCAAATGAGCGACAATAGTGCGCTAAAGGAATTGGCAAGTTTTGCCGCCAAATCGCCGCACGCGTCGGACAATCCGGCAGTGCGTCGTTCAGCAATGAATACGCTGATTACCAATCTCGACCACCAGCCTATCCATCGCAAGGTGACGGATTTGCTGGGCACAGTTATGGCCCTGTCGGCTCGTACGCGGCGCATGCTGCAGCCACGTGTCGATATTGACCTTGACGTATTTGCACCGGGCAACAGCCGCGCGGTGCGGCTTTTAATGCGGGACAATGCTGATATCAGCTAACCTGCTTATCCAGATTTTCTCCGGCACCGGACAGGGTGGGCAAAGCCTGCGCTTGCCGGTGCCGAGAAAAAATCAGGCGATCTCGTGATCCCGTTCCTGGCGCGTCTCGTCCGAGGGGTTCCATCCAGACATATCGTCCACATGTTCGGTTATTGGCAGATGCAGGGCGTCAACCAATTGCCGATATTCCTGACGCGCACTGATATGCGACATGGATGGCAATCCACCTAAAAGATCCTCGTCCAGCGGATCGAATACCGTCATCCCCACCGGGAAAAGCGAGCGGAAAATAACCCGTTCGGCAATCCCCTCAGCAACCCGGCAGCCCAGTCGCAACGCGGTGCGCTCCATGCCCGTTTGCACAAGGCGCATATTGCGCGACGACAACATTGAAATGCGGTTCCGCACCAGCACCCAGTCAATCGTGCGGCCATCTATCGCCATGCGTTCCTTGCGCGCACGCTGTACCAAACGGCCATAATGGCTGAGTTCACGCGGCTCGCCTGTCACCGGGTCGACATGCGCCATGACATCGAGATCGATAAGACTGTCATTGAGCGGGGTCACCAGCGTGTCTGCCAACGAATGCGCCAGCCGGGTCAGATGGGTGTCAAAGCCCGGCGTGTCGATGATGATGAAATTGACGTCACGCTCAATCTCCATCACCGCCTGCCGGAACAGATCGAATTCGACCTTCTGGTTTTCGCGGATGGAATCGCCGCGCGTCAGGGGCAGGTGGAAATGAGTCGGGTGCGGCACGCGCAATCCCTTGCTCTGTGACCACTCGCGACGGTTACGGATATAGCTGGTGAAGGTTTGCTGACGGCTGTCCACATCGACAGTAGCAACCTTGAAACCTTGATAAAGCAGGTAGATAGCCAGGTGGAAAGCCGTAGTCGATTTTCCCGACCCGCCTTTCTCGTTACCCAGCACGATCACATGTGCACTTGCCCGGTCCATAATAGCCTCCGGCCCTACCTCGCATGTCATATAGCGCGTCCATACGCGCCGACCTTAGCCCACACAATAGCGCACATGGTTTACAAAAGATTAATGTTAACTGTTCACTACAATGTGGCGCAAAACGGACAAGCCCCATACGTCTTGCCTTTAACGCCAGTGCTACAGGTTTCAGCGCCCCTGTCCGTAGAAATAACGATGGGGCATCCACAGGGGTGTTTCTAAATCAACCCCAGCCTCGCAAGCTCTTCCGCCAGCTCAGCACCATCTTCGTCGACCCCGGGATCGATGTCCGCGGGTGCATCAGCGGGTGTCAGATATCGCCACCCCTGAAAGGGCCGTTTGGGTTGCGGCACCGTATTCACAATTTCGGGCTTCAACAGAATATCACAACATGACCGCCCCTCGGCATCGGTTGTAGCCTCGAGATCGACAATCAGCTGCCGGCAACGAATCGCGCCCCCCATGACCCAGTAAAGCGACCCTTTGCCCACAATTTCGTCGCGCCGTTTCGGCATCATGCGCGTACGGTGGCTGTTCAGCCCGTCGGCCCGGCCAAGCCCGCGTGATCTGTAATACTCGCGATGTTCGATCAGTTCATCGACGCTGGTCACGCCAACGCAGAGCTTGATCAGATTGGTCATTTGGTTTTGCCCTGGATGTAGTCGATCTCGTCCTGCTCAACGATCCAGCTCTCCTTGAGGGCTTCTTCGTGCCATTCCTTGAAGGCAGGCAGATCGTAGATTGCCTCGACATAGTTCTTCGTGAGCGTCGAAACAGGTAAATCATAGGTTCGGATGCGGGCAGCAACCGGCGCGAACATTGCATCCGCGGCAGAAAAGGAACCGAACAGATATGGGCCTGCAGAGCGGGCCAGCAGCTCTCCCCACAACACCTCAAGGCGGCGCAGGTCCGTTTTGATTTCGGCGTAATCGATACGGCCGGGATGGGAGGCGCGCAAGTTCATTGGCGCGGCATTGCGCAGTGCGGTGAAACCGGCGTGCATTTCCGCACTGGCAGCGCGCGCGAGGGCCCGCGAAGCAATATCGGCAGGCCATACGGGCTTATGCGGGTGAATGTCTGCAATATACTCGATAATGGCGATGGTTTCGGTGACCACGAGATCGCCATCAAACAAGACAGGCACTTTACCACTGGGCGAGCGGTCCTGGAGGTTTTCCTGCCATTTTTCGCCACTCAATGGCGCGAATTCTTCAGAGAAGGGAATGGCGAAATGCTTGAGCACCAGCCAAGGCCGCATGGACCATGTGGAATAGTTCTTGTTTCCGATCAACAGCCGCATTTTACCCACCTTCCATGATAAAGGGCGCCGCGTTGCCGGGCGCCCTTTATGAAACTAAAATCCGGGAACCGTTAAAGGCCCCTCTCTCTATGCACCGGCTACGACTGACACCACAAATCCGATAGAAATCAGACCAATAAATGTCCAGCTCGCTGCCCGCCAGCATACGGCCTTAGATTGGCTTCGCATGCACGCTCCTTATAAACAAAACTGTCACCAAGAGATGGCCCGCGCTGGAGCCCCCGTTCAGTAACGTCTGATTAACTACAATCGCGCCGCATTGCAAGATCGAAGTGCGCTTCCAGCGCCGGCTTTTGCCAAGGCAGTTAATCGTCCGCAGCCTGCTAAAGCAGACCGAACCAATAACCTGACAGACCCAAAAACGCAAAAAAACCAACAACATCAGTGACGGTCGTCACAAAGGCGCTGGAGGCGACCGCTGGATCCACACCCACCTTGTTCAGGCCAAGCGGTATGAGAATACCTGATATGCCCGCAGCGACCATGTTGATAACCATCGCCACCGCAATCACGCCGCCCAGGGCTATATTGCCGAACCAGACTGCGGTGACGACGCCGATAATCACCGCAAAGATCAACCCGTTGACGATGCCAACGAGCGTTTCACGGGTGATCAGGCGCCGGATGTTGAACTGGTCCAGTTCCCTTGTCGACAAAGCGCGCACGGTGACGGTCATTGTCTGGGTGCCCGCATTACCGCCCATCGAAGCCACGATCGGCATCAGCACAGCCAGGGCCACCATTTGCTCTATCGTGGCGTCAAACATGCCGATAACGGCGGAAGCAAGGACGGCGGTCACCAGATTGACCAAAAGCCAGGTGACACGGCTTTTGACGGCTTCAAACACGCTATCTGAAATTTCTTCGTCGCCGATACCGGCCAGGGCGCGGATGTCTTCGTCCGCCTCTTCGTGGATCACATCCACGATGTCATCGACGGTGAGCACGCCGACCAGGCGAGCGCTTTCGTCCACAACCGCCACTTCAATCAGGTCATAGCGCTGGAACAGGCGTGCCGCTTCTTCCTGATCCTCGCTCGCCTCAACCTGGAGAACATTGGTGTTCATGATCTTTTCGATCTTGACCGGGCGTTTTGCCCGCAACATCCGGTCAAGCGGCAATATGCCGAGAAGATTGAAACCGGGGTCGACAACATAGATCTGATAGAACTCGTTGGGCAGCCCGTCATCGGTACGCATGTAGTCGATGGTCTGGCCCACGGTCCAGAACGGCGGGATGGCGATAAAGCCGGACTGCATGCGCCGCCCGGCGGATTCTTCAGGAAAATCCAGCGACCTTTTAAGCGACATGCGCTCAAATGCTGGCATTCGGGCCAGAATTTCATCACGGTCGGGCGCGGCAAGATCTTCAAGAATATAGACGGCGTCATCGCTGTCGAGTCCGGCAACGCCGCGTGCGATGTCGGCATTGGGCAGGACTTCCATCAACTCGAGGCGGACGGCTTCGTCAACCTCGGTCAGGGCGGAATAGTCAAAATCGGTGCCGAGCATGCTGACAAGCGCAAAACGCTCATCCGAACTTATGGCTTCGAGCACGTCACCGACGTCAGAAGCATGCAATTCGGCGAACAGACGATGAATTTCCTCGGAATCCTCATCAGCGAGACGCTGACGCAGTTCTTCGATCCATTCGGCGGACAAGCGGTTTTCGTCGTCGCGCAGTTCCAGCTCTTCCGGGACCATGCTGCCTGCCGCAGCTATTTCGTCAAGTTCGCTCATATCAGCTCCGTCCAGAGCGCCAAAATCCACATCTCGGGCTGAGCATAACGGCCGCATGCCGACGGGACCTGCCCTACCCGGTACTCAGTACAGATCAATAGAGAACTAATATGCACAAAGGCATAACAACGCACTATTTGCCGAATGATTTTTTTGATGAACCGACCGGTCAGCTGCCCAGAAAATGCGCGGCGGGACCAAATTTTGTATTCGCGGATTTGGCGGCCTTCATTGCACCATGAACACATAAGTCCGCAGATGAAACCTGACTAGACTCATCCAGTTTTTTAGGTTTTTATATACCTATATTTTGGGGGATATTATGAAGACTCTCGTTTGCTTGGCCGTCACGGCCCTGATCGTGACTGGATGCGCAAAGCGTCCCGAAACGATTGCACCCGCCTATGTTTCGGAAGTGACCTATTCACATCTCGACTGTGGTCAACTTGCAAAGGAACAGCAACAACTCAACCACGCCTACACGACTGCGGCCCAAGCCCAGAATGATGCGGCCACCGGCGACGCTGTGGGCGTGTTGTTTCTCGGCCTGCCCACATCAACACTTTCAGGTGGGAATATTGCAGCGCAGATCGCTGACCTTAAGGGCCGGCAACAGGCTGTGCAGCAGGTCATGATAAGCAAGAAATGCGCAACTTAGAGGCCGACGATCTTTTAAGGGGCCACCACCCATTCGCGAAAGTCATGCGGTGACCTTGCACGGCTTGTCCATCCTGGTGCGGTTGAGAAAACTAACCTGAGACCCTGGCCCCCTCCAGTTTTGAGTAGCGTTCGCGCCAACCAGGGCATGGATGGATGAAGCAATGGCGGTTCATGGAAGAGTAGAACATCGAGATATTGCGGGAGCTGAAAGCCGACACGCGGAACGCATGGATTGAGCCAGTGCCAATACCGTTTAAAATCGCTGCGGCTCTTCGGCCCCGCATGCTGTCGCAGGCGTGATCAAGGAAAGCTGCCCATCACTGATTATTGCCAACTGCAACGAAACAGTCGGGTTATGCCAGTCAAGTTTCAATGCGATCAACCTTCGCGGGCAGCGCCGCCTCGGCGGATAAAAACACGTTGGTAGCCAACGGAAACTGGTGTGAACGGCTTTCCAGAAAATGCATGAGGTAGCCTGCCGTGTTCACGAACACCATGAGGTCCCCAGCCTGCACGCCATTTGGGAACACCATCTTGCGGCGGGTAAGCCATTCGCTTTCGGTACAATATGTGCCGGCCAGATAGCCTTCAACCGCTGCACCAAAGGGCCGCGGTCCTGGAACCATGAGAGGGTCCAGCGCGAATTCGTCAAAGCCGGAACGCGATTGGGTGCGGTTCATCTGCACCCCAATCACTGGTGTTCCATTGCTGTCGTGCTTGCAAAAAGCGACCCGCGCCACCGTTATGCCGCATCCGTCCAGCAGGGCGCGCCCCGGCTCACACCGCAAGGATAGTTTGGCCTCGCGCAAGCGCGCGGCGATTGACCGATCCCCATCGGGGGCATCAAGGATCTTGCGTAGCCAATCAGTTTGAACCAGAGGCTGCGCAACTGGATAGCTATCGACTTTGCCGGTTATTCCATTCGGCCCCGACTTTCGCCCAAGGCCATCATTGTGCTGCGTAATCGGGTCACGGGAACCAACCAAGGCAGCATCCAACTCACCAACCCAGTTGTCCCATTGGTCCGCGTCGGCGAGATAATTCATGGGAATACCGCCGCCGATATCGAGAAAGAAATCGTCCTGTTCACTCCCCCTGATTTTGGAGATCACGCGCAATGTCTGAGAAATGGCTGCAATACGATCTTCGGCGCTATAGCCGTTGAGGTGAAAATGCAAACCGTCCAGCCTGATTGTTTGCAACGTCTCCAGCCGTGCTGCAAGCGTGGCAATTTCTTGCAATGGAAATCCGAAGCGCGAATAGAGCACTCTGCCATCCCGCACAAACCCGTTCACACGCAGGCCGACCGAAACCATTCCGCCATGGTCCCGCATAATCTCTTCCAACAATGCCAACTCGTCATGGTTGTCGAGAATAATGGTCACGCCGTTGGCGGCGCATAGCGTCAACAGCGCGCGGTCCTTGACCGCCGCGGTGCAAACGATCCTGTCGCCGGGAACACCCTGCACCAGACATTGCTGAACCTCGGCATGACTGGCCGTATCAACGCCGATACCCATGTCGCGGGCCGCGTCCACATAGGTCAGACACTTGTTGGCCTTGCGCGCGAACATTGGCAGAAATGGAAGGGCAAACTCGCTCACACAGTCGCGGAGCGCCGCAATATTTTTGCGAAACGGGGCGTCGGTCTGGATGTTAAGCGGAGCACCAAATTCCTCGGTGAGTGTCTGCAAACGGGGTTGATCAGCGATCAGCTCAAACATCCACTCTTCAAGCCTGGGGCGCAGTGGGACAATACCATAGCAGTGGTCAAAGACTGATGCGGCGGGGATCACGCGGTTTGCTCCAATCCGGGGTGTGCAGGTACAGCAGTTACGCTTGTGGCATGTGCCGCCCATCGTATCGGCAAATCGTGCAAAGTGCGCGACAGCGTATCGTTGCCCAGTACGCTGCCCTCAGTCGCGCGCCCTATTATCGACAGACCGGGTGTCACGATGTCATCAATTAGCGCTTGCGCCCGGTCATTTACAATGACTCCTCCCAAAGCCCCAACGCTCACATAGTCGTTGCGCAACAAATCTGTTAGCGGCTGTGACAGCGCCGCACCACCTGCGGGTGGGATTGTGGCATCGATGGTGATATCGGCCGACATATCGCCAGACAAATGCTCAAAACTAACCAGCCCCGCCTCTTCTAAACAGATCAGTTTACCTACGTTTTGTGCGGGCGGCCCGAACGCCAGCCGCTCCATTTCGGCAGCGGCGTTGCGGAAGCGGGTCGCGTCCCTCGTAGAAAGCTCCCTGTGGCTGATCCACCGGACAAGCACAGGGTAGCACCGCCGCCAGGCTTCGCCCAGAGCCCAGCATATGTCAGGCGGCATGGCACCAACCGCAACGGCATAACCCATACGCAGTTCATAGCGACACCGCTCGGCGTCGAATGCTGCCCCTTGCCAATCGGCGAAGAATGCTGCCGACGTTCCCGGCGTCATTTCAAGCGTGCTATCTGCAATCCGTAATAAGGCGGGCCAAATGTCATCGCGGAACGTCGCATCGGGTTGTCTGGCCAGGAACGTTTCGAGGTCGGCAACCTGTGCCCGCCAGAATGCTCCGTCCTGAGGCGGTACGAAGTGATCGGCTTCAACCTTTGCCCGCATCGGTCGACCTGTACGGCTAAAGGGCGCGATAACGCGCGGCTCATCCCCGCAGGGTTGATAGGCGTAGCCGTATTCTTTTTCCGTGAACACACCACCACGACCTTCGGTCAGCGCCAGCACGGTGTCGATGAAAGTCAGGGCAAAGCCCTTGCAGATCACCGATGCGCCGGGCGAGACCTTGTCTCTCGTCAAGGCGGCGTCGATCGGGAACGGCGAAGAAATCTTTTCTGCGCTGTTGGTCTCGCCCTTGCGTGACCAGTCCTGATGCCCGGTACTTACCAGCACCTCATCGGCAACGATGGTGCCCGGGGACACCATCCACCCACCCCGCAACGGGCGCAGCCCAGTGACCTCAGTGGGATGCAGCGTGAGATGGACGTTCAACGGCACATCTGCGGCGACCTTATCAAAGCACCACCCCAGATATCGCCCCACCACGGCGCGTGGAACGTAGTCGTCGGCCCCAACGGCTGTGCCATTTTCCGCGAGCCACGCCAGCAGGTTTGGCCCGCGCCCGTCGGTCCAGGCATCGATCATATGGGCGGGGAAATTCATAAGCAGAATGTCTGGTTGTTCCGGATCGTAAATCGGGCCAGCACCGGGGTAAGGAGATGGCTCGAATATGTGGACGTCGAACGTATGCGACGGGATGTCCCGCGCGGCCTGACATAATGCGTCCAGAGCATAGAACCCCTTTGGTCCGCAACCGATGATGGCAATGGTCTTGCGCAATGTTGTCACGCCACCGAAGTTTCCAACCCAGCCAACGCCAGCACCTGGTCCTCTGGAACGCCCAATTCCCGCTCCACCCAATCGGGATCGAAAACAGTCCCTAAATAGCGCGCGCCGGAATCATGGATGATTGCAACGGCAGTCTTGCCGCGCAACTTGTCCTGCATGCTGCGCACCGCCTCAAGCACGCCGCCACCTGAGCCGCCAACCAGAAAACCTTCGCGCGCAACAGCCCGGCGGCACCCTGTAACGCAGGTGATATCAGCCACGCGGATGACATTGTCAAAGCTCTGCCCCTTGGCAAGTTCCGGCACCCTACCAGCCCCCATCCCTGAGATTTTGCGCGGCCCGGCGACGCCATCAAAAAGTGTACTGCCTTCAGCATCCACAGCAACCACTTTGGTCTTGCGTCCCATGCGGCGAAGGTAATCGCGACAGCCGCGCGCGGTGCCGGTGCTGGAGCATGCAACAAAAAGGTAGTCGATCTGATCGGGTAAAGCCGCATCAATCTCCGAGATTGTGCCGGCTTCATGTGCTGCCGGATTGTCGGTATTGGCATATTGATTCGGCCAGAACCGATCTGGCGATGCCCGAAGCAACTCGGCCACCCGTTCCAAACGTGCGGCGAGGAAATCACCGTCGATAGCAGCCTCGACCAGCTCGATCTTGCCACCCAAAGCGCGGATGATCGCAACGTTCTGCGCCTGAGCGTTGGGATCTACGACGCAGATGAATTTCAGGTTGTGAACAGCACAGGTCTGCGCCAGTCCGATGCCCATGTTGCCGGAAGACGATTCCACGACCGTATCGCCCGGCGACAAGCGACCATCAGCAAGGGCGCGCTCAATCATATAACGAGCTGGACGATCCTTGGCACTGCCACCGGGATTCAGCGCCTCAACCTTGGCGATCAAATTAACATCTGTCAGATCGAGATATCGATGCAGGCGCACCATCGGGGTTTGACCGACCAGATCTAGCACGTTGTGCGCGATGCGCTGGGTCGGGATAATGGCGGCAAAATCTATTTTTGACTGAACGTTCATCGGGCCGCCCTCTCGGAGTTGGCACTGTCGGGGTCCGTCATAACCGAGGCACTGGAAGCTCTATCGCCTAGCCGAATGCAAATAGGCGTGACCAGAACCTGGGTTTTAAAGACTTGGATTATCGGGAGTGGACTGAACCCGACACCTGACAATTCAAACGTCCGATATGCCAAAAAGTTCCATTTATTGGAGCGCGGATAGACCCGGCTGAGCCAGATCAGTTTCCACACTCAGAGATGGCTGGGGATCGCATTGTGACCGCCCCCAAAAAGCAGGGCCGGTCCGTATGTGGTGCCCCCACGGTCAACAAGCCATGTTTCGATGTGATATTGATAAAAATACGCTTGGACATGGGCCCGTGATCCAGACGGGGCGCCACGGTACGTAAAAACATCGTCACAGCTCTCATTCGGCCAATTCGTCACTATGCCCGAGGGGAAGAGCGAGTGAGAAATATTGCGAATAGTTTTATACGCGAGCGGGGTCGCTATTGCGGGAACGGAAATGTGTCCTACAACTTCCTAGATTCGTTGGTTTTTTTGCCAGGAGGCCCCGAGACCGGCCATATCGTAAGGCTTAGCCAACACAAGTTCGTTCCGCATTTCCTCGGGCAAAACGCTGTTCTCGCCATAGCCCGATGCAAAGATGAACGGAATTCCCAGTTCCCTGAGTTTACTTGCTACAGGTAAACTCGTTTCGGTCCCCAGGTTGATATCGAGCAGCGCGAATTCAAAATCTTCATGCTCCATTGCGTCCAATGCCGACCGCACGTTTGCGCAAACGGAGATGTCGCGCGCACCGAGACGCCTCAGCGCATCTTCACCATCCATCGCAATGAGCAGATTGTCCTCGACCAGCAGCACCTTTTCAGGAAATGACAAGCTGTCGGATGGGGCCTCCGGAGACGTGGAAACGCTTTTCGGTCTCACGTTCGAGACAGGTGCGTTGCGCACATGGACTGCAGGGATACTAAATTCAGCACGCACACCAGTCACTGCGAACTCGACATTGGCGGTCCCGCCAAGTTCAAAGGGTATTGTCCGGTCTATAATGGTCGTGCCGAATCCTCTGCGGGTGGGTGCCTGCACGGCAGGGCCACCGCTTTCCTGCCATTTGATGCCCAGCGACTGGTCGGGCTGGCGTTCCAGCGTGATATTGATCTGACCGGAGCGATCGGAGAGCGCGCCATATTTCGCCGAATTAGTAATGAGTTCGTGCACCACAAGCGCCAGGCTTGAAAAGGCCGCCGGCACAAGCAGGACATCGTCACCGGACAAAACCACGCGATCCTTATTGTCCTGCAAGTACCCTTCCGCCTCAGTCCTGATGAGTGACTGTAGGGATGCAGGCGACCAATTATCCTTTGTGATCTGGTCATGGGCTCTGGCGAGAGACTGGATGCGGCTGTCGAGTACCTGCATGAAGTCCCAAGTCGTCATGTCCGCACTATGTGTCTGATTGATCAGGCTGCGGACCAAACTCAGTATGTTGCGAACCCGGTGGTTGAGCTCCGCGATCAAGAGTTCCTGCTTCTCGGTCGCGCGTTTGCGTTCTTGAGATGCTTCCTCCATCAGTCGAAGCACGACCTCAAGAAAGGTGATACGCAACTGTTCTGCGGCACGAAAATGTGCGCTAAGCCATTCTTCGCTCTGCCCTTCAACAGTCGCCTGCCAGGTTTCAAAGCTCTTGCGAGGCGTAAGACGGCTCCCGTTGGGTCCCAGGGACGCAGGCTTTTCGGGATTGCCTGCCCAAGACACCTTTTTGGTCACTTCGCGGCGAAAGAACATGATGTAGTCGCGCGGTGCCTTCGAAATCGGGATCGCCAGCAATCCACAGGCACGTTCGGTGAAGTCGGCTGCAGCGGGCACGAGGCCGCGCAATTCCGATGTGGCGACGATCTTGCCCGCGGGACCGCGGTTCAGATGGTTTGTGATGATAGTGATCTCATCCTTTGTCGGCACCATGCCAACGCTATCTGCCTTGCCCTCGAAAAATATGGCAATACCGTCGGCCCCCATGAGCTCCATGACCTCATCGGCGCTGGCGAGCAGGATTTTTGATTCACCCATTTCAGCGCCGGCCGATCGGGAAATGGCATTGGTGAGTTCCCGGGTACGGGTTTCAAGCTGGCGCTCTTGCATAGAGAGCTTTTCGCGCAGGGTGAGCGAAAGCATCTGCCCGAATAATAAAAGCGCATTGCGGGTGGACTGGCTCAAGAGCTTCGTCGAATTATGGTGGCACGCAATAAGCCCCCATAAGCTGTTGTCAACAATGATGGATATCGACATCGATGCACCGACGCCCATATTGCGCAGGTATTCAAGATGGATCGACGAAACACTACGAAGCACCGCGTCGGACAGGTCCAACCCTACTGCCCCGCCGGGCATGATCGGGACGCTATGGTCATTGACATCAGCGATAACGCGTATCGGATTTCGCACGTAAAGTGCACGCGCCTGTTTCGGGATGTCGGACGCTGGATACCGCAGGTTCAAGAACGGCTCCATTCCTGCGGTCAACGATTCTGCAACAACTTCTCCGGTGTCGTCAGACAGGAACTTGTAGGCCATGACGCGATCATAGCCGCCAAAGGCCTTCACAAACCGGACGGCGTACTTGAGGGCATCGTCGATGCTCGTTGTGCTCGCAATGCGCTGGATTGCGTGCTGAACGTTGGCGATTTGGTCCTGCACCGAGGCGGATAAATCACTCGGTTCAAACTCAAGAACGATCGTGTCCCCCGAGACGTGGATCGAGACATCGTAAAGATGACCCTGGTCCCCGACCTGCACGCCCGCAGCAACTTCCAACCCTACGCGCATGCCCAGATGTTGAAGGCGATTTCGGATTGCGTGTATCGCCTCCTCGTCAAGTACCTCTGAAATCGGCCGGCCCAGCAAAGCATCGGTGTTTTCAACCGGCAAAAAAGAGGCAACGTTGTTGGAGGCGTACGCGACCATCCAGTCAGAGGTCAGGCCTAGCAAAAAACCAAACGACTGTACTTGCCCCAGAAGGTGAATTGGCTCGCGGTCGCAGTTTGTTAGATCGACCTCTGTATGCGTTACATCGTTCATTGGTCAATCAAGCTCCGTGTTCGCAGGCGACCAGATAGGCCGAAAAAACTGCCTGGGCGCTTTCGCGCATCTCTGCAAGGTCGCTCGGCGACCATTCCCGCGAATTCAGCCAGTTTACAAAGGATGGCCAGAATTTTTCGTCTGCCCCATGAGACAGAAACGCGACAGGAAGATCACGATCCGCTTGCGCGTCCAGCTGGCGCAAGAGAACCTTCGCTCCGAGCCTGGATCCCTCCAACACATATATTGCACCGGCGAATGCACCCAGCGTGACGCGGATTGCTGTCTCCACTTTTTCAGGCTGGGATTCTCCCAGGACGCGGAGATCGTCCAAAAGCGCCGCGCTGCGCCAACGGCGTGCAGCGTCTGGGAGCGCAGAGACATGCGGGTTCGTTTGCAGGGCTTTTTCCAGAGGAACCAGCACCCGTGCATGATAGCGGAGATGACGACGATAATCGTCGACAGTCTCCATGCGTTCAAGCGTCATCGCCCTGTCTAAGCGCTCATGCAGCCCTGCAACAGAAGCCGCGAGGTGCGCTCTAGCAGCAATCTTCGAAGCGTCGTAATCCATTTTATTCATTCGTTGAATGTTTTCGATACTCACTGACTTCGAAGGAAAAATCCGCATGGGTGGCGCTTCGTAACCCCTCCACATCGCAGCATAACCGATGAAGGAGCATGCGCAACCCGAACCTGATGAAAGCACAACCGTGTCCGCTCTGGTTCCAAAACGAAAAACGGCGGCGTCTTCCGACGCCGCCGTCGCATGCATTGTAACACGGTAACTAGCCGAGTTTTGCCTCTCTTTTCCAGAAACGAAGTTGACGACACAGTGCCACAAAATCCTTGCCGTCCCCTTTCTTCGAAAGTTCCCGGCATCCTTCGTCCAATTCGGACCGGACCCCCGCCTTTTCCAACAGTGGACCGGTCTCTGCGGTGTACCCGATAAATTTGCAGTGGGCGAAAGCGTCAGCAACGAAGTCCCGCGCCGCAGGTATCTTGGTGAGCATCTCGCAACCCTTTTCCGACACGAGAATTGCAACGGCGTCGTAAAGGATGGACGGTCCGCCATCGATTTTTTGCTGAGCCTCGATCCATGTGCCGTCGCTCGCTTTAACGCCGCCGACCTGGGGCGCAATAAACTCTATCTGCGCGCCTTCCTTTTCCAGAGCCGCCTTGAGACCCTCGAGGATATCGATATCGACACCATCTGTTATCAACGCGCCGAGCTTGCGACCGGCAAAGCTCTCTGATCCGTTGAGGATGATGGAAAGTTTCGGCGACTCTTTAAGATCGTCCCGCGGGGTCATCGCCGCGTCGGCTGGCTTGGGCTTCGTCTTCAAACCCAGACCCTTGACCACCTTGTCGGCGAGGTCCTCATCCACATTCAGGAGGTGTGATACGACGCGCTCCCGGATAGCCAAAGTCTCCACTTTGGAAAGTTCAAACACAAACGCGTCGGCGATATGATCTTGCTCCGTTTCGGTCTGCGAACGGTAAAACTGCCGCGCCTGGCTGTAATGGTCGGCGAAGGTTTCGGATCTATAACGCCCCTTCGGCCCTTCGATTTCTTCGGGAAAGGAAGTGAAACCCTTCTCCGGGTCCTCGCGTGGACCGCCCTCTTTGCCCCAAGAGTTGGGCTCGTAATTTGCCCGTCCTGCAGGATTATGGAAGGCCATGTGCCCGTCCTGCTGGAAGTGATGGAACGGGCAGCGTGGGGCATTGATGGGCAGGTGCGTGAAATTCGTCGACCCGAGCCGGGAAAGCTGCGTGTCGAGATAGGAAAAGTTACGACCCTGCAATAGCGGGTCGTTGGTGAAGTCGATTCCGGGGACCAAATTGCCGGTCATGAAGGCAACCTGCTCGGTTTCCGCAAAGAAATTGTCCACACAGCGGTTCAGCACCATCCGCCCGACGATACGGACCGGCACCTGTTCTTCGGGGATGATCTTGGTGGGATCGAGCACGTCGAATTCGAACTCTTCTGCAAATTTTTCGTCAAAGACCTGCATGCCGAGCTCCCATTCGGGATAATCGCCCATTGTGATCGCGTCCCACATATCGCGGCGATGGAAGTCCGGATCAGCGCCGTTAAGTTTTACCGCCTCGTTCCAGACAACGGATTGCAGGCCCTGCTTGGGTTTCCAGTGAAACTTGACGAAATGAGATTTGCCGGCGGCATTTATCAGCCGGAAGGTGTGAACACCGAAGCCTTCCATGAAGCGCAGGGAGCGCGGGATAGTGCGATCGGACATGATCCACAACGCCATGTTGATCGATTCCGGGGTCAGCGAGATGAAATCCCAGAAATTGTCGTGGGCAGTCTGGGCCTGCGGAAAGCCGCGATCAGGCTCCTGCTTGGCAGCATGAATGAGATCGGGAAACTTGATGGCGTCCTGGATAAAGAAGACCGGGATATTGTTGCCAACCAGATCCCAATTGCCTTCCGTGGTGTAGAATTTGACGGCAAAACCGCGCACGTCGCGCGCCAAATCAGGTGACCCCTGATTGCCGGCAACGGTTGAAAATCGGGCAAACAATTCTGTCTTCTCGCCTTTTTTGAAGACGGCGGCGCGCGTAAGGTCGGAAATATCCTCTAACGCCTCAAAGAAACCATGCGCCCCAAAGCCACGGGCATGAACGACGCGCTCTGGAATGCGCTCATGGTCAAAATGGAAAATTTTCTCGCGGAAATGCTGGTCTTCGAGCAGTGTGGGGCCGCGACCGCCCCCCTTTAGCGAATTCTGGTCATCAGCGACCGGCGTGCCCTAGGCAGTCGTCAGGGTCTCGACGCCATTACCGGCAGTTTGATGAATTTCTCCGCCCGTACCGCGAAGAACTTTTTGGTCTCCGAGCGTGGCCGTGCGCGCCTTCTGCGTTGTACTTTTCGCCATGGTTTCCTCCAATGCAGGGAATGTGTGCAAACCGCGCTGCCGCTTCGCCCGCAGTTAAATCTATAACGCGGCCGGCCAAGCTTGGTTCCGAAGGAAACGTGCATTTTTCGTACACAGAGTGGGGGGACCAATACCCCTAAACTGGCGCTCATCGCCTGGTGCCGGCGCGATCAACCCGTCGAGAATGATCAGGAGCGGATGCATCCGGCCTGCCAGCTTCTGACCCGCATGGAACGGAAAGGGGCTTTCCCCGTTAACTAGGCATGACACGGGATCTTGCAGAAAACGAACGGGACCCAAGCCAACCAAAGCTAACCCCCGAGCCGTCGCATATGAAAGCAGAGGCAGGACGCGATGTTTCCACACCGCGAAAAATGCCGTTGCGTGCCTGGAAACAGGTGCTCAAGCGCACCGTGCTGACCTTTTTCACAGATCGGGTCATGTTGTTTTCGGCGGGCGTGACGCTTTATTTGTTGATCGCTTTGGTGCCGGCCCTAAGCATGATCGTTTCGATTTACGGGCTTTTTTCCGATCCCGTCTCCATTTCTGAGCAAGTTTCCCTATTGCGAGGTATCGTGCCCGAAGGCGGGCTCGACCTCATCCGCTCACAGCTCGTCCGCATCACCAGCAAGAGTGGCGATGCCTTGGGGTGGACGCTCATTCTTGCATCAGGTGTTGCCTTGTGGAGTGCCAGCCTTGGCATCAAGGGCCTGTTTGAGGCGATGAATATCGCCTATGGCGAACGTGAAAAGCGTAACTTCATACATGTGAATGCGCTAGCATTGCTGTTTACACTGGGCGCAGCGGTGATTGCCGCCGCAGCTCTTGCAACCGTCATCCTTCTGCCGGCTGTTCTCGCCATTTTGCCGCAACGCGGCTTTGCCGAGATCGTGCTGTCTGCCGCAAGCTTTTTGATCCTCGCCGGCGTCCTGCTGGTGGGGCTCGCGGCGCTTTATCGCTGGGGACCGAGCCGCAATGACGCGAAATGGCGATGGATAACCCCGGGGGCGATGTTCAGTATTCTCGCCATCATGATCATCTCCATTCCCTTTTCCTGGTATGTGACCAATTTTGGCAATTACAGTGCCACCTATGGGTCTCTCGGCGCCGTGATCGGCTTTCTCACCTGGTTGTGGTTTTCCGTTATCGCGGTAGTCGTCGGTGCAAAGCTAAACGCCGAAATTGAGCACCAGACAGCCAAAGACACCACTATTTCCCCCGACATGCCCATGGGCCAGCGCGGCGCTTATGTCGCCGATACCCTGGGTGACTAACCGGTCCGGCTGCCGAGCGGCGATACAGGCACCATCAGCAGCTTTGCACGCCTGGAGGTCCCTCCCATGGCCGCGGGAACCATTTTACGCCGCTGCCGTTGAATTCCCAGGAATGGAGAATTCAATGACCACACTTGATGATTTCAAAGAAAATCCCCTGAAACAGTTCTGGGACAAGCTCGAAGACATCCGCACGGTGATGCTCGGCAGTCCAGCATCAGACCAGCACATGCAACCCATGACCGCGAACGGCGCCCGCGAAGAAAACGCTGTCTGGTTTTACTCCAAAAAGGACACCGATCTGGCAAAGGCCGCCCAAAGCGGCGGTGAGGTACATATGTGCCTGACCGATCGAGATCATGGCTATTATGCCTGCGTTATGGGGCATCTTGTCCTTGAACATTCAGAGCTGCATATCAAACGCTACTGGAACCCCGTTGCCAGCGCCTGGTATCCCGATGGCAAGGCTGACCCCGACCTCACCATGCTTAAACTTATCCCCCGCACAGCGGCGATTTGGGCCGGCTCCGGCAATCCCGTCAAATTCGGCTGGGAGGTTGCGCGAGCCAATATCAGCGGTTCCGAACCGGATGTTGGACATCATACCACAGTCACTTTCCCGCAATCTGGAGGGCGTTGAGATGGATATTGGGAGCAATTCGGGAATGAGCAGCGCCGAGTATGCGGCGCATGAGCGGACTTATCACGGCTTTGTTCATGTAGCGCGCTGGTTTTGTATTCATCTTACCTTCGTGCTTGTGGGCTTGTATTTTGTAGTTATTCAGGGCGCGGTGACCGGCGGCCTGTTTCTTATCCTGCTCGGTCTGATTGCGTTGGTGTATGGTCTTGTGACAACTCCTGGGCGCCCGCCAGAGAGCGCTTACGCAAGCGCAACCCCGTTGCCCGTGCGTGCAGGTGGGGAGGACGTGATCATCCCTGATCCTGCAAACCCTACAGAACCGGCACCACCGCAAAACGACCCGGCACAGCCTAACCCCTTACCCCAACCCACGCCGCAACCGGAGCCGCCGCTGGTTACACCGCACCAGCGCGCTGGCTGGGACCGTGCCTGAAGGCACGTCAACGTAATGGCCGGAATGGGATCAAGATCGGAAAAGACGGTGTCATCAACCTACATCAATGACAAGCCAGTGGGCTCAGGACCTATGAAGCTTGTCTGATGGACTTTCCGCGATTTTGAGGGACATTTACCGGCCGCTTGGCAGCCTGATCAGCAAAACAAAGACGCGCCCAAGGGCGCGTTTTTCATATATTGAAAAATAATTCGATGAGATATGGATTATTAAAATCCACATGATGGTGCGGTCGAGAAGACTCGAACTTCCACGGGTTTTACCCCACAGCGACCTCAACGCTGCGCGTCTACCAATTCCGCCACGACCGCACTGTCATGGAAAAGCCAAGCCGAATGGCGAAGCGAGCCAGCATGTAGCAAAACAATTCCGGTAGCTCAAGCGATTAAATCGCCTTCATGTCGTTTGTTTTCAGCTGCGCCGAATTATCTTTTCAATGACCTGCACGGTAAGCTGGCCATCTTCCACCCTGATCTCCCCGTGGGCGACCAGTTTGTTGTTGGCGTAGATGCGCATAGGGTCGCGCTCCGTGGTATCGAGTTCGATAACGGCCCCGCGTCCCATGCGCAGCAGATGATGTATCGGCATGGTGGTCGCGCCGAGTTCCACACTGATATCGACTTCAATATCGTCGAGCATGTTCATATATTAAAGAATCCCGGGGTCAGACTCGCCCGCAAACACCAAGCAGGCGCAGGCATCGATAGAAAGCAGCATTCACACCTCATGGTTATTGAAACGTTAACGCCCGGCAAAAATAAGGTGCCCGCAACCTCGGAAAAGCTGTTGCGCGCCGATTCGCGCCCCGTGCACTGGCAGATATCTGAGGGGCTTGTGCCCTATCCGCAGGCGCTTGATACGATGCGGGCGCGGGCGCGGGCGATCGCAGATGGCGAAGCCGAAGAACTGGTCTGGCTGCTCGAACATCCCCCGCTCTATACCGCCGGCACATCTGCCAAGGCGGTCGATCTGCTGACACCCGAAAAATTCCCGGTTTATGACGCTGGTCGTGGGGGCCAGTATACTTACCACGGTCCCGGACAACGCATTGCCTACGTCATGCTGGACCTGCGCCAGCGCGGCCGTGATATTCGCTGCCTCGTTCAAAACCTTGAAGCCTGGGTGATCGACACACTTGCCGCGCATAATATCAAGGGCGAATTGCGCGATGGCCGTATCGGGGTCTGGGTGCAGCGCCCGGAGCGCGGTGCCATGAGCGAGGACAAGATTGCCGCCCTCGGCGTGCGGGTCTCACGCTGGGTCAGCTTTCACGGCATTTCGCTGAACATAGCTCCTGACCTTGGTCATTATGACGGCATCGTGCCGTGTGGCATTCGCGATCAGGGCGTGACCAGTTTTGAGGATTTGGGGCAGCTGACCTCGATGGCGGAGGTCGATATCAGCCTCAAAGCGGCATTTGAGCAACGGTTTGGGCCGGTTTTGCCGGTTCGCGACGATGATGGGGGCTTGTAACTGCGGCCACGGCACCGCAATTTAGCGCTTACGATTCCTTGACCCGGAAGAAGCAAATGACCTTTGATGATTTGAAGAAACTGGCCACCAGCACCCTGTTGTTCAGTCTTGACCGGATTATTGCACCCCGCCTGATCACCATCCTTTATTTGCTCGGGCTAGCGGCAATTGTGCTTTGGACAATCAGCCACCTGTTCGCGACTTTTGCTTTTGGCTTTGGCGCGGGGCTTTGGGGCCTGCTGGAAATTGCTGTGTTCGGCCTGTTGGGTTTCGTTGTTTTACGTATCGTTTGCGAAGCGCTGATCGTTTATTTCAAGGCGAATGAAGGTGTGGCCACGACGGCAAGCCACCCGCGCCCATCCGTTTCGCTGATCGATGAAGTCCGCGATGCGATCGAAGAACTGGCCGATGACGATTATGAAGCCGAGCCAGCGCCCGCTCCGGCCAAGCCCCGGGCAGCCGCGAAACCAGCAGCAGCGAAAACGCCGGCAACCAAAACACCGGCGCGCCCACGACGCACCGCAAAACGTACGCCGCCGACAAAATCGTGAGATCACCCTGAGCGGCATAAGCCGTTCGAGCGCAGGTAGCGGCCCCCTGACAAGTCAAGAGGAACGCGATTTAGCCATCATGATGATGTATGGCAATCGTTGACCTTTTCGTGCTTTCCGCTATGACAGCGGCTTCCAATCGAATTAGCAGGCAAAACCATGGCTCAAGTGCCAACAATTGGCCTCGTCAGCCTCGGCTGTCCCAAGGCTCTTGTGGATAGTGAACGGATCCTCACCACGTTACGCGCGCAAGGCTATGCCTTTTCGCCCAATTACGATGGTGCTGATGTTGTTATCGTCAATACGTGCGGCTTTCTCGATAGCGCCAAGGCGGAAAGCCTTGAAGCTATCGGCGAGGCGTTGAACGAGAATGGACGCGTTATCGTCACCGGTTGTCTCGGCACGGAAGACGAACTCATTCGCGCGACGCATCCAAGCGTATTGGCCGTGAGCGGCCCGCATCAGTATGAAGCCGTGGTTGATGCCGTGCATCAGGCCGTGCCGCCGGTCGCCAATCCGTTTACGGATCTGGTGCCCCCGCAAGGCTTGAAACTGACGCCGCGTCACTACGCCTATCTCAAGATTTCAGAAGGCTGCAATAACCGTTGCTCGTTCTGCATCATCCCGTCGATCCGGGGAGATCTGGTTTCGCGGCCGGTGGCAAGCGTGCTTTATGAAGCCGAACGGCTTGTGAAAGCGGGCACCAAGGAAATCATGGTAATTTCGCAGGATACCAGCGCCTTTGGCGTTGATATCAAATATGCGACGTCCAAGTTTCATGGCCGTGATATCGAAGCGCGGTTTTTAACGCTGGCTGAAGAACTGGGTGAGCTGGGTGCGTGGATTCGCATGCACTACGTTTATCCTTATCCGCATGTGGACAAGGTTATTCCGTTGATGGCGGATGGCAAGATCCTCCCCTATCTCGATATTCCCTTCCAGCACGCCTCCCCGACCGTTTTGAAGGCGATGCGGCGGCCGGCCAATCAGGAAAAAACCGCTGACCGGATCAAGGCCTGGCGGCAGGTTTGCCCGGACCTCGCCGTGCGTTCGACCTTTATTGTCGGCTTTCCCGGCGAGACTGAGGAAGATTTCCAGATGCTGCTCGACTGGGTGGAAGAAACCCAGATCGACCGCGCAGGCTGCTTTGAATATGAGCCTGTTGCTGGCGCGAAGGCGAATGAGATCGAGGGCGCTGTGCCCGACGAGGTCAAGCGCGAGCGCTATGAGCGGCTAATGGAAGTGGCGCAGGATGTCAGCACAGAGCGGCTTGCAAGCCGTGTGGGGCGGACAATTGACGCGCTGGTGGATGATGTCGACCCGGAGAACAATCGCGCCACCGCCCGCTCCCAGTGGGACGCACCGGATATTGACGGCACCGTGATCATCGATGATGCCGAAGGTATCAAGCCGGGCGACATGGTTTCGGTCACAATCACGGACTCCGACGAATACGATCTTTATGCGGAGCCTGCGGGAAATTCTGTACAATGAGCCCGCACAAACGCTTCACAGTGAAGCGTCGGGACGGTGTTATTGCGCTCGGCCCCAAAGCCCTGATCATGGGCATATTGAACGTGACGCCGGACAGTTTTTCTGACGGCGGTACGCATACCACGCTCGCTGATACGGTCGCTCATGCGCGCCAGATGGTGACGCAAGGGGCTGATATCATTGATGTTGGGGGTGAAAGCACCCGGCCCGGAGCTGATGCTGTGGCCGTGCAAGCTGAGCTGGATCGGGTTGTGCCCGCGCTTGAGGCGCTGGCAGACGCCGAACTCGATGCGCTGGTTTCGATTGATACTTATAAGGCGCTTGTCGCCGATCAGGCGCTGCAATCAGGCGCGCAAATCGTCAATGATGTTTATGGGTTACAGCGTGATCCCGAGATTGCGGATGTGGCGGCGCTGCATGGGGCGCCAGTGATTATCATGCATTGGGACACCAAGCGGGATACCGGCAAGGACCTGATTGCCGAGATGCGCCGGTATTTTGAGGTTAGTCTTGAAATCGCGGCGAAGGCTGGCATTGAGGACGAGCGGATTATGCTTGATCCGGGGTTCGGGTTTGGCAAATCCTTTGCCGAGAACTACGCATTGCTGCGCCGGCTTAGTGAATTGAATACAATGGGTTATCCGCTACTGGCAGGAACATCGCGCAAGTCGATGATCGGCAAGCTGCTGGACGTTGAACCCGGTGCGCGGGTGGCCGGGACAGTGGCGAGCAATGTCTTGGCGTATCAGGCCGGAGCGCATGTGTTTCGGGTGCATGACGTTGCGGCGCATTCTGATGCGCTGCGGGTGGCTGAAGCCACTTTTTATGGCCCGCCGAAGGAGATCGTTTAATGCCGGCAAAGACCTCTGACCGTATCCTTCTCACAGACCTTGCCTTTTACGGCTATCATGGTGTGATGCTTGAGGAAAACAAGCTCGGACAACGCTTCCGGATCGACCTTGAATGCGGAATTGACCTTGTTGCAGCGGGGAAAAGTGACGCGGTGGAGGACACGGTTTCTTATGCAGATATCTATGATCTGGTGAAGGGGGCGACGGAGGATACGCGGTACAAGCTGATCGAGGCTTTGGGGCAGCATATTGTCGACCGGATGTTTGAAAGCTTTGCGCCGATTGAATGGATCAAGGTGCGCATTCGCAAGCCAGAGGCCCCGATTCCGGCGGTTTCCGGCGAGTTTGCGATTGAAATTTATCGCGAGCGGCCCTGATGGGGTTAGCATGGCTGGCGCTTGGGGCGAATATTGGGGACCCGGCAAAACAGCTGGAAGAGGCGATCCGTCGACTGGAATTGTTACCCTATACAAGGCTTACAAAACGCTCTTTGGTCAGGGTTACTAAGCCCTGGGGAAAGACCGACCAGAACGATTTCCACAATATGGCGGTTGAGATCGAAACCAGCCTGACCCCGCGTGCGCTGATGGTGGCGTGTCTGGCGATCGAGAATGACATGGGCCGCAAGCGGATCGAGGTCTGGGGACCGCGCGTTATCGATATCGACATGATCGCCTATGACCGGGTGGAGATGGCAAGCGACACGCTGACCCTGCCCCACCCGTTTGCGCATGCGCGCGACTTTGTGCTCGACCCGCTGGCAGAGATTGCGCCCGAGGTTGTGGTGTGGATCAAACAGGTTGCGGCCAAGGACGCCTAAGCCCTATCCCTCGATATGGGCGAGCACCTTGAGCGCGGCGTCGTATTCGCTGCGGCGTTTGGTGCGGCGGGCCTGCGCCTCGCCATCTTCGCCCCAGAGCCGGATATTGTAATCCTCGTCCACGTGAGCGGCGGTCCAGGCGTCATCTGCAGTGCACAGCTTGTGCCGCAGGGAAATGGCCAGCAGGCCGGAACCGGTGAGACCGGTTATCGAAACCAGCGAAGTCAGGGCCAGCAACGGCGCATCGTTGATCGCCTCGGCCAGGCGGGTCAGGGTATCCTCGGGCTGGGCCTGATGGATAATGCCGATGGTGGGCTGGAAGCGGACGTTGAAGTGACGGGCCAGCGTGACAAGGACGGCATCCCAGACAGCTTCCTGTTCGGCAACCAGCTCTTGCGGGCTTTCGGCGCGGTAGAGCAACAGGTCATTGCTGGCGTATTTGAGCACTTCTTCGCGCAGGGCCGGGACGACTTTTTCGCCCCCTTCGACACCTGAATTGACCAGCCGGGTCAGCGGCATGGTGTCGGCGCGGATCACATCCTTTTGCACGGCCCATTCGGCGGCCATCTCATGGGCCAGCGCTTCGGACGGCACGGTGACGGGAACGCGGCCGGGCGTTTTGACCAGACGGCCATCCAGCGCGATGGCGAAACCGCCCTCAGCGGGGACCGCTTCAGCCTTTTCATAGAGGCGTTTGGGCAGATTGGGGTTTCCCGGGGCCTGGGCGCGGCCAAGGCCGTCATCCTGATGCTTGTGGGCATCCTGGAGAAATTCACGCATTTTAAGTTCCCAACAGAGTGTCTATGGCACCGGGCAAATCGTTGTAATCGTCGATGATGATGTCTGCGCCGGCTTTTAACAGATCGGCGGGCAGATGATAGCCCCAGCTGACCCCGATAGCGCGCACACCAGCGGCGCGTGCCATCTCCATATCATGATTAGTGTCGCCGATCATCACAGTGCCGGCGCGATCGCTGCCGGCCGTTTTCATCGCGGCAAAGATCATATCGGGATGCGGCTTTGACGGGTTGTGGTCGGGCGTTTGTACCGAGGTGAAATAAGTGTCGATGGCATGGGCTTGCAATATGCGGTTGGCACCCCGCAATGCCTTGCCGGTGGCGACAGCCATGAGCATGTCATCGCGCGCCGCCAGTGTGGCGAGCGCCGCTTCAGTGCCCGGAAACAGTGGCTCGCGCATTTCGGCGGTGGCCCGCGCCAGATATTCGCGGCGATATTCTGCCGCAAGTGCTGCCAGACGCTCTGCATCGGCCCCCGGCGCCAGAATGGAAATAGCCCTTTCCAGATTGAGCCCGGAAATTGAACGCATCAACGCTTCTTCCGGCACGGCCTGTCCCAGCGCGGTGAACGACACGGTGATGGTCTCGACCAGCAGCGCCACTGAATCGACCAGCGTGCCATCGACGTCAAATACAGCCAGCTTCAAAGCGTCGGCTCCCTAGTCTTCCGGGTCGTGGTCCTGGGCATCGTAGCGGTTGGCATCGAAGCCAAGCGCATTGAAACTGCGCACCATATGCGGGGGCAGCGGCGCAGTGATATCGAGGCGCTTGCCATTGCGCAAAGGCAGGGCCAGCCGCCGGGCATGCAGGTGCAGGCCCTCGCCCAGCACTTCCGGGCGTTCCCAGTTCCAGTTATCGAGGGTGAAATAGCGCGGATCATCGAGAATGGGCGTGCCCATTTCCTGCATATGCACGCGCAACTGGTGGGTGCGGCCCGTTACCGGTTTGAGCGTGACCCAGGCGAAATCGCGCCCGGCCGTGTCGGTGACCGAATAATGACTGACGGAATGCTGCGCGCCATTATCGCCGTTATTGACCACAACCATCTGCTCGCCATCCTTGGTGGACTGGCGGGCAACGAAACAGGAAATACGCCCCTGGGGCGGGTTGGGCACACCGACGGTGAGCGCCCAGTAAATCTTGCGGGCCGAGCGGGTGCGAAACACCTGACCGAAATGGCTGGCGACGGCGCGCGTCTTGGCGACCAGCAGACAGCCGGAGGTATCACGATCGAGCCGATGCACAAGGCGGGGCGCTTCGCCCTTCTTGTTGATCAGGCTTTGCAGCATGCCATCCATATGCCGTTTGGTGCCGGAACCGCCCTGCACGGCGAGACCATGCGGCTTGTTGAAGACGTAGATATCGTCATCCTCATAGATGATGAGGTTGCGCAGAAACTCTACATCCTTGGCATTGATGCGTGGGGTTGCCGGTTTTGCTTCGTCATCGACGGGGGGAATGCGCACAACCTGCCCTGCCGCCAGGCGGGTGTTTGCCTTGACGCGAGCCTTGTCGACGCGCACCTGACCGGTGCGCAGCAGTTTTTGCAGCCGCCCGAAAGGCAGTTGCGGAAAATGAAGCGCGAACCAGCGATCCAGCCGCATGCCGTCTTCGTCGTCACTGACATCCTGTTGTTGTACGGCGGCCATTTATGCCACCGCGCGTGTCAGGAGAAGACCGCCGTAAAGGGCGAATATGGACATGATAACCGATCCTAATATGTAACTGATCGCCAGACCCAGTTGCCCTCTTTCCAGAAGGGTAATGCTATCGAGCGAAAACGCAGAGAATGTCGTGAAGCCGCCGAGAAGGCCGACGGCGATGAACAGCCGGGCCTGAGGCTGCCACTCGGGTGTATAGCGGGCCAACAGCCCGACAAGAACCCCCATGGCCAGTGAACCGACGATATTGGCGGTAATGGTGGCTAGCGGAAAAGCTGTATGCCAGTGCCGCCCGACCACCAGACCAAGCCCGTATCGCGCCATGGCACCAAGCGCACCACCTGCACCAACCAGCAAAAAAGCGTGCATAAAAACCTCTAAATCCGGCCCAATACAGGTATTTCCTGTGTAGAAGGCTCATGATTTTATCATCAAAAACGCACTAAAACCGCCAGATTCTCACAGTGCAAGGCACCATATAACCCATTCCGGGGCCAAAAAAACCTGCTCTTAACATTATGGCGGATATTGTTGCAGGATCATTTTATTGAAAAAGCGCCGAATCGGCTGATGAAAAAGCATAGTCTCTACATCACACGGCTTATACTCGCCGCGACTGTATTCAGCATTGTAGCTGGTTGTGCAACAACCGGCATGCGATCCCCGGTGCCAGTTGACCTTGCGGACGTTGCGCATGTGCATCAGGAAGGCACCAGCCCTGCCCCCATCCGCTATTGGGCCGATGACCCCGACCCCAAGCAGCGCAACCCGGCGCTTGACCAGCGTATCCGAAAACATTTGCTGGCGGGTGCCCGCAAAGAGAGGGTGGATGCACTCAGCCTTTCGGGTGGCGGCTATAACGGGGCATTTGGTGTTGGCTATCTGGTTGGCTGGAGCGCCCGTGGCGACCGCCCCAAGTTTGATTTTGTTGCCGGCATCAGTGTTGGCGCGCTGATTGCGCCATTTGCCTTTCTCGGTTCTGATTATGACAAGCAACTGGTTGAAGCCTTCGACCATCTGGCGACCACACGGAAACGCGGCGCAGGCATTATCGGGGTGTTGTTTGGTGCCGGTGGCATTGAGAGCAGTGAACCGATTGCCGACGCGATTGAATCGATCATCAACGAGACCACCCTGCCCCTGTTTGCCGCCGAGCACAAAAAGGGTCGCCGCCTGCTGATTGGCACCACCAATCTGGACGCGGAAAAGCCGGTGGTTTGGGATATCGGGGCCATTGCCAGTTCGCAAATCCCGCATCGTGTGACGCTGATCCGCAAGATCCTGCTGGCATCGGCTGCGGTGCCGGGCATTTATCCGCCGGTTTTGATCAATGTGGAAGCCAATGGCGAACAATATGACGAGTTGCATGTGGATGGCAGTGTCACCCAGCAAATCCTGCTGATACCCGAGCATATCCGGGTGCCCGATGTGCGCACGGCCAGTGGCGGCACGCCAAAACGGAACCTTTATGTGATCTACAACGGTAATATCTCGCCGAGCTATGAGCCGGTGAAGACCGATGCCTTCACTGTGCTGCGCCACAGTGTGCCGACCTTTATCAAGTATCTGGGGCGTGGCGACATCAACCGGATGCGGGTGGTGGCCCAGAACAACAACGCCGCCTACCGGCTGGCCGCCGTGCCCGCCAGCTTCCGGACCAAGGACGAGTTTCCCCCCGACGAGGATTATCTGGCCTCGCTGGTGGATCTTGGGTTCAAGCTGGGCAAGGAAGGCTATTGGAAGCGGCAAGGCCCCTGAGGGCCGCCGCGCTTGTGAAATGGCCTAGCCTTCGCCGGCCTCGCGATTGCGGGTGCGGATGCGTTCGAAATAATCCAGGCGTTTCTTGATTTCACGTTCATGCCCCCGTTCGACCGGCGCGTAAAAGCGCTGGCGGCCGATCTTTTCGGGGAAATATTCCTGCCCGGAAAAGCCCTCTGGCGTGTCGTGATCGTAAATATAGCCCTCATTATAGCCTTCAGCGGCCATAAGCTTGGTTGGAGCGTTGAGAATGGCCATTGGCGGCATGGGTGAGCCAGAGGTCTTTGCCAGCGCCATGGCGGCCTTATAGGCGGTGTAAACCGCATTGGACTTGGGCGCGGAGGCCAGATAGACCACGGCCTGGGCCAAAGCCAGCTCGCCTTCAGGTGAACCGAGCATGTGATAGGCATCGCGCGCTGCCACCGTTTGCGGCAAAGCCTGCGGGTCGGCCATGCCGATATCTTCGACCGCCATGCGTATGAGACGCCGGGCAAGGAACATGGGGTCCTCTCCTGCATCGAGCATGCGGGCGAAATAATAAAGCGCCGCATCGGGATCGGAGCCACGAATGGTTTTGTGCAGGGCCGAGATGAGATTGTAGTGCCCATCCTGCGCCTTGTCGTAAATCGGCGCGCGGCGCTGAACCAGCGATTGCAGGGCTGCTGCATCCAGCACTTCCCCTGCCGGGGTGGCGGCATAAACCTCCTCGACCAGACCAAGAATGGCCCGTCCGTCGCCATCGGCCAGGGTGATCAGGCTTTCGCGCGCGCCCTCATCAAGCGGCAGCGGATTTTCAAGCAGGGCTTCGGCGCGGGCGAGAAGCTGTTGCAAATCATCCTTGTTCAGCGATTCAAAGCGGAGCACCTGCGCGCGGCTGAGCAAAGCGGCGTTGAGCTCAAAGGATGGATTTTCCGTGGTGGCGCCGACGAGGATGACGGTGCCGTTTTCCATCACCGGCAGAAAGCTATCCTGCTGGGCGCGGTTGAAGCGGTGGATTTCGTCGACGAACAGCAAGGTCTGCGTGCCGCCCGTGCGTTCCATACGGGCGCGCTCGAAAACCTTTTTGAGATCGGCAACGCCGGAGAAGATCGCCGAGATCTGCTCGAAACGATAGCCGGTTTCCGCCGCCAGCAGACGGGCGACGGTGGTTTTGCCGGTGCCGGGCGGCCCCCAGAGAATGAGGGAACCGAGCCGCCCGGTGGCAATCATGCGGCGCAGCGACCCCTGCGGCCCCAACAGCTGAGACTGGCCAATGACCTCATCGAGCGCGGCCGGGCGCAATCTGTCGGCCAGCGGCCGGCTGGCCTCATCCACTGGTGGGGCGGTTTCGGGATCGGGTGCAAACAAATCGGCCATGACTATCCACTGACGAAGGAGCGAATAACCTGATTACCGCGTTGGAGCACAATCTGCCAGCCGCGTTGGCGCGATGAAGCAAGCTTGCCGAACCTATCCAGATCTTTCATCTCCTCGCCATTGAGCGACAGGATGACATCCCCTTTACGCAAGCCCATGGCATCGGCAGGTGAATTTGGCGCGACATCGGTGATGACAATGCCTTCTGCCTCAAACGACATGCCGTATTCCTGCGCCAGATTGGGGGTGAGCTGCTGGGCGATGACACCGGCAAAGCGGGTGTTGCCGGAAATCTGCACCTGCTGGCCCGGCGCGCCATCGGCATAGGCCTTGAGAGCCACAGCAACCGTTTGCGGCTGGCCCTGACGGATGAAGGTGACCTCGGCGGTGCCGCCAACCTGTTTGGTGGCAAGGCGGAAATTGAAGGCACGGGAATCGGCCACCTCAAGCCCGTCAATCGCGATGATCACATCGCCGGATTTAAGGCCTGCCGCTTCGGCGGGGCTTTCTTTGGCCACTTCGGCAATCAGGGCACCATGGGGGGCTTCCAGCCCGAGGCTGTCGGCGATATCGGTGTTGATATCTTGCAGGGCAACGCCGAACCAGGGGCGAATGATCTCGCCGCCATTGAGCCCGGCATTGGCGACCACCTTGGCCATGTTGGCGGGAATGGCAAAACCGATGCCGAGCGAGCCGCCGGACCGGGTGAAGATGGCGGAATTGACGCCAACCAGCCGCCCCTGCATATCGACGAGCGCGCCGCCGGAATTGCCGGGATTGATGGCTGCGTCTGTCTGGATGAAGAAGCCATAATCGCTGGTTTCAACGCCTGTGCGGGCGAGCGCGGAGACAATGCCGGAGGTAACCGTCTGGCCGACGCCGAACGGGTTGCCGATGGCGAGCACCAGATCCCCCACTTCCAGCCGGTCTGAATCCCCAAAGCTGAGGGCCGGGAACTGACGGTCCGGATCGCGGATCTTGAGGACGGCCAGATCGGTTTTTTCGTCATCGAGCACCAGATCGACATTATATTCGCGGCCATCGGTGAGCGCGATGCGGATATCGGTGGCGCCGCTCACCACATGGCTGTTGGTGAGAATGACCCCGGAACTGTCAACGATGACGCCGGAGCCCAGCGACTGCGATTCGCGCGGGCGGGATTGAAACGGGTTGTTGCGGCCAAAGAAGCGGTTGAAAAACGGATCATTGGCGAAGGGGGAAATGTTTTGCCGTGTGAGAGTTGTCGCGTAGACATTGACCACGGCGGGGGCCACTTCCCGCACAATGGGGGCGTAGCTGAGCTGCAGCTCACCCTGGGACTGCGGCAGACGCCGCTCCTGCGCGGTGGCCTGCAACGGGCTGATGAGCGCCAGCGCGACGAACACAGATGGTAGCCATTTCGGCAACATGACCTGATCCTCCTGTTATGGAAAAAAGGATGGGCAAGACCCACGTGAAAATGCAAGGCTAAGTATCAGACAACGCGTCAAATCGGGCAGTTATGAGATGACACAAAATTTCCGTCTCTTCATGCGATGAAAATGATTGCAGCAGGCGGCGTAACTCTATATTGCGCGCACATTTCACTCCGTTCCTGAAGAGGGCAGACAATGGCCACACCCCCGTACCGACGCTATGCCGATACCGCCGCCTTGATCGCCGACATGGCGCCCGACCACCCGGCCTTTCTGTTCTCTGAACAGGTGCTGCGCGAGGCGGCGCGGACGTTTGAGAAGGGGTTTGACGGGCTGGTGACCTATGCTGTCAAAGCCAATCCGTCCGATCATATCATTGAGATTCTGGCGGATGAAGGCCTCAAGGCGTTCGACGTGGCTTCGGTGAATGAAATGGCGCTGGTGCGCCGCTTCGCCCCTGAGGCGGGGATGCATTACAATAACCCGATCAAATCCAAGCGCGAGATTGCCGCCGCCTGGCATGATTTCGGGATCAAATCCTATGCGATCGACAATCTGGCCCAGCTGGAACAGATCGCCACGATCATTCCGCCAACAACGGATGTGGAGATTACCATCCGCTTCAAGGCCGGCAAGGCGCGCAAATCCTATGATTTCGGCACCAAATTCGGCGTGTCGGAAACAGGCGCGATTGACCTGGCACAAAAGGTGCAGGCCATGGGCTATTCGGCCAGCCTCTGCTTTCATGTGGGTTCGCAATGCGAGGACGTGAATGCCTATGAGCGGCATATCGCGGCGGCGGGGCGGATTGCCACGAAAGCGGGGATTGTGTTGAAGCGGCTGAATATTGGCGGCGGCTTTCCGGCCAGCTATCCCTCGAGCAGTGCCCCTCCCCTCAAGAAATATTTCGACCTGATCCGTAAGGCCGTGAAAAAAACTTTTGGTGACAATCCGCCGGAAATGATCGTTGAGCCTGGCCGCGCCATGGTGACGCCGTGCACGTCGCTGCTGTTGCGGGTCAAGCATCAACGCGCCGGGCTGTCGGTCTATCTCAATGACGGGGCCTATGGGGCGCTGATGGAAGTCAAATTCATGCCCATCCTGCCCTCTGTGCGGGTGTGGCGCGGCGCGGAATTGCTGGAGGGGCCGACGGCACCCTTCACGATTTTCGGGCCGACCTGCGATTCCTATGATGTGCTGCCGCAAATTTTTGAGCTGCCGGCCGATATTGCCGAGGATGACTGGATCGAATTCGGGCTGATGGGCGCCTATACCCAGGCATCGGTGACCGCGTTCAATGGCTTTTCGGAACGGTTGCAGTTTTTCGTCGACGACATTTTGCTCTAGGCGACTGGGCCTGCTGGCATTGCTTGCACGTGCGGTGTGAAACCCTCGTGGTTCGACAGGCTCACCATGAGGGTTTTTTGGGGGCCACGGTGTCATTCCCGCGCAGGCGGGAATCCAGCAGCGGGCAGTCTTGCCCGCAAGCGACTTCTTCCGCACCGCCGACGCGGTGCACTGGATCCCCGCCTGCGCGGGGATGACGAAGGGACTAGAGCCGCACAGCAAATACCAGCAAAAAGCCCGGCAGGTTTGCCGGGCTTTTTTGTGTGAGCCGTTCTGGATTGCCGCACGCCCTTGGCGCTCGCAATGACGGGGCGGCGTTTGGGTTAAACCCAAGACACAAAAAAACGGCCGCATCGGAATGCGGCCGTTTTTTAATTCTTCCCGAGGGAGGAGACTTATGCCATTTCGGCTTCGGTCTCTTCTTCGCGGGCCCGTTCTGCAGTCGGGCCTGAATCCTGGCCCTTTGCGGACACGTCGCGATCAACAAACTCGATCACTGCGATCGGGGCGTTGTCGCCGTGGCGGAAGCCGGCTTTCATGATGCGGATATAGCCGCCCATGCGATCCTTGTAGCGCGGACCGAGGATATCAAAAAGCTTGCGGACCATAGCTTCGTCACGCACCTGGGCAATTGCCTGCCGACGGGCATGCAGATCACCGCGCTTGGCGAGGGTCACGAGCTTCTCCACGATCGGCCGCAATTCCTTGGCCTTCGGGAGTGTGGTCACGATCTGCTCATGCTTAATCAGCGAGGCAGACATATTGGCGAACATCGCCTTACGATGGCTGGATGTCCGGTTCAGTTTCCGGTGTGCTTTTCCGTGGCGCATCTGTTTCTCCTGTCAAACTCTCCCAAATGTCACGAGATCAATAATGATCTTCGTAACGCTTGGCGAGGTCGTCAATGTTTTCGGGTGGCCAGTTAGCAACATCCATACCGAGATGCAGCCCCATCTGGGCCAGTACTTCCTTGATTTCGTTCAGCGACTTGCGGCCGAAGTTCGGCGTACGCAGCATCTCGGCTTCGCTCTTTTGAATGAGGTCGCCGATGTAAACGATATTGTCGTTCTTGAGGCAGTTTGCCGAACGCACGCTGAGTTCGAGTTCGTCCACTTTCTTCAAAAGCGCGGGGTTGAATGCCAGTTCGGGCACTGTATCCTGCGTCTTTTCCTTGGTGGGTTCCTCGAAGTTCACGAATACCGTGAGCTGGTCCTGAAGGATGCGCGCTGCATAGGCAACGGCGTCTTCAGGCGGAATTGCGCCATTGGTTTCAACCTGAAGCGTCAGCTTGTCATAGTCGAGCACCTGGCCCTCGCGGGTGGCATCGACCTTGTAGGAAACGCGACGTACCGGCGAGAACAATGCATCAACCGGAATATAACCGATCGGGGCATCTTCAGGACGGTTGCGGTCTGCTGCAACATAGCCCTTGCCAGTGTTGACGGTGAACTCGATGTTGATCTCTGCGCCGTCATCAAGGTGACACAGCACCAGTTCAGGGTTCAGAACTTCAATATCGCCCGATGTCTTGATGTCACCAGCGGTGACGGCACCCGGGCCCTGCTTGGAAAGAGTCAGGCGCTTGGGGCCTTCGTCGTTCATGCGCAGAGCAATTTCCTTGACGTTGAGCACGAGGTCCGTAATGTCCTCGCGCACGCCGGCGACTGACGAAAATTCGTGCAGTACGCCGTCGATTTGGATTGCCGTCACTGCAGCACCCTGCAATGACGAGAGCAGAACGCGCCGCAGCGCATTCCCCAGAGTCAGGCCGTAACCGCGCTCAAGTGGCTCGGCGGTAACCGAAGCCACGTGCGCATTGTTGCCCGAAACAATGTCCAGCTTGGTCGGCTTGATCAATTCCTGCCAGTTTTTCTGGATCATCTTGTCAACATCCTTTCAAATTCGCGGTTCTTATGCGAACCACCTTGCCGCAACAGAAGTCTCACTCCCGGCAATGTGCCGGTTCTCGCTCAACCTTAGACGCGGCGACGCTTGCGCGGCCGGCAGCCATTGTGCGGGATCGAGGTGACATCCCGGATGCTGGTGACATTGAAGCCTGCAGCCTGGAGCGCACGTAGCGCAGATTCACGCCCTGAACCCGGACCACGCACTTCAACCTCAAGGGTCTTCATGCCGTGCTCCTGGGCCTTCTTGGCGGCGTCCTCAGCAGCAACCTGTGCAGCATAAGGCGTCGACTTGCGCGAACCCTTAAAGCCCATCGTACCGGCGGACGACCACGAAATCGTGTTGCCCTGTACGTCGGTGATGGTGATCATGGTGTTATTGAACGAAGCGTTTACGTGTGCAACGCCGTTGGTAATATTCTTGCGCTCACGGCGGCGAACGCGCGTAGTGTCACTTTTAGCCATTTAGTTTCCTTGTTCGATCTCATCGCCGCCATCAGCATAATGCTCCGGCGGCTCCACCGAAGAACCCTTCGAGAAGGGTTCTTACTTCTTTTTGCCTGCGATAGCCTTTGCCGGACCCTTGCGAGTGCGGGCATTGGTATGGGTACGCTGACCGCGCACCGGCAAACCACGGCGATGACGCAAGCCGCGATAGTTGCCCAGATCCATCAGACGCTTGATGTTCATCGCGACGCTGCGACGAAGATCACCTTCAACGATGTAATCGCTGTCGATTGCTTCACGCACCTGGATGACTTCAGCATCGGTCATTTCATTGACCCGACGTTCCGCGGGGATGGAAACCTTCTTGCAGATTTCCTCAGCCTTTTTCGGACCAATCCCGTGGATGTACTGAAGCGCGATTACAACGCGCTTGTTCGTCGGGATATTGACGCCAGCAATACGAGCCACGTCCGCACTCCTTCATTCGATAACAGGCAGGCAGCGGTGCCCGTCCTATTCAACAACAACAGACCGGATTACGGCCCCATTTCTTAAAAACAGAAACCGAATCCAGTCCAAAAAACTCTTGAGACTGGCGCGGTTCCTATAGAATCCACCGCACAAAGTCAACTCGACTTTGCGCAGGTGGCAGCAATCAACACTTACTCTGCGAGTGCTGCCCGAATATCTGCGGAGACCTGAGCCACCGGCGACATTCCATCAACACTCTTCAGCAGCCCCTGTGCCTCATAATAGGCAACCAGCGGCGCTGTGAGCTCGCGATACACACCGAGGCGCTTGCGAATGACATCTTCATTGTCATCGGCGCGTGCCCCGCCCGTCTCTTTCGCCCGATTGAGCACGCGCTGAACGAGGGTATCCTCATCGGCGCGAATCTCGATCACGGCATCAAGAGCAAGTCCTTTATCCGTCAACATGGCATCAAGCGCTTCGGCCTGGGCAATGGTGCGCGGAAAACCGTCCAGAATGAAACCATTGGCGCAATCGGGTGCATCAAGGCGTTCTGAAACAATGGCATTGACCACAGTGTCGGAGACCAGATCGCCGCGATCCATGATCGCTTTGGCTTCCAGGCCCATCGGTGTGCGCGCGGCAATGGCTGCGCGCAGAATGTCACCGGTCGACAATTGCGGAATTGAATAGGCGTCCAGCAGGATCTTTGCCTGCGTTCCCTTGCCCGCTCCCGGCGGGCCGAGGAGTATAAGTCTCATCGCCGCTTTCCCCCCAGCCGCGAGCGCTTCACCAGGCCTTCATATTGCTGGGCAACAAGATGGCTCTGGATCTGGCTGATTGTGTCTAGCGTCACCGTCACCATGATAAGCAGTGAGGTGCCACCGATAAACTGACTGACATTGAGCTGACTGACCAGAACTTCCGGTATCAGCGCAACGATGGTCAGATAGAGCGCGCCAGCCACAGTGATACGGGTCAACACATAATCGATATGCGAGGCCGTACGTTCACCCGGACGAATGCCGGGAATGAACCCACCGGATTTCTTCAGGTTGTCGGCAGTGTCCGACGGGTTGAAGACGATGGCAGTGTAGAAGAACGCGAAGAAGATGATGAAGGTGGCGAACAGGATCAGATAGAGCGGTTGCCCCCGACCCAGCAGCGCCGAAATCACGGACAGCCACTGTGGCGCATCACCCTGTGCGGCAAACGAGGCAATGGTTGCCGGCAGCAGCAGAAGGGACGAGCCAAAGATCACCGGGATAACACCGGCTGTGTTGAGCTTCAGCGGCAGATGCGAAGTGTCGCCCTGGAACATCTTGTTGCCGACCTGGCGCTTTGGATACTGGATCAGCAAGCGGCGCTGGGCCCGTTCAAAGAAGACGATGACGGCAATAACCAGAATGGCGAGGACCAAAAGCCCGACCACGGCAATCGTTGGCAAGGCACCTGTGCGGCTCAATTCGAGCGTTTGCACGATGGTGCCGGGCAGATTGGCGACAATACCGGCGAAAATGATCAGCGAGATGCCGTTGCCGACGCCGCGCGCTGTGATCTGTTCGCCTAACCACATCAGGAACATGGTGCCGCCGACCAGTGTGATCACGGTCGAAATGCGGAAGAACCAGCCCGGATTGAGCACGACGCCCTGGCTCGATTCTAGGCCCACGGCAATGCCATAGGCCTGAACGGCGCAGAACACGACGGTCAGATACCGGGTGTACTGATTGATCTTGCGGCGACCCGCCTCCCCGCCTTCCTTGCGCAAGGCTTCAAGCTTTGGCGAGGCGGTGGAGAGCACCTGGATGATGATCGAGGCGGTAATGTAAGGGATCAGGTTGAGCGCAAAAATGGCCATGCGCTCGACAGCGCCACCGGCAAACATGTTGAGCATGCCGGCGATACCCTGCTGGGCCTGCTCAAAGGTTGCGCCATAGGCCTGCGGATCAATGCCCGGCACCGGAATATAGGTGCCGAAACGATAAACAAGCAGCGCGCCCAGTGTAAACCAGATGCGCTGCTGAAGATCCTTCGCCTTGCCAAGGGTCGAAAAACTAAGATTGCGTGCCAATTGTTCGGCTGCAGAGGCCATGAGGGCTCCTTCGGGTCGGGGTCAGTGCCGGCGCTTACGCGTCGGCGGCTTCTTCAACCTTGGGCATATCAACTTTGCCACCGGCAGCTTCAACCGCTGCGAGTGCACCAGCCGATGCATGGGCGACGTTGAATGTCACCTTCTGAGCCTTGAACTCACCACCGGCAATCAGGCGAACGCCATGCTTGGGGCGACGGATAACACCGGCAGCGACGAGCGCTGCGGCATCGATGACACCCTTGGCATCGAGTTTGCCGGAATCAATCGCGCGCTGAACGCGATCAAGCCGAACGGCATTGAAAGACTTTGGCCGCCATGCATTGAAGCCGCGCTTCGGCATCCGCATGTGGAGCGGCATCTGACCGCCTTCAAAACCATTGATGGCAACACCCGAACGCGAGGTCTGACCTTTTTGGCCGCGGCCACCGGTCTTGCCCTTGCTCGAACCGATACCGCGTCCGACGCGGATACGGTTCTTGGTTGCGCCAGCATTGTCGCTGAGATTATTCAAACGCATCGCAAAAATTCCTCTGCCGCTATTTCTCGTCTAAAACACGTACAAGATGCGGGATCTTGTTGATCATTCCACGCACTTCCGGCGTGTCCTTGAGCGTGCGCTGACGACGCATCTTATTCAGGCCAAGGCCTATAAGCGTCCCGCGCTGCCCTTTGTCGCGGCGGATCGGGCTACCGATCTGCTCAACTGTAACTGTCTTGTCAGCCATAATATTCTCCGTCCTTCACCGACTGCCCGGATCAGGCGTCTGCTGCAACCTCACCGCGACGCGCCTGCAACTCGGAAACCTTGAGGCCACGACGGGCCGCAACCGAACGCGGGCTATCGACATTTTTCAAAGCGTCGAATGTAGCACGGATCATGTTATATGGGTTTGCAGTGCCCTGCGACTTGGCAACGATATCGTTGATACCAAGTGTTTCGAACACAGCGCGCATTGGACCACCGGCAATGATGCCAGTGCCCGGAGGGGCAGCGCGCAGCACAACCTTGCCGGCGCCGTGGCGGCCTGCAACGTCATGGTGCAGCGTGCGGGCTTCGCGCAGCGGCACACGGATAAGCTGGCGCTTGGCCTGCTCGGTGGCCTTGCGGATCGCTTCAGGCACTTCGCGTGCCTTACCATGACCAAAGCCAACGCGGCCCTTCTGATCACCAATCACCACAAGCGCAGCAAAGCCGAAACGCTTACCACCCTTCACAACTTTCGCTACGCGATTGATGTGGACCAGGCGATCTACAAATTCGCTGTCGCGCTCTTGAACGTCTCTCATCGCTGTCTCAGTTCTTCTCTATTACGTTTCGGTTTAGAAGCTCAGCCCGCCTGCGCGAGCGGCATCTGCCAGAGCTTTCACCCGGCCGTGGAAAATATAACCACCGCGATCGAAGACGACTTCGGTCACCTTGGCTTTTTTGGCGCGATCAGCGATCAGCTTGCCGATTTCCTCAGCAGCTGCCTGGGTGGCGCCATTCTTGACTTTGCCCTTGATATCCTTGTCCAGGGTCGAAGCGGCAGCGAGCGTACGGCCCGAAGCATCGTCGATGATCTGCGCATAGATATTCTTTTCGGAACGGAACACGCTAAGACGTGCGCGGCCGTTGGCGTGCTTTTTAACAGCGCGGCGGACGCGGGCCTTGCGACGGTCCATTCCCTGCATACGGTTAGCCATCTCAAACGGTCCTTACTTCTTCTTACCTTCTTTGCGGAAGACATGTTCTTCCGCATAACGCACGCCTTTGCCCTTATAGGGTTCGGGCGGCCGATATTCGCGAATGTTCGCTGCGACCTGGCCAACCACCTGCTTGTCGATGCCGGTGACGACGACTTCAGTCGGTGCCGGTGTTGCAAGCGAGATACCCTGAGGTGCTTCATAGACCACTTCGTGGCTGAACCCCAGCGAAAGCTTGAGATCCTTGCCCTGCATGGCTGCACGGTAACCAACGCCCTGGATTGCCAGCTTGCGCTCGAAGCCGACGGTCACGCCAGTTACGATATTCTGCACCAGCGAGCGGAACGTACCCCAGGCGGCACGCGCCTGCTTGGATTCGTTGACCGGCTCGATAACGATGCCTTCTTCAGTCTGCTTGGCCGTCACCAGATCCATGAGAACGACACTAAGTTCGCCCTTGGGACCTTTTGCGGTGACATTTTGCCCATCAATGGTGACTGTAGCACCATTCAAAGCGACCGGTTTTTTGCCAGTACGGGACATTTCTCAAACCTTCTCGGTTCAAATTCTTAACACTGCCGACGTCTTAGAAGACGCGGCACAAAACCTCACCGCCCACATTCTGCGAACGTGCTTCGTGGTCGGCCATCACACCCTTGGGGGTGGAAAGGATCGAAACACCAAGTCCGTTTGCAACAGACGGAATATTCTTTACCGAAGCATATACGCGGCGGCCAGGACGTGAAACACGCTGGATTTCGCGGATAACCGGGATATTGTCCGAATACTTCAGTTCGATGCTGTACTCAGCGGAGCCATTATCAAACTTGGTTTCGGAATATCCGCGGATAAAACCCTCGGACTGCAGTACATCGAGCACGCGGCCCCGCAGTGTGGACGCCGGCGTCGCAACGACGGTCTTGTTGCGCATTTGCGCATTCCGGATGCGGGTCAGCATATCGCCGACGGGATCAGAAACAGCCATTCTATCGTCTCCTTACCAGCTCGACTTAACCAGGCCGGGAATTTGTCCCATATTGCCCAGTTCACGAAGCGCAATACGGCTCATCTTGAGCTTGCGGTAGAAGCCACGCGGGCGGCCCGAAACCTCGCAACGATTGCGAATACGGGTTTTGGAAGAATTGCGCGGCAGTTCCGCCAGCTTCATGCTCGCGTTGAACCGGTCCTCAAGGGAGAGTTCCTGGTTCTTGACCACGGCCTTCAGCGTTGCACGCTTCGCAGCGTAACGCTTGGTGAGCGCGCGGCGCTGCTTATTCTTCTCAATAGAGCTTGTCTTAGCCATCTATCGATATCCTTGTCTCTTCCCTCGGCCCTATTGGGTAAAGGGGAAGTTGAAAGCCTTGAGAAGCGCACGCGCTTCATCATCTGTTTTGGCCGTGGTGCACACGATCACGTCCATACCCCAGATCTGATCGACCTGGTCGTAATTGATTTCCGGGAACACGATATGTTCCTTGATGCCCATGGCAAAGTTGCCACGACCGTCAAAGCTCTTCGGGTTCAGGCCACGGAAGTCGCGAACACGCGGCAGCGCAATCGTGATCAACCGGTCCAGGAATTCGTACATCTGGGCCTTGCGCAGCGTCACCTTGACACCGAGCGGCATGCCCTCACGCACCTTGAAACCAGCAATGGAGGTTCGCGCATAGGTGATGACCGGTTTCTGCCCTGTGATCTTTTCCAGATCCCCTGCCGCCGATTTCACCTTCTTGCTGTCGCCAACCGCTTCGCCAACGCCCATATTCAGGACGATCTTCTCGAGCTTAGGCACTTCCATCGGGTTCTTATACCCGAAATCCTTCAAAAGTGCGGCGCGAATTTCGCCATCATACTGCGTGCGCAGGCGCGGGACATATGTCTCAGCCATCGATCTTTTCTCCGCTACGCTTGGCGACGCGAACCTTGGCGCCGTCCTTGATTTCAAAACCGACACGGGTCGGCTTGTTGTCCTTGGGATCGACAAGCGCAAGGTTCGACAAATGAATTGACGCTTCCTTGGTGTAGATGCCGGCTTCCTGGTCCGCAGTCTGCTTGGTGTGGCGGCGCACCTGATTGATGCCCTGCACAAAAGCGCGCGTCTTCTCGGGAAGCACCTGCAGAACTTCACCAGTTCTGCCTTTATCCTTGCCGGTCAAAACGACGACCTTGTCGCCTTTTTTAATCTTGGCAGCCATTACAGCACCTCCGGCGCAAGCGAGATAATCTTCATGTGGTTCTTGGCGCGCAATTCACGCGGAACCGGGCCAAAGATACGTGTACCGACCGGTTCCTTGTTATTGTTGATAAGAACCGCCGCGTTCCGGTCGAACCGGATCACAGTGCCATCAGCCCGGCGAATTTCGAATGCTGTGCGTACAACGACAGCCTTCATCACCTGACCTTTTTTGACGCGACCGCGCGGAATAGCATCTTTAACCGACACAACAATAATGTCGCCTACAGACGCATATTTACGATGCGAACCGCCCAGCACCTTGATGCACATGACACGACGTGCGCCGGAATTGTCGGCGACATCGAGGTTTGTTTGCATCTGAATCATGACTGGATGCCTTTTTCCTTACCGGCGCACCTCATACAGGCAAACCGATTAACCTAATGTTTCTTTTTGGCTTACGCCGACGGAACGACCGTCCAACGCTTGCTCTTCGAGATGGGAGCGCATTCCTCAATATTCACGATCTCCCCGACTTTGACCGCATTGGTCTCGTCATGGGCGTGATATTTCTTGGAACGGCGCACCGTTTTCTTCAAAAGCGGGTGGGTGAAGCGGCGTTCGACGCGCACCACAACCGTCTTTTCATTCTTGTCGGAGACTACGGTCCCCTGCAAAATTCGCTTCGGCATGTCTCAACCCGTTCCTTAGGCTTTGCTCTTCTCGCTCAGCACCGTCTTGACCCGCGCGATATCGCGGCGGACTTCACGAACCCGCGAAGTCGACTCAAGCTGCTGGGTAGCCCGCTGAAAGCGCAGATTGAACTGCTCTTTCTTCAGACCGACGAGCTCATCTTTCAGTTCGTCGACCGTCTTGGCCCGTACGTCACTGACTTTCATCATACTGCCCCTTAGTCGGCGATGCGGCTAACAAACCGCGTTTTGATCGGCAGCTTCATCGCACCAAGTCGAAGAGCTTCGCGAGCAACTTCCTCGCTTACACCGTCGATTTCGAACATCACACGGCCAGGATGTACCCGGGCTGCCCAATATTCCGGCGCGCCCTTACCTTTACCCATGCGGACTTCGGTCGGCTTTTTGGAAACGGGCAGATCCGGGAAAATCCGAATCCACACGCGCCCGGCACGTTTCATCTGGCGGGTCATCGCGCGGCGAGCCGCTTCGATCTGACGAGCCGTGATACGCTCCGGTTCCAGAGCCTTGAGGCCGAACTGACCGAAGGTCAACTCATAACCACCCTTGGCAACGCCATGAATGCGGCCTTTGTGTGCCTTGCGGAACTTTGTACGTTTTGGTTGTAGCATTAGTCCGGTTCCTCTTAGCTGGCAGCCGGCTCGCGACGGCGCTGCTGACCACCATCACCACTACCTTCGGTAGCGCGGCGCTCATGCGCCGTGGGGTCATGCTCCATCACTTCGCCCTTGAAGATCCAGACCTTGATACCAATGATACCGTAGGTGGTGGACGCTTCTGCAAAGCCATAGTCAATATCGGCACGAAGCGTGTGCAGCGGCACCCGGCCTTCGCGATACCATTCGGTGCGCGCAATGTCAGCACCGCCGAGACGGCCGCCAACGTTGACGCGGATACCACCGGCACCCATGCGGATCGCTGTCTGCACCGCACGCTTCATGGCGCGACGGAAAGCAACACGGCGTTCCAGCTGCTGGGCAATGCCCTGGGCAACCAGGTTGGCATCAGTTTCAGGCTTGCGCACTTCAACGATGTTGATGTGCACTTCGCTGTCGGTGAACTGACGAACCTTGTTGCGGATCTTTTCGATATCCGCGCCCTTCTTGCCGATCACAATGCCCGGACGGGCGGTGTGGATCGACACGCGGCACTTGCGGTGCGGACGCTCGATAACGATCTTGGACACGGCGGCCTGCTTGAGCTCTTTCTTGAGCATCTTGCGGATCTTCAGATCTTCCTGAAGCAAATCCCCATACTCACGCCCAGCCGCGAACCAACGCGAATCCCAGGTGCGGTTGATGCCAAGGCGCAAGCCAATCGGATTGATTTTTTGACCCATCAGACGGCCTCCTCAACTTCACGCACGACAATCGTCAGATGCGCAAATGGTTTCAACACCTGAGCCGAACGACCGCGGCCACGGGTATGAAAACGCTTCATGACCAGCGAGTTGCCGACATAAGCCTCTGCAACCACGAGCGCATCGGTGTCGAGATTGTGATTGTTCTCGGCATTGGCGATGGCGCTTTCAAGCGTCTTCTTTACCGAACCAGCGATCCGCTTAGGCGAAAAGGAAAGCTCAGCGAGAGCCTTCTCGACCTTCTTGCCACGGATTTGCGCGGCAACAAGATTGAGCTTCTGCGGGCTTGTGCGCAATGTGCGCAGAACCGCTTTGGCCTCGTTGTCCTTGAGGGCGCGTTGTGTCTTTTGCTTGCCCATCTTATTTCCTCTTGGCCTTCTTGTCGGCCGCGTGTCCGTAATAGGTCCGGCTCGGCGAGAACTCGCCAAACTTGTGACCGATCATGTCTTCGGACACATTCACCGGAATGTGCTTTTTCCCGTTGTAGACACCGAAGGTGAGACCAACGAACTGCGGCAGGATGGTGGAGCGACGGCTCCAGATCTTGATCACTTCGTTACGGCCGCCTTCGCGAACCTTATCGGCCTTCTTCAACAGGTACCCGTCAACAAACGGGCCTTTCCAGACGGAACGGGACATGGCTTACCTGCCCTTCTTTTGGTGACGCGAGCGCACAATAAACTTGTCCGTCGCCTTGTTGCTGCGTGTTCTCTTGCCTTTGGTCGGCTTACCCCAAGGCGTCACAGGATGACGGCCACCGGAAGTACGCCCCTCACCACCACCATGCGGGTGATCGATCGGGTTCATGGCAACACCACGGGTGACCGGCTTGCGGCCGAGCCAACGGCTGCGACCAGCCTTGCCGAGGTTGGTGTTGGAGTGGTCCGGATTGGACACAGCACCAACAGTTGCCAGGCACGAACCATGCACAAGGCGCTGCTCGCCGGACTGAAGGCGGAGAATTGCCCAACCCCGGTCACGACCAACATACTGGGCGTAGGTGCCGGCGGACCGGGCAACCTGCGCACCCTTGCGCGGCTTCATCTCGATATTGTGCACGATGGTGCCAACCGGCATCCGCTCGAGCGGCATCGTGTTGCCTGGTTTCACGTCGACTGCGCTCTCCGAGGAGATCACCTTGTCGCCGGCACCCAGACGCTGCGGCGCCAGAATATAGGCCTGCTCGCCGTCGGTATAAGTGACCAGAGCAATGAACGCGGTCCGGTTGGGATCGTATTCAAGACGCTCGACCGTACCCTCGACATCAAACTTTGTGCGCTTGAAATCGATCGTGCGGTAGGTCCGCTTATGACCGCCGCCCCGATGGAACGAGGTGATGCGACCACGATTGTTACGGCCACCGGATTTGGTCAAACCCTCTGTCAATTTCTTGACGGGCTTGCCGTTCCACAGCTCGCTGCGATCGATGCCGATCAGCGCGCGCCGTCCGGCGGAGGTTGGATTATATTGTTTCAAAGCCATTTGTTTTTACCTTCCCTCTGCCTTACAGGCCCGTCGCGATATCGATGGCCTGACCGTCAACGAGGGTCACAACTGCTTTCTTCACGTCATTGCGCCGACCGATGATGCCACGGAACCGCTTTGCCTTGCCCTTGCGGACCAGGGTGTTAACGGCCTTGACCTTCACTGAGAACAAGGCCTCAACAGCTGCCTTGATCTCCGGCTTGGACGCGTCGATTGCGACGTCGAAGACAACCTGGTTGTACTCGGAAGCCATTGTCGACTTCTCGGTGACTACCGGATTGCGGATAATGTCGTAATGCGAAACCTTGCTCATGCGAACCGTGCCTCCAGCGCTTCGATTGCGGCCTTCGTCAGCACGAGTTTCCGACGGCGCAGAATGTCATAGACATTGATGCCCTGGATCGGAAGCACGTCGATCAGCGGAATGTTCCGCGCTGCGAGCGCAAAATTTGTATCAATCTCGGCACCGTCGATGATCAGCGCGTTGGACAGGTCCATATCGCCGAACACCTTGCGCAGACCCGCGGTCTTTGCATCTTTTACCGACGCCTTGTCGAGAATGACCAGTTCACCGGCCTTTGCCTTGGCTGAAAGCGCATGCTTCAGCGCCAGGGCGCGAACCTTTTTCGGCAACTCAATCGCATGACTGCGGGGCGTTGGACCGAATGCGCGGCCACCAGAACGGAACTGGCCAACCTTGCGGGAACCGTGACGTGCGCCGCCCGAACCCTTCTGACGTACGAATTTCTTCGTGGTGCCAGTGATTTCGCTGCGGTTCTTGACGTCATGGGTACCGGCCTGACGCTTCAGGAGCTGATAGCGCACCATGCGCTGCAGCAAATCCTGACGCGGCTCAAGACCAAATACGTCATCAGCCAAGGTCACCTTGCCCGAAGCTTTGCCTTCGAGGGTCGTAACATTGAGTTCCATTATTCGTTACCCCCTTCAGCGGGCGCGTCTACAGCCGGGGCTGCTTCAGCTTTCGCAGCAGCGCCACCCTCGGGAGCCTTGAATGATCCGGGGAAAGATGCGCCAGCAGGTGCGTCCTTCTTGACGGCATCACGAACCATGATCCATCCGCCCTTGGCGCCAGGCACAGAGCCCATCACCATGATCAAGCCACGCTCCACATCGGTCTTGACGACCTTGAGGTTCTGCGTTGTCACACGGGCATCACCCATGTGGCCGGCCATTTTCTTGCCCTTGAACACCTTGCCGGGGTCCTGGCTGTTACCAGTCGAACCATGCGAACGGTGAGACACCGACACACCGTGCGATGCACGCAGACCGCCAAAGTTGTGCCGTTTCATGGCACCGGCAAAACCCTTACCAATCGAGGTGCCAGTAACATCGACCAGCTGGCCCACTTCAAAGTGGTCCGCCTGCATCGAAGCACCAACCTCAATCAGGTTCTCAGCGCTGACGCGGAATTCCGCGATGTGGCGCTTGGGCTCCACCTTGGCAACCGCGAACTGACCGCGTTGTGCCTTGGGCGTGTTTTTCGCTTTGGCCAGACCAGCGCCGAGTTGCAGCGCGGTGTAGCCATTTTTATCTTCCGTCCGCTGGCCTACCACCTGGCAGTTCTGCAGACCCAACACCGTGACAGGTACGTGTGTACCGTCTTCGGCGAATATGCGGGTCATGCCCAGCTTCTGTGCGATCACTCCAGAACGCATCGGTTCAAACCTTTGTTCTTCTTCGGATCAGTAAGCGTTCAAATTCCGAACGCCCCTTCAATCCCGCTTTCAACTTAACGCTTCGCTATAAAAACGAGGCCTTACAGCTTGATCTCGACATCTACGCCGGCGGCGAGATCGAGCTTCATCAGGGCGTCAACTGTCTGAGGTGTGGGGTCCACAATGTCCAAAAGGCGCTTGTGGGTCCGGATCTCAAACTGCTCGCGGCTCTTTTTATCAACGTGCGGCGAGCGGTTGACGGTGTATTTGTCAATTCGCGTCGGCAGCGGGATCGGCCCACGAACCTGAGCACCTGTACGCTTCGCCGTATTGACGATTTCGCGCGTCGAGGTGTCGAGGACACGATGGTCGAACGCCTTAAGCCGTATGCGAATGTTCTGACCGTTCATCATAATCTTCCTGGCTTAGAGTGGTTGGTGGCGTATCGGGATACGCCACCCCACAAAATCCTGTTTACTCGACGATTTTGGCGACGACGCCTGAACCGACGGTGCGGCCACCTTCACGGATAGCGAAGCGGAGCTTCTCTTCCATGGCGATCGGCACGATCAGGGCAACGTTGATTTCAACATTGTCGCCCGGCATGACCATCTCAACACCTTCCTTCAGTGTCACAATCCCCGTCACGTCGGTCGTGCGGAAATAGAACTGAGGACGGTAGTTGGTGAAGAACGGCGTATGACGGCCACCCTCGTCCTTGGTCAGAATGTAGGCTTCAGCCACAAACTTTGTGTGCGGGGTCACTGAACCCGGCTTGCAAAGAACCTGGCCACGCTCAACCTGCTCGCGGTCAATACCACGGATCAAAGCACCGATATTGTCACCAGCTTCACCGCTATCGAGCAGCTTGCGGAACATTTCAACGCCGGTAACCGTCGTCTTCTGAGTGTCCTTGATGCCGACGATTTCAACTTCTTCGCCAACCTTGACAATGCCGCGCTCAACACGACCGGTCACAACCGTACCACGACCCGAGATCGAGAAAACGTCTTCGATCGGCATCAGGAACGGCTGGTCAACCGGACGGGCCGGCTGCGGAATGTATTCGTCAACAGCTTCCATCAGCTTCAAAACAGCGTCATGGCCGATCTCAGGGGTCTTGTCTTCCAAAGCAGCAAGAGCCGAACCACGGATGATCGGAATGTCGTCGCCCGGGAAATCATACGAGGACAACAGTTCACGCACTTCAAGCTCAACAAGCTCAAGCAGTTCGTCATCGTCAACCTGGTCAACCTTGTTCAGGAAGACAACAAGTGCCGGCACACCAACCTGACGGGCAAGCAGAATGTGCTCGCGGGTCTGGGGCATCGGGCCGTCAGCTGCAGACACAACCAGAATGGCACCATCCATCTGGGCCGCACCCGTGATCATGTTCTTCACATAATCGGCGTGGCCTGGGCAATCAACGTGCGCGTAGTGACGGTTCGCCGTCTCATACTCAACGTGCGATGTCGAAATCGTGATGCCGCGGGCTTTCTCTTCAGGCGCTGCGTCAATCGCATCATACGCCTTGAACGTCGCCCCGCCCGTCTCTGCCAATATCTTCGTAATCGCCGCTGTCAACGAGGTCTTGCCATGGTCAACGTGACCAATCGTGCCAATGTTGCAGTGCGGCTTACTCCGCGAAAACTTTTCCTTCGCCATTTGCTCTCTCCGTTACATCAGCTCAAGGGCTGGCGTTGAATTTCAATCTATTCCAAAAAACTAGGCGTATTTTGCCTGGACTTCGTCGGCCACGGCCTGCGGGACCTGCTCATAGTGATCAAACACCATGGAGTACTGTGCACGACCCTGGCTCATGGAGCGCAGCGAGTTCACGTAACCAAACATGTTTGCCAACGGCACGAATGCATTGACCACCTGGACGATACCACGGCTTTCTGTGCCCTGGATCTGACCACGACGTGAGTTCAGATCGCCGATAACGTCGCCCATATATTCTTCAGGGGTAGTTACTTCGACCTTCATCACCGGCTCGAGAATCTTCGGGCCAGCCTTGCCAATGGCTTCACGGAAGCCAGCACGACCGGCGATCTCGAACGCGAGAACCGAGGAGTCAACGTCATGGTAGGCACCGTCAGTCAGGGTAACCTTCACATCCACGATCGGGAAGCCGATCAGAATGCCTGCACCCATAACGCTGCGCACACCTTTTTCGACGCCGGGGATATATTCCTTCGGCACGTTGCCGCCAACAATCTTGGATTCGAAGGCGAAACCGGCACCAACTTCATTCGGCTCGATGGTCATCTTGACGCGCGCGAACTGGCCTGAACCACCCGACTGCTTCTTGTGGGTATAATCCACATCAGCAACCTTGGTGATGGTCTCACGGTAAGCCACCTGGGGCTGACCGATATTGGCTTCAACCTTGAATTCGCGCTTCATGCGGTCGATCAGAATGTCGAGATGCAGTTCGCCCATACCAGCGATAATGGTCTGGCCGCTCTCTTCATCAGACTTCACGCGGAAGCTGGGATCTTCAGCAGCCAGGCGATTGAGCGCGATGCCCATCTTTTCCTGATCGGCCTTGGATTTAGGCTCAACAGCGATTTCGATAACCGGCTCAGGGAATTCCATACGCTCAAGAATAACCTGGGAATTGGTTGCTGAAAGCGTGTCACCGGTCGTTGTGTCCTTAAGACCAACGATCGCCACGATGTCGCCTGCGAAAGCTTCTTCGATCTGCTCACGGCTGTTGGAATGCATCTGGAACATACGGCCAACGCGTTCACGCTTGCCTTTCACAGTGTTTTCCAAAGTCGCGCCAGCTTCGAGGTGACCCGAATAGATGCGGCAGAAAGTCAGCGAACCCATGTGCGGGTCGTTGGCAATCTTGAAGGCCAGCATCGAGACAGGCTCGCTGTCGTCTGCGTGACGTTCGATTGGCTCTTCAGTCTTTGCATCGATGCCCTGGATAGCCGGCACGTCGATCGGCGACGGCAGGAAATCAACAACGGCGTCAAGCAAAGGCTGAACGCCCTTGTTCTTGAAGGCGGAACCGCAATAAACCGGGAAGAAGGCAACATCGCAGGTGCCCTTGCGGACCAGACGACGCAGTGTCGGCACATCAGGCATTTCGCCTTCAAGGTATGCCATCATTGCTTCTTCGTCGATCTCGACAGCCGCTTCGATCAGCTTCTCGCGATATTCTTCAGCCTTGGCTTTCAGATCCTCGGGAATCTCAACGATATCCCAGGCAGCGCCCAGATCTTCGGTGTGCCAGATGCGTGCATTCATCTCGATGAGATCAACAACACCAGCAAATTCGTTCTCAGCACCGATTGGCAGCTGCATAACGACAGGTGTCGCACCCAGACGGGTCTTGATCATGTCGACACAGCGGTAAAAGTCAGCGCCGATCTTGTCCATCTTGTTGACAAAGATCATACGCGGGACTTCGTACTTGTCGGCCTGACGCCAGACAGTCTCGGTCTGCGGCTCAACGCCGGCGTTGGCGTCGAGAAGCGCAACAGCGCCATCGAGAACACGCAGCGAACGCTCTACTTCAATGGTGAAGTCAACGTGGCCCGGGGTGTCGATGATGTTGAAGCGGTGCATCTTGCCATCACGATCTTTCCAGAACGTGGTGGTCGCAGCGGAAGTAATGGTAATACCCCGCTCCTGCTCCTGCTCCATCCAGTCCATGGTGGCAGCGCCATCATGAACTTCACCAATCTTGTGGCTCTTACCGGTATAGAAAAGAACACGCTCTGTTGTCGTGGTCTTGCCAGCATCGATGTGCGCCATGATGCCGAAATTGCGGTAATCTTCGATTTTGTATTCGCGGGCCATAATGGTCTCTCCGAAGCCTTTACCAGCGGTAATGCGAGAAGGCACGGTTGGCGTCTGCCATCCGGTGCGTATCTTCGCGTTTTTTAACGGCCTGGCCGCGCCCGTTCTGCGCGTCCATCAGCTCGCCACTCAGACGATCAACCATGGTGTTTTCACCACGCTTGCGTGCACTTTCGATCAGCCAGCGAATGGCCAGGGCCTGCTGGCGCTCTGTGCGCACTTCAACGGGAACCTGATAGGTCGCACCACCAACACGGCGGGAACGCACTTCAACGGACGGCCGGATGTTTTCCAGCGCCGCATGAAAGACAGTGATCGGATCCTGCTTGGTGCGCTCGAGCACCACATCAAAAGCACCATAGACGATGCCTTCTGCAGCCGACTTCTTGCCGTCTTTCATCAGGGAATTCATAAATTTCGATACGACGAGATCACCGAACTTGGGATCCGGAATAACGTCACGCTTTTCTGCACGATGCCGACGGGACATATTTCATGCTCTCCTTATTTCGGCCGCTTAGCGCCGTATTTCGAACGACGCTGCTTACGATCTTTAACACTCTGCGTGTCGAGTACGCCGCGCAGGATGTGGTAACGCACACCGGGAAGATCACGCACACGACCGCCGCGGATAAGCACAACAGAGTGCTCCTGCAGGTTGTGGCCTTCGCCCCCGATATAGGAAATGACTTCGCGATTGTTGGTCAGGCGTACCTTGGCAACTTTACGCAAAGCGGAGTTCGGCTTCTTCGGCGTGGTCGTATAAACGCGCGTACAAACGCCGCGCTTTTGCGGGTTTGCTTCCATCGCCGGAACTTTGTTCCGCTTCGGCTTTGACTGCCGGGGCTTCCGGATCAGCTGATTAATGGTCGGCATACCGCTCGAACCTTCTCTATCCGTTCCAAATTCTTGCTCCCAAGACATCACAAACGAAAACGACGCCCGCCCTATCCCAAGTGTGGATGGCGGCGCCCTTCAAGCAGTGGAACACCCCGCGAAACCGAGAGGCATTCATGCATTCGACGATTGCAGCGTCTTGCTACCCTACGATGTGTTTGGTTCGTCTGGGTGTTTCGCCTCGGCGGCTTGCACCCTCAACCGATCCACGACCGACCGTTCAGGTTGGCTGGCTATACTCCGCCCCATACTGGGCGTCAAGGGTAACCGGCAAAAAACTGCATCTGGAGGCCAATTCCGGCGATATCGACCTCGATCCTGACGGATTGGGGCAAATTGACGTGCCGGAAACCTTTGTCCCGCACCATGGCGGTTCGGGGATTCGTCCGTTTGGGGACGAGATTCGACAGAACGGGGGAACGCCTATGCATATACCGCCCAGCTTTCTTGCGATTCTGCTTGCCGGCGCGTTGATGATTCCTGCGGCGCGGGCCCAGGACCTGGTGGATGGCAGCAATGTTGAGGGCATTATGCGCGCAGCGCGGGCCTATGGCAGCGCCGCCCTTGCCACGCAGCCGGACGGCAACCCCATGCTGAGCGGCCGGATTAACGGCATCCCCTACTCTGCCCGTCTGCGCAATTGCACGGCACGGGACTGCGCCGACATGAATTTCCGTGTTGGTTTCATGATCAAGCCCACGCCTGAGGCAATCAATAACTGGAATCGCGACAAGCGGTTTTCCAAGGCCTATCTCGACAATGCCGGCGATGCGATTCTTGAAATGGATGTTGTGCTGAGCGGCGGCGTGAGCGCGGATAATCTTGGCGAGGTGTTTGCCTATTGGCGCCTGACGCTTGACCAGTTCAGTGCCTATATAGGCTTTCGCTAGCCCACCGCCCTGCCCGTCTGTTCTCTGGAACATTTAGCCGCGTCACTGCTGACGCAAAAAGGGGGGCCCTGAGGCCCCCTTTTCAAATTCTGATGCAGACCCCTGCCCTATTCGGCAGGCTCTTCCTGCGGCTCGGGGCTGTCGGCAACGGGTGCCTCCAGTTTGACCGATTCCGCCTGACGGCGACGCTCTTCAAGGATGAGGTCATCACGCTTGCCGGCAATATGCTTGACCTGCGAGATGCCTGCACCGGTACCGGCAGGAATGAGCCGGCCGACGATGACGTTTTCCTTGAGACCTTCGAGAAGATCGGCCTTGCCGGAAACCGCGGCTTCTGTGAGCACGCGTGTGGTTTCCTGGAACGAGGCGGCCGACACAAACGAACGGGTCTGCAACGATGCCTTGGTGATACCGAGAAGAACCGGCACGCCATGAGCTGGCTTCTTGCCTTCGGCAATCAGCTCTTCGTTGAGCTCGTCGAAATCGACCTTGTCGATCTGCTCGTCTTTCAGCAAGCCGCTTTCGCCCGGATCGGTGATTTCGACCTTTTGCAGCATCTGGCGAACGATCACCTCGATGTGCTTGTCGTTAATCAACACGCCCTGCAAGCGATAGACTTCCTGGATCTCGTTGACGAGGTAGCGTGCAAGCTCCTCGACGCCCTTGATCGCCAGAATGTCATGCGGTGCCGGATTGCCGTCGAGAATATATTCACCCCGCTCAATGGTATCGCCTTCCTGAAGGTGGAATGGCTTGCCCTTGGGGATCAGATACTCAGCGGGTTCCATCGTCGCATCTTCAGGCTCGATGATGATGCGGCGCTTGTTCTTGTAGTCGCGACCAAAGCGGATGGTACCATCGATCTCGGCGATGATGGCGTGATCCTTGGGACGACGGGCTTCGAACAGTTCGGCCACACGCGGCAGACCACCGGTGATGTCCTTGGTCTTGGCGCTTTCGAGCGGAATACGTGCCAGCACGTCACCCGGTGCCACCTTCTCGCCGGGCTCAACGGCAATAACCGCATCCACCGAGAGCAGGTAGCGGGCTTCGCCACCACGATCGAGCTTGACCACTTCACCGCCGCGGGCGACTGCCAGTGCCGGGCGCAGGCCGTCACCGCGCTGGCTGGTGCGCCAGTCGATAACAACACGCTTGGTAAAGCCGGTCGCCTCGTCGGTCTGTTCGGAGACCGAATTGCCGTCGATGAGGTCCTCAAAGGCCACTTCGCCCTCAACTTCAGCGAGGATCGGACGGGTGTATGGATCCCACTCGGCCAGACGCTGACCGCGCTTGACCTCGTCACCGTCATCGACACGGATCTTGGCACCATAAGCCACACGGTGGACAACGCGGTCATTGCCTTCGCTATCAATGATAGCGACCATGACGTTGCGGCCCATGGCGATCAGCGACTTGTCAGCCAGCTTCACGACATTGCGGTTACGGATTTCGACCTTGCCTTCGACGCTTGCCTCAAAGAACGAGCTATCGACAACCTGTGCCGTACCACCAATGTGGAAGGTACGCATGGTCAGCTGGGTGCCCGGCTCACCAATGGACTGTGCAGCGATAACGCCGACAGCTTCACCGATATTGACCGGAGTACCGCGGGCAAGATCACGTCCGTAGCAAGCCGCACAGACACCCTGACGGATGTCACAGGTGAGCGGCGAGCGGATGCGGGTCGTCTGGACCTTTGCCGCCTCGATGGCATCGACAAGCGCTTCGTCGAGCAATGTGCCACGGGGTGCGATAACTTCGCCCGTTGCCGGGTCGACAATATCGTCTGCCGTGGTACGGCCGAGGATACGCTGGCCAAGGGAGGCCACGATCTGACCTGAATCGACGACCGCTTCCATGGCCAGGCCACGATCTGTACCGCAATCAATCTCGGTAATGATCGAATCCTGGGCCACGTCCACCAGACGACGGGTCAGATAGCCGGAGTTAGCAGTCTTCATGGCGGTATCAGCCAGACCCTTACGGGCACCGTGAGTGGAGTTGAAGTACTCCATCACGGTCAGACCTTCCTTAAAGTTCGACGTGATCGGCGTTTCAATGATCGAGCCATCCGGACGGGCCATAAGACCACGCATACCGGCAAGCTGCTTCATCTGGGCCGGTGAACCACGCGCACCGGAATGGGCCATCATGTAAACCGAGTTGATCGGCTTCTGACGTCCTGTTTCCGCATCGACATCGACCGCAGAAATGCGGGCCATCATCTCGTCGGCAACCTTGTCACCGCACTTGGCCCAGGCGTCGACAACCTTGTTGTACTTCTCGCCCTGGGTGATGAGACCGTCATTGTACTGCTGCTCGAATTCCTCGACCTGCTTGCGGGTCGCCTCAACGATGCCAGCCTTGGTGTCGGGGATAACCATGTCGTCCTTGCCGAACGAAATACCGGCGCGGCACGCATGCTTGAACCCGAGATCCATGATGCGGTCACAAAAGATCACGGTCTCTTTCTGACCACAGCCACGGTAAACCGTGTCGATCATCTTGGAGACCATCTTCTTGGTCATGACCTGGTTACAGACCTCGAAAGGCACTGCAACGCTCTCAGGCAGCAACTGACCGATCAACATACGGCCCGGCGAGGTCTCGACCACTTCGGTCGTGACATTGCCTTCGGCATCGACCCGTTTGACACGGCCCTTGATCTTGGTGTGCATCGTGACCGTACCGGTGGCCAGAGCATGCTCTAGCTCGCCGATATTGCCGAAGGCCATGCCTTCGCCCGGCTCGTTGTCGTTCATCAGGCTGAGGTGATAGAGGCCGAGAACGATATCCTGCGAGGGCACAATGATCGGCTGACCATTGGCGGGGTGCAGAATGTTGTTGGTCGACATCATCAACACGCGGGCTTCCAGCTGGGCCTCAAGGCTCAGCGGCACGTGAACAGCCATCTGATCGCCGTCAAAGTCGGCGTTAAACGCTGTACATACCAGCGGATGCAGCTGGATGGCCTTGCCCTCGATCAGGATCGGTTCGAAGGCCTGGATGCCCAGACGGTGAAGGGTGGGCGCGCGGTTCAACAGAACCGGATGCTCACGAATCACTTCGTCAAGGATATCCCAGACTTCGGGCTTTTCCTTTTCAACCAGCTTCTTGGCCTGCTTGACCGTGGAGGAGAAGCCCTTGGCTTCCAGCCGCGAGTAGATGAACGGCTTGAACAGTTCGAGCGCCATCTTCTTGGGCAGACCACACTGGTGCAGCTTGAGTTCCGGACCCACGGTGATAACCGAACGGCCGGAATAATCGACGCGCTTGCCCAGAAGGTTCTGGCGGAAACGGCCGTGCTTGCCCTTGAGGTTGTCCGAGAGCGACTTGAGCGGACGCTTGTTCGCACCGGTGATGGTGCGGCCACGGCGACCGTTGTCGAACAGGGCGTCAACGGCTTCCTGCAGCATGCGCTTTTCGTTGCGGATAATGATATCCGGTGCACGCAATTCGATCAGACGACGCAGACGGTTGTTGCGGTTGATCACACGACGATAAAGATCGTTGAGATCCGAGGTCGCGAAACGGCCACCGTCCAGCGGCACAAGCGGACGCAGTTCGGGCGGAATGACCGGAATGATCGTCATGATCATCCATTCAGGCTTGTTGCCCGAAACGATGAACTGCTCAACGATCTTCAGGCGCTTGGCCAGTTTCTTCGGCTTCAGTTCGGTGGTTGCCTCGGCAATTTCCACGCGCAGCTGATCGGCGATCTTTTCCAGCTCGAGCGACATCAGCATTTCGCGAATGGCTTCAGCACCGATCATGGCGGTGAAGCTGTCGGCACCATACTGGTCCTGGGCGTCGATATACTGCTCTTCGCTCAGCAATTCATACTGACCAAAGGCTGTAAGACCCGGCTCGGTGACCACATAGTACTCAAAGTACAAGATGCGCTCGACATCCTTGAGCGTCATATCCAGCAGAAGCGCGATGCGGGACGGCAACGACTTCAGGAACCAGATATGCGCCACGGGTGCCGCGAGTTCGATATGGCCCATGCGCTCGCGCCGAACGCGGGACAATGTGACTTCAACGCCGCACTTCTCGCAGATGACGCCCTTGAACTTCATGCGCTTGTACTTGCCGCAAAGGCATTCGTAATCCTTGGTCGGGCCAAAGATGCGTGCACAGAACAGGCCGTCGCGTTCTGGCTTGAACGTACGGTAGTTGATGGTTTCCGGCTTTTTGATTTCGCCGTACGACCAGGAAAGGATCTTCTCCGGGCTCGCGATATTGACCTTCATCTGGTCAAAAGTCTGCGCCTGAGCCTGCGGATTGAAGGGGTCCATGACGTGGTGATGATGATTCATCTCAGTCTCCTCGTTCCGTTCATCCGGGTATCAGACCCGAATGAACGAATTGAAAATGGAATTAGGGGGCGCCGGATTATTCCGCCGCGTCCACAGGAGGCTCAAGCTCGCCTTCGGCGGCCGAAGACAGCTCGTCTTGTTCGGCTTCCAGCTCGCTCTCGGTCAACTCGACATTGAGGCCAAGCGAACGGATTTCCTTGACGAGAACGTTGAAGCTCTCGGGGATACCCGCCTCGAAGGTGTCGTCGCCGCGCACGATGGCCTCATAGACCTTGGTACGGCCGGCAACGTCATCCGACTTGATGGTGAGCATTTCCTGCAAGGTGTATGCGGCACCATAAGCTTCAAGCGCCCACACCTCCATTTCACCAAAGCGCTGACCACCGAACTGGGCCTTACCACCCAGCGGCTGCTGGGTAACGAGGCTGTAGGGGCCGATCGAACGGGCGTGGATCTTGTCGTCCACCAAGTGATGCAGTTTGAGCATGTAGATATACCCAACCGTCACCTGCCGATCGAACTGCTCGCCGGTACGGCCATCGTACAATGTGGACTGGCCAGTGCCCTTGAGCCCTGCCCGTTCCAGCATTTCCACGATGTCATGTTCCTTGGCACCGTCGAATACCGGGGTGGCAATGGAAACGCCCTTGGACAAATGCTCGCCGAGACGCACAACGCTGTCGTCATCGAGATCGGTCAGGGTTTCGTCACCTTCAAACAGGTAGTCGATTTCGGCCTTTAGCGGCTTCAGATCGCCCTGCTCGCGGTAAACGCGCATCATCTCATCGATCTTACGGCCCATGCCGGCACAGGCCCAACCCAGATGGGTTTCAAGGATCTGACCAACGTTCATACGTGAGGGCACGCCGAGCGGGTTCAAGACGATTTCAACGGGGGTACCGTCTTCGAGATAAGGCATGTCTTCCTGCGGGACGATGCGGGAAACAACACCCTTGTTGCCGTGACGGCCAGCCATTTTATCGCCGGACTGGATCTTGCGCTTGGTTGCAACAAAGACCTTGACCATCTTCATGACGCCTGGCGGCAGCTCATCGCCACGCTGCAGTTTGTCGACCTTGTCGATGAACCGCTGCTCAAGCAGCTTGCGGCTCTCGTCATACTGGCCCTGCAGCGCTTCGATCTCCTGCATTACCTTGTCGTCGTCGATGGCGAACTGCCACCACTTCGACCGCGGCTGGCTGTCAAAGATCGAGTCATTGAGCTTGGTGCCTGCCAGATAGCCCTTCGGGCCAGCCGTTGCGGCCTTGCCGAACAGCATTTCCTTCAAGCGGGCGTAAACGTTCCGGTCCAGAATGGACTGTTCGTCGTCACGGTCCTTGGCCAAGCGCTCGATTTCCTCGCGCTCGATAGCCATGGCGCGTTCGTCCTTGTCGATGCCGTGGCGGTTGAACACCCGGACTTCAACAACAGTACCAGCATCCCCGGGCGGTACGCGCAGGGACGTGTCACGGACGTCAGAGGCCTTTTCACCGAAGATCGCGCGCAGAAGCTTTTCTTCCGGCGTCATCGGGCTTTCGCCCTTTGGTGTGATCTTGCCGACCAGAATGTCGCCGGGGCCAACATCGGCACCAATGTGCACAATACCGGCTTCGTCGAGATTCTTCAGGGCTTCTTCGGAAACGTTCGGAATATCCCGGGTGATTTCTTCAGGCCCAAGCTTGGTGTCACGGGCGTTGACTTCATATTCCTCGATATGGATCGAGGTGAAGACATCTTCCTTGACGATCTTTTCGGACAGAAGGATCGAATCTTCGAAGTTGTAGCCATTCCAGGGCATGAACGCGACGACCACGTTGCGGCCGAGCGCCAGATCACCCAATTCGGTGGAGGGACCATCCGCAATGATGTCGCCAGCATTGATATGGTCACCCACCACAACCAACGGACGCTGGTTGATGCAGGTTGACTGGTTGGAACGCTGGAACTTCATCAGGTTGTAGATATCGACGCCGGACTTGGAAGCGTCGGTTTCCTGAGTGGCACGAATAACCACGCGGGTTGCGTCCACCTGATCCACGATACCGGAGCGCTTGGCGACGATGGCAGCGCCACTGTCGCGGGCCACAACGGCTTCCATGCCGGTACCGACATATGGCGCCTGCGACCGCAGAAGCGGCACAGCCTGACGCTGCATGTTCGATCCCATGAGAGCGCGGTTGGCGTCATCGTTTTCAAGGAACGGAATGAGCGCTGCAGCCACCGAGATGACCTGCTTGGGGCTCACGTCCATGAGATCGATCTGCTCACGCGGCGTCAGGGTGACTTCACCTGCATGACGGGCTGTGACCAGCTCGTTCTGGAAGGTGGCGTCATCGGTCAGCTTGGCGTTGGCCTGGGCGACGCGATATTTCGCTTCTTCCATGGCCGAGAGATAGACAACCTCATCGGTGACCTTGCCGTCCACGATCTTGCGGTACGGGGTTTCGATGAAACCGTATTTATTGACGCGGGCGAAAGTGGCCAGCGAGTTGATCAGACCGATATTCGGACCTTCAGGGGTCTCAATCGGGCAGATACGGCCATAATGGGTCACGTGCACGTCGCGGACTTCAAAGCCGGCGCGCTCACGGGTCAAACCGCCCGGCCCAAGCGCTGACAGGCGGCGCTTGTGGGTGATTTCAGACAGCGGGTTGGTCTGATCCATAAACTGGCTGAGCTGCGAGGAACCGAAGAACTCGCGGACAGCAGCGGCAGCCGGCTTGGCGTTGATCAGATCCTGGGGCATGACCGTGTCGATTTCGACCGAGGACATACGTTCCTTGATCGCACGTTCCATGCGCAACAGGCCAAGGCGATAATGGTTTTCCATCAATTCGCCGACCGAACGCACACGGCGGTTGCCGAGATTGTCGATATCATCGATTTCGCCACGACCGTCGCGCAGATTGACGAGGGTGCGGACGACTTCAACGATGTCTTCCTTGCGCAGAACGCGGACCGTATCTTCGGCCTCGATATCCAGACGCATGTTCATCTTGACGCGACCAACGGCCGAGAGATCATAACGCTCTGAGTCAAAGAACAATGACTGGAACATCGCCTCAGCGGTTTCGATGGTGGGGGGCTCACCCGGACGCATCACGCGGTAGATGTCGAACAGCGCATCCTCGCGGGTCTCATTCTTGTCGACCGCGAGCGTGTTGCGCAGATAGGCACCGACAGTGACGTGATCAATGTCGAGGATCGGCAGCTTGTCGAAACCGGCTTCCACCAGCTTTTCGAGCAGCTTCTCGTCGATCTCGTCACCGGCTTCTGCGTAAATCTCACCTGTTTCAAGGTTGAGCAGATCCTGAGCGATGAACTGGCCGTACAGATCCGTCTCTTCGATGAGAAGGTGCGTTGTGCCGTTTTCAGCGATCTTTTTGGCGGCGCGTACCGAGAGCTTCTTGCCGGCTTCATGCACGACATCGCCGGTCTTGGCGTCGATCATGTCATGGGTCGGCTTGGCGCCCTTGACTTTCTCGGGATCAAACGGCTTCTGCCAGCCTTTTTTGGTCTTCTCGAAGGACAGCGTGTCGTAATAGGTGTCGAGGATTTCCTCGGCATCCATGCCCAGCGCCTTCAAAAGCGAGGTTACCGGAATTTTACGGCGGCGATCGATACGGGCGAAGACGACATCCTTGGCGTCGAATTCGATATCGAGCCAGGAGCCACGATAGGGAATGATGCGGGCTGCAAACAGCAGTTTACCGGACGAATGGGTCTTGCCCTTGTCGTGATCGAAGAACACGCCAGGCGAACGGTGCATCTGCGAAACGATAACGCGCTCTGTACCGTTGACGACGAAAGTACCGTTCATGGTCATGAACGGCATGTCACCCATATAAACGTCCTGCTCCTTGATATCCTTGACGGAGCGCGCGCCGGTTTCCTCGTCCACTTCAAAGACGATCAGGCGCAGCGTCACCTTAAGGGGAGCTGCAAAGGTCATGTCGCGCTGGCGGCATTCCTCGGTGTCATATTTGGGCTGTTCGAATTCGTAGGAAACGAATTCCAGCGAGGCTGTATTGGAAAAATCCGTGATCGGGAAAACCGATTTGAACACGGACTGAAGCCCCTCGTTGGCGCGGCCACCTTCGGGCACATCAACAAGCAGAAACTGATCATAAGAGGCCTTTTGAACCTCGATCAGATTGGGCATCTCCGTGACTTCGCGAATGCTGCCGAACGATTTGCGCACCTTGCGGCGGCCGTTGAACGTGGTAGCCATGAAAGCTCCTCATGTCTCGAATGTCACACGCGAAGCCGGCAGACACAAAAACTTGCCAGCGGACGCGCATTGTCACAAGAATCACGCATGAGTGGGCGCCGCACGCGCACCATCCCTGGCAATTCTGTCTGGAAGCAATTGTCCAAAACACCGACAATCAGCCGTCGGTCCTCGGGACAAATGCCCTCTTCACTTCATATAAACCGCAACTTGACGCCCTACCCTTTTGAGGCGGCGTCCCACTCTCCATACACGAGAATGGGGAAAGGGAGCGGCAGAAACCCGCCGCTCCCAAACATAAGATCGTGAACTACTTGAGTTCGACGGTCGCGCCAGCGGCTTCCAATTTGGTCTTCAGCTCTTCAGCTTCAGCCTTGGCAACGCCTTCTTTAACGGGCTTCGGTGCACCTTCAACGAGTGCCTTGGACTCTGCGAGGCCAAGACCGGTGATGGCACGGACTTCCTTGATGACGTTGAGCTTCTGATCGCCAAACGCGGTCAGAACGACGTCAAACTCGTCCTTTTCTTCAGCGGCTTCAGCGCCAGCACCACCAGCAGCTGCGGCAACAGCCACAGGTGCAGCGGCGGAAACGCCCCACTTTTCTTCAAGCATTTTCGAAAGCTCGGAAGCTTCGAGAACAGTCAATGCAGACAGGTCGTCTACGAGTTTATTAAGATCAGCCATTTTGTTTCCTCAATGGTTTCAGTTCGAAATGTGGATGGGATCGCGAAGCGCTATGCGGCTTCACCCTTATTGGAATATGCAGAAATAACCCGTGCGACCTGGCCACCCGGTGCCTGCACAACGGCTGCGATCTTGCCGGCCGGCCGCGTAAGCATGCCAGCGAGCGTTGCGCGCAGTTCGTCGAGCGAGGGCACAGATGCCAGAGCCTTGACGCCAGAGGCATCAAGTTCGGTCGAGCCCATTGCACCACCAAGAACGACAAACTTGTCGTTCTTTTCGGCGAATTTGATCGCGACTTTCGGCGCGACTACGGGATCTTCCGAATAGGCAATAACAGTCGGACCCTTGAACAGGTCCGAGATGTCTGCATTCTCGGTTTCTTTAAGAGCGAGCTTGGCAAGGCGGTTCTTTGCGACCTTTACCGATCCACCAGCCTGTTTCATCTGCACACGCAGACTTTCCATATCGGCTACGGTGAGACCGGCATAGTGAGCGACGACGATTGCGCCCGAAGACTTGAAAGCCTCCGTAAGCGAACCGACGAGCTCAGCTTTTTCCGCTCTATCCACTGCTTCTCTCCACACTAAGCCCGGCACAAAACGAGCACCGGACGTTGCCAAATGCTGCCTTTTGAACACCACCCCGAAAGATGGTCAAAAAGGCAACGGTTCAACGCCTGTCAACCAGCGCCGATTTTCCAACAAAGGAAGGTGACGGCACCCGGTCTGGATCGAACCGAAACAATGACAAGGGCACATGGCCCGAAATCTCGTCCCGATTGTCACCCCATCTATTGCAGGCCTCTATTGGTTTAAGACGTCCCGAGGGACATCACCCGCAGTCTCGGACAGGACTTTGCCGCAAGAAGAACCCGAAGGTTCGATACGGCATTCCGGGCGATCAGGACCGCCCGAAACTTGTTCGTCGCAAACGTTCTACTGGAGAACGCTGGACGGATCCACGTGAACGCCCGGGCCCATGGTCGAGGACACGGCAACACGCTTGATATATGTACCCTTGGCACCAGCCGGCTTTGCCTTGGACACTGCATCGGCAAATGCCTTGATGTTCTCAAGGATCGCCGCTTCAGTGAAGGAAGCCTTGCCAACGCCTGCATGCAGAATACCGGCCTTTTCGACGCGGAATTCAACAGCGCCGCCCTTGGCAGCTTTCACAGCGCCCGCCACATCGGGGGTCACCGTGCCAACCTTCGGGTTCGGCATCAGGTTACGCGGACCCAGCACCTTACCGAGACGGCCAACGAGCGGCATCATGTCGGGGGTGGCGATGCAACGATCGAAATCGATCTTGCCGTTCTGGATCTGCTCTGCCAGGTCATCAGCACCGACGATGTCAGCGCCAGCCGCGCGGGCTTCATCAGCCTTGGCGTCCTTGGCGAATACAGCAACGCGCACCGTCTTGCCTGTACCATTGGGCAGGTTGATCACGCCGCGGACCATCTGGTCAGCGTGACGCGGGTCAACGCCCAGGTTCATGGCGATTTCGACGGTTTCGTCAAACTTTGCGCCGGCACGTTCCTTGACCATCTTCACGGCTTCGTCGATGCCATAAAGCTTCTTGCGGTCAATGCCTTCGGCGGCGGATTTAAGTCTCTTACCTGCAGCCATTGCTCTTACTCCTGAACCTCAAGACCCATGGAACGCGCGGAACCGGCGATCTGCGCCATGGCAGCTTCAACGGTGTGCGCATTCAGGTCGGCCATCTTCTTTTCAGCGATTTCGCGCAGCTGGGCCTGCGAAATCTTGCCGGCAGTCTCATGACCAGGCTTCTTGGAGCCGGATTTGAGGCTGATGGCCTGCTTCAGGTAGTAGGTAACCGGCGGCATCTTGAGTTCGAAAGTGAAGCTCTTGTCCGCAAAGATCGTGATGATCGTGGGGATCGGAGCGCCCTTTTCAAGTTCCTGCGTCTTGGCGTTGAATGCCTTGCAGAATTCCATGATGTTCAGGCCGCGCTGACCAAGAGCCGGGCCGATTGGGGGCGAAGGGTTCGCCGCGCCGGCCGGCACTTGCAACTTCAAGTAGCCAGTAATCTTCTTTGCCATGATCGTCCTTTCAAACTATCTCGCTGCGCAAACGCAGCATGTTTTGACGTTCGTGGTGCGAGGTTTGCTCGACGGATGGCAACCGCCGCCCTCTCCCACAAGTCTGTTGAACAAGCCTAGAGTTTCTCGACCTGCCCATATTCCAGCTCAACCGGGGTCGCCCGGCCAAAGATGGAAACTTCTACCTTGAGGCGCGCACGCTCCTCGTCGACTTCCTCGACAAGGCCGTTAAAGCTGGCGAACGGACCGTCACTGACGCGTACCTGCTCACCCACCTCAAACGAAATCGACGGCTTGGGCCGGTCAACGCCTTCCTGCACCTGCTGCAGGATCGACATCGCCTCAGCCTCGGAAATCGGCATCGGTTTATTGTCCGATCCCAGAAAGCCCGTCACTTTCGGTGTATTCTTGATCAGGTGGAATGTCTGATCGGTCAGTTCCATTTTCACCAGCACATAGCCGGGAAAGAACTTCCGTTCTGCATCCACCTTGCGACCGCGCCGAACCTCAACGACCTTCTCGGTCGGCACCAGCACGTCGTCAAACAATTCTTCCAGTTTCGTCTGAGCGACTTTTTCCCGGATCGATTCCGCGACCTTACGCTCAAAGTTCGAATAGGCCTGGACGATGTACCAGCGCTTGGCCATGCCGCAATCTCGCTCCTAAATTCTTCTATATATATCCGCTAGCGGATCGACAGCATCAGCTGAACCAGCCACGAAATCGCCTGATCAGCCAAAAGAAAAAACAGACTAGCCAAGGCAACCATCACCAACACCATGATCGTGGAAATCAGCGTCTCGTTACGCGACGGCCAGACCACTTTGGAAATTTCCGAGCGCACTTGCTGCAGAAAGACAATCGGGTTGGTCCGGGCCATGTGCTGATTCTACCTTTGACGTTCTTTAGTCCATAACCAATAGCCGCGCGAGTCACCTCGGCGGCATTGGACGTCGTTATCTAGACAAGAGTTGTGGCGAAAGCAAGGACCTGAGAGGGAAAATTTTAACGTGGCGACCAGACCCGCCGCCCCGGCAGCCGCGCCACACCCAATTTCATCGATGCACAAAAGACCAATTTCAGCGCCGTGCGCGCAATAATGATGACTTGGCAGGGGCGGAGGGACTCGAACCCACGACCCTCGGTTTTGGAGACCGATGCTCTACCAACTGAGCTACACCCCTACTGCCGCGCAGAGGTCTAATTGCAAACCCATCCGGGCGCAAGCCCTTTTGGCACCCTGCCCCATCAGAATCGCAGCGATTTCGGAAGTACAAATTCCCACACGATCCGGATGTATTAAGGAATTCAACTCAATCGCCATAGGCTGGCGACACTCAACTTGCTTATAAAGCACTCTCTAAAATTTATACAGATTTTTCTGTTTTAGACTTGCCTTAAAATCGTCTGCTTTCCCCATCTATCAAGTACAGACTCGACGTTGGTAACGATAATTTGTTGTTTATTACCGAATATTATCAAAATGGAGTATATGCCGTGCCAACCACTTAGCAGGACGCATCCGGTGATGGAATGAACAGGGGTTATTTGCCCGCGTTTTCCCATGATCCGGATCAGACAAGGGTTGAGGTTTAATTATGACTATGAACAAGACGCTCGCGCACCTTTTGGTGTCGCTTGGACTTATTTGTGTTTCCACCAGTATTGCGCAATCCCGGGGCCTGGAGGTCAATATTATGACCGGCAGCTCTACAGGGACCTATATTCAGATCGGCAAGGACATTGGTGGTCTTGCCGAACATATCGGCCGTAATGTTACCGCCGTTGAGTCGGCGGGCTCCCTCGAGAATATCGAGGCCGTGCGCAAACGCCCACTGACACAGTTCGGCATCGTGCAAAGCGACGTGCTGGATTTTATTCGCACCTTTCGGCAGGACGATGTTGAAATGAGCCGGATGGCGCGGAATACCCGCATCGTGTTTCCCCTCTATAATGAAGAAGTTCACATTGTTGTGCGGCGCAGTTCGGGCCTCAATGTGCTGGCCGACCTGTCCGGACGCACCGTTGCAATCGGCGAACCGAATAGCGGCACCAACCTGACGTCGACATTTCTGTTCGAAGTTGCCAATGTCCGCCCACAGAACATGCTAACGATCTCATCGAGCGATGGCATGGCCCAGCTTCGGACCGGTGCAATTGACGCGTTTGTTTATGTTGCCGGCGCGCCCACAAAGCTGCTCGCAGATGCTGCAGCGAGTGATGACCTGAAACTGCTCTCGGTTTCCAGTGAATCGGTCGGTGGCTATTATGGCACCAGCACAATCCCGGCGGGCACCTACCCCTGGCAGAAAGAAGACGTCACCACGGCCGCTGTTCGCGCCGTGTTGATGACATTTGAATACGACCCCCGCCGCAACGACTATTTCAAGCAATCCTGCCAGGCTGTGACCGAAATCAGCTACCTGATCAAGGAACATCTTGATGTGCTGCAGGCCACCGGCCATCCCAAATGGAAACAGGTCGACCTCAGTGCCATTCCGCCGGGCTGGGAAGTGGCGCAATGCGTGCAGACTGCACTGCAGGAGGGCTACAGGCTTCCAGTTGACGATTCAAGCATCGTCCCGGCGGCAATATCGACCCCTTCGACGGGATGTGAATGCTCCAACCTGCTCAACCCGGTGGCGCACCGGCTTTGCCTGATGCGTATTTGTAACGCGGAATAAATGCCTAAAACCTTTCACGAAAAAGGGCGCCTGCGAGCGCCCTTTTTTTTCATGCTGCCGGTTACCTCCGCGAGGCAAGGTTCACTTGCCCTGGTTTTCCTGACGCTGGAATTCCTCCATGCTCATGCCCGGGCCGTCCAGCGCTTCTGCCAGCGCCTGAGTGTCAAAGGACACGGTGAATGGCTCTCCTTTGAGGCTGAAGCCTGTCACCTCGAGCGTATCGGTCTGGAGAATTTTTGTGAGCAGATCATCCGTCATCTGGAAGTGCGCTGAACAATAGCCAGACTGGCACAGCAGGTATTTCCTGTAGTTGGTCTCCGGTGCATCAAGGCTCCAGATCCAGCCACGGCGCAGGCTGAGGCCTACCCGCAAGGACAGAACCAGCAGCTTTCCGTCGCCAGACAGTCTCATGAGCATCTGCCCGCGCTGCCCGTCGGCGTCGGTTACGATCTGCCGGGTGACGCAGCTTTCATTCTTGGTTCCCGGATCGGTGCAGACCTTTTGCCAGGGGCCAACATTGTCTTCTGCAAATGCCGGCAAGTTACCCGGCGTGACGAGGGCAATGACAAGGGCTGCGATCGACAAACGTGAGAGAAATGAGCCGGACATTTATTGCTCCCCTGGCGCATCGAAGGTTTTGGTAAAGCCGGAAAGGTCGACTTTCACGGAGACATCCTCATTCTTCAGGTTCTTCCGCGTCAGGGTGAGCGTGTTGCCCCTTTTAAGAGCTGCCGTGGGAAGGCTGGTCGCGTCAGCAAAACAAGACGTTTCGTTACAAAAGCTGAAGGTTACCGCGAGCGGCGCCTGTTGATCGACCTGCCAGGTCATATCGAAAAGGACCAGCGTGTCGGCGGGCACGGTTGCCATGGCGTAGGGACTTTTGCCGTCTGGACCGCCTGTAAAGGCAAACACAGCCTTGTCTGGACCGCCGGCACCGACCGCGCGGCGCTGCAGGGTGCACAATCGGCGCGCCCCCTCCCCGTTACAGGTTTTAATCCATCGGGTTGCCACGGCCATGACCGGCACTTCTTCAGCCTCGTTAGTCGCGGTCTTGGCGGCTTTTACAGGTTTGGGGGATACCTTGCCGGCTGGCTGAGCATGTTTTGCAACCTGGGGGTGGGCCTCAGCCACTTTTTTGCACCAGAAAGCTGCCAGCTCAGCTGTGACCAATGGCATGGCCCAACCGGGATGCTTGCTGGTCATGTCATCAATATAGGCTTGTGCCGCCTTGAGCGTTTGCGGCCCCAGATTGCCATTCGGGGCGCCAGCATCAAATCCGAGACTGTTCAATTCATTCTGGACGCAAATAATGTCGGCTTCGGCTGCCCGGCCGATTTGGCTGGCGCCAATGCTTATTGCAAACACCGACAGTATCAGGAGGAGTATTCTGCTCATTGCGCCTGACATACCCCTCATCCTCCTCATACTTATTTGGACAGTAAGGTCGACATTCTGCGAATCGTCAAGAAAACTAAATTACATCCTCACATTTTACTGCATCTGTTGACGCCAATAAAAAAGGACGCCCGGAGGCGTCCTTTCTCAATATCTTTGCGATCTGCCCCTTGGGGCGGCCGGGCCGTCGCGCATAGCGCTCCTGGCGTTCGCCGCACAAATCAGTCCACTGGACTGATTTGCCCCTTCGGGTCGCTACTCGACGATTTTGGCGACGACGCCTGAACCGACGGTGCGGCCACCTTCACGGATAGCGAAGCGGAGCTTCTCTTCCATGGCGATCGGCACGATCAGGGCAACGTTGATTTCAACATTGTCGCCCGGCATGACCATCTCAACACCTTCCTTCAGTGTCACAATCCCCGTCACGTCGGTCGTGCGGAAATAGAACTGAGGACGGTAGTTGGTGAAGAACGGCGTATGACGGCCACCCTCGTCCTTGGTCAGAATGTAGGCTTCAGCCACAAACTTTGTGTGCGGGGTCACTGAACCCGGCTTGCAAAGAACCTGGCCACGCTCAACCTGCTCGCGGTCAATACCACGGATCAAAGCACCGATATTGTCACCAGCTTCACCGCTATCGAGCAGCTTGCGGAACATTTCAACGCCGGTAACCGTCGTCTTCTGAGTGTCCTTGATGCCGACGATTTCAACTTCTTCGCCAACCTTGACAATGCCGCGCTCAACACGACCGGTCACAACCGTACCACGACCCGAGATCGAGAAAACGTCTTCGATCGGCATCAGGAACGGCTGGTCAACCGGACGGGCCGGCTGCGGAATGTATTCGTCAACAGCTTCCATCAGCTTCAAAACAGCGTCATGGCCGATCTCAGGGGTCTTGTCTTCCAAAGCAGCAAGAGCCGAACCACGGATGATCGGAATGTCGTCGCCCGGGAAATCATACGAGGACAACAGTTCACGCACTTCAAGCTCAACAAGCTCAAGCAGTTCGTCATCGTCAACCTGGTCAACCTTGTTCAGGAAGACAACAAGTGCCGGCACACCAACCTGACGGGCAAGCAGAATGTGCTCGCGGGTCTGGGGCATCGGGCCGTCAGCTGCAGACACAACCAGAATGGCACCATCCATCTGGGCCGCACCCGTGATCATGTTCTTCACATAATCGGCGTGGCCTGGGCAATCAACGTGCGCGTAGTGACGGTTCGCCGTCTCATACTCAACGTGCGATGTCGAAATCGTGATGCCGCGGGCTTTCTCTTCAGGCGCTGCGTCAATCGCATCATACGCCTTGAACGTCGCCCCGCCCGTCTCTGCCAATATCTTCGTAATCGCCGCTGTCAACGAGGTCTTGCCATGGTCAACGTGACCAATCGTGCCAATGTTGCAGTGCGGCTTACTCCGCGAAAACTTTTCCTTCGCCATGATCTTTAACCGTGCTCGAGTTGAAGTTGCGGGCCGTTTAACTTTTTACGCACGAAGAGACAAGCCCTTTGTTGTGTTTGCCCCGCAATCCAAAGCATCTCGTGTGCGTTGCGCCGGAGGTGTTGCGCGCACGCGTCAGCCCCATGCAGCGGACGGCAGCAATCGCGGCCGGGGGAACGTCAGCAGCAGGTTTTCGACCTAGGATCAGCGCGCCAGCCAGGCGGCGAGACCATCGAGGGTTTGCAGCCCGTATTCCACGGCGCCAAAGCCCATGACCACTTGCCGCCTTTCGCGGCTGGGATGCAGTTGACGCATGGTCAGCACTGTCTTGCCATCTGACTGCTCATCGAAGGTCACAGTCACACGGAAGCGGTCAGGATCCTCTGGGTCGGGTGTGCCGTAATCCATCACGATCCGTTCGTTCGGCACGATCTCCAAAAAGCGCATAAAACTCGGGAAGCGCTGCTCACGCCCCTCAAATGTGCCCACCATATCGAACCGCCAGACACCGCCCTCGCGGATGTCGGCCTCGTGTGTCTCGATTTCCAGGCCGTCAGGCCCATACCATTCGCCCAAGGCCTCCGGGTCCATCCATGCGGCAAAGACCTTGTGGCGTGGATGGTTCAGCAACTTCACGAGGACGAGTTCGCGCTCAAGCGACCAGGTTTCAATCGGGTTTGGCATGTTATTCGGCATCCCTTTCGGCCTTGTCCAGATAGACCTCGAGCCGATCCATGCGCCCGTTCCAGCGTCGGCGCTCGGCTTGCATCCAGTCCGCTGCCTGTTCGAAGTGCTCTTCCACCAGGCGGCACCAGCGGCTGCGGCCCCGCTTCTCACTGACAATCAGCCCGCATTCCTCAAGCACCCTGATGTGCTGGGCGAACGAGGGCAGCGTCATGTCGAATGGTTCGGCAAGAATGCTGACGGGCGCCTCACCCTCAACCAGACGCGACACGACGGCCCGGCGGGTCGGATCGCTAAGGGCGTGAAAGGCGCGGTCGAGTTGTGTGGCGTGGTGAGACATGCCCCTCAATAGAGCAGGTCTGCTGCACCGGTCAATAATAAAAAGGCACTTGCCTTAGTGTTTGCTTCAAATTACTAAGGCAAGTGACTTACTTTCAGGAGAACCCCAATGGCAGTACGTGTTGATCTCAATATTTCCCTCGATGGTTTTGCGACAACAACGGACCAGACACCCGAAAACCCGTTCGGTGATGACTGGTCGCGGCTTGTTGCGGCCTATGCTGCAACCCAAACCGTCCGTGAGCGTGTGTTTAAGGACACAACGGGCGCAGGAACCACAGGCGTCGATAACCAGTATGCGAAAGCCTACTTCGCCAATGTGGGTGCCGAGATCATCGGCGCGGGGATGTTCGGGCTTCACAACTTTCCGAACGATCCGGACTGGCGTGGCTGGTGGGGCGACACGCCGCCGTTCCGCTGCCCGGTTTTTGTTTTGACCCATACCCCACGGGCTTCGCTGAAGATGGAAGGGGGAACCATTTTCCACTTCATCAACGCTACGCCTGAAGATGCGCTCAAAAAGGCAGTTGATGCGGCGAACGGCATGGATGTGAGAGTGGGCGGCGGTGCGACTGTCGTTCGTGACTATCTCCGCGCCGGCCTTGTGGACCAGCTTCACGTCGCCATTGTGCCGATTCTTCTCGGACGGGGTATCCGGCTTTGGGATGATCTGCGCGGGCTGGAGAATGGCTATACGGTCAAAACCGAAACGGCAGAGAGCGGAATTATCCACCTCACCTTTCAGCGATAAACCTGACCTGCGTCCAATCGCGGGCCGCCTATGGGCGGCTCGTGTTCAACGCATCGCCCTGGGGCAACGGATGGGGCGCAATGATTTCAGCATATTGGGGAAAGTCTGGAGCGGGTAGCGGGAATCGAACCCGCATATTCAGCTTGGAAGGCTGCTGCTCTACCATTGAGCTATACCCGCGTCCGGGGCTTGCTGAGCGGGATGGCTGGTGGAGGGGGCTGGATTCGAACCAGCGTACGCTAAGCGGTCAGATTTACAGTCTGATGGATTTAACCACTCTCCCACCCCTCCGCGCCATGCATCCGCTTTCAGAGCAAAGCAACAAATCAGCCCGTGGGCCAAATCTGTCGGGCGGTTTATGGTCAGGGGACCCCTGCCTTGTCAACATCAAATGTGAACCGTCTACTTGTTCTGCAAGCCCTTGCCGCCCCAAGGCAAAGAGGCTACGGGAGTTCTCATGAGCAAAAACAAATTTCCGCCACGCAAAAAATCCCCGGTTTATGATCCCAATGACGGGCCGGTTTATCTTTACGGCCTGCACACAGTGCGGGCGGCGCTCGACAATCCGACGCGCAAGAAATACCGCTTACTGGCCACACCGAATGCCTTGAACCGCCTTTCAGAAACCGGTGAGATCGGCAAGGTGAAGGTGAGTGAGACGACGCCAAAGGCCCTTGATGAGCTATTGGGCGGTGACACCGTTCACCAGGGGGTTGCGCTTGAGGTGGACCCTGTTACCCGCGCCAGCCTCTCCGAGGTGCCCGATCTGCGGCTTGTGGTTGTGCTCGATCAGGTTACCGATCCGCACAATGTGGGGGCGATCTTGCGCACGGCCTGTGCATTCGGGGCCGATGCAGTCATCACTACGGCCCGCTATGCACCGCGCGAGACGGGGGTTTTGGCAAAAGCCGCTTCCGGCGCACTAGATATGGTGCCGATGATCGAGGTGCGGAACCTTGGCAATACGCTCGAAGAACTCAAATCCTGGGGCATGACCTGTCTTGGGTTTGATTCCGAGGCTGAAAACAATCTGAAACCGCGCGAAAGCGGGCAGATGCTCGCCATCGTGCTGGGGGCTGAGGGCAAGGGCCTGCGCCAGCGCACACGTGAACTGTGCGACGAAGTGGTGAAGCTGGACATGCCCGGCCCGATCAAGAGCCTCAATGTCTCCAATGCAGCGGCGATTGCGCTGTTTGCCGCCACAGCGGGCGGCAAATAAGGCTATTCAATCGCGACACCTGAAGCGGCTCCAGTGTCGAGACCTGCAGTGACCAGTGCCTTGCCGAATAATCCGCGGCGATCCGGCATCAGGTGCACGACCTCATAATTGTGCGCCTGCAGGGCTGCGAGAAAATCGGGCAGCATTGCTGCTGTTCTGGCCTGAATATCGTGGAACAGGATGATGCCGCTACCACGGGCCTCCAGTCGCGCCAAGGTGCGGTTCAGCACTTCCCCGGGCGTCGATTTCCAGTAATCGTGCGAATCTATATCGACGTCGAGCACGACCATATGGTCATTGGCTAAAGAAGTGCGCAGAACCCTTGTATCCGACAGATAAGGAAAGCGGAAAAATGGCGCCGGCTTTTCATTGATCGGGGCGAGTGCGCGGGCGACTGCCCGGTAGCCGGCCCTGATTTTCCCCATGGCCCCATTATGGGTTTCGCGGGCCAGATCGGCGTGATCATGGGTATGGGTGCCGATTGTGTGCCCCTGCCGGGCCACTTTTTGCACCATTTCGGGATGGGCATCGGCCATTTGCCCGACCACGAGGAATGTGGCCTTGACCTGATAGGCATCGAGCGCGTCGAGAATGGCACTGGTCAACCGGGGGCTGGGGCCATCGTCGAACGTTAGAACGACCTCCCCCTTGCGCAGCTTTATATCGTCAATGCTGGCGACACGCAGCGTACGGCCCGTGAGGGGGGTATGGCTGTATCGAGCGACCAGCGCTGAAGATTTTTCCGGGGCAACATAGGCGTTTAGCGCAGCCACCTCGTGCACTGATTCCAGTTCGGCCAGCTTGGGCGGCGGTTTTGCGCAGCCCGACAATAAAAGACACAACGCCGCCAAAGCGGCGGCACTTGAAAAATACCGCAAAACGAAAAATCCGCCCAAACCCAATTGCGCTGATTTTTAACGATTATGGTTAATTTTCCCTTGGCGGCGTCGCTTCAGGCGCGGGTGTTTTTCAACGCACGTTGAACCGCCTGCGCCAGCGCGTCGGTGAACCGGGCACGATCTTTCTGGGTGAAGCCGGCATTGTAACCGGTGATCTCTCCGCCTTCCCGCAGGGTCTGCTTGAGATCCCGCATGGCCAAGGCCATGCCGATGGAATCAGGCGTGAATGGACGACCCGTCGGGCCGAGCACAGTCGCCCCCTTGCCAACAGCCCGATGGGCCAGGGGAATATCCGAGGTTATGACAATATCCCGGTCGGTGACGTGTTCCACGATCCAGTCGTCAGCCACATCTGCGCCTTGTGGCACCACGACATTGACGATGAGTGGATCACGCGAGGGGCGCAGGCCGCTATTGGCGACAAAAGTGCTGACGACCCCTGCCCGTCCGGCAATCTTGAGCACTTCGGCTTTTACGGGGCAGGCATCGGCATCGACATAGATGACCGGTTGCTGAGACATGTTCAGGCCTGCAACCGTTCGGCGTGCCAGCGCAAATGATCATCCATAAAGGTCGAAATGAAATTGTAGGAATGGTCATAGCCCGCCTGCATGCGCAGGGTGAGCGGTTGCCCGGCATCGGCGCAGGCTTTCTCAAAGCGTTCCGGCATCAAACCGGTTTCGAGAAAACCGTCAGCGGTGCCCTGATCAATTAGAAAATCCGCGAAGCGTTTTCCATCCTCAACAAGCGCCGTCGCATCGTAACGCCGCCAGGCGGCTGGGTCGGTTCCGAGATATTTTTCGAACGCGCCCACGGACCAGTCCGCCTTCATGGGATTAACAATCGGGGCGAAGGCCGAGCAGCTCTTGTATTTTTGCGGATTGTTGAGCGCCAGGGTCAGCGCGCCATGCCCGCCCATGGAATGGCCGAAAATGCCCTGCCGTGTCATATCGGCGGGGAAGTTGGCAGCAATGAGCGCCGGCAGCTCGTCGGCGATATAGGAACGCATATTGTAATGCCGGCCATAGGGCGCCTCGGTGGCATCGACATAAAAGCCGGCGCCGCACCCAAACTGCCAGTTATCCGGTTCGTCAGGCACCGCCTCGCCGCGTGGCGAGGTGTCCGGGCAGACAATCATCACACCCAGTTCTGCCGCCAGACGCCGGTATTCGCCCTTGTCCATGACATTGGCATGGGTGCAGGTGAGCCCGGAGAGATACCAGAGCACGGGGACCGGCGCTGACTTTGCCTGCGGCGGGGTGAAAACAGCGAAGGTCATTTCGCAGTCGCATTCGGCGGATTGATGGGCATAAACGCCCTGCACGCCACCGTGCGCCCTGGCTTCGGATATGGTTTTCATGAAGGGCCTTTATGCGAGGACTGAATGGGGATCCGGCTGTGGCCCGTTAATACAGAACCACGGAGCGGATCGATTCACCGGCATGCATGAGATCAAAACCCTTGTTGATCTCCTCAAGCTTCAGGCGATGCGTGATCATTGGGTCGATCTCGATCTTGCCCTGCATGTACCAGTCAACGATCTTTGGCACATCTGTGCGGCCGCGCGCGCCGCCAAAGGCTGTGCCCTTCCATGTACGCCCGGTGACGAGCTGGAACGGACGGGTGGAGATTTCCTGGCCCGCGCCGGCAACACCGATGATGATCGATTCACCCCAGCCGCGATGCGAGCATTCCAGCGCCTGACGCATGACATTCACATTGCCGGTGCAATCGAAGGTATAATCCGCGCCGCCGATCAGATCATCACCGCGCTTGGTGAGATTGACGATATAGGGCACCAGATCTTCGCCGATTTCGGATGGATTGACGAAATGGGTCATGCCGAAGCGCTCGCCCCATTCCTTTTTGTCATTGTTGAGATCAACGCCAATAATCATGTCCGCGCCGATGAGGCGCAGGCCCTGGATGACATTCAGGCCGATGCCCCCCAGCCCGAAGACGACTGCTGTGCAACCCGGCTCTGCCTTGGCGGTGTTGATGACCGCGCCGACACCGGTGGTTACCCCGCAACCGATGTAGCAAACCTTGTCGAAAGGCGCGTCCGGGTTGATTTTGGCAACCGCGATTTCGGGCAGCACGGTGAAATTGGAAAAGGTTGAGCACCCCATATAGTGGAAAATCGGCTCGCCATTGAGCTTGAACCGCGAGGTGCCATCGGGCATGAGCCCCTGCCCCTGGGTCGAACGGATGGCTGTACACAGATTGGTTTTCTGCGAACGGCAGGAAGCACATTCGCGGCATTCAGGCGTATAGAGCGGAATGACATGATCACCCTTTTTCAGGCTTTTGACGCCCGCGCCGACCTCAACAACAACGCCTGCCCCTTCATGGCCAAGGATGGCGGGGAAAATGCCTTCCGGGTCTGCGCCTGACAAGGTGAATTCATCGGTATGACAGATGCCCGTGGCCATAACCTCAATCAGAACTTCACCCTCGCGAGGGCCATCAAGATCGACTTCATGAATCTCAAGCGGTTTGCCAGCCTGAACGGCAATAGCGGCACGGGTTTTCATCGGGAATCTCCTTCAAATCTGGGCGCAAAGTGACACGCCCCGTCAGGGGGAGCAACTCACAAAGCCAAAATTCATACGCAAATGCTACAATGTTTTTGGCAGCAATTGAGAGGCAGGCAAATCGCCCAACCTCCTGCCGCTTCTGCAAAACCCTGTCTGCGCCAGCTAGCGTTCCAGCACTGTGCCAACCAGTGAGGATGCAATCGGTTCAGGGCGAGCGACTTTCGTTGTTATGGACACAAGGCCTGCCGTTACCGATGCGGTTTCAAACGCCTGCATGACCTCAAGCACATGCAGGGCCAGATCACCATTGGCGCGGTGCGGCCTGTCTGTGCGAATAGCGAGCGCCATGTCGGCGACACCGATTGAACGGTAATTGGCATCCGCATAGGGCCGTGTCGTGGGCACCACCTCCCAGTCACCCCCTTTTGCCATACGGCTGATTTCGCCGCCGAAATGGTTGGGGTCGGGCACAATCAGCGTGCCGTCTGTGCCGTAAAGCTCCAGCGGCAGATGCTTGTGGCCTGCCACATCGAAGCTCATGGTCAATTGCACAACGGCACCATTGACGAAACGCAAGAGGCCCGCAACGTGCGTGGGGACCTTGACCGGGATGGTCTCACCCTTTTTTGGCTCGCTGGTGATGATCCGTTGGTCGACGGGTTTGGTGCCCATGCCGATGACGCTTTCGACAGGGCCGTAAAGATTGACCAGATCGGTGATGTAATAAGGCGCCATATCGAGGATCGGCCCGCCGCCGATATCATAATAAAAAGCAGGATCCGGATGCCAGCGTTCGTGACCGGGGCACATGAAATAGGCCGTGCCGCCCACGGGCGTGCCAAGAAAGCCGCTATCGACAATCTCGCGGCAGGTCTGGTGGGCGCCGCCCAGAAAGGTATCCGGCGCGGAACCGATGCGCAGTCCTGCCTTTTGCGCGGCCTCAACCAGCTTTTGCCCTTCGGCGAAGTTTATGCCGAGCGGCTTTTCGCTATAGACGTGCTTGCCGGCGGCCAGAATGCGCAAACCGACTTCAACATGAACCCGCGGAATGGTGAGGTTGACGATAAGCTCAATGGTTGGATCGGCGAGCATGGTCTCGATCGACATGGCTTCGAGCCCGAATTCTGCGGCGCGTGCCTCAGCCGCCTCCGGCCGGATGTCGGCCAGTCCGCGAATGTCGAGGACATCAAAATTCTTCGCAGCGGTTAAATAGGCGGCCGATATATTCCCGCAACCGATAAACCCGACACCCACTCGCAAAGGCATGCCCATTGCCACTTTCCTCCTGCACACAGCACCAATTGATCCCCGGCCTCCTCGCCGGGAGATCAAATGTGTAGCATGTTAGTGCGTGGACGCAATCGGCATGGATGCCTGATTGTTACATGGCGGCTTGTGTATTTCGATCAAAGAGCGCGCGGCGCAGAACCGGATCGATCGACAAAGCCCCCGGGCCGCATATTGCGATCACCAGTGCATAGGCCATCCAGAGCGCATGTGAGTTCATCCAATCGGTGACGTTGATGAACCCCTCTGGAAAGACCAGTTGAATAACGATGCTCATTGCCAGCAAAGCCAAAGCCCAAAGGCGTGTAGCGATGCCCAGCACAAGGAGAACCGGCAAGACGATTTCCGCGAGCGCTGTCATCCAGGCCACGAGCACCGGAAACGGGATGGGCATGTCGAACAGGCCAAAATGAAGCACAAATTCATTCTGGAAGAGATAGAGCGTTGAGCCGGAAATATCGGTGGGGAAATTGACCCAACGGGTTTGGCCCGAGGCCCAGAAAGGTTTTGCCAAGAGCAGGCGCAAGCCCAAGAGAAGCAATGACGCGGCAATAAATTGCTTCATCCCCTTGTTCTCCAGCGGCCTGAACCGCCCAAAGATCAATCCAACAATTCCCGTCATATCTTCCCCCTTACTGGCAGGCGCCGGACCCGATCAGGATTCCCAGCGCCCGCGATAAATCGAAACCAGAATTTTCGTAAAAAGCTGTCTCGGCTGCGTCACCCAGCGTTTCGCCCTCAAATATCGTTGCAAAGAATATGCCCTCGGCGCGGGAAAGCGCCGTCACTTGAACCTCGGTTTCGGGCCGCGTGATCAAGGCTGTCTCCACGGCATCCGGATCGATGCCCGCCGCAGTTTGTTTCGCCCGCGCCGCCTGCCAGATCGATGCGACAGGAAATTGCGCGTGCAATAGATACGTTGCGGGATGCGCGGTGAAACGGAGAGCCGGCAAAGCCTCTTCGCTTATGTTTGCGAGCGTTGCAGCATCGAGCGGGGTGGCATCCGCTGCGTGATAGGCATCAAGCCAGGCGCGATCAATGCGCGCGACATCTGGCAGAAAAGGCAGTTGCGCTGCCGGCTCAAAGCTGGCGATGAATTCAGGAAAATTCCGGCCATATTCCTGCAGCAACGGACTTGCCGGTGGGTGGGCACGCACAAATATACGCGCCATCTCGCGAAAGAATGCCTCTCCCACCAAAGCCTCGACGGCGGGAAATGTCGCTTTCAGTGCCTCAATAAGCGATATTGTGACATTGTTGCGATAAACCGCAAACCGCTTTGGCGCGGGACGACCGGCCGGGTCAACAATACCCTCTGGCACCGGCGCGTCCGGGCTCAGCAGAGCGGCTGCGAATTGTCCCTGCGGTTCATGCGACATCAGCAGTCCGCCGCGCTTCTGCCAGAATGCTTTCAGCGGCATCGACATCCTGTTTCAGCGTGTCCCAATCGGGTACTTCGTTATCCCACTCAATCAGGGTGGGCTTTGCGCCGGCATGCCCAATCACATGCGTGTAAAGCAGCCAGACCGGATCAGCGACCTCCCTGTCATGCGCATCGATCAATAGTGGCTCGCCATTGTCGTCCTCGTCCGTTGCGTGACCGCCGAGGTGTATTTCACCCACATGCTCGAGCGGGAAACTGTCCAGATAGGCGTGTGCATCGTATTTCTGGTTTGTCGCTGAGACATGGACATTGTTGACGTCGAGCAGCAAGCCGCAACCAGAGCGCCGCTGCACCTCCCTGATAAACTCGACTTCCGGCATCTCGCTTTCAGCGAAGGCGACATATGTCGAGGGATTTTCCAGTAATATCTGCCGCCCCAATGTCGTTTGCACCTCATCGAGATGCGCGACAACGCGGGCGAGCACCGTTTCGGTATACGGGACCGGCAAAAGATCGTTTAAAAAGACGCTTTCATGGGTCGACCAGGCCAGATGTTCGGAGACAAGGCCGGGCTGATAGCGGTCGACCACGATTTTCAGGCGGGCAAGGTGCGCCTGATCGAGCGGACGCTCTGCACCGATGGAAAGACCGACACCGTGTACGCTTAGCGGCCAGTTCTCACGGATCGCGGTCAGCGCTTTATGGGGCAGTCCGCCTGCGCCCATGTAATTCTCGGCATGGACTTCGAAAAATCCGATGTCCGGCCGGGTTTCGAAAATCGCGCCATAGTGTTCGGGTTTGAGGCCCGCGCCGGCGCGTGGCGGGATGGAATGGCTGGTTTTCATAATATCCTCCCTGAACCGAACGCCCCCGGCAAAAGCCGGGAGCGCTTCGCAAACAGACCGTCAGGCCATGTCGCGATCAAGTGCTTCAAGGGAACCGGCACGGCCATTGCCGAGAACCTTGCCCCAGAATTCCGCATCCTCGCACACGCCAGCGGGCACCAGTGCCCAGGCATTGCCCTGATAATCGACCTTGGATGTACCCGCGCAGGTTGTGCCCGGACCGGCGGCGCAATCATTTTTGCCTGCCAGGGAAACGCCATAGCATTTCTCCATACCGTCCTGAGCCAGGGCGGGTGTTGCTGTGGTCACAGCGCCGGCAACTGCCGCCGCCATTGCCGTACCAATCAGAGCTGCAGTCGCTTTACGTGCAATAGTCATGGTTATCCTCCGTTTGAAACATAGTGTTGCAGTGGTGGTATCGGGGAACCTCCCCTGCACGAACGCTATGCCGGTCAAATGGAGATGGAAAATCAAGCGCCCTGACAAACCGTCAACTTGACGTGACTGCTCTGTGAGGCGGGGCATGCCAAGAAACAGCCGTAAACCCGAAAGAGCCGCTTGCAACCTTTTACCTGTGGTGCTAGCAAGCGCGCACGATGTGTCGTGGCATTTGCCCGACGACCTCGCCATGTGCCGGTATAGCTCAGTTGGTAGAGCACCTGATTTGTAATCAGGGGGTCGCGGGTTCAAATCCTGCTGCCGGCACCATAAACCATATATTTCAATAGCTTAACGCTTCTCACCGGATCATGAAAGTGCCCGTTGGCACCTATACCCGCGAGTCCATCCCGCTTCTTGTGGCGGTCAGCATAGTGACGATGCTGCTGATTTTCCTGCCGGATATGGTGCTGTTTTTGCCCAATCTGATGTTTAACCGGTAATGCCGTTTATGAGAGGACGGCAGAAGCCCTGCGCGGCACCTGCGCATTCGGCGCGAAGAGATTGACTTTCGTGCCGATGCGGCCATGATGTTGATCATGAAGACGCATTCTATCCCTATCGGTCTTTTTTCCCGGGCAGCCTTCCAAACAGGCAATTAGCCTGGCTTGGCTACCTGCGACAGCAAGAGCCCTGCCAGGACAATTCATCTCACCTCTGCAATAGCACCGTCATTCCCCTTTGACGCATAGTCGCTTTTGCCTGCACGCCACCGGCGTGCGGCAGGCGTGAAGCGTGTCGGTGGATTGGCGTGCCGTGCAGATTTGTCTCATCGGCACCCTGCTCTTTCGGATGTGCCTGCCCAATTCGAGTAACCCTCATGACATTCAAATATCGTATCAATTTCCCGGCTTGTGACGGACACAAGATTGCACGCTTTCGGGCATGGGCCCGGGAAAATCTGCCCAATGTAGATTACAAGCTGCCGCCGCAAGCACCAATTCGCACCACTACGCTCACCGTGAGCTTCCGGTCTGAAGCAGACCGTGAAGCGGCGCGGAACGCGTTCCCAGCAACACTGCCCTAACCGATGGAACAGGGTGACCGGGGCCATGCGTAATGGCCCCGGTTGACCATTGCTACATGCCCATCACCATAGTGGCGATCGAGAAGTAGACGATCACACCGGCGGCATCTGAAATTGTGGTGACCAGAGGCGCACTGGCCGTGGCCGGGTCCAGATTGAATCGGCTGAGGATGAAGGGCAGCGACATGCCGATCAGGCAGCCGACAAACACCACTGCAATCATTGTCAAACCAACGGTCAAGGCTATTTCATAACCGCCGCGGGCAAAGCCAATCGGGAACACAATAAGCGCCATCGCCGCGCCGAGAAGAATGGCTACGGCGACTTCCCGCACGATCAGTTTACCCCAGTCCTTCATCTCCACGTCGCCTGTCGCCAGCGCACGCACCATCAGGGTTGAGGATTGCGACCCGGCATTACCGCTGCTGTCGATGAGCAAAGGCAGGAAGAAGACCAGCGCCACATAGGCAAGGATCATGTCTTCGAAGGCTGCGATGCCGGCCCCGGAAAACAGATTGCCGAAAATCAGCAATGCGAGCCAGCCGATGCGCTTGGTAAACAGCACACGGATAGACGCATCGCGTACGCTCTGGGTGAGCGAGCCGACTGTGCCGATCTTGTGAAAATCCTGGGTATTTTCCTGCTGCATTGCGTCGGCAGCGTCATCATGAGTGACAATCCCCACCAGACGCCGCTCGCTATCAACCACCGGCAAAGCCAGCAAGTCATAGCGCGCGATCTTCTGGGCCACCTTTTCGCGCTTGTCTTCAAGCCGCGCACGGATGGGGGATTTTTCCATAATGTCGCTGATGAGCGTATCTTCCGCCGCAAGGATCAATGCCTTCAGGGGCACTGAACCAATCAGTTTGCGCTCGTCGTCAAGAATATAGGCGCGATAGATGGTTTCCTTGTCCGGTGCCTCACGGCGCAACAGCTCGATGGCTTCGCTTACAGTCAGATTGGCCGGCAAGGTGGCATAATCGGATGTCATCATGGCCCCGGCGGTGCCATCCGCATAGGCCGCGAGCCGCCGTATGTCTTCACGCTCTTCCTGCGCGAGATCACGCAAAAGATGTTCCTGCTCGCCCTGTGGCAAATAATTGAAAAGGTCCGCGCGATCATCGGCGCTCATCGCGGTGACGATTTCGGCGAGATCAGACCGGTCCAAAATCCGCGACAAGGCAACCTGCTTGTGCAAGCTCATGTATCCGAACACCGCAGCACGCTGCCGCAATGGAATGGCTATCAGCTTTTCGCCGGCCTGCCTGGCGGAAAGCAGGTCGAGCGTAGCGGCGATGTCGACAGGATGTCCCGTTTCAATGGGCATGCTGCTGGAAGTATTGATCATGACTGGCATCCTCTGTCCAAGGTCACCAGTGCTTTAATTCAAGACTCTAAATATCTGGTTTATCGCAATTACTGGCAGAATAAGCCGCCCGGCCCGCCGACATATGCAGCACAAGAGTATTCGTGAATTTTCTCTTTAGTCAAAACATCGAATTTTCACTGCCTTTGGAACCAAACAGTGATTCGAAATGCATAGGGTGGCGTAAGGGCTGCATATTTGCTGCCGATAGAAATAAGCCGGGGGCTTGAGTGAGGTCACATTGCTTCGACGTAATCCCAGTATAGCTTTAGATCAGCGCGACGAGGCGGCGATGCTTGCCGATAATGCACAAGAGGCTGCGCAAGCAGAGGCCTCTGGCGTTGAGCGGCGCTCGGGCATTGAGCGGCGGCGGCATCCACGTGTCAGTCTGGATGCACCCGTTGCCGAGGCTGCAAGCGATGCGGAGGCGCCAGTAGAACGGCGCAAGCTTGACCGGCGCGGCCTGGATGCGCTGCGTGCCGAAATTCAATGGACATTTGCCGAAGAAGCGGAAGGTCTCAGCTTCGGCGGGAACAGACGCGTCAACGTTCCGCGCCGCACCCGCATGAAGCATTCACGTCTGCTGCTGCTGGCGGTTGCCTTGTTTTCAGGTGGGCTGGCGGCGTTTCTGGCCTTTCAAAACAATGATCCGGTCTTGGCACCAGCTGTGGTTGAGGCCGCAGCACCCGAGGTTATCGAGGAGCCGCGTGTACAGGTTCTTGTTGCCAAACAGGCTATCGGCATTGGCCAGCACCTTCAGCCAGCAACAATTGCCTGGGAGGAATGGCCTGCAGGTTCTGTGCTTGAGGATTATGTGACGATTGACGCATCGCCTGAAGCACTGACCGAGATGAATACCGCTGTTGCACGGTTTGATTTTTTCCCCGGAGATCCCATCCGCACCCAGAAACTTGTTTTGGCAAAGGACGGCTATCTTTCAGCCATTCTGGCGACCGGCATGCGCGGCGTTTCGGTAAATATCGCTGCTGAATCGGCATCAGGCGGGTTTATCACGCCCAATGATCATGTTGATGTTGTGCTGACCCGTTCTTCGTCAGCCAGCGAGATTTCTGAAACGATTCTGCACAATGTGCGGGTGCTGGCGATCAATGCCCGTTTGGGGGAAACCGGCACGACCGGCGCGCCGGACGAACCGTCCGACGATGTTGAGAACCCGAAAGCCCAGATGTTTGCCAATGCCATAGCCACACTGGAACTTGACGGCGCACAGGCCGAGACGATCATCAGCGCCACTGCGGTGGGGCGTTTGTCGCTGGTTTTGCGCTCGATGAGTGATTTTGGTGAAGAAGCCAAGGTTGAGCAGCGCGGCAGCAATCAGGCGATACGGATTTCCAGCCCCTTCTGGACTGGCAGCAATACGGCTGAGTTCCGCTAAATCCCATGTCGCACACCCAATCCATCAGCATCAGGCCCCTCGTTCGCCGTGTTAAGCGGCTGTTGACGGGCAGCGGCTATAATTTTCCCATCAAATACGGGCACCAGAACAAAGTGGCCAGGAAAATGACAGACCTGAACAGTCAACGCGGTTTTTGGGCCGGCGCTATTGGTGCGCTGATCAAAGGCTGGCAAAAATATACATTGGCACTCCTTGTGGCCGGCGCGCTTATGGCAATGACGGCTCCGGCGCAGGCGCAAACCGTCCATTATGACCTTGCGACCACATCGGTGATGCGGATCAACCTGCCGGTATCGCAGGCCGTCACCGTGGTGATCTCGGATGCCGTCGGCAAGATCGTCTCGGCTGACCCGACAATCGCCGATGCGCAGCCGATTACCGATAAATCGATCTATCTCGTTGGCCGGTCTTTTGGCACGACAACGGTCAACCTCTATTCCGACACCGGCGCGCCGGTTGGGCTTTTGGCCGTGGAGATCGGCGCGGACACTGCGGACATGACCCGCTCCATCCACGCCGCGGTGCCGACGTCCGATGTTAAAGTCAGCACGGTGAACGGCCGGATACGGGTTTCGGGCACGGTTACCGACGATTATTCGATGCAGAAAGTGCTTGAAATCGTTGCGCAATATGGCAGCCCGGCCGTGATCAATACGATGACGCTTGTCGGTGGCCAACAGGTCAATCTGGAAGTGCGCATTCTTGAAGCCCAGCGCGATGCCGGGCGGCAATTGGGCATTCAGTGGGGCGGTAATGTCGGTGGCGTGACAACACAGATACGTGGTGGCGCTGAGAATCCGGCAGCGGATGCGGCTTCTTTTTCATCTTTTATCACCAATGTGATTTCCGGCTTTGGTGGTGCGAGCCTTAATGCGACGATCAATGCGCTTGAAGCCAAGAGCCTTGTGCGCACGCTGGCCGAGCCGAACCTGACAACGCTTTCCGGCGTGAAAGCGAGTTTTCTCGCCGGTGGGCAGGTGCCGATCCGTGTTGCGGACCAGAATGGCAATGCTACCCTCACCTATCGTGATTTCGGTGTCCGGCTGGTGTTTACGCCGGTGGTGCTGGATGGCGACCGGATCCAGATCCATCTGACGCCGGAAGTCAGCGGGATTGGTGGGGCGACGGCATCGGGTGACCCGATTTTCAATACCCGCAATCTCGATGCGACGGTGGAGTTGCGCGATGGCCAGAGCTTTTCGGTTGCCGGGCTGTTGCAGAATAATTCCAACATGAACCAGAACCAGCTGCCCTGGATTGGCGACGTGCCGGTGATCGGTTCGCTATTTAAATCATCGAGTTACCAGAAGCATGACACCGAACTGGTGGTCATTGTGACACCGCGTCTGGTGCAGCCGAGCACGCCTGGACAGATGGTGGCGACGCCGCTGGACCAGACTGTGCCGGCTAATGATCTGGAATTCTTTGCGCTGGGGCAGATGGAAGTTACGCCGAAAATGATCAAGGCGTTCAACACCGGGGCCGGTGTTGTGGGGCCTTATGGCTATATCATCGATCTGGGTACGGAGACGAACGAGTGAGCGTGCAACGGATGATGAAAGTTGCGCTGGCAATCGGGCTTGCGGGCACGCTAAGTGCTTGTGGTTACGACTATATGCAGCGCACGGACCGGGTTGGCTATAGTGCCGGGAATGCGGTGAAGGCGAACCTTGAGCGCGAGACAATGAACCCGTCACGCAAGTCTATGGACTCAACGGCGAAGCTTGGGAAGAACGGGGTTGTGGTGCCTGTTGAGGCCGCCGCGGCGGCGCCGATGGACCCCTGATGTAAGCCTTTTTGTCAGGCTTTCCCTGCCGTTTTGTCAGGCTTTGACATCTACTGAGATACAAATACAAAAAAACGCCGCATGGTTTGATCCCCATGCGGCGTTTGTTGTTTGTGCGGCCGCCTGAGGGCGTACCGTCCGTGCTGCGTCAGGCGCGCGTTGCGGCAGCGTCGGCCAGAAGCTGAATGTTGTTGGCGATGATGATATTGGTCGGTGCCAGATCAGCGGCCTTGCGGAAATTGATCAGCGCGGTCTTCAGATCACCCCGCAGCATGTGGGAGTAACCGAGATTGTTGTAATACTGCACGCTGCCACCGGTCATGTTGTAGAGCGCATCATAAACCCGGTCGGCCAGGTCGAAGCGCCCCAGACGGTCATAGGAAGCGCCAAGGCCGACATAGCCCTCGGGGTTGTCAGGCGACAGGTTGACGGCCTTTTTGTAATAGGCTGCCGAATATCCGAAATTATTGGCGCGGAAATGGCCGCGCGCCTCGGCAAGCACCCCGTCCGAGGTATAGATGCCGTCGCTGGGCAGTTCGGCAATCTTGGCCGGGCCGCCACCAAAGGAACCCATTGAGCTGCAACCGCTCAGCGGCAGCACTGAGATTGCTGCGGCGAGCAGGCCGTATTTCAAAAATCCAATACCAGCATAGCGCATTTGCTTTGCCCCCAAATAGCCACCGGTTGTTCCGGTTTGTGACTTAACAAGCGCTACATTAGGGACCGACCAGATTACGCCGGGTAAATGTTTAAGGTTTCCACGCGTTAGGCTTAATGGGCGGTTATGACCGATTTCCGGCAGAAAACGGCCCGTTTTGCTGATGTTGGCGGGATGCCGGCAAACAGCACTCTGGCCTCACCGCCAGCACCATGCTACCGACATAATCCGATTTGACGGGGAGTATGATCTTGGGGCGCTTTTCCACCGACAAAATAGCTTTCATGTCCAGCGGCACGGCAGAGGCCGAGGCGGCGACGGAAGCATTGCGTGAGCGGTATGGTGATGTTGGCGTGTCCAATGCGGAAGTCATCGTTGCGCTTGGCGGCGACGGCCTGATGCTGCAGACACTGCATGATGTCATGCAGCGCAATATTCCCGTTTACGGCATGAATTTCGGCACTGTCGGCTTTCTGATGAATGATTTCGGCATGGACGGGCTGGTTGAACGGCTGGAAGCGGCGATGCCGACCGCGATCTACCCCCTGTCGATGGATGTGCTAGATGCCAAGGGCGACCGGCATGCGGCGCTGGCGCTCAATGAGGTGTCGCTGTTCCGGGCCAGCTATCAGGCCGCGAAAATCAAAATCCTGATCGATGGCAAAACCCGGCTCGAAGAAGTGATTTGCGACGGGGTGTTGCTGGCAACGCCTGCCGGCTCGACCGCCTATAACCTTTCAGCGCACGGGCCAATTCTGCCCATCGACTCGCCTGTTCTCGCCCTCACCCCGATTTCGCCTTTTCGCCCGCGCCGCTGGCGCGGGGCCATTCTGCCCAACAAGGCGGTGGTGACATTTTTTACCAGCGAGCCCGAGAAACGCCCGGTCAGCGCGGTGGCAGACAATGTGGAATTCAAGAACGTGGTTGAAGTGACCGTGCGCGAAGACCGCACCAATGTGGTCACCTTGCTATTCGACCCAGGGCACAGCCTTGAAGAGCGGGTGCTGAACGAACAGTTCCAGTTCTAGGCGGCGGGCAAGGCGGCGAAGGCCGGCTCTGTGTTGGGCAGCGCGCGTCCATCTTCAGCCTGCTCGGCAAAAGCGGGCAATACGCCGCGCGCGGCCATGCGCGCCAAGCCGATATTCTGCTCGTTGAGATAGGCAAAGGCTGTTTCAAGATCGACCGGGATATCGCCGCCATGCTCTTCGATCAACTCGTCGATCAAGGCGGTGACGACGAAATGGCGGGCCGCCAGATCATCCGAAAGGTCAGCCCGGCGGGCGTAAGACACGAGTCGCGCCAACAGGTTACGCATGGGCGCTGACAATCCACATTTGGCAAATAGCGCATTGAGCGCCGCGCGGCTGCCCCGATCAAGAATGGTGAAAACCTTCTCACGCGGGGTATCGGCCAGAATGCCCACGCAATCCGCAAAAAACAGCACATGGCCATTGACGATGGCGTGCAACATGCGGCGCGGATTGATCCGGTCTTCCTTGACCATTTGCGCGGAAAAAGCGCCGCGTGCCGCGCCGGCTTCCCGCTCACCAATGGCTGTCATGGCGTTGTCGGTTGCATCACGCAGAACCCGTTCAAGCCGATTGGGTGCGACTGCGCCCTTGACGATCCGGGCCTCGGACAAGGCATCGCGCACCAGCTCGACCAATTGATAGCGGGCGGCAGCGGAGAGTTCCTTGCGCTTGAGCAAGGCACCGCGAATTTTGGCATCTGTGCCCTTGGTGCGGGCCAGCTCATCGAGCATGCCGGCGGTCAGGGTCACGTCGTCGCGCCCCAGAACCTGCAAGGTGATGCCGCGCAAATCGCGGGTCAGCAAGGTCTGCGCGATACGGGTGCTCAAGTGCGGGCGTCTGGCAATCACATCGAGCATTGCCTCGTCGGCCGTGCCGATGATGGACAACAGATCGGCATCAACCAGAACGGGTGAATATTGTGCGACAGCGCGGGCGATGACCGGGGCGTCATGCAAAAGGGACATCATGATCGGGCGTGGCGCGCATTTGGCATGCAAGAGGCCATAAGCCAGCGCCGCCCGCACCTTCACTGAAGCATCATCGAGGAAGCCGATCAGGGCCGCATAGAGCGCCGCCTGTTCGTCGGCAGGGCCTTTGTGCCCGACAAAGGCCACGGCTGCATAATGCGCTGCCTGCCCCCGCGCATTGCTGTCGCCCGAACCGGAAAGTTCCACGAATTGTTGATACGCAACCATACTAACCTCCAACGAATGAAGGTACTGTAGCCGCTAAGATTTAAAGATTGGTTCACCATAACGGTGCTGGCAAAAAATGCGGCCTACTTGTTGTAAAGCTGCACAAAAAAGCCAGAGCTGGCGGCACCCGGCGCGACAGGCGACTGGGCATCGGCTTGCGTATTTTCACTTGAGAAAAGACTGCGGAACGACATATCCAGCGGGTCTGCGGCCACCAAAGGACCGCCGGGCAGTTCACCGCCGGCCATTTGCTGGGCCGTAAATTCAGGGCGCGCGCCACCTGCGTCCACATCATGTTTGGCCACCAGCGCCTTATAGACCTGACGGATGGTGCGTGCTTCGCCGTTCGCGTAGAAAATGGCGCGATTGGCCTCGGCCTGACGCGGGAACAGGTTGGCGGCAATCTGATCCGGGTTTTCCAGCCCCGCCTCGAACATTTTCGCCGCCCCACCCGCGCCGAGAAAATGCGCAATATAGAGTTCGCCCGCACTTGGCATGCGCCCGAAACGTTCGCTGAGGTAATCCCCATTCCGCCGGGTGAAAGCCGCCGCGAGGTCGGCGGCAATCTGGGGATTTTCGCGCAGCTTCAACACCTCGGCGCGCAGGTTTTTGTCAGGGATCGTGAAATCACCATCCGCATCTGTGACAATGGCATCTGCATAACGCTGATAGCCCAGACGCGGCCCATCGGACTTCATCACGTCGAGCCAGGTATTATCGAGAAACTGGAACAGGCCGACGGCAGAAGACGTGCGCGCCTTTGCCGACGGGTTGAGACTGCTCTCGCGCATCGCCGTTTGCAGCAGGTAATCGAAATCAACGCCATTCTTTTCGCCCGCGCTGTTGAGCACGGCGGCAAGTGTGGGCGGGACACGAATAGACTGAACGGCCATCAGGCTGATTCCAACGGGTTGATGGGAAATCCTACCAGATTTTCAGCTTTTATACGATGGCGTCAGCCCTGCCACTTGCTCACGACATCAGCCAGTGCCGGACGATCGCGATCCTCGAGCGTGGTTTGCGGCGTGCCGATATGAACAAAGCCGACAAATTTCTCGCCCGGCTTCGCCCCCAGCATTAGCGCCGCTTCCTCATCATAGGCATACCAACGGGTGACCCAATGGGCAGCAAAGCCAAGCGCAAACGCGGCATGCACCAGATTGAAGGCAACGCAACCGGCCGAGAGCACCTGCTCGAATTCCGGTATTTTGGGGTGCGGGCTGGCGGTGCTGATGACACCGACCGTAAGGGGCGCGGGCAAAAAGCGCTGCTGCTCTGCCTCAAGGGCTACGGCCTCAATATCCGGATTGCGGCGTTTGGCGATTTCGGCAAGGCGGGCACCGGCAAGCGCGCGTTTATCCCCCGAATAGGTGACAAGACGCCAGGGCGCCACCTTGCCATGATCGGGCACACGGGTGGCAATTGTGAGCATTTCCTCGAGTTCGGCGGGGTTTGGGCCGGGTTCTGCGAGAAATGGAAGGGTGACAGAACGTCTGGTTTTGAGATAGTCGAGCAGTTCGGGAATTCGAGACATAGATCTTTCCTTGATATTCAGACCTCTTATGACACAGGTTTTCCCCAATCCAAGCCTAAGCGTTAAGACACACCAAGTTTTATCCCCCGGACCTTTCTTATGTGCTCAGTTCTGTAAATGCGTCGACTGCTGATTCTTCTTTTACTGGTTTCCCTTACCGCTCCCCTCGCCGCCTGGGCGCAGGAGACGCCGCCGATTCCGCGCGCCCGGCCTGACCGTGGCGAGGATGTGGCCCCGCAACCGGTGCAGCCAATGAACCAGGGCGACCCGGAACACGGCAATGCAGCGCTTGATGCGCTGGCTGAAGCCTTGCGCAGCCGCGAGCAGACGCCGGAAACATCATCGCCCAGTGCTGGCGGCCCGCCGCTTTCGGTAACGCTATCGGCCAAAATATCGGAAGACGGGGCCATTATTCCTGACGGGCTGACCTGGCGGGTATTCGACACCAAGACCGATGCGACCGGGCAGCTCGCCCTTTTGGGCAAGTCGGTCAATTCCATTGCGGTATTCGACCTGCCGCCGGGCGATTATGTGGTGCATGTGGCCTATGGACGGTCCCAGGCCACGGACACGATGCATATCGAGGCCGGGGTTACAGGCAAGACGATCATTCTGGATTCAGGAGCGCTACGCCTTGGGGCGGCGATTTCGGGTGATATTCCCATTCCCGACAATGATCTCAAGTTCGATATTTTTGCCACCAGCGACGGGGAGCATGATCGTTCGCTTGTCGCTGACGGCATCAAACCCGGCGACATGGTGCACCTTAATGCGGGCGTCTATCACATCATTTCGCGGTTTGGAAAATACAACGCCCTGGTGCGGGCGGACCTCAGGGTCGAGCCGGGCCAGATTACCGATGCAACGCTTTATCACCGCGCCGCCCGTGTCAGCCTGAAGCTGGTATCCGATGAGGGTGGCGAGGCCATTGCCGATGTGGAATGGACGATCAAGAGTGCAGAAGGTGATGTGATTTATTCCAATGTCAGCGCCTTTCCCTCGCTGGTGCTGGAGGAAGGCGATTATTCGGTCGTCGCCAAGCGTGGCACCAATGTCTACAATCGCGACTTCAATGTGCATGCCGGATCGCCGACCGAAATCGAGGTTTTGACGAGCGTTTATTAGGGCATCCGCTGCATCGGGAAACGTGCCCAACGCAATTCATCACATTTGATTCAAACTGGCTGGATAAAACACGCTTATTCAAAAAGTTCTTTGGGCACTTTCAGCCTCTGTAGCAAACCCCAGAAAGAGGAGTTATCAGAGTGCGCTCTCAACGTGATAAACGGCTTTCGCCGCGGAGAACTGCTGCTATCCCCGCCGTGATTACCCATGGCCGGGGCGCTGCGAAATGCATTATCCGCAACGTGTCCGAGACCGGTGCCAAAATCGAGGTATTGTCGGTCGGGCAGATTCCGAACACGTTCAGGCTGGTTGCATCAGGCCATGAGCAGCATCAATGCCGCGTTGTCTGGCGGACGCTGCGCGAACTGGGCGTCGCCTTTATCTAAAATGGAATGGACCGGCGGCACACAGCGCCGCCGGGAATAAAATCAGGCCAGATCGGGCGGCAGGCTTTCAGAGACCAGCTCGTTCATGGCTTCCGCAAAAGGCATGACCTTTTGCCCATCGCTGCCGAGCCGCCGGACGGACACCGCCCCTTCTTCCGCCTCGCGCTTGCCCACCACATACATGACCGGGACCTTGCCCACCGAGTGCTCGCGCACCTTGTAGTTGATCTTTTCGTTGCGCAGATCGATTTCGGCGCGGATGCCGGCGGCGCGCAATTCAGCCACTAGGTTTTGGGCGTAAGGATCAGCTTCGCTGACAATGGTGGCCACCACGACCTGAACCGGGGCCAGCCAGAGCGGCATGCGCCCGGCATGGTTCTCGATCAGGATGCCGATAAAACGCTCCAGCGAGCCGAGAATGGCGCGGTGCAGCATGACCGGACGCTGGCGCGAACTGTCTTCCGCGATATAGGAGGCATCGAGGCGCTCCGGCAGCACGAAATCGAGCTGCAGGGTGCCGCATTGCCATGAACGGCCAATGGCATCCTTGAGATGGAATTCAAGCTTCGGCCCGTAAAAGGCACCCTCGCCTTCAGCAATCTCGAAATCACGGCCGGTGGCCCGAAGCGCGTCGCCGAGACCCTTTTCGGCCAGATCCCAGACGGCATCCTCGCCAGCACGGGTTTCCGGACGGGTGGCGAGCAGGATTTTCACCTCGGTGAACCCGAGATCCTCATAAACCGAATCCAGCAGCGCACAGAAGGCTTCGGTTTCGGACTGGATCTGGTCCTCGCGGCAGAAAATATGGGCATCGTCCTGGGTCATCTGCCGGACGCGCATCAGGCCGTGCAGCGCGCCATGGGCCTCGTTGCGGTGGCAGCAGCCGAATTCGGCCAGCCGCAGCGGCAGGTCGCGATAGGATTTGATGCCCTGATTGAAGACCTGCACGTGGGCGGGGCAATTCATCGGCTTCAGCGCCATGAGGCTGGCATTGCCCGAAAGTACCGGCTTGCCCTCCTCGGTCGAGGGGGTCTCGTCGGGGACCACGAACATGTTCTCGCGGAACTTGCCCCAATGGCCGGACTTTTCCCAAAGCTTGTTGTCGAGGAGCTGCGGGGTTTTGATTTCCTTGTAGCCGGCCGTGTTCAGACGGCGGCGGATATATTCCTCCATCTGATTGTAGAGCACGAAACCCTTGGGGTGCCAGAAGACCGAGCCCTGGGCTTCGGACTGGAAATGATAGAGATCCATTTCCTGGCCGATGCGGCGATGGTCGCGCTTTTCGGCTTCCTCGAGCATGGTCAGATAGTCATCAAGCTGCTGCTTGCTGGCCCAGGCGGTGCCATAGATACGGCTGAGCACGGCGTTATTGCTGTCGCCGCGCCAATAGGCACCGGCAACCTTGGTCAGCTTGAAGGCCTGGCCAACATCTTTTGTCGAACGCATATGCGGGCCGCGGCACAGATCGAACCACTGGCCCTGCTTGTAGATCTTGAGGTCCTGATCGGCGGGGATCGCATCGATCAGTTCAACCTTGTAATCCTCGCCCTTGGCCGCAAAGACCTTTTTGGCTTCGTCGCGGGACCAGATTTCCTTGGTGAACGCCGCGCCGCGCTGGATGATCTCGGACATCTTTTTCTCGATGGTCTTGAGATCTTCCTCCGAGAATGGCTCATCGCGGGCGAAATCATAAAAGAAACCGTTCTCGATGACCGGGCCGATGGTGACCTGGGTTGAAGGCCAGAGTTCCTGCACGGCTTCGGCGAGCACGTGGGCGGCGTCGTGGCGGATGAGTTCGAGGGCTGCCTCATCATCGCGGAGGACAAAGGCAATCTCCGCGCCGTCGGGCAGCACATCGGAGAGATCGCTCAACACGCCGTTGACGTGCATGGCCACGGTTTTCTTGGCCAGGGACTTGGAGATGGATTCAACTACGGTGGTGCCGGTGGTGCCCAGCGCATATTCGCGTGTGGCGCCATCGGGGAATTTTACCGTAATCATGTTCCGTCTCCAGAATTGTATTGAAAAAACCGGGATTATTCCCGGCAGCGAAGCTGCTTAACACTGCTTGCGCGCGGGGGGAAGTGTTTCAAGGCATTTGAAGGAAAGGCGGCTAGCGCCCAAAAGACGATTGCCTGCAATCAGGCCAGCATATTGATGCTGTCCATGGTCTTGTTCAACGCATCCTGCTTTTCCTTGACCTGCGCCTGAATGCGGTCAATTGCGGTCTGGCGGGCATTGTCGACCGAGCCCATGAGATTGTTGATGAAGGTTGTGCTGAGCGAGGATGCGAGGGCGGAATTTTTCGCCTGGAATTCGGCAACCATGGTGCGGCGCTTGGCGGCGGCTTGCGCTGCCACTTTATAGGCCGACTGTTTCGGCATCCAGTTCATCGATTTGCGCGCAACTTCCATGATGCCCCAACATGACACACTTGCGTTAAAGCTGCGTTAATCCCTACCGCCGGTTTGCCGCCAGTAGCCATAGCGCCAGGGCATATACCAGTGTGCGCGCTGGGGCAGTTTTTCGGGTACGGGATCATAGCCATGGGTGCCGCCGGGCCGGCAGCGCCAGATACGGGCCGCCCCCATCCAGCCGCCGGGCCAGAAGCCGTGCTGCCAGATAGCGCTGGCCGTGAATTCCGAGCATGTGGGCAAGTGACGGCACGAGCGGCCAACGAGCGCCGAGAGCGTGTAGCGATAAATGGTGATCAACAGAACGGCGAGCAGTTTGAACGGCAAATCCACCAGCGCCCAGAAGCGGGCAATCAATGCCCCTGCCCTTTTTCGATCTGGTCGAGACAATCGACGATCGCTTCAAAGACCAGCATGGTGGAGGCATGACGGGCGGTATAGCTGCGCACCGGTTCCAGATATTTCAAATCCTGCCAGCGGGCACCGGTTGGGGGTGGCCCATCGTTTTTGAGCATGGCGAACATTTCGTCGCGAAGCTGGCGCAGCTCGGCTGTACTGGCCCCAATGATATTTTCCGCCACAACAGAAGACGCCGTTTGCCCCAAGGCACAGGCAGAAATGTCGTGCGCATAATCGGCGACAATGCCATTGCGTATATTGAGATCAACTTCAACAATTGACCCGCAGACACGCGAGACTTTGCGCGCCGAGGCATCCGGGGCGTCAAGACGCGGGATTTCGGGCAATTTACCTGCAATTTCAAGGATCTTGTCGGAATAGATGTCTGACAGTTCCATTTTTTAGTACAATCTGTTTGCTTGTGAGAAGCGGCACCCCCCTTATATAAGGCGGGTTCAGCGCAGTGCCAGTCCCAATCTATGGTGCTGAATTGATCCAATTGAATCCCGGACACGTATTGATTACGCATCATGGATGGAGGAGCGGCCCATGGACGCCCGTATGAAGCCTGACAGCGCCGGCCCTGCGATTGCGGGCTCTGCCGGACGCCCAAGCCGCGCGGAAGTTGAAGCCGCCGTCCGCACGCTTATTGCATGGACTGGAGACGACCCCACACGTGAAGGCGTCAAGGAAACCCCTGCCCGCGTTGCCAATGCGTTTTTGGAATTGTTCGCTGGTTACGAACAAGACCCCAAGGCGATTCTTGAAAAGACGTTCAAGGAAGTGGGTGGCTATGACGACATCGTTCTGATGCGCGACATTCCTTTTCATTCCCATTGCGAACATCACATGGTGCCATTTTTTGGCAAGGTGCATATCGCCTATTTGCCGCATGACGGGGTTGTGGGCCTGTCGAAACTGGCGCGGCTGACCGAGGTTTTTGCCCGGCGCCTGCAAACGCAGGAAAACCTGACGGCACAGATTATCGACGCCCTGAACGAGCACCTGAACCCCCGCGGCGCGGCGGTGATGATTGAAGCCGAGCACATGTGCATGTCGATGCGCGGTGTGCATAAACATGACGTGCAAACGGTCACCCAAAGATTTACCGGTGTTTTTGCCGAAGAGCGGGCGGAACGCGACCGGTTTTTTGCTATGGTCACCGCACCGCGCTAACACCCAGGAAATACCATGACAATCAGCTTCACCAACCCTGAAGGCCTCAGCCATGCGGCCCTTGAGGAAGGCACAGACTTCGCCCCGCGCTTTGACACAAACGGACTTGTGACCGCCATCACGCTGGAGGCGGGCAGCAATGTTGTGCTGATGCTGGCGCATATGAATGAAGAAGCCTTGCGGCTGACGCTGGAAACCGGAGACGTGCATTATTATTCGCGCTCGCGCGGCAAGCTTTGGAAAAAGGGCGAAACCTCGGGCGAGGTGCAAAAGCTGGTGGAGATGCGCACGGACTGCGATCAGGACGCGGTGCTGGTTTATGTCAATCAAACCGGGCGCGGCGCAGCCTGCCATACGGGCCGCAAAAGCTGCTTTTTCCGCCGTGTTACGGTTTCAGGCGAAAATGCGGCGCTGGAAGATACCGGCGAGCCCAGACTGTTTAATCCGACTGAGGTGTATTCCGGTTAAATTCGCGTCTGGCCTGCTGATCACAGAGGGTCGCGAGCAACAGGCCTGCGAAAAAACCGCCGAGATGCGCCTGCCAGGCAATGGCGATACCGCCGCCGCCGGTTACCAGTGGCAGAAGCGGGGTAATGGCATTCAGCCCGATCCAGATCAGGGTAAAGGCCCGCGCCCGCGAATTGCGCAGCAGACCCGCAAGGGGGAGCAATTGCCGCCCATACCCTACCGGCGCACCGGTTTCGGGATCGCGGGCGATAACGACGGGAGGCTGAAACACGAACCGGACAGCCACGCCGGTCAGCCCTGATATGCCCCCCGACGCGCCAACCAGCACCCCAACCTGCCCCCAGGCTGTGAGCAGATAGGCAAAAGCCCCGGCAAGCGCACTGATAAAAAAGACAATGAGAAACAGCACAGGGCCATAGCGGCGCGCGACGGGCGTACCGAAAATGGCCAGCCAGGCGGCATTGATCAGCACATGCTCCCAACTGGCATGCATCAGCGCATGGGTGAACGGCGTCCAGAGCAATGGCCACGCCCCACCCGGTGCCCCGGCAAAATCAGTGACGCGCAGCGGGATGAATGCAAACCAGATGATGAGCTGGTTGCGCCCCTCGGCATCGAGCACAAACAATGTTGCGACATGCACCAGCACCAGAAAGGCGACACTGTACAGCACCGTCTGCGGCAGGGTGAAAATGGGCTGATGGCCCTCGGCATTGTTGTTGCGATCGTCGCTCATTGGCTAGGGCCCTGTTTTTTCTGATCTTCGTGCATTTATTGCACAGCTTTGTCCACATTGGCTTGCCCGCATTAACCTTAACCAATGTTTAAGGGCGATTTTCCGCGCCAGTTTTGCGACATTCACTGCACAGAACGGGGCATCACAACCCCAGACTTCGTTAATGGAAAAGCTGATGGGCGGGAACATGCAAAAAGCGACTTCACGAGCGCTCTATGACTATTGGAACAGCTTGCGTGGTTCGCGCAGCGCCCCGGACCGTCGTGATATCGATCCGACCCGCATCCGCACGGCCCTTGCCAGCACATTCATTCTAGAGACCGCCGAAAACGAGGAAAGCTTTCTGTTCCGTCTCGCCGGCTCCCATCTTTGTTCTTCCTATTGCCGTGAGCTTAAAGGGCGCTCCTTCTCCGGGCTCTGGCACGACAAGGACAGCGACGCCATTTCTACCCTGATCCGCGCCGTCACCGAGGATCATGCCGTCGCACTTGTCACTTTTCAGGGAACCACTGCGGTGGGCACCCAAACCTCGTTTGAAACCATTTTGATGCCGCTGCGGCACAATGGCAGCACCTCCTCGCGCATTCTGGGCGGGATGACGGCGCTCGACGAGCCCTACTGGCTGGGCGTGCAGCCCATTCTTGAGCAGCGCATCACCGGTTTGCGGCTGATCTGGCCGGATGACCCCTCGATGCGGCATGAAGGCCAGGACATTGCCATGGCGGTGGAAGCCAATGCCATGTGGCCGGACAGCGACGCCCCGGCACCGCTGCCTGCCCGCGTGCACGGCAACAGCGCCCGGCGTTATGCCCATCTGGCTGTTATCGATGGTGGCCGCGCCTGAGGGGCATAATCGGTCAACTAGCGGATATTTACCCGCTGCAGCTTACCAACGCTTAACGAACAGTCGCTAAACTTGACCCGTTGATTCTGGTTGTGGTCCGTTTATCATCATGTTCGATTTCGAAACTCGTGAGCCTATCGCGCCCTTGCAACAGGGTGCTTCGACAGAGGCACCCCGCTTCCAGCGGGTTCGTGTATCGATTTTAGGCCGCTATATGCTGGCTGATCGCCGTGAGTTTCCCTGCCAGATTATCGAGATGTCGCCGGGCGACGCGATTGTTGTTGCGCCGACCGCCGGCAAGATCGGCGAGCGGGTTATTGCCTATCTCGACCATCTCGGCCGGGTTGAAGGCACTGTGAAGGAAATCGTCGATGGCGGTTTCGTTGTCGATCTGACCGCATCGGCGCGCAAGCGCGAGCAACTGGCGGCACAGCTGACCTATCTGGCGAACAAGGACATTCTCAATCTGCCTGAAGACCGGCGGCATGAGCGGCTTGTGCCGGACAATCGCCATTCCTCCATCCTTCTGGATGATGGCCGCCGCTATGACTGCAAGATTATCGACATTTCCCTGTCGGGTGCAGCGATCGAGATTGCCGTGCGGCCCGCTTTGGGCACACCGGTGACCCTTGGGCGGATGCGGGCGCGGATTGTGCGGCACTTTGATAATGGTGTCGGCGTCGAGTTCAGCTCGGTGCAGGAAATGCTGACTGTTATCCAGCAAAGCCTGCGGCTTAACTAAAACCCTGCTTTTCTTTAGGTTTTAACGTCCTGCGCGCTGAACGCGGGACGTTTTGTGCTGTCTGGCATCCAGTTTTGCCGAAGCATGCACCCGCGCGCACGCGCATGCTTAATACGACCTGAATTCGGGCGGCTCAATTAGACTCAAATTCGTCTAAAAACTGCTTATCAGTTTTCGGATCGCCGAAATTGCCGATCCCTAGTGTGCCTCCTGTCAGGGAGACACATTATGACTGTTCAAATAAACAAAGTTATCGGGCTTGCGGGCATCCTAATGCTCATACTGCTTGCAAGTTCGGACCGCGCCTGGGCAACCGGGTTCATCGATATCAGCAATGCCGCTTTCGCCAATGTGAGTGATCGCCAGACCAGCATTCCGGTGGGGCATGCCGAATTTTGCCGCACGCGGCCCGCTGAGTGCACGATCAATGCCCGTTTTGTTGCGGCGGAAGAGCTCTCGAATGCGAAATGGCAGCAATTGCTTGCGGTCAACAGCTTTTACAACACATCCATCAAGCCGATGACGGATGAAGACCTTTATCAGGTCAAGGAATTCTGGACCTATCCGTCCGCCTATGGCGATTGTGAGGATTATGTTCTGGCCAAGCGGCGCGCGCTGATTGAAGCGGGCTGGGCTGCGTCGACATTGATGATTGCCGTCGTGCGCCAGGAAAATGGCGAGGGCCATGCCGTGCTGATGGCCCGCACCGACCGCGGCGACCTGATCCTTGATAATCAGGAAGGCATGATCAAACTCTGGAATGACACGCCCTACCGTTATGTCAAACGGCAGTCGCAATATGACGCCGGCCAGTGGGTCGACATCTATGATGACCGCACCACAATCCTTGCGAGCCGCTGACCAGCAGAACAAGCTCCCGGGTCTGCCCTCCCCCTGACATGCCCGCAGACCTAAAAGAAAACGCCCCTGGTGCCTTTGGCCCGGGGCGTTTTTTTATTTACATGCCGCGAGCAGCCAACCAGATGCTCATCAACAACAGGCCGGTGATGAAGGCCCAGCCGAAGGCGACGAAAGACGCGAGCAACATTGATGTGGCGGAAATGGACTGCCCCGGCTCGGTGCGAAAGCCCATTTGCAGCATGATATAGGGCCCGCAAATGAAGCTGAATGCGAGGCTGCCCAGCGAACGAATGTAGGTTTTGCCGGCATAACTCAGCTCGGCCTGCGACTGTGACACGAATTGATAGAGATGCGTGCCTGCCCCGGCCGCACTCAGCCCCACAGCCATGATGAACACTGCAAGGCCAAATTCATTGATCACCATTGTTCATTTCCCCAAAACGCGGCCCTGCCGGCCAATTTTAACTATTCATTAAGCATATCAGCCCCCTAATTGACAGTCATTAGAACTCAGTCAAATTGGTTAACGACGGCGCATGGCCAGCCCCGACACCTACAGCAAGGACGCTGCCGGTTCTCATCAGTCACATGTTGCGTTCAATCTGAGCGTCATTGCGCTTGTGGTCATGCTCGTGGGCATTGGTGCCGCTTATCTGCTCGATGCGGCGGGCCGACAGCAGGTGCATCTGCCGGACCTGCGCACAGCCGGGCCAAGTGTGGAAAAAATCATTGGCGGGCACAAGCTGGGCATCCCACCGGCATGGTTTCGCTTTGAAGACCAGCGGGTGGCGGGATTTTCGGACAAGGTTGACCTGATTTTTGCGTTGCCGCTCGGCCCTGACAATCACATGCGCGAGGTGATGGTTACACTATCGCCGCGCAGCCGGGCCCGTTCGAGCGCGCGGTTGCTTGATGCTGTTTATCTGCACAAGTTTTTGCCGCAGCAACTTGAGGGGCCGCCGGGGCTTGTGGGCAAGCCACTCCGGGAAGAAGGCGGGTTTGCCAAGGAGACGGTCTGGTATGATCCGCTTTCAGCCAATCCATTTGTGACCAAATGCATGCAGCCGGTGATGGCTGACCAGCCGGCGAGCTGTGTCAGGACAATTGTGGCGGGGAATGAGGTCGCGGTGACCTATGTGTTTGATATGCGCCTGATGGAAAACTGGAAGCGCTTTGATACCGAAGCCGGCAAATGGCTGGCCAAGATCGACGGGCTTTAGCGCGCCGGCCAACCGGCGCGCCAAGGTTTAGCTGACTTCGTCGAGATCGACGTCGAGAATGGCCATCTGGAACATGTAGGACCGGTCGCCGTCTTCATCATCGAGATAGAGCACGCCGATGAATTCTTCGCCCAGATAAACTTCGCAAGAATCGTCCTTGCGTGGCCGGGGGCGCACATCGATGGCGGCATTGCCGAATTTCTGCTGCAAATAGGTCTGCAGCTTGATGATTTCCTGATGTTCCACGGGCCGTTCCTTCAATTTCGCGTATTGGCTTTGGGCGGTTCTAGCGGCTCAGGGCCTTCAAACCAATGCCGCGCGGTGTTTTTCCCCGCCGATCACAGGCAGCGATTGCTTACTTGTCGATGCTGGACAGCACCATCTGGTCCATGACAGAGGCCGGCTGGGCGCACCCTGCCTCGCCGATAATCTTGGCGGGGACACCGGCGACGGTTTTTTGCGAGGGGACATCCTTGAGCACGACCGAGCCTGCCGCGATGCGCGCGCAATTGCCGATGGTGATATTGCCCAGGATCTTGGCGCCTGCGCCGATGAGCACGCCGGAGCCGACCTTGGGATGACGGTCGCCATCGTCCTTGCCGGTGCCGCCGAGGGTGACGCCTTGCAGGATGGAGACATTATCACCGACGCTGGCCGTTTCACCAATCACCAGACCGGTGGCGTGATCGAGCATGATGCCCTTGCCCATGACAACGCGCGGATTGATGTCCGTCTGGAACACCTGGCTGGCCCGGCTTTGCAGGTAAAGCGCCATGTCGCGGCGCCCCTGATTGTAAAGCGCATGGGCGAAGCGATGGGTCTGGAGGGCGTGATAGCCCTTGAAATACAAGAACGGCTCAATGGCGCGGTGGCATGCTGGGTCGCGCTCGAGGGTTGCCGCGAGGTCGGCGCGGGCCGCCATGCCGATTTCGGGCGCTGAATTTATGATGTCGTCGAAAGCCTGCCGCAACAGGTCCGCTGAAACGTCACGATGATCAAGGCGCTCCGCCAGCCTGAAGGCGAGCGCTGATTCAAAGCTGTCATGGTTCAGAACTGTCGCTGCGACCATGCTGGCGAGCGAGACTTCATCGGCGACAATCTGATGCGCGCCTTCAACGATCGCTGCCCAAACCGGATCGACCGATTTGACCGCGCTCTTTGTTTTTGCCGAACTGACCATGCTGCTCTCCGGTTTTCGAGCTAGATATATAGAGTATAAGCGCGTCGAAAACAAAAGGTTCACGACAGTTTCATTAATCAGGGATGACGTTGCAGGAAGGCGAGAACGCCTGTCTTGAACTGCGGATCTCCCGTTGCACGCATATGATCGCGCCGCTCGATCACCAGAACCTCTCCTTGTGGCAGAAGTTCGGCCAAGGGTTCTGGCGCCCCTCCCACATCGTCTTCGCTGCCCACCGCGACAAGGGCGGGCACACTGATTTTTTTCACATCATCCGCCGAAATCCGTGCCCGTGATCCCGCCATGCAGGCGGCCAGGGCCTTGCGGTCGCTGCGGGTATGATCCGCAAATATGCGGAATTGCCGGGCGGTCTTGTGGGTTACACTGGACAAGGCGGGTGAGAGAAGCCCCTCGATAATCTCTTCTGAGTTCGACATGCCGTGAATCATGTTGATGCCCAGCCCGCCGAAAATCACCGCGCGCACCTTTTCCGGCGCGTCGAGGGCGGCGAAGGCGGAAATGCGCGCGCCCATGGAATAGCCAAGCAGCACAGCCGGGCCGATGCCCAGATGATCGATCAGGTTAATGGTGTCCTTGGCCATTTCGCGGGCGCTGTAATATTCCGAATCATAGATTTTTTCGGACTGGCCGTGCCCGCGGTTATCGATGGTTATGGCCTGATAGCCAGCCTCGGTCAGGGTTTCGACCCAGCCCGTTGCCACCCAGTTGACCTGACCGCTGGAGGCGAAGCCATGGACCAGAACCACGGGCGGGCCTTCGCCATAGGTTTCATAGGCAATCTCGAAGCCTTCGGATGTGAACTTTGGCACGGGCGCCTCACTGGGTTGGTGGTTGGGGTGGTGATTGATATTTTCGCGTCATAGCAAGCTGCGGCTGATAGTCCAACCATGTCAAAAGGCATGCGATGGGTCTGGCATTTCGGCTTTCGCTTCGTTATGGTCCGGCTCGTTGACGGCTGAAGGGCAAATCACATGGCACATGGTGGCGTTCCACACTTTCACAATACCGACGGTGTTGCACAAATCGAAATCGGTGCGAAGGAATTCCAGTGTATTGGTGCCCTGCCCCCGTTTGACCATCCGCATGTTTATCTGGACATGGGCGCGGACAACGAGATTGTCTGCCCGTATTGCTCGACCCATTATGTCTATAATTCCAAATTGAAGGCCGGGTCCGCGAATCCGCTATCGGCCATTTTTACTCCCGTAACAGCCTAGTTTTACGCTCATGGCCGCCAGGCCCCATCGCAATATCTATATCGCCGGGGCCGGTATTGCCGGGCTGACGCTTGCGCTTGCGCTCGCAAAGCTTGGTGCGCGGGTTACCATTCTTGAACGTAATGATGCGGTGCAGGAATTCGGCGCGGGACTGCAAATCAGCCCCAATGCGCGCCGGGCACTGAATGCGCTTGGTCTCGACAAGGCCCTGCGCCAGGTGGCGTTTGAGCCGGATGGCATCGATATCTACCCGTTCGGGCATGAACAGCCCCTCACCTCACTGGTGCTGGGCGAGACAGCGCGTGAGCGCTTCGGCCTGCCCTATGCCGTGATGCACCGGGCCGATCTGGCGCAGGCGCTATTCAAGGCGTGCAAGCCATTTGCCAATGTCGACATGCAGTTCGGTATTCGCGATTTCTCGGCCACCAACACGGCCGACGGCGTTTCAATTGTCATCGACAAGCCCGGCGGAGACAAACAGCCGGTCAAGGCGAACGCGTTTATCGGTGCGGATGGTGTCGGCTCGCACACCCGCACTGCGCTCCTTTCAGGCGGTGAAGCTTCTTATTCAGGTTATGTCGCCTGGCGGACGCTGGTTGATCTCGATGCGCTGTCGCCGGGCCTCTCGACCACGCATACGAGTTTGCTCTGGGGTCCCGGCTTTCATGCCGTCGCCTATCCAATGCCCCATCGCGACAAGATCAACATCGCCCTGTTCGCCCGGGAGCCGCTGTCGCTTGGGTTCGGCATTCGCCCCGCCCCCAACCTGCCTTCCAAGGCCCGGCGCGATCCACGATTCGCCTCGATTCTCGAACGGGCTGACGAATGGACGCACTGGCCGCTGGCAGCGGTATCAACACCGCGCTGGCACATGGGCCGTATCGGGCTGATCGGTGACGCGGCCCATGCCATGCTGCCGTTTCAGGCGCAGGGCGCGGCGATGGGTATTGAAGACGCTGTCATGCTGGCCCCGATGCTGATGGCGGAAAGCAATGCCGAGGCGGCATTCGAACAGTTTGAAACGGCAAGGCGGGCGCGGGTGACACGTGTTGCGGCCATGTCTGAGGCCAATGGCCGGGTTTTTCACATGCGTCGCCCCTTGTCGCTCGCCCGTGATGCGGTTGTGCGATTGCAGGGACCAACGGGACATTTAAAGCGGCTTGGCTGGCTTTATGACCACGATCCGGTCACGCGTTGAAACTGTGGCGGGCCGCCGCCATGTTGTTGCTATGCGGCACCTCTAGCGTGCCGGGGCGGCTTGCATCATATCTGCCGCGCTTGCGTTGTCGGCAATGCCTGTGTCAAGTGACCAAACCAAAGAGACAAAGCGACTCAATTCATGACTTTAGCCCGCGATTCAAAGCTCACGCTTGTCTTTATCCTGACGACCATCCTCCTGGACATGGTGGGGCTTGGCATCATCTTGCCGGTTCTGCCTGAACTTATTCTGCAACTGACAGGCGATACTGTTGCCCAGGGCGCGGTGCTGGGTGGATATCTGGTCTTTGTCTATGCGTTGATGCAATTCATCTTCTCGCCCATTCTGGGCAATTTATCCGACCGGTTCGGGCGACGTCCGGTTTTGCTGCTGTCTCTTTTGGGGCTGACAATTGATTATCTGCTGATGGGGTTTGCCCCTTCAATCGGCTGGCTGTTTCTCGGGCGGCTGCTGGCCGGGATTTCCGGCGCGGCCGTGAGCACGGCAACCGCCTATATCGCCGACATCACACCGCCGGAGAAGCGTTCACAGCGGTTTGGCCTGATTGGTGCCGCCTTTGGTCTTGGCTTTATCATCGGCCCGGTCGTTGGTGGCGAACTGGGCGAGTTCAGTCCGCGTGCGCCCTTTTATGCGGCGGCGGCACTGGCCTTTGCCAATTTGCTGTTCGGTCTGTTTGTGCTGCCCGAGAGCCTGACCATGCGCAACCGGCGCCGGTTTGATTTCAAGCGCGCCAATCCCTTCGGCGCGATTCTGGCATTCCGGCGCTATCCGGCCGTGCTCTGGCTGTTGGGCGCGCTGTTTCTGTTCGCCATGGCCGGGCAGAGCTATCCCTCTGTGTGGAACTTTTTCACCATCGAGCGCTTTCAGTGGAGCTCGTCACAAATCGGGCGGTCTCTGGCCGTGTTCGGTATTCTGTTTGCGTTGATTCAAGGCTTTCTCATTGGCCATGTCATCCGGCGGTTCGGCGAAAGCGTTACCGTGATGCTGGGGATGCTGGCCGGGGCGATCGCGTTTTTTGGCACCGCCTTCATTCACACACCGGTTGGATTATACGGCTATCTGGTTGTGGGGGCTTTTACCGGGCTTGCAGGGCCCGCGATCAACGGGCTGATGTCGCGGCAATTGCCGGACAATACCCAGGGCGAATTGCAAGGCGCAATCAATGCGGCCAATTCGCTGACCGCAATTATCGGGCCTGTGGCAGCGACCCAGCTGTTCAGCTTTTTCACCACCTCGCCGCGCGCGCCGAGCTATTTTCCGGGTGTGCCGTTTTTTGCCGCCGGTATTCTGACGGTTTGTGCTGCGGCTGTTTTCGTCTACGCCTCCTGGCGCTTCGGGTTGCGGCGCAGCCCGGATACGGTGCAGGACAGATATGCGCCGGATATGGCAAAGCCCGGCGAAATCGCGACCCCGCCGCATGACAGACGCCGGCCCCGCCGAAAACGGAACTAGGATTTTCCCTGAGATTTCCGGACGTGTAGCGGCCCTTGCGTAAGGGCGAATACGCGCTTTTTCAGAATACATGATTTAGGCGTTTTCCTGCCCCAACAGCGTCGCAATCTTCATCGATCCAGACCCCATGCTTACCTTGTTCACGACTCAGCGCTGCGTTCTGCGCACGATTGATGAAAGCGACTTTGCCGAAGTCGCCCAGCTTTATGACAATCCCGATATCGGGGAATTTCTTGGCGGCAGAATCAGCCCCGAGGATTTTGAGGCCAAGTTTGCCGCTTTGCTGGTGAAGGGCAAAAGCCTTGTGTTGACCGTGCGGCTGGCCGAATCCGAGGTGCTGATCGGGCTGATCGCGCTTACCCGGCATCATGACCGGGCCAATACCGAAATCTCGTTTCAGTTCCTGCCGCAGTTTCAGGGGCGCGGCTATGCGCATGAAACGCTGACCGGCCTTGCAGATTATGCGTTTGAGACCCTCAACGTACCGCGCCTCATCGCCAAAATCATCGCGGATGATGCCCGTTCAAAGCAGGTGGTCACACGGCTGGGCATGCGCGAAATTCGCACGGACGAACGGGATGGCGTGGCCAAAATTATCTATGGACGCCCAAAAGAAAAGGCCGAGCACGACGATGTGCCCGGCCTGCAGACTGGTTAGCTTGCTGGCCCTAGTTATCGAGCGTTGAGGGCCATACGCCATGCTGCTCGCCTTCGCGATCCAGCATTTCGAAACCATGGGCACCGAAGAAATCGCGCTGCCCCTGAATAAGGTTCGCGGTGCCACGGGCCTGCCGATAGCTATCGAAATAGCTGAGAGAGGCAGACAGGCAGACCAGCGGAAATTCACCCAGGGCACCCGCAGCCACAACCTTGCGCAAGGCTGTGTGCGAATCCTGCATGACAGCGACAAAATCCGGCACCATCAGCAGGTTCTGATTACCGCCCTTGGCATAGGCTGCGGACATCTGGTCAAGAAAGCGGGAACGGATGATGCAGCCTGCACGCCAGATCTTGGCGATTGTGGCCAGTGGCAGGGCCCAGCCGTTTTCTTCCGAGGCCTTTTGCAACACCGCAAAACCTTGTGCATAGGCGACGATCTTGCCCGCCAGAAGCGCTTTTTCGAGATCTTCGAGGGTAACATCCGCGCTGCCGGCTGAGGGCTTGCCATAGACTTTTTCAGCTGCAACCCGCTCATCCTTGACCGAGGAGACGGAACGCGCGGCGACTGCCCCTTCAATGGCGGTTGCAGGCACGCCCATTTGCTGGGCGGCGATGGCGGACCAGCGGCCTGTGCCTTTTTGCCCGGCCTTGTCGAGAATCAGATCGACCAGCGGTTTGCCGGTTTTATCGTCGGTGTAATCGAGGACGTGGCCGGTGATTTCGATCAGATAGGAATTGAGCGGCCCCTCATTCCATTTCTTGAACACTTTGGCGCATTCGCTCGGGCTCATGCCCAGACCATCGCGCATGACACCATAGACTTCGGCAATCATTTGCATGTCGGCATATTCGATGCCGTTATGGATGGTTTTGACGAAATGGCCCGCGCCGCCTTCGCCGAGATAGGCGCAGCAGCTTTCGCCGTTGAACTTGGCGGCAATCGCGGTGAGCACCGCTTCTGCATTGTGCCATTGCTCCTTGGAGCCGCCGACCATGATTGAGGGACCGTGACGGGCCCCCTCTTCGCCGCCGGACACGCCGACACCGAGATAGCCGATACCCTTGGGGGTGAGATAATCGAAGCGGCGCTGGGTGTCGGTGAACAGCGAATTACCGCATTCGATAATGGCGTCGCCCTTGTCGAGATGGGGCAGAAGCTGCTCGATCATGTCGTCAACCGGCTGTCCGGCCTTGACCATGATGATGATGGAACGGGGGCGTTTTATCGTTTGAATAAACTCAACCAGGTCGGCCTTGCCGATAATCCGGTCTGCCAGATCGCCCGCATTGGCGATGAAATCGTCGATCTTTGACGCAGTGCGGTTGGTGACCGCGATGGTGTGGCCTTTTTCAGCAATATTGAGGGCCAGATTTGAGCCCATAACGGCAAGGCCGATCAGACCAATATCAGCAGTCGACATGAAATCCTCCTGAAGATGGGAATACGCGTGCGGGCGTTGTCCTGAACACTGGACATGCAGCGGCATGTCAGCACAAACTGCACCTGCGTCTGAATAGATTTAACGATAATCCCCGTGTGTACGGTAGAGCATGGTTATCGGACAGGCGCGGTTCGGGATCAAGCCCCGGCGTGCACAATTGCGGCGCGGGGCATAGGGGAGACACCTGCATGCACAGCCTTTCCATGTTTGACCTGACGGGCAAACGCGCCCTGATTACCGGCTCCAGCCGGGGCATTGGCCGGGCGCTGGCTGAAGGGCTGGCGGGTGCCGGGGCGGAAATTCTTCTGAACGGGCGGAACACAAAGGCGCTGGGCAATGCGGCACAGGACCTGGCCGATGCGGGCGCGAAAGTGACGGCGCTGGCCTTTGATGTCACCAATCCCGAGAGCGTTGATGAAGCGATTGCCCATGCCGAGGCGGAAATCGGGGCGATCGACATTCTGATCAACAATGCCGGCATGCAATACCGGGCACCGCTTGAGAGTTTTCCGCCCGACAAGTTTGACGCGCTGATGCGCACCAATGTGAACTCCGCCTTCTATGTGGGGCAGGCTGTGGCCAAAAACATGATCGGGCGCGGGCGCGGCAAGATCATCAATATCTGTTCGGTGATGAGCCGCCTCGCCCGCCCCTCCATTGCGCCCTATAGCGCCTCCAAAGGGGCGGTGGCCAATCTGACCAAGGGCATGGCGACCGACTGGGCGCGCCACGGGCTCAACGTCAACGGCATCGCGCCGGGTTATTTCAAGACGGAACTGAATGCCGCGCTGGTGGCCGACGCGGACTTTTCCACGTGGCTGGAACACCGCACGCCGATGGGACGCTGGGCGGAAACCAGCGAACTTGTGGGCGCTGCGATTTTTCTGGGGTCGGATGCGTCGAGCTTTGTGAATGGCCACATTCTTTATGTAGATGGGGGCATTAGCATAAGCGTTTGATCGCTTGCGGCATTTGCGCACTGCGACACGGCGCGGAATCGGCACAGACGCCCAGAATACTAGAATAGGTGCACGCGTAGCGAAATTGATGCCCGGAAGGACATGTCATGGTCGACCACGAATTAGCCCTGTTGCTGGCACGCATACAATTTGCCTTTACGGTCAGCTTCCATTTTCTGTTCCCCGCTTTCACCATTGGTCTGGCCAGTTTTCTGATGGTGCTGGAAGGGCTTTGGCTGGCCACCGGGCGCGGCGTTTACATGACGCTGTTCAAGTACTGGGTGAAGATATTCGCTGTGGTGTTTGCCATGGGCGTGGTCTCGGGCATTGTCATGTCCTATCAGTTCGGCACCAACTGGTCGGTGTTCTCGGACAAGACAGGACCGATTATCGGCCCGTTGATGGCCTATGAGGTTCTGACGGCCTTTTTCGTTGAAGCGGGTTTTCTCGGTGTCATGCTGTTCGGCATGAAAAAGGTGGGGCGCGGGCTGCATTTTACCGCCACTTGCGCGGTGGCGGCGGGCACGCTGATGTCGGCGTTCTGGATTTTGAGCGCCAATAGCTGGATGCAGACCCCGGTTGGCTTTGCCATCAATGATGTGGGGCAGTTCGTGCCCGATGCGTCGTGGTTTGAAATCATTTTCAACCCCAGCTTCCCCTATCGTCTTGTGCACACGGTGATCGCGGCTTTTCTGACCACCTCACTGATTGTGGGGGCGGTTGGGGCCTGGCATTTGCTGAAAAACCGCAATAATGCCGGGGCGCAGGTGATGTTTTCCATGGCGATGTGGATGGCGGCGATTGTGGCGCCGGTGCAGATTTTTGTCGGTGACATGCACGGCCTCAATACGCTGGAACATCAGCCGGTGAAAGTGATGGCCATGGAAGGGCATTATGAAAGCCACCCCGATGGTGCGCCGCTGATCCTGTTCGGGCTGCCCAATGACAAGCTGGACCGGGTGGATTTCGCGCTCGAGATTCCCAAATTGTCGTCGCTCATTCTCAAGCATGATCTCAATGCACCGCTGGACGGGCTGGATACTGTTGCCAAGGAGGACCGGCCGCCGGTGGCGATTGTGTTCTGGGCGTTCCGGATCATGGTGGGGCTTGGTTTTCTGATGCTCGCCCTGGGCATGTTCAGCCTGCTGGCGCGCTGGCGGGGCAAGCTTTACGACTGGCCCCTCCTGCACCGGTTTGCCATCGCCATGGGGCCATCCGGCCTCGTTGCGGTGCTGGCGGGGTGGTTCACGACCGAAGTCGGGCGGCAACCCTTCACCGTTTACGGCCAGTTGCGCACAGCGGAATCGGTCTCACCGCTGGAAGTGCCGGCGGTCGCCACCTCACTGCTGGTATTTGTGGTGGTCTATTTCATCGTTTTCGGGATTGGCACGCTCTACATCATCAGACAGATGGGCAAGCCACCGCAAATGGATGAGAGCGACCCACCGGCGCATCCGACCCGGTCAGCAGGCATTACCCCGGCACAGGCCGGACTGGCACATGGTGGCGAGGAGGTTTCGCAATGACTGGTTTTCCGTTTGACCTGACTGTGATCTGGGCCGGCATCATTGTTTTTGCCATCGTTGCCTATGTGGTGATGGACGGCTTTGACCTTGGGATCGGCATTTTGTTCCCAACCCTCAAACCGGGCCCGCAGCGCAATGTGGCAATGAATACCATCGCCCCGATATGGGATGGGAATGAAACCTGGCTGGTGCTGGGTGGTGGCGGGCTGATGGCCGCCTTCCCCCTCGCCTATGCGGTTATTCTGCCGGCACTCTATGCGCCGCTGATTGCCATGTTGCTGGCTTTGGTGTTTCGCGGTGTGGCGTTTGAGTTCCGCTGGAAGGACCCCGGCCATCGCGCGGCATGGGATATTGCCTTTTTCAGTGGCTCGCTGGTGGCGACCTTTGCGCAAGGGATTACCCTTGGTGCCCTGTTGCAGGGCATCACCGTTTCCGGCCGTGCCTATGCTGGTGGCTGGTGGGACTGGCTGACGCCGTTCACCCTTTTGACCGGCTTAAGTCTGGTGGTGGGTTATGCCTTGCTGGGCGCAACCTGGCTGATTTTGAAAACCGAGGGCGAATTGCAGCAAAAGGCCTATCGGCAGGCGCGTTTGCTGGGTGCGGGGCTGGTCATCACCATTGGTGTGGTCAGCATTGCGACGCCGTTTCTGGAGGCCGATTATTATACGCGCTGGTTTGCCTGGCCGGGGATTCTGGCAGCCGGCATTGTGCCGTTTCTGGTGGCGCTCACCACATGGCAATTCTTCCGCAGTCTGGCCCTTGGGCGTGAACTGGCACCATTTCTTTTGACGCTGGGGCTGTTTGCGTTGACGCTTTTGGGACTGGCGGTGTCCATCTGGCCGTATGTCATTCCCGGGCAGGTGACGATCTGGGAGGCCGCAGCGCCGCCGCAAAGCCAGACATTCATGCTGGTTGGTGCGGTGATCATGCTGCCGATCATTCTCGCCTATACCAGCTGGGCCTATTGGGTGTTCCGGGGCAAAACCGGTGAGGACGGCTACCATTGAGCATTCCAGCATGGGTTAAGCGGCTCGCCTGGTTCGTCGGCATCTGGGCCGCCAGCATTACGGTGCTCGGGGTAGTTGCCTATGGCATACGTTTTTGGCTTAAGGCTGGCTGAACCAGCATTCGGGGGAGTGATATGGGTGCAAGGGCACGACTGATCGTTGTCATGGGCGTTTCAGGCAGCGGGAAATCGACCATTGGCAGCGCCCTTGGCGTTGCGCTCAATGTGCCGTTTCTCGATGGCGACCATTATCACGCGCCAGAGGCCGTTGAAAAAATGCGCCATGGCACCCCGCTGACAGATGATGATCGCTGGCCATGGTTCGACCGCCTTGCCATCGCCATGAAAGAGGCCGCAGACCAGCGCGGTCAGTCAGTGACGGCCTGTTCGGCATTGAAACGCTCTTATCGGGATTACCTGACGCAGGCAGCTGGCGAGCCAATTGTGTTTTTGCATCTCGCGGGGAAAAAAGAAATTATTGCCCGCCGGCAGGCGGACAGGCCCGGCCACTACATGCCGGCAACCCTGCTCGACAGCCAGTTTGAAGCGCTTGAAACACCTGCGGCGGACGAGAATGTCATCACCGTCTCGGTGGCGGATACGGTTGAGGCGATTGTGGCAGAAGCGCTGGCGGCCCTGGCCGTTGAGGCCAAGCCCTGAACCTATTGCCGGGTCTTTACGATCCAGTCGGCAAAATCCCGCATCAGCTTGCCAAGGAAATTGCGCGAATCCTTGTCAATCAAACGCCCGCCGGCATCAAATTTCTCTTCGGCCTTAAAGATCAGCACTTCAGCGGATGAGAGCATCGGCATGGCATTATAGTACATGACATCACGCAAATGCGCCTGTGCCCGCGCTGTGCCGACAATGCTGGGGGTAGCACCGATCATGGCGGCGGGCTTGCCAGCCAACGGCGCATCGCCATGCGGGCGAGACAGCCAGTCAATGGCGTTTTTGAGGACGCCGGGGATGCCGTAATTATATTCCGGCGTTGCAAACAGCACGCCATCTGCATCGGCGAGGCGCTCCTGCAATGCCACAATCTCTTCAGGGAAGCCTTCAGCTTCCACATCGGCATTGTAAAGCGGCACATCGTGCAGGGTTACAATTTCGAGCGTCACATTTTCAGGTGCGAGTTCGGCGGCAGCCTGCAGGGCGCTGGTATTATACGACCCTTCGCGCAGACTTCCCGATATTCCAACGATTTTCAGTTTATCAGTCATACAGAACCAACGCCTGAGGCGCGAAAAGGTTCCGGCCCGGCTTAATCCGCTTGCGGGCTTGCGGTTTCCCGCGGGTCTGGCCCCAGATAGCTGACCTCGATCCGGTCGAGTTCGCCCGGCTTCATGGTATCCAGCCATTTGAGAAAATCGGCCTCATCGGCAAAGCCGGCGCGCTGCGCATCAGCCTTCGTCACATCGGTGGCGGCAATCGGGGTAATGTCGCCGATGGACAGCAGACCGACCTTGGTTTTCAGCGTGCCCCCGGCCTTGACCGTACGCCGCCGCCAGCGGCGGAACTGGAGGGTAATATCGCCGCGCTTGATGGCTTCGAGAACTTCAAGCTTGATCAACATTATGCTGCCCTCAGCAAAGGTTAGGTCAATGTGCTGGCGCGATGAATCACGCCGTTTGAAGGGGTGGTGCGACCGGCGGGACTTGAACCCGCATGCCCATACAGGCGTCAGATTTTAAGTCTGGTGTGTATACCAATTCCACCACGGTCGCAGATTCATTGTGACTAGTCCGTCCCGCCTGATATCGGCTCGACATAGGTCACATCAAGATCCCAGGGGAAGTAAATCCACGTATCCTGGCTGACCTCGGTGATAAATGTATCGACCATGTCGAGCCCTTTGGGCTTGGCATAGACGGTGGCCAGCCGTGCGCCGGGCAGCATTTCGCGGACAACACGGGCCGTTGCGCCGGTATCCACCAGATCGTCGATGATCAGCACTTTCTTGCCGGCCTTGGCGGCGGCAATGATTTCGGGATCAACAGCCTTGAGCACATTGATGCCACCCTGGTTCTGATGGTCATAGCTTTTGACGGCCACACAATCGATAACCCGGACATTAAGCTCGCGCGCGACGATGGCGGCCGGCACCAGGCCGCCGCGTGTGATGGCAACAATCGCGTCAAACGGCCCCTCGCCCATCAAACGCCAGGCAAGCGCCCGGGAATCGCGGTGAAACTGATCCCAGGTGACGGGGAAAGACTTGTGGGCCGGGTTCATGGTTTGGGTTCCTCGGACAATGTAATTCCTTTTTCGGCATGCAGCCGGTCGATCAGCGCCTTGACCTTGGCCGTTGCCTCATCGAGCAGCGCCTCATTGGTGCTGCGCAAGGCGATATAGGCATAGACTGGTGCCACATCCGGATCGCGCTGCGGATTGACCATTTGCGGATAGCTGCCGATCTTGACGGCTGGGTATTCGGTCTGGATTTCGCCCAGGCCTGTGCTGACGGTGCTTTCGCCCACGCCGCATGGCAGCTCACGCGACAACATTTTGCGGCCTGACGTCAGCGTTTTGGCGATCTCGTTGAGCATGGCCTGCATGATCTTGGGCACACCGGCCATGACATGGACATTGCCCATGCGGAAACCGGGTGCACCAGAGACGGGATTGGCGATCAGCGTGGCCCCTTCAGGGATACGCGCCATGCGCAGAACCGATGGGTTGATCTCGACATTGACCTTGCGCAGCCGCGTCTCGATGATTTCGCGCGCCTCGTCATTGATGGGCAGCGCTACTTCAAAGGCCATCGCCACCGCATCGGCGGTGATATCGTCATGGGTGGGGCCGATGCCGCCGGTTGTGAAGACATGGGTATAACGGGTGCGCAATGCGTTGATCGCGGCGACAATGTCGTCGGTCTCGTCTGCCACCACGCGCACTTCGCGCAGCTCGATGCCCATCTCGGTGCAAAAATCGGCGACTGTTCCGATATTCTTGTCCTTGGTGCGTCCGGATAGAATTTCATCGCCAATAACCAGCATGCCTGCGGTGACGGGATTTGATGTCGGCGTTGCGCTCATAATTGCCGTTCTTGGGTTGACCGGTCTTTAAACCGTGGTGAAAAGAGATGGATGCCCGCCCCTTCCGCAAAGGTCAAGCAAACACAGTGATATTACCCCAACCGATGGTGCGCGGCACCCTTATCAAGCGCTATAAGCGATTTCTTGCCGATGTGGCGATGGAAAATGGCGAAATCGTCACCGTGCACTGCGCAAATCCGGGCGCGATGACCGGTCTGGCCATGCCCGGCGCCGATGTCTGGCTGTCGAGGGCCACCAATCCGAATCGCAAGCTGAAATGGAGCTGGGAACTTGTGGGGCTTGAAAGCGGGCTTGTGGGCATCAATACCAGCTATCCCAACAAGATCGTTGGTGAGGCGCTGGCTGACGGGCGCATTGCCGAACTTGCCGGTTATGCGCAGCATCGCGCCGAGGTGAAATATGGCGAGAACAGCCGGATTGATTTTCTGCTGAGCGCCCCCGACCGGCCTGATTGCTATCTTGAAGTCAAGAATGTGCATTTGTCGCGCCGGGCGGGACTTGCCGAATTTCCCGATTCCCCCACTTTGCGCGGCGCAAAACACCTTCGCGAGTTGACCCGCATGGTTGAACAGGGCCATCGCGCGGCCAATCTCTATTTGGTGCAACGCACTGACTGCACCCGATTTTCACTGGCACCGGATGTTGACCCGGCCTATAGCGCTGCTTTTGATGCGGCGCGGGAAGCGGGAGTGGAAATCCTGTGCTATAGTTGCACAATCACACCGGAAAAAATCCTGCTCGCCGACGCTCTTCCCATCAGATAGCGCCCGCGTTAGGTATAGTATCGGCGACGGAGTTGAAGATGGTCACTTACATTGATGCGCAGAGCAATGCGCGGCGTTCCCCTGGTGTTATTCCGCTGCATGGCGCGGCAGGTTTTGACGGCATGCGCCGGGCGGGTGCGCTGACGGCGAAAACCCTTGATATGCTGGTGGACGAAGTGCGCCCCGGCGTGACGACGCTGGAGCTGGACCGGCTGGCATTTGAATTTGCGCATGACCATGGCGGCAAGCCGGCCACGCTGTTCTATCGCGGGTTCCGCCATTCCATCTGCACCTCGATCAATCATGTCGTTTGTCACGGCATCCCCTCGGAAAAGCCGCTGCGCGATGGCGATATTGTCAATATCGATCTGACACTTGTGGTTGATGGCTGGCATGGAGATTCAAGCCGGATGTATCCGGTGGGTGAAATTTCCCGCAAGGCTGAACGGCTGATCGATATCACCTATGAAAGCCTTGAGGCGGGTATTGCGATGGCCAGGCCGGGCAATACGACCGGCGATATCGGCGCGGCTATTCAGGCGCTTGTTGAGGGCGAACGGGCCAGCGTTGTGCGCGATTTTGTCGGCCATGGCCTTGGCCAGTTGTTTCATGACGAGCCGAATATTCTGCATTTTGGCACACCGGGCACCGGGGTTGAACTGAAGCCGGGCATGATTTTCACCATCGAGCCGATGGTCAATCTGGGCCGTCCGCATGTGAAAGTGCTATCCGATGGCTGGACCGCGGTGACCCGCGACCGCACGCTTTCGGCCCAATGCGAGCACTCGCTTGGCATTACTGAAGATGGCTGCGAGATTTTCACGCTCTCCCCGGGGGGCCTTTTCAACCCATTGGCCGCCCGCCGGAAATGACGGAAGACCCCGACAATCCCGCCCCTTTCGGCGGCTTTGCCGAAGACCAGCAGCGCGCCCATTATCATGGCCATCGCGACCGGCTGCGCCAGCGGTTCATCGATGGCGGCGGGGCCGCGCTGCAAGATTATGAATTGCTTGAACTGATCCTGTTCCGGCTTTTGCCCCGCCGGGACACAAAGCCGATTGCGAAAGCCATGCTGGCGCGGTTTGGCAGTTTTTCCGAAGCGCTGGGGGCGCCGACGCATCTGCTTGAGGAAATTGACGGGCTGGGGCCGACGGCGGTTATCGATTTGAAGGTGATCATGACCGCCGCCCAGCGGTTTGCCCGCGACCAGATACCGGACCGGCCGATGCTGTCATCCTGGGCGGAACTGATCAATTATTGCCGCAGCCAGATGGCGTTTGAAACGCATGAGCAATTCCGGATTCTGTTTCTGGACAAGAAGAACAAGCTGATTGCCGATGAGGTGCAGCAGGTGGGCACGGTGGATCATACACCGGTTTATCCGCGTGAGGTGATCCGGCGCAGCCTCGAACTCTCGGCCACGGCGCTGATCCTGGTGCATAATCATCCCTCGGGCGACACCAGCCCCTCACCCGCTGACGTGCAAATGACCCGGGCTATTGCCGATGTGGCGACGCCGCTGGGGATTACCGTGCACGATCACATTATTATCGGGCGTTCCGGCCACAGCTCCATGCGGGCGCTCAAGCTGTTCTAGGGCTTAGCGGCGGCCCTTGAGGCGTGCCCTGAGACTTTTGAATGCGGCGAAGGTGCGGCTGTTTGATTTCACGATGTTTTTGAAACGCTGATAGGTGCTGTGGCTGGCGGCGAATATGCGGCCCCGCAGGGTCAGCGGCAGGTAATGGTGCCGCAAGACGATATGTTCGTTGCACCAGTGGCGTTTTTCATCGGTCATGCCCGCGCCCATATCGAACATGGCATAGCCGCCGTCGAATTCGGTTTGCATGACCCTGAGCAGGCATTGCTTGCCGGGGGAACCGGGCTGGATTTTCGGTGCCGTGCTCATGCCGGAAATCAGGCAGAACATGCGGTTGCCATGCACCAGATTATAGCGGGTCGCAACGATCTCCCCGTTCAGGCGCAGCACATGCATCCGGCCCTTGAGGGTTTTGCCGCCGGTGAAGGCTGCAGCGTAAAATCTGCGGATTGCTGCATCGTTGAAAGGATCGGGTATGCCCAGTTCGCGGAAGCGGTCATTGCGCTGGCGGAACATGCAATCAAGGATTTCCGGCAGATCTTCGCTTTGCTCAACAATGTCGAAGCCGATCTCGCCCATGGCCGCCAGCTTGGCCCCTTGCTGCTTGTCATGCTTGCGGCGCGAGCGGGTGCGCTGAAGCCGGTCACATTGCTCCCAGCTGTCAAACACGGCCCTGTGCAGTTCATCGCTGACAACGGACTGGCCCAGATCGGCGAAAAGCCCGTCAATGCCGCCAAGGGTTTCTGGCAGGCAGCACAAATAGGCCAGATCCGCCCCATCAAGCGCGCCCTGCACCTTTTGCCACAAGGCCTTGCGGGCTGCGGGTGACATGGCGCGCATATAGGCGAGATTGACCAATGGTGCGTTGGTGCCGACATGATCGCCGGGGAAGGCTGCGAGCGCCTTCATGCCCCAAAGGCGGGTGCGATGGAGGGCAAAGGCGAGCACCGGCAAACCGCCGTCTTTGACCACAACAAATAATTGCGCGCTTTGCGGAATGCCGAAGCTGGCGATCCACTGGGTCAGGAAATCAAATGACTGGCCCGGTGATTCGATGCCCCCGGCTTCAAGCGCCCGCCAGTCCTGCTCGATCTCGGCGGGATTGTTTGTGGTGACAATAGCGAGGTCGGCAATATTGGAGACATGCGCAAGCCCGGGGCTGGCATGCCCGCTGATCTCGCCCACCCCCTGTCCTGACGTCTCCCGCGCCATCTGATCCTCATATTGGAAATCTGCAAATTGATTCCGGCAGTATGGGGTAAGTATATGAACGAGCTGTTGCTTTGGGAAACGATTGTCCGGGTTTGCCTTAACGCCGCTCAGCCGAACTGGCTGAGAGCCGGGAAAGTTTCAAGGAACCAATAGGACAACCGCGTGAACTGACCGGTGATGAACAGCAGGCCGGTGAGGACCAGAAACGCCCCCATGACCTTTTCCACCCGGCCAAGATGCTTTTTGAAGCCGTTGAAAAAGCTGAGGAATGGGCCAATGGCAATCCCGGCCAGAATGAAGGGCACACCGAGCCCTGCCGAATAGACAGCGAGGAGCCATGCCCCCTCTGCAGCCGAATCCTGCGAGGCGGCGACTGACAGCACAGCGGCCAGCACCGGGCCGATGCAGGGTGTCCATCCGATGGCGAACGCCAGGCCGAGCATAAAGCCGCCCAAAGGCCCGCTGGCCGCGCCCGGCCCCTGATGGCGCAATTGCCGGTCGAGCAGGCCAATGCGGAAGACGCCGAGAAAGTGCAGGCCCATGAGGATGATCAGGACGCCGGCAACCGGTGTCAAAACCGGCAATATCTGGCGGAAAGCCTGCCCAAAGGCGGTGGCGGTGGCCCCCAGCGTGATGAAAATGACCGAGAAGCCGAGCACGAAAAACAGCGAGGTGAAGACGCCTCTGCGCCAGATCGCGCCAGTGCCCACATTATCCGTGCGCAATTGCTCAAACGAGGCACCACTCATATAGGTGAGATATGGCGGCACCAAAGGCAGAACACACGGGCTGAGAAAACTCAGCACACCTGCACCAAATACCAGTGGCAGCGAAAAACTCAGCATCACAACTCCTCGGTTAGCTGCTTTGTAACGCCCGGCGTGGCCGATGCAATGCATCACAATGCCACTCCCGGCATTGTGATCACCAAAGGCTAATCCACACTAAAGATAAGGCAGGAACAACCGGGCGCTGGCATCGCGCAACCGGACCGCCAGCGGGCGGCCTTTCAGCATGCTTGCCGTCAGTTGCCTGGCGTTTGCCATTTTGCTGTCGATCAGCTCGTCAATCGCGCGTGTCGCCTCGCTGTCATAGCACTCGACCAGAAACTCGAAGTTGAGCCGCATGCTGCGCGCATCCCAATTGGGAGAGCCAATCGCCGACCATTGCCCATCAACCGACATCAACTTGGAATGATCGAAGGGATCGGGGGCGAGATAGCAGTCGATCATATCCAGCGGGATGACCTCCATATGCGCGCGCATCGCCCAGTTGAAATAGAAATGATTGGTGTGTTCGGGCACGATGATCTCAATCTTGACCCCACGCAGTGCGGCCCGGCGCAGCAACTCCAGCAAACGATCCTCGGGCAGAAAATACGGGGTGAGAATGCGCACATTGCGCTCAGCCTGCTCGATGGCGAGCGACCAGAGCGCCTCGATGCGCCCCACGCTTTCATCCGGGCCTGAGGTGACGCCGCGCATGGCAACCGGGCCTTTTGCGGTCAGTTGGGGCAACCAGGCATCCCCTTTAAGCGTCTCGCCGGTGGTAAAGGCCCAATCGCGGGCGAAGGTTGCCATCAAATGGCTGACAATCGGCCCCTCGAGCCGCGCATGGGTATCGCAGACGCGTATCGGATCGGGGCCGGATACGTTGTCATCGCTGATATTCATGCCACCGGTAAAGCCGATCGTGCCATCAATGATCAGCAATTTCTTATGGTTACGCAGGTTGATGAAGGGCATTTGCCAGGGCAGCCATTCGTGCAGGAAGCGCGCAACCTTGATATCTGCGGCACTCAACTGATCGAAGATACGCGACCGGAAATAGCCGCTGCCAATGCCGTCCATGAGCACGCGAATATCGACGCCGCGCTGTTTGGCATCGATCAGGGCTTTGGCAAACCTGTCGCCGGTCTCATCGCTGGCCAGAATGTAAGAGGCGAGCGCAATGCTGGTTTCGGCCTTATTGATTGCCTCAAGCATGGCGGGATAGGCAGCGTCACCATCGCGCAGAAGTTTAAGGCTGTTCCCCCGCGCCAGCGGCAGGCGGGCAATGGACCGCGCCGCACGGGCAAGCACGGCGATATTTTCCGGATGGCCGGGCTCCAGCACCTGCTCGTCCTTATTGTGCGCCGTATATTCATTGAGGCCGAGGCTGATCTGTGTGCCCCGGCGCTGGGTGCGGTTGATGCCGAACGCCAGATAAATGGAGGACCCCACGAAAGGCGAGAGCCAGACCAGACCGATCCAGCCAATGGCGGACCGCACCTCGCGATGATTCAACAATACGTGCACGGTGATCGAGCCGGCGGCCAAACCGTGCATTATCGCCAAAAGCGGCGCCAAAAATTCAGCCATCATCGGATTTCTCCAGCACAGGTCCCAACCAAAGCCTATACAAGGCACCGACCGCCCCGCCAAGACCGGAGCCAAAATGGCTTGGCACATTGCGCCGCGCCGTTTCTAATGCTAGTTCGCGCTGCATCGCCCCCTGATGAGGAAAAACATCATGACTGGCAGACCGGTCCGGATTGCCCCTTCCATTCTTTCCGCCGATTTCGCGCGGTTGGGCGATGAAGTCCGCGCCATTGACGCAGGCGGGTGCGACTGGGTGCATGTGGATGTGATGGATGGGCATTTTGTGCCTAATATTTCCATCGGCCCGATGATCGTTGAGGCGATCCGTCCCGTCACCACCAAGCCGCTCGACACCCATTTGATGATTGCCCCGGCGGATGCCTATATCGAGGCCTTTGCCAAGGCCGGTTCCGATATCATTACCATTCACGCCGAAGCGGGGCCGCATTTGCACCGTTCGCTGCAGGCCGTGCGGGCGCAGGGCAAGAAAGCCGGTGCGGTGATCAATCCGGGCACACCGGTCTCGGCGCTCGAAAATGTCATCGATATTGTCGATCTCATTCTGGTGATGAGCGTCAATCCGGGCTTTGGCGGGCAGAGTTTTATTCCCGACGCCCTCAACAAACTCCGGCAAGCCAAGGCCCTTATTGGCGACCGGCCAATTGATCTTGAAGTCGATGGCGGCGTGACGGCGGAAAATGCCGGCGAGATTGCCAAGGCTGGCGCGAATGTTCTTGTCGCCGGTTCTTCGGTATATAAGGGGAACGACCCCGCAACCTATGCTGGCCGTATCGACGCTATCCGGACAGCAGCACAAGCGGCGCAGTGATGCGCCAGACGCAACAATTCAGCAAACGAGCATAACAGTATGATCCCGCGCTATTCCCGCCCCGAAATGGTCGCCATCTGGTCGCCGGAAACCAAGTTCCGCATCTGGTTCGAGATCGAGGCCCATGCGGCAACGGCGCAGGCAAAACTCGGGATTATCCCGAAGGATGCAGCGGAAATCGTCTGGAACAAGGGCCGTGATGCCCAGTTCAATGTCGAGCGGATCGACGAAATCGAGCGCGAGGTCAAACATGACGTTATCGCCTTTTTGACCCACCTTTCCGAGATCATCGGGCCGGAAGCCCGGTTCGTGCATCAGGGCATGACCTCCTCGGACGTGCTGGACACCACACTCTCGGTACAGCTGAAGCGCGCCGGTGACCTGTTGATCGCCGACATGGATGCTTTGCTGGCCGCTTTGAAAAAGCGCGCCTTTGAGCACAAGAACACGATTACCATTGGCCGCAGCCACGGCATTCATGCCGAGCCGACCACTTTTGGCGTCAAGCTGGCGCAGGCCTATGCCGAGATGGAGCGCAACCGCGCCCGGCTCGTGGCCGCGCAAAGCGAAATTGCCACCTGCGCCATTTCCGGCGCTATCGGCACGTTTGCCAATATCGACCCTTCGGTTGAGGAATATGTCGCCGAACAGCTCGGTCTGGAAATCGAGCCGGTCTCGACCCAGGTCATTCCGCGCGACCGGCACGCCATGTTCTTTGCAACCCTTGGCGTTGTCGCCTCCTCGGTTGAGCGCATTGCCACGGAAGTGCGGCATTTGCAGCGCACAGAAGTGCTGGAAGCGGAAGAATTCTTCTCCAAGGGGCAAAAAGGCTCCTCGGCCATGCCGCACAAGCGCAACCCCATTTTGACCGAGAACCTGACCGGCCTTGCCCGGCTGGTGCGGGGCATGGTCACGCCGGCGCTGGAAAATGTGGCGCTATGGCATGAGCGCGATATCTCGCATTCCTCGGTCGAGCGCATGATCGGACCGGATGCCACCGTCACCCTCGATTTTGCCCTCGCCCGGCTGACCAATGTCATCGACAATCTTCTGGTTTATCCGGAGAACATGAAGGCGAACATGGACAAGCTCGGCGGCCTGCATAATTCGCAGCGCATGCTGCTGGCGCTGACGCAGGCGGGATTGAGCCGTGAGGCCTCCTATTCAGCCGTGCAGCGCAATGCGATGCGGGTCTGGCGCGGCGAAGGTGATTTTGCCACCTTCCTCAAGGCTGACCCGGAAGTATCCGAAGCCCTGTCCGACGCCCAGATCGATGCCATGTTCGATGACGGCTATCACCTTAAACATGTCGACACGATCTTTAACCGCGTGTTCGGCAGCAACTGAGCCAGAAGCCATGACGATCACCTGTGCCCGTGAGAGCGATCTCAGCCCCGAGGACTATATCGCGGTTCTCGGTGCGACGGATCTGGGTGATCGACGGCCCCTCGGTAATCGCGACCGGATTGCGGAAATGCTGGCGGGGGCGAATTTTGTGGTTGTGGCGCGCGACGCGGCCGGGCAACCGGTCGGGCTTGCCCGCTGCGTCACCGATTTTGCCTGGGTGTGCTATTGCACCGAACTGGCGGTGTGCGAAAGCCATCAGGGCCAGGGCATTGGCAAGCAGATTTTGGAAACCTGCTTTGACCTGCTCGGCCCGCGTATCGGGCTGGTGCTGATCGGCGATCCGGATGCCATTCCCTTTTACGAACATATCGGCATGGAACGGCATGCCGGGTTTTTTCACACACGAACGGATGCCGAATGAAAATCGCTGAAGCCGACATTCTGCTTGTTCCCGGCCTTGGCAATTCCGGGCCGGACCACTGGCAGCGCCGGTGGCTGGAAAAGATGAGAACCGCGCAGTGGGTTGAACAGGACGAATGGGACAAGCCCATGCTTGAGCCCTGGGTGGAGAATATCGAGAAGTCCATTTTGATGGCGACACGGCCCGTTGTGCTGGTTGGCCATTCGCTGGGCGTGATTGCTATCGTTCATACAGCGCAACGGCTTGTGGACACCAAGGTGCGCGGTGCCTTGCTGGTGTCGCCGCCCGATCTGGATGAAAACGAGGCTGTGCCCGGCGCGGCCCTGCCCTTTGCCAATATTCCGCGGGACCCGCTGCCGTTTCCCTCGCTTCTGGTCGCGGGAAACAACGATCCCTATTGCACGCCGGAGCGCGCGGGGGATTTTGCCAATGCATGGGGATCAGAATTTCATAATGCCGGTGAAGCCGGCCGTATCAACACTACCTCGGGCCATGGTCCCTGGCCCGAGGGGTTGATGATGTTTACCCGCCTGATGCAGCGGATAAAGGCGTAAGCCTCAGGCTCAGCCTTCAGTCAAAATCTGCTGCTGGGCGACGGCCACCAGTTCGAGCATCTTGGCGCGAATCTCGGCTTCGCTCTTTTCCACTTTGTGGGCAGTCAAATCTGCGCTGACTTTGCGGAAAACGTCTTCGTCACCGGCTTCCTCAAAATCGGAGGCCACAACTTCAGCGGCATACACGGCGGGATCTTCATGGCCGATCAGTTCAGCCACCCATAGACCCAAAAGCTTGTTGCGGCGGGCCTCAGCCTTGAAGCGCAATTCGGCGTCATGGGCAAATTTGGCTTCGTGGGCCTTCTCGCGATCATCGAAAGTGGACATCTCGTTCCCCGGGGCAAGTTTCAATACGCGCCTCAGCGCCTCTTACTGCGTTGACATAAGCGGTTCGCGCGCTCAAATCAACGGTAACGAGTGTCGCAATGGCGGTTCTGGCACGTGAGCCTCACTTGGGCTTCGCTTCATGCCCGCGAATCCTGCTATACAATGTGCAAAGCGGGGACGCGCGTCAAAAAGGCTTGCTTTTTTGGCGCAAACAAGCGCATGAAACGCGCGCCATCGAACCCTCTCCACAATTGCACAAAATGAGCAGGTGATATGAACCGTCGGCGTCGAATCTATGAAGGCAAGGCCAAGATCCTTTATGAGGGTCCCGAGCCCGGTACGCTTGTCCAGCATTTCAAGGACGACGCGACAGCTGGTGACGGTGCGAAGCACGAGATCATCGATGGCAAGGGTGTGCTCAACAACCGCATTTCCGAATTCATCTTCTCCAAGCTGAATGGCATGGGCATTCCCACCCATTTTGTGCGCCGCCTCAATATGCGCGAGCAGTTGATCAAGGAAGTCGAGATCATTCCGCTCGAGATCATCGTGCGCAATGTCGCTGCCGGATCGCTCTGCAAGCGGCTCGGGCTGGAACAGGGCACGCCCCTGCCCCGCTCAATCATTGAATTCTGCTACAAGGACGATGCGCTGCACGATCCGATGGTATCGGAAGAGCACATCACGGCCTTTGGCTGGGCCACACCGCCCGAGCTGGACGACATCATGTCGCTCGCCGTCAGGGTCAATGATTTCCTCACCGGCCTTTTCATGGGCGTTGGCATTCAGCTGGTCGATTTCAAGATCGAATGCGGCCGGCTTTACGAGGGCGATACCATGCGTATCGTTCTGGCTGACGAGATTTCACCCGATTCGTGCCGGCTGTGGGACATCAAGACCCGCAACAAGCTCGACAAGGACCGGTTCCGCGAGGATCTGGGCGGCCTGGTCGATGCCTATCGGGAAGTCGCACAACGTCTGGGCATTCTTGTCGAGGCGGACAATGCGCTGGCCACCGGCCCCCGGCTGGTTCAGTAAGTATAAAACGATCAAATCCAAGGAACCGATGTCATGAAAGCCCGCGTCACCGTAACGCTCAAGAATGGTGTACTCGACCCGCAGGGGCAGGCCATTGAAGGCGCTTTGGGAAGCTTAGGATTTTCAGGCGTCGGGGCCGTGCGTCAGGGCAAGGTCTTTGACATTGAAGTCAGCGAAACGGACCCGGCAAAGGCCGAGACCGAAATTAAGGCTATGTGCGAAAAGCTGCTTGCCAATACCGTCATCGAGAATTACACGATCGCCATTGATCGGTAACCTAACTGTAAAATATCCCATTTTATATTGAACCAATAAGCGCGCACGGCGTTCATAACGTGTGTGGAACCATTCTTGAAGTTGAGAACATGATTACAAAATTGTCCGTGTCCGCGTTGTTCATCCTTACCCTCGGTGTCATGGTTGCAGCCTACGCTTCAGTTCCCGTCTAAAAGCCTCGCGCTTCAGGCTTCTGATCTTCTCCCTACCCCATATTCCTGCCTTTTGCGGATAGCCGTTTCCGGCTAGTGTCTGCCAACTTTGATGTTGGGAGAGGCCAAATGCCGGTATGGACACAAATTGCCGTGGCGCTGATCGCTTTGGCGCATTTCTGGTTTCTCGTGCTGGAGATGTTTTTGTGGGACAAGCCGCAAGGCATGAAGACCTTCAACAACACGCCCGATTTTGCCGCCCAGACCAAAGTCATGGCGGGCAATCAGGGTTTGTATAACGGCTTTCTGGCCACCGGGCTTTTATGGGCGCTGTTTCCCATCGGCCTGCCCGGTGCCTCCCAGCCGCTCGCAACCTTCTTCCTGCTCTGTGTCATTACCGCCGGCGTTTATGGGGCTGCCACTGTCTCGCGCCGCATTTTGTGGGTTCAGGCCGTGCCCGCGTTTGTGGCACTTTTGCTGGTCTGGCTGGCATAGGACCGTAGCCGGTTACCGAGCTCGCACTACCTGTCGCTGGTGCGCATTCGGGGCGCGCGGCTGGTGGTATGTTCATTATTTTCGGCTGAATTGCCCGCTCGCTGTCTGCCAAACGGTCAGGTTTTGATTCATTAGACCCCCCTAACCCTTTGTTTTTACTCACCTCGCCCTTTTCATTAATCAAAACCGGTAAGGTAAACACGCAATTTACCGCCTGTTCACGCCGCTGTGAGCACAATTAACTACATGGAATTGCTATATTATTCGAAGGTCATTCGAAGAAAGCGGTCAAATGAACTCTCAAACACGTCTCGATTGGGTTGATGCGGCAAAGGGCATCTCCATCCTGTTGGTGGTGATGATGTATTCCGCCTATAGCGTTGGCGAGGATACGGGCGGCATTGGCTTCCTGCACAATATCATCGCTTATGCGACACCCTTCCGGATGCCGGAGTTTTTCCTGATCTCGGGCCTGTTCCTGTCACAGGTGGTTGACCGCGACTGGTCGCGTTATGCCGACCGGCGGATCGTGCATTACCTCTATTTCTACGCCGTCTGGGCGATCATCAGCATTGCGTTCAAGGTGGGGCTGGCGACGGGCAATCCGATCGCCGTGCTCACCGAAATGGCCTGGGCCATCGTGCAGCCGCATGGCGTGTTGTGGTTCATCTATGTGCTGGCGCTGGTCAGCGCTGCGGTGAAGCTGCTGCATATGTTGCGCGTGCCGCACTGGCTGGCGTTTGCGGGCGCTGCGGCGCTCCAGATCGCGCCGATCTCAACCGGCGCTTATGCCATTGATCAGTTCGCGTCATTCTTTGTGTTCTTTTACACCGGCTATGCGCTGGCCCCGATCATCTTCAGAATTGTGGGACATGCGCAGGCACGGCCATTGCTGGCGGTGGCAGCACTTGGCGTCTGGGCGGCTCTTAACGGCTTTCTGGTGTTCTCGCCCGATTATCTGTTCCTGCCGGATCATTTTGAAATGGGCTATGCGGCCCTGCCCGGCCTCAATCTCATACTGGCGATTGCCGGTTCGCTGGCGCTTTGCACGATTGCGGCGTTGCTGACCCGGTTGCCCTTCATGGCCTGGCTGAGCTGGTTCGGCAAACAATCGCTGGTGGTTTATCTCGCCTTTGCCTTGCCCATGTCGATCCTGCGCACCATTCTGGTCAAACTCGATCTGATTACCGACACCAATCTGTTGAGTCTCGTTGTCTTCGGCTTTGCGACCATCGCGCCGCTGGTGCTGCTGGCGCTGGTGACGTGGACGGGCTGGGGCAAGTTCCTGTTCGAGCGGCCCGCATGGGCACATATTCCGGGCACGCCGGGCAGTCTGCACCCGCGGATTCGCCCAAAAAGCGTGCCGGCGGAATAGGCATTCGGCACGGGAAATTGAGCCGGCGCGGGCCAAAACGGGTCACGCACCGGCTTTTATGCAGGATGGACAGGCAAAACTTGGCTGATATGTGGGTTTGCCTCTTGCCTTTTGCCTTCAGAATTCCGACAAGAGCGACGCAATATCCCGAACATTGAGGGACGGGGTCGACCCGTTATTTACCCGATGAAATCAGCCGTCATCGCGTTTCCCGGCTCCAATCGCGACCGCGATATGATTGCCGCAATTACCGATATTTCCGGAGAAGCCCCGGCGCTTGTCTGGCACAAGGATACCGATGTGCCCGATGTCGATCTGATCGTTATTCCGGGCGGGTTCTCTTATGGCGATTATCTGCGCGCCGGTGCCATCGCCGCCCGTTCGCCGATTATGCAGACCATCAGCGAGCGTGCCGCCAAGGGCGTCAAAATCCTTGGTGTCTGCAACGGTTTCCAGATTCTGGTTGAAGCCGGACTTTTGCCGGGCGTTTTGATGCGCAATGCCTCGCTGCGCTTTGTGTGCCGCGAAGTGAAGCTTGAGGTGAGCAATAACCAGACGGTTTTCACCAGTGCTTATGCCCAGGGCCAGATCGTTCGTTGCCCGGTGGCCCATCATGACGGCAATTATTTTGCCGATGCGGACACCATCAAGGCGCTGGAAGACAATAACCGGGTTGCCTTCCGCTATGCAGAGGGCACCAACCCGAATGGCTCAATCAACGATATTGCCGGGATCGTCAATGAAGCGGGCAATGTGCTGGGCATGATGCCGCATCCCGAAGACCTGATTGAGGCCGCGCATGGCGGCATTGACGGACGAGGATTGTTTGATTCTGTTCTTGCTGCCTGACGCCTGAAACGCCGCCGTGGGGAGGCCACCATGAACACACGCAAACTCGTCGCACTGATCGGTTTTTGTTTGGGGTCGGCTACGATGATCGCGCAGCTGCTTCTGACCGTTTCCATTCGTCTTGATGAAGGCGACACGCTGTTTCTGGCGGTGGTGCATTATCTCAGCTTCCTCACCTATCTTGCCAATATCGGCGTTGTGCTGGTCTATGCAGGGGAAATATTCTCCTGGCGGCCGCTCAAATGGTTCACGCGCGTGCAGGTGCAGGCCTCTGCGCTGGCGACCATTATGCTGGTTGCCCTTTTCTACCACTTCATTCTCAAGGCAACGCTGGAGCCGCCGGTGGGTATCGATGTCTATCTCGACCCGCTCAAGCATTATGTGTTGCCGGCCCTTTATGTGATCTGGTGGGTCTTGTGGCCTGCGGGGGGCAAATTGCGCCTTGCAGACCTGCCACTGCTTGCCATACCCGGCGTTGTTTACCCCGCCTTTGTCTTTTTGCGCGGGGCGCTGGTGAATGACTATCCCTATTCTGTGATTGATGTGCGCCCGGCTGGCTATGGCCCGGCCCTCACCTATGCGGCGGCTGTTGTGGTGGGGTTCACCCTGCTTTGCCTCCTGATCATCATCATTGATCGCCTGATCGCCCGGATCAAACCTGCCGGTGTACCCGCGCAATGATCTTCAATCGCCTGCTTGCACTTGCTGGTGTCCTCATCGGCCTTGCCGCCCTGGCATTGCAGTTTTCCCTGACGATTCCGGCATCGCTGGCCGCCGGGCGCAATATCGTCATGTCGGTTGTGTTCTATTTCAGCTTTTTCACCATTCTGACCAATATCGCCCTGGTGCTGGTCTATGCGGCAAGCCTTTCGGGTGGCCGCTGGTTTTCCAGGCTCGACACACCTTTGGCGCGGGCCAGCGCGGCGGCGGCAATTGCGTTGGTGAGCGGCTTTTATCATCTGTTTCTCGCAGCCCTTTGGCGGCCTGAGGGGCTGTTTCTTGTGTGCGACGTCGCACTGCACTACATAACCCCTGCAATCTATCTTATCTGGTTCGTTGTTTATGGCCGTAGCGGCACATTGCGACTGGCCAATATTCCCGCCATGCTGGCGGCACCCCTGCTCTATCTCGTCTATGTGATGATCCGTGGTGCCCTGATTGGCGAATACCCCTATCCCGTGCTCGATGCGGGCGAACTGGGTTACCTGAGAGTGGGCATCAATGCTGTTGCCCTGTTTCTTACCCTGACGGCGCTCAGTGCCATGGCTATTGGCATTGATCGCTTCAAACCCCGGCCTAAATCCAGCGCCGAAGCGAAGTGACATGATCCCGAACGAACCGCAAATCACCCCCGACCTGATCGCCAATCACGGTTTGAAGCCGGACGAGTATCAAAAGATACTCGACCTGATCGGGCGCGAGCCGAGCTTTACTGAACTCGGCATTTTTTCGGCCATGTGGAATGAGCATTGTTCCTATAAAAGCTCGAAGAAATGGCTCAAAACCCTGCCGACAACTGGACCAAGGGTGATTCAGGGACCGGGGGAAAATGCTGGTGTCGTTGATATCGGCGACGGGCAGGCCGTGGTTTTCAAGATGGAGAGCCATAACCACCCCTCATTCATCGAACCCTATCAGGGTGCGGCGACCGGGGTCGGCGGCATTCTGCGCGACGTGTTCACCATGGGCGCGCGCCCCGTGGCGGCGATGAACGCGCTGCGCTTTGGTGCCCCCGAGCACGAAAAGACCCGCCATCTTGTCTCCGGCGTTGTGGCCGGCGTGGGCGGTTACGGCAATTCGTTTGGCGTGCCGACCGTGGGCGGCGAAGTGGAATTTGACGCGCGCTATAACGGCAATATTCTGGTCAATGCGTTTGCGGCGGGCCTTGCCGATGCCGACAAGATTTTTTACTCCGAAGCCAAGGGCGTTGGCCTGCCGGTTGTCTATCTCGGTGCCAAGACCGGGCGCGACGGTGTGGGCGGCGCGACCATGGCATCGGCAGAATTCGGCGATGATATTGATGAGAAGCGCCCCACAGTGCAGGTTGGTGATCCGTTCACCGAAAAGCGCCTGCTTGATGCTTGTCTCGAACTGATGCAGACCGGCGCGGTGATTGCCATTCAGGATATGGGGGCTGCGGGCCTCACCTGTTCAGCCGTTGAAATGGGTGCCAAGGGCGGGCTTGGGGTTGAACTCAATCTCGATCTGGTGCCGGTGCGCGAAGACAATATGACCGCCTATGAGATGATGCTCTCGGAAAGCCAGGAGCGCATGCTCATGGTCTTGCATCCCGAAAAAGAAGCTGCGGCCCGCGCCGTTTTTGAAAAGTGGGAACTCGATTTTGCCACCGTTGGCAAAACCACCGATGACCGGCGCTTCCGCGTGCTATGGCAGGGCACGGAAGTTGCCAATCTGCCGATCATGGAACTGGGCGATGAAGCGCCGGAATATGATCGTCCCTGGGTTGAGCCGAAACCAAACCCGGCGCTTGGCGAAGCTCTGCCCAATGTCGATATTGCCGATGCATTGCTGCAACTGGTCGGCTCGCCGGCCCTCTCCTCACGCCGCTGGGTGTGGGAGCAATATGACACGCTGATCCAGGGCAATTCGCTGCAATTGCCGGGCGGCGATGCCGGGGTGATCCGTGTTGAAGGCCACCCGACCAAAGCTTTGGCCTTTTCCTCTGACGTGACGCCGCGCTATTGCGAGGCCGACCCTTATGAGGGCGGCAAGCAGGCCGTGGCCGAATGCTGGCGCAATATCACGGCGACTGGCGCCGAGCCCCTCGCCTCAACCGACAATCTCAATTTCGGCAATCCCGAAAAGCCTGAAATCATGGGCCAGCTGGTTTTTGCCATCAAGGGCATTGGCGAGGCCTGCACGGCGCTTGGCTTCCCCATCGTTTCGGGCAATGTCTCGCTTTACAATGAAACCAATGGTGTTGGCATTCTGCCCACCCCGACCATGGCCGGTGTCGGCCTGATCGAGGATTGGGGCAAGATGGCCCGCGTCGGTTTTGCGGCCGAAGGTGAAGCCATTCTGCTGATCGGTGCGCCCGAGAGCTGGGGCAGCCATCTGGGCCAGTCGGTGTTTTTGCGCGATATCCATGACCGTCGCGACGGACCGCCGCCGCCGGTGGATCTGGTCGCCGAAAAGAAGAATGGCGATTTTGTGCGCGGCCTGATCCGTTCAGGCATCGCCACCGCCGTGCATGACTGCTCTGATGGCGGTCTCGGTGTCGCTGTGGCCGAAATGAGCATGGCATCGGGCATTGGCGCGACCATTTCGCCAAACAATATCGGCAGCGATGCTGCCACCTTCTTTGGCGAAGATCAGGGCCGCTATGTTCTCAGCGTCAAGCGCGACGACATGCCGGGCGTGATCGACAAGGCCAGCGCGGCCGGGGTGAGTGCTGTGTGGATCGGCTCGACAGGCGGCAGCGAGTTGAAGCTTGGCGATGCACGTGCCATATCTGTTTCAAACCTCAAGTCAGCGCATGAGAGCTGGTTCCCCGATTATATGCGCGGTGAATTTGCAGCGGCCGCTGAATAGGAAGAAATGACCTGCCCCGCCGGCACTCCCGGCGCGGGCCTTCAGGAGAATTTAAAATGGCTATGGATGCCGCTGAAATCGAACATCTGATCAAGGCTGCATTGCCCGACGCGACGGTCGAAATCCGTGACTTGGCGGGGGATGGCGACCATTACGCGGCGACTGTTGTTTCCGCGGCTTTCAAGGGCAAATCCCGTGTGCAGCAGCACCAGATGGTGTATGCAGCCCTCAAAGGCAATATGGGCGGTGTGTTGCATGCCCTGGCGCTGCAAACCAGCGCGCCGGACTGACCGAGGGCACCGCTCTTTCACCTACCGATATTCTGTGAGGTACCCGCGCAAATTGCGCGGGTATTCTTTTTTAACTCATAAGTCTGATGTTTTGATATAAGTTGCATGGCTTATCCGAAAAACTCGTGCGTATTGCATGCAAGACATGCACTTTGCCGAGACGGATATGCTAATGATGCAAGCGCGCAATGCGAAAGTCTGGCCTTGTGAACGATTTGGCGGGAATCAAATCCTCACAAAAATACAGTGCCTGACCGACGCAGGGAGGAACCAGTTTGGCCGTCCGGGGGTATATGTGGATGTAGAGAAGGAGCTTACGCTCGCGCTCCTGAAGATGGCAGACCGCATCGCGGCTGAATCCAAAGGTGCGTATTACCCTGTCGAGTTCCGAAATGCCGTGGAAACGCAAGGGGGGCTTGCTGTCGCCAAAGAGCGGATTAATCAGCCTATTTCAGAGGGGTTTATGCGGCTGGTCAAGCTGCAGCGCGTCGACCTTAGCCTGGAAGCAGTAATCCTCTCCTCTCCACAATTCCACGCGCTGTTCACGCCGGCGGAACTGGCGATTTGCCGATACAGGACAACAAAACTCTAGCGCGTTCGGGCCCCTCCCCTCGACATCCAGCAAACGATAACCTATCTATCTGGAAACTGTTCCCTGGTCCTTTGAACCAGGGCAAATCGAGGTATTCCCATGAGCGACATCAACGCCTTCATCGACAATTCGGTCAAGTCCAACGACGTATTCCTGTTCATGAAGGGCACACCGGATTTTCCGCAATGCGGCTTTTCCGGTCAGGTTGTGCAGATCCTGAACTATATCGGCGTCGAATATTCCTCCGCCAATGTGCTTGAGAGCGACGAATTGCGTGACGGGATCAAGACCTTCACCAACTGGCCGACCATCCCGCAGCTTTATGTGAAGGGCGAATTTGTCGGCGGCGCGGACATCGTCAAGGAAATGTTCCAGGCCGGCGAGTTGCAGAGCCTCCTGAGTGAAAAGGGCATTGCTGTCAAAAGCGACGCCTGAGCCTGCCCCCTGCTTACATCCGCGAAACGCATCAACACTAGAACATCACTAGTGTTGATGGCAGCGATCAGTTCTATTTAATTGCGTGATCGCGCTGACCGGTCATAACATGACGCCTTCCCTGTGAAGGACAAGTCATGATCGCCGTTGATTCTCTTTCCCGCCGTGTTCCGTTGTGGCTGATTATCGGCGCTGGCTGCATTATCGCCATGACCACCTTTGGCATCCGGTCGACAATGGGCCTGTTCACCCTGCCCATTACCGAGGACATGGGCTGGTCACGCGAAAGCTATGGTATCGCCATGGCGGTGCAGAACCTTGTCTGGGGGTTTGCCCAGCCGATTGCCGGCGGTCTGGCAGACAAATACGGCACCACGCGCATCCTCATTCTTGGTACGCTTATATATCTCGCAGGGCTTGCGGGCATGGCCTTCTCCCCGTCCGAGGGCACCTTTTTTCTTACCGCCGGGCTGATGATGGGAACCGGCATCGGCACCGCGTCCTTTGGCATTGTCATGGCCGCGTTTGGCCGTGCCGTGCCGCCTGAAAAGCGCAGCGTTGTCTATGGCATTGCCACCGCCGCCTCTTCATTCGGCCAGTTCCTGTTCGCGCCGCTCGGCCAGGCTTTCATCTCCAGTTTTGGCTGGCAGATGGCATTGCTCTATCTCGCCGCGATCGTTTTGATTGTCATTCCCCTGGCGGTGCCGCTGATGGGCAAATCCTCCGGTGTCGATCAGGGGCGTGCTGACCTGCCCTTTCGCGAAGCGCTATCCCGGGCGTGGGCGCATGGCTCCTACAAGCTTCTGGTGATCGGCTTTTTTGTGTGCGGCTTTCATCTCGCCTTCGTCACGGTGCACATGCCGGCCTATCTTGTGCAATGCGGGCTCAGCCCTGCAGTTGGCAGCTGGGCGATTGCCATTATCGGCCTGTTCAATGTGGTGGGCTCGCTGATGGCCGGCTGGCTGGGCGGGCTGTTGCCAAAGCGCTATCTGCTCTCTTCTATCTATCTGACGCGGGCTGTTGCCACCGCCGTCTTCCTCATCATCCCCGTGTCCGAGGTGACCGCCTATATTTACGCTGCGACCCTTGGCATGGTTTGGCTCGCCACCGTGCCGTTGACCGCGGGGCTGGTTACCCAGTTTTTCGGGCCGCGCTATCTGGGCATGCTCTATGGCGTGGCCTTTCTGTCGCATCAGGTGGGGTCATTTTTTGGGATATGGATGGGGGGCTGGGTCTATGACGCTACCGGTTCCTATAGTCTTGTTTGGTATCTCGGCATTCTGCTCGGCCTTGCCTCTGCGGCGATCCATCTGCCGATAAGAGAACGGGACGCGGCAAGCTTTGCGGCGGTTCCCGTTTAGCCGGCAGGTTTCAGCGCAAAACAACATCCAACGCTTCCATCGCCCCAAGGGTTGCAATGCATTTTGGGGCGGTTCAATGTGTTCATTCAAGACGGGTATCACCCGTGCGTCTTTGAGAGATTCATTCATGTCCACTTCACTAGCCGGGGCGCGGGATATTTCCCGGGTCGAATTCATTGCCCTCATTGCAGGGCTGATGGCGCTCAATGCGCTCGCCATCGATGTCATGCTGCCCGCCCTGCCCTATATGGGCGAAGCGCTGGGCGTCTCCAGCGAAAATGAACGGCAATTCGTTCTGTCCGCGTATATGCTTGGCTTTGGCCTGGCCCAGCTTGCCTATGGCCCGCTTTCGGACCGGTTTGGCCGGCGTGCGCCGCTCATTATCGGGCTGACAATTTATGTGGCGGCGGCGTTCGCTGCGATCTTTGCGCCCAATTTCGGCGTTCTTCTTGCGTTGCGCTTCGTTCAGGGGCTTGGTGCCGCCGGGACACGGGTCATTGCAACGTCAGCCGTGCGCGACCGGTTTGGTGGCCGTGACATGGCTGAAGTGATGGCGCTTGTGTTCATGGTGTTCATGGTCATTCCCGTCATTGCACCGGGCATTGGGCAGGTCCTGCTGTTGACCGGGCCTTGGCAGCTGATTTTCCTGTTCATGAGCGGGCTTGCCGCGATCTTCAGCGTCTGGGTCTATTTCCGTTTGCCCGAGACGCTGCCGGTGGCCATGCGCCGCAAACTCGAAATCCGCGTAATCCTTGAAGGGTTCCGGCTTGTTGTCACCAATCGCGTTGCGTTCAGCTATGGGCTTGCGGGCATGTTTGTGTTCGGGGCGCTGTTCGGCTTCATCAATACCTCCCAGCAGATCTATGTCGACATCTACGGTCTTGGCACCTGGTTCCCGCTCGCTTTCGCTCTGATGGCGGGGCTGATGGCGATTTCATCCTATGTGAACTCACGGATGGTGCGCCGTTTCGGCATGCGGCGATTATCGCATTTTGCCATTCTGGTCTTCACAGCCGACAGTGGCCTGTTGCTGTTGCTCAGCCTTTTGGGACCGGTGCCGTTGCCGGTATTCTTCATCATGCTGGCCATTGCCATGCTGATGTTCGGCTGGGCTGCCTCGAACATGAACTCGCTGTCGATGGAGCCGCTTGGCGCGGTCGCTGGCACTGCCGCTTCCGTGTTTGGCTTTATCCAGACGGTGGGCGGCGCCCTGCTGGGTACGCTGATCGGCCAGTTTTTCAATGGCACGATTACGCCCACGGTGTTGGGTTATTTCGCCATGGGCTGTCTGGCGTTGATCTGCATTCTGATTGCAGAGAAGGGCAAATTGTTTGGTGTCAGCGCAGAATATCGCTGACATACCAAAGCCCTGAAAAAGCCCGGCCCGTTCAAACGGTGCCGGGCTTTTTTTATCCTAGATCGTGAAAACTTCGCGGCTCAACATGTCCCAGCTGTCCCTGTCCGGGGCGACCAGCAAGCCGCCCGAGGTGTGCTCAGGCAGATAAGCGGAGCCATCCAGCCGGGCCACGTGTGCGCCAGCTTCCTGCATGATCAGCGCCCCTGCCAGATGGTCCCAGGGCATTAGTTTGTTGAACATCAGATAATGAATATGGCCGGCGGATGCGATGCGGTATTCATGTGCCGCACAGCGGTAGCTTGCCAGCATGCGCACCTTGGCCAGATTGCCCAGAACCGCACGGCGCATTACCGGCTCCATAAAGCCGGTTGAGGCCATGCCGGCCATCTGGTCCAGCGGGACAGCGCTTGCAGCCTTGAGCCGCTGCACGTCGCCATCCGGGCGGCGGGTGAAGGCCCCGGCACCGCGTTCGGCAATCACCCAGTCATCGGCCATCGGGTCATAGATAATACCGGCAACGGTTTCGCCCTTGACGACAAGCGCGGCCATGACGCCGAAAAGCGGCGTGCCGGCGGCGTAATTGAATGTCCCGTCAATCGGATCGACGATAATGGCAATATCAGCATCCTTGATCGTATCCAGCAGGCCGGGGTCGGCAGCAACGGATTCCTCGCCGATGAACTGCGCCTCAGGGGCCAGCTTTTCCAGATCAGCCTTGATCATCCGCTCTGCGGCTTCGTCGGCTTCGGTCACCAGGTCAATGGCGTCGGTTTTGATGCGAATGTCGCCCTTCCCCAAACGGCGAAAGCGCGGCATGATTTCGGCCTTCGCTGCGGCGCGCAATATTTCGGCCAGCGCCATGATGTCCAGAGCAGGCATGGTGATCTCTCCAATCAGATTTAAAAACCGGGGTTAGTCGGCCGGTTGATTCAGGCCGGCAAAATCAAAAAGTTTGGGATCAAGCAAATGGCTGGGGCGCACATTGCCAAGGGCCCGGATCATCACATCCTTTCGGCCCGGCATTTGCTGTTCAAACCCGTCCAGCATTGCCTTCATGGCGTTGCGCTGCAACCCATCCTGACTGCCGCACAGATCGCACGGGATGATGGGAAACTGCATGGCTTCGGCGAATTTGGCCAGATCCGGTTCGGCGCAATAAATCAGCGGGCGCAGCACTTCCACGTCCCCCTCATCATTGAGCAGGCGCGGCGGCATGGCCGCCAGTTTGCCGCCGTGAAAGAAGTTCATGAAAAAGGTTTCAAGGCTGTCTTCACGGTGATGGCCCAGCACCAGCGCCGAACACCCCTCTTCCCGCGCAATGCGATATAGATGGCCACGCCGCAGACGCGAGCAGAGCGAACAATAGGTCGCGCCCTCGGGCAGCTTGTCTGTGACAATCGAATAGGTGTCCTGATATTCGATGCGGTGGGCAATGCCATGCTTGTCGAGAAAGTCGGGCAGAATGTGCTTTGGGAAATTCGGCTGTCCCTGATCGAGATTGCAGGCCAGCAGCTCGACCGGCAAAAGCCCACGCCATTTCAGATCAAGCAGCAGCGCCAACAGGCCATAGCTGTCCTTGCCGCCCGAAATCGCCACCAGCCAGCGCTCGCCGGGGCGGACCATGGCGAACTTCTCAATCGCCTCGCGCATGTTGCGGATCAGGCGTTTGCGCAGTTTGTTGAACTCGACACCGGCCGGTGCTGTGCGAAACAACACATGGCAGCTGTCTTCGTTTTCAGCAGATTCGCGCTCGATTTGATCCAGCATGTCGACGTGCTCCAACCTTAGGGTTGTGCGGGTGATAGCGCGGTGCGCATAGAAGGGAAAGCCCCGGCCCGCAATTCTTGATGGACCGAAAAGGGGTGGCCAAGCCACCCCATGATATTTCGGTTCCCCTTACTGGCCAGGGACAGGATCCGGCCCCACCTCGAAATCGCCAACATCCTTGCCGCTGTCGAACTTGTCGAGGTTCAGTTCGAATTCGTGCAGACGCTTCCAGATCGAGCGCAGTTCGGTCAACACGGTCCAGTTATCCAAGACGATGCGGAATGAGCCATCCACGCGGTCAAAGGCGGACGAGACCTGCTGGAACAGACCGAAGGTGACCAGACCGGTGAACATGCCCGGCCCCATCATCAACAATGGGGTCAAAAGGGTCAGCTGATTGTAGAGATTGATCCACAAATCGAAATAACCATAGTGCAGATATAGCCGGAAGTAGTTGCGCCGGATGCCGGTGAACAGGCCAAACAGTGTTTCTGTATGGGCGTAGTTGACCTTGTCATCCTCGCCATAGACGAGTTCCTTGCGGAAGGCGGCTTCCACTTTCTGATTGTTGTATTCAAGGCCGGGCAGAAAATAGCCAACGAACCATGAAACGATCATGCCACCAACCGAGATTGCCAGCGCAGCCCAGACCAGAGAACCGGGAATGTCGCGAATGACTGGCAAATCAACGCTTGAGCTGAGGCTCCACAGCAAAGGCAGAAATGCAATCAGCGTCATGAGTGCACGGAAAGCCTGCAAACCGAGCGTTTCAATGATACGCGCAAACCGATTTGCGTCTTCCTGAATACGCTGGGACGCGCCCTCGATTTCTTCTTCCACATGGCGCCAGCGCGGAATGTAATCCTCGGTGATGGCCTGCCGCCAGCGGAACCCGTAGTGGCGGGTCACAAAATTGGTGACGGTGATGATGAACACATAGGGCACCGCGATCCAGAGAAAAGTCCGCGGCATCGGCAAGGTCAGGAACCCCAGAAAGGTGTAGTCCTGGGTTGCAGGCACAAAGATGAACCACCAGAATTCCTCAACTGTGCGCAGCTGATCGGGCGGTATCGTCTGTCCGGCGGCGAGATTGGTCGCCTGGGTCGTTGCTGTCTGGATGAGATCGTAGAATTCGCGGTACCAGCCGGTGATAATCACCGTCAGCTGCACCTGAAGGTAGATTGAAACAAAGATCATCGCCCCAACGCCATAGGCCCAAAAGGCCCATCTACGGTTTGCGAAAAAAGCTCTGAGCATAGTTGTCTCCAAACATTACCGTCTTAAAACATCTTCACCAATCCGTCACAAAACACAACGGGTTACACGTGCTGTAAAGCCAATCAGCCAAATAAAAAGGCCGCCCGAAGGCGGCCTTGATAAATTCTGCACACGTCGATGTGACTAGCGCGAATAGAATTCGATCACGAGGTTCGGTTCCATCTGTACCGGATAAGGCACATCGGCAAGAACCGGGACACGCACATATTTGGCGGTCAGCTTGGTGTGATCAACATCGATATAGTCAGGAGTATCGCGCTCGGCCAGCTGGGTGGCTTCGAGAACAACAGCAAGCTGCTTGGACTTTTCCTTGACCTCAACAACGTCACCCACCTTGACGGTGTAGGACGGAATGTTGACGCGCTTGCCGTTGACGGTCACGTGGCCGTGGCTGACAAACTGGCGGGCCGCGAAAACCGTCGCCACAAACTTGGCGCGGTAAACGATGGCATCGAGACGGCTCTCGAGCAGACCAATGAGAATTTCACCGGTATCACCCTTCTGACGGGTGGCTTCACCGTAAAGACGGCGGAAGCTCTTCTCGGTGATGGAGCCGTAATAGCCCTTCAGCTTCTGCTTGGCGCGGAGCTGCAGACCGAAATCCGACAGCTTGCCCTTGCGGCGCTGACCGTGCTGGCCGGGGCCATAGGCACGTGCGTTGAGCGGGCTCTTGGGACGACCCCAGATATTTTCGCCCAAACGGCGATCAATTTTATGCTTTTGCGTATGGCGCTTCGACATCGCGTGTCCTTTCATGACAGCCGAAAGAAAACCGCGCCCTCCTCTGCTCTCCGTTTTCGAGAGCTGACAGATCTCCAGTACTTAGGAAACCCCGGGTGCGCCTAAAAAGCCGAAAGGCTCGATAGGTGGGCGGTTTCTATGGGGCTGCCCGGTAAAAGTCAAGCCGCGCGGCACCCGAAAGCGCCGCATCGCCGCTTAATCCATGCATAGTTTAGCAAGTTTGAAGGTAATGGGGCGATATCGCGCGGATAATTCGGGCAATTTTAGCTATATCTTGACGCCAAAGCACCCGAAATCCGGCCTACGCCTTGATTTAGATGCAATAAAGTTAGATAATACGAAACATACGTTTTTTGCCTTTATTGGCAGTCTGATCGTTTGGCGCGCGGAGAGTGCGACGCCACCCTTGATTTTGCAAACGTTTCGCTCCGCAGCGTCTGGCGCAAGCGGAAAGCCGGTTCGCGCATATTGGCGCCGGACCGCACCCTATTAATGGCGGAAAGCCGCCGCCCCGTGCGGCTGCCGTACAGGAAGGAAGACCGAATGATTAGTGCAACACGCCTGCGTGCTGAAAGCCGCTTTGCGGAAATCGAACGCCGTCAGCAAAAAGCCCTCAGCGAGCAGGAAGAACAAGCCCTTGCCATCGCCGAGAACACGGCCCGCCTGAAGGCGCTGCGGCTCGAGCGCGAAGCCAGCGACCGGGTGAAAGACCTGATGAAGAAAAGCACGGCAGCGGCCAAGAAGAAGAAACCGGCCCGCGCCTCTTCATAAGAATATTCAAGCGGCTGGACCCTGTCCGGCCGCTTTTTTATACCATACGCCGGTCTATGCCCCGCGCCTTGCGCAATCCGGGGAACATCTGGCTCCACACCCCCGCAATTACCATTGTCCCCACACCGCCAAGTGCTACGGCCCAGACCGTGCCGATCCAGGCGGCGGCAACGCCTGCGCGGAATTCACCCAGTTCGTTGGAGGCACCGACAAATACCGAATTGACCGCGCTCACGCGGCCACGCACCTCGTCGGGGGTCCAGAGTTGCAGCAATGTCTCGCGCAAGACGACGCTGACCATGTCGCAGGCACCCATGAGCATCAGCGCCGGAATGGCAATCCAGGCGACCGTGGAGAAGCCAAAGATCACGGTGAAAAAGCCGAACGCGCCGACAAACCCAAACAGGATGATGCCCGCATGATCGCGGATCGGGAACCGGGTGAGAAAGATCGCGATGGCAATCGCCCCGATGCCCGGCGCGGCGCGCAAGAGTCCGAGACCCCATGGCCCGACATCTAGAATGTCGCGGGCATAGACCGGCAGCAGGGCCACAGCGCCGCCCATCAGCACGGCAAACAGATCAAGCGAGATGGCGCCGAGCACCACTTTTTCTTTCCAGATATAGCGAAAGCCCGCCAGCAGCGTGTCCGCGTCTGTTGCATGATAGTCGGTGCGGTGCGGCGGCTTGGGGATCATGATCACCAGACAGGCAGCCGTAAGGGCAAGGGCTGCTGCCGTGCCATAGGCCAATGATCCGGAAACCCCATAAAGCAGGCCACCGGCAACCGGCCCCACAATGCTGGACAATTGCCAGGCCGAGCTGTTGACCGCCACCGCATTGGAGAGCGCCACCGGGGGCACCAGATTGGGGGCCAGTGACGCAGAGGCCGGCCCCATGAAGGCCCGCGCCGTGCCCAGCACGACCAGAACGACATAGATCATCCAGATGTCGTGGCCGTGCGCGGTGGCAAAAAGGAAAAGGGCCGAGGCACAGCCCACCTCCACCATCAGGCAGACGGCCATGATGATGCGGCGGGGGAACCTGTCTGCGGCCAGCCCGGTGACCAGCACGAGAAAGAGCGCGGGCAGAAACTGGGCCAGCCCCACATAACCCAAAAACAGCGGATTGCGTGTCAGGTCGTAAATCTGCCAGCTGACCGAAACGGACATGATCTGCACGGCAAAGCTGGCCGCCATGATGGCGAGCCAGAAAAGCCGGAACCGGATATAGCTGAAGGCCTTTGCGCTTGGCTCGGGCGTTTCGGAGAGCGTGTTCATGACAAAATCACATCTGTCATGCTGCACGGCGTGCGTCAAAGCTAAAACGCAGCCGAACCGGGCGGCGGTCAGTTATCCGCCAAAATCACACGGCTTAGCAGCAGCGGCTACTTTTTCTCAGGCTTCTGGCGGGTTGGGTTGGGCCGTTCATGGCGGCGGTCCAGCGAGGCGAAAACGCCGCGCAGGGTGCGCACTTCCTGGCTGGTGAAATCTCCCCGGCTCAGCATGGTGCGCAGATTGGCCACGACGGTTGGACGCTTGGCCGCCGTCTTGAAAAAGCCGGAGCGGTCGAGCGCTTCTTCAAGATGCTCGAACATGCCAACCAGTTCTTCCTTGCTGGCGGGCGGGTCCATCTGGGCTGGAAACTGCAGTGCACCGCGGCCACTGGCCCGCCGCCATTCATAGGCCAGCACCAGAACGGCCTGGGCGATGTTGAGCGAGGCAAAAGCGGCCTCAACCGGCAGGGTGACGATGGCGTCGGACAAGGCCACCTCATCATTGTTCAGCCCCCACCGCTCGCGGCCGAACAGCAGCCCGGCCTTGGCCCCGCCTTCAATATGGGTCGCGAGCCTGTTTGACGCCTCATCGGGCCCGAGCACCGGTTTGGCGAGATCGCGCGAGCGGGCGGTGGTGGCATAAACCAGTGACAGGTCGGCAATCGCATCTTCCAGCCGGTCAAACACCTTTACCCGTTCGATGACATGGTTGGCGCGCGCGGCGGTGGACATGGCCGAGGGATTAGGCCAGCCGTCGCGCGGGGCGACCAGACGCATGTCCCACAGGCCGAAATTGGCCATGGCGCGCGCCGCCGCACCGATATTCTCGCCCAGTTGCGGCTCACAAAGAATAATGGCTGGCGATGGTGCATAGACCAGTTCGCGGGAAGAATCGGTTCCGGCCATTATTGCGCCCCCTGCCCTTTACGCTGCCGCCACTCATCTTCGAGCATGGCATAATAGAATTCCTCGTCCCATTCGCCCTTGAACAGTGCGTGTTCGCGGAAATGGGCCTCACGGCGGAAACCCAGCCGCTCAAGCAGCCGCCAGGATGGTGTGTTGCGGGCGTCGCAGCGCCCGTAAATGCGGTGCAGGCCAGCATGGGAGAACCCGATATCAACCAGCGCTGCCACCGCTTCGCTGGCATAGCCCTTGCCGGTCGCATCCGGATTGAAGGAATAGCCGATTTCGCCCTGGCGCGCTGCGCGATCCTTGAAGGAGAGCACGACGTCGCCGATCAGGCGTCCGGTTTCGGCCAGCACCACGCCCAGCACGATATTTTCATTCGCGGCCCATTCTGCGATCTTTTCCGCCAGCTCTTTTTTGCTGCGCGGTGACCAGAACTGGTATCGCGTTACGGATTCAAGGCTGTGATAGGCGTGCAGCGCATCCACATCGCCGGGCCCAAGGGGCCGCAATTGCAAACGTGCGGTGGCAATGGGATAGGTCAGGTCTGACAAGGGCGTTCACCGGTTTCCAAGGCGCACAGCACTAAAGCGCCCCGGCTTTACAATCAAGGCTTGGTGATGGCTACGGGTTCTGCTTGCCCCGCCAGTTGCGCCGTGGCAGCGTTGCCGGATGAACGAAATGCGCAAAAACCCGCTGGACCTTTCCACCCATTGTGCCTGTGGCGCGGTGGCGGTGCGGTTTGCCGGGGTACCGCTGACCATGATGCTGTGCACCTGCAAGGATTGCCAGAAAGCCACCGGCACCGGGCATTCGGCGCTGGCACTGGTGCGCGCGGCGGATTTGCAAATCTCAGGCGAGACCCGCAGCTTTTCCGTTACGGCCAATTCTGGCCATAGCGTTGCCCGGCATTTCTGCCCGCATTGCGGTACGCCGATAATGGGGCAACCGGGGCAATATCCCGATTTGCGTCTCATGCCGGCCGGGTTGTTTGACGAGGGCGACTGGTTTTCGCCCAAAACGGTGATTTTTCACCGCTCCCATCATGACTGGGATGTCCTGCCCGATATCCCGGCCTTCAACACCTATAAAGAGAACTGACATGACACTTACCGGACAATGCCATTGCGGCGCTGTACATTTTTCTGTCGAAGGCGAGCCTGTGCGCATGGCGCAGTGCCATTGCAACACCTGCCGCCGCCTCACGGGGACGGGGCATAATGTGCAGGCATTTTTCAAAAAAGATCAGGTCGAGATCACCGGCGAAACGCGCTCATATCAAAACGAAACGGATATGGGCAATCAGCGCACGACGCAGTTTTGTGCCGCTTGCGGTTCGCGGCTGTTCAGCGAGAATTCGCGCAATCCGACGGTTATCGGCATTGCTGCCGGAGCGTTTGACACCTCTGAATGGTTCAAGCCGCAGGTCATTCTCTATAATGCGGAACGCCCGATCTGGGATGTGATCGACCCCACCATCGAATTGCATGAAATGATGTGATCATGAGCGACATGGAAGACGGCACCGAGCGTTTGCGCGGGTTTTTGAACGATGACCCGAACATTTCGGAGAAGAAAATGTTCGGCGGTGTCGCCTTCATGCTCAATGGCAATATGTTGTGCGGCTATACCAGCAAGGGCCAGCTGATGGTGCGGGTTGGCAAAGAGCTGGAGGCAGAAGCGCGGCTTTTGCCCGGCGCGCGGGATATGGATTTTACCGGCAGGAAAATGGGCGGCATGCTGTTTGTCGACAACGACGCTCTCGAGAGCGATGCGGTGTTGCTGCAATGGATTGCCATTGCCACACGCTTTGTCGGCAGCCTGCCGCCGAAATAGTTTCCGGTCCACACCCCCTCGCCCTTCGACAAGCTCAGGGTGAGGGAAACGGTGCTTGCCGCCCCACAATGTCATTCCCGTGAAAACGGGAATCCAGCGGCGGGCAGTCCTGCCCGCAAGAAGGTTTCTTCGCACCGCCAACGCGGCGCACTGGATCCCCGCCTGCGCGGGGATGACGATGTGCGGCTCTACTCAGCCTTCGAGAAGATCAGCGAGGCGTTGACGCCGCCGAAGCCGAAGGCGTTTGAGAGGACGTGGCGGAGCGGTTTCTTTTTCGCCACTTTCGGCACCAGATCGAACTGGTCGGCCGCCGCATCCGGGTTTTCCAGATTAAGGGTCGCGGGGACCATGCCGTCCATCAGCGCCTTGACCGAGAATGCGGCTTCAAGCGCACCGGCGGCACCCAGCAGATGGCCGGTCGCTGACTTGGTGGCCGAGACCATCAAATCCTTGCCACGCCCGGCAAATGTGCCTGCAATCGCTGCGATTTCGGCCGAATCGCCGACCGATGTGGAGGTGGAATGGGCGTTGACATAATCGATGGCTGCCGGTTCCAGTTCGGCCATTTTCAATGCGTTGCGCATGGCCTTCTGGGCGCCCAGCCCTTCGGGATGACCGGCGGTCAGGTGATAGGCATCGGCGGAGGTGCCATAGCCGGAGAGGATGGCCAGTGGCGTGGCGCCGCGGGCTTTGGCGTGGCTGAGTTTTTCAATTACCAGAATGGCCGCGCCTTCGGACAGGACAAACCCGGCCCGGTCCGCATCGAAGGGGCGCGAGGCCTGTTCGGGCGTGTCGTTAAAACTGGTGCACAGCGCGCGGGAGGCGGAGAAACCGCCGACGGACAGGGGATCGACAGACCCTTCCGCCCCGCCGCAAACCACGACTTCCGCCTCCCCGGTATGGATCAGCCGCAGGCCGTCGCCAATGGCCTGGGCCGAGGCGGCGCAGGCGGTGACCGGCGCGCCGATGGGGCCGGTAAAGCCATAGCGGATTGAAACCCAGCCCGCCGCGAGGTTGGCCAAAAAGGCCGGAACGGTGAAGGGCGACAGGCGGCGCGGGCCTTTTTCTGCAATGGTGACAGCGGTTTGCGCCATGATGGGGGACCCGCCGACACCTGTGGCGATGATGGTGGCGGTCGCGGCGCGGTCTTCTTCGCTTTCGGGCATCCAGTTGGCCTGTTTCAGGGCTTCCTCGGTTGCGGCGAGCCCATATTGAATGAACAGGTCCATCTTCTTGATGTCCTTGGCGTCGATGAAGTCTAGCGGGTCGAAGCCATTGGAATCAGTATCTTTTCGCGGCACAAGCCCGGCAATGGTGCAGGCGAAATCACTGGTGTCGAAACGGTCATTGCGCACAATGCCGCTCTTGCCGGCCAGCAGGCGCTGCCAGATTGTGTCCATGCCCACGCCGAGCGGGCTGACGGCGCCCATGCCGGTGACGACAACCGGATCATTATTTTGTGTGGTCATTCTCTTTCCTCTCCTCACAAAAGTGAGTTTTTGTTGCCGTTAATCTCAGTGCAGTTTCAGCCTTTTTGTAAGGCTTGCTCATGTCTTGATTCAGCCCTTTGTCAGGGCGCGTAAGGCTTGCAAAATCTGGTCGGGGTCATGCCCATCCAGCAGCGCGCGGATTTCGGCCTGGGACTGGTGCCAGCGCGGGATCAACTCATCGAGCAGCGCATCGCCCGAGGCGGTAAGATCGTAATGGCGGATATTGCCTTTTTCGGGCCGGCTGGCGCTGACCAGATCGCGGCGGGCCAGCACATCGAGATTGCGCAACAGCGTGGTGCGGTCCATGGCGATGTGGGCGGCCATGCCGTTGACCGACACATTTTGCGAATTGCGCACCGTCATGAGCACGGTGAACTGGATGACCGAGACGCCATAAGGCTTGAGCACCTTGTCATAACGCCGCGCAAGCGCGCGGGAGGCCATGACGGTGTTGAGAACCAGACAATCGGCAAAAGCTTTGCACATGCGGCAATAGTATAGTGTAGCTACACGGTGTCAAGCGACCAGGTTACACCAGAAGCTTGGCGGTTTTGGCCAAGGGTGCTATAGGGGCGCCAGCCCTCGGTCCGGGTGTGCCGGGCCTTAATTTAACTGCGCATCGCGGAGCTTTTCATGAGCAGAATTAAAGTCGCAAATCCGGTCGTCGAACTCGACGGCGACGAGATGACCCGGATCATCTGGCAGGCTATCAAAGACAAGCTGATCAACCCCTATATCGACGTTGATCTTGAATATTACGATCTCGGCATCGAATCACGCGATGCGACCGATGACCAGATCACCGTCGATGCCGCCAATGCGATCAAGAAGCATGGCGTTGGCGTTAAATGCGCCACCATTACCCCGGATGAAGCCCGGGTTGAGGAATTCGGCCTGAAGCGCATGTACCGCTCACCCAATGGCACGATCCGCAATATTCTCGGCGGCGTTATTTTCCGCGAGCCGATCATCTGCAAGAACGTGCCGCGGCTTGTGCCGGGCTGGACCCAGCCGATCATCGTTGGCCGTCACGCCTATGGCGACCAGTATCGCGCCACCGATTTCCGCTTCCCCGGCAAGGGCAAGCTGAGCATCAAGTTTGTGGGTGATGACGGGCAGGAAATCGAACATGAAGTGTTTGATGCCCCCTCCTCCGGCGTGGCCATGGCCATGTACAATCTCGACGATTCAATCCGCGATTTTGCCCGTGCCTCGCTCAACTATGCGCTGATGCGCAAGGTGCCGTGCTACCTCTCGACCAAGAACACCATCCTCAAGGCCTATGACGGCCGCTTCAAGGACCTGTTCCAGGAAGTGTTCGAGGCGGAATTTGCCGATGCCTATAAAGAAGCCAAGATCTGGTATGAGCACCGCCTGATTGACGACATGGTGGCAGCCGCCCTCAAATGGTCCGGCGGCTATGTCTGGGCCTGCAAGAACTATGATGGCGACGTTCAGTCCGACATCGTGGCACAGGGCTTTGGTTCGCTTGGCCTGATGACCTCCGTGCTGATGACGCCCGATGGCAATACGGTTGAAGCGGAAGCCGCCCACGGCACCGTGACCCGTCACTATCGCCAGCATCAGGAAGGCAAGGAAACCTCGACCAATTCCACCGCCTCGATCTTTGCCTGGACCCGTGGCCTCGCCCACCGTGCCAAGCTGGACGACAATGCGGAACTGGCCAAGTTCTCCACCACGCTGGAACAGGTTGTCATCGACACCATCCAGTCCGGCGGCATGACCAAGGATCTGGCGCTGCTGGTTGGCCCGGATCAGGAATGGCTCTCCACCATCGGCTTCCTCGATGCGATCGACGCCAACCTGCAAAAGGCAATGGCATAAGCCTTAGCCCATAGCGAATATGACCAAGCGGCGCTTCCGAAAGGGAGCGCCGTTTTTTTTGACGTTATCGCCTCCTGCTTCTGCCGCGCCAGAATTTGGACATAGTCGCTCAGCATTTGTTGCACTGGGCGAACGAGGACGCGCGTATGTGGAAGAAGCTGTTGGGCGTGGCAGCCGTCATTGTTGCGGCAATCTATCTATGGAATGCGACGTGGCTGGCCCCGGTGCCCGACGAGGCCCGGACATTGTTGCTGGCGCATCGTGGCGTGCACCAGACCTATGATTCAGCCGGCCTTGAGAACGACACCTGCACGGCTGAGCGCATTTATGAGCCTACTCATGGCTATATAGAAAACACCATTCCCGCCATTGAGGCCGCGTTTGCTGCCGGGGCTGCGGTGGTGGAACTGGATGTGCACCCCACAACCGATGGGCAGTTTGCCGTGATGCATGACTGGACGCTTGATTGCCGGACGGAGGGCCGTGGCGAAACACGCAGCCATGACATGGCCTATCTGAAGACCCTTGATGTCGGCTATGGCTATACGGCGGACAATGGGGCCAGCTATCCGCTGCGGGGCACAGGCATTGGCATGATACCCAGTTTTGCCGAGGTGATGGAAGCGTTTCCCGATGGCGCGTTTCTGGTGAACTTCAAAAGCCGGGAGGCACGCGAAGGCGATATGCTTGCCGAAATGCTTGATGCAAACCCGGACTGGCAGGCACGCATCTGGGGTGTTTATGGCGGTGATGAACCGACACACCGCGCCAAGGCGCTTGTGCCGGGCCTGCGTGGTTATGGCAAAAAGGACGTGGTGAACTGTCTGCTGCAATATGAAGGGCTGGGCTGGACCGGCTTTGTGCCCGAGGCCTGCCGCAATACGCTGGTGCCGGTGCCGATCAATTTCGCGGGTTTTCTATGGGGTTGGCCGAACCGTTTTCTGGCGCGCATGCGGGATGCGGGCAGCACTGTTATTCTGCTGGGCCCGGCCAATCTCGGGCAATTGGGATCGACGGGTATTGATTCTGTTGAGGCGCTGGCCGGCATACCCGAGGGATTTGACGGCTATGTCTGGACCAACCGGATTGAAGCAATCGGCACCGCGCGCTGACAGCCAGGTCCGTCCCGCTTTTGCTGAAAACGCTCTTCGTCATCGCGAGGCGCGCAGCGCCGTGGCGATTTAGAGTAACGAGTATGGTGTTTGGCCGCTCTGGATTGCCGCGCGCCTTTGGCGCTCGCAATGACGGCGGAGAGATTGGCAACGGGATTTTCGTGCGGTGGCTGCGTCTTCCCCTTGGGGCGAGATGAAACAAGTCCACTCATCTCCCGCTCATCGTCATCCCCGCGCAGGCGGGGATCCAGTGCACTGCGTCGGCGGTGCGAAGGAGCCTTCTCGCGGGCAGGACTGCCCGCTGCTGGATTCCCGCCTGCGCGGGAATGACACTGTGGCCCCAAACCCCCATAGTGAGCCTGTCGAACCACGAGGGTTGAGCACCGAGTGTGCAGCCCATCCTTCGACGGGCTCAGGATGAGGTTCGCGGCACTCATTGTTTCTTATCAACTCTATGGCAGACTTTCTGTCTATGTGAGTTGGGTTTGGCTTCTTTTCCGGAATATTTTCTATGCCTATCGGGATTTTGTATGCGTTGGCGGCTTATGCTTCTTACGCGTTTGGCGATGCCATTATCAAAGGTTTCGGCACGTCATTATCAGCGTTCGAGATCATTTTCTGGGTCACGGCCTTTTCCTTCATTCCGGTGGCGCTGACCAAGCCGAAAACGGAACGGCTGCGCGAGGTTTTTGCGACAACGCGTCCGCGCATCCTGCATATCCGTGGCGCGCTTAGCCTGATCGCCTCGCTTTGCGTCATCTATGCGTTCACGCATATTCCGCTGGCGGAGACCTATGCGATCGTGTTTTTGACGCCAACCTTCATCACTGTTCTGGCGGTGTTGTTTCTCAAGGAAGAGATGACCACAAGGCGCTGGTTATCGCTGATCCTGGGGTTTGGCGGCGTCATGCTGGTTGTGCGCCCGGGCTTTCGTGAGCTGGAACCGGGCCATCTGGCCGCTTTTGGCTGCGCCTTTTTTGCCTCGGTCGCCGCTGTCATTCTGCGCATGATATCGCGAACCGAGAAGCGCATTACGATTGTGGGCTTTTCGGTTGCCTATGCGCTGGTGTTTGCGGGTTGTGTGATCGTAATTTCCCCCGACATGGGCCTGCCCACGCTCAGGCAGCTGGGCGCGCTGGCGGCCACCGGCACACTGGCGGGACTGGGGCATATCCTGATTATTTCAGCTGCCAAGGCGGCACCGGCCAATATGGTGGCGCAAACCCAGTACAGCCAGATTGTCTGGGCGATTATTCTGGGGGCTTTTTTCTATCAGGAAGTGCCTGATGCGCTCGGCCTGGTCGGCCTTGGCATTGTGGTGCTGGCGGGCTTTGTGAATTTCACCCCGGAACGGGCGCGTACATGGTTTGGCGCCCATGTGGTGGCCATCCGCAAACGGCGCAATGCCGCTGCGGGTGAGAAGCAAGGCTAGCGGCTGCGATGTTGGGCGCGGCTGGATTCCCGTTTTCACGGGAATGACGCTGTGGGTGTCGGACGTTCCCAAACCCTCATCCTGAGCTTGTCGAAGGACGAGGGTTTTGGGGTTAGGCGTCGGCTTTTTAAAACCGCTCTGGCCCCGACGCCTTTAGGCGCCGGAGAGCAAGGTGCGGATGGCTGTCAGGGCTTCTTCGCCCTTGGAGCCGTCGGGGCCGCCGGCCTGGGCCATGTCGGGGCGGCCACCGCCGCCCTGCCCGCCGAGCGCTGCTGAACCGGCGCGCACCAGATCGACCGCGCTGAGGCTGCCGACCAGATCCTCGGTGACGCCGACGGAAATGCCCGCCTTGCCATCCTCGGTAACGCCGATAATGGCGACAACGCCGGAGCCGACCTGCTTTTTCGACTGGTCGACCAGACCGCGCAGGTCTTTTGGCTGCAGGCCATCAACAACACGGCCAATGAATTTGACGCCGTTGATTTCTTCCACTTCTGCCGCGCCCTCGGCACCGCCACCCATGGCAAGCTTCTGGCGGGTTTCGGCCAATTGCCGTTCCAGCTGGCGGCGCTCTTCAACCAGGGCTTCGACGCGGGACAGTGCATCGCGCGGGGACACTTTGAGCGCCGAGGCGACGGCTTTCAACTGCCGGTCCTGATCGGCGAAATAGGCGCGCGCGCCATCGGCGGTGAAGGCTTCGAGACGGCGGACGCCCGAGGCGACCGAGCTTTCCTGCACGACAGTGACGAGACCAATATCGCCGGTGCGTTTGACATGGGTGCCGCCGCACAATTCCATGGAATAGGTCTTGCCGGCTTTTTCGCCCTCAAGGGCTGTGCCCATGGAAACGACGCGGACCTCGTCGCCATATTTTTCGCCGAACAGCGCCATGGCCCCGGCCTCGCGCGCTTCATCCACGCCCATCAGGCGGGTTTCCACGGGCGCATTCTGCAGCACGATGGCATTGGCGAGCCGTTCGATTTCGGCAATCTCGTCGGCACTGACCGGCTTGGTGTGCGAGAAATCGAAACGCAGCCGATCCGGCGAAACCATGGAGCCTTTTTGCGCCACATGGGTGCCGAGCACTTCGCGCAGGGCTTCATGCAGCAAATGGGTGGCGGAGTGATTGGCGCGGATGGCGCTGCGGCGGGTGTGATCGACGGCCAGCGACAGGGCAAGGCCGCGCTTGAGGCTGCCCTTGGTGACCTTGACGCGGTGGGCGAAAACACCCCCGGCCTGCTTGGTGACATCGAGCACTTCCACCACGATGTTATCGGCGCGCATGACGCCCATATCGCCGACCTGACCACCACTTTCGGCATAAAACGGGGTCTGGTTGAGCACGACAAAGCCTTCGTCGCCCGCATTGAGCGCATCGACCACGTCGCCGCCCTTGACCAGAGCGGTGATTTCGCCTTCGGCAGTTTCGGTTTCATAGCCGAGAAATTCGGTGGGGCCGGTTTGATCGCTGACGCCGAACCAGACCTGATCTGTTGCCGCCTCGCCCGAGCCGGACCAGTTTTTGCGCGCCTCGGCCTTTTGCTGGGCCATGGCGGATTCGAAGCCGGCCAGATCGACGCTGATATCGCGGGTGCGCAAGGCATCCTGGGTCAGATCGAGGGGGAAGCCGTAGGTGTCGTAGAGCTTGAAGGCGGTTGTGCCATCGAGCATATCGCCCTTGCCAAGGCTTGCGGTCTCGTCTTCGAGGATTTGCAGGCCGCGGCTGAGGGTTTTGAGGAAGCGTTCTTCCTCCAGCCGGACGGTTTCGGTGATCATGGCTTCGCCATTGACCAGTTCGGGATAGGCCTGGCCCATTTCGCGGACAAGCACCGGCACCAGCTCATGAATGACCGGCTTTTCCGCGCCCAGCAGCGTGGCGTGGCGCATGGCGCGGCGCATGATGCGGCGCAGCACGTAGCCACGGCCTTCATTGGAGGGCAAAACGCCCTCGGCAATGAGGAAGGACATGGCGCGCAGGTGATCGGCGATAACGCGCTGCGATGTCTTGCCGGTGCCGCCCGCTTCGGTGCGGGTGACATTGGCGGCGGCGCTGGTGAGCGCCTTGAACAGATCGATATCGTAATTGTCGTGCACGCCCTGCAAGACGGCGGCCATGCGCTCAAGGCCCATGCCGGTATCAATCGAGGGACGCGGCAGATCGGTGCGCGCGCCATCGATCTGCTGCTCATATTGCATGAACACCAGGTTCCAGATTTCGATGAAACGGTCGCCATCTTCCTCGGGCGATCCCGGAGGGCCGCCCCAGATGTCTTCGCCGTGATCGAAGAAGATTTCGGAACAGGGGCCACAGGGACCGGTGTCGCCCATGGACCAGAAATTGTCCGAGGTGGCGATGCGGATGATCCTGTCATCGCTGAAACCGGCGATTTTCTTCCAGAGGTCGAACGCCTCGTCATCATCGGCATAGACGGTGACCAGCAGCTTGTCTTTGGGCAGGCCGAACTCTTTGGTGATCAGGTTCCAGGCCAGCTCGATGGCGTTTTCCTTGAAATAATCGCCAAAGGAGAAATTGCCCATCATCTCGAAGAAGGTGTGGTGGCGGGCGGTGAAGCCCACATTGTCGAGATCATTGTGCTTGCCGCCGGCGCGCACGCATTTCTGCGCTGTGGTCGCGGTTTGGTAGCCGGGCTTTTCAAGGCCGGTGAAGACATTCTTGAACTGCACCATGCCCGCATTGGTGAACATCAATGTGGGATCATTGCGCGGCACAAGGGGGGCAGAGGCGACGCGCTCATGGCCGTTTTTTGCAAAGAAATTCAGAAATGCCGAACGGACTTCGTTGACGCTGCTCATGGATTGCCCTGATCATCATAACGGCGGGCCAGAAGTCCCGCCGAAAACACTAAAAGAGCCGCCTTTTATCGTGCCGCCAACCTGCCTGTCCAGCATTGTAGGCATTTACCCGCCCGGTTTTGCCGGACGAAGCTTAATTTGACGGGTCAGAAACGCAAAAGGGGCACCATGGCGCCCCTTTTTTCAAAGATCGAAAGCAGTTGCCTGCCCGCTCAGATCATCAGTCGTCGCTGTCCGATACGGGGCTGTCATCTGTGTCAGTCTCGCCGGAGCGATCAGCCAGCAATTGCTCGGAGAGAATGCCGGCGCTCTCGCGCACACCCTGTTCGATGATATTGGCGATCTCGGGATTTTCCTTGAGGAACTGGCGGGAATTTTCCCGTCCCTGCCCCAGCCGCTGGCTGTCATAGGAGAACCATGACCCGGATTTTTCAACGATACCGGCCTTCACACCCAGATCGAGCAATTCACCGGTCTTGGAAATGCCTTCGCCATACATGATGTCGAATTCGACCTGACGGAAAGGCGGGGCCAGCTTGTTCTTGACCACTTTGACGCGGGTCTGGTTGCCCACAACCTCATCCCGGTCCTTGATCGCGCCGATGCGGCGGATATCGAGGCGGACGGAGGAATAGAATTTGAGCGCATTGCCGCCGGTCGTTGTTTCGGGCGAACCGAACATGACGCCGATCTTCATGCGGATCTGGTTGATGAAGATCACCATGGTCTTGGATTTGGAGATCGAGCCGGTCAGCTTGCGCATGGCCTGGCTCATCAAACGGGCCTGAAGACCAGGCAGCGAGTCGCCCATTTCACCTTCAAGCTCGGCGCGCGGGGTCAGCGCGGCGACGGAATCGACCACCAGCACATCAATGGCACCGGAGCGCACCAGCGTATCGGCAATCTCAAGCGCCTGTTCACCGGCGTCGGGCTGGGAGATCAGCAATTCATCGACGCTGACGCCCAGCTTGCGGGCATAGATGGGATCGAGCGCATGCTCGGCATCGACAAAGGCGCAGATGCCGCCCTTTTTCTGGGCTTCGGCGATGACATGCAGCGCCAGGGTTGTCTTGCCGGAGCTTTCCGGCCCGAACACTTCAACAATGCGGCCGCGCGGCAGGCCGCCAATGCCCAGAGCAATATCAAGGCCCAGCGAACCGGTTGGCACGGTTTCAACTTCCATGATGGCGTTTTCGCCCATGCGCATGATCGACCCTTTGCCGAAATTGCGCTCAATCTGGGTCAACGCTGCTTCCAGCGCCTTGCTCTTGTCCATTGATCCACCGTCTACTACGCGAAGCTGTGCCTGTGCCATTCTCGTATCCTTATTTCACGCCGTCCGGCTTCGCGCAACGCGAATACCCATGGAGCGGCTGTCCGCCGTATGTATTCACTTTGTTCTCATTTTGTTTCTAAATTGTCAAGATCAAAGCGAGAACATCTGTTTTTATTACGCGCATAAAAAACCGGGCATTCCGAATCGGGGTGCCGTGGTGCCGGCATTCGCAGTGGAGGCTGGAAAAAGCTGCGGTACTCGGCTAAGACACGCGGGCTATCCGGTGGGAGGACGCGGGGTGGCACGCAAATTTTTGATTTTTGAGACAGGGATGAGACCGCATGAACCTGATACAGTTTACCACCCGTGACGGCGCGCGCGCTGTGGCGCTTGTCGAGAATGGGCAGGCCCTCACCCTCAACAATACGCAATCGGTCTATGAACTGGCGCAGGCCGCGATTGCGGCCGGGCGCACGCTGCGTGAGCAAGCGGATGACCGCGGGTTTGGCGCGCCGGTGGATACCGCCGAGATTGCAGCCGAAGGCCGCCTTTTGCCGCCGATCGATCATCCCGATCCCGCCCATCTTTATGTCACCGGCACGGGCCTGACCCATCTTGGCTCGGCCTCTACCCGCGATTCCATGCATAAATCCGCCGATGCGGATGCTGAAGCCAAGCTGACCGATTCGATGAAAATGTTCCGCATGGGACTTGAGGGCGGCAAGCCGAAGCCCGGCGAAAAGGGCGTGCAGCCGGAATGGTTCTACAAGGGCAATGGCCATGCGGTTGTGGCTCCGGGCCAGGCCATCCCCTCCCCCAGCTTTGCTGAGGATGCCGGGGAAGAGCCGGAAATTGCCGGGATCTATATTGTGGGCCCGGACGGGCAGCCGCGCCGCCTTGGCTTTGCCATTGCCAATGAGTTTTCCGACCATGTGACCGAGCGGGTGAATTACCTGTTCCTCGCCCATTCCAAGCTTCGCGCCTGCTCCTATGGGCCGGAACTGCTGGTGGGTGATCTGCCAGCGGATATTTCGGGCACCTCGCGCATCACGCGCAATGGCGAAACAGTTTGGGAAAAGCCGTTCCTTTCGGGTGAAGACAACATGTCCCACACCATTGCCAATCTGGAATATCATCACTTCAAATATGATCTGTTCCGCACGCCCGGCGACATCCACGTGCACATGTTCGGTACGGCGACACTGAGCTTTGCCGATAACGTGCGCACAAAAGAAGGCGATGTGTTCGAGATTTCGGCCCCGGCCTTCGGCCTGCCGCTGCACAACCCGATTGAGATTCAGCCAGAGCACGAACTGAAGATCGCACCGCTTTACTGATCCCTATCCCGTATCCCCGTCGAAATTTTTGCCTGCCGCCAACTTGCGGCAGGCATGAATGAGCGCTATGCAGTCGAAGCTAACATGTTAGCATTGAGCGGGCGAGACGAAGGGATTTAAGCGATGCAGTTCGAAAAGCGCCGCCTTGGCGAAACGAAACTTGAAATTCCAACGCTTGGCCTTGGCTGCGCCAGCCTTGCGGGGAATATGGCGGCTGTGGCGGAGACAGATGCGCGGGCGACAATCGCCGCCGCGCTGGAGGCCGGCATTGATTATATCGATACCGCGCCGTTTTATGGTTTTGGCAAATCCGAACGGCTGGTGGGCGACGGGGTGCGCGCCCGGCGCGAAGAGCTGATCCTTTCCACCAAGGTTGGCCGTCTGCTGGCCCCGCAATTCGGGCCTTATGACCCGCCCAATGGCTGGGTCGATCCGCTGCCGTTTGTCGATGTGTTCGATTATAGCTATGACGCGATCATGCGCTCGTTCGAGGACAGTTTGCAGCGGCTGGGCCTCAATCGCGTCGATATTCTTTATGTGCACGACATTGGCGAGGCGACCCATGGCAAGGCGCGCAATGCGGTGCTTTGGGACCAGTTGGCCAATCAGGGCGGCTACAAGGCCTTGCGTGAACTGCGCGATAACGGCACGGTTTCTGCCATTGGCCTTGGGGTCAATGAGTGGGAAGTGCTGATGGACGCCTTTGAATTGGGCGACTGGGACGCATTCCTGCTGGCCGGGCGCTATACGCTTTTAGAGCAGACCTCGCTGTCGCCCTTCCTTGAAACCTGCATTGCCCGCAAGGCGTCCGTTGTCATCGGCGGGCCGTTCAATTCGGGCATTCTGGTGGGCGGCGACACCTGGAACTATGGCAAGGCCCCGGAAGAGATCGTGCGCAAGGTCGGGATCATCCAGTCGGTCTGTGCCGATTTCGGCGTGGCCATGCCCGCCGCCGCATTGAAGTTTCCGCTGACCCACCCGGCGGTCGCCTCGGTCATTCCCGGCCCGCGCACGCCGACCGAATTGCAGCAAATTCTCGACTGGTGGGCGGTTGATATTCCCGACGGGGTCTGGGACGCCATGGCCGACAAGGGCCTGTTTGCCCCCGGCACCCCGCTGCCGAGCGGCAAGACTGTTTGATATTATTGCGTTTGATGGTTCAAAGTCGGCGTCCCTGAGGGGTGCCGGCTTTTATGGGCTGGAGCCGTTCCCTTTTTGCTCACCCCCCTTCGTCATCGCGAGGCGCGCAGCGCCGTGGCGATCCAGAGCCGCAAATGCCGGTATCTGCCGCTCCTGGATTGCCGCGCGCCTTTGGCGCTCGCAATGACGAAGATCGTGGCACTCGCAAACCAACCACCCCCACCTTCTCCCTCGGGCTTGACCCGAGGGCTCATGACCCGTCATCCACACCGACAGAGGGCGGGACAAAGTCACTCCACGCCCACCTGAAACGCAGCAATATCGCATGGGTACTCGGGTCAAGCCCGAGTATGACGATTGAGGGATATCATGAGGGTGTGTGTGCGCTCCCCCAAACCGTCATCCTGAGCCTGTCGAAGGACGAGGGTTTGAGGAAGCGTGCGCAGAGACTTCTTCTCCCTCCCCCTTGTGGGGAGGGATCAAGGGTGGGGGGCGCCCGAAGGGCCAAACAAAGAGTCTGCAATCTCTCCGCGAATATAGAGTTCGTGGCTCCACCCCACCCGACCCGGCTTTGCCGGGCCACCCTCCCCATCAAGGGGAGGGAAAAAGGGGCATGCCGCAGGCTCAGATGCGCGCTCTTGGCGCTCGCAATGACGGCGCTCGCTACCCGCTCAAACCTACTCGTCGTCACCCGATTGCAGGACTTCCTTGACCTTGGAATTGATCTGGTCAAGCGAATAGGGTTTGGGCAGGAATTCGACGCTGCGGTCGTCTTCTATGTCCTTGCGCACGCTTTCCTCGGCGTAGCCGGAGACAAAGATCACCTTGAGGTTGGGGAAGCGTTTGCGGACGATTTTGAGCAAGGCGGGGCCATCCATTTCGGGCATGACCACGTCGGAAATCATCAGATCGAGTTCGCCATCGATCTCATCGAGCAATTCCAGCGCTTCCTCGCCGCCTTCGGCCTCGTAGACCTCGTAACCGGTGGTGGCCAGCGCGCGGGCGGAGAAGGTGCGGACGCTTTCCTCGTCTTCCACGATCAGGATGCGTTCATGGCCGGTCAGATCCTTGACCGGGGCGGCAACGACTTTTTCGGTCACCTCGCCAGCGGCCACGATGTGGCGGGGCAGGAACAGGCGGAAGGTGGTGCCTTTGCCGACTTCTGAATCGGCGTAAATGAAGCCGCCGGTCTGTTTGACAATGCCATAGACCATGGAAAGGCCCAGCCCGGTGCCCTTGCCCAGTTCCTTGGTGGAGAAGAAGGGATCGAAGATCTTCTCGATGATTTCGGGATCGATGCCGGTGCCGCCATCCTCGACTTCGATCTGGACATAGTCGGCAGCGGGCATGCCCTGATAATCAAGGCTTTCGGCCTGATAGGCGGTGATATTGCGGGTGCGCAGAATGATCTGGCCGCCCTCGGGCATGGCGTCGCGCGCGTTGACCACCAGGTTGATGATGACCTGTTCCAGCTGCACCAGATCGGCACGGACCGGCCAGATATCATTGCCATGTTCGACATCAAGGCTGATCTGCTCGCCGATCAGGCGTTTGAGCAACACTGTCAGATCATCGATATGGGTTGGTATTTCAAGCACTTGCGGGCGAAGGGTCTGGCGGCGCGAGAAGGCCAGCAACTGGCGCACAAGCCCGGCGGCGCGGTTGGCGCTCTGCTTGATCGACATAATGTCGGAGAAGGACGGATCGGTGGCCTTGTGCTTCAAGAGCAGGAGATCGGAAAAGCCGATAATGGCGGTCAGCACGTTGTTGAAATCGTGCGCCACACCACCGGCGAGCTGGCCGACGGCCTGCATTTTCTGGCCTTGCGCGAACTGGGCTTCCAGCTTGCGCTGGTCGGTCATATCCAGGGCATAAACGATGACGCGCTCGGGCGAGCCCTGCACTTCCTCGGAACTGGAAACGTAAAGCCGGGCCGCGTGATCGCCATCCTGATTGAGCATGACATCGACGGGCGCAATATCGGAGCGCTTGGCCCCGGCATCGGCGATGGATTCGGCAACGGCTGTGCGATGATCCTCGGTAATCAGATCGGCGAGATATTGCCCCTCGACGCTGCGTTCCACCGCATCCAGCCCGAAAATCCGGGTGAAAGGCGCGTTGGTGCGCATGATGCGCCCCTCCTGATCGAGGGTGGCAATAGCAAAAGGCGTGTCGTTGAAGAAGCGCGAGAAGCGCACTTCAGCGGCGCGCAAATCCTCGTCACTATCGGCACCACGGGTCCGGTCGAGCACCAGGGTGCGGGTTTCGCCCAATTCACCCTCGGCGAGACGCGCTGCGCGATGCAAGAGGCGCACCGGCATGCTGGTGCCATTGCTCTGGACCAGATCGATATCGATGATCTCGGTGCGGATTTCCCCGTCGCTACGCCCGCCCATGAGCAGGCTGGCCCCGTCGCCGCGCACCACATCGCGCAAGGCAAGCGAGCCGCTCTCGAACTCGGCCAGATCATAGCCCAGCCAGTCGGCCAGCGTTGAGTTGATGTATTGAATGCGGCCCTTGGCGTCGGCCGAGAAGAAGCCGGCCGGTGCGTGATCGAGATAATCGATGGCGCGCTGGAGTTCGAGGAAGATGTTTTCCTGATTTTCGCGGTCGCGGGAAATATCCTCGATAGACCACATGACCAAGGGCTTTGCCGCCCCGTCGATTTCGGGCAAGGCGCGGACGCTGACCCGATACCAGCTGGCCATGGTGGTCGCCTCGGTCTGGGGAATGCCGAGCGGGCGGGTCAGGCGGATATCCTCGGTGGCCGGGCGGCCATCGCGGGCGGCGCGGGACAGGCGGTAAATCGCCTCGCTCGCCTCGGACATATTGGCAAAGAGGCGCGGCATGCTGATGGGCATGCCGCCGCGATTGTCCATGAAATGGGCATAGCGGGCATTGGAGTAGATGATCTTGCCCTCGCGCTCGGCAACCAGCGCGCCGAAGGGCAGGCTGTCGACCATGGCGCGGCTGATTGTGCGTTTTTCCCCGCCGCCTGCGAAGCGGAACAGACCGGCGGCGAAGGCGAACAGGCAGAAAACGCCAACAACGGCCAAAAGCCCGAGAATAAGCAGCATGGTTTCTGCCGGCAGCGCTTCGCCATAAAGCGAGGCTGCGCCAGCGGCCACAACAAAGCCAAGCGCCAGCAGCAGAACGCGCCACGTGCCCGAGCTTTCGGGTTTCCGGGAAATCAGGGGTTCAGGGTAATGATCGTCATTGCGTGGCGCCACTGCCGTACGAGCTCACTTTATATTGCCTTGGGCGCCGCGGATTCCCCATCGAATCAGCCCCTGCCCCAAGTCCTAGCAAATGGCCAAAGGTCTTGGGTAGCCTCAAGTATTAAGTCTATCAGATATTACACATTATGTGCCCGAAATCTGCCTTAAGGACAAATCCTCTCAGGAACTCCAGCTCTTGCGCGATCTCAACCGCATCACATAGCCGATCACCTGGGCAACGGCCTTGAAATGTTCGGTGGGAATGGTGCCCTCGATATCCACACTGACATAAAGCGCGCGGGCCAGCGGCGGATTTTCAACAATGGGCACCTTGTTCTCGTTGGCCAGTTCACGAATTTTGAGGGCGATGGCATCAGCCCCCTTGGCGACGCAGACCGGGGCATTCATCGTCTCATCATATTTGAGCGCGATGGCGTAGTGGGTGGGGTTGGTGACGACGACCGTTGCATCTGGCACGGAGGCCATCATGCGGTTCTGGGCGCGTTGCTGGCGGATCTGGCGGATGCGGCCCTTGACCTGGGGGTCACCTTCCATCTGCTTGTATTCGTCACGCACTTCCTTGATCGTCATCTTCTGGCGCTCCCACCAGCGATAGCGCTGATACATGTAATCCGCGGCGGCAATGATGGTGATGATGATCAGGGTGGCGGCGAAAATCTTGAGCCCCAGTTCCTGAAACTCGGCCAGAATGATCAGCGGTTCGACGGTCATCAGCGTGTCGAGCCGGTCCCGCTCGGGCCAGAGCACAAAGAACATCACCGCGCCAACGATGGTGAGTTTCAGCAGCCCCTTGAGGAAGTTGACGAGGGATTCGGCGGAAAACAGGCGTTTGAACCCGGCAGCCGGTGAGATTTTGGACCATTTCGGTTTGATCGGATCGACCGAGAGCACGGGCTTGTGCTGGATCAGGTTGGCCGCAACCGCTGCAATGGCGAGAAAACCCAGCGGCACGATGGCGATCAGCATGATGGAATAGGACAGACCGGAGAAAAACCGCAGAAAGCCGGGGCCGGAAACGTCATAGAGATCGGCATTGGCCATCACGGTTTCCAGCGTGGTCAGCAAGCTGGCGCTGGCGCGGGGGGCCAGCAGGGCAAACACCAGCGTTGAGCCGAAAATCATGAACCAGGTCGTCACTTCCTGGCTTTTGGCGACATCGCCGCGTTTATGGGCGTCATCCAGCTTTTTCTGGGATGGGTCCTCTGTCTTTTCTGACTTGTCGGGTTCGTCGGCCATTATCTGCCGCCCCGCAACATCATGAAATGATCTTCAATATGGGTGAGATACCAGCCCATCATCATGGTCAGCAGCAGGGCCAGCAGCAAAAGGCCAATGCCGATATTGGCGGGCATGGCGACAAAGAACACCTGCACCTGCGGCATGAGCCGGGCGAGAATGCCCAGCCCCAGATAAAATACCAGACCGAAGACAATAAACGGCCCGGACATCTGGATGGCGATACTGAAGGCGCTGGAAATGGTGCGAATGGCCAGATCGGCCGCATCTCCCAGCATGAGCGGGCTTGAGGGCGAGAAGACCGTGTAACTGTCGTAGATCGCGGAGAGGATGAGATAGTGCATATCGGTGGCGAAAATCAGCGTCAGGCCGAGAAAGGACAGGAAACTGCCGATGAGCGCGCCCTGCGACCCCTGCTGGGTGGGATCGGCGGCGGTGGCGATCGACAGGCCGACCTGAAAGGCGATGATGGCACCGGCGGTTTGCGCGGCGGACACAATCAGCCGGGCAATGCCGCCAATGATAAAGCCCACCGCCATTTCATGCAGCAGGATGGTCATGACCTGTAACAGGTTATTTTCGGCAAAGGGCGGCAGGCCTTCAACCAGAAGCGGATAAAGCGCCAGCGAGAACAACAGCGCAAAGGTGAGCCGCATGCGGGCGGGAATCATGCCCTCGCCAATGGCGGGCATCAGCATGAGCATGGTGCCGACACGTGCGAAAATGAGCAGGTAAAAATAGGCTGTTTGCGGCAGCCAGTCGAGACCGATGGTCATGGGGCCGTCACGCTAACCGCCCGTGACAATCATGTCCGCTATTCGGAGCATGAAGGCGTTCAGCGTGGCCCCCATAAAGGGCAAGGCCACAATCATGGTGACGAAGATCGCCAGAATCTTGGGCACGAAAACCAGAGTCATTTCCTGGATTTGCGTCAAAGCCTGAAACAAGGCGATGATGACGCCAACGACCAGACCGACAATCATCATGGGCGCAGAGACAATGATCAGAACCCAGATGCCTTCGCGGCTGATATCGAGGACTTCATTACCGGTCATGCCCTGCCCTTTGCGCCTTATCCATGCCTAGATCGGCATGCGCATGATTTCTTCATATGCCGAGATGACCCGATCCCGCACCGCAACCATGCTTTCGATGGCCACTTCGGTCTGGGAAATCGCGGTGACAGCATCCACGACATTGGCCTTACCGTTTATCATATCCAGCGAGGTCTGGTCAGAAACCTTCCCGGCTTCCACAACCGACTGCAGGTTCTGGGAGACCAGTTCACCGAAATTCGGGCCGGCAGCCTGGGTATCGACCGGGGTGGGCTGGGATTTGCCAGCCTGGCTGATCAGGTTCTGGGCCTGGCCATAGGCGGCGGTGGCGGCGTTGAAGGGCATGCTCATTGTATCAATCGCTTTCCATAAAAAAGATCAGCCTAGCCGCGCAGGATATCGAGGGTTCTACCCACCATTTGCCGCGTGGAACTGATGACATTGAGATTGGCTTCATAGGTGCGCTGGGCTTCGCGCATATCCATGGCCTCGATCAGCGGATCGACATTGGGGTAGCGCACATAGCCTGTGGCATCGGCTGCTGGATGGCCCGGCTCGTAGCGGGTCTCGAAATCCGACAGATCATAGGCCATGCGGCCCACCTTGACCTCGTAGCCGCCCAGTTCGCGGTCAAACTCGGCCTTGAAAGTCGGCACGCGGCGTCTGTAGGGTTCTTCATCCGGGGTCTTGCCGGCAGAATCGGCATTGGCGATGTTTTCCGCAATGACGCGCATACGCGCTGTCTGTGCGTGCAGGCCGGTTGCGGAAATCCGCATTGAATTCATGAAGTCATTCATCGGTTATTGCCTTTATCTTCCCAATGCGGTGCGCATCAGCCGTATCGAGCGCGTGTACAGCGTGGTGGCCGCCTGAAAATCCATCTGGTTGGCCGAGACCTTCATCATCTCGTCTTCCAGCGTCACCCCATTGCCCTCTGGCGTGATCTCGAAACTGTTCATTTTCTGGGGCGCAAAGCCGTTGGTGTCGCTGGAGGCAATCGCGTAATGCCCCTTCTGGGTGGCGGCGGTTGTGACCTGCGCTGTGGAAAACTGCCCCACATGCTCGGCAAAGTTGTATTCTTTCAGGTCCCGGCCCCGGTAGTTTGGGGTTTCCGCGTTGGCAACGTTTTCGGCCAGCAGCCCCTGACGGGTCTGATGCCACTGCATTTTCTGCGTTATTGCCGCAAATAGCGGTATCTGGCTGATTCCCATATGCCGACTCCCAGTCTCAACTAGGCAAATCCTGCCCACCTATAGTTAACAACCTATTAACCAAACTAGTTTTCAGGTGTGTTCCCGGTGCAATTTGCATGCGTAATGCGATGTGCTAGGCAACAAATTCCGGTTTGGTGGCCACTCAATTTTCAGCATGGAGTTCAAGCGTGGGTTTTCTGACAAGTCTTTTTGGTGGGACAGGCAATACTGTCGTCACCGTGGTTCTGGCATTGGGCATCGTGCTGGTGCTGATCGTGCTCGGGCTCTGGGCGCTGAAAATGCTGTTCAATGCCACCAATAGTGTGGGGCGCGGGCGCAATCGCCGCCTGTCGCTGATCGACAGCACGGCCATTGATTCCAAGCGGCAGCTCATTCTGGTGCGCCGGGACAATGTGGAACATCTGCTGATGGTGGGCGGCGCGCAGGACCTGGTTGTTGAAACCGGCATTGAACCGCCTGCGGAACCCGAACCGGTGAAACGTCCCAAACGCCGCATTGTGCCCGCACCCGTGGTGCCCGCCGCCGAGGCCAATACGCCCGCCCCGGCCCCGGCACCAACGCCCGCGCCTGAACCGGCCCCTGCCCCCATGCCTGCAGCCGCGCCGGCGACCATGGCCGCACCGGCGCCGCAGCCCGAGACGCGCAGTGACAGCACGGCCGCCATTCCCGAGATTGACCCGGTGACCCCGGACAGCCGTCCGGCGCTGCGCCGCTCGACTTCTCTGCGCCATACCGGCCTGTTGCGCCCCACAACGCGGGTGGAACCGGCGCTTCATCCCCAACCTTCGGCGGATGAATCCAAGAATGAGGCCGCAGTCGCCAGCGACTCAGTTACACAATCTGAGGAACCCAAAGAGCAATCCCGTGCCAAAGCGCCGGTGGTTGACGTGCATAATGACACGGACGGCGGCAACGACAGTGCAAAAGAAGGTGACAGCGACAAGAAGGCTGAAACAACGCTTTAAGCCGCTATTGACCAGGCGGGGTGCCCTGGGTCTGGCCGCATTGCTGGCTTTGACCCTGTTGCCCGGCCTGGCGCTTGCCCAGGACATTTCCATCGATTTTGGCAATGACGCGACGCTGACAGAGCGCGTTATCCAGATGGTTGGGCTGATTACGGTTCTGTCACTGGCCCCCTCGATTCTGGTCATGGTGACCAGTTTCACGCGCATCGTGATTGTGTTGTCACTGTTGCGCACGGCCATCGGGCTGCAAACCGCGCCGCCCAATTCGGTCATGATTTCGCTGGCGCTGTTCCTCACCGCCTTCATCATGGCCCCCACCCTGCAGCAGGTCTATGACAATGGCCTTTCGCCGCTGATTGCAGGTGAGATTGAAATGAGCGAGGCTTTTGACCGCTCGGTTGTGCCGGTGCACACCTTCATGCGCGCCAATGTGCGCGAAAAGGATCTGGAACTGTTTCTGGACATGACCGGCGGTGAACCACCCGCCGAGCCGGAAGCCCTGCCCTTGCAGGTTCTGGTGCCCGCCTTCATGATTTCGGAACTGCGCCGCGCCTTTGAAATCGGCTTTCTGCTGTTCGTGCCGTTTATCGTCATCGACATGATCGTCGCCTCGGTGCTGATGTCGATGGGCATGATGATGTTGCCGCCAGTGGTGATTTCACTGCCCTTCAAGCTGATCTTTTTCGTGCTGGTGGATGGCTGGCATCTGGTGGCCGGCTCACTGGTGCGCAGTTTCGTCTCGGTTTAGGCCACGTCCCAGTATTGCGTCTGACACCCTTCGTCGTCACGAGCGGTCACTGACACTTCCCCGCGTGTGGGGTGCGTGGTGGCATAAAGCTGCGCTTTGTCATCCCCGCGCAGGCGGGGATCCAGTGCACCGCGTCGGCGGTGCGAAGGATGGTTTTCGCGGGCAGGACTGCCCGCAGCTGGATTCCCGTTTTCACGGGAATGACGCTGTGGTCCCCCAACCCTCATGGTGAGCCTGTCGAACCATACTGGTTTTAAAACCGTGCCCGCCGCCCATCCTTCGACAGGCTCAGGATGAGGGTGGTGTTAAGGCAACGCCCCAGGCTCGTCGGCTAAGCGTCTGTGCCCGGCGCTGCGAGGCGTGGGGCCAGGGCGCCGTCCATGCCATAGGTTTCGCCATAGGTGGCCAGAAACGCATTGAGTGAGTCTGCGCCGGACACCTCGGCGGCCAGTTTGCGGAATTCGAGGCTGGTGACCTCGACCCGCCCGGTGACGAAATTGAACAGCGGCCATTCCGGGGTTTCGGACATGCGGTCGCTATAGCGTTCGCGCAACCGGGTGATACCAATCCGGTCATCATCGAGCACAAAGCCCACCGCTGCCTTGACGATATTCAGCCGCGCATGCTGTGAAAAGCCCCCCTCGGCGCTGGCATTTGCATAAAGGCGTTCGAGAATTTCGCTGGCCCTGCCGTAACGCTTGGCGCGCCATTCGGCATCCACCCGCAAGAGGTCGGCATCGCGCCCGTCGAGACGGGAGAGAATATCTAGCGCCAGATCCTGCCGCCCGGCATCGACCATGGCACGCGCCTCGAGAATGCGGCGCTGCCGCTCGAGATTGGGTGAGATGCCGGCAAGCCTTGTGGCATTGAGGGTATCGAGCGCCAGATCGGGTTTGCGATCGGCGAGATAGATCACGGCCAGATCGGCGGCAATCTGGGCCTTTGCCGCGCCATCGAGGCGGTTATCGACCTGATATTGCAGCAATTCTGAGGCCTGGGCCAAAAGGTCGAACTTGACGAGGCGACGGGCAAGATTGCGCACCATTTCGTCGCCACGCGCACCGGCCGGCGTCAGCTCGCGGAAATCGTAATAAAGGGTCAGCGCATCGATGGGCTGCATGGAATCGGCGCGGCCATTGAGATAAAGGTCGGCGAAATTGGCCCGCGCCTCTTCCATCAGGTCATAAGCTGCATCGCTGTCCGGATGGGCGGTGGCGAGAGCCCGCACGGTCTCGAATGCCTCGCGATAGGCGCTGTTGCGGAAATTGAGCTCGGCCAGCATTTTGAGCATTTTGGCTTCAAGCTCATTGCCGCGCCAGACAGCAGCCTCGGTGGCCAAAGTGTCAGCAGCAAGCGCTGTGTCCAGCCGGTCCATGCGGTCGAGCAACGCCATGGTGCGATAGACAGCCTCGGCATGGGTGGGGCGAATATCGGCGGTGAGCACCTGCCCATAGGTATCCAGCGCCTCATCGAACCGCCCCGCCGCCTCATCGACCCGGGCCGAGAGAATTTCATAACGGCTGAGCATTTCCGGATCGAGCGCGGCTGTGTCGACCAGACCGAAAAAGCGGGTGGCTGTTGCGATATCGTTTTCCTCGACTGCGGCCTCAATACCGGCAAGCAGGAACCGCTCGCGCACAAAGGCGGGATAGTCGTCAATCGAAGGCGTGGCGGAAATCGCGTCACGCAGGGCCCCGGAGAATTCATCATTACCGACACGGGCAATGGTGCGCCAGATGAGGGCATCGGGCTTGGCGGACATGGTCTCGGAATTGAGCACCTTGAGCGCTTCATCCCAGCGGTCCGCCATTGTGGTTGCTGCCGCAACGGCCAGATCGACCGGCTCAACCAGTTCCGGGATTGTGACATCACGCTGGAGGACCTTGAGCACGCCCAGCGCTTCATAGGGCAACTGGTTGGCCAGCAGGAAGCGGCCCAGCTCGAAGCGGGCCCCGTCGAGCTGGCGGCGTTCTGCGTCAGCGGCCATTTGCATCAGGTCATCGGCGCGGGCCACCAGCCTGCCGGGATTTTCCTCGATCAGCGCGGTCAGGTCGAGAAAGCCATCGCGCTGGCGGCCCGCCGCGTCACCCTCGGCCGCGCGGGCGACCACGGGGGTGGAGACAATCAGGCCGCGCTTGGCGCGAATGACGGCATTCTGGTCTTCGATATCGACCGTTACATCCTCGTGCAGCGGCTGGATGACCAGACCATGCACCGAACGCAGGGCGGCGAAATCGACATATTCAAGATCGCGGACAATGCCCCGCGAGGGCGGGAATGCGGTGACGACTTCCAGCACGTCGCCCACTTCGGGATCACGCAATTGATGCACTTTGGCGGGGCGGTTCATGTCGGCGGTGACTTCGAACAGCCCTTCTTCATTCTGCCGCCGGTTGAGGGCCACCAGTTCGGCGGGGGCCAGCACCATATCGCCGAGCGAGAGGACCCACGAGCGCCCCTCGGAACCGAGAGTCGCCAGCCGGTCGACCGCAAGCGAAATACGCACGACCGAGGTTTCGCCGGCCGGGACCACGGAAAATTCGCGGGCGATCCTGGCCATATCAGCATCATCAGCCGGTGCGCCAATGGTCGCTTTGGTGTCGAACACCATCCAGAGCGTGTCGGCGCGGCGGAAAACGGCCGCGGCGGTTTCCTCCTCAAACGGGAAAACGACGCGCAGTGTGGAGCCGATCTTGTTGACATAAGGGGTGATATGGACCGCTGCCTGCTGTTTGGGCACATCCAGCGTCACACCGGCGTCTGCCGCCTCCGGTTCGGGCGTGGCCATCTCGCCGGGCGTCGCTGCGCCATCGGGCAGCAGCGCTGAGAGATCAACCTCGGTCGGCTGCGGGTTAAGCAGGTCGAAATCGATCACATATTGCCGGTTCGAAAGCGCATAAAAGCGCGGGGTCACGCCTTCGGCGGTTTTAAGGGTCACCCGGCTGCCGGTTGCATCGACCTCATCTTCAACCGCAAGGATTTCCGCGGGCAGATCCGATTCCAGCGCATATAGATCTATCGGCACCGGCCAATCGAAGCTGAGTTCGCCTTTGCCTTCGGCAAAGCTGAAATCGGCTTTTACATCAATGCTCCAGTCGACCATCAGGCGCACAAATGTGGGGTGCCGCCCGACACGCACGCTGGCGGTGGGCTTGTTGAGACGGGCATATTCCGCCTTGCGCTTCTGCTCGGCGACATTGACGGCATCGCGGGCACGTTTGGAGAGCTTTTCCACCACCTCGCGCGGCAGGCCCGGCTCAAGCCCCTGCCAGTCCGGGGCCAGAATATCGATATAAAGGCTTTCGCCGGCCTCGGTGGTATTGACGCGGAAATCGCGGCGCAGACCCAGCCGAAGGCCCTTGTTATCCGGATCGACACGGGCAGCGGAGATGAATTTGGGCAGCTTTTCCGCAAGATCCGGCCAGGAGATATTGATCGGCGTGTCAAAGGTCACGACCATGACGCCATTATCCCAGCTGGCTTCATAGGCGGGCATTTCCAGCCGCTCGGGAAAGGTGAGGATCAGGCGGGCATAATTTGCATGTTCCTCGGTCTGGATATCGGCTGGTTCGAGATTGCTGATATCCTGCTGGGCAAGGGCTGTGGCCGCCAGAAAGACACAAGCCAGCAGGGCCGCCGCGCACAAGCGCAAGGCGGCAAGTCCTGCACTTGCCATGGTCGTTACTCTGGTTGTCATTGTCGGCCGCTTGTCACCGTCAGATCATTGAGGGGCCAGCTTATGCCGTTTCTCTTTAACGCCCTCTTACCCATAGGGGTTTTGACGTCCGGCTATTGGCCGACGATCTGGGGGAGATTGGCCATATCCTCGATTTCACCGTCCAGCGCCGGTTCCGGCTGCACGGCGGCGAGGCCAAGGGTGAGCTCCTGCGCCCGGTCTGTCGACATTTTGGCCAGAACCGGGGCGAGCTTGCGCGGGTTCATATTGCGGGCGACCCGCAGCAGCACTTCCATGTCGAGACTGTCAAAGATCGCAGCGGCGTCGCCAGGCTTCATGGTTTCATACATGCTGACAACGCCGGCAAACTGGGTGTCGTCCATCGCCTTTTTCTCGTCGACCAGCGCGTTGATGCGGCTTTCGATGGCCTCGAGGCTGGCAATGCGCTCGGCCAGGCGCTTTTCGGCGGCTTCCACCAAGGCGTTGCGCGCTTCCAGATTTTTGGCGAGGATGTCGAGTTCGCCGCGCCGCTCGCTGAGACGCTCAAGCACGGCGCGTTCGGTCTGATCGACCCCGTCGGTCGAGCCGATGGCAATCTTGTCGCCGTTATTGTTCTCGGTCATGGGCACAGCATCGAGCTGATTGGTGCTCACGGGTGCCTGTTCAGCCCTGGAGAACAGGTTTTCCGAGGCCCTGCCCGCGGCCAGCTCCGTTTCCTTGGAGACTTCCATTTGCTGCGCGCGCGCCGTATTTGCGCCGGTCAGCACGTAGCCGCCATCGGTGACGATGCCCACTGTCTTCAAAACGAGAAGTGCGAAGGCTGCAAATACAACTATCGGCAGCAGGCGAATTGATTTCACGCAGCGCTCTCCCGGCGGCGTTGATGGGCGGCAAGCCGTTCAAGCGCGGCCTGTGCCCCCTTGGCAGAGGGTGCGATCGGCCCGTCGCCGGGCAGCGGGGCTTTGACCTGGGCTTGCGGCGCGGGGGCGGCAGGCGCCTGATTGCGGCGCACCGTGTCGGTGACGCGGGCAATGCGGTCCATAACCGTGCGGCCGGCGGTGACGTGATTGGCCAGTTCCACGGCGAAGCGGTCTGCCTCCTCCATGCGGCTGGTCAGGGTGGCGTCGGCTTCTGTTGCCGCTTCCCGCAAGCCCTTGATGGCGCTATTGGCCATGTCGGTGGCACGGATCAGATCGCCGATCATCTGTTTTAGGGCGTCGCGATCCGCATGCAGTTTCTTCAGCCTGTCGTTGAGCAGGATGCAATAACCAATGGTCAGCATCAGCAGCACGGCAACCGCACTCTCAACAATAATTCCAAAAGGTAGGCTACTCATTTTTGATTCTCCGCCTGCTCTTCAATCGCGTCAAATACCGCCATGGTCACCTTGGGCGGGTTCAATGGCCGGGCCACACGAACGGAGATATTTTTACCGATATGCCCCATTACGGCGTCTGTCAGATGGACATTGCCGCATTTGAGTTTGACCGGATCTGACGGTGAGCGTTCAAACATGAGCGTTTCACCTTCCTTGAGCCCCATAACGTGCGACAACGGAAGATCGGCCTCATGCAATACCGCCTCGATTTCCGTGTCCGCCGAGAAAATTTCTGTCGCGAGATGCCCCTCCCAGGTTGGATCGCGACCGAATTTCTCACCCATGAACATCTGCAAGAGCTGTTCACGAATCGGTTCGATTGTAGCGTATGGCAGCAAAATCTCGATCTTGCCGCCACGATCATCCATATCAATTCGCAACTCAACTAGGATTGCGGCATTGGCAGGACGCGAGATGGCGGCGAATCTTGGATTAGTTTCAAGGCGTTCGAGGTTAAAGTGAACCTGGGTTAGCGGTTCAAATGCCTTGTGCGTATCTTCCAGAATGACCTCGATCATGCGCCGGGCGAGTGCCATTTCGATGGTCGTGTAGGGCCGGCCCTCGACCCGCACCACGCTGGAACCGCGCCGACCGCCCAGCAGGACGTCGATCATCGAATAAATCAGGCTGCTATCAACGGTCAGAAGGCCAAAATTTTCCCATTCCTCGGCCTTGATCACGCTGAGGATGGCGGGCAGTGGAATTGAATTGAGATAATCGCCGAACCGCACCGAGGTGATCGAATCGAGCGAGACTTCGACATTGTCCGAGGTAAAATTGCGCAAAGAGGTCGTGGCCAGCCGCACAAGGCGGTCGAACACGATTTCGAGCATGGGCAGGCGTTCGTAGGAAACCAGCGCCGAATTGATCAGCGCCTGTACGCCTGACAGTTCAACACCACCCCCGGCATTGGGATCGAAGCCAAGCAGACTGTCGATCTCGTCCTGATTGAGCACCTTGTCGACACCGGGTTCGGCATCCTCGTCGCCATCGCCGTCGATCATGGCGGCCCATTCGGCAGCCATGGCATCGTCATCGGGCGCGTCAGCGTCGGCTGCGGCCTCAGTGTCGGTACCGGTATCCAGCCCCAGCTCGCCAAGGCCCCAGTCGTCCGAGAGTTTATCCTGATCCGGATCCGCCAAAACCTTCTCCTATTGCACCAGGATTTCTTTGAACAGCACACTGTCGACATGGGCGGGATAGATCGCCAGGTTGACGCGGCGGCGCAATTCTTCCTTCAGCCGGTATATGCCCGCAGACCCCTCAAGATCACTCCGGCGCAGTTCGCGCAGATAGACCTGAAAGGCATCGCGCACGCGGGTCATGCGCGGTTCGACGATTTCCAGCATCTCTTCATCGCTCAATTCCAGCGAGACCGTGAGCTTGAGAAATTTGGGGTCCTCATTGCCATCGGTGCTGAGATTGACCGTCATGGTGGGGATATCGAAGAAATAGGTCGGCTTGACCTCGGCCAGCGCCGGGTCTTTATTCTTGTCACCACTGAACACCAGGAAATAGGCAGCCGCGCCCCCGCCCAGCAGCAGAACCACAAGGGCCGCGCCGATAATAATAAAGAGCTTTTTACGGCTCTTCGGCTCCGCTTCCTGCGGTGCGTCTTCGCCGGCCTCGACCTCATCGGTCATTATACCCGCAGCCCCCTGAACTTCAGCTGTTACTCATTGCGACCAGCTAAATGGCGGATGGTTAACGAATGGTTACTCTTTTGCAGCTCCCGGCAATTTTTGCCCGGTAAAATTTACCCCGCCCGGCAGGCTTGCACAGAAGCTCCCACCACGCCTTTTCAGTCAAACATCTGATTTTATTCAATTTTTATAGTTGGCACGCTTTCTGCATTTGAGTTGGCGAGCCCACCGCTTGGGGAAGCATTGGGGCTCGGGAGATACGGGAGTTCGCGCAAAATGGAAAACGCGCAACTAATTGGCCTTTCGAGGCAGGTTGCATTGCAACGCCAGATGGATGTCGTGGCCAATAACATGGCCAACATCAATACGGCCGGCTTCAAGAACGAAGCCATGTTGTACGAGGAATATGAAATGCCGGTCGCCCGCGACCGTGACTTTTCCTATTCAGACCAGACACTGTCCTACACGCAGGACTGGGCGACAATGCATGATTTGTCGGCCGGGGCCATTGTACAGACAGGCAATCCACTGGACGTGGCGCTGCAGGGCGACGGGTTTTTGAGTGTCCAGACGCTTGCCGGTGAACGCTATACGCGGGATGGCAGCCTGAAAATCGACGCCAATGGCACGCTGGTGACCAGCAATGGCCAACCGATACTTTCCGAGGGCGGGACGGTTACGTTCGGGCCGGCGGAAACCGATATCGCCATTGGCCAGGACGGCAGCATCTCATCAAGTGCCGGTAACAAGGGCCGCCTGAAAGTGGTCAGCTTTGAAGCGCCGCAATTGCTCAAGCGCGAGGGCGACAACCTGTTTTCGGGTGCCGATGCCGTGGCCATTGCCGACACATCCACACTGGTGGTGCAGGGGGCGATTGAACATTCCAATGTTTCGGGCGTCACGGAAATGGCCAACATGATCCGGGTCAACCGCGCCTACCAGACCCTCACCCAAATGATTCAGCGCCAGGACGAGCTTCGCAGCAAAGCGATTCAGACCCTTGGCAGCATGCAAGCCTAGCCTGGAAGGACCAGAACGATGAAAGCACTTTATATTGCCTCAACGGGAATGGCCGCTCAGGAGCGCAACGTTGAAGTCATCTCCAACAATATCGCGAACATGCGCACCACCGGCTACAAAAAGCAGCGGGCGGAATTTCAGGACCTGATCTATCAGCAGATCCGGCGCGCCGGTTCGCAGACATCGGAAACCGGCACGATGGTGCCGGTGGGTGTCGAGATCGGTTCCGGTGTGCGCACCTCCGCCACGACCCGCATTATGACAACCGGCGACATGATCCCCACCGAAAAAGAACTCGATGTGGCGATCAGCGGTCAGGGCTTTTTTGTCATCCAGCACCCCGATGGCCGCACGGCCTATACACGGGATGGCGCATTCGAGCGCGATCCGGACGGGCAGATGGTGACCGTGGACGGGTATCAGGTCGAGCCGGGCATTGTTATTCCGGAAAATGCCCGCGGCATCTCGATCAGCAATGACGGCATTGTCGAGGCTTATCTGGGCACGGACACCGAGCCCACCGAACTGGGCCAGTTGCAGATTGCCAGCTTCGTCAATTCCGCTGGCCTGCAATCGATCGGCAATAACCTGTTTGTGGAAACGCCGGCCAGTGGCGGCGCGCAGATCAGCGTTGCTGCCGCCGACGGGCTTGGCGCTTTGCTGCAAGGCTATCTTGAACTGTCCAACGTCAATTCCGTGACAGAGATTTCGGACCTCATTGCCGCCCAGCGTGCCTATGAGATGAATGCGCGGGTGATTTCCGGCGCGGACGAAATGCTCTCCTCTGTCTCGAACCTGCGCTAGGGAGGTATTGAACGATGATTTTCCGCCCAAACCTTCACCTGGCAGCGCTGGCCCTTTTTGCCAGCACCGCCCTGCCCGCCTTCGCCGCGCCTGTGTTGCGCGCCGATGTGGCGGTCAGTTCCGCAATCGTTACCGTCGGCGACATGTTTACCGGCGCGGGCAATGATGCCGAACGCGCCCTGTTTCGCGCCCCGGCCCCCGGCACCAGCGGCGCTGTGAGCCTTGAGGCCATAAAAGTTGCGGCCAAGCGGGTTGGCATTACCGAATTCGACCATTCCGAAATCCGCCGGGTGCAGGTTGAACGCACCGGGATTGCGCTGGATGAGCCAACGCTGAAGGAAATGATCCGTCAGGACCTGATCCAGCGCGGCATCATTGCGGATGAGGTTATTGCCCGGATCAGCTTTAGCGATGCTTTTTCGACCCTTTACGCCGCCGAGAGCGACGAACCGGTCCGGTTATCCGACCTGCGCTATACCGAAAGCTCGGGCGCATTCAGCGCACGTTTTTCCATTGCCGGGGTCAATGCCCCGCTCGATCTCAAGGGCCGGCTGGACCTGCTGATTGAAGCCCCGCATCTCAGCACATCGCTGCCAATGGGGGCCGTGTTGAGCCCGGACGATATTGAAATGCGCCCGATCTCGCTGCGTTATGCCGACAGCGCCGGCATTGCCCCGGTTGAGGCGCTTGTGGGTAAGGCGCTGAAACGTCCGGCTCGCGCCGGCATGCTGCTGGCGGCATCGAATGTGGCTGAGCCGCAGGTCATCGGGCGCAGCGACATGGTGACGCTCTATTATCGCAAGGGCCCGCTCAACCTGACCGTCAAGGGCCAGGCGCTGAATGCCGCGGCCCGCGGCGAGACGGTGGCTGTGCTCAATCTCGTTTCCAAGAAAATCGTCAACGGCATTGCCGTTGAGCCTGGCGCGGTCGAACTGGTGTTCGACGATATGCGCCTCGCTGCCATCAAGAACTAAGGATCTGACCATGAACCTCTTCAAAATCGCAACCATTGCAGCCCTGGTCAGTTCGCTTGGTGCCTGCTCCATGATGGACCGGCTGGCCTCTGTGGGCGAAGCGCCGACGCTGACGGCCATCAACAATCCCACCACCCAGGCCGGCTATCGCCCCGTGGCGATGCCAATGCCTGAAATCGTGCCCGCCGCCTATCAGCCCAATTCGCTGTTCAGCTCCGGGGCCAAGGGCTTTTTCAAGGATGCCCGTGCCCGCCGGGTTGGCGACATCCTGACGGTTGAAGTGACGATTTCGGACAGCGCCAAGATTGCCAACAAGACTGCGCGCAGCCGCTCCTCAACGAGCGATGCCGGTGTCAGCGGTGTGCTGGGCTCGATCTTTGACAATTACGCCCCCAAGGAACTGGGCACGGATGCCTCCATTGGCACCGATTCCGGCATTAGCGATACCGGCAATGGCTCGGTCAACCGGTCAGAAAGCCTGAGCACATCGGTTGCAGCCGTTGTGACCCAGGTGTTGCCGAACGGCAATCTGGTGATTGAGGGCCGTCAGGAAGTGCGGGTCAATTTCGAGGTGCGTGACCTGATCATCGCCGGCATCGTGCGGCCTGAGGATGTGGGCAACAACAACACCATCGCCTCCTCGAAAATCGCCGAAGCCCGGATTGCCTATGGTGGCCGTGGCCAGATCACCGATGTGCAGCAGCCCCGCTATGGCGCGCAGGTGATGGACGCGATCCTGCCCTTCTAGGCGGCTTCCAGAAATTCCGAATTGGCGGGGCCTTGCCCCCGCCTTTCCCTCCCCTGCATCGCCAGCACTTCCCCCGACTATCCGGTGCTTGCGATGTACCTCCGGTGCCCCGTCCATGGGATGCTGGACATAGAGGGCGCGACCTTCCCCGTATCGGTCGCGCCCTCCTCCCGTTTCCGGATACTGACACGCTGTTTTATGGTGGTTTAAGCCTGATATAAGGATAGTGTTCAGTTTGGCCCAAAGGCCCCGTCAAGCACCTGGAACAACACCATAATTTCTCAAGACCCCGCCGAATTCATCCGCTGCAACCTGCATCTGGCCCCAGCCCCTGCCGCGCCGGATATTGTGCTTTATACCGCCCATTCGGGCAGTGGCCTGTGGCGGCTGGAGGGCGATAATGATGACGCGCCACCGCCCTATTGGGCCTATCACTGGGCCGGGGGCAATGTGCTGGCGCGGCACTTATCGACCTGCCCCGAGGCGGTGCGCGGCCGCCATGTGCTGGATCTCGGCACCGGGTCCGGCCTTGTCGCGATTGCCGCTGCAAAGGCCGGGGCCCGCAAGGTGACGGCGGCGGACATTGACCCTTATGCCATTGCCGCCGCTGGATTAAATGCGTTGGCGAACGGGGTGGCAATTGAAGCGATATGTGCTGATTTAACGACCGGCCCGGCCCCTGATGTTGACATGATACTGGCCGGTGACCTGTTCTACGCCCCCGAACTGGCCACCCGCGTCACCGCATTTCTCGACCGCTGCCTTGCCGCCGGTATTGACGTACTGGTCGGCGACCCCGGCCGCGATTTCCTGCCCCATCCCCGGCTGCGCGGGATCGCTAAATATGCCGTGCCGGATTTTGGTGATGCAAGCGCTGAGACGCGGGCAAGCGGGGTGTTTGTGTTTGGGACGTAGTTCGCCTTTTCCGCTCGTCCTTGCCGCGCGATCTCCGCAAACCCTCATCCTGAGCTTGTCGAAGGACGGGGGTTTTAACACTGTGCGTGCCGCCCATCCTTCGACGGGCTCAGGATGAGGTTGGAGAGTGTGGTGCGGGATGTGGCTCTGGAGACGGATGAGAACAAGCGGCAAGGCACAACACCCACTCCACCCCCAACGTCATTCCCGCCTACGCGGGAATGACGCAGTGGGCGGGCAGATGCCGAATTCCAACCCTGCCCCTTGAATTACATCCCGGTTTCCCGTCATCTGCGGCGAAACACAATTGCGGAGCCGATATGTCCTGGCAGAAACTAGACGACCTCAGTAATTCGCTGGAAGCCTTTGAGCATGCGCTGTCGATTCTCGGCGCTGATGAGGCGACGAATATGCCGGCGGGCGGCGGTGAGAAGCGGGCCGAGGCCATGTCGGCGCTCGCCGCCCAGCACCATGAACTGGCGACTGCGCCGGCAATTGCCGAATGGATTGAGACTGCGGAAAACGCGGATCTGGCAGATGATCAGCGCATTGGCCTTGCCGAATTCAAGCGGCGCTATGTGAATGCGACCTGCCTGCCCTCGGATTTTGTGCGGCGGCAAACCACAGCGACCATGCAATCGGAACAGCTTTGGCGCACCTTGCGGCCGAGCGGCGACTGGGCGCAATTTGCCCCCGCGCTGGAAAAGGTTGTGGCGCTGGCGCGCGAGGAAGCGGGTTTGCGCAGCGATGTGACGGGGCTGGCCCCCTATGACGCGCTGATGGAGCAGTTTGACCCCGGCAACCGGGTGGCCGAACTCAACCCGGTGTTTTCAGCGCTCAAAAGCTTTCTCAAGGAGTTTTTGCCCGAAGCCCTGGCCGCGCAGAACGAGCGGCTGGCCAAGCGGCCTTTGAAGGATTTCAACGGGCCCTATTCGATTGAAAAACAGCGGGCACTGGGCCTGTCGGCCATGCAGGGCATTGGCTTTGATTTCAACCATGGCCGGCTTGATGTGTCGCATCACCCGTTTTGCGGCGGGGTGCCGACTGATGTGCGCATGACCACGCGTTATCGCACCGACGAGTTTTTGACAGCCCTGATGGGGGTTTTGCACGAGACGGGCCATGCGCTTTATGAGCAGGGCCTGCCGCGCGAGAACGCCCATTGGCCGCATAACAAGGCGCGCGGCATGGGTGCCCATGAAAGCCAGAGCCTTTTTGTGGAAATGCAAATGGCGCGCAGCCCGGAATTCTGGCAATGGGCGCTGCCGCTGGTGCATGAGCATATGGGGGCCGACGCCATTGCCGGCTGGGATGTGGAAGATGTGCTGGCACGGGTCAATTATGTCGAACGCGGGCTGATCCGGGTCGATGCGGACGAGATCACTTATCCGCTGCATGTGATCTTGCGGTTCGAACTGGAGCAGGAACTGATCTCCGGCGCGCTGAAAGTCTCAGACATTCCAGAGGCCTGGAACGCGAAGATGACCGAATATCTCGGGCTGGAAACGCTCAAGGACCCGGCCAATGGCCCGATGCAGGATGTGCATTGGCCCGCCGGGCTGTTCGGCTATTTCCCCTCCTATACGCTTGGCGCGATGATGGCGGCGCAGCAATGGGCGGCGATGGAAAAGGCCATTCCCGATGTCGGGAGCCAGATCAGCCGGGGCGATTTTGAAGCCATCAACGGCTGGCGGCGCGACAATATCTGGTCGCAGGGGTCGCGCTGGACAACGCCGGAACTCTTGACCCGCGCCACCGGCGAACCGCTCAACCCGGATTATTTCACCACGCATCTGAAAAAGCGCTATCTGGGATAAAACCCGCATTTCAGGCGGGGCGCGCCTGCGTGCCCCGCTTGACAGAATTGCCGGAATTTCTATTTTAGGCGCATCCGCAACACCAACAGGATGGTGCATCATGGAAGTCACAACGTTCGCAATCGCCCCTCGCGTCGCCAACGTTTCGGACTTTTTCCATGCAATTTCTCCTGTCTCTTCAAGGCCTCACCTACACCACTGCTGACGGCCGCGCCCTTTTTGACAATCTTGACCTCGCCTTCGGGCGCGAGCGCACCGGACTGGTGGGTGCCAATGGCATTGGCAAAACCACCCTTTTGAAACTGCTGACCGGCGAATTGTCGCCGGGTGGCGGCAAGGTCATGCGGTCGGGTGACCTTAAAATGCTGCATCAGGATCTGGTGCCGGGGCCGGCCGACAGCATTGCCGATGCGTTCGGCACGCGCGCGGCACTGGCTCAGATGGCGCAGGTGCTGTCCGGCGAGACCGCGTTTGATGCCGATATGGACGTGGACTGGACGCTTGAGGCGCGGATGGCGGAAGCCCTGGCCCGGATCGGGTTGCCGGCGCTGGAGCCCGATCACTTGCTTGGTGCCTTGAGCGGCGGACAACGGACACGCGTGGCGCTGGCCGCTTTGCTGTTTGACCAGCCGGACATGATTATTCTCGATGAACCGACCAATAATCTCGATCAGGACGGCCGGGCAGCGGTGGCGCGGGTTCTGGGCGACTGGCGCGGCGGCGCGGTTGTTGTCAGCCATGACCGGGGCCTGTTGCGCCAGATGGACCGGATTGTCGAGATTTCGACCCTTGGCGTGCAGACCTATGGCGGGAACTGGGATTTTTATCAGGAACAGAAGCAGGCGGAGCGCGCAGCAGCGGATGCGACCTTGATGCATGCGGAAAAGCAGCTTGGTGAAACCGCCCGGAAAATACAGACCGTCAAGGAACGCAAGGCGCGCAGCGACAGCCGTGGCCAAAAATCCCGCGCCAAAGGCGGAATGCCGAAAATTCTGATGAATGCGCGACGCGACCGGGCCGAAAGCACAAGCGGGCACCTGGCCAATGTGGCGACGCATTTGCAAGAAGATGCGCGGGCGGCGGTGGATGCCGCCCGCCAGCGGGTGGAACAGTTGAAAGTCCCCTCGGTCAAACTGCCCTCTACCGGACTGGCGGCCGGCAGGAATGTGCTGGAACTGGAATCGGTTAGCGGCGGATATGACAGTGACGCGCCAATCCTGTCAGGGCTATCGCTGAAGATCACCGGGCCGGAGCGGATTGCGCTTGTCGGGCCCAACGGTAGCGGCAAGACCACATTATTGCGGCTGATGACCGGGGATATGGCACCGCTGGCCGGCACCGTGCGGCGGCCGAGCACGCAAGCGCTGCTCGATCAGCATGTGGGCATGCTGGACCGGCAGGCGAGCATTCGCGACAATTTCCGCCGGTTAAACCCGAAAGACGATAAAACCGCCTGCCGCGCCGCCCTCGCCCGGTTTTTGTTCCGGGCTGACGCGGCGCTGCAAACCGTGGGGGCATTGAGTGGCGGGGAAATGCTGCGCGCCGGGCTGGCGTGTGTGCTGGGCGGCGGTAAACCGCCGGAACTGCTTTTGCTGGATGAACCGACCAATCACCTTGATCTGCCCTCCATCGCTGCAATTGAAGCGGGGCTGAAGGATTATGACGGGGCGCTTGTGGTTTCGAGCCATGATGCGGATTTTCTGGCAGCGATTGGCATTGCCCGGGAAATCCGCCTGCCCGTTGCCCACACGCCAATGATTTAAGGGATCAAAAAAAGCCCGCCGGGCTGCCGGCGGGCTTTTGCATTCAGGAACGACGTAATTTTAGTCGTCGCGATAAACCTTCTCGTGACGCTCATGCATTTCCTGAGCCTCAAGAGAAAGCGTCGCAATGGGCCGTGCATCGAGCCGGGCCAGGCCAATGGGCTCGCCGGTCTCTTCGCAATAGCCATAGGTGCCATCATCGATCCGTTTCAACGCGGCATCGATCTTGGAGATCAGTTTGCGTTGACGGTCGCGTGTGCGCAGTTCCAACGCGCGGTCACTTTCGGAAGAAGCCCGGTCCGCCATATCGGGGTGGTTCTGGCTTTCTTCCTGGAGATTTTCCAGCGTTTCGCGGCTTGCGCGAAGAATGTCATTTTTCCATGCGTCCAGTTTGCGCTTAAAATACTCGCGCTGACGTGGGTTCATGAATGGTTCGTCGTCAGTCGGACGATAGTCGCTTAAATCTAGTTCAGCACTCATACCAGGACTCACTCCCTCAGGCCGAAGATGGCCCTATATAGTTTCGCAAGTCCCTCGGGGCAAGCGCGTATCGATGTCTTTGGCTAACATGTGGATTGTCACAATGATGCGACAGTCCTAAATCGCAGGGAAACGCCCCAGCTTTGCCAGCTCGACGAGCGCCCGCAATTCAATATCCTCAATCAAAGCATCGAGTTGCGGGTCGGCATGGATTTTGGCCTGCTTCAACAAAGCCATCAGCCGGTTCAGCTTTCCCTCGTTAATACGGCCTGTGAGCAGGTCCGCTTTCATCTCTTCAAGGGCATCAAGGATGGATTCGCCGCGCTTGGCAGACTTGCGGCGGGCATAGAGCGGGTCCTCGACAGCCTGTAGCGCCAGAATCGCATCCATGCCGGTTACAGGACCGCTTGGCGCACTGGCATTTGCCCGCGCAGCCGCCTCGCCATCCCCCAAGGTGAATGCAGGCCCGCTGCCGCCGGCGCGGCGCGCGTCTCCGCGTTGATTGACTTTGCCGGAACGGCCCGGACCATCAATGCGCATGCATCCACCCCTTCAAGCGTTAACAAAACCTTGCCCGGCAAAATCTGCCGACAGTCGTTAAAAAGGTCTTAATGCACCCGGCAAGAATTGCACAGCCCGAAGGTGCGCACGGCCAACCAAATATGCACCTGCGCCCGCTTGCAGCAAAATAAAACATGAAAATCAGCGCCTTACCTATTCAAATTTTGGCCGGGCGCGAGGTTGGCACGCTTTTCGCTACTTGTTGGGCAGATTGCTAAACGCCCATGGGGATGGGCCAGCAGAATACGGGGAATGCATAATGGATGGCGCTTTTACAATGCGGCGAGTCGTCAGGCAGATATTACCTGCCCTGATCGCTTTGATCCTGACACTGACCTTAGGCACACAGGCCTTTGCGGCGGCGGCGCGGATCAAGGACATCGTCAATATCGAGGGCGTTCGCGACAATCAGCTGGTTGGTTATGGCCTTGTTGTGGGCCTCAATGGCACAGGCGACAGCCTCAATAACTCACCGTTCACCAAGCAAAGCCTTCAGGCCATGCTGGAACGGCTGGGTGTCAACACACGTGGCGAGACCGTACGGACGGCCAATGTGGCCGCGGTGATGGTGACCGCCAACCTGCCCGCCTTTGCCACCCAGGGCAGCCGCATGGATGTGTCCGTATCGGCACTCGGCGATGCCGACAGCCTTCAGGGCGGCACCCTCTTGGTCACGCCCCTGCTCGGCGCGGATGGTGAAGTCTACGCAATCGCGCAGGGTTCGGTGCTGATCAACGGGTTCAGCGTCAGCGGCGAAGCGGCGACCATCATTTCAGGTGTACCGACGACCGGCCGCATTTCCTCAGGCGCCTTGATTGAGCGAGAAATCGACTTCAAGCTGGGCGCGCAACGCAGCCTGCGCCTGGCCTTGCGCAACCCGGACCTGACAACAGCCCGGCGCATTGCGCTTGGAATCAATGATTTCATTGGCACAGCGACCGCCGTGCCTGAAGATCCGGCAACCGTGCGCGTGACCCTGCCGCGGAACTTCAATGGCAATATTGTCGATCTTCTGACCGATATCGAGCAATTGGTGGTGCAAACGGACCTGCCGGCCAAAATTGTTATCGACGAGAATTCCGGCATTATCGTCATGGGCAAGGATGTGCGGGTGGCAACTGTTGCCGTGGCGCAATCGAACTTGACCGTGACCATTGCCGAAACGCCGGAAGCGGTGCAGCCGGAACCCCTGTCTCTGGGTGAAACGGTGATATTGCCGCGTACGGACCTGAATGTGGAAAGTGCCGGCAGCAACCTCGCGCTGGTGCCTGAATCGGTGACGCTGCAGGAACTGGTGGATGGGCTCAATGCCCTCGGCATCGCGCCGCGTGACCTGATTGCCATATTGCAGGCGATCAAATCCGCCGGTGCGCTGCAAGCCGAAATCGAGGTGCTGTGATGGACGGCATGCTGCAAACGGCCAATCTCAACCTGCGCACCGAAGGCCGGCTGATCAACCCGGCGCGGTCGGACGAAACCAACCCGCTGCGTGCGAAGGCGGAAGAACTTGAAGGTGTGTTTCTCAACACCCTGGTTTCGCAGATGTTTTCCTCGCTCGACAGCCGCAACATGTTTGGCGGCGGGTTTGCCGAGGAAACCTGGCGCGGCATGCAGGCTGAACAATTCTCTTCGATGATGGCCCAGAATGGTGGCGTCGGGCTTGCCGACCAGATCATGGCTGACCTCATCGCCACACAGGAGGCGGCACAAAGCCGGCCCCAAGTTACACAACTGGTTCAGGGAGCTTACTGAAAATGACCACTGCCGCAGACCGTCTCGCACAGCTTGACCAGCTTCCTGCCGATGAATTGTGCGCCCGCGCCAATGCCACGCTGACGGCGCTGGTGGATGTGATGAACCAGGAAACGGTTCTGCTGCGCACCGGCCACACGCGGGAAGCCAGCGAGCTGAGCGCGGACAAGGGGCAACTGGCCCAGGATTATGTGGTGCTGGCTCGCGCCGTGCAGCGCCAGAGCCCGCGCCTTAACAATGAAGCGCCGGAACTGTTGACGCAATTGCGGGCGCATCACGAGAGCTTTGCCACGCAAATGGCTGAAAATCTGCGTGTTCTGGCCACCGCCAAGTCCCTGACTGAAACGCTGCTGACCGATGTGGCCAAGACGGTGGGCCAGACGGACAAGCCGCGCACCTATGGCGCGAATGGCGCGCTGCCGACGAGCCAGCCAATGGCGGCACGCGGCCTGTCTGTAAATAGAGCCTTGTAAAAATCGAACGAGGGAGCAACAACCCCCTCGCCCATTTCGATATTTAGAACTTTCTACTTATCTTGCATTTTAATCTAAATGCCCCACCCATTCTAACATCGACAGTATAGAGTGTGTGTAATCCTTCATCGATTATTCCGATAAAGGATTTAAGGTCATGAGTGCAAGAATTGCGCCGGAACCGATTAGCATAGGCATTACGATGGGCGCAGAATTCTCGCCCCGCGCAAGCCGTACCACACGCCCGATAGAGGCAATCGCCGCCAGCACGCCCGATCCGCAGCAAAGCCGCTCGGGCACACGAACGCTCGCTGATGGCGACAAGGCCCGTTCCGGCGAACGTCCGCCGGGCAAGGACCCCTCCATTCCGCCGCAAACCTTGTTTGATGCAGCGTTGATTGCGTCCGAGTTCAAGGCCAACACCAAGGTTGAGCTGCCCGATCCGGCCGACATAGAGGCCAGCGACACCGGGGCAACCGCGCGCGCAGACAGCTCTGACGTGGAATCGCGGGCTGCCGAGAGCAGAGAATCCGCGGAAGCCCGCGACACAGATTCAAGGGCGCAGGAAAGCGACTCGCCGGCAGCGGCCTGAGCTTTACCTCACCCCTTTCCGCGACCCTTTCTGTTTTGTTAACCAAGCCGGCGCGCGCTTCGCGCCGGCTTTGCCATGGAATCCCGGATTTTCGGCGTTTATTGCCTGAATATACAAGCAAAATCTGTTTGGAATTTCACTGCCCTATTAACTTTTCCTCAAAGACTGTCGGTCATATTTCGGCATCGCCTCAGGAAGAGGTGTTTTTATATTTGGACCCAGAATAGGAATTCTAAGATGGCCGATATTACCCTTTCGAAAGCAGTGCGTTCAAACCTGCTTAATCTTCAGAGCACAGCTGATCTGCTCGGTACCACGCAGGAGCGTTTGGCGACCGGTAAAAAAGTCAACTCGGCTCTCGACAATCCGACCAACTTTTTCACCGCTTCATCCCTGAACAGCCGCGCCAGCGACATGGGCTCTTTGCTCGATTCGATGGCCAATGGTATCCAGACGCTTGAAGCTGCTGATAACGGCCTGACCGCTATCACGAAGAACCTTGAATCCATGCAGTCCACGCTGACCCAGGCACGTCAGGACAAGTCGTTCCAGACCAAGTCCTTCATGCTTGATGCTGCTGCAAGCGGCAATCTTTCGTTTAGCGGCGGTGCCGTTGGCGAAACAGCCGTTGATATTGCACTGGATGGTGGTGCTGCTGCCAAAGCTGGTTCGCAAACCACAGGCGCATTCGAATCGTTCGCGATTGATGCTGGCGGTGCTGCGGGTACAGCCGGTACGGCATCGATCACCTATGCCGGTAGCGCGATCGCTTATGGCGCGGCTGATACCTCGACCTTCGCCATTGATGTCGATGGCAATGGTGCCCCCCAGACGATCACGATCAATCAGGCTGGCGTTCAGGCCGTTGGTAACGGTGACTCGACGATCGACAGCATTGATGAGCTGCAGGAAATCCTTGAGAATGCCTTCACTGCCGCTGGCGGTGCTGCTGCCAACCTCACTGTGGCGAATGACGGCACGACGATCACCATCACCTCGGGCACAACCGGCACAGACTCGATCGTTGCCATCAGCGCCTTTAATGGTGACGCTGACGGTGGCGCGGCGACCAACACGGGTTCTGGTATCGCGAATACCGCTGGTACAGCTGGTACCGATGACACGCGTGACTTGCTGACCTTCGACATTGCTGTTGACGGTGGTGCGGCTTCGTCAGTGACTATCGATGCGGCGCTTGTTGCCGGTGTTGGCAATAACGACCAGGTCATCGATGATATCGACGAGTACCAGGCCGTCGTTCAGGCAGCTCTCGATGCTGCTGGTGTCACCGGTGTAACGGTCTCGAATGATGGCACAGGCCTGAAATTCACGTCCGATACCAAAGGTGCAACGTCCGCTGTGGCAATCACCAACGTGAACGCAAATGATGGTGCCGCTGGTACCGCGTTTACGGCTGCTGATGCCGGTCTTGATGCCCTGACAACTGATGCTGGCGGTGCAACAGGTGGCGCACGTACAGTTGACGAACTGGTTGCGGCGATCAACGACAGCGCCAGCCTTGATGGCAAGATCCGTGCTTCCAACGATAACGGCAAGCTCCGCGTCGAAAACCTTTCGACCCAGACCCTGACTGTTACCGGCTACAATTCCACCAACTCCAAGCTGGACGGTGGCGCTGGTACAACGGAAATCGGTGGCAACACCCGTCGCGCCGATCTGGCAGCACAGTTCAACGAACTGCGCGATCAGCTCGACAAACTGGCGGATGACGCGTCGTTCAACGGTGTGAACCTTCTGCGTGGTGACAACCTGCAGCTGACCTTCAACGAAACCGGTACGTCTGAAATCAATATCCAGACCAAAGAAGGCAAGGCAATCAACTCTGCCAATCTCGGTGTCAGCACCACGCTGACCGCTGAAGAGCTTGACAGTGATGCGACGATCGACGGCTTCCTGGCTGATATCAAGGGCGCCCTGGGTTCGGTTCGTTCGCAGTCGTCTTCGTTCGGTTCCAACCTGTCGGTCGTTCAGAACCGTCAGGATTTCACCAAGAACATGATCAACACCCTCGAAACCGGTGCGTCGAACCTCACTCTCGCCGACACCAACGAGGAAGCAGCCAACCTTCTGGCTCTGCAGACACGTCAGCAGCTGTCCTCGACAGCCCTGTCGCTGGCTTCGCAGGCCGACCAGAACGTGCTGCGTCTGTTCTAATCGAACGCATAAGCAGTTTTATGGGAGGCGGGCTTCGGCCCGCCTCTTTTTTTATCCGGATACAAGATCGGACCGACAACCCCCTTCCCTGCAACAGCGGACTATCGCAAAGTAGGCGCAGAGGATTCGGAGACGGGCGCAGAAGCGCCAGAAACAGGACGAAGAACATGTCTTTAAAAGTCGAACTCAAACCCGGTGAACGCCTCGTCATAGGCGATTGCATCGTAACCAATTCCGATCAGCGCACACGCCTGTTTATCGATGGCAAGGCACCCATTTTGCGCGAAAAAGACATCCTGACAAAGGAGACCGCGAACTCCCCGGCAAAGCGGATATATTTTGCAGTACAGCTGATGTATCTGGATGCGGACATTGGGGCGGTTCAGAAAGATTATTTCAATCTAGTCAATGACTTAGTTAAAGCGGCACCCTCGACAATTGGCTTTATAGACCGAATTAATAACGAGATATTAACTGGATCCCTGTACAAAGCTTTGAGAGTAGCAAAAGAACTCATTCAGTACGAACAGGACCTTTTTGCAAATGCAGCATCAGGCAGCACAAGCCTACCAACAAGTAGCGCGTAACACAGTTAGCCCACGGGATCTGGAAGCAAATCTTCTGTCGAAGTCGGCAGCCAGCCTGCAGCGTATTCGTGACAATTGGGATGAGGAGCGCGGCGGATTGGGCGACGCGCTTTTGTACAATCGCAAGTTGTGGACCCTGTTCGTTGAATCCGTGACCAAGGACGACAATCCCCTCCCGGAAGCTATCCGCCAGAACGTCGCCAATCTCGGGCTGTTTGTGTTGAAGCAGACAGTTGAGACGCAGCTGGAGCCGGATGCGCAAAAACTGAATTCCCTGATCAATATCAACCGTGAAGTGGCCGCCGGCCTGCGCGGCAATAGTGGCGCTGAATAGCGCGACGCTTTTCAAGATAATCTGCCATTAAAAAAGGCCGTCACCTTGGTGACGGCCTTTTTGTTTGTGGCGATGACCAGATCAGGTTTTGATGGAAATACCTTTCGTCATCGCGAAGCGCTTAGCGCCGTGGCGATCCAGAGCCACGAGCGCTGGTGTCGTCCGCTCTGGTTTGCCGCGCGCCTTTGGCGCCCGCAATGACGGCAGCGCGATTCCGGGAAGGCCGGAAACGCGCTAGATGTAATTTACCAGACTGAGTTTGGAGATAATCGATGTGGTCTGGTAACTCGCCTCAAGACGGGTCTGCAGATTGAGCAGCTGCATGGCCACTTCTTCAATCGGCGCCTGTTCGATATCGGCCAGCATATTGTCGAGTTGCCCCGAATGCGTTGTGTGCCGGGCCTTGGCCTGACCGATCGTGCTTTCGGCAATGCCAAGATCGAGGCTGATCACAGCGATCGAGCCGGGCTGGTTGTTATTGCCTTCGGACAATTGCTTGACCTGGCGGCTGCGCATGGCCTCGTAGCGTTCCGGCGCGGCTTCATCACCTGCCGGATAGCTCTCGACTGACATCACCGCGAGCGAGCGCACCAGATTGACAATGCCGGTCTCATTCGCCTGAACGCCATAGCTGACCACGGTGCCATCATCGACGCTGGTCTGCACGGTCTGGCGCGCATTGCCGGCGCTGTCCTCGCCGCTATACCAGATCACTGTATCCGCGTCGGTTGCCGCAATCTGGGCGGTTGCCGTTTCGAAGGGCGGCCCATCAATCCGCATTGCGGTTCCGCCCTGGCCGGGGAAGAAATCATTGGCGGCGGCATAGACGGAGGCGGCTTCCAGTTCGGTCTTGCCGAAGCGTTCCAGCTCAGTATTCAGCGCCGCTTCAAAATTGGCGGCGGTTTCTTCCGGTGTCGCCCCGATCTGGAACTGACGATCAGCTGCGGGTGCGTTGGTTTTGGCCTCAAAGGTCAAGGTACGTTCCGAGCCATCGGGCAAGGTGACGCCGATCTTGACCACTTCACCTTCCACAGGCAGGCCGGTAAAGCGCATGCTCAGTGATGCGGGCGGGCCGCCGGCAGGTGGTGTGGCAACAATGGCATCGCTATCGGTCGACAGGGTGCTGAGCTTGAGACCAAACGGATGTGCGCCATCTTCGGCCAGGGTGACCGAGTTGGCGACCATGTTGCCATCAAGTGCGGCGCGGAAATTATCGGCCGTTGCGTCGGGCGTGCCGCCGATCTGGAATTCATTGGGGTTTGCGGGCACACCGGCGACAGCGGTGAAGACACGTGGTTCAACGGTGCCGTCGGGCTGGGTGACGTCAATGGTCACCGTGTCGCCATCGGCCACGCCTGCGCCAAACTGCACAGTGACTTCGACAGGCGCGCCTGCGGGGCCCACGATGGTGATCTCGGCGGCGTTGCTGGTGGCGGCGCCCGTAATCTGCTGACGGTTGGGGCTGAGCAGTGCATCCTCTTCCGTCAGGCTGACGGTATCGACGGCCGGCGCACCGGACGTGAGGCCGGCACGCGCTGTGACAACGCGGCCATGACCGTCAAGGCCCGCATCGGCCAGCTTGCGCTCGCTGGTGACCGTACGGAAGCCATCGCGACCGCCCACACCGTCCAGCAGCGCACTTGCCTGTTCAACAGGCGGGCTATCCGTATTGGTGCCGCCAAACAGGAAACGCCCATTCAAATCGGTGCGCAGAATGGTCATGACTTCGTCAAGCCGCGCATTGGCCAGGGACTGGGCGGTGACGATACCGGTACCGCCCTCGCCCGAACCGCCGGTCATTGCGGTTGAACGCGCATCGGCTTCGATTTCATCGAGGCGCGAGACGACATTGTTGAGAAAGTCGAGACGCAGGTCCACGGTCTGGATATTGGACTGATAGGCCTCCAGCTTGCCCTGACGGGCGCGGATGGTCATATCGTAGATGCGCTCAGAGCCCAGTTCGGACAGGCGTGAATAGCGCTCGCCGGTGGCCAGCTGCTGCTGGAGGTTATCCATGCGGCTCTGCATGTTGGCAATGGTGGCAAAGCCGCGGCTGACGGGAAAGAGTGCTTTCGAAACGTTCATCTCATCACTCCTAGATATTCATCAGATTGTCGATGAGTTCCTGCACCACCGACACGATGCGGGCGCTGGCGGCATAGGAATTCTGCAATTCCAGCAGGCGGGCCATTTCTTCATCGACATTGACGCCGTATTCGGCGTCGGTGCGGATGGTCACCGCCTCCAGCGCCAGGGCTGCGGCATTCTCGTTGCTGTTTGCCGAGGTGATGGAATTGCCCTGATAATTCATCATCTGGGAAATCATGTTCTGCACACCGCCGGCCAGACGGAAATTGCCGCGGTCCGCCGCAGTGGCATTGGTTGCGGTAAAGGTGGATTTCTGCAAACCATCCAGCAGGTGCTGGGCGCGGGCGGGATCCCCAAGTGACGTCCCGCTATCGTATTTCACCAGCAGGCTGTTGTCGTTGACAATGGCGGTGTTGATATTGATGCGGCCAGCAAAGCCCAGCTTCTGCGTATCGCCATCGAGACTGTTGGTGAAGCCGGCATTGTTGGCATCCGTGAACAGGGAGATGGCCAGCGTACCGTTCTGATTGCCGGTGGCGGTGGTGCGGCTGCTCAACCCGGTGATGTCAGATGTGTTGCCCAGACCGTCGTCAACAATTTCCAGAGTGGTGCCGCCGGGGCTGGATACGTTGATCGCTGGCCCAAGGGCTGCATCGAGTGCGGTGGCGACAGCACCGATGCCGCCGCTGAAATCCAGACCAAGGACACGCTCGCCATTCGGACCGGTGGTATCCATGGGCAGTTTCGAGGGATCATCGACCCGCACCACGCGAACGGTCTGTGCCGTGCCGTTGACGGTGTAGGAGACGGTGAAGTCATTGCCCTTTTGTACATTTGCCAGATCGAGACTAAAGCCGTCTGGCGGGCCTGCAATCGCCGTGCCTTCGGTGGTCACAGTCGAAAGCGACTGCGCCAGGCCCGAGGCGATCTCGTCGAGCTGACCCTGCATTTCGACAAGCAGGTCATCCCGCAGATCAAGAAGCCCGCCCAGACGGCCGGACTGGATGATCCCCTGCTCCACCAGATCAAGGCGCAGGCCAGAGGGGGTTGTGGCGTAGAGATTGCCGACGCCATTCTTGGTGTCATCAATATTGGAGAGCGAACCGGCATTGATGCCGCCGACGCCCTGGAATTCAAATACTGTCGCGCCATTGTCCAGCAGGCCAAGACCGGTGCTGGTCATGATGGCAACGGTGTCATCGGGGCGGTAGACAACATTGGTGTCGATCAGTTCGGAGATCGAGGCAACCAGTCGGTCACGCTCATCCAGAAGCGCGGCGCGCGACGTGGCGTCACCTGTCTGATCGGACAGGGAATTATTGATCTTGGCCAGCGACTGCAATGAGCGGTTCAACTCGGTCACATGGGTTGATATCTGGTTTTCAGCTTCCTGCCGCAGGCCCTGCACCGACGCTGTGAGACTGTTCAGCTTGGAGGCGAGCAATTGCGCGCTGGAGACGACTTCGCTGCGCGCGGTATAATCGTCGGGGCTGGTCACCATGGCCTGCATGGCGTTTTCAAAATTCTGGTAAAGGCTGTTCAGCGATGTATCGTCGCCGGGCTTGCCCAGCTGTGTCTCGATCCGCGACAGGAAATCGGCCTTCACGTTGGCATTGCCGATATTGGACAATTCCTGGTTGTAGAGCCGCTGCAAGGATTCCGTGAAGGCCCGGTCAACACTGGCAAGGCGGGCATAGGCGCTTGAGCCATTGCCCATTTCCTCGGCGATATTGACCGACTGCCGGTGATAGCCCGGCGTGCCGGCATTGGCGACATTGCGCGAGAGGACTTCAAGACCCTTTTGGGTCGTGTGCATACCCGAAAGCGCATTTGACAGTGATACACTAAGACCCATTATGCGGGCTCCTTACCGGGAACAGCCGGGCACACAATGCGCCCGGCTTAATCTTGCGCGCCAACTAGCGAACCATGTTCAGGGCTTCTTGCAGCATGTCGTTGGAGGTCGACACGATGCGTGTGCCAGCGGCATAAGCCTGCTGGGTCACGATGAGCTTGGTGAATTCCTCGGAAATATCGGTATTCGAGGATTCAAGCGAACCGCCGATAATGCCGCTGCCATTGTCGAGAATGGCTTCCCCGGATTCAGAGGTCGCCGCGAACAGACCGCCATCCATGCGCTTGAGCGAATTGGGCGAGTTGAAATTCGCCACAACCACCGCTGCAAGCTCGATCTGCTGCCCGTTGGTATAGGAGGCCACGACGCGTCCAGCATCATTGATGGTGACAGAGATGAACTCACCCGCGGCGTAACCGTTCTGGCTGAGCTGGGTCACCTTGGCGGTGCCATTGGCATTGGCGAACTGGGTTACACCGCCGGTATTGTGCTGGATGGTCACTTCGCCGATATCAATACCATTCACCTGAAGGTTGGGAATGGTGATGCTGGGGATGTTCGGATCGAGCGAACCTGCGGCATTGAACTCGTAATCCGTGCCGGCATTGCGCCACATCGGATCCGTGCCGGATGCGTTGCCGTCTTCCAGATAGAACAGGTTCCAGCGGTCAACACCGCCATTGACCTCGCTGGCCACCTTGGCCCAACGCAACTGCACGTTTACCGGTGAGCCGTTTTCAGCAAATACGGTGATCGCGCCGCCGGCGATGGAGTTGGAGAGGAAATCATCACTGTCATCCGCGTTGATCGCCGCAACCTGATTAAGGTAGGATTGATCAATGGGATTGAAAGGCCCGGCGGCAAAGCCCGCCGAGGCCGGACCACCGGTGCCGCCAATCGTCAATGAATCGGTGGTGTTGGCACCCAGTGTGACTTCCATTGCGCCGCCGTTAAGACCAACTGTTGCCGAAGCGAAATCACCGCCGAGCGCTTGCAAATCAGCCTCGATGGACGCCAGCAGCCCGGTCAGTGTGTCATTGGGCGCCAGATCAGTGTCGAAGGTCACATCGGCACCCGCAACCGCTGCACCGGTATCGTCGAAGCCATAAGTGCGCGTGACACCGCCGACGGTGAAGCTGAGCGTCTGACCATTGGCGAAAATGGTGTTGGGCACGTCAGCACCAGCGAAGGTGTTTATGCCGCCTGTGGCTGTTGCCGGCACGTCAGCTGGCAAAGCCATGTAATCAGCGGGATCGAGCAGTTCACTGCCCGGCAGCGCTGAATCATAGCCTGCGTTCTTTGGCAGCTGCGGCAGGTTGAGCTGATAATCGAGGCGATTGGTGGGCTGCGCGGGCAGAAACGCGTTGGACAGCTTGATCACCTGTGGCACGGAACCGGAAATATTGCCGGTCGCGGCATCAATGGGCAGACCCTTGAGGTAATAGCCAGCGCCGTTGACCAGATAACCTTCCTTGTCGACATCGAAGTCACCGCGGCGAGTGTAGTAGCTGGCGCCACCGAAAACGGCTGTACCGTCGTTCTGGCCCACTTTTTCCTCAACAACGAAAAAGCCCGAACCGTTCAGCGCCATATAGGTGTCGACGGAGGACGAAATAACATCGCCCTTGTCGTTATTGGTACTGCGCGATTGCGCGATCACCGCGCCGGGCACCTGGGATTTCACCGGCGCATCCGGAATGAGATCGACAAAGGTCGTCTCGATCCGCTTGTAGCCCGTTGTTTGCGAATTCGCGATGTTGCCCGAGATGTTCTCGAGCGCGAAAGACTGAGCGCGAAGCCCACTTACTGCCGTGGCAAGAGCACCATAAATACCCATTCAACTCTCCATTTGCCCCAAGCGCTTTTCACGCCATTTTCGACAAACAGATCGCAAGGACCGTGCCAAACTTGTAACTTGCTGAAAAACAAGGATATTAAGTCTGAATTAACGATCTGGACCTGGGTAAAAGCGGAATCTATTACCCGCAAAGCGGCAAATTCTGCCGCCCGGGCGCTGCTTGCTTGTGCGCGCGGGGGACATAAGTTAAACGCAAAGCGTGCGGGAGCAGGCCCGCTGACATGAAAAAGTGACGCGATATGCTTTTTGACGACGCAAACCAGTTTGTTGAACGCCCCGGACACGCCATCACCGTGTTCGGCATGGCCGGTGTGGGCAAAACCCGGCTGTCGGCGCTGTTGCGCGCGCATAAATGGTTTCACTTCTCGGTCGATTATCGCATCGGCACGCGGCATATGGGCGAATTCATTGTCGACAATTTCAAGCGCGAGGCGATGAAGGTGCCGTTTTTGCGGGACCTGTTGATTTCGGACTCCATCTATCTGTCCTCCAATATCACCTTTGATAATCTGGAGCCGCTCTCGACCTATCTCGGCACACCGGGCAATCCGGCGCTGGGGGGCTTGCCGCTGGCTGAATATCAGCACCGGCAGGAACAGCACCGGGTGGCGGAAATTCATGCGCTGAACGATGTGCCCTATTTTATTGAACGGGCGCAGGCGCTTTATGGCTATTCCGATTTCATCGCCGATACGGGTGGTTCGCTGATTGAAGTGATTGACCCGGACAATCCCGATGACGAAGTGATCCGCACGCTCGCTGCAAACACGGCCCTGTTGTATATTCGCGGCACGGAAGACGACGCGGACAAACTGATCCAGCGCTTCAAGAAGGCACCGAAGCCGATGTATTATCAGCCTGCATTTCTGGTCAGGAAATGGGCTGAGTACAAGCAGGCGCATGGTATCACCAAGGATGACGATGTTGATCCGGCGGGTTTTGCCGTCTGGGGGTTTGAAGCGCTCCTGCATGACCGGCTGCCGCGTTATCAAGCGCTGGCGGACCGTTATGGCTACACAGTTGATGCGGCCGATATTGCCAGCGTGCGCGACGGGGCTGACTTTATGGACCTGATGCGCAAGGCGATTTCGGCCCGCAAGGGCATGTGATGCCCTCATGGGCGCCTGGATGCATTTCGGATGCATCAGGCTCCATGAGGGTTTGGAACATGATTTCATGCGTTCATGCCGCCACGCGCTGCGCCTTCTGGCCCCTTTCATGGGCCGGCGCACCACCAGGGCGGCGCAAAACCGGAAAGATCCAGCACTATGCCTATTCGTATTCCAAATGACCTGCCTGCCCGCGCTATTCTTGAGAAAGAAGGCGTGGCCGTTATGGATTCCACCCGTGCCGAGCGGCAGGATATTCGCCCGCTTCAGGTAGGCCTGCTCAACCTGATGCCCAACAAGCAAAGTACGGAAACCCAGTTTGCCCGACTGATTGCCTCGACGCCCCTGCAGATCGATCTGACGCTGATCCGGATTTCCGACCATCAATCGAAAAATACGTCCGAGGATTATCTCAACTCGTTCTATTCGCGCTGGGAAGATGTGCGGGAGCGCAAGTTTGACGGGTTCATCGTGACCGGCGCGCCGATTGCACATTTGCCGTTTGAAGAAGTGCGGTATTGGCCTGAAATGCTCGACATCATGAACTGGACGCGCACCAATGTGCATTCGCCCATGTTCATCTGCTGGGGTGTGCAGGCGGCACTCTATCACTTCTACGGGGTCAAGCGGCAGCGGCGCGACGACAAGGCCGTAGGCGTTTACCGGCACCAGAACAAGGCACCACACTCGCCCTATCTGCGCGGGTTCTCGGATGATTTTGCCATTCCGGTGAGCCGCTATAATGATATCGACCGCGAAACGCTGCCCAGGGATGGGTCGCTCGATATTCTGATTGATAGCGATGAGGTGGGGATTTGCATGCTGGAGGACAAGCGCCACCGCACGATCTTCATGCTCAACCATTTTGAGTATGACGCGACCTCACTGGGGGATGAATACAAGCGGGACGCAAAAGCGGGACTGAACCCGGCTTTGCCCGCCCATTATTTTCCCGATGACGATCCTAACAAAAAGCCGCTCAATACGTGGCGCGCCTCGGCGCATCTGTTTTTCCAGAACTGGATCAACGAGATGTACCAGACAACGCCGTTCGATATTGATGCGATCGGCACTGCCGGGGAATAGAACCCGCCGGGCGGACCGATGTGCAGGCGGTCCGCCCGGGCTACCCTGCCGGTATGGCTTGCAATTTCGCCCCTGATCCCTACCTTCAGTTAAGTTCAGACAGGGATTTTCATGGCGCAGCCCCCAGCCAATATTGTTGATGAGGTCGGCATTGCGCTCGGCAATCTGGGTGATGCCGCCACCGGCATGTTCACCCCGACGCTGCGCCTCGGCGTTACCGGGCTTTCACGCGCCGGCAAGACGATTTTCATCACTGCGCTGATCCACAATCTTTTGACCAATAGCCGCATGCCCGGTTTCGGCCCGCTGGCGGATGGGCGGTTGATCGGGGCGCAATTGACGGAACATCCCGACCGGGGCATGCCGCGCTTTGCCTATGAACAGCATCTGGCGGCATTGACCGGGAAAGAACCGCACTGGCCTGAAAGCACAAGGCGGATTTCGCAAATCCGGGTGACGCTGAAATTTCAAAGCGGCAACTGGCTGACCGGCATGCTAGGGACAAGCCAGCTCAATCTCGATATTGTCGATTATCCGGGCGAATGGCTGCTCGATCTGCCGCTCCTCTCGCTGAGTTTTGCTGAATGGTCGGAACAGGCGCTGGCCCGTGCCCGCAGGGCTGGTTCGGCGGAGGATGCCAAGCCGTTTCTTGAGGCGCTGGCTTCAATCGACAGTGCCAAACCGGCGCTCGACACGGATGCGGAGCTGCTGGCGAGCACCTTTACCCAATATCTGCGCGCCAGCCGCCATGATGGGCGCGCCCTTTCCACCCTGCCGCCGGGGCGGTTTTTGCTGCCCGGCGATATGGAGGGGTCGCCCGCCCTCACCTTTGCGCCGCTGCCGACGCCGGATCAGGCGCAAAAGCACAATAGTCTCTATGCCATGCTGGAACGGCGCTATGAGGCCTATAAGAGCCTTCTGGTGCGGCCTTTCTTTCGGGACCACTTTGCCCGGCTGGACCGGCAAATCGTCTTGGTGGACGCTCTGAGGGCCCTGAATGCCGGCCCTGAGGCCGTGGCTGACCTCGAAACGGCGCTGACCGACGTGCTGGCATGTTTCCGGGCCGGGTCGCCCAATCCGTTTATCCAGCTCATTGCAAGACGGATCGACCGGATCCTGTTTGCCGCGACCAAGGCCGATCATTTGCATCACGCCTCCCATGACCGGCTGGAAGCGGTGCTGAACCGGCTGGTAGCCAATGCGGCGCGGCGGGCGAAATTTGTCGGCGCTGAAACACGCTCGCTGGCGCTGGCCTCGATCCGGGCCACGTCCGAGGATGTGATCGAAGAGAATGGCGAAAAGCTTGATGTCATTGTCGGCACGCCGGAAAAGGGTGAACGGCTGGGTGATGAAGTTTACGATGGCAAAACGGAAATTGCCCTTTTCCCCGGCGACTTGCCGGAAAAGGCCGAAACAGTGCTGCAGCCAGACGGCGAACCGGTTGACCTGAACTTCATGCGCTTCATGCCGCCGCAAAAGCTGGCCAGAACTGAACATGGCGACCCCATTCTGCCCTATATCCGGCTCGACCGCGCCCTCGATTTTCTGCTTGGAGACTGGCTGAAATGAAAAAGCCCATGGCCCGCCCGACCCAGGCAAAAACATCGACCAGCGAGACCGTGCGCACGCCGCGCGTTTTCACGCCCAAGCCGAACACGGAAATCATCGAGACCTTCAGCGAAGAAGATGCGGTTGATTTGACCCCGACGCCGCAGCGCAAGCGGGGCCGCTGGTTGCGACGGATCCTGTTCACCACGGCCGGTATTCTGGTGTCGCTGGGGCTGGGGCTCGCGGCCGAACAGCTGATCCGCGATCTGTTTGCCCGCTATGAATGGCTGGGTTGGGCCGGCATGGTCGCGCTGGTGCTGTTTGTTCTGGCAGTGATCGCCCTGATTGTGCGCGAGATCACCGCCTTGTTGCGCTTGCGCAGCCTCAACGCCATGCGGGCGGAAGCTGCGGCGGTATTGATCAGTGACAAGGGTGATGATGGGCGCAAACTGATCGGCGAACTTGAAATGCTTTATGCGACGCGAGCTGATCTGGCGCGGCCACGGGCGGCGCTGGATGCTGATGCAAAGGCGCTGCTGGACGGAAGCGATATGGTGCACATGGCCGAACGGGCATTGATGGGGCCGCTTGACGCCCGCGCCAAAGCCCTCACCGCAGCCTCTGCCCGGCGCGTTGCCATTGTCACGGCGATTTCACCGCGTGCTCTCGTCGATATTGCCTTTGTCGGCTATGAGAGCTTCAAGCTGGCGCGCGGCATTGCCGAACTTTATGGGGCGCGGCCGGGCCTGTTTGGTGCCTGGCGGCTGGCGGGGGCCATTCTGGGCCATCTGGCGGTGACCGGTGGGGTGGCGCTGGGTGACAGCGTGGTGCAGCAGCTGGTGGGGCATGGACTTGCGGCCAAGGTATCTGCCCGGCTGGGCGAAGGACTGGTCAACGGGTTGATGACCGTCCGGGTTGGTATCGCGGCGATGCGCGTGACCCGCCCCCTGCCCTTTTCGGCGCTCAAGCAACCGGTTGTGATGGATTTTATGACCGATCTGGCAAATATCGCCAGCAAGGGCGGCAAGACCTAGCCTTCGCGGATAACGATGAAAGCGGCAGCGCTTGCCATGGCCGTGGCAGCGCCCCGGTTAAGCAGCCGCAAGGCGCGCGGATTGCGCAGGAATGCGCGGGCGCGGCTGGCCAGCGCGATATAAGGGATGACCACAAGATAGAGGACGATCACCGTCAATACCGCCAATATCAGATAGCTTTGCAGGGTGACGGTGGTCAGATCGATGACGCTGGGCAGCAGGGCCATATAAAAAATAATGGTTTTGGGATTGCCCATGGTCACGGAAAATCCGGCGGTGAAGGAAGACAAGAACCCCGCGCCCTGCCCTGCGTGCATTTTTTCCGGATCGATGCCCGCACGCCAGAAATTCCAGGCCAGCCAGAGCAGATAGGCGGCACCGGCGAATTTCACCACGACAAAAAAGCCGGAGAACAGTGCGGCGATGGCCGAGAGCCCGAGGACGGCAAAGGTGAGATAGGTCAGATCACCCAGCACCAGCCCGTTCATGAAATAGAAGGCCGGCCGGAACCCGGAGCCGAGCGCCTTGCCGACACTGGCCGCAATGCCGGGACCGGGAATGGCCGCGGCAATTCCAAGGGCAATTACATAGGGCAAAAATTCAATCAGGCTCATGGCGAAGCATCCCGTTTGCCGGGAAGATGATCCTGAGTTCCGCCTAAATCAAGAGGGATTTTTACCCCCTGTTTCGGCTTCTGCTTTTCATGCTGCCGACCGGTTTGCGTTATCAGCTGAAGCGGCAAGCTGATCGAGGAAGTCGCGGGCCCAATTGTCCACCGAGCGCTTTTGCACGGTTTGCATCAGCGCCGTCCAGCGCTCGCGCCGTTCGGCGAGGGACATGCACAAGGCTGCATGCATGGCTTGCGCTGTTTCTTCAACGTCATGCGGGTTGACCTGCAAGGCCTCGGGAAACAATTCTGCGGCGCCGGCAAAGCGTGACAAGACGACCACGCCGGGGTCCTCTGGGTCCTGACAGGCGATATATTCGTGGGCAACGAGATTCATGCCATCGCGTAACGGGGTGACCAGGGCCACGCGCGCCACCCGGTAGAGGCCGGCAAGTGTCGATTGCGGATAGGCGCGTTTGACATAGTTGAGCGGGCTCCAGTCCGGCTCGGCATAATTTCCCATCAACCGGCCACAGGCGATATCCAGCTGATCGCTGATATTCTGGTATTCGGCGATGCTGTCGCGCGAGACCGGCGCGATCTGGAGCATGTGCACACGCCGCCGCCAATCCGGGAAGGTTTCGAGCAGATATTCATAAGCGGCAATCCGCTCGGGCAGGCCCTTTGTATAGTCGAGCCGGTCGACGCCGAGAATGATATCGCGCCCGGCGGTGGCTTTCGTCACCAGCCGGCCGGTGCGTTCTGCATCGACCTCTTCCACCAGCGCGCCAAACGCCTCGGGATCTGTGCCGATGGGGAAAGCCTGGATGGTGTGCAAATCCTTGGAGGGACGCGGGTTATTGAGATCCGAGACCGATGGCAGGCTGGAGCAGGAAAGCAGCTCGTGCAGCTTTTCCACGTCGCGCTCGGCCTGCAGGCCAACCAGATCATAATCGGCGAGACAGGCCAGCAATTCGCCATGATGGGGGATGGCCGAAAAAATTTCAGGTCCGGGCATGGGGATGTGCAGGAAAAAGCCGATCTTGTTTTTGACGCCAAGGCGACGCAATTCCTGCCCCAAGGGGATCAGGTGATAATCGTGCACCCAGATGACATGATCTTCAGTGATTTCGGCGGCCAGCGCCTCGGCGAAAGCCCGGTTGACGCCTAAATAGGCCTCAAACTGGCCCGGCTCGATGGTGACCAAATCCAGCCGATGATGGAAAGCGGGCCAGAGCACTGAATTGGAATAGCCCTCGTAATAGCCATGATGGGCTTCACGCGAGAGCGGAATGGTGCCAACGGACAAGCCGTCAATATCTTCAAAACTGGCAGCGGCGGGGGGTGTTTCGGAAAATTCTCCGGACCAACCGAACCAGAAGCCGTCCTGCGCGCTCAGGACCTTTTTCAGGGCGACCGCCAAACCTCCCGCTGCGGCTTCTTTGCCGGGGGTACGATTGGAGACGACGACAAGCGGTTTCATGTTGGTTTGGCCTTTCGGTTTCCTCCCGAACCCCTCCCAGCGAACATTGTCGGCACGTTATCTCGCCGCCAAGTGTCGCCTTAAGGGATCGTTATGTCAAACGCGAGAAGCGGCCAGATAGTTCCACACATCCTGCGGATTAGTGAGGCGATAGCGGGCAATGCTGCTCCCCTCGCCTATTTTAATGCCGTAACCGCCATGTTTTTCAGCGGCCTGCATGCCATCCTCGTCGGTGCGGTCATCGCCGATAAAGACCGGCACCCGCCCCTTGAAGGGCGCTTCCTGCATGAAGGCATCAACGGCACTGGCTTTTGAAAATCCGGCGAATCTGGCTTCAACAATCATCTTGCCGATGATGACTTCCCAGCCGGGATAAACGGCCACCACGCGCTGCATGACGGCAATGCACTCAGCCTCAAGCGCTGGCGCGCCCCGATAATGCAGCGCGGCGGACCAGGGCTTGTCCTCGAACAGCAAACCGGGCTGCGTGCCGATTTCCGCTGCGACGCCGGCGATGATTTCCGCCGCTACCCGGCCGATTTCGGGGTCGGGTGCTGCGATGGAGCCATCGGCCCGCCGCCGCTCGACGCCGTGGCTGCCCGAGCCCGGCGCCACAAGCGGATGCAGATATCTGGTGACGTCATCCAGCGTGCGGCCCGAGACAATAGCCAGCGCCCCGCCAAGCGCATCAGCTGTTTCCGCCAGTATGCCGGGCAGGTGATCCGGCACAACAACCGAATCCGGCGTTGGCGCAATCTCGACCAGCGTCCCGTCGAAATCGAGGAACAGCGCCAGATCGGACGTGAGCCTTGGGGGTATCAAATCAGGCGGCCTGCTCGTCCTTGGCCGCAGAGGCGGCGAGTGTGATCTTCAGGCCATCGAGATCATCGGACATCAGGATCTGGCAGGACAGGCGGGAATTGTCTTCCACATCGCCCACCGTATCGAGCATGTCCTCTTCCTCGTCGGTGGCGGGCGCGAGCTTTTGCAACCAGTCGGGATCAACATAGACATGGCAGGTGGCGCAGGCGCATGAGCCGCCGCATTCAGCCTTGATATTCAAATCCCAGTCACGAATGACTTCCATCACCCGCCAGCCTTCGAGCGCTTCCAGCTCGTGCTGTTTGCCGTCTTGGTCGGTTACATGGATCTTCATGGGCCTGCTCTTTGCGGTTAATGTGCCGGGCCCGAAGGCCCGGCGGATTAGCATCAGACGACGCCGAGTTTCTTTTGCAGCTTGGTCGAGGAGGTTGTGTACTGGAACACCACCCGTTCGCCCGGATTCACAATCCGCTTGGCAGCTTGCGCCATCAAGGCACCTTCATGGAAGCCCGAAAGGATGAGCTTCAGCTTGCCGGGATAATGGTTGATATCGCCAATGGCGAAAATGCCGGGAATGCTGGTGGAGAATTCTTCGGTGTCGACAGCAATCAGGTTGTCATTGAGTTCCAGACCCCAATCGGCGACGGGGCCGAGTTTCATTGTCAGCCCGAAGAAAGGCAGCAGCCGCGTGGCGGGTACGCTGATTTCGCCATCGGCGGTTTTCAGCCGCACGGCGGACAATTGCCCGTTCTCGCCGTCCAATCCAGCGATCTGGCCGATTTTCAGGTCAACCTCGCCCTTGGCGACCAGCGCCCGCATTTCATTGACAGAGGCCGGTGCGGCGCGGAAATCGTCGCGGCGATGCACGAGGGTCACGGATTTGGCGAGAGGCGCGAGATTGAGCGTCCAGTCGAGCGCGCTGTCGCCGCCACCAACGATCACCAGATCCTCGCCCCGGAAGGCCTCCATCTGCCGGACCGAATAAAAGACTGATTTGCCTTCATATTCCTCAATACCAGGCACGGGCGGACGCTTGGGCTGGAAGGAACCACCCCCGGCGGCCACAACCACAACCTTGGTCAGGAACACCTCATCGGCATCCGTGACCAGACGGAAGCTGCCATCTTCCAGCTTTTCGATGGAATTGACCATGCGGTTGAAATGGAATTCAGGCCCGAAGGGTTCAATCTGCTGCATGAGATTGTCGGTCAGCGCCTGCCCTGTCACCACCGGAAAACCGGGAATGTCATAGATCGGCTTTTCCGGATACAGCTCGGCACATTGCCCGCCGGGCCGATCGAGAATGTCGATCAGATGGCATTTCAGGTCCAATAGCCCAAGCTCGAATACGGCAAAAAGGCCCACCGGCCCTGCGCCAATAACAACCACATCGGTGACGATTTCGTTTCCGCTCATTATCTACTCTGAATTGTTTCTTTAAAGGGCGTTAGGCCGGTTCGGGAACAGGGCGGCGCAGGAAAGGCCGCGTGCCGGCTGGCACCTCGACCGATGCGCCCACGGGCTGCATGAAAAGGGTTACTGCAGCAATGCGGTTTTCTTCAAGGGCCTTCCGTGTCGCAGCGTGGCTGACAACAAGGGCCGTGAAACCACACCGCCACATATGCGGGATCTGGTCATGCAGGACATCGCCGACAGCGCGCAATTCGCCCTTGAAGCCAAAACGCTCAACCAGCAAACGGGCCGAGGAATAGCCCCGCCCGTCAGTGAAGGCGGGAAAAGCGACCGCGATGGAGGCAAAACGCGCAACATCCTCGGCCACGTCTTCCACCTTGTCGCCGGGATTGATCAGGAGACCCAGGGGATGCGGGTTGGCGAGGAATGCCTGGCGGTTTTCAAGAAAGACCGGCAGGGGCACATGCGTATACCGCACGTTTGCAGGCTGGTCATCCTCGGCCCAGGCGCGCCACGGGTCGGCGATGAATTTGCCATCCTTGAAAAGCGTCAACTGGGTTTCAACCATGGGTTTCGCAATCTTGCCGTTGAAATCGAAGTGAATGCCGCACTCGGTCTTGTTGAGACCGCGCCAACGGCCCGAACGCGGATCCTCGCCTTCGGCAACCACTGACGTGCACGGTGCACAGCCGATGGATTTGTACCCCGCATTATAGAGCGGGTGCTCTGGAAGGTTGTGCGCCTTCTTGTAGACTTCGATGTCGTCATTCGTCCAGTAGGCCAGTGGATTGACCTTGATGCGGTCGTCGCTGGTCAGTTCGAAATGCGGCAGCACACCGCGATCCGAGGTCTGGAAGCGCTTGCGCCCGGTAATCCAGCCTCCATAGCCCTCAAGCACGACATTGAGCGGTTCGGTCTTGCGGATATGGCAGCAGCTGTCGGGATCGGTTTCCCACAATTGCCCCGTGGGGTCGAAACGCGCCAGATCGGCAGAATCGGGCGTGATGGCCCGCACATTGGTCAGGCCAAAGCGGGTTTTCAGGGTTTCGACATATTCAAGCGTTTCGGGGAAATGCTTGCCGGTTTCCAGAAACAATACCGGCGCATCTGGGGCCACCTGCCCCAGCATGTGCAGCAGCACAGCCGAATCCGCGCCGAAAGACGACACAACGGCCATATCCTTGGGCGAAATCTCGAATGCCTGGCGAATAACGGACAACGAATCCTGTTCGTCGAACATACCGTTGAGCGAGAGAATACCCAGTTCCCTCAGCCGGTCCGGCTTGTGGGTGGAATGCATCACATCAGCTTGCACCATAAAGTGCCTCCTTGAACGGCGCGTCACCCAGCCGGCGAACAGCTGCAATGAAGCTTTCATCCCGGCTGGTACGGGCGGCCAGATAGGTATCGACCAGTTTTTCAATGGCGCCGGGCACTTCTTCAGCAACAAAGCCGCGTCCCAGAATATTGCCAACTGCCGCATCTTCCGTGGCGTCGCCGCCCAGCGTGATCTGATAGAGTTCGGTGCCCTTCTTCTCCACGCCGAGAATGCCGATATGGCCGACATGGTGATGGCCACAGGCGTTGATGCAGCCCGAAATCTTGATCTTGAGCTCGCCGATTTCCTTTTGCCGTTCCGGCGCGCTGAACTTGCGCGAAATTTCCTGGGCAATCGGGATGGAGCGGGCATTGGCCAGAGCGCAGAAATCCAGCCCCGGGCAGGTAATCATGTCCGAAATCTCGCCGATATTGCCATCGGCCAGATTTGCCCTCACCAGCGCGTCATAGACCAGGCGCAGCTCGCCAATGGCGACATGCGGCAGAACAAGGTTCTGCTCGTGAGTTACGCGCAGTTCGTCGGCGCTGTAGCGCTCGGCGATATCGGCGATGGCGTCCATTTGCGCATCGCTGGCATCACCCGGCGCCCCGCCAATCGGCTTAAGTGACACGGTGACACTGGTATAGCCGATCTGCTTGTGCGGATGGGTGTTGTTCTCGATGAAGCGGGCGAAAGACGGGTCCGTCAAACGGATTGCTTCGAGATCAAACGCTGTCGGGCCGGAATTGGCGAACTGGGGCGGCGCGAAATAGGTGGTGATCCGGTCCAGCTCTTCCTGCGGCAAGGTGAGGACGCCGCCACGAATTTCGGCAAACTCCTGCTCAACCTGCCCCTTGATGACCTCAAGTCCCTCTTCGTGCACCAATATCTTGATGCGGGCCTTGAACTTGTTGTCGCGGCGGCCATAGCGGTTATAGACGCGCAGAATGCTTTCCAGATAGGCCAGCAAATGCTCATGCGGCACAAAGCCGTTGATCAGCTTGGCGACCATGGGCGTGCGGCCAAGGCCACCGCCGACATAGACAGCCCAGCCGATATCGCCATTGGGATTGGTTTGCGCCATAAGCCCGATATCATGGAACTTGATCGCCGCCCGGTCGTTCGGCGAACCGGTAATGGCGATCTTGAACTTGCGCGGCAGATAAGTGAATTCGGGATGGATCGAGGACCATTGCCGGATGATTTCGGCAACCGGGCGCGGATCGAGAATTTCATCAGCGGCGGCACCGGCAAACTGGTCGGTGGTCACGTTGCGAATGCAATTGCCCGAGGTCTGCAATGAATGCATTTCCACCGAGGCCAGTTCGTCAAGAATGAGCGGCACGTCCTTGAGACGCGGCCAGTTGAACTGGATATTCTGCCGGGTGGTGAAATGGCCATAGCCGCGATCATAGGTGCGGGCAATATGGGCCAGCTTGCGCATCTGCTTTGAACTGAGCGTGCCATAAGGCACAGCGATCCGCAGCATATAGGCGTGCAATTGCAGATAAAGCCCGTTCATCAGCCGCAAGGGGCGGAACTGGTCTTCATTGAGTTCGCCGTTCAGCCGGCGGACCACCTGATCCCGGAACTGCTCGACCCGGCCCGCGACAAAAGCCGCGTCGAATTCATCATAACGATACATGACCGTCCTCTCCAAGTTCCTGGCGTTCGGGACCATAAGGGGCCGTTGGGCCTTCAGCGCGAATACGCTCGCGCAAGCGGTTGGGCACGATCTTGCCGTCCACGATCTCGATTTTCTCGATTTCAATGCTGACCAGCCGGCCCGTCGCCTTGGCAGCTTCGATCACCGCGTCGCGTGCCGCATCATCGGAGAATAACCGCGCCTTTTGCAGATCCATCTGCCAACGCCCTGCCCCGTCCACATAGACGGCGGCACCGCTGACCACTTCATTTGCTGTGAGAATTTCCATTGGCCTCATGCAACCCTAACCTGTTGTTCAACGAGCGGCACCGCATCTGCCCAGTCGCCGCGCGACACGGCCTCGCCAATCAGAATAATCGCCGGTCCCTCGACCAGCTCGAATGTGTCCAGCCGCAAATCTTCCAGCGAACCGGCATATAACTGTTTGTCGGCCCGGCCAGCATTGACCACAACGCCGACCGGCGTATTGGCCTCAAGGCCTGCCTTGATCAGCTTGCCGGCAATGTCAGCGGCAATCGACTTGCCCATATAAAGACCAAGGGTGATCCCCTGCCGCGCCAGCGTGACCCAGTGCTGCAGTTCCGCATTATCGGCCCCGTGCGCCGTTGCCACCACAAAGCCGCTGGCGACCTTGCGCAATGTGACCGGGGTGGCGCTGTCGGCAGCAGCGGCGAGCGCTGAGGTGATGCCCGGCACAATGGCATAGGCAATGTCTGCCTTGCGCAGCGCGGCGATTTCCTCGCCAGCACGGCCAAAGATCATGGGATCACCGGATTTCAGCCGGGCGACCTTCTTGCCCTCGCGCGCCAGACGCACCAGCAATGCGTTGATTTGCGCCTGGGTGAAAGAATGATGTCCCTTGGCCTTGCCCACCTTGACCCGTTCCGCATCCCGCCGGCCCATTTCGACCACCGCATCGGGCACCAACTGGTCATGCACGATCACATCGGCCTGTTGCAGAAGGCGCTGGGCGCGCAGGGTCAGCAGATCTTCAGCCCCCGGCCCCGCCCCGATCAGCCAGACAATGCCCGCTTCGTCATCAGCTGCGGCATGGCGGTCAAGCAGGCCAACGGCCTCGCGCCAGGCGTCGGACACGCCCAGATCAAGCGCGCTTTCAACGGCGGGCGAGGTCACCAGTTCCTCATAATAGCGCCGCCGCCGGGGTCCTTCGGGCAATATGGCCGAGACGCGCTCGCGCAAGCTGCCGGCCAGTTTTGCAAGTGGGCCGAGGTTGGGGCTCAACAAGGCTTCGATTTTGGCGCGCACAAGGCGCGCCAGCACCGGGGCATCGCCCTCGGATGAAATGGCAATGGACAGCGGGGCGCGGTCGATAATGGCAGGGGTGAAGAAATCGCACTCATGCGGCACGTCGACCACATTGAGCGGCACACCGGCCTGACGGGCGGCAATCTTGGCGGCGGCGCCATCGGGACCGTGATCGGCCACAAAGACCATCGCCGCCCCCTCAAGATCGAGCACGTCGAATGCGCGGGCAATAAGTGTGACCGGCAAACCGCTGAAATCCACCTCAACCGCACGGGTGACGATGACCACATCGGCGGAGGTTTTGACCGCAAGCCGTGCCTTGTTCAGCGCTTCATCGCCGCCGCCAACAATGACGATGCGCCGATTTTGTACCTTCAAAGACACCGGAAATGTATTGAGAGCGCCCATTGCACACCTTCCAATCAAGATGTGCAAAAATAAGCTAATGGCCTGCCATCAACAAGGCGTTGAAAATCAATCGCTTTTATATTTCCCGTGCCGAGCGCGCCTTAGAAAGCGAACGGTGCACAACGGCATGTGCCAGCGAAATGATTGCGTGATTTGGCATCTGGTTGGAAATTTCACGCCGGTGTTCGCAGTGTCAGGTGCCTAGCCCTGGTTCTCCGGAACGTGCAAAACCAGCCCGTCCAGCTCTTCGCGCACCTTGATCTGGCAGGACAGACGGCTGGAATCGCGCACGTCAAAAGCAAAATCGAGCATGTCTTCTTCCATCACCGAGGGGCCGCCGACCTTTTCGGTCCAGGCGTCATCGACATAGACATGGCATGTGGCGCATGTGCAGGCACCACCGCATTCCGCGACAATCCCCGGCACGCCATTGCGCACAGCCGTTTCCATCACCGTGGAACCGGTTTCCGCCTCGGTTTCGTGCTGGGTGCCGTTCGGTTCAACGAATGTAATTTTTGTCATGGGATATCCAGTGAGGAGCTACACGATGGCATATAGCCATTCAGTCCGTGCGGGGCAAGGCGGCCGCCCCGCGACGCTGCCGCACACCCGCGAACAGCGGTGTTGAACCGCCCTTCCTGTCCGGCGGTCCGTTTGGCGGCCTTGACGATCAGTCTTGCAGCAGTTCGGCGATGAACAGGTGCACTTCCTCAACGGCAAAGCCGATATCGGCCACCGTCTCGTCGGCGACTGCACCGGTATCGCGAAATTCAGCTTCAGCGGCCACGGCCAGCCCGGCGATGCCATTGGCACCAACACCGGCGGAAGCGCCCTTTAGCGAATGCAAAGCCAGCTTGATTTCATCAGGTGACTGGGCGTTGCGAAGACGCAGCAAATAGGTTTTTGCACCCTGATCAAAAATTCTGAGCACCTCATGCTCAAGGCCCCGATCCCCCAGCGTTTGCCGGGCCAGATGCACCAGATCGATTACCCGTTGCCCCGCCGGGCGCTCGATCTGCCCCTCGTGTGAAGGTGCTGAAGCTGTCCGTGCCACTCTCGTTCCCCTACTCATTTACAAAGGACCACTGGTCCTGTGGATAATTCTACGACCAGTTGGGTGAACACGGTCTTAAGCTTGCCAGGGGGTGATTTATCCCCTTCAATCAGCATTAACCGCCTTGCCAAATTAACGGGTTTTTAATAAAGATTAAGCCTGAGGCGGTGCTACTTGTAGAACTGTGAGTACCAGCGCACGGCGGCGCGGGTTGAGGGTCACTTTCGGGGGCAAATTGCAATTCCGGGGTGGCATGGTTGAGAGGCCATGTGGTTTATCGCCATAACTCTATCCTTGCTGCCATCAGGCCAAATTTAGCCTAGGCGAGAGTTGTAAAGAGTATGGCGAATAAATCAGAATCCTCCGCTAATGATCCGGCTGCATTGGCATTCTCTGCGGTTGAAAATGCCTTGAGAGATTCAGTTTTCAGCATTGATGAGCCCGAGCGGGCACCCGGCAAAAGCAAGGCGCCACGCGCCGCTGCCCCTGCGGAACGCTCTCGCGCTGCAGAAAAAATCGCCAATCAGGCCAGCGCTCCGGCGAATGATGACCGGTTCCCCTCTTCCAAACTCATGCAGTCCATGCAGTCGCGCGCCTCGACCGCGCCGATCTGGATTGCACTGCTCGTCTCGGCGATCTGGGTTGCCGCTATCGGCTATATCGGCGCCTTGCGCTTTGGCGACCAGCTGGCACGGCCCAATCAGTGGGGCGTATTCGTTACCACCGCAGACTTTGCCGGCATGCTGGCCATTGCCGCCCTGCCCGTTCTCGGCTTTTTTGCCGTGGCGGTTCTTGCGCGCCGTGCGCAGGACCTGCGCATTGCCGCCGCTTCCATGACCCAGGCCGCTATCCGGCTGGCCGAGCCGGAAACCACAGCCGCCGACAAGGTTGCCTCGGTTGGCCAGGCCGTGCGCCGTGAAGTGAACGCGCTGGGCGACGGGCTGGAACGCGCGCTGTCGCGCGCCGGTGAGCTTGAAGTGATGGTGCACAATGAGGTGACCTCGCTGGAGCGCACCTATTCCGACAATGAAATCCGCTTGCGCAGCCTTATTCAGGAACTTGCCGCACAGCGCGAATCCGTCATCACCAATTCCGACCGTGTGCGTGAGGCGATCATTGAAGCGCATACGCTGATGGTTGAGGATATCGACAAGGCCGGTGCAAAACTGTCCGGCACGATTGTCGACCGTGGCGAGGAAGTGCGGAACACCGTCAATTCCGCGACAGAAACCCTCAACATGGCCTTTGACAGCCGTTCCGAGAAATTTGTGTCGCTTGTGGACAACCGCACCACCGACCTGTTGAGCGCCATGGACACGAGCGCCGAACGGCTCAACACCACATTCGACGACCGCGCGACAATGGTTGAAGACGCCTTTGACAAGCGCACCGGCGCTTTGGCCAATGTGCTTGAAGAGCGGATCAACCTTTTGACCGAGGAACTGGACAGCCGTGCCATCTCCATGGCCCAGTCGATCGACCAGAAGACCTCGACCCTGGCCAATTCGCTGAAAGAAGGCGGCTCGATCATCATTGGCGAGCTGGAAAGCCGTGGCTATGCCATGAACGGCGCGCTGGAAGCGGTTGGCTCGCGCATTGTCAACGATATCGGCAGCCGTGCGGATTCTGCGGAAACCGCTTTGAGCAGCATTGCCGATCGTCTCGACGAGAACATGTCGATCAAGCTCAACGCGCTCGACAGCCGCCTGCAGACGACGCTGCTGGAAATCGGCGGCGCGATGGACGAGACCACCGAGAAGGCCAGCGCCACGCTGACCCAGGCTGGCGTGCAGACCCTGCAGCAGCTTGGTGCCCGTATCGAGGAAGTTTCACTGGTCATCGATTCCCGCCTGCAGGAAGTCGACGGTGTTGTGGGCGACAAGGGCGAACGCATTATCGAAGCGCTCAACAATCACACCAGCCGTTTCTCCTCGAGCGCCAATGTGCTTGAGAACGCGCTGGACGAGAAAACCGCCAAGCTGGAAACCACCCTTACCGACAAGACCGAACGTTTGGGCACGGTGCTGGGCGAGCAGACCGAGCGGATGGGCAATCTGCTGGACCAGAATGCTGAAGCGCTGGAAAACCGGCTGGTTGCACGCACCGAGGGCATGGAAGCAGCCTTCACCGCCAGCACCGGCAAGCTGGAAGAGGTCATCAAGACCCAGTCCACCGAAATCAATGGCGAGATTGCCGCGCGGACAAAAGAATTCGCCGAAAAGCTGGGCACACGCAGCCAGCAGCTTTCCGAGGCGATGAGCACCCGCACCCGCGAATTCGGCGATGTGCTGAGCGATCGCACGCAGAAGCTTTCGGATGTTCTGGAAACCCGGACCAACGAATTTGGCACAACCCTGTCGAGCCGTACCGAAAGCATGGCTGAAGCGCTGGCCAGCGAAACCCAGAAAATGGCGGCACAGATCGAGCAGAGCTCGGGCGCGCTCAGCGAAAATATCAGCAGCCATACCCAGGATATCGCCCAGATCATTGATGCCCAGGGCCAGACGGTTCAGTCCCGTGTCGACGACGCCATGCGCTCGGTTACCGAGACCATGGACAGCCGCGCCAGCCACGTGTCGGCCATCATCACCTCGAAGATTGCCGAGGTGAACGAGAGCATCGGCAACGAGGTCGACAGTGCCGTCAACCGCCTGTCGGACGCAGAATCCGGCGTGACCGCCCGGATCGATTCCGCTGCCGGCAATATTGCCGAGAGCGCAGAACAGGCTGCCGGCCTGATCGAGACCGGTGTCGACAAGGCCCGTCAGTCGATCAAGGATATGGTCGACGAGCGTCTGGGCACCCTGCCCGAGGCCATCACGGCACGCGCCGACATTACGGCAGATCGTCTGTCTGCCCTCAACGAGAGCATTCACTCGACATTGCAGCAGTCAATGTCCGAACTGGAGGCCAGTGCCGACCAGATCGAGGAAACCATTGGATCACGCATTGCCAGCGCATCGCTGACCATTTCCACCGATGTGGAACAGACAGCAGCGCGCATGGATGTGGCCGTGCGCTCCGCCCTTGGCCAGATTCGCGAAGCGTCCAAGCATATCGAAGACCTGGTGGAAGTGCGGGCGCTGGAGACTGCCAACAAGCTCGGCGAAAAGGTCGAGGACATGAACCGGACGCTCAGCGAGCACACGGACAACTTCTCCTCGCTGATCACAACACGGTCCAGCGAGCTGGAAAACGCCCTGCGCAGCCATGGCAATATCCTGCGCGAAGCCTTGACCGAGAATGCCCGCGAATCCGAAGAGATCATGGCGGCTTCCTCGTCGCGCATCCTCACGGACGTCAATGGTGCCCTCAAAAACCTCAACGAAGGCAACCTGCTGCTGCAGCGGGTGCTGGAAACATCAACCAGCAATCTGGCCACGCTGGAAAGCTCGGTTTCGGGCCACACCACGGCCTATGCCGAAACCGTTCGCGATGCCGTCGCCTCGACCGAACAGGCCGGCCAGCTGGTTTCGCGCCATGTCGGCGCCTTGCAGACGACCATCGAGAGCATGGTCAGCGAGTTCGGCAGCATTCTGGGCAATCTCGACACCGAGACAGCCAATATCAACAATGCGGCCGACGCTTTGACCAATGCGGGCAATTTCACCATCGACACGCTGGAAAACCGGCGCGATGCCATGGAAGCCTTGGTGCAGAGCTTTACCGGACGTGCCGACGAAGTGGACGAGCGCATGCGCTCCTTCGCCCAGTCGATCTCGGATACGGTCAACGAAACCGAACGTCGCCTGATCGTGGCGCGCCGGGCCATGGAAGAGGCGCTCAATTCGACCGCCGACACCGTCACCGGGCGGCTTGACGATATCACCCACACCGCCAGCGCACAGGGCCAGCGGGCGGGGGAAGAGGTTCGTCAGATCCAGCAGGCATTGCTGGCTGAAATGCAGAGCGCATTTGAAGCGGCGACCTCACGCTTCACCGAAACCGCTGAAGCCATGCGCCTCACTGCCGGTCAGGTTGGGCATGAACTGGAAGCGACCCGCTCCGAACTGCAGCGCGGTGTGATGGAACTGCCCGAGGAAACCCGGGCCAGCGCCGCCGCCATGCGCCGCGTGGTTGCCGAACAGATCGAGGCGCTCAACGAGCTCAATTCCATCGTTCGTTCGCAGCCGGGCACACATGATGTGAGCAGCCGCCGCCGTCCGCAGCAACAGCAAGCTGCACAGCCGCAGCGTTCCCAGCCGCGTTATGAGCAGCCGCAGGCAGAGCCTGTGCGCCACGAAGAACCGCAGCAGCGGGCGCCCGAACCCCGGCAGGAGCAGGCACGCCGTCCGGCCCCTGCCCGGCAGGTTGCCCCTGAAGTTGAGGACCGTTCAACTGCCGTTGCCGCGCTGATGCGCCCGCAACAGGCTGAACCGGCCCAGCAGCAGCGGGCCCCCGGCACGATGCGTGACGAGGCACCGAATGGCAGCTGGTTGCGTGACGTCCTGCGCAATGCCTCGGCCAAGCAACAGGCGGGTGCGTCCACCCAGCGCAGCTTCAGCCTCAGCAATCTGACGGAAGAAGTTGCCCGGGCCATGGACGAGAATTCGCTTCTGGAAGCCTGGCAGCGCTATCGTTCCGGCGAGTCCAATGTGTTCTCACGCCGCATCTACACGCTGACCGGCCAGGGCACCTATGACGAAGTGCGCAAGAAACTGCAGCGCGATGCCGATTTTGCTGAGACCGCTGCGGCCTATATGGATGAGTTCGAGCAGTTGCTGACCAATGCCGCGGCGGACCCGCGGGCAGCGGTGACGGTACAGGATCACCTGACATCGGATCGCGGCAAGGTTTACACCATGCTCGCCCATGCCAGCGGCCGGTTGAACTAGGCACAACGCCGGGGCACCCTCCCCGGCGCACTGGAATTTAGTACGGGCCGTGGCCCACCTCCAAAGTAGTAGACCGGTGGCCCCGCATGCTTAATCTGCGGGGCCACTTTCCGTTTCAGCGCTGATTGCCCGGATACGCAATGACTGCCAGACGCAGATGGCCGCCAGCACACACACAGCGGCAGCCACCAGAAATGCCTGAGCGTCCATTATCTGCAGCAAATAGCCAAAGCCAATAACGGCGATGACCGACATGGCCTGCTGCACGACCACAGCCATGCTTTGGACTTCGGCCGCCATGTCTTCGCTGGTCCAGTTGGCGATGAAATTGACCATGCCCAGATACCCAAAGCCGAAAGACACACCATGGGTGAGCTGGAGCAGCGCCAATATCCACAAGGGTGGATTAAACGCCATGATGGCCCAGCGCGCCGCACTCACCACAGCGGAAATCAGGATCAAATGACGGGCCGAGAACCGTTTGCCCAGTTTCACAAAGGCAAACATCATCACCGCTTCAGCCAATGCACCAAGCGCCAATAGCGGGCCGATAATGGCTTCGGAATGGCCGGCATTTTTCCACACCAGCGCGGCGAATGTGTTGAACAGCAGAAGTGTGCCCATCACCATGGCAAAGGCAAAAACCGGGAGGGTGAACCAGAGCGTGAAGACCTGACTGACCTTTTTGGCGACCGCCACAACCGGCTGCGGGGTCAGGTGTTCCGGCGCGCGGAAACGGGGCAGCAGCAGGGAGGCGGCGGCACGCAACACGCAGACAAAAACCAGAAACGGCACATAGGCCCCCGGCCCCCAGAACGCGACGACATAGCCTGTGGCCCCCAAAGCCACCATGAAGCCCAGTGTGCCCCAGGCCCGGATACGGGCGAAATCGCTGCCGTTGCGCCGTGTCATGCGCACGGTGGCTGCATCGATAACCGGCGCGATTGCCGCCATGGGCACAACGGCCAGGGTCCAGACAAGCAGAATGCCCCAGAAATCATCGACAAAGAACAGGCCGACAGGCATGAGCCCTGCGAGGAGCGCACCGACGATGATGACGGTACGCCAATCGTCGGCCCGATCCGCCAACCGCCCCACAACCAGGTTGATGGCCAGCATGAGAAAGACCGGCAATGATGAAATGATGCCGATATCGCCGGATGAAATGCCCTTGCCCGACAGCCAGATGGCGAAATAGGCGCCAACCGCCCCGCCACTCATGAAAAAGGTCGCATAGAAGATACCGGCGCGCGTTTCAGGCGACAGCCGCGTGTCAACATTCACATGCATGAAACACACTCCGGAAAACAACAGGCCTCAGGGCCGCGGATTTATGATTTTGACAAGACCTGTTCGCGCATCTCGCGTTTGGGGCTCATCAACATCAGGGAGATCAGCACCAGCGCGCCCCCCAGCGCTGCCACAAAGGCTGCAACATAGAACGCCTGATTACCGATTGTGGCAACCAGAAAGCCGGACCCGGCCATGGCAATCACCGTTGCCACCTGCCTGATCACCACAAACGCGCTTTGGGCCTGAGCCGAGATATTCTCGCTCGTCCAGTTGGCGATGAAATTGACAATGCCCATGTAAGCGAGGGCAAAGCTGCCCAAGTGCAGCAATTGCAGCAGCACATAACCCCAGATGGGCGGTGCCATGGCAAAGCCCAGCCAGCGGACCACGGCGAAAACCGTGGCCAGAAAGATCAGGTGGCGGGCTGAAAAGCGGGTTGCGATGCGGTTGAAATAGAGCATGACGAGTATTTCGCCAGCGGGTGCCACTGCCCAGAGCGGGCCGATAATTGCCGCTGATATCCCCTGTTCGCGCCATAGCAAGGCACCGAAGGTCATTTGCAGCATGTGGCTGCCATGCAGCAAAGAGGCACCAAGCAAAGGCAGGAAAAACCATGGCCGCCATATTTCCTTGAGGCGGGTGGCGACAAGCGGGCTGACGGGCTGAAACTCGGAGAGCGGTTCCAGCTTGGTGCCCGGTTCCGACTGCACCCCTTCATGCGCGCGAAAATAGGGTAATTGCAGGGAGATCAGGCCCCGGAACAGGCTGACAGCCAGAATTATCGTCACGAAAATGGACACCCCGAACTGGTCCAGCAGAACACCCGCTGTCAGCGTCATGCACATAAAGCCGATTGTGCCCCATAACCGGATCGCGCCAAAATTCGCGCCAGTGCGGCGCGCCAGGCGGATGGTGGCGGCATCAGCCACAGGCGCGATGGCCTGAAAGGGCACGATAATCAGCGCCCAGACAATCAAAATGCTCCAAAAGCCCTGCACGAAAAACAGACCAACAGGAATAATGCCGGCGAACAGGGCGCCGAATATGATGACCTGACGCCAGTCACTGGCCTTGTCTGCAATACGCCCGACAACCAGGTTGAGCAAAATCATGACAAAGATCGGCACGGCGTTGATGGTGCCGATCTCAGTCTCCGAAATCCCCTGATCTGCCAGCCAGAGCGGCAAATAGGGATTGGCGACAGCGGGCAGCATATATAGCGAAAAATAGAACAAGGACGTGCGGTGGACGGGTGTCCCCAGCCGCGCCGCGATTGGCAGATTCATTGATTAACGTCCCGGAATTATTCGTATTTCCCGACCAGCATGCGCCTTGACCGACGGTTTTGCAAGGCAGCGCGTATTATCGATCACGCGGCGTGGTGGTGCCGGGCTAACGCGGGCACCAGGGCCGTCTGAAACTGATCGGTGCAATGGGCCCATGTAAAGCGCGCCGCATGGGCGCTGGCAGCGTCACGCGATAGGGCAAGCGCCTTGGCGGTGGCGATGTGCAAATCTTCGTCCATCGCCCCGCAAGCGGGATCGGTCAACACGTCGATGGGCCCGGTCACGGGATAGGCGGCGACAGGTACCCCGCAGGACATGGCCTCGATCATCACATTGCCGAACGTGTCGGTTTTGCTTGGGAACACGAAAACATCGGCACTGCGATAGAGCTCTGTCAGCTCCGCCCCGGTTTTGCGGCCGAGGAAGTGCGCGTCAGGAAACCGTTGCTTCAGCTCCTCAAGCTGCGGACCGTCACCCACCACGATTTTGGACCCGGGGGTTTTGAGTTGCAGAAAAGCGGCAACGTTTTTCTCGACGGCGACACGCCCGACATAAAGCAGGTGCGGCCCCGGCAAATTGGTGAACCGGGTTTTTGGCCCAGGGGAAAACAGCGCCTTGTCCACGCCACGCGACCAGACAGTGAGGTTGTCGAAACCTTTCTGCTGCAACTCCGAGGCGACCGAACGGGTTGGCACCAGGGTGGTGGAAGCGCCTGAATGGAACCAGCGCAAATAGGCGTAGCTCACCTCGGTCGGCATTTCAGCGGGCACAGGGATACGGGCGGCGAGATATTCGGGGAAACGGGTGTGGTAGCTGGTGGTGAACGCCAGCTGCTCACCCTCGCAATGCATGCGGGCCTGAAAGCCGAGCGGGCCTTCGGTGGCGATGTGGATATGGTCGGGGCGGTGCCGGTTGATAAAGTCACCCACGGCACCAATCGGGGCCAGGGCCAGCTGGATTTCGGGATAAGTGGGCATTGGCAGCGTCCAGAACTTGTCTGGCGACAGGAACACTACTTTGAAGCCGCGGCTGCGCAATTCTGAACTCACGGCTTCCAGGCAACGCACAACCCCGTTGGTTTGTGGTTTCCAGGCATCCGTGACGATCAGAACCTTATCCACCAGCCCTCGCCTTCCTCAAGCCTCGGCGCTTCGGCTTTTCCGGAACCGCTTCTGTCCAGCGGATCAACTCGAACGCGCCATCAAAAGTCTCGGCGACAGCGGTGCAACTTTCCACCCAATCGCCGGTGTTGATATAATGTATGCCTAGCCGATCATGCATGTCAGCATGATGAATGTGCCCACATATAACGCCGTCGACGCCAGTTTGTTGCGCCTCGAGTGACAAAGCTTCTTCAAAACGCCCGATCACGCTGACCGCGCCCTTGACCTTTTGCTTGGCCCAGGCGGACAGAGACCAATAGCTGAGGCCCAGCCGGCGGCGGATCCAGTTGATGACGATATTGACGCGGAGGGCAAAATTGTAGGCCCAGTCGCCCACATGAGCGAGCCATTTGGCGTGGCGGACCACGACATCAAACTGATCGCCGTGGATGACCAGATAGGTCAGCCCTTGCGCGCTGGTGTGGATGGTGCGGTCGATGAATTCAATCTCGCCAAAATAGGTGCCGAGATATTCGCGCAGAAATTCGTCATGATTACCCGGCAGGTAGACCACCCGTGTGCCCTTACCCGCCTTGTCGAGCAGCGCCTGGGTGAGTTCATTATACTCAGCCGGCCAGCGCCATGATTTTTGCAAGCGCCATCCGTCAAGGATATCGCCGACCAGATAGATCATTTCCGCATCGTGATTGCGCAGAAAATCAAGCAATCTCTGAACCTGAATGGCGCGCATGCCCAGATGCACGTCCGATATGAACAGCGCCCTGACGCGCCTCACCTCGTTTTTATCTGCCATCAAACGAATCTGTCCTTTCGGTCCCGGCAACCGCGCGGAACATGAAGCCGTTCCACAACGGTTTCGTGACAGTTTACCGGGAACCCGTCAAAGAAGGAACAGCACAACCGCTGCAACCATCAGCAAGGCGAGAATTAGCCCCAGAAACCGTTCCGCACCCGCACGGCGCAGCAAGTTCTGCAACTGCTGGCCGAAAACCATCCAGACCACAGAAGAGAGCGGAGCGATAGCAAGGCAGCCCAAGGTAAGCAATACAATAGAGGTTATTCTGCCGTCGCCGGGGATAACAAAGGCGGCGACGAAGCTGGCGGCCATGGCCCAAGCCTTTGGATTTACCCACTGAAACAGCGCTGCTTCCAGCGTGGTCATGGCGCGTTCGGTTGCGGTTGCCGCGCCGATCTTGAGGCCGAGAAGATGCCAGGCCATCCACAGAAAATAGGCGGCGGCGAGATATTTGAGGATGGTTTTGAGGGCTGGAAACCAGGTGAATACCTCCCCCAGCCCCAGGCCAACTGCAAATACCATAAAGGGAAATCCGAAAATGATGCCCAAAGCATGCGGCACTGTGCGGCGCACGCCGAACTTGGCCGATGAGGTCAACAGCATCAGATTATTCGGCCCGGGCGTGAAATATGAAGGTATTGCTAAAAGCAGAAAACCAAGAATCAACGTCGTGTCCATTTCGACACCCCATTTTAGGTCAGCATTGCTGACCATTTATCATTTGAAAATGAATCGAACAAGAAGATTTTTTCTATCCGCCAAGCTGTTGTTTTAGCTCTATAATCCGGTCGTAACTCTCGACAATGCGTGCCTTGAAAGCGGCATCCCGTCCGGCCTCTTCGATCAAGATATTCCGCACCTCTTCAGCCAGTCCGATTCGATATTGAACAGTATTGGAGAAAAGCAGGATATCTGTACCCGCTTTTACGGCCCGCACAATCGCTGCGCGAAAGCCGAAATGTTCGCGGATGGCCGACATTTCCAGATCATCGCTGATGACCACGCCGTCAAAACCGAGCTGGTTGCGCAAGACGCCGGTGATCCATGTGCGGGAAAGACTGGCGGGCGGCTGCGCCTCGGTATCGACAGCGAATTTCTGGTGAAACAGGTGCCCCACCATGACCATGTCGGCAAGGCCGTTCCTGATCAGGGTCCGATAGGGTTCGAGTTCATCGGCCTGCCAGCTTTTGGTGATATCGACGAAACCCGCATGGCTATCCTGACGCGATGAGCCGTGGCCGGGGAAATGTTTGAGGACGGTGAGCATCCGTTCGCGATGATGGGCTGCAACAAACGCGCCCGCATAGGCTGCCACGCGCGTCGCATCGCGCCCATAGGCGCGGCCATAGCGCGCAATGATGGGGTTGTCCGGATTGACGTTGAGATCAACGACGGGGCCGAAGTTCAGATTGAAACCCAGCGCTGAAAGCCCCTCGGCCATCGTCTGGTAGACCTCACCTGCGCCCTTGGGAGATTGTGCAGCGGCTATCCTGGCGGCCGAGGGAATTTCAGTAAAGCCAACATCGCCGGTCAGCCGCTCGATGCTGCCGCCTTCCTGATCAAGCGCGATAAAGGGTGGCAAATCCGGGGAAGCTGCGGTGAAAGCGGCGTTCATCGCCGTGACGGCGGCAAGGCTTTGCACATTGAACTTGAGATACATGACGCCGCCGACGCCGCCATTGGCGATGATATCGGTCAGCGCCCTCACAGAGGCGTCCGAGGCTGAATTGCCGCTAAAGCCAACCATGATCATCTGGCCGGCCATTTGTTCCAGCGTCGCCGCTTTCAGCGGCAGCACACTCAAGGCCAGCAATGCGGGAACCAGCCAGAAGCTAGCGCGCGACAACCGTTTTGGCGTTCGCATCACGGTGCTGCATGCGCGCGACAATGTCGCTACCAGCCATTGGCTTGCCGAAATAATACCCCTGCCCGATATGACATCCCGCCAATTTGAGCATCCATGCCTGATCTGCATCCTCAATCCCCTCTGCAACCACTTTCTTGCCAAGAGACTCGGACAAAGTCATGACCGCACGCACGATTGCTGCCGCGTGCTGATCTTCAGGCAAGCCACGGACGAAAGCCTGATCGATCTTGATCTTGTCGATCGGCAATTGTCCCAGATAGCTGAGCGACGAAAAGCCGGTCCCGAAATCGTCCAGTGCGACGCCGACGCCCAAAGCCTTGATTTCTTCGAGCTTGCGGGTAACCCGTTCCGGATTGGCAATGAACAGGCCTTCGGTGATTTCCACATCGAGCTGGGCCGGTGACAGGCCGGACAGCTCGAGCGCGTTCTTTATATCCTCGACGACGTCCCCGAACTCGAACTGCATGGGCGAGACATTGACCGCCAGCTTGACCTGCCGGGGCCATGAGGCGGCTTCCTTGCAGGCGGCGATCAGCACCCAACGTCCCAGATCAAGGATCAAGCCTGTTTCCTCGGCCACGGGAATAAACTTGGCCGGCGAGACCAGACCAAGTGTGGGGTGGTTCCAGCGCACCAGCGCCTCAACACCGACCATTGACTGGTCTTCGAGCAGCACCTGCGGCTGATAGAGAACGAAAAACTGGTCCTCGGCAATCGCTTGACGCAGCGCGCTTTCCATTTCGCGCAGTTCATTGAGCCGCGCATCCATCTCCCGGCTATAAACAGCATAACCATTGACCGGCGAGGCCTTGGCGGCCGACAGCGCCATATCGGCGTGGGAAATCAACATATCGGGATCATAGCCGGAATCGTCGGTGGTGGTGACGCCGATCTGGGCCCCGATCATCGCCTTGCGGTCTCCGAGGCGATAATCAGCCGACACAGAATGCAGAACCTGGTTACAGAACCTATCCAGTTCAGGGCCATCGAGAATGCCGGCGCGGGCGGCGGCAAAGCTGTCGCCGCCAAGCCGGGCCACACAGTCCACATCGCAGCCCTTGAAGCGCTCCACCACCTGGCGCAGCAATTCGTCACCGCTGGCATGCCCCATTGTGTCGTTGATGATCTTGAAGCGCGACAGGTCCAGCATGATCACCGTCATGCCGACCAATTGCCCATCCTCGGATTGCATGGCGCTGTTGATCAGTTCGGAGAATTTCGTGCGTGAGAGCGCACCGGTCAGCGGGTCATGCGCTGCCAGGTAAGTCAGCCGCGTCTCGGTTGCGCGCCGGTCGGTGATATCGCGGAACGTGAGGCAGGCGACGGCATTGCCCTGCTCCTGCGCGTCCCGGCCCTGCTCCGCGTCCACGCGCGACAGGGTGATGACATATTCGACAACTCTTTTTGCGCCCGTGCGGTCGACAATTGTGGCTTCATGCGGCTCGGGTGCCTGAACGACATCGTCCTGCAATTGCAGGGCGACCTTGACCTCGGTGGCGAGTACCGGCGGCAGAATTTTCGTCATATCTGCCCCGATGGTGGTTTGCCCATCGGTCAGACCGAGTATTTCATCGGCGAACCGGCTTGCCGTCAGCACGGTGCCATCGCCAGCAATCACCAATACACCGTCGAAATTATCGGCAATCACCCGATTGAGAATACGCTGGGTCACATCGCGCTCGCGGCGGGTTTTGCCCAGCAGAAAACGGCGCAGGTTGAGCTCGCGGGAAAGACCGGCCAAAGCGAGGGCCGCAAAGACAATATGGCCGGCTGTTGTGTCGATGGTGATGGCAGAACCCGCCTGCAGGATGACCGCAATCAGTTCGGACCCCACCCCCAGCAACGCCACCACACCAACGGCCGCCGCCAGACCGAATTTCCACCGGCAGAGCAGGAAGCCGATCGCGATAAACAGGGCAAGCGTTGCCCCATTAAGGGCGCTGCCACTGATCAGGGCACGGTTTTGTTTTAGCGTTTCCGCCGCGAGGACCTGGAGCATGGCACCGGGCAAAATGCCGTAGCGCGGGACCGTGAAATTATCGCGCAGTTCGAGCGCGCTGGCACCGACAACCACCTGTTTGCCAGCTATCGCTGCAGCGGGAACACGCTCTTCAAGAATATCGACAACCGAGATCACGTTGACCGTTTCCGGATCGATGCCGAAATCGATTGCGAATTCCCCGTCTGCGGCGGGGGTATCGCTCAACATCCCGGCCAGCGAGGGATAAAGCGTGTCGCCGACCCGAATACCATAGGGATAGCGGCGGAGCACGCCATCGGCACTGGTGCGCACATTGACCGCAACGACACCCGCTTCGGCGGCGAAGCGGGGCAAAGGCTCGGTAAATTCAAGTTCGTCTGATCTGGCTGATTTTTGCTGCGCAAACCCTGCAAGGCTGACAAAGCCGCCCGCATTGACCAGGGCTGCTTCCATCAGCGCATCATCGCGCTCGTTCGAGGCGGCACTGAAATCGACATCGAAAACAATATCCGAGACATCTAGATCAAGGAGTTTATCGATCAGCTCGGCATGCACGTGGCGTGGCCACGGCCACACACCAACGGACGCCAGACTTTTCGGATCGATCGCCACGAATACAATATTGCCGGTTGCCGGGCGTGTCGCCACGCCGAAGCGAAAGCTTTTCAGCGCGTTGTCCAAAGGTTCAAACGCGCCGGATATGCTGCAAAGAAGAACCAGCAGCACGATAAACAGATCGAGAAATTGGCGTTTGATATTTTGCAAGCGTCTATCCGAAACGAGCGGCCCAGGAACCCGATCAATAGCAATCACCATATCCGCATGGATCGCGTGATACGGTGATTGCCGCCTTAATTCAGCAGTGCGCCCAATTCTAGGTGAGCGAGGTTACCAAAAACGGAATTTGCGCCTGACCGGGCTACAAAAGGCCGCCAAGGGCACCGCCCACGCCACTTACCACTTCGGAAACGGCGCTACCTGCGCTATCGACTGTCTCCGTTACGGTTTCTGTGACCGTTTCGACTGCGCTCGACGCGGCGCCCGTTGCACCGGAAACGGCACTGCGACCGGCGCTGGCAACACTGCCACCACCCCTTGCAACACTGCCAACAGCGCTTGAGGCACCGCCAACCACGTTTGATGCCGTGCTGCCAACGCGGGACACCGTTGAGCCGACAACACCGCCGGCCCCGCCAGCTCTATTGGCAGATTGACCCGATACGCTGCCAGAGTGACCGGGGCTCTCGACAGTCGGAACGACCGCAGGCTTGCCATCAAGTGTCACAATGGTATCGAGCTGGCCGGAACCTGAAATCTCCAGCGGCGTATCGCCCGCCGATGCGGATTGACCGGGCACGACATTGACCTTCAAACCGCGCTCAAGATCCTCGACCTCAACACGGCCACGGCTGACCTCAACCTTGGCCTTGCCATCACGGACGCGGACCGAGAACTTCGTGCCCTTGACCACCGCCGCCAGGTAAGGCGTTTTCACGGCGAAATGCTGGACGTTTTCAACCTCGGCTTCAATTGTCACGAGGCCATAATGCTCATCAACAGTGGTGAAGCGGCGACCGGACTTGTCGCGAATGCTGATCTGGGTACCGCCCCCCATTTCGATGGTCTCGCCATCGCGTGTGAAGGCAACACGGCCACTGAGCAGAGTGCGGATAACCCGATTGTCGGAAATCACTGTACCGCGTTCGACCTTGACCCAACCGGCCCCATCAAACGCGAAAACACCGCCGCGCAGCTTTGTGGCCACCCAATCATCGGCCATGGCAACACTCGTCAGCAGTGTCGAAAAAATAATGACAATAACCGGTAACAACCGATTTTTATTGGTCCCAAACATAGCGTAAACGTCCCTGCATGCGTCCTGTTAATTGCGGGGATTATCTTCGCCAAAGTCATTATAATTATTAACAAGGGCTAATAGCTGCGCGTTTGCTAACCAAAACCCTAATCCCCTCATCGCAATTTTCAACGACCCTTGTTTGTACTTGAAATCACCACCCGTCATTTCGGGACATCGGCGCGGGCTGCAACAGGTGAGCCGGTGACAGGCAAACTTCACCTTGGCGTAACTTCCGTTTGCTAGCGTTGGGCAAAATAAGCCGGTTCAGGCGGGAGACCACAAATTGAGCGAAACTGAAACCAGAGCCCAGAAAGCGCCTCCCATCCGCCCGGCACGTCCGAATGAACTTGTGCAGGCGCATCGCTGGCTGCAAGAGGCCATCGAGACCTCACCCTATTACAACGACATGTTCAAGGCGCATGAGAAGCAGCAACTGGGCCTGCCCTATCTGCAGCGGCTTTTTGATGTGGACCCCGCGCATGTGATGATGATCGTCAAAGACGATGTGCCCAAAGGCATCATGATCAACAGCCCGCAATATGGCACGCTGTGGCTGCAATGGTCTTATATGCCGCCGGAGAACCGGCATGCAGGCCACGCGCTGGCAGCCACCCGCGCCTTCAGCGATTATTGGGACAATGGGCGCTTTCACAAGATCGCCACCTATACCAAGGCGGATAATGCAACGGCGAACGCCCTGCTGAACCGCTTTGGCTATGTGCATGTGGCGACACTGGATAAGCAGATGTTTGGTGAAGACTATATGCTGTTCGAGCACCCGCTGACCAAGGTTACCGAAGGCTATGACCACGGCGTACCCAGTGAAGGCCGGCTGGGGCGGTTCAAGCGTCGGATGAAACGGCTGCTTGGGCTTTAGCCTGATGCAGGACCCGCAGCCTGGCGACAATCGACACATCGACACCGGCCAGCCGCCAGGCCGTCAGCCACAACCCTGCAGACCAGATGACAATAGCCAGCAGCGCGGCAAACGACGCGCCCATCAAGCCAAATGACGGCACGAGCAGATAGTTCAGCCCAATGAGGCTGAGGAGCCCGGCCCCAACGGCCGGCAGGCTGGCATAGGGCTGATCGTAAATCGACAGGACCATTGTCGCGGGGCCAAACACAGCCCGCACGACGAGCCCCAGACTGAGAATGCCCAATGGCCAGGCACCGGCCGCAAACTCGGGACCGAATATTGAGAGCACCAGTGGCCCGCCGATGAAAACGCCGGCAGACAATATGATGGCAATCAGGCTGGCGACCAGATTGGCCTCGCCGATGCGGTGGTGGAAACCGCTGCGATCATTGCGCGCTTCGGCCTCAAAAATATCGGGAATGGTGACGGCATAGACCGAGGCAACACCGAACGAGATCAGCGCGAATATGCGCGCGCAAATGCCGAAAATGGCCAGGTCTTCACGGCTGAGATGCATGGAGAGCACCAGCAGATCGATATCGAAAAAGAACTCTGTGGCCAGCGAAATCAGCACCCAGGGCGCCGCAAAACGCCACCAGCGGGCGCTGTCGGGAGCACGGACGGGGATGGTGTCGGTGATTTGCCTTGTGGCCCTGAGAACCAGCCAGAACTGCACCAGCGCAATGGCCAGATAGGCCACAGCGAACAGCCATAGAAAAACGGCCAGCCGTGTGCCTTCGGTGAAAAAGGCGGCGGCGATGATGAACGCGCCGATGATCAGCAAGGGCCTGAAGACGATTTCAGCAAAGAACCCGGCAAAGGGCCGGCGCAGGCCGACAAGAAAAGCTGTGTTGTTGAAGATCACCGCCGTTGCAACGGCCATCAGCGCTGCGGGCATGGCCAGCGCGGCAATCTGGTGACCAGCAACGCCAAAAAGCCCGGCAACAGGCGCGGCGAGGATAATGAGGGGCACGCCGACAAGCAGAATATGGCCATAGCTGCGCCGCAGGAAGGCCTCGAGCATGCGGCGGTCATTCCGGGCGCTGTATTCGGCGGCAAAATAGGTACCGATCGTATGGAAGCCGAGAGGCAGGACAACCGCCACCAGATTGGAGGCGGCGATGATCAGCAGATATTCGCCCAGAATCTCGGCGCCCCACAGGCGGGCAATGGCCGCCTGGGCGAGAAAGATCAGCCCCGCACCAAGGATGCGGGCGGCAAAAATCACCGCGGACTGGGACAGAAGCCGCCGACCGAGTTTCATCTAGCGCTCCTGATCGGGGCGCGCCGCATCGGGACGGAGTTTTTCAATCCGGTGCCGGATTTCGGCTATAATATCGCGGGCGGCAAAGGCCAGCGTGCCGGTGAGAAATGGCAGGAAACGGCTGGCATAATTGAGCACCGGGGGTACGGGTGAAATCACGCCTTCGTCGCCAACCATGCCTTTTTTGAACTGGTGCAGGCCCTGAAAGCCGTCGGTGCCGCCCAGATCATACCAGGTAGCTTTGGTATTATCGCGCAGCCAGCGGATGATGTGCCAATGCATGAAATAGCCGGCGCGCAAGGGCAGCGCCTCAGCATTGGTGGCCCCATAGAGATAGACCGCCGTATCGCCCGCCTTGAAGATGACGGCGCCGGCGACGATTTCGCCCTTGTGGCGGACAAAGAACAGTTCGGGGCGCAGCGTGTCGTTTTCCATCTCCATCAGGGGGTGGATGGTGTCGTCATAGGCGGAATGGTCGGCGAATTTCTTGCGGTCGGTCATCGCCTCGTAAAGCGCGTTGAACTCGCCGATACGCTCGGGCCCGGCATATTCGAATTCCAGCTCCGCCTTCATCGACTTGTTGAGATGGTAGCGCCATTTCTGGGCAAAGCTTTTGCGCTGGGCTTCGTCATCGAGCCGCAAATTGACCACGTAGCGGTCGGGAAATTTCAATTGCGCGCCGCGGCGGAAACCGCGCGCCTGCAGATAATCAAATTCGATATTGGTGTCGGCCCAGGCGGCACGGGGCAGAACGGAGATCATCATGCCGCGCCTGTCGTGATATTCCTCGATCAGCGCCTCGATGGCGGCGGCGTAAACGGATTCAAAATCTGCCCGTTTGCCATCCTTGAAGATCGGGCCCCATTTCGACACGGCAATGGCACCAACCTTAAGCGGCAAATGCTGGACCATGGTCAGCACACCACCGACCACCTCCCCGTCCTCAACGAACAGAACCGGTTCGCAGGTGACGCCGGGCCAGCGGTTTTTGGCAAAGGTGTAGAGCTGTTCCTGACATACCCCGTCAAAGGTCGCGATCGTCTCGTCCCAGACTTCACCCGAAACATGTTCGATATTTACGGCATGACCGGCGACAGCACCGGCGCTACGCAGGGCCTGCGGTGCTTTGTGGCTTCCGGCAAGAGTATCAGCACTTAACGACATAATGGAGCTTTTGGTTATGGCAATTGCCAACACCCTAAAAGCGTGAACCTAGCAAATTCCTAGCAAGCCCCGCATTGTGGCGGGAAATGCTTGCTATGGTTACGAATTTACTGCCATGGCGCGCTTTATACCCGCTCTAGAACTGGTGCAGGATTTCCTCGCCGCCATGCCAGATCATCCGCAGGGCGACAATCAGTACGATGCCCAGACCCAGATAGGCCAGCCAGTGATAACGGTTGAGCAGTTTGGCGATGAAGGCCGCGGCAAAACCCATCAGGACAATGGACAGGCCCAGCCCGAAAATCAGGGCTTCGGTATGATCCCGCGCGGCACCGGCAACGGCGAGCACATTGTCGAGAGACATTGAAACGTCGGCGACAACGATCTGGGTGATGGCGTGCTTGAAGGACTTGGTTTTAACCGGCGCGCCGACCCTGCCATCGGCATTGAGGTCCGTGTCTTCCAGCGCTTCCTGCGCCATGATTTCATGGGCTCTCTGATCCCTTATCTCGACCCACATCTTCCAGCAGACCCAGAGCAGCAAAAGGCCCCCTGCCAGCAGCAAACCAACAATGGCGAGCAGCTGCACCGCCACCACGGCCAGCCCGATGCGCAGGACAGTTGCCGCAAGAATGCCGAAAAGCACCGCCTTGCGGCGCATCTCTGCCGGCAGGCCGGCGGCGGCAAGGCCAATGACCACCGCATTGTCGCCCGCCAGAACCAGATCGATCATAACGACGGAGAAAAATGCCCCAAGCGCACCCGGATCAGAGAAGAATTCCATTTGAAGGCTTTCCGGCTTGCGCCGCTAGAAGAGTTATTCGCGACCGGCGGGACCGGTCGTTGTTATGTATGTCAGCAAAGACTGATCTAAAAGGTGACCGGCGGGTACTCTGACAAATAATCCTGCACAATTTCGGTCGCGTCGGCGTCTGCGGCGATGCCCAGCGCCTCAGCGCGGGTGGCCACAACGTCAACGGGCCAGCTTTTGACCATGGCGTGAATGCCCGCGTCCTCGTCAAACGTCACCAGTTGCCGGGCTTTGGGGCCCAGTTCCGCCTCTAGCGCGTCGAGCATTTGCCGGACACTGACTTTGACGGCGGGCAATAGCAGCGCGCGCGGCCAGCCCAGCGCCGTTGCATCCAGATCATGGACCTTGATGATGGCAGCGATCAGCCGGCCCGGCGACATCAGCGAAATCTCGGTGTCTTCAGGCACCGGGCAAATGGTTGCGCGGCCCGCAGCCGGTTCGCGCACAATGTTGGAAATGAAGGATGAATTGGCAAGGTTCGCCTTGCCGGGGCGCACCGCAATGGTGGGAAAGCGCATGGCGCGGCCATCCACCAGTCCCCGGCGCCCATAATCGCCAATCAAAAGCTCACAGCAGAGCTTTTGCACGCCGTACGAACTTTTCGGGTGTGTCGGGGTGAGATCGGTAACCGGCTCTGCCCCTACGCCATAGACCGCGCCGGAGCTGGCAAACACAAGCCGCGGCTTGCGCCCCTCGTCGGCCAGAATGTCGAGCAGCATGCGGGTGCCGTCGAGATTGACCGAAAGGCCAAGCTGCAAATCGGCCTCAGCCCCACCGCTGACAACGGATGCGAAGTGGAAAACGCTATCGGCACCGGCAAGCACTTTTTGCAAGGTGGCCCTGTCATCGGCCTGACCGACCACAATCTCCAGCCGGTTGTCTTTTGGCAGATGCTCCGGGGCGACCTGATCAAAGATCACCAGCGAATCTATTCTGGTTTGCGCGCCGGCCTGATTGGCCAATGTGCCCTGTTCCAGCAAGGTGCGCGCCAGGCGCGACCCGATAAATCCGGCACCACCGGTAATAACTACTCTCACAAAACTCCCCCATTCCCTGCAACCGGCATACTCCCTGCGTCCGGTTGAGGCAAGGTACCCGCTCTAGTTGCCGATCGTATCAACCGCGGCGAGCAGCGCATTGGCGGTGCGCAAGGCACCGGCGGTCGCGTTGATCATTTGTGGCAATACCAGCCATTCCAGCGTCCAGGCTGCACCCGAGCGTTCATTCTCGTGCACCATGGCCTGATGCATGGCCGAGACCTGAACCGCATTGAAACGGGCCAGCGCCACCAGCACTTCCGCCCCCACAGGGTTTTGTTTGTGCGGCATGGCGGAGGACTTGCCACCACCCGCCAGCCGAATTTCTGCAACCGGGTTTTGCGCCATCAGGGCGATATCCTGCCCCATTTTGCCAAGGCTGCCGGTGACCAGCGACAACCATGACGCCAGTTCGACCAGACCATCGCGCTCGCAGTGCCACACATCGGGCGCAACGCCGAGACCAAGTCTTTCTGCCAGCCTTTTGGTGACCTGAGGCCCCTTGTTACCCAGCTTCTCCAGCGTGCCCACGGCACCACCGAACTGGGTGATGAAGACTTTCGGTTTGATCGTGCGCAGGGTTTCGCGCTCACGCATCAGCGGCGCGCGCCAGCTGTTGATCCGGTCAGCGACGGTAATGGGCAAGGCATCCTGCATGCGTGTGCGCCCGGTCAGCTGCTTGTCGCCATGCAGCCCCACCAGCTGCACCATGGTCCGGGTCATCGTGTCCAGACTTTTGCCAAACCGGGGCAATATCTGATGCAGACGCAGCACGAGACTTGTGTCGATCACATCCTGACTGGTGGCACCAAAATGCACATAAGCTGCATGATCCTCGCCGACGGCCACACGCAACTGGCGCACCAGTTCGGGTGCAACAACACCATCGCGGGCCGTCGCCTTAGCCAGTTCATCCATATCGGGCGAGAAGGTTTCGCAGCAGGCGGCGATGGCGTCAGCCGATGCGCGGGGAATGACCCCCTCATCGGCCTCGGCCAAGGCCAGGGCGGCCTCAAATTTGAGCATGGCCGCCAAATCGGCTTCAGCCGAAAAAAACTCTGCGATGCTGGCGTCGCCGGTCAGACCGGAAAGAAAGGGATGATCGAACGGCGACACCGGCATAAGCTAAACGCGCTCCAACGCTATGGCGATCCCCTGTCCCACACCAATACACATGGTCGCCAAAGCCAGCTTGCCACCTGTCAGCGACAATTCCAAGGCCGCAGAACCAGTTATACGCGCCCCGGACATGCCGAGCGGATGGCCGAGCGCAATGGCACCGCCATTTTTATTGACCCGCTCGTCGTCTGCCGCAACGCCCAGTTCACGCAGAACCGCAATGCCCTGGCTGGCAAAAGCCTCGTTCAGTTCGATCACGTCGAACTGGTCCATTTTCAGCCCCTCGCGGGCGCAAAGCTTTTGGGTTGCCGGTGACGGGCCCATGCCCATGATGCGCGGCGGCACGCCAGCTGTGGCCCCGCCAACAATGCGGGCAATCGGGGTCAGGCCATGGCGTTTGGCCGCTTCAGCCGAGGCAATGATCAGGGCTGCTGCCCCGTCATTGACGCCGGAGGAATTGCCGGCGGTGACGCTGCCGCCTTCACGGAAGGGCGTTGGCAACTTGGCGAGCACCTCCACCGTGGTACCGGCACGGGGGTGTTCGTCCTTGTCGACGACAATGGGATCTTTCTTGCGCTGGGGAATGGTCACCGGGGTGATTTCCCGGGCCAGACGCCCGTTCTCCTGCGCGGCGGCGGCTTTGGCCTGGCTTCTCGCGGCAAACGCGTCCTGATCTTGTCGGCTGATCTTGTAGTCGGCGGCGACGTTCTCACCGGTTTCCGGCATGGAATCGACGCCGTACTGCTTTTTCATCAACGGGTTTACAAAACGCCAGCCAATGGTGGTGTCATAGATTTCGGCATTGCGCGAATAGGCGCTTGATGCCTTGGGCATGACAAACGGCGCGCGGCTCATGCTTTCGACACCGCCGGCAATGGCAAAGTCGATTTCGCCGGATTTGACGGCGCGGGCGGCGGTGATGATCGCATCCATGCCCGACCCGCAGAGCCGGTTCATGGTGGTGCCCGGCACAGTTTCGGGCAAGCCTGCCAGAAGCGCGCTCATGCGCGCGACATTGCGATTGTCCTCGCCGGCCTGATTGGCGCAGCCAAAAATCACTTCATCAACATCGGACCAGTCGATGTCATGCGCTGCCATCAGGGCCTTGATGGGGATCGCCCCCAGATCATCGGCCCTCACAGGCGCCAGTGCGCCCCCGAAACGGCCAATGGGAGTGCGGATATAAGCGCAAATATATGCGTCGGTCATTAAGCAGCCTTTCCAGTGCCTTCGTGTGCGGCCTTCGTACGGGCCTTTAAATCACGCAAGGTTTTAAGTTCGTCCGGTGTCGGCGCAGGTGTTGTCTCCAGATGGTCGGCATATTTGACCGTCCAGCCGCAGGTTTCCTGCACCTGTTCACGGGTTACCCCGGGATGGAGCGAAACGACAGTGAATTCCTTGGTCTCGGGGTCGGGTTTCCACACCGCAAGATCGGTAACCAAAAGAGTTGGCCCCTTGGTGGTGATGCCAAGCTTTTCGCGGGCATTGCCGCCATCGCCATGGCCAAAGGAGGTGAAGAAGTCGATCTTTTCGACCATGCCGCGCAGGCTCTGCTTCATGGTGATGTAGATTTCGCCGCAGGACGAGGCGATTTCAGGGGCCCCGCCCCCGCCCGGCAGCCGGGTTTTTGGATTGTCGTAATCGCCAATGACCGTGGTGTTGATATTGCCGAACCTGTCGAGCTGGGCGGCGCCCAGAAAGCCGATGGTAATGCGCCCGCCCTGCAGCCAGTAGCGGAACATTTCCGGCACGGCGACGGTGGCAACGGCGGTCTCGCAGAGTTCGCCATCACCGATGGAAAGCGGCAATACGTCCGGCGCTGTGCCGATGGTGCCGCTTTCATAGATCAGGGTGATATCGGGGGCATGGGTCAGCCGGGCGACATTACAGGCGGCGGAAGGCGCGCCAATGCCTACAAAGCAGACATCGCGGGAGGCCAGTGCGCGCGAGGCGGCAATGGTCATCATTTCGTCAGCGGTGAAATCAAGATCGCTCATGATGCATCCCTCAGATTGGCGACGCGGCCGGCAAAGTCTTCCGGGGTCGCTTCAAGCACGTTTTCAGTCATCCATTTGGTAAACAGGTCGCGGTCGGCCGCGATCTTGTCCCATTCGAGATAGGCGGCATTGTCGCGAATATAATAGCCGTGGGCATAGCTTGGGTGCGCGCCGCCTGGCACTTCGACAATCGAGGTGATGGCCCATTGCGGCAGGATGCAGCAATTGGTGTGGACGTCGTCGAAATTGTCGACCACTTCCTCAACCGTCACCACGGAACGCCTGGCAGCCAGCACCGCTTCCTTCTGGATGCCGATAATGCCCTCGACCAGCACATTGCCCTTTTTGTCGGCTTTTTGCGCGTGGATGAAGCTCACATCCGGGCGAATGGCGGGAATGGCGGCCAGCTCTTCGCCGGTAAAGGGGCAAGTGATTGATTTGATGTTCGGGTTGACCTCGGCCAGCCCGGCCCCCTTATAGCCCCGGAACACGGCCAGCGGCAGGCCGGCAGCGCCTGCCTCATAAGCATTGGCCATGCCGGCGTGGCTGTGTTCTTCAAGTTCGACCGTGCGGGGATAGCCGTTTTCAACGCTGTCGCGACAGCGGCGCAACAGGCCGACGCCGGGATTGCCGAGATAGGAAAAGATCAGTTTCTTCGCCATGCCCATACCCACCATCTGGTCGTAGACCACATCGGGGGTCATGCGCACCAGTGTCAGGTCTTTAAAGCCCTGACGGATGGCTTCATGCGCCGCCGCGTGTGGAATGAGATGGGTAAATCCCTCAAAGGCTGCCACGTCGCCGTCATTGAGATTTTCGGCAACTGCATCGCGCAGAGATTGAAACTTTGCCATTATCTTCCTGTCCTAGATGTCGAAAAACACCGTCTCGCCTTCGCCCTGGAGACGGATATCGAATGTGTAACTATTGCCGTCACGCTTGCCGATCAGGGTCGGCACGCGCATTTTGTGCTCAATGCGTGCAAGGATCGGGTCCTCGGCATTGGCTTTTTCCTCATCAGAGAAATACATGCGGGTCTGCAGCCCGAGATTAATGCCGCGCGCCACGATCCAGAACGTGATGTGCGGGGCTTGCAGTCGCCCGTCGATAAAAGGCACCCGGCCCGGCTTGATGGTTTCAAAGACGAATTCGCCGGTATCCATATCGGCCGGGCAACGCCCCCAGCCGGTGAAATTGGGATCGGCCGCGCCGCGCATTTCAGAGGGGGAATTATAAAGCCCCTCGGCATCGGCCTGCCAGATCTCCACCAGCGCATCGCGCAGCAGCGTTCCGGTGCCGTCCAGCACGCGGCTCTTGATGGTGATGCGTTCGCCCTTGGTCTTGTCGTTGACCATGCGCGTGCCAAGATCCTCGGCGTAAACGCCGTTGATATCGCAGAAATTGGGCGTCAGGCCGATATGCACGTAAGGCCCGGCGGTCTGGGAGGCTGTCTCTTTGAGATAGTTGAGCGGTTGTACCATATCAGTTGCCCTCCAGACGGTTTTCAAACAGGGTCGAACGGCGGCCGCGCAAAACGATGTCGAACTTGTAGGCGGTGGCGTCCATGGGGATGGTATTGGCCATGTCGAGCGGCGCGATGAGCCGGTCGATCGCACCCTGATCGGGAATGGTTTTGACAATCGGGCAGAGCGGGATCAGCGGGTCACCCTCGAAATACATCTGGGTGATCAGGCGCTGGGCAAAGCCATGGCCAAAAATCGAGAAGTGGATATGGGCGGGACGCCAGTCATTGACGCCGTTCGGCCAGGGGTAAGCGCCCGGCTTGATGGTGCGAAAACGGTAATAGCCGTTCTCATCGGTGATGGAACGTCCGCAGCCGCCGAAATTGGGGTCGATGGCGGCCAGATAGGTTTCCTTTTTGTGGCGGTAGCGGCCACCGGCATTGGCCTGCCAGTATTCGAGCAGCGCGCCGCTGACGCCGACACCGCGCTCGTCGACCACCCGGCCATGCACGATAATGCGTTCACCAATGGCGCTTTCGCCCGGCTTGGCGAAATTGTGGATCAGGTCATTGTCCAATTCGCCGATAATATCATGGCCAAAAACCGGGCCGGTGATTTCCGAGAGGGTCGCATTCAGCGAGAGCTTTGCATATTGCGGGGAGCGCAACACACTGGTCTTGTATCCTGGCGCGTAGGCCGGGGGATGCATTTCCAGGTCGCGCTGAAAAAACGCGCCGGTTTCGGGTTTCCTGTTGTCCATCACTTCCTCCTCTGGCGGAGATTGCCCCCGTGTTTAGTGACAACACGGAAATCTCCTAGTCCATATTCCAATGCGTTTCCCGGTGCGGAACGCGCCTGCTGCCAGTTCTGGCTATTCCGCCTGTTCAGCGTCGATTTTGGCGTAAACTTCCTTGGCTATCTTGAAGGCGCGATTGGCCGCGGGCACGCCAGCATAGACCGCCACATGCATTAATGCCTCGCACACATCGTCGCGGGTTGCGCCGGTATTGGCCGTGGCACGCACATGCATGGCCACTTCCTCATCATGCCCCAGAGCGGCCAGCAAAGCGATGGTGACAATCGATCGTTCCCGCTTGGAAAATTGCGGGCGCGCCCAGACGTTGCCCCACGCTGTTTCCGTGATCAGTTCCTGAAACGGTGCATCAAAGCCTGATTTACTGGCTTCGGTCTTGTCCACATGCACATCGCCCAGAACCGAGCGGCGCACTTTCATGCCCTGTTCGAAACGCCCCGCGGGAACCTGTGTATCATTCATGCTAGATTTCCTCTTGCGCGGCCGCAGCCAAAAACTGTTTGACCAGACCGGCCAAAATCTCGGGTTGTTCGATACTCGGCAAATGCCCGGCATCGCTGATAATCTCGAATTTTGACCCCGGGATCAGGTCTGCCATGGACTTGACCAGATCCGGTGGTGTCGAGCCGTCCTGATCGCCCACAAGACAAAGGGCCGGCACCGCGAGTTTCAGCGCTGCCGCTGTCAGATCGGCATCGCGCAGGGCGGCACAGGTGCCGGTGTAACCGGCCAGGGGCTGACGCTCGAGCATGTGGCGATAGCCGGCGAAATCGGCATTATCGGGCGCGCGGAATGAAGGGGTGAACCAGCGCTCCAGAATGGAAGCTGCCATGCCCCCTATCCCCTCGGCCTCGATACGGGCGATCCGCTCGTTCCAGAAATCGGGGGTGCCGATTTTGTGGGCGGTGTCGCACAGCACCAGCTTTGACACCAGATCCGGGCGGCTATCCGCCAGACCGAGCGCGATCATGCCGCCCACGGATACGCCACAGATGACAGCATTTTGAATTTGCAGATGATCAAGCAGCCCGGCCAGATCGGCGATATGATCGCTCATGGCATAGGGTGCATTACCGATGCCCGAGAGGCCGTGGCCACGCTTGTCATAGGTTATAATGCGCGCTTCACCGGCAAGGCGCACCACCACATCGCGCCAGATGCGGAAATCCGTGCCCAAAGAGTTGACAAATACCAGTGTCGGGCGCCCATCCGGGGCTCCAATCTCCTGATAATGCATGGTTATTTCATTCACATGGACGAACTGCAACACCCGCTCTCCTCAACATTAGAATGAGGATGAAATATCGTATTAGTTAAGTAAAATGATATTTCGTCGGCTTATCATAGTTGAACAGTTATGGAATAATTCGCGGCAAATTGCATTTTCCGCCCGATTCCTACCAGGGTCCATGCTGGTTTTCTCTCCAGGCGAACGCGCCCTTGTATCGCGTGGGCAAGCCCCCTATCCTTTAGGGGATCAGGCACAGGAACCGCTTATGCAACTTACCAAGCAGGCAAATTACGCGCTCCGCACGCTGGTCTATTGCGCCGTTAACGCGCCGCAGCAAAGCCGGATCAGCGCCATTGCGCATGCCTATGATATTTCCGAGTTGTCCCTGTTCAAGTTTATCAAGCCGCTGGTCGATAATGGCCTGTTGCAGACGGTGCGTGGCCGCAATGGGGGTGTCCGCCTCGGCCGCGCCGCCAGTGACATCACCATGCGTGAGGTGATTGAGCTGACCGAGGACGGTTTTGCGCTGGCAGAATGTTTTGAGGATGGCACCACAAACTGCCCGCTGGTGGGCAGTTGCGAGGTGAACACCGCACTTGCCGAGGCGTTGCGCGCGTTTCTGGCCGTGCTGGAGAAATATACGATCGAAGATCTGGCCCGGCGGGACCGGACCCTGCGCGATCTATTGGGTATCGAGATACTCACCCCGGCCGGATAAACCGGTCAGGCGGTTTCGCGCGGATAAGGAATGCACAGCGGCTTGCCGTGTACCGGATCGGAAATCACCCGGCAGCCAATGGCAAAGACGTCGCTGATCACCTCTTCACGCATCACCTGTTCGGGCGTGCCTTGCGCCACCACTTTGCCCTGATTGAACATGACCATGCTGTCGGCATAGCGGGCGGCAAGATTGAGATCGTGGAGCACCAGCACGACCGTGCGCCCCTCCTCCGCATTCATTTTGCGGATCAGCTCGAGGGTTTCGATCTGGTGGGTGATATCGAGATGATTGGTGGGTTCATCGAGCAGGATCACCGGCGCGTCCTGCGCCAGGATCGTTGCCAGCCAGGCACGCTGCAACTGGCCGCCCGAGAGTGTGCCAAGGCTTTGTTTTGCGAGTTCCTGCAGATTGCAGGCCGTCATGGCGAAATCGACCATTTCGCGGTCTTTGGCCGTCAACCCGGCAAAGCGCCCCTGATGCGCATAGCGCCCCATGCCAACAAGTTGCTCGACCAGCAGGTCCTCAGGCGCTGAGGGCGCTTGCGTCAACATCGCCATTTCGCGCGCCAACCGCTTGTTACTCAAAAACGAAATCGCCTCACCGCTGAGGAAGATATCGCCATATTTTGCCTTCATCAGGCGGCGCAGCGCCTTGAGTGCTGTCGACTTGCCGCAGCCATTGGGGCCGCAGAACATTGTCACTTCACCGGCATTCAGCGTCAGGTCGAGCGCGTCAAACACCATTTTGGTGCCATAGCCCAAACCGACCGCGTCGAAACGGGCCATTGCGGGTTTGCGCATGTCATGCATGGGATCTGCTCCGTCTGATCAATAGCCACAGGAAATAAGGCGCGCCGATTATTGCGGTAATGGCACCGGTTGGCACTTCGATGGGGACAAAGGCAACCCGCCCCAGAAGGTCGGCTGCGACAACAATCGTCGCGCCGATCAGGGCGCTGGCGACAATCAACGGAATTGCCTTGTGCCCCACCATCAGGCGGGCCGCATGAGGTGCCAGAAGACCAACAAAGGCGACACCGCCAACAAAGGAAACCGCCGTTGCGGTGAGCACAACCGAGAGCGTTACAAGCGCAATAAAGGCAGGTGTGACCGCAAGCCCGGAGGCGCGCGCCGACTGGTCGTCCATCGACAATTGCTCCATGTCCCTTGGCAAGAGCAGAAGGAAGGGCACGGCAAGCGCCAATATGCCGCCAACGATCATCACGTCATTCCAGTGCGCTGCATAGACCGAGCCTGCCAGCCATGTCAGGGCCTGGGTCGCCCGGTAGACGGGGCCGACAATGATCATGATGGTCACCATGGCGCTGGCCAGTGCCGCCATGGCGATGCCGTAAAGGATCATGCGCGACATGCCGCGCCTGTCGAGCCAGGTCAGCCCACCCACCACAAGGGCAAAACACAAAGCGCCCAAAGCAGCGGCGACCGGTTGCCAGTTGACGCTGACGACCAGCGCGTTGGACTCGTTGGAGAACAGGAACAAGAACACCACAACGCCCAGCGCCGCTCCATCGACAATGCCCAGAATAGAGGGGGATGCCAGCGGATTGCGGGTGGCGGTTTGCAGCAAAAGGCCCGCGAGCGCCAGACAGGCCCCCGCCTCCATCGCCAGCAGCGCGCGGGGCATGCGCAGTTTGAGGATGATGACCTGCTCGGTGCGACTGCCCAGCCCAAGAACCGCGCTAATCACCCGGTCGGGCGTTATCGGTGTGCTGCCAAAGCCGATTGAGAACACCATGACCAGCGCAAAAACAGCCAGAATTGCCAGCAGAATGGCGGGCACCAGCCAGGGCGTGCTGGCACGGCGGCTGGCAAAATCACGGACCATGATATCGGTCATGCGGCCAGCCCCTCGCGTTTACGCGACAACAACAGGAAAACGAGAACCGGCACACCGACAAAGGCCAGCACAGCCCCCACCGGCGCTTCGGAGGGATAGATCACGAAACGGGCCGCTATATCTGCGACCAGCGCCAGCATGGCCCCGACAAGGCCAACCATGGGCACCAGCACCCGATGCGACAACCCGCCGAGACGCCGGGCCATGTGTGGGGCGACCAGGCCGATAAACGCCACCGGCCCTGCCGTTGTCACCGCCGCCCCGGCGAGCATTGCGGCCAGCCCCAAAGCGACCAGACGCAATTGCATGACCGGCACGCCCAATGCCGCGGCACTGGCATCATCCGCCAGCAGCAAATCAAGTGGCCGGCTGATGGCAACCGCCAGCCCTGCGCTCAGGGCAATCACAGGGGCGGCGACGGTTAGCAGAGACAAGTCGCGATCGGCGAAGCCGCCGGAGAGCCAGAAAATCAGCTGTTCCATGGTCGACTCGTCGGTGATGAGCACGATCTGGACGCCGGAATTGAGCAAGGCGGCGAGCGTGACACCTGCCAACAGCGTATTGAGCGGTGACGCGGCACCGCCGGCAGCCGCTGACAGGGCAAAGACCAGCGCCGTGGTGCACAGCGCACCGCAGGCGGCGATCATGGCCAGGGGCCAGATTGCGGAAACACCGAAAAGGGAAACAGCAATAACCACGGCAAACGCCGCCCCGGCATTGACCCCCAGCAAGGCTGGCGAGGCCAGCGGGTTACGGGTTGTGGTTTGCAGCAGCAGGCCGGCAATGCCGAGCGCGGCCCCCACAACCGGCGCCATGAGCATGCGCGGCAGACGGAGGGTTTTGATGACCAGCGCCGTGCTGTCCACCGCTTCGGTGGTCAGGGCCGACCACACTTCCACAGGCGAATAGAGCCGAAGGCCCAGATGCAGGCTAGCCAGCATGCATAGGAGAACCGCAACAAAAAGTCCTGTAAATATAAAGGCTTGCCGCCCCATAACGTCGTTTCCGATGGCCTGTAGTTTAGAATGATTCCAAATAATATGAATTGACATTTCATATTTATATCGCGATATGCCACGGCCAACGGCGGGGCGCAACCCGCGGTTGCAAACAAACCAAACTGAAAGGCTGGAAACGATGTCCTTGAAACATTTGCTTCCCATATTCGTGGGCGTATTTGCCCTTGTTGCCCCCCTCACCGCCTCGGCGCGTGATGTGACCCATGCGATGGGCACGACCAGCGTGCCCGATGCGCCACAACGCGTGGTGATCCTGACCAATGAAGGCACCGAGGCGCTGCTGTCGATGGGTGTAACCCCGGTCGGCGCGGCCCAGTCATGGCTCGGCGATCCCTGGTATGATCACATTGCGGAACAGATGCAGGGCGTTGAAAGCCTCGGCAAGGAAAGCGCGATCAACCTGGAAATGATCGCGGCGCTCGAGCCGGACCTTATTCTCGGCAACAAGGCGCGGCACGAAGAAATTTATGCGCAATTGTCCGATATTGCTCCCACCGTTCTGTCCGAGCGTCTGCGCGGCGACTGGCAGGTGAATTACCGCCTTTATGCCGAAGCGCTGGGTAAAACCGAAGAAGGCAACAAGGTGCTGGCGGATTACGAAGCCCGGATCAAGGATCTCTCGGCCAAGCTTGGTGACAATCTGAAAGAGAAGGTCTCGGTTATCCGCTTTCTGGCCAGCCAGACCCGCATTTATCAGCTGGATTCCTTTTCGGGCCTGACCCTGAAAAAGCTGGGCTTTGACCGGCCGGCCAACCAGAATGTCGAGGAATTCGCCTTGCGCGTCGGCAAGGAAAGCATTCCGGACATGGATGGCGACCGCATCGTCTATTTCACCTATGACGATGGTGATGGCGCAGCCCTTCAGGCAGAAGCCGATTATCTGGCCGATCCGATCTGGTTGCAGCTGGAAGCGGTCAAGGCCGGCAAGGTCAACAAGGTTGATGATGTTGTCTGGAACACGGCTGGCGGCGTCATCGCAGCCAATCTGCTGCTGGACGATATCGCCCGGATTTACGGCGTCGAATAATTTCGCTGTCCCGGAAAAAAGCCGCACATCCGGGACCCCGGGTGTGCGGCTTTTTTTATGATCAATCCCGGTGGCGCCTAGGGCCTGAATTCAGGATCAGCCTGTTCGCTAGCGGTGGCGATGAAATGGCGTAAGGCCGGTGTGTCATTGGTGCGATGCCAGGCCAGCCCGGTTTCGATCAGCGGCGGCATTTCCGCGAGGGGCAGATAGGTCACCCCTGCCCGCGCCAGATTGCGCATTGAGGCGGGCACGAGGGCAATGCCGAGCCCGGCAGAGACCAGCCCGATAATCGTTTGCATCTGCACCGCCTGCTGCCCTAAAGCCGGCACGGCATTGTGGGCGGTATAATAGCCGGCAATCAGATCATAAAGGGCGGGCGCGCTTTGCCGGGGGAACAGGATCAGTGGTTCGCCGGCAATAGCGGAAAAGCCGAGCGCATCGGCTTCCGGCACGATGCGGCCACTTTGGATGAAGGCGTCGGGAATGGCGGCGACGAGATTTTCGCGGTGCAGCGGCAAATAGCTGATTTGCGGCGGCATGGCTTGCGCCGGAGCGATGAGCAAGCCTGCATCAATTGTGTTGTCGAGCAGCGCGTCGATCTGCACATCGCTGGTCGCCTCGCGCAGAATTACCTCGACCGCCGGGAATTGCGCCTTGTAATGGCTCAGGACCAGCGGCAGCATGCCATAGGTGGCGGTGCTGACAAAGGCCAGCCGCAGGCTGCCGATTTCGCCGCGCGACAGGCGTTGCGCCACCACGGGCAGATCCGCGGCTGATGCCAGCAAGGCCCGCGCATGCGGCAGCCATTGTGCCCCGACCGGGGTGAGCGCCACATGGCGCTTGGAGCGTTCAAACAGGGCCATGCCCAGTTCCGCCTCCAGCGCACGAATGCTCTGGCTGAGGGGGGGCTGGGTCATGTTGAGTTTTTCGGCGGCGCGGCCGAAGTGCAATTCCTCGGCAACGGTGACGAAATGGCGGAGGTGGCGCAGATCCATCGGGTTCTCTGATATATTTTTCGACCTAATAACCTATAGAATAGATATTTCCACGTCTTTTATAAACCCTCTAAACTGGACGCCAATATCAAGCCAGTTTGCCGTCAGGCGAGGAGAGTTTTCATGGCCGGTAATGATCGTTCAAAAAATATCACCCAGGGTGTCGCCCGCTCCCCCAACCGGGCCATGTATTACGGCCTTGGGTATGAGAAGGAAGATTTTGACAAGCCGATGATCGGCATTGCCAATGGGCATTCCACCATCACCCCGTGCAATGCCGGGCTGCAGCCTTTGGCCGATGCGGCGGTGATTGCCGTCAAGGAAGCCGGTGCCAACCCGCAGACCTTTGGCACGCCGACAATTTCGGACGGCATGTCGATGGGCACCGAGGGCATGAAATATTCGCTGATCTCGCGCGAAGTGATTGCCGACAGCATTGAAACCTGCGTGCAGGGCCAGTGGATGGATGGCGTTCTGGTGATCGGCGGCTGCGACAAGAACATGCCGGGCGGCATGATCGGCATTGCACGCTGCAATGTGCCGGGCATCTATGTTTATGGCGGCACCATCAAACCGGGCCGCTGGAAGGGCCAGGACCTTTCCATCGTTTCTGCGTTTGAAGCTGTTGGCTCCTATATGGCCGGCAAGATGAGCGACGAGGATTTTGAGGGTATCGAGCGCAATGCCTGCCCCACAACCGGTTCGTGCGGCGGCATGTATACCGCCAATACGATGAGTTCCTCGTTCGAGGCGCTGGGCATGTCGCTGATGTTCTCCTCGAACATGGCGAACCCGGATTCCGAGAAAGTGGATTCCACGGCTGAATCGGCCCGCGTGCTGGTTGAAGCGGTGAAGAAGAACATCAAGCCGCGTGACATCATCACCCGCAAGTCCATTGAAAACGCTGTGGCTTTGATCATGGCCATGGGCGGCTCAACCAATGCGGTGCTGCACTTCCTCGCCATTGCCGATGCGGCAGAGGTTGAGTGGACGCTCGATGATTTCGAGCGCGTACGCCGCAAGGTGCCGGTGATCTGCAACCTGAAGCCTTCCGGGCAATATATGGCCGTCGACCTGCATCAGGCGGGCGGCGTGCCGCAGGTGTTGAAGCTGTTGCTCAATGCCGGCCTGATCCATGGCGACTGCCTGACCATTACCGGCAAGACCATGGCCGAAGAGCTGGCCGATGTGCCGGACGTGCCGCGTGCCGATCAGGACGTTATCCGCACCCTCGACAAGGCGCTTTACAAGGAAGGCCATCTGGCCATTCTCAAGGGCAATCTGGCCGAAGGCGGTTCTGTTGCCAAGATCACCGGCCTCAAAAGCCCGATCATCACCGGCCCGGCCCGTGTGTTCGACGACGAGCAATCGGCGATGGACGCCATCCTTTCGGACAAGATCAAGGCTGGCGACGTGCTGGTTCTGCGTTATCTTGGCCCCAAGGGTGGCCCGGGCATGCCCGAAATGCTGGCCCCGACCTCGGCCATTATCGGCCGCGGGCTTGGTGACAGCGTCGGCTTTATCACCGATGGGCGCTTCTCTGGCGGCACCTGGGGCATGGTCGTTGGCCATGTCACCCCGGAAGCCTATGAGGGCGGCACGATTGCGCTGGTCAATGAGGGTGACAGCATCACCATCGATGCGCACAAGCAGCTGTTGCAGCTCAATGTGCCCGATGAAGAGATCGCGGCGCGGCGCGCCAAATGGAAACAGCCCGAACCCCGCTACAAGCGCGGTGTGTTGTCGAAATTCGCCAAGCTGGCCAAATCCGCCAGCGAAGGCGCTGCGACCTAAATCACCTGTTCCCGAAAATGACGAAAGGGGGCTGACATTGTCGGCCCCCTTTTTTAATTGCCCTGCCCGGCTTTAAAATCCGTGCGGGCGCTCTCAGGCTGATACGAGTGGCGACCCGGCGACAATGCGCGCGCCGCCGGAGGCCTCGGGCTGGAACACGAGTTTGAGCACATTGAGGCTTTCAATCTGCCCCTCAAGATCAACCTCCACCCGCGCCCCTTCCCTGAGACCAAGCAGCTCCACCCCTTCGAGACTGCCCAAAGAGAGATTGAGCCCGTTGGCCTTGTAGCGCAGGGCGCTGACCAGCACGCGCTCATCCACCGGATTGCCGCTTATCTGAAAGCTGACGCGGGACCCGATGGTCACCACATCGGCGGGCAGATCCTGGGCAAAGACCACCGTCGCCGTATTCAACTTGCGGCGGATGGCGCTGACCAGACGTTCATTCTTGCCCACGAAATCTTCGAGCATATGCTCGAGAATGGCATAGTCCTTCGGGGTCAGAAAAATTTCGTTATGTGTGTTCATGTCACTGTCCTGTGCGTTTGTTTTTTGCGGTAACGGGACATGGCCAGGCAGGTGTCACCCCACCTGGCCGACACGGCAAAATTTGGCACAACGTGGCGCGACGGCCTTGTGGTTCAAGTCACGCACAGGATCAGGCCGTTTGGCGCTGACAATGGTCATTGAGTGCAGCATGATGATCTCGCCCAAAACCGGCCGGGCGTTGATGACCCGGCGAAAACAATTGCAATGGTGAAGGATGCGCGCGTTGTGCCGTCCGCATGGATGGCAACACCTCCCGAAGTTCGAAAGGCGCAATGCCGAACTTCGGGCTACAGTCCCGTGACGGGACGGCCTCGATGTATTTTTAGCACGGTCGAATGCGTTTTGATCATCATGGTGATGAGGCTAGCCCATCTGCTTTTAAAGTCAAGCTGGGGGGCAGCTGCGTGCGACGAAGGCGCGGCACGCTATTCCAGGCTGTGTAATCGTAACGGGGCCTGTGCAACGTAACGACATTGCACAGGCCCCAGGCAATCGGCCAACTACGTCAAAAAGACCGGCCCGGGCGTTGCTGGTGCCAGCACCGATCCGGAGACGGACCGGCATTGTTCCAGCCTCGCGCGGGCCTAAATGCGCCAGCCGCGCTTACTTCAGTCAACGTTCTCGAGGTCGCTTTCGAGTTCGCTCATCTGTTCGCCGCCAGCCATGAGATTGAGAACGTCCTCACGGGACTTGTCACCGCGCTTGAATTCAGCCGCGACCTGCCCCTGGATCAGCACAGTGAAATCATCCCCAACAGCCATCGCATGACGGGCATTGTGGGTGATAAAGACGATGCCCACGCCGTCGGCGCGCGCCTGTTTCATCAATTTCAGAACAATAGCGGCTTCCTTGACGCCAAGCGCTGACGTCGGCTCATCGAGAATGAGGACGCGCGCGCCAAAATACATTGCCCGTCCAATGGCAAGAACCTGGCGTTCGCCGCCGGACATGGTGCCGACCAGTTGATCGCCATTTTTGACCCGGGTGATGCCGAATCTGTGCATCTGCTCAAGCGCAATCTGGTTGGCTTTTGCCAGATCAAGCGTGCGGAATGGACCCAGGCTCTTTGTGGGTTCGGCGCCAAGAAAGAAATTGCGACCGACACTCATCAGCGGAATGGATCCGACATCCTGATGTACCGTTGCGATGCCAAGTTTGCGTGCCTCGCGCGGCCCGCTGAAACGGATCTCCCTGTCTTCAAAAAAGACAGTTCCCCGGCTTGGCGGATGAAAGCCTGAAAGCACCTTGATCAGGGTGGATTTACCGGCGCCATTATCGCCGAGCAGGCACAGTATCCGCCCCGGTTTGACAGCAAGCGACACATCTTCCAACGCCCGGGTGGAGCCGAAAGTCTTGCTGACATTGCGCAATTCGAGAATTGGTGTGGTATCCATCATGGCATTCATCCTTGCGGTGCGGCCAGCGCCAGACGGCGCACATAATTGTTAGCGAGCACGGCACCGCCGAGCAGAACCCCGAGGAACAGCTGGATCCAGTCTGTGTTCCAGCCCGTATAAAAAATGCCGGTGGAGATCACGCCGAAAATGGCCGTGCCCACAAATATGCCCAGCACTGATCCGTACCCTCCCCCGAGCAGTACGCCGCCGATGACAACAACGATCGGGGCCTGAAACACGTAGCCCATGCCATAGGTAGAGTTACCTGAATTCCACTGTACACCTTGCAAGATGCCGACAAGCGCTGCAGCAACGCCTGTCGAAACGAACAGCGCAATCTTTACCCGCTCAACCGGCACACCGGCACCGCGCGCTGCGGTCAGATTGCCCCCGGTCGCATAAATCCAGTTACCAAAACTTGTGCGGGCGAGCACGAACGCGCCGATTAGCGCCACCACGACCCACCAGAGAATGGATATGTTGGCCTGCCCCAAACGCGCGGCAAACAAAAACTTGGACAGGGGATCGGAAATGATCGAGCTCGAGGTCACATTGGCGATAAGCCGCGAAACGCCCATGGTTGCGCCAATAACGATAAAATTGGTGGCCAGTGTCACGATGAATGACGCAAGGCCCGTTTTGACAACAATGAGGCCGTTGACCAGGCCGATCGCGCCCCCGAGCAAGATGGCCAGACCGATCATCGGCCATATCGGCACGCCGAGAAAGTTTGTCCCGATCGCAACCACCATGGATGCGGCGCCGACGGTGGAACCGATAGACAGATCAAACTCGCCCGCAATCATCAGCATGCCAACGGGAACGGCGATGATGCCGAGTTCGGCGGCAAGATTTAGCCAGCCGGCCGTGCCATTGATCGAGACAAAGCCCGAATTGCCGGTGGTTAGAGCGAAAAAAAGATAGGTAAACAAAAAGGCTGCGATTGCGCCAAATTCTGGTCTGCGAACAAGTCTATTCATAAGGTTCTCGGGGTTTCGCGAAGCGGGTTAAATTAAGATCCCGGGCCGACACGGCGCCGGCCCGGGAGACAATTTCAATCAGGACGCGCCACGAACGCCAGAGAATTCGCGATTAACTTCCAGCGTCTTGTCGACATTGCTGTTGTCGATCACCAGCGGCCCGGTTGTCACCGCGCCAATCGGGTGCAGGCCGTATCTCTGGTAGAGCACAGCTGACTGGATCGACAGATAGCCTTGAAGGTAAGGCTGCTGATCCATTGCAAAGGCGATATCACCGGCCTTGATGGCTTCGAGCACTTCATTGGACAGATCAGCGGTGCCGATCATGATCTCGCCTGCCTTGCCGGCATCGGCTACAGCGCGCAGCGCGCTGATCGCGGGTTCGGCATTGAGTGTATAGATGCCGTCGATATCGGAATTGGCCTGCAACGTACCGGCAATTGCCTGCATCATGGCCTGCTGGTTGGTCGCCTCGCCCGTGCCGATCGTTTGATAGACAGTTTCGACGCCTGCCTCTTTCATGGCATCGATATAGCCTGTGCAACGGGCCTCAACGGTCGGGTTACCGGGCACCTGGTTGAAACAAAGTCCTTTGGTGACCCCGCCCTCCGCCTGAATTTGACCGGCCTTGTAGCCCATCTGATAGGGATCTTCGCCGATGAAGCCGAGCGAACCGTTCTGCTCCCACAGCGTCTGGCCCGAGTTGTGAATAATGACAGGGATACCCTTGGCGGTCGCTTCCTTGATCAGCGGATCCATGCCGTCAGGGAAAAACTCTCCCACCAGCAACATCGAGGGATCACGGCTGATGGCCTGCTGAAGCAGACGCGGATAATCGCTCGTCATATTCGCGGTGTCGGTCACGGCGATGTACTGATACTCAACGCCGTAAAGCGCTGCCGCATCGTCAAAACCTTGCTTGACGGCAGCAAAGAACGGCCATGACAACGGGCCGCTGACAACCAGAATTGGCCCCTCGTCCTGGGCCTGAACGGGTACCATTGCAGCACTGACGGCTATGACCGACAACGCCGCCACCGATACGGCACGCACCACTCCCCGGCGCGCCACTTCAAAAAAATTACGCATTGCTCTCCTCCTTTTAGGCGAATGGCAGACTTGGCGGCATCATGCCTCGCTCGTACTCCACTCTGGCGGGCAGAAAACACCAGCCCAAAACACTTGTCAATTAGTTATTCATATTGAATTATTAATTGACAGAACAACGAGCCGTGCAATAGATTCCGGGTCTGTTCAGGCTGACATCCAGCCTGCGCGCTTAAGGGAGAATTTATGCGTTCGCTACTTTGCTTCGGCGATTCAAATACCTACGGACAAACGACGGCGGACACGCCCGATGAACGCTTCGGCCCGTCGGAGCGGTGGCCCGGCGTAATGCGTGACCTGCTCGGCAGCAGGGGCTGGCTGGTGATTGAGGAAGGCCTGAGCGGACGCACAACCGTTAGTGACGACCCGATCGAGGGTAAGGAGAAGAACGGGCGGCGGTATATCAAGCCCTGTATCCAGAGCCACAAACCGCTCGATCTCGTCATCCTGATGCTGGGAACCAACGACCTTAAGGCAAGGTTTGCCAAGCCAGCCACCGAAATTGCGATGGGCATGGGTGCGCTGGTGCAGGACATCAAGGAGCTTCGCGCCGGCCCGGGACAGCGCATTCCCGAAATCATGATCGTCTCGCCTCCCCCGATTCTTGAAGACCTGCACGGATGGGAAAGCGTCTTTGAGGGCGGGCGCGCCAAGTCCATGCAGCTTGCAAGCGAGTTCGCGCGGATCGCGGATGCGCTGGAGGTGCATTTCTTTGATGCCGGGAGTGTGGTGGAATCAAGCACGGCCGACGGCTTCCATCTTGATGCTGAGGGTCACAGGCGCCTGGGAATTGCAATGACCGAGGCGGTCGAGGCTATCGGTTGGCCCGACATCTGATAATCAAGTGCACGAAATCAACACGGAAAGCAGATCTTCATGCCCGACATGCGTTTTGCGCCTCCCCCGGCGATAAGGGTCAGCGACAGAAGCGGCGGCCTCAATCAGATGCGTGTGCGCACCTATAACGAGCGGCTCGTCATGTCGCTTCTTCGGCAGCATGAAAACCTCTCGCGCATGGAACTTTGCCAACGCAGCGGTCTCAGCGCCCAGACGATTTCCGTGATTGCCCGCTCGCTCGAGCGTGACGAATTGATCGTCTCGGGGGAAGCCCAGCGCGGCCGGGTCGGCCCGCCGACCATCCCGCTATCGCTGAGGCCAGACGGCGCCTATGCGATCGGCATGAAGATCGGCATGAAAAGCACCGACCTGGTGCTGATCGACTTCATCGGGCAGGTTCGGCAGCACATAGGCTATATCTATGATTGGCCCAACGCCGATGTGATCTTTGAGCGCCTGGCGGACGATCTGCCAAAGCTGCGGGCGCACTTGCCGGTTGAACACAGAGACCGCCTCGTGGGGATCGGGATTGCCGTGCCCGAAGGCATCGAAAGCGTCGAGGCGCCAGGCATGCCGCAGGACGCCATGCAGCGGTGGTCAGCAGTCGATTTTGAAACCACGATTGGCGCGATCGCGGACATGGAAGCGCATATTCAGAACGATGTTACCGCCGCCGCCGGTGCCGAGATGATCTTTGGCACGGCGCGCCACCTCGACGATTTTGCATATTTCTTCGTCGGTTCGACCACGACCAGCCGACTGGCGCTCAACCACCGTATTTATGGCGGGAGCACCATCCGGCAATCGATGAAAATCACGTCACTGGTCAATCTGGACACTGCATTGACCGGTGCGGACCTTGCCACAGCACCCGTCTGGCAGGGAGAGCCGTCATGGCCGGATTATGGTCCCTTGCTGGAGCAATGGATCGCGATTTGCGGCGCGGACCTTGCCGATGCAATCGAGATGCTTTCTGGATTTGTTGACGTCAAGACTGTCATACTGGATGGGCGGTATCCGCGCGGCATTGCCGAAAAGATACGCGATTCTGTCTCAACGGCCCTGGGTTCGAAGCGCCCCGACATCACAATTGTTTGCGGGCAAGTGGGACCCTATGCCAAGGCTATCGGCGCCGCAGGCCTTTGTCTCCACTCGCGCTATATGGTTGGCGAAGTGGGGCTCGAAAACGGGTGAGCCGTGGCTCACTACGCTTCATGACACCAGCTGGTGCCATTTCGTCAAATCATCGAGAAGAAAATTTGGTGGGTGAGTGGGGGCTCGAACCCCAGACCCGCTGATTAAGAGGCTGATTTATGGCTATTTTCTGCTACTGCATTACTTTAGCTGATCTTTCCAACCACTTGAAATTGTTAATTCGGTATTTGACCCGTTTGGCCCCATCTGGAACCAATTTTCTTGCACTTGGACGTCATATGGACGTCAATTTCGGGTGTTTCAGCGCTGTGATTGCAAGCATTTCGGATGAAAATATCAAAACGAAACGTCGACAATCTGAGGTCAAATGGTGAGCGATACTTTGTCTGGGATGACGACCTAAGCGGGTTCGGCGTGCAGGTCGGCATCAATGGCAGCAAAACCTTCATCTGCCGCTACCGGAACCGGGGGACCAGACGGCAGATCAAACTCGGGCGTTACGGGGCATTAACCCCAGAAGAGGCGCGGCTTGCCGCAAAGAAAGTGCTCGGCAGTGTTGCCCTAGGCACAGACCCGGCACTTGACCGGGAAGCCGACCGGCGCGCTTTGCGATTGTGTGAACTGGTCGATGTGTATCTCAAACTGCATGGGCCAAAGCTGAAGCCGCGTACGTTTAAGGATTATCGCCGGTCGATGGACCGCCATGTCCTGCCACGGCTCGGCAAATTGCTGGCTGAAGATATCACCACACGCGATATCAGCAAAATCCATGTCGGCATGGCGGAAAGCCCCTATCAGGCCAACAGAGTGCTCTCCTGCCTGAGCAGCCTGTTTAATTGGGGCATCATCAATGGTTACCTGTCCGAGGGGTCAAACCCCGCGCGCAGGGTCAAACGGTTCCGTGAAAAGGGACGCCAAAGATATCTCTCAAGCGAAGAGATCACGCATCTTGGGCAGGCTCTAATCAAGGCGGAAACCACCGGTATTCCCTGGACCATTTCCGCAGATTCGGAGACCGCCAAACATGTACCGAAGTCCAATCAGGTCTTCGTCTACCCAAAGCACGTAACCAACGCCATCCGCCTGCTGCTACTCACCGGCTGCCGCCTGCGGGAAATCCTCGATTTGAAATGGAAGGAGGTCGATCTGGAGCGGGGACTGCTGTTCCTGTCGGACTCCAAGACGGGGCAGAAGACCGTCATCCTCAACCGCTCCGCCATCGCCATACTCGACGACATGGAACGGGCCGGCACCTATGTCATTCCCGGTAATGATCCGGACCATCCGCGTCATGATCTCAAAAAACCGTGGGACCAGATCCGGGCCGTCGCCCGCATTGAGGATGTCCGTCTGCACGATTTGAGGCACACCCATGCCAGCATCGGCGCGGCGGCGGGCTTCGGCCTACCTATCGTCGGACGTCTCCTTGGTCATACGTCGGCCGCCACGACCCAGCGCTATGCGCACATAGCCGATGATCCGGCAAGGCGCGCCTCCGATGCAATCGGTGCCATCCTGCAGAGTGCGCTTCTGGCGGAGGAAGGGCCTCGATCGCCGAAGGGATTCTCTAAGATTTAAGAAAGGATTGTCGCCTTGGTGGCTAATGTGAAGAAAGAACCGTGGCCTGATGCCGAATGGTCAGAACTTGTGTGAGGCGCGTCACGGCGCCAAGGCTGGCATAATTACCGCCGTTGAGAAACCTAAACCACAGACGGCTGCTCTTCACTGATTAGTTCTTTGCATGACCTCGAGTATGGCGATACATGATGCGCTTCTGGCCGTGTTGCCCGAAGCGGCGCTTGGCATGCCTGTGGCCGAAGTCAAGGGGCATTGCTTTCGCTTCTGCCCCAAGCACTCTTCCCGCAGGGCAAGACAGCGGGATGGTCGTTGAAGGCGGTTCAGCTCGATCTGGAAGTCAAAGGCATCATTTCACGGACACCCGGCAATCCTGTTCGGCTGTACAAGCACCCATCTGTCATTGAATAGCGCAACCTCTGGGGACAGCGCCGCCCTGATATCGCACGCTTGGACCTTGGGTGGCGCTTTTTCAATTCGCGCTCGCTGCGCCCAAATGTGCCGCCCGTGCGTAGATCGTGTCGATCAGCATCTGAGCCGAAACCAGGTCTCGCAGATTGGCGACACCGGCCTTTCCGGCTCGCGCAAACCGGGCCATTTCGGATCCGAATTCGGCATATTGTTCAGCTGATGGTGGGCTGTTGCGCTGATTGCGACCCTTGGGCGTACGCACGCTCAACAGGCCGTTATTCTCTGCGATTGCCCAACCCGGCCCATGTATACGCCACTCTTTCTCGGTTGTGATCTCTGAGGGCATACAATAGCCGGCCTCGATCGTGATGCTGCGGCTTCCACCGACACGCAGCGATGCGAAGGCAAAATCCTCGACCGGCAATCCGTGCAAAACATTCGAGATGCCTGCGCTCATTACTTCTATGGGTTCGTCTCGCGCCAGTACCAGCGCCGCGTCGGCGGCATGTATTCCCAGATTGCGCAACGCCCCGCCACCAGAGCGCGCAGGATCGAGAACCCAGCCCACGCCATCGCGGATATATCTCGAGGGTGGCCCTGCCAGAATTCTGAAATGGGCGTGGGTCCAGGCCGGGGCTGAAGAGATATTCACCAATTCACGCCAGAAGGCCATCGACCGGTTGACCAGTGGTACCATTGTGGGGAGGCTTTTCTCTTCTGCCGCCGCCAGAACCGGGACGAGCGCCGCTGCGTCGCACGCGCCGGGCTTTTCGAGGATGAAGGGCATGCCTGCATCGATCAGTTTCATCAGCAGAGCCGGTGTCAGGTCAGGGCGTGTGAGGACCAGGGCAACCGCGTCCGGGAAAAGCGACAGCATCTCCTCCTCATCGGTGAAATATGGTACGGAAAACCGCTCGCCAATCCGGCGGGCAGCCTGTGCTTCAAGCGCACCGACTGCGGCAATTTCCTGCCCTGCGCCCACAAGCGCATCAAGATGCCAGGCTGCATGCCAGTGTCCCGCGCCAAACAGAATGAATCGCGTGCGTTGTGTCATCGTACCGTTTCCCATGCGCCGCTTTGCTGCGATCGCGATATCGCCTCAACGACCGATGCCACATAACGACCATACTCAAAGGGCGTATCGACCCGACCGGTCTCGATCAGTACGGCAAATGCACCCAATTCCGCATCGAGCATGGCCGTCCAGTGGTCTACATCGGTCGGCTCGAGAGCATTGCTCCAGCCTGCCCCGACATCCACGTCCAAAAGGCCGCGATGTGACACACGCAGCATCCCCTCTGTGCCAAGTACCTCGGCATAGACCTGAGGCTGCATGCGCCCACGGGTGCCGGCAATATTGATGCGCCCCGAAATTTCCCCGAAATTCAGCAACGCACTGCCGAAATCGTCGGCATCCTGTTCCTTGTGGAACCGCGTTTGCGTCAGGCCAACCGCGCTTTGCGCACGCGCATCCAGAAGCCAGCTCAACTGGTCGACAATGTGCACGCCTTGGATCTGCCACATGCCGCCGCCTGCATCCGCCGATTTCTGCCAGAGCCGCCGTTCGGCACTTTGCCAATCTATATAGCGGCGGCCTTCTGCGCTGACCGGGATTCCAATCGTGCCCGAAGCGATCAGGGCCCGGGCCTGTTGGTGGGCCGGCGACCAGCGCATGAGGTGTCCCACCATGCCGCGCCCGGGACCAGCTATTGCCGCAGCGACAAGCTGGTCGCAGCCGACAACCGTCGTGGCGAGTGGTTTTTCAACCAAAACGCTTTTTCCTGCCGCGATGCCAGCCACGCCGATTTGGACATGGCTGGCATGGGGGGTCGCCACGATCACGCCATGAATGCCCTCATCCAACAGCGCTGCGGCAAGATCGGGATAGGATTTTGTCCGGTACTCGCCGGCGATCTCGTCGGCACTGCCAGGCCGGGACCCAACGAACCCTGCCAGCCTCAGGCGCGGTTGCCGCGCAATCGCTTTGGCATGGGTATGGGCAAATGCGCCCGTACCCACGACAACAACATTCAAGTTCATGTGCCCGTCTCCGCTTCCGGATCGAGGTTGATGTCCAGTGCGGCGGAAACCAGATGGCGGGAATAGTCGTGCGCGGGGTGCTCGAAAACATCCTCGGTCCGCGCAAGTTCGACAATCTCACCGAAATACATCACGGCAACCCGGTCAGAAATCTGCCGCACAACCCCAAGATCATGAGAGATGAATATGATGGCAAGCTGCATCTGCTCACGGATATCCGCGAGCAGGCGGAGCACCTGGGTCTGGGCAGACACATCGAGAGCGGAAACGGCTTCGTCGCATATCAAAAGCCGCGGAGATACCGCGAGCGCTCGGGCAATACCGACCCGCTGCGCCTGCCCGCCGGAAATCTGATCGGGCTGTCGATCGAGCAGGTCTGCACTCAGTCCCACTTTTGCCAGAAGCTCCCCGGCTGCAATGCGCTGGTTTTCCGGCGCGATTTCCGGATGCGTCAACCAACCTTCCGATACCAGTTGAAAAATGCTCATACGCGGGTTGAGGGCCGACCTTGGGTCCTGAAAGACCATTTGTACATCGCGCCGCTGCTTGCGGCTGCGACGATAGGGCAAGTGCTCGCCCGCGAGGTTGAGCGTACCTGCATCAGGTTTTGAAAGACCGGCAATCAGCCGTGCGAGACTTGACTTGCCGCAACCGGATTCGCCGACAACACCGAGGATTTCGCCCTCATCAACCGTGAAACTGACGGATTTGACGGCACGTGTCCGATGCCCACCGCGGTGATAGGCAAATTCGAGGCTCTCGGCACTGAATATAGGTTTCGATGGCATCACGCGCTCATGACTGTAGATTTGCGTACCGATGGCACGTTGGCAATAAGATGCCGGGTGTATTCATGTTGCGGGTTCGCCAGAACCGTTCTGGCTGGTCCGGTTTCCACCACGACGCCATGACGCATCACCACGAGATCGTCGGCATAATGCGCCATGACCCGCAGGTCATGACTGATCAAAACCATGGCGAGCCCTTCTTCGGCCTGCAGACGGCGCAGAAGTTTGAGGACATGCGCCTGAACCGTTACATCCAGCGAGGTCGTGGGTTCATCGGCGAGCATCAATCGCGGTGATCCGGCAAGCGCCATGGCAATCACCACGCGCTGGCGCTGCCCCCCGGACAGCTGATGCGGATAATGCGTTGCACGCACTTCCGGCTCGGGAACCTCAACGCGCTCCAGCAGCTCGACGGCCTTTTTGCGCGCCTCCATCCGGTCCATCCCCTTCCGGCGAACCAGAATTTCGCTGATCTGGTCGTCCACACGCATGGCGGGGTTAAGCGCGGCCAGAGGATCCTGGAACACCATCGCCATCTCCGTGCCCCGCAATACGCGGCGCTGATCTGCGTTTTCCCGGGTGAGGTCTTTCCCCTCAAAATGGATCGCCCCACCAACGACATCCAAACCCTTTGGCAGGAGATCCATTACTGCCAGAACGGTCATGGATTTTCCGCTGCCAGATTCGCCGACCACACCAGTGGTTCGACCGGCAGACGCTGTGAGCGATACCTTGTCGAGAATGGTCACACCGGCGGCGCTGACCTCAAGGTCGGTAATTTCCAGCAAGGGTCGGGATGCGCCCCACGACGGGGGCGCATCCTTGAGGTGATCAAACGTCATTTTGCGAAGTGGATCCCGGTGAGGTCAGGCTTGTAGATCGAGTCGAGCTTCACGCCCTCAACCGCATCCGACCATGCCCAGATCTGGCGAACACTCATGGGATAAATGCCCATGGCCTCGTCCCAGATGATCTTGCCGGCCTGGGCATAAAGGTCCGCGCGCCGCGCCTGGTCGGAAGCAGAACCAGCGGCCGCCAAAAGCTCGTCGAGCTCGGCATTGCAATGTCCGGTACGGTTTGCGGCACAAGTGTACAAGCGGCCAAGGTTATAGTCTGCGTCACCGGTGCTGGTCACAAGCGGCTGGATGATGACCATGTCCCAATCCAGAGCGAGCAGACGCTGGGTACCAACTGCGGCTTCCTGAAGATCAAGTTCGGCATTCACCCCGATACGGGCCCAGTCGGCGACCATGGCTTCGACCAGCGGTCCGTAATTGTTGTTGGTCATCAAAATCCGGATCGTGCCGTCGAAATCAAACCCGGCGGCTTCAAGCTCGGCGCGGGCTGCATCCGGATCATAGGCATAGGGGGTTTGCTCGCTTGCCCCAAAGACGGCATCCGGCAGCGGGCCGGACATCGGCTCGCCCGTGCTTGGGTAAAGCACGGAAATGATACCTTCGAAGTCGATGGCCTTCCAAAGCGCCTGACGCACCGCGGCATCCTCGAATACCGCGCGCTGACCATTGTACCAGACCACGAGGTTTGCGAGCGTCGATACTGTTTCGACAGTGACGTCCGAAATGCCTTCAAGACGCGACACAGCATCATCTGGCAGCGTCCAGGTCAGGTCGATCTCACCGGTCTCAAGGGCTGTCAGCCGCGCTGCCTGTTCCGGCACCATGCGGAAAGTCACACCGGCGAGCTTTGGCGCACCGCCCCAGTAGTTTTCATTGGCCGAAAGCTCAACGCTCTGGCTGGGATCGAAGGAAACGAGCTTGAATGGCCCACTGCCGACGGGTTCCAGGCCAAAATTCTCGTCCGCTGCCCGCTCCGAGGGAATGACAGCAAGCATTGAGAGTTTGCCAAGAAGCGCGCCCTGTCCCGCCTCTGACGATACAGTGACCTCCAACGGCCCGCTTGCTGTCACGGTCAGCGGTGAGAACAGGCCTGCGAGGGGCCCTGCCTGCGTTGTCACACGGTTGACGGAAGCAACCACATCTTCAGCGTCGAGGCTGGAACCGTCGGTGAAGTTCACATCATCACGCAGCGAAAGCGTCCATTCAGTGGCGTCTTCGTTGGCTTCCCAGCTTTGCACCAGGTTGGGGACATACTCGCCGTCGCGGAACTTGACGAGTGTGTCAAAAAGCTGCGCATTGATCTGCAGGTTGCCCTGAACCAGGGCGCCGGAGCCGAGCGGATCAAGATTGGCGACAGATGCGTTGGGCAACCCGATAACCAGACTTTCTTTCGGTTGTGCGAATGCCGGGGCTGTCAGCATCAGTGCTGCGGCGATGCCTCCCATTCCCACTATGGTTTTTATTTTCATGTTTCATATCCTCCTTGGTTTTGGTTTGGGTCTTGTTTTTGCTCTTGTGTTCATCGGCCGCCATAGCGCGATGACAGGTGATCGCCGATCAATCCGATCACGACGATAATCGTCACGAGGACCAGACCGGGCATGGTGCTGATCCACCAGGCCTGGCTCATAAAATCGCGGCCCTCCGAAATGGTCTTGCCCAGCGAAATCGTGGACGCGGGCAAACCAATGCCGAGAAAGCTCAGACTCGCTTCTGTCATTACGAAGGCTGCAAATTCCAGTGTCGCGGCGGTCGCCAATGGCCCGATGAGAAATGGCAGAATGTGGACCACGACGATGCGGATGTTCGATACCCCAAGCACCCGTGCCCCACGCACCCAGTCGCGCTCTCTGAACGTCAGAGTTGAGGCGCGCGCCAAACGGGCGAAGACCACCCAGCGCGTTACCGCCAGGATGATGACCAGATTGACAAGGCTGGGCCCCAGCAGACCGGCAATGACGATAGCGAGCAGGATGGCGGGAAAAATAAGGAATATTTCGACGAAGCGGGATATGACTGCATCGATCCATCCACCCGCATAACCTGCGAGAATGCCCAGCGTGACGCCCACAATGCCCGACACGAGGGTCGCGCTTGCAGCCACAAGCACAGACGTACGAAGGCCGTGCATGATGAGCGTGAGAATGTCACGCCCCTGCCCATCGGTCCCCAGCCATGCAATGCTGCCATTTCTCAGTTCGGTGCCTGGGGGCAGCAACCTGTCGCGGATGGAGCCTGCCGCAATGTCATAGGGCAAAACCAGCGGCCCCAGGATCACCAGAAGGGCGATAATCACGATAAGCACCCCGGGCAGTATCAGGCCATATCCGGTGTTCCGGTGAGAATCGGGGGTGGTCGCAATGCTGCTCATTGTGCACCTCCCAACCGGATCCGCGGATCGAGCCGCACATAGATCAAATCGGTGGAGACGTTGATCGCAACGACCATCAGGGTCACCACAACGGCAATCGCCTGAACCACGTTATAGTCGCGGGCGGCTACACTTTCGACGAGAAGGGAGCCAATTCCAGGCCAGGCAAAGACGGCTTCGGTTATCACGGCGCCGCCAACAAGTGTTGTGAGCTGCAGGCCAACAATGGTCACAACCGGCAACAGGGAGTTACGCAAAACGTGATAGCGCATGACCTGTGCCTCAGGCAGCCCCTTGGAATGTGCGGTCTGAATGAACGGCTCCGCCAGGGTGTCGACAACAGAGGCACGCGTCAGACGGATCACAATCGCAACGAAGGGCAGGATCATCGTGATAGCGGGCAGCACCATATGGGCCGGGGTGCCAGCGCCAAAACTTGGGAACCAACGCAGCTCACGGGCAAAAACCAGAATAAGAATGACGCCGAGCCAGAACCCGGGGATCGACTTGCCCACCAGGGCGATTGAGGAGATGGCCCTGTCGAGCATACGTCCCGGGCGGCGGCCCGCAAACGCGCCCAGAGGAATGCCGATGATCAGGGAAAAGAATGTTGCAACGACCGTGAGTTGAAGTGTGGCCGGAAGACGCTCCAATACAGCCTGCATCGCTGGTTTGCCGAGCCGGATAGAATTCCCAAAGTTGAACTGCAACAGGTCACGCAGAAAAATCACGTATTGGGTGAGCAGGGAATCATCGAGCCCCAGCCGTGTGCGCAGGGCCGCAAGCTGCTCTTGGCTTGCGGTCGGCCCAAGCATGACCAGGGCGGCATCACCGGGTGCCAGCCTGATCAACAGGAAGATCAGCGTGACTGCGCCCCACACCACAAGGAGCGTTGTCCCGACGCGTTTGAAGGCGGAGATCGTCATGCGCGCTCCCCGGACAGCAAAGGCGCAGAAAGAATATCGGTGAAATCCCCGAGCAGGAGCCGCAACCGGGCCAGCTCTTCCTCATCATAGGGCGCAAAGGGTGCCCCGGGTGTGGGTGGACACAGGCCGAGAAGTGACATTGCAGCTTTCATTGCCGCTACACCGGGACGGATGGCATGAATGCCAGTCAACGCGGTGAGCCGGGCCTGTATCGCCGCCGCACGTGCCATATCCTTTCCTGCAACTGCCTCGACCAGTTCGCGACAAGCGGCAGGTGCGAGGTTCGCCACACCGGGGGTGACGCCCCGCGCACCATTGGCAAGCCCCCAATCAAGCATTTTTTCGTTGCCCTGACTGACCGCAAAATCGTGCCGGGTGTCGCTCAACTGAGCGGCCCTTTCAATCAGCTCTTTGGAACCACCGCTGTCTTTCATCCCCACGATATGGGGCATGGCGAACAGCTGCTCGAACAGGCTCAGCGATATGGGATTGTTGGAATAGCGCGGTATGTTGTACGCAACGATCGGCGCATTGAGCACCCGCATGGCCGAAAAATGTGCAGCCAGTTCTTGCTCCGTGTGGATGAAATAATGTGGCGGTGCGACAACAACAGCATCCGGGCGCGCGGGCAAAATGGCATGTGCTGCATCCAGCGTCTGATCGGTGCCCGACCCGAAAACGGCGACGAGCACACGAGCGGAGGGCCCCCTCGTTTCGCGCCACAGCGCCGCCGCATCCACGCAAAAGCTTCCCGCAACCTCTGTCCTGACAGTCGCGCCCTCCCCGTTAGTGCCAAGCAGCATGATTGTGTCGACCTGCGCCGCCGCGATACGCTCGAACTGCGCCCCGAGAAGCGCCGCATCGGGCTGGCGTTCCAGGGTCATGGGCGTGGTAACAGGAACCGTAACGCCCTCAATGACGTGAGAGGACTGGGTGCTGTTGGTTTCTGGTGTCATCGCGCGCCCTCCCTAATAGGCTCGTATCTCGGGCCAGCGGGTTTCAACGCCCTGACCCTCCAATACCTTCTGGAACCCGGCGAGCAGGCTGTCGTCGGCCTGCACCTGGTGTGGCTCCAACCCCTTTTCCAGACAATATCCGGCAAGAAGGCCGACCACTTCGCCAATGTTCCATTCGACGGGATGCAGTCGATAGCAACCGTTGGTGATGTGCGTCGTACCGATGTTCTTGCATGCCGGCAGCAGGTTGCGCATGCGCTGCGGCAAGAGGGCACCAAGCGGAATCTCAAACGGGCAGGACGGCACGTCGATATAATTGTCGCCGCCTGTCGAGGGGTGCAGATCAATGCGATACATACCGATGCCGACCGAATCCCGATAACGCACAGCCCCCTTATCGCCTCTGACGGCGTGGCTCAGATCCTGCTCAACAATCCGCGTTACAGAACGGATGCGGCGGCTCTCCCTGATATAGGGCGCCATCGCCAGACCGTTCTCGTTACCGGTGACATCGCCGCGCAGACGCAAGCCGGGGAAGCCGTAGCCGCCATCGACACGGGGCGCCTCGGTCTGCATCCAGTACATCATGGAAAGGGACAGCTCCGACGCCGCCTTAATGTGCTTTTCTTTTTCGGCCTCGGAAACATCGGTGATCGATGCCTCCATGTAATCAATCATCGGCCAGTTCACGAGGCAAATGTCCGACGCGTAGGCGCCCGGCACGAAATTGCGCCGTGCCGCGATCCGCCTGAATGTCCAGAGATTGCCATCACCCGCATTCTTGCGTTGATCCGCATCCACAAGCAGAGGATCATCGTCCGGATTGGGCGTAAACGACCGCGTGACCGTTTCAAGCGTTCTGGGATTTGGCCCTGTCCAGCTCAACAGCGGCGCGCCCCAGAAATCCGGCTGATACGCTCGGAAATGGTCGTAATTGACGGGCTTGTCGATGGTGTGATCGCCATCGACATGGTCGATCGCAAAGCAAATGGAAAAGGCCTGTTCATTATCGGGTTGCGCCTTTGCGGGTGCACTTGGCTCCCCGGTGTCGGATTGCGCTTCGAAGCCGGTGACATATTCGGTTCCCGTCAGAGGCAGCAGGTCACCTAGTTCAGTGGCGTCTATGACATAGGCCGCGCTGATCTCAACACGATCGCCGGTGCGCTTGTTTTCCAGCGTCACGGCGCGCACGCAATCGCTATCCACCGCCGCCGCGATCGGGTGGTACGGCTTTAAGATTCGCAGCTTTCCGGCCCCCTCCCAGGGCACAAGCATGGCCTCAAGGACCGCCACACCGACACGGGGCTCCGCGCAAACCCTGCTGACCCAGCCAGCACCTGGATTGAGGTCACGCCAGGCGCGGCTCGCCGCTGTTAGAGGGTAATGCTGTCTGTAATAGTCGCGCATACCTTCGCGCAACTGGCGGTAGCTTCGGGTCGCACCAAACATTTCGATCCAGGAGTGCTCGTCAGGCGGCACTGCCTGGCTGGTCAACTGCCCGCCAATCCAGTCAAACTCTTCGGTCATCACCACGCTTCGCCCGGCGCGCAAGGCCCCTAATGCAGCTGCAACACCACCCAGTCCGCCCCCGACAACCAGCACATCTGCGCTCAAATCCTTCACAGTAACTCCGTTCTTATTGATTGTTTTAATCATGCGGCACACCCGAAAGGGTCGTGCCCGATATGGGCGGGCACGGCAGAAGCAACTGCTCGCGCCCCGCCAATTGCTCGATCTGCTGGACCAGCATGCGCGTTGCCACCCGGCCCATTTCCTCACGCGGAATGCTGAAGGAGGTAAACTGCCGCGCGCTGGTTTCAACGCGGAGGTGATTGCCCAGCACCACGATGGACAAATCGTCAGGAACGCGCAGATCCCATGCGCGGGCTAAAGCCTCGACCCGCACCGCGTCGGCGAGTTCAAGAAAGAAGGCCACGGTCGCGCCGCTGTCGAGGATGGATTTCAAAAGAATTTCGGCGGGCTGGGTCACCTCGGGCAAATGCACCAGCCGGTTGTCATCGCCGACCGCCGAGATAAAACCGGCCCAGCGGTCATCACTCGATTCCACGCCATCGGATGGACCGACATAGGCCAGACGCTCATGACCAAGAGCGAAAGCCTGCTCAACCAGAGAGCGCACCGCCCCAACATAGTCAGCGCCAACATAGGGCACGGGACCACCCGCATCGTCTCGCCGGCCGATGGCCACGAAGGGATAGTCTCCGGCGACCAGCTGGCCGAGCTCAGCACGATCGAACTGACGCCCGAGAATCAGGCAGCCATCGGCTAATCGCAGGCGCACATTGCCACCGAAAATTTTCTTGGACTGCCCCGCAGCGCCGGTCAGCAACAAAAGATCATAGCCCAGCTCTTGTGCCGCCTCCTCGATGCCGAGAAGGAATGGCGCGAAGAAGTCGGTCTGCGCGCTGGGGAACACTGGCTCATAGGTGAACACGCCCAGAATGCGGTTCTGCCCCTTCACCATCTTGCGCGCGATCGGGTCCGCCACATAGCCGGTCTCGCGGATGATCTTTTCAACGCGCTCACGGGTGGCCTGGGGAATGCGCCCCAACCCCTCAGGAATGCGGTTCACGACCAAAGAGACGGTTGCCTGACTGACGCCGGCCAACCGTGCAATCTCCTTTTGTGTCAGTCTCGCTTTCCGCATTCTGCCCCGCATCGAGTGTCGTTGTAATCGCCTGCTTATACGTATTATCAGTTATACGTAACAGCACCGATTGGTTCCGTCAATATACTGTTTCTAACGCACGCTATTAGGAACTCCACATAGTCGTGCAACGCATGTCCAATAGTGACGGTGTCACCAATCGGCGAGAATATCAGATGACGGCTGACGCCAATCGGGCGTTCCTGTGCCGCATTCGTCAGATTCTCATGTTCTTTGAACCATTCTTTTGCCAACTGCTTGGCCTGGGAAAAGGTAAAGACCGTTTCGCCATCAGCGGATAGAACATCGTCAGTTATACCTAGCCGATGTTAGCAATACGTCCCTTCCTTCGTGCGGCACCTCGCCACCCAGTAGCAGCATGCGGCACGTTTTTGATAACCGACATGCCGCCCATAGTTGAGCAGGTTGAAGTAAGGTTGAGATCGGTATTTCAACTTCCTACGGATTGCAGGACTTGATAAATCCGGGCGTTTTACGGGTCTAGAGAGTTCCATTCTGCTCACTAACTTTCGTTTGTTCGTAAGCTAACTGTGGCCGCACAACATGACATTGAGATGCTCCCCGGCGGACTTCTTCGCAGGCTCCTGTTTCCCTCAATCTTTAGTAAGTTCACATCTGATACCGCAGCCCGAATATCCCCTGACCACCCAATCCTCTGCAATGAATCTCATTCGCTTGCGATCAATGATCGTCTTTCGCCATGCATTTTCCCCGCCAACCTCCCTCCCCGGCCCATGCACCGGCCTAGGGGTCTTGCCGTCAAGGCCGCGCCTTTTGGCGCGCCGCGCAGCGGGCGTAGCGCCTTGACTGCATGATCGGCCGGTGCAGCCTTTTAGGGAGAAGTTTGGTCTTCCGATGCTGGTTTTAGTGTTAGTCTTTGACGAAAAAGACGATGGATATAGCGCGCGATATCGCCGATTTTCACACCGATATGGCCTGAGTTCTGCTGCGAATTGAGCCGGAATTTGGCGAGGATTCGCCATCGTTTGTGCCTTCTGCGACCAGGCCTTTTGGAAAGCTGCCAATGCCACTTTTCTTGGCCAATTGCGGTTTGCACCATGTTTTCAGGAAAGCATTCAAAGCATTAGTATCAAACACCTGCACATGGGCCTTCGGGACATGTGCAGGTGCAACCCGATGTACAGAGCCGGTTTCAGGGTGGCTTGCACATCCGCCTTTTATCTTGCCCTCCTAAATGCATGCTTATCCCGTTGTTTTCTCATCCAAACTCGGGTCCATCTCAAGCCAACGTGGGTGTGGTTGGTCAATGCGAGGATGAGGCGATCCAGGCTTGTCCAGCCGGATAGCCTGGGGAACGAGCTGGCTAGGCTTTAGGCGGTGACTTTGCCGGGCATTTGGCCACTACCCTGGACCTTGCTTGTGTCCTCTTTCGTCCCGCACATTGCCCTTGCCGTTTGAGTGTGTAGATTGAGATGATTGGCGTCAGGTTTTATGCTTTGATTTTGTTTTGAACATTCTCCCAGGTTTTGAAAGTCCCTAACCCCTCATGATGAAGACAGGTCTCGATCATATGCCGGACCGCAAGCAGCGCGAGCTGGCCCGGGCGCTCGACATCCTGCATGAGGAATTCGAGGACGCACTGAAAGAGGGAACAGCTGAGTTCAAGAAGAAGGGCCGGATCCTCAAGATCATTCTGTTCGGCTCCTATGCCCGCGGCGGCTGGGTGGATGAGCCGCATACGATGAAGGGCTATAAGTCAGACTTCGATCTTCTGATCATCGTCAACAACAAGAAGCTCTGCGAGTTCGCAGCCTATTGGTACAAGGCCAAGGATCGACTGATCCGGGACAAGCATATCGAGACCCCGGTCAGCTTCATTGTGCACTCCCGGCGAGAGGTGAACACCTATCTTCGGGAAGGCCAGTATTTCTTCTCTGACATTCGCAAGGAAGGCATTGTTCTTTACGAGCTCGATGACGAGCCGCTGGCCGAGCCGAAGCTGCTCTCGCCGAAGGATCGGTTGCGGGTGGCGAAGCGGCATTTTGACGTGCGATTTTCTGGCGCAAAAATGATGCTGGACACCTCGGTGCTGCAATTGGGTCAATCGAAAGATGACGACGTTTGGCGGAAAGGTGCAGCCTTTAGTCTGCACCAAGCAATTGAAGGTGCCTATTCCACCGTGCTTTTGACTTTGACCAACTACGGGCCCGCCTCTCACAACATCGCGTTCCTTCGTTCGCTGTCGGAGGAGCAGAACCGACGGCTTGCTGAAGCATGGCCGCGAGACCAACAACGTTTTCGTGCCTGGTTCAACACGTTGAACGAAGCTTACGTGAAAGCGCGCTACTCAGAGCATTACGAGATCAGCGAGGAAGCCCTCGTCTGGCTCGGCGAGCACACCGCCCTTCTCCACCAGCTCGTGGATATGGTGTGCCGCGAGCATTTGGAGAGGTTGATGCAGGAAGCGGGATGACCGCTTTCGGCCCATTGCTGATCTTCGTACTTTGCACTTTGAATGACTGTGTCTGACACAAAGCGGAGAGTGTTGGCAGCTGATCCAACGACATCGAGTCGCAGGTTCCAATGCGGATATCTGGCCAAAAAGAGTGCACCCCAACCCAAACTAGATAAAGTTTATCGTGAGAGGGGGTGGCGAAAATCGTAGTTGAGGTATTTGTTTTGAAATCTTGGGTTTTTGGATAAGACGTGACAGAATTTTCCATCAAAAATGCAGCGATAACGCGCACAGGATTTGATTACCAGGACCTCATCGGGATTGAAACTCTTGTCGAGTACTTTCGCGATCCGGATAAGTACGAATGGATCCAGCTGGAATCAGAGGACGGCGAGTTTGGTGCGCTGGACGACGTAGTTGCCGCGTTGCCAGACGGGACGTTCGAGCTTACGCAAGTCAAATTCACACCGCGACCGGATACTTACCCCCTTGGTTGGGAGTGGCTTCTTGAAAAGACACCAAAGGGCACCTCACGGCTGTATAAGTGGGCAACGTCGTTAAAGAGGCTATCGCTTAGTGGCAAGGTGAAGTCTGCTTGCCTCAGAACGAACCGGCGGCCAGATTCCGAGTTTGCAAAGTCTCTTGCCGGTGCGTTGGTCGATATGGGAGCTCTTGACGACTCCACTCGAGCCACCGTTGAAAAGGAGTTGGGCGGTGCCGCCGAGGCTGAGAGTTTTTTTCGAGCTTTGAGTTCAAGCACTCAGAGCCGATGATCAATCGCTTAGAGGCAAACCTCCGCGGACGGCTGGTTCCGTCATCTACGAACAGCGAAGGGTGGCTCCTCCTTCTCCACCAAGCAAGACGCTGGGCGTCGATACGAAACGAGCCGCGGCCGGACGGAAGGATCACGCACAATCATCTAGCGCAGATTATCACCCGAAAGAGACCGCAACCTCTTTCGCAGGACTTCCGTATCCCCGATGGGTATGAGCCACCCAGTCGCCCCTTTCATGATGACCTCATGAAGCGTGTGACCGATCAGCCAGGGATCTGGGCGCTCTGGGGTTCGCCTGGTCGTGGAAAGAGTACCTATCTGACCTATGCGGTGAACGAACTGCATAAGCAAGAAGTGCCCACGATACGGCACCATTACTTCTTGTCGCTGGCTGACTCCGGCGACCGAAACTCCTTCGCGGACATCGCTTCGTCATTCATGGATCAAATGGTGGTTCGTTACCGAGACGCCGTGAAAGGACTTGAGGAGACTCCGACTGAATTGAGGAAATGGGTGGGCGCCTGTGGCGCTCATTTCGCTAAAAAGGGGAAGCCGTTCGTGGTTGTGGTCGACGGACTTGACCATGTGGCCAGGGAGTATGCTGATCTCAGCCAGATGAACCAACTTTTCAATGCCCTTCTTCCCTGCCCGCCTAACGTAACGGTGTTGGTCGGCACGCAAAGAGTCGCTGACAGCTGTCTGCCTCTTCGGTTGATCCAGCATGTCACCAGTGAGTCGTGGATCGAGGTTCCGCAGATGGACCGCGATGCGGTTCAACGGTGGGTGGTCCTGCAGCACAAGGCCGGGCGGGTGTTGCTTAGCAACGTTCACTCGACTGAAACGGAACAACATGAACTCGGCGCGATTGGAGACGCGTTCTACGCTACCTCATTGGGCCACCCTCTACACTTGATATATTCATTCGAAGCGATGGTTCGACACGGACTTGCATTTTCGCCCGAAGAAATCGCACGCCTTCCCAGCTGTCCCGAGGGCGACATCCGAAAGTACTATGCTGGACTGTGGCGCGATCTGTCGCCTTCTGCGAAGCAGACCATCCACGCGATGGCTGGCTCCGGTTTCAGATGGACTGCGACGATGCTTTGGTCCACTCGACGAAATAGACCATCTCCTTGAGTTTCAGCGATCGGGCGTCGCACCGTTCCACGGCAGTTTGCTTGCCTTTGCAATGGAGCGGGATGATCACGCCCCATCATTTAGGGCTCTACTGCCGAAAATCGTGGAATGGCTAAAGAATGAAGCACCAAATTTCCAACGCTGGGGCTGGTATTGGATCATCAAGGCGCAGAATGGAGACGAAGGCGACCTGCTTACCTGCACAACGCGCCAATGGGTCATAGACTCCCTTGTCGAAGGGTGGCCACCTGATCAGATCATTGAGATTCTTTCTCGGGCTGAGGAATTGGCCTTTTCGCACGATGACTATGTCCGCACCACCGAATTACGCGCCCTCAAAACACGGGTGGACAACGGCCCTGAGTTTCAAGTTCAGCAATTTGGTGACTTCTCGGAAGTGGCGATACGGGCTGCCTCCAACATCGAGAGCGTCGTGTTCTCGGCCGATCAGCTTGGCTCACTCGGCTCCGACGAGATTGTTACGCTTGTTAAGACGGTGCCAGATCGCACGTCAGATATAATCGAAGACGCCTTCGAAGAGCTGCGTCGGCGAGTTAATCTTTGGATAGAGCTTCGCCATCATCCTGATCGTGATTTCGAACTCTTGGTCCGCCACTTTCTTGAGATCGCCGCAATATTTCCGCAGACGGAGTCCGCACGCGTAATTGAATTCCTCAAAGGATTTCGGGTCGACGCAGCACGAAACAGTTCCTTCAGGACATTTGTTTTTTGCCTTCGTAAAGAGCAGCGAGCCGATCTCCTCATCCAGGCGGCAAAGTCACTCAAGGCAAAGAATGATCTTTCCTGGCGATTTCACATTGAAGAGGCCCTCGTCATCGTGGCTTCTGCGACGGGACAAGATGTCTCCCGCACCTACTCACCACGCTCAAAGGTCAGCCCACTTCTTTCGTGTTGGCGCCATTTCCATAAATCGACAGACAAACAGCGCCAAACGAGCCTTCCAGACCCAAAAGGCCCGATCCGTAAGGACTACGAATACGGCCGCAATCCAGATGTCGAAAGCTACTTCGTTTCTGTCTTCTTCACTGCACTTTCGAACTATCTCAATGGCCACGAAATCAGCGGCACTCCTCCTGAAGGCTGGGTGGGAACGGTATTTCAATGTCTGACGACTTTGGCCAAAGATATCGCGGCGGGGCGCGCGCAGCTGTCTTTCGCTGCGCCTTATTACGCCGCGCGTGAAATTGAGCCGGTTCGCCGCGGCAGTCTCGCGGACCCGGAGGGCACGCAGTATTTTTCCTTCGTTCATGCACTCCGTGAAATCGCGATAGGGCTGCATGCCGTTAAAAGCCCGGCAGGTCGCGTGCTGAAAGTGTCTCCCGACGAGTTGCGCAGGGCTCGCGCTTCGAAACACTGGGATGAAGGTTCGTGGATGGCAGCACAAATCGAGAGCAACCTTCCACTGCTTGAATCTTCGCTGGCGCGGATCGCATTAGATGCGGCGGTGGCCGACGAGGCGCGGACTATCACCGAATTCAACCAAAGGGCGGACCGATGGATCGAGCTTTCACAGTATGCGCTACTGTATGATCTGCCGGCGAAGTCTCTCCTCGCCCGAGCGGCCAGCTGTCTCATCGGTTATGGATGGCGAAAAGATCCTTGGATATATGATGTGCTCGATACTATCGAAGATATCCACGTGATGGCGGGTGTTGACGTGACTCCTTTGCTCGAGAAGATTGTCTCCATAGTCGAGCAGATTACAGAATTCACTGACGGCAAGGGCACAAATCACGCGAGAACCGCGCTCATCGAAACTGTCGCGCGGGTATGCCCTGAGCGGCTGATACATTTCTATTCGCATCATATCGCACAAGATGAGTACCACCTCGCAGAGGCCGTGCTGGAACAGCATATCAAGCTGGTCGATTTCGCTACGCCCGACGTGCGTGCGCTAGCTCGAACTCTTGTCGAGTTCAAAGACATTGCCGCCCTCGGTAAGCGCGGCAATGCAGAAGCGAAGGCCCTTGCAAAGCAACAGGTTCGACTTCTGGGCGGAATGCCCACCGATCACACCTATCATCCTTCAAACAGCTCATCCGACATTTCGAGAGTCGACGCCCCTGATGCGACGAAATACAAGGTGTCCGAGTTTGCAAAGCTGGTGGAGGATTTGGGAGACTATAGGATAGATTACAAAGACCAGCGAGCGGCGGCGAGGTTATGGTTGCATCACTGGGGCGCAAAAGGCCTCTCGAAACAGGCACTTGAGGCAATTCGTACATATTCTGATGGCGAAAGCTATTCCAGTAGTATCGCCGAGGAAGTGCTCAATGAGGCATTTGAAGTGAGCCTCGAGGTGGAGGAGCGCGAGGAGTCATACCGCTGGCTGGTTCGTGCCCATATCGCGCGTCATGGCTGGCAGACGAACTGGACCTCTGAGGAAGAGATCAATCGCCGACTTGAAGCCGCCGCAAAGCATTTCCCAGAAAGATGGAAGGAATACATTCGCGATACCTCCGACCGAGCTCCCTACTGGAAGCGCTTGGGCTATTCTTTTGCGATCGGTTTCCGCTATCTCGTGCGCTTTTTGCTCCTCGTCGGGCAGAAAGATCTGGCGATCAACCTGACGAAAAACTTCGTCGAGATCTTAGTATCCGAAGTCTCCGACCAACCTATCCCACCTTGCGCTTGGTTCAAATGATGGACTCAGCGCGCTTCATTCTCGAGAGGCTCAATTGGCCGGTTCGGTTTGCAAGGCTGCAAGCAGCTCGTGAATATGCGAAGTTGCTTGGCGATCCGTCCTTCGGAGCGACCGCGCTTCAGACCTATCTGTCCTGGCTCGGAGAACGACGAACAGAAAACGAGACTTGCTCAGGGCTGGCCGTTCTATTGACGGCTGACAGTAACCACCTTCCGAGCCTTAGCACCCTCACCAAAAAAATCGCGTGTCCGTCTATTCTCGCCGACTTCATACTGAAAGAGGTCTACGGACCGCTCGCCTCTCTCGACGATTGGGCATCTCAACACTGCGATGAAGTACCCCCTTCGTTCGAATCGTCCGAGTACTTCTTGCGCAACCGAACATCGCAAGTTCCATCGTCACTTGGCGACGAACTGACGCGCTTGGAACAGATGTCTAGTCTCCCCTTTATGAGGCAATGGGGATTCGAATGGGAAAACACGAGAAGTACTACCGACGCTCCTCACTCGGGGTTTCCCTACCATTTTCTCGAAACTTCTTTGGAAAGGTCAGGCGTGTCGGTACAGATCGATCAGCGTCAGGGTGATATTTATCGATCAGCCTATTTGCGAACACTGCATTGCGCGGTTGACCTTTGGGGCATGCCGCTGGATGTTGCCTATACGGCAGCTTCCAAATGCTTGCCGCTCAATCGCGGTCTCGTAGACATCGAGCGCGTTGACCGGCCCCATTGGCTAGGCGCGCTTCCAGACTTGTGCGCGGATGAAGATACTTCGCTTGAGCCTGTCATACGCGAAATTCTGAAGGCAGGAACAGCATCCGGATCTTTGGTTCCCGTGCACATAAAGACGCCACTCTCCCTGAGCATCGCGGAATTCTCGTCACTCACGGTATCCTGTACGCTTCTGAGCGACGATTATATTCCGCTTCCCGAAACCGACATAGCAGACCTCGGCGGTTCAGCTTGGGAGCTCCCTACCGGAACGCTGTTTTTTGGGCAACCAAGCCAGCTAAAAGCCGAGGACCGATTCCGGCCGGCAGCTCAAGGCAAATGCCTTCCGTTGTGCGTCGAAATTTTCCCGTTCCCGTTTGGCTACTGGCTCGGCGATCTGTTCCACTTGGGCTTGAGCCTTCCCGCAAGCTACGCTTTTTCTCAACCGATTTCGTACCGCTGCGCGGACGGCGGGATAATCACAAAGGTAGGACAACAGCCTGTTGGGCGCTGGACGACATGGAACGATCACTGGACCAACCTTTACCCTAAGGGTGGCAATAGCCGATGTGGTTGTTTGAGCGAAATGCGGAGAGATGAGGTCGCTGCTGCAGCACATCGCCTTGGGCTCAGGGTGGGTTGGACTGCAGACATCAAGATATGGCACCGCGAGAAGAGCTATGGAGATCTGATGTTATCTCGCAAGAGCGTCCACTTCTTCGATGATGGTGAAATTGTGTGACGCGCCGCTGGAGTAGACTATTCACATTGACCTCAGCCATATTTTGGCAAAGCAGCGTTTCAGATTTGTCGTGTCGTGCCCTCGGTATGCTTCGCGACCGATTTGGCCATCAAAGCCGACACCTTTGCAACTTGTTTGAGCTTCTGCTTGGGTTCGAAAACTGACTTTGGGCCAGTGTCCGCTTTTGGAGCATTGGTGACGTTGGTCCGCTTTGCAGCGAACGTCCGCTTCCCGCCCAATATAGTCGTTCGCCAGCAACCCATGACGGCTGCTTTGGGGATGAGACGGTCAGAAGGGAAGAGCTAACCCAGACCACCGGTATCGGCGCACTGCAAACAACCGATACACCAAAAATCCGCCACGTCAGCTGTGTAGTGCACGGTGCAGAGCCTACTCAACTGCATTCATGACTTAGGCTGGTGCGAATTCCCCAAATTTGCGCTGTAGAGGCAGGAATAATTTTTCCAGCTGGACGTCATTTGGACGTCACTTTATTTTTCGGGATTCGCCAAAACGCTAAGTCATTGAAATATTTGGTGGGTGAGTGGGGGCTCGAACCCCAGACCCGCTGATTAAGAGTCAGCTGCTCTACCAACTGAGCTACACACCCAAATCCCTGCCATTTTCAGCCATTACACAAAGTGCGTGGCCCCTGCTGGCGCGGAAGATGGGCCTCTCTAGCAAAGCTTGGAACACCTGTCCACAAAAAGCTCGGCACTTTTAATAATGTGCTGGTTTGATAGTATGAATAACCAGTTCTCACCGGAAACTCAGGAACCAGCCTTTATGCAAGCCGCCGAACTCTATTCCGTTTCGTCCGAATGGCTCATCAACAATGTGGCCTCGCTCGCAACGGCGATCATCATTCTTGTCGTCGGCTGGACAGCCGCACGTTTTGTGGCGGGAATGGTCACAAATTTGCTGCCCAATGCGCGCGGCGTTGACAAGACCATCGCCCCCCTGCTCGCACAAAGTGCCCGCTATGGCATTCTGATTTTTACTGTCGTTATCGCCCTCAGCCAGCTCGGGGTGCAAACCACTTCGGTGCTGGCCGTTCTGGGTGCGGCCGGCCTTGCCATCGCGCTGGCCTTGCAGGGCACGCTGTCCAACGTGGCCTCAGGGGTTATGCTGATCTGGCTGCGGCCGGTTTCAACCGGCGAGTATATTGATGGTCAGGGCGTGGCCGGCACGGTGGTGGAAATCGGCCTGTTCGGCACGCGGTTGCGCACGGCGGACGGGGTTTATGTGTTTGTGCCGAATTCGCAGCTGTGGAATTCCGCCATTACCAATTACAGCCGCGAGACCCGGCGGCGCATCGATTTGCGGGTAGGCATTGCCTATGACGCGGATATTGCGGCGGCCCGCAAGGCGATGATGAAAATCGCGACAGGCGACAAGCGCGTCCTGCCCGACCCGGCGCCCGTGGTTTATGTCGAAACCCTCGGCGACAGTGCCGTGACCATGCTGTTGCGCCTTTGGGTGCCGACGTCGGACTACTGGGATGCGCTGTTCCAGTTCACCGAAGAGGCGAAACTTGCCTTTGACAAGGCCGGCATCGAAATTCCGTACAACAAGCTCGACATCAACGTTGTGCAGGCGGAAGCTCTCCTCACACAGAAGCAATAAACAATGGCCCCGGCCGCTTTCAGGCGCGCCGGGGCTGCTTTTGCTGACGCTATTCTAGTGTTTGATGCCGAGATAGGAATTGGCACCCCACACGTCGTCGACCCGCTGATTGCGCCCGCAGGACAGGCGGTAGAAATTATAGCGCACCGGGTTTTTGGTGTAGTAATCCTGATGGTAATCTTCTGCCGGATAAAAGGTCGCCACATCGAGAATTTCGGTAACGATCGGCGCGCTGATTTCGCCCGCAACCGCCGCCTTTGATGCTTCCGCCACTTCCCGCTGTTCGGGTGTCACAAAAACTGCTGTGCGATAGCTGTCGCCCCGGTCACAGAACTGGCCACCGGCATCGGTTGGGTCCACCGAATGCCAGAAGGCGACCATCAATTCATCATAGGTCACCTTTGCAGGGTCATAGGTGATCTCGACCGCCTCATAATGGCCGGTGCCGCCCTTTGTGACATCCTTGTAGGTGGGGTTTTCCAGCGTGCCGCCGGTATAGCCGGAGATCGTTGCGAGAACGCCATCGACATGGTCAAAATCGCTTTCCACGCACCAGAAACAGCCGCCCGCGAAGACCGCGGTCTTTGTGTCCGCAGCGCCGGCCATTGCCGTGTTGCCCATCACCATGGCCGCGGCTGTGCCCCAGGCCATCAGTCCGTTTCTGATTGTCATCACTTCACTCCGGATCGTTTTGTGCCGTCATTGGCGCTTTTCTTGATCTGTGCAGGAGTAACGGGGCAACACAATGGAAGTTTCAGCCATCTCACGGGCTTGTGTTGGACCGGGCATCAAGTGTGAACGCCCCGGTATATAAAAAAGGCCCGCAGGCGATCACCAGCGAGCCTTTAAATCTGTTCGGGGCCTTGAGGCCTATCCGGCCAGCGCGCCCTGTGCCGAGGCTCCGCGCTCGACCAGCAAGCGGTTATAGGCATTGAGATAGGCGCGGGCCGAGGCGACCAGCGTATCCGCTTCGGCGGCATTGCCCGAGACGATGCGGTTGTTCATTTCGAGACGCACATGAGCATTGGCCTGCGCGTCCGTGCCGCCCGTCACCGCATCGACACCATAAAGCACCAGATGCGGGTCAGCTTTGACGGCTGTCTTGATGGCATTGAAAATCGCGTCGACCGAGCCGGTGCCCTCAACGCTGACCGTGCTGTTTTCGCCATCGATGGACAAGGTCATGTCGCAGCGGTGCACACCGCCGGTCTTGGAGACAACTTCCATGTCGACCAGCCGGATACGGTCGGAGGCAGAACCCACTTCATCATCGACCAGAGCGACGATATCAGCGTCATAGACGTGCTTTTTCTTGTCGGCCAGATCCTTGAAACGCTGGAAGGCTTCCTGGAACTGGTTGTCACCCAGATCATAGCCCAATTCCTTCAACTTCTCCTTGAAGGCATGGCGGCCTGAATGCTTGCCCATGACCAGGGAGGTCGATTTGATGCCGACGCTTTCCGGGGTCATGATTTCATAGGTTTCGGCGTTTTTCAGCATGCCGTCCTGATGAATACCGCTTTCATGGGCAAAGGCGTTCTTGCCGACAATAGCCTTGTTGTACTGGACGGGGAAATTCGCCGCCGCTGCCACGACCTTGGAGGCGCGGGCCAGATGGGTGGTTTCGATGCCGGTATGATAGGGCAAGGCATCGCCACGGGTGCGGATGGCCATAACGATCTCTTCAAGGGCCGCATTGCCGGCGCGCTCGCCCAGACCATTGATGGTGCATTCAACCTGCCGTGCACCGGCACGGACACCGGCGATGGAATTGGCCACGGCCATGCCCAGATCATTATGGCAATGAACCGAGAAAATCGCCTTGTCGCTGTCCGGCACGCGCTCGATCACATCATGGAACAGCTGATAATAATCCTGCGGCGTCGAATAGCCGACCGTATCGGGCAGATTGATGGTGGTCGCACCTGCCTTGATGGCGGCTTCCGTGCAGCGCACCAGAAATTCGGTCGGGGTGCGGGTTGCATCCATCGCCGACCATTCCACATCATCGATGAGGTTGCGGGCATGGGTCACTGTCTTCGTGATGATCTCGATGACCTCGTCCTCGGTCTTTTTCATCTGGTGGGCCAGATGGATCGGCGAGGTAGAGACAAAGGTATGGATGCGGCCGCGCTGGGCGTGGCGCACGGCTTCCCCCGCCCGGTCAATATCGGCGATGATGGCGCGGGCCAGACCGGCGATCACAGATTTTTTGGACCGGCGGGCGATTTCGGCAACGGCCTCGAAATCGCCATTCGAGGCGATGGGGAAACCGGCCTCGATAATATCGACGCCCATGGCGTCGAGAATTTCGGCGATCTGCAGCTTTTCCTGATGCGTCATCGTTGCGCCGGGCGATTGTTCGCCGTCGCGCAATGTCGTGTCAAAAATGAAAACCTGATCGGTATTGCCCTGGGGCGCGGGTGTTTCGGTCGTCATGGTCGTTTCCTGATCAAACGGCTTTGAAGCAGAAAGCTTCGCGGCCGGACAAATTCAATGTTCGGCAAAAGACGTTATCCCCTACACACCCGCTCGCATCGCGAGCCGCCGGTGCCTAGGGGCCGATAAGGAGGAGGAGAAGTGCCGGAAGGAGCAACAGACCGAGCGCAATAAGCTGTAGACGCAGCGAGTTGTTCTCGCTCCGTGCAATCGCTATCGCTTTGGCTCGTCTATTCTGCATCAAACTTCCCTAGTGTGCTAAACGGCACCTTGTGACCCTAAGATGCGCGAAAATATACGGTTCTGCAAGCCCTTGAAGCGCTGTGCCGCAGTTTGGGTTAAATTTTCCAGTCTGTTGTCGTCACGCAAAGGCAAACACAGCGCACAGAATAACCCCCAACCCGGCCACAAGGTTGATGCGCCCGGCCATTGCCGCACGAGAGCTGGCGCCCACATCACCACCCACGAATTTGCGGTAGGCGGCAGACCCCATGCCGATTGAAGCACTGAGAATGACCACGAGAATCATTTTTGCCCAGAACCAGCCCGAGAGCCCCGCAACACCACCATATTTCAGCCAGACCGTCAGCAGGCCGGTGATCCACAAAACAGCCAGCGCCATATTGGCGGTTTTGCTGTAACGGCGCCCCAGAACGAACAGTTTCAGTTTGGCGTCCTCACCTACCTGGCCATAATAGGGCCCAAGCCGGGACAGGGCAAAACCCGAGCCCATGCCGAAAACCAGAGCGGCCAGATGCAGAAAAACCAGAATATTGACGAAAATGTCCATGAAGGCCCCCTCAGTGTTCACGTTTCAAATGGATAGCACCCTTGGGGTTTGAAAGGCGATAAAGTTTTTTGGGTGCCCATCCCGGCTCAATCTGGCAGGTCCAGCCGGCCTTCCGCCACAATCACTGCCGAACCGCCAATGCCGCCATGCACCAGCTTGCGGTCCTCCAGCCCCACCTGCAATTCAATCAGGCTGGGCCGGCCCATTTCATGGCCCTGGCGCAAACGATAACCTGCCTGCCCCGTTTCGTGCGGCCCGACCGCGGCGATCAGGCCAATCAGGGCCGCCGCGGCAGCGCCGGTCGCGGGATCCTCGCCAATACCCATGCCGGGCGCAAACATGCGGGCCGCGAAATCATTGCCGCGTTCTTCCGGGGTTTCAGTGAAAACATAGACCGCGTTGTGGCCGGCGGGATAAACCTCGTTCCAGCCGCGCCGTTCCAGTTTCACCCGGCTGAGAACCTCGGCATTCCTGACAGGCACCAGATAAAAATCCACCCCGGCGGAATAATGCATCGGTGTGGTGTAGGCACCGCAGCCGATTTCATCAGGCGCAATGCCAAGGGTTGTGGCGACATCAGCTATCGCTGGGCCCGGCCCCTTTTCCTCGGGCAATATGGGCAGCTTGAAACGGGCAACGCCGGAATTGCGCGTGACGCGCTCCATGATGCAGGTCACAAGGCCAATCGGCTCTTCCAGCCGCACCGCCGCCGCACGCTGTTGCAAGCCCAGCAGCACCGCCGTGCCGATAGTGGGGTGCCCGGCGAAAGGCAGTTCGATGGAGGGCGTGAATATGCGCAGAGATGCCGTATGCCGCTCAACCAGCGGCTGCCGCACAAACACAGTTTCAGACAGATTGAATTCCCGCGCGATGGCCTGCATCCGGTCGTCGCTCAATCCATCGGCCTTGCCGACAACGGCAAGTTGATTGCCGGTCATTGGCTTGTTGGTGAAAACGTCCAGAACTGTATAGGCAAGTTGCATCTTTATGTCTCCGAAACGGAAAACTCAGGGAAAACCGCTGCGTCTGTCAACCGCAGGCGGCGGTTCTATTGCGGTGGCAGGGCCAGCGCGTCGTGGTCGGCGCCGGTTGCGACACATAGCGCCTCTACCACCAGACCATGGTCATCGCGGCCCGGCAGCCCCGAGACGGTGACCGCGCCAACGACCCCCACCCCTTCCACCGTGATCGGAAAGCCGCCGCCCGCAAACACGTATTTGGAAAAATCGAGTCCCCAATGGGGTTGCATCACGCCCTCGCCGCCCCGTTCCAGCAGCATGCGATAGCTGCTTTTCTGAAACCGGCGGACCACGTTGATCTTGCGGCGCACCCATTCGGCGTTATCGGCGGTGGTCCCCCGCATGGCGAACCAGAATAATTGCCGGTCCCAAAGCCGCACATCTATGGCAACCGCCTGGCCCATGTCTTCTGCACGCGCCTTGATATCCAGTCCGAGCGCCAGGGCAATGTCGGGGTCGAAACCTTCAAAGACCAATTGCTGTTCCTGCGCGATGATGCGCGCGATATCTGTGGCAACGGTCATTATGGTTTCCTAGCTGCGCCCGATTTGCGGCACAAGACCACCCCGCTGCCCGGCAATCAAGCCCTTCTGGCCTGTTGGCCGCGCATTTTTGGCAAAGCGAAATCACTTCGCCCGTTACTTCGCTATCGCGGACGGGCCTGGCGGAAAACATGTCGAAATTTCCAGCGCCGCAAAGGGTACCCACCTGACCTTCAGGGAACAGGGTCCTATTATGACCACTTTGATGGGCCTGAATTCGGGGAAAGCCGCAGAAGCCGTTCATGACGCACTGCACCTAGGCTGCTGTTTGACCTTTATAAACTTGCGCTGTGTCGCCTGCGTCAGTTAAATGTCGCGAGATGAAACTGGAACTCCGCACGCATGGACCAGACTATAACGCCAGCGGCAGATGTCATGTCGCGCGCAGTCGCAGAGCACCGTTGGGAAGATACGCCTCTCGGGCCTATGGCGGAGTGGCCGGCGGCGCTCAAGGTTGCCGTCCGGATGATGCTGAGTTCCCATTTCCCCAAGGCCATCGCCTGGGGGCCTGATCTCATTACGATTTACAATACCGCGTTCTCCCCCATTCTCGGGAAGAAACAAAATGTGCTCGGGTCACCCTTTGCCAAGGTGTGGGCGGAAGTCTGGGATGATCTGGGGCCAATTGCCAAGCGCGCCATGTCAGGCGATGCCACTTTCATCGAGGACTTTCCCCTGGTCATCAACCGCAACGGTTATGACGAGCAAGCCTATTTTACCTTCTGCTACAGCCCGATTTACGATGAGCACGGCAATGTTGCGGGCATGATGGATACGGTCATCGAAACCACATCCAAGGTCGAGACCCAGCGCCGCTCTGATTTTCTGAACCGGGAATTGCAACACCGCATGAAGAACATGCTGGGATCCGTCTCCGCGATCACCAACCAGACCTTGCGGAATGCCGAGTCTGTTGAAGAAGCGCGCGGGGCGTTGCTGCATCGCATTGAAACGCTGGCGACAGCACACAGCAAGATTCTGGAGCGGCAATCTGACAGTGCGGAACTGTTTGAAGTCGTCACCGATGCCCTGAAGCCTCATATCGGCAATTTCAGTGAACAGGTCAGCATGACGGGGCCCAAAATTTCCATCAATGAACGCCAGTCGCTGGCACTGGCGCTAGCCGTCAATGAACTGGCGACAAATGCCGTGAAATATGGTGCGCTCAAGCATACGGATGGCGGCCTGACCATTGAATGGGGTCTGGACGAGGACACCGATACGAAACACAGGTTCTTTTTTATCTGGAGCGAGAATACCGGCCAACCAGTCCAACCGCCTTCCCGTCAGGGTTTTGGCAGCAAGCTGATGTGCCAGATCGTGCCGGTTGATTTTGGCGGCCACGCCCAACTGGATTACACGGATTCCGGGGTCGTTTACAGCTTGCGTGGCAGTTGCGGTGACCTGACTGAGCACTAACAGGGCCACGACCGCCCTTTTGTTGCGGGAACCGAGAGCGGTATAGGCCGTTTACCTCTTGAGCCATCTCAGGAGGACGTGATGCACAATCCACTTGAACAAGTCTATGAGGGCATGAACGTGCTCGACCATACGGGCGACAGGATCGGTACTGTCGACCGGATAAAGATGTCTGACGAGGACCCGGCCAGCGTCGCGGTTGAGCAGGTCGCGCCAAATCCCGTGGACAACAAGCCCGGCGGTCTGATCGCCAATATCCTTGAAACCCTGCACGTCGACCAGGTGCCCAGCGAAATGCATGATGACCTGATGCGACGCGGCTTTATCCGGGTTGATGGCGAAAGCCTTTTTGCTGCCGACCGCTATGTTACCCCGGACCAGATCTCGGAAATCTCCGGCGACAATGTCATTCTGAAAGTGGGCAAGGATGCCCTGATCAGGCGGCGTTAGGCCCATAAGAAAAGCCGCGGGCGCATGTCCCGCGGCTTTCATGGCTGGAAAAATCGCTCCGAACCGACTAGTTGCGGTCCTTGTCGACCAAAGCGCCTGCCTTGATCCAGGGCATCATCTCGCGCAGCTTTGCGCCGACTTCCTCGATCTGGTGGGCGTCGTTATTGCGGCGGATTGCCTTGAAGCGCGATGCGCCGGCGCGGTATTCCTGCATCCACTCGGAGGTGAAACGGCCGGACTGGATGTCAGCGAGAACCCGCTTCATTTCAGCCTTGGTCTCGGAGGTGATGATGCGCGGACCCGACACATACTCGCCCCACTCAGCGGTGTTGGAGATCGAATAGTTCATGTTGGCAATGCCGCCCTGATAGATCAGGTCAACAATCAGCTTCACTTCGTGCAGGCATTCGAAATAGGCCATTTCAGGCGCATAGCCGCCTTCAACCAGGGTTTCGAAACCGGCGCGGATCAGTTCAACCAGACCACCGCAAAGCACAGCCTGCTCACCGAACAGATCGGTTTCGCATTCTTCCTTGAAATTGGTCTCGATGATGCCCGAACGGCCGCCACCAACGCCTGATGCATAGGCGAGACCAAGGTCATGGGCATTGCCGGTTGCGTCATGATGGACAGCGATCAGGCAGGGCACGCCGCCGCCTTTTTCGAATTCGCCGCGCACGGTGTGGCCGGGGCCCTTGGGCGCAACCATCAGCACGTCAACGGTATCCTTCGGCTCAATCAGGCCAAAATGTACGTTCAGGCCATGGGCGAAGGCGATTGCAGCGCCGTCACGGATGTTCGGGGCGATTTCGTCGCGATAGATGTCGGCCTGCAATTCATCAGGGGTCGCCATCATCATCAGGTCGGCCCATTTGGCCACTTCGGCAACGCTCATTACCTTGAGGCCGTCCGCTTCCACCTTCTTGGCGGTGGAGGAGCCGGGGCGCAGGCCAACAGCGATATCGGTAATGCCGGAATCTTTCAGATTCAGGGCATGGGCACGGCCCTGCGAACCGTAACCGATGATGGCAACCTTTTTGGACTTCAACATATTCAGATCGGCATCCCGATCATAATAAACGCGCATTGGTTTCTCCCGTTCTCGCATTCAGATTTATGGGCATGTGCCCGGTTATCCCTTCGCCCCGTAAAGAGCGAAAAACTGCGCCGCGGCCCTTTGGGCATCGGCGTCAATCTCATCAGGCTCAAGGCTGAGCGTATCACCCAGCAAGAGCCGCACCTGCACGTCGCGGACGACCAGGCCGAAAAAGGTGCGAAACGCCTCTTCGCTATCTGCAAAGGCCAAAAGGCCTGCGTCACGTCCCGCTTCCAGTACCGGCTTTAACCGCCGGCCCATGGTGCGCCGGCCATATTCAAGCACCACGCCCCCCAGCCCCGAACTGTCCGAGGCAGCATGGGTGATGGCGATCCGGTTCAGGGCCACCGAAGTGCGCCCGGCCAAGACGGCCAGCAGGTCGCGCCCGAACTGTTCAACGCTTTGGCGCAAGGACGCCGCATCGAGCCGGGCCTTGTCGATCTGCGGCATACGCACCTTGGCCGCCTGCCATTGCACGGTCGCTGACAACAGTCCCTCGCGGTCGCCGAACCATTTATAAAGCGTCTCCTTGGAGCAGCTCGCCTGCCGCGCCACCGCATTCATGGTCAGCTTGTCGCCCACCGACACCAGTAGCGACAGCGCCGCATCCAGCACCTCGCCCTGACGCGGGGTCAACTCATGTCCGGCAATGACGGTGTCAGTGCTCAAGCCAAATTCCTCAGGATCAGGCAGCGCCCAAGCGCCCAAGCGCCCGCCTGTAAAACATGTTCAAAAGGGAAAGCCCTAGGGTCGAAACCGCACCGCCGGGCCAAGCCCGCCGCACCGTTTCAACCTCGAAGGACAAACCCCTCCCCGGCAATCCCCCGCGCTCTTTATGGCCCGGATGCTTGCCAAATTTTACCGTACCGTACGTTACGGTTCGGCAAATTGCAAGCGGGATTTTGGTACAGGCAAGGCGTCAGCCCGGTGGCGGCTGATTGCTTGAGAGGATCGTCGTTTACAACCGATGCATCAGGCGGTCAGCCAATGACTTCGCCATCTTCCTTCACAAATCGCCCGATATCGGGATTGGGCAGAATATCGAGCACCGCTTCGGAAGGTCGGCAGAGTTTTGTACCTTTTCCGGTCACCACAATCGGCCGGTTGATGAGAATCGGATGCGCCATCATGAAGTCGATCAGTTCGTCATCGGACCACTTGTCGTCCCCCAGCCCCAGTTCGTCATAGGGCGTGCCCTTCTGGCGCAACAGGGCGCGGGGGGAAATATCCATCGCCCCGATCAGTTCGACCAGTTTTTCGCGGCTGGGTGGCGTTTCAAGATATTCAATCACCTCCGGTTCTGTCCCGCTCTGGCGGATCATGGCCAGTGTATTGCGCGAGGTGCCGCAGGCGGGATTGTGGTAGATGGTGATCGACATAACTGTTCCCTGAAACTTTATGATGCGAAGCTTACGATTCAATACATGTCAGATAAATGACAAGAGACATTGTTCTTGCAGGCGCTTGTCGCACTCACTTCAATGTGAGAATTTTTCTTTCATCGGTACTTGCCGATGAAAGATTAAAGGCGCAGGTTTAGGTCCCTCCTCCCAATACCTGTCCCAAGGCAATTTCTACATGTCCCATCTATTCTCCCCTTTCACCCTGCGCGCACTCACCCTGAAGAACCGCACGGTGGTGTCGCCCATGTGCCAGTATTCCGCAAAGGATGGCTTTGCCGATGATTATCATCTGGTGCATCTGGGGCGCTTCGCGCTGGGCGGGTTCGGTCTGGTGATTGTGGAAGCGGCGGCGGTCAGTGCCGAGGGGCGGATTTCCTATGCCGATATCGGTATTTATGACGATGCCCATATCGACAAGCTCAAGCAGATTGTTGATTTCCTGCATGCCCAGGGTGCCGCTGCCGGCATTCAGCTGGCCCATGCCGGCCGCAAGGCGTCGACAGCTATTCCCTGGCGGCGCGGGGTTGCGGAAACCGAGGCCGAGAAAATCGACTATGCCTATGCCGACTGGACGCCGGTTGCCCCCAGCGCCGTGCCCCATGCTGAAGACTATAAAACGCCTGATGAACTCTCGGTGGACGGCATCAAGGCCCTCGTGCGCAATTTCGCGGAGGCCGCACGCCGCGCCGGGGAAGCCGGGTTTGATGTGGTCGAAATTCACGGGGCGCATGGCTATCTGATCGACCAGTTCCTCTCGCCGCTGGCCAATAAACGTACCGATGAATATGGCGGCAGCCGCGAGAACCGGATGCGGTTTGCGCTGGAAATCGTCGACGCTGTGCGGGCGGTCTGGCCGGCAGAAAAGCCGCTATTCATGCGCTTCTCGGTGCAGGACTGGCATCCCGATGGCTGGCAGGTTGAGGATTCGGTTGTGCTGGCGCAGGAAGTGCAAAGCCGTGGTGTCGATCTGATCGATTGTTCCTCGGGCGGTTTTGCCGGCGCGCAGATCGCTACAGGCCCCTCCTATCAGGTGCCCCTGGCGGCGGCTGTTCGCTCCGGCGCGGATATTGCCACCATCGCTCTTGGTCTGATCACCGAACCGGCGCAGGCCGAGGCGATTATTGCCGAGGGCAAGGCGGATCTGATCGGGCTGGCCCGCACAGCCCTTGATGATCCCAACTGGCCATTGCACGCGATACACGTGCTTGATGATGAGGAGACCGCCTATGCGCTTTGGCCCAAGCAATCCGGCTATGCCGTACGCGCCAAGGACCGGACGCTGGGTGGGCGCCGCTGAACCATTTTCCGCTTCTGGGCCGGTCATCCTGTCCAGCGGCGGCAGCGCGGCATCAGGGCGCTAGAAACCTCTCAGCCATGATCACAATTCCACCGCATTCGCGGTGGAATCAATCATGCTGTCGCGCTCGAAACCGGTAGCGCTTTCAGGCTGTTTTACGAAATGTCCCAGTCATCTGATTCCATCCCCTCGGCCCTGCACCGCCCTCTTACCCTCTCTGCCATCGCACTGGCGCTGCTGGTGTCCCTGCCCGAATTATTGCTGATCAATCTTGAGCTTTGGGCCACCGTTGCAGGAGCTGTTTGGGCTTTTGGCGGGCTCATTCATTTCGGCGAGCCGGGCTATATCGCTGCCGCCATCGTGTTGGGGCTGCCAGCGCTTTGGGCCAGCACACAGACCGTACGGCTGGCCCTTCAGGCCGAAGACACGCCAAATACCTGACACGCCCTGACAGGAGTTGTCAGCACTTGCACCTGCGCCCGCTTGACTTCAGGCGGGCGGACCACCACCTATTGCCGACTTCCCGCCTTTTGTCCGCAAATCAGGATGCAAAATCATTTCCATGCAACCCATTATTTCGATTCAGAATCTCTCCAAGACCTATGAGGGCGGCTTTCAGGCATTGAAAGATGTCAGCCTTGATATTCAGCCGGGCGAGATTTTTGCCCTGCTCGGCCCCAATGGTGCCGGCAAAACGACCCTGATCGGGGTCACCTGCGGCCTCGTCAATCCTTCCGCCGGCCAGGTCACGGTTGGCGGCCACGATATCATCAAGGATTTCCGCGCTGCCCGCTCCCAGATTGGGCTGGTCCCGCAGGAAATCTCGCTCGATATATTCTCCACGGTCTGGGATACCGTCGCCTTCAGCCGGGGGCTGTTCGGCAAAAGTGCCAACCCGGAATATATCGAAAAACTGCTGCGCGATCTCAGCCTCTGGGACAAGAAAGACAGCAAGGTCATGGCGCTTTCGGGTGGCATGAAACGGCGCGTCATCATCGCCAAGGCGCTGGCCCATGAACCCAAAATCCTGTTTCTCGACGAACCCACTGCCGGGGTCGATGTGGAATTGCGCCAGGGCATGTGGGAAGTGGTGCGCAAATTGCGCGAGGCCGGGGTGACGATCATCCTGACCACCCATTACATCGCCGAGGCCGAGGAAATGGCCGACCGGGTTGGCGTGATTGCCAATGGCAAGCTGGTGCTGGTCGAAGACAAGGCCGAGTTGATGCGTAAAATGGGGCGCAAACAATTGACCCTGCACTTGACCGAACCGCTCAGCGCCCTGCCCGAGGGGCTTGATGCAGGCGCGGTTGCCTTGTCGCAAGATGGCAGCGTTCTCACCTTTGACTACGACACCAAGGCCGGACGCACCGGTATCACCAGCCTGCTCGCCACGCTCAGCGCGGCCGGCATTACCTTCAGCGATCTGGAAACCAAGCAGAGTTCGCTCGAAGAAATCTTTGTCGACCTGGTGGGAGAGGCCAAATGAACTATCAAGCTATCGCAACCATATACAAAGCGGAAATGGCCCGTACTGCCCGCACGCTGGCGCAATCCATTCTCGCACCTGTCATTTCGACCTCGCTCTATTTTGTCGTTTTCGGTGCCGCGATCGGCACCCGCATCGAGGAGATTGACGGGGTCAGCTATGGCGCCTTCATTGTGCCGGGCCTGATCATGATGATGCTCCTCATGCAAAGCGTCTCCAATGCAGCGATCGGCATCTATTTCCAGAAGTTCACCGGCACGATCTACGAATTGCTGTCAGCCCCCATTGCCGCGCCGGAAATCGTGCTCGGGTTTGTGGGTGCGGCGGCAACCAAGTCGATCATTCTCGGTGCGATTATTCTGGGCACGGCGGGGCTGTTTGTGCCGCTCGAAATCCAGCACCCCATCTGGATGATTGCCTTTCTGGCACTGACCTCGATCACCTTCTCGCTGTTCGGCTTCATTATCGGCATCTGGGCCGACGGGTTTGAAAAACTCAACATCGTCCCGATGTTGATCATCACCCCCCTCGCCTTTCTCGGCGGCAGCTTTTATTCGATCTCGGTGCTCCCGCCCTTCTGGCAGACGGTGACCCTGTTCAACCCGATCGTTTATCTGATCTCCGGTTTCCGCTGGAGCTTTTACGGCATTTCCGATGTCGATGTGACGGTCAGTCTTGGGGCCATCGCCCTGTTCATGGCGATCTGTCTTGCCATCGTGTTCTGGATTTTCAGAACCGGTTACAAGCTGAAAGTCTGACGCTTAACAACACGCATTAAAAAAGACCGCCGCATGGTTCACATGGGGCGGTCTTTTCCGTTCTACGGACTGGGAGGTCCGTTCGTGCCGAGCCTAGCCTGCGTTGCGGGCCGTCTTGAGGGCATTGCCCCACCAGCTCAACTCGTTCAGCATGTCATTGGCGCCCGGCAGCAAGACTTCTTCGATATCGGCAATCTCGCCATTGGCACCCATGGGGTGGACCTTGAAGAATTCCGAACCGCCGATATGCACGCCGGCGCGGACCGGTGCCATCTGCAATTCAACATTGATCAGGCGCAGATGTTCGATAGCGCGTGTTGCGCCCATCGCACCGTAACCAAGATAGGCTGCGGGCTTCTTGTTCCATTCCTTGTAGGCCTGATCGAGTGCGTTCTTCAAAGCACCGGTGATCGAGCGGTTATATTCGGCGGTAACAAAGATATAGCCGTCAAACTCAGCAATCTTGTTCTGCCACTTCACCGCATTTTCGTCAGTTGACGGCATCCAGAGATTGGAAGCTGCTTCGTTGAAGAACGGCAGGTTGTAGTCGCGCAGATCAACCATCTCGACCTCAAGGTCGTCACGCTTGCTGGCGAGATCAAAGATCCACTGGGCGGGTTTGTCAGCAAAGCGTGTGTCGCGGGTGCTGGAGATAATGACTGCAATCTTAAGCATTGGAATTCGCTCCTGGTGTTGGTATACGTTAGTAACTAGGTGAATTATGAATACCGGGAACAACATGCAAGACGGCACTTTTTTGAAACACGGTCACGTTGAGGTAACTGAGGCACCTGAACCTTCGCAGCCCTTTGAGGTCAATCAGGACTGCGCCCTGGTCAGCGACCTGCTGTCCCGGATTGGCGACAAGTGGAGTATTCTGGTGGTTGCGCTGCTCGGAAACGGCAAAATGCGCTTCTCGAAGCTACGCCGCGAGGTGGGTACGATCTCGCAGAAAATGCTGACGACGACCCTGCGCAATCTTGAACGGGACGGTTTTGTTGAACGCACTGTCTACCCAACGATACCGCCGAAAGTGGAATATGAGCTGACCGAATTGGGGCGTGATTTGTTGTGCCCCGTTTCAGCGCTCGGCCGTTGGGCAAAAGCCAATGCGGAACAGGTGCAGACTGCCCGGGAACGCTTTGACGCGGAAAAAGACAAGAATTAGCCGGCGTCGGGCAAATCAGCCCGCCAGCACATCCCGATAACGCCGCACCGCTTCGGCAAATCCCAGTACCAGCGCGTCCGCCGTGATGCCGTGACCGATGGACACTTCATCGACCCCTGACACAGCAGCTACAAAAGCGGGCAGGTTCTCGAGGGTCAGGTCATGCCCGGCATTGACGCCAAGTCCCGCCCCGCCCGTGCTGGCGTTATGCGCGGCGCTTTTCGCAGCGCTGGCCGTTGCGGCGAGCGCTTGCAAATGCATTGCCCCCTCCGGCAGCCGGAAGGTGGCACCATAAGGGCCAGTATAGAGTTCTACGCGGTCCGCACCGACAGCAGCTGCCAGCGCCGGGACGCCCGGATCTTCGTCGATAAACAGGCTGACGCGGATGCCCAAAGCGTGCATCCGGGTGATCGAGGTGGTCAGCAGCTCTTCATTTCCGCCAATGTCCCAACCATGATCGGAGGTGGCCTGTGCCGGGTCATCGGGCACAAAGGTGACCTGATGCGGCTTGACCTTTTCAACCAGCGCCAAAAAATCGTTAGACGGGTAGCCCTCGATATTGAATTCCGCTTCGGGATAATCCCTGAGCACCTCGTGCAGTTCAAACACATCGGTGCGCCGGATATGACGTTCATCGGGTCGCGGGTGCACGGTAATGCCCGCAGCCCCCGCATCCAGCACCAGCCGGGCGATGCCGGTGACGCTGGGCCAACCCACATCGCGCCGGTTGCGGAGTTGCGCCACGGCATTCAGATTGACGGAAAGTTTGGTCACGGCAGGGTCCCGAAAAAAGCAACGTTCTGCAACGGGTATAGCCGGGTTCTTGCCGCTCTGCCACCTGCCCTATGCGGTTTCCGGCGTCATGGTGACCACAACTGTGCCCCGGGCGTGACGTGTCTCAACCCGTTGATGCGCGGCCACAATGTCGGCAAAGGCAAAGCGCTGGTCAATCACGCCGCGCAAGGCACCGGCATTGATCAGTCCAACGAGAATTTCCAGATCACTTTTGCTGTCGCCCGACACGCTGAGCAGAATACGTTTGTGATCGACATAGCGGGCCCACAAGGCCTGGAACATGGTTTTCACACCGAATTCGAGAGGCAGATAGATGCCGTTTTTCTTCAGCACCCGTTTGGCCTCGCCATAGCGGGTCACCCCGGCCGCATCGAAAATCAGGTCATATTGCGCTGAACCTTGCGCATAATCGTCCCGCGTATAGTCAATCACGTGGTTCGCGCCGAGATCACGCACCATATCGATATTGCCCGTGCTGGTGATCGCGGTCACCTCTGCCCCGAAATGGCGGGCGAGTTGTACGGCATAACTGCCGACGCCGCCTGACGCACCGGCCACGAGCACTTTCCAGCCTGGCTCGATCCTGGCGATATCCCGCAAGAACACCAGCGCGCACGCCGCGCCGAACGGAAGGGAAGCCGCTTCCGCATAGCCGAGGTTTTCAGGTTTTGCGGTGATCGCCTTGTCGGCATCAATCGCCACATATTCGGCATGGGCGCCGCTGCCGGAAAAGCCGAATACCGCATCGCCCATGCGCAGGCCTGTCACCTTCTCCCCCACCGAGACCACACGGCCGGAAAAGGCGACGCCAAGCACTTTGTTGCGGGGGGCGAACAGGCCCATCATCAACCGGCCCACCAGCCACAAGCCGCCGGGAAAGGCCGAGGCGCGCAGACGCCAGTCCGCCGTGGTCACCGGGGCGGCATAGACTTGCACCAGAACCTGTTCATCCCCGATCTCGGGGCGTGCCACATCCTTGATCTCGATGCTCTCGGCGGGTCCATAATTCTCGTTTACTGCGGCTTTCATTCTGTCTTTCCCATACGTTCGTGTTTCAAAAACTGACGACAGATATATTCATGCGTTTTTGCGCGGTAAATTGACGAAACATCTTCATATGATATGCGTATACGCATGGATTGGCGCAATGTGAAATTCGACTGGAACCGTGCCCGCGCGTTTCTGGTCACCGCAGAAGAAGGTTCCCTGTCGGCGGCGGCGCGGGCCATGGGCATGACCCAGCCCACGCTGGGGCGGCAGGTGGATGCGCTGGAAGCCGAGCTTGGGGTGATCCTGTTCGAGCGTGCCGGGCGCGGGCTGGTTTTGACACCGAGCGGCATTGAATTGCTCGATCATGTGCGCGCCATGGGGGAAGCTGCGGGGCGCATGTCGCTGGCCGCCTCCGGCCAGGCACAAAGCATTGAAGGCTCGATCTGCCTCACCGCCAGCGAAATCGAATCCGCCTATTTGCTGCCGCCGATCATTGCCAGATTGCGCCAGAAAGCGCCGGGAATTGAGGTGGAAGTTGTCGCCTCTAATGCGGCGATGGATTTGCGGCGGCGGGAGGCGGATATTGCGCTGCGCAGTTTCCGCCCCACCCAGCCGGACCTGATTGCCAAACGCCTCAATGACCAGAATGCCCGGTTCTATGCCACCCCCGCCTATCTGGCGCGGATCGGCAATCCGGCGACACCGGCGGATCTCAACCGCGCCGATTTCATCAGTTTTGAGGCCAATGACCAGTATCTCAATGCGATCAACGGGCTGGGGCTGACAATTACGCGCCAGAACCTCACCGTCATCACCGCCAACCATTGCGTGCATTGGCAGTTTGCCCGGCACGGGGTTGGCATTGGCATGGCACCAGAAAAAATCGGCGATGCGGACCCTGATGTGGTGCGGGTATTGCCCGATCAGATAAAGCCGATGACTTTTCCGATGTGGCTGACGACCCACCGCGGGCTCAACACGTCGCGGCGGGTCAGAATGGTGTTCGATTTTCTCGCAGAGGAACTTAGCGCCAGCGGTTAGGCGCTTACATCCGCTCCGGGCCGCGCGAGATGGCGGCGAGGCCTGTGCGCACCACCTCGACCATGCCAAGCGGCACCATCAGGGCGATGAACTGCTCGATTTTCGTCGCCTTGCCGGTGATTTCGAACACAAAGCTCTCGGTGGAGGCATCCACCACCTGGGCGCGGAAGGCATCGGCCAGACGCAGGGTTTCCACCCGGTTCTCGCCCTTGCCCGCCACCTTGACGAGCGCCAGTTCGCGCTCGAGCGGATTGCCCTCGGCGGTCAGGTCATGCACCTTGTGGACAGGCACGAGCCGTTCCAGCTGCAGCTTGATCTGGGTCAGCACTTTGGGGCTGGCCACCGTCACAACGGTGATGCGGCTCAGGCCCTTTTCATGTTCGGTCTCTGAGACCGTCAGGCTATCGATATTGAAGCCCCGCGCGGAGAACAGCCCGGCTATACGTGCGAGAATGCCCGGCTCGTTATCGACCAGCACGGAAAGAGTGTGCCGTTCGACCGCATTGGTGTCCTTGGTGAGAAAATAGGCCGATCCGCTCGGCTGAAGATGTGCGTTCATCGTCATTACCCTTTCAACGCCCTAAACGAGCATCTTGCCTTTTTCATCGATGATATTGCCGATATCGGCGGTGTCCGGCAGGATCATTTCATTATGCGCCTTGCCCGATGGGATCATGGGCAGGCAGTTTTCTTCTTTCGACACACAGCAATCGAACAGGACCGGCCCGTCATAATCGAGCATTTCCTGGATGGCTGCATCCAGCTCTGCTGGGTCCTTGCAGCGAATGCCCTTGCCGCCAAAGGCTTCCGCCAGCTTGACGAAATCGGGCAGGCTTTCCGAATAGCTCGAGGAATAGCGCCCGCCATGCAGCAATTCCTGCCACTGGCGCACCATGCCCATATATTCATTGTTCAAAATGAACACCTTGATGGGCAGGCGATACTGAATGGCGGTGGAGAATTCCTGCATGGTCATCTGCACGCTGGCTTCGCCGGCAATATCGATCACCAGCGCATCACGATGCGCCACCTGCACGCCGACTGCCGCCGGCAGGCCATAACCCATCGTGCCCAGCCCGCCGGAGGTCATCCAGTGATTGGGTTTTTCAAACGGGAAATACTGCGCCGCCCACATCTGGTGCTGGCCAACTTCGGTGGTGATATAGACATCCCGGTCCTTCGTTGCCGCCGCCAGCCGCTCAATGGCGAATTGCGGTTTGATCACCTCGTCCGAGGGTTTGTATTGCAGCGATTTGACCGCGCGCCACTTGTCGATCTGCTTCCACCAGGGAGCCAGCGCCGCTTCACGCGATTCATTGGTCTTGGTGCGCCAGATGCGGATCATCTCTTCAAGCACGCGATTGCAATCGCCGATGATCGGCAGATCAACCATCACGGTCTTGTTGATCGATGAGGGGTCGATATCCACATGGATCTTGGTTGAATTGGGCGAGAACGCGTCAATCCGGCCGGTGATCCGGTCGTCAAAGCGCGCGCCGATATTGATCATCAGATCGCAATCATGCATGGCCATATTGGCCTCATAGCGCCCGTGCATGCCCAGCATGCCCAGCCATTGCTTGCTGGATGCGGGGAATGCGCCCAGCCCCATCAGGGTCGAGGTCACGGGAAAGCCGGTCAATTCTGCCAGTTCGCGCAGGTTTTCCGAGGCTTCCGGCCCGGCATTGATCACGCCACCACCGGTATAAAACACCGGACGGCGGGCGCGCAGCATATAATCAACCGCCGCTTCAATCGCGTCGAGATCGCCATCCATCCGGGGATGATAGCTCTTGTGGCTGGTCAGATTGGCCGGCTTCACATATTCGCCCATGGCAAACTGCACATCCTTGGGGATGTCGACAACAACCGGGCCGGGCCGGCCGGAACCGGCGATATAAAACGCCTCATGGATGATGCGCGGCAAATCCTCGACCCGCTTCACCAGATAATTATGCTTGGTGCAATTGCGGGTAATACCCACCGTGTCGCACTCCTGGAACGCGTCCGAGCCGATCAACGGGGTGGGTACCTGGCCGGTAATGCAGACCATGGGAATGGAATCGAGCAGCGCATCGGTGAGACCGGTCACCGCATTGGTGGCCCCGGGACCGGAGGTGACAAGCACCACGCCGACCTTGCCGGTGGAACGGGCATAGCCCTCTGCCATATGGGTTGCGCCCTGCTCGTGCCGCACCAGAATGTGTTCAATCTGGTCCTGCTGGAAGATCGCGTCATAGATGGGCAATACGGCGCCACCGGGATAGCCGAACATGTGTTCGACCCCCTGATCCTGCAAAGCCTGGATCACCATTTCCGCGCCGGTCATTTTCTCGGCCATTCTGCCGTCTCCTCGTTTCCTAATTCACCCTCATTCAGAGGAAGCGACAGGCCGCCATTTTCAAATGACGTGGGTGACCCCTGTGACTTCCGTTCCCAACCCGATCTCCAGACGTTTTAGCGGCTCTGGAATTCAGGGCAATAAAAAAGGCCCCCTGTGGGAGCCTTGCACGCGCATTACCGTCCGCAGGGATTATCAACCTGCGGCGCCAATGCGCTCCATAACGACTACGAGAATGTCAAACCGCATTTTCGGTTCCTCGATTAAAATTCAGGACTGGATTGTTAAGCGGGAAATTGGATGGGGTCAAGTCAGATCGTCGAGGTTAACAATAAGGCCTTGAGGCCGGAGCTCGCAATGCTAGGGTTAAGTGTAGTCGATTGGGGAGTTAGTTGGATGCAAAACGACCGTTGGAACTTGCTCGAATGGCTCTGTATCAGCCCCCGCGTTTTCAAGAGTAAATCGGTTGGCGCCCTTGTTTCGTTCTCTATAATAATGGCGACCCTGCTTTTCGTACCGGCCACCTTTTTCCGGTTTGCAATGGTACTCTTGGGATCTGAGCAATTTCAATCCGCAACAGAACGTTACGAAGCCATTCGAAATATGGGGCTTGTGATTGCTGCTTTGGTTGGCGTGCCTTTCCTCGTTTGGCGCTCAATAGTAGCGCAGAAGCAGGTTGACATAGCAGAGCAAGGCAACATCACCGATCGCATCAATAAGGCCATCGAAGGGTTAGGCGCTGAGAAAACTATCAAACAGGTCGTGGAAACTCCGCGTTACCAAAGGCACAACGATGAATGGTTGCGAGACGAAGCAGGAAAATTATTACCGGCACTCCGACCAGATGGATTAGAAATCGTTGATCGCGAAACTTTCGAAAGCTCTCAACCAAACTTAGAAGTCCGCATCGGCTCAATATATGCCCTCGAGCGCATTGCTCAGGATAGCCCCCGTGACCACATTCAAATCATGGAAATTCTTTGTGCATATGTACGAGAAAACGCCCCGGCGTTATCACTGGAGCCAACTGAAGAGTTGAGCAAGCGCCCTCGGCCGAGGTCAGATATCCAGACCGTCATCACGGTCATAGCGCGAAGATCTGTTGACCAAATCAAAATCGAAACCCAAAGAAAGTTCAGGCTGGATTTTAGAAATGCCGATTTTTCTGGCGTGGATTTTAGGAAAGGAAACTTTGCCGCCGCACAATTTCATCGTTGCCGCATAGAAGCCGCAGATTTTTCAAATTGCGACCTCATGGGAACACAGTTCTTTGGTGCATTACTGAATCATAGCGGCTTTTCTCAATCAAATTTATTTGGCACTAGATTTGATTCAGCCATCATAAATCGTCCGATCATTCCGGTGGGTGCCATGTCAGAATCGATTACAATGGGCGAAATCTACGGAATTTCTTTGGCGGCGGCCGATATCTCCGAAATTAACTATTTAGGCGAAGCTGAGAAGGCGAACTTAACCTTCGGCACAAAGGACACCAAACTTCACCCGGATTTAGATTTTCCCCGGAAAATATACGCGGGAGAATTGCACAGAATACGGAAATTAGAAAATTCCAATAAATTAGAGGAGGCCGATGAGGCTAGAGCGCAGCTCTATACGAATAGTTTTGTGGACTGGTGCCCTCATGATCGAAGCGATTTGTCTTCCAATTACTACTATCGGAACTTTCTGGATCGATTGAACATTCAGGGCTGGCCATTTTCCGATTAAACGCCATTCGTCACCCTCGGGCCTGACCCGAGGGCCTATGACCAACCAGCCACGCGGACGCAGGGCGGGATCAGGCGAAACCTACCTGCACCACATGCCCACTTATCGCGCCGCAATATCTCATGGGTACTCGGGTCAAGCCCGAGTATGACGATGAGGGTAAAGTCAGGAGACCTCACAGTCCCCTCGTCATCCCCGCGCAGGCGGGGATCCAGTGAACCGCGTCGGCGGTGCCAAGGGTGTATTTCTTGCGGGCAGGACTGCCCGCTGCTGGATTCCCGTTTTCACGGGAATGACGTTGTGGGGTGTTGTGACGCTCCCAACCCCTCATCCTGAGATTGTAGAAGGACGAGGGTTTTAACACCGTGCCTGCCGCCCATCCTTCGACAGGCTCAGGATGAGGTAAGGGACACAAAAGGCCCCAAACGCACGCGTCATTGCGCGCAGCAATCCCAGGCGGGAGCCGGTGCCCTATTTAAAGCTGAAAGGCGGATAATCGTCCGTGATCAGCAGCCAGGCATAAGCCCAGACCCGCGTGCCCCAGCGCAGGGTGCCAACGACAAAATCGAACAGGCCACGGGGGTAGCGCCCGGTAAAAAGGATGACGAACCAGGCAATGAGGGTCGCCGCGATCACGCCGGTAAGCAGCACGACCAGAACCAAATAATGCGGGATGGCCAGAAACCATTTTATCAGCGGCAACCAGCGATTGAGCCCATTTTCCGCGTCCGGGTAATCCAGATCGAGATGCACATTCTGGGGCTCATCGGTGGATGGATATTTGTCGGTCAACAAAAATAGATAGGCCGCCACCCGCATGTTGAAGCGGTTGAACTGAAGGGCGAAATCAAACCACCAGCGTGGATATTTCTGCCTGAAAACAATCATCAAAAGGGTTGCGAGGAAAAGTCCGGCCAAAATGCCGCTCCCTTCATCGCTGCCGGAGCTGGTGAGCAACCCGAGAATAACCAGAATGGGAATGGCCCAGATCAGCCGGAAAAATGTGGTCAAGCGGTCAAGGCGTTCCGGATATTCAATATCCAGCCGCGCCGCGTAAGGAACAGTATCGGTCATCATTACCCCCGTTTTTGTCGTGCGCTGACGGCGCACAGACTCACCCCATGGGTAACACTTCACCAGATCGACAAAATGCTCAAGTACCGGCCTGCCACCATGCCGGTGGGGAGACCTCCTGCCCGGTCGAACTCAAATTCACCCGGTCCCGGCTCACCTCACCGCCGGGCCTTGTGCCACCCGGCGGCCTGCGCTTCCGCTTCGGAGCAGAACCAGCGCTCGCCATATTCGGGACTGATGCGGGTTCGGGTGTAAAATTCCTGGCCGGGCACATGGTAGATATGTTTACCGGAATTGATGCTGATATTGCCCTTGATCACGCATTCGCCAGCGGAGGCGTAACCGCCGGATACCACCTGCATGGACATCGACTGGGTGCCGGCCATAAATGCGTCAGGCGAGAGGACAAATGTCACCGCACCGAAGGGCAGGGCGGACACTAACAGCAATTGCGGCACCAAAGGCAGGCGTGAAAAGTTCATCACCATTCCCCTCTTTGCCCTTATCACGCACCCACGCAGGCGCGTGCACAAGCAAAAGGCGGCAGCCTGGTAAAGGCGGCGTTTCGCTTTTCAGGTGAATTTTTGGCGTACCGGCAAGCTTTCTGCAGCATTAAACAGGCCTCGGTGCACTGGATTCCCGTTTGCACGGGAATGACGTTGTGGGTTTGGAACGCCCCAATCCCTCATCCCCCCAGATCGTCACCCTCGGGCCTGACCCGAGGGCCCATGACCAAGCACCAGCAAATACAAAAGGACGGAACGCCCACCCGTGGTCGCTGCACCACCGCATGGGTACTCGGGTCAAGCCCGAGTATGACGATTGGAGATAGGACAACAAATGGCTCCTCCCCCTTCGACAAGCTCAGGATGAGGTAAGGGACAAACCCAAACACAAATCCCTCGTCGTCATTGCGAGCGGCGAAGCCGCGCGGCAATCCAGAGCGGCATGCACATGACCCGGCGACCTTCCTCTCCACAAAACTTATCGACGCCCCCCAAACCCCGTTTATCCTCATCCCACCTTTTCACATCACCGGCGCCGGCGCGACGAACGTCCGGGGTGGAAGGGGACCGGGTTCCTTGGGGGTCGCCTCAGGGAAGGCCAAAACTGTGCCGCGACCAGCCTGCCCCCGTTGGCAGGTGTACTTCCGAAAGGAAGCGGGGATGGGCCCCAGCGCTTTAAGAGTACAGGCCACGCCAAAAATCCCGGTTGCATGAGACGGTGCATGTCTCATTTGTTTATCACTCAGACGGGCCATGCACCGTCTCATGCCGCCTGATTATGGACACCGTGGGCTTTTGGGTCTGACGGGGTTTTGGGGTGGGTGGAATTCCAACGGACGACGACAATTCCCGCGCCACCCCCATCGTCATCCCCGCGCAGGCGGGGATCCAGTGCACCGCGGCGGCGGTGCGGAAGAGGTCTCTTGCAGGCAGGACTGCCCGCTGCTTGATTCCCGCCTGCGCGGGAATGACGGAGTGGGTGCGGCAGGCGCGGAGGGCGCTGGCGGCGGGAAATTGAACCAAAAGCGGTGATCAGGCGTTGGATAAGCAGAGTGAAAAGGCAGAACAGGGGAACCGCCATGCAGGCTTATTTGAAATTCGGGGCGATGATTGCCACTTCCACCATCGTCATGTTCGGGCTGATGTATCTCAATACCTATGAGATCGATCACGTGTTCTTCTCGGAAACCCGCGCCTATATGGCGCTGGTAATGGGGGCGGCGATGGCGATTGTGATGCTGGGCTTCATGCGCCACATGTATGCCAGCACGCGCGCCAATCTTGCGATATTTGCTGCAGCGCTGGTGGTGTTTGCCGGCTCGTTATGGCTGGTGCGCAGCCAGGCCACAGTGGACGATGTCTCTTATATGCGCGCGATGATCCCGCATCACTCCATCGCCATCATGACCAGCCGCCGGGCCCATATCACCGATCCGCGCGTGCGGGAGCTGGCGGACGGGATTGCCGAGACGCAGGTGCGCGAAATTGCCCAAATGAAGGCGCTGATTGCCGACCTGGAAGAATAGGCGCGGCCAAAACAAAACCACCGCCTCCTTGCGGAAGCGGCGGTTTCGAACCTTACATCGTCTCCGCGCCAAAGGCTGCGGAGGCGAAAAAGGGCTTAGTCAGCCAGCGACAGGTTTGTCGCGGACTCACGGCCATCACGGCCGCTCTGCAGCTCGTAGTTGACCTTCTGGCCTTCGTCGAGGGAGCTGAGACCAGCCTGCTCAACAGCAGAGATATGCACGAATGCATCTTTGCCGCCAGCGTCCTGAACGATGAAGCCGAAGCCCTTGGTGTGGTTGAAGAATTTTACTGTACCAGTCGCCATGATTATATCCTCTTGCGATTAGTGCGCTGCATCGGCACGTGCCGAAGCAGCTGGTTGATTGCCGTAAACGCCGCTTGCGCCTACGGTCGAACGTTCACAAATATCAAGAGGTAGCCAAGCTTACCGGCGAACCGGGACGTTTAGATAGCGCAAGATCAGTGCAACACGTAGGTGCTATATAAGCGAGTTTTAGAATTTACTCAAGAAAAGAGTGCGACCTGCGTATTTTCCGTTGTGCGGCGCAAACGCACCCCCTCACCGCTTCGGCCAGCGCCCGTATCCGGCTCAGGATTGCTCGAAGAGATCCGGGAATTCACTCTCGACTGTCGACAGGTCACCAAGAATCGATTGCAGGTGCTCGCGCATGATCCGCTCGGCCTTATCAGCATCACGCGCGATAATGGCATCAAGAATGGCGCGGTGCTGGGTCAGCAGGTCGGCACGGGTATCTGGGTATTTCAGGGTGAGGTTGCACACCCGATCCGTATGCGCCTTCATGTCAGCGATTGCTGACCAGGCCAGCGTGCACCCTGCACCCTTGGCAATCATCTGGTGAAATTGCTGGTCCAGATCCGCAAAAGCAATGTGGTCGCCTTTGGCCACCGCCCGCTCCTGCTGTTCAAGATTGGTCTTGATCCGTTGCAGCACCCAGGAATCAAAACTCTCGCAGGCCCGCCGCGCCACTGCTGTCTCCACCGCTTCACGCACAAAGCGGGCCTCAAGCATTTGCTGCACCGAAATACGCACCACGACGGTGCCGCGATTCGGCCGGATCTCGACAAGGTTGGATTTGGCCAAGGCAATCAGCGCCTCACGTACCGGCTGGCGCGATACGCCGTAACGGGTCGCAATTTCCTGCTCTGACAGACGCGTGCCCGGCAATAGCTCCAACTGAATAATAGCTTCCCGCAACTGCTTTTCGAGCTGGTATGCGGCGGTTTCGCCGGGAATCGCAGTGAGGATTTGAACATTCATGGCCAATGTAAATCTCATGAATTGACAGCGAATGCAAGCCACCATACGGTACCATACAATCTGGTCATTCGGCCGGCTTTGCATCGACCTGCCTGACGGTAAACACGGCAGGGCATCCATGCGGCCTGGCGCGACCAGATTGTATTGTTCGGAAACATCCTGGGAGGAAATAGATGTTCCATTATACAAAACTGCTGGCTACGGCGGGCGTCGCTGCTCTGCTCAGCACCGCCGCTTTCGCACAGGACATGGTTCTGCGTTCGTCGGACACGCATCCCGACGGCTACCCGACTGTCGAAGCGGTGAAGCATATGGGGGAGTTGCTCAGCGAGCGGACCAATGGTCGTCTCAGCATTGAAGTATTCCATTCCGCGCAGCTGGGTGAGGAGAAGGACACGATTGAGCAGACCCGTTTCGGCGTGATCGACATGAACCGGGTATCGATGGGCCCCTTTAACGGCCTTATCCCGGCAACCAACATCCCGTCCCTGCCCTATATTTTTCGCTCGGTTGAGCATATGCGCCGGGTCATGGACGGCCCGATTGGCGATGAAATCCTCGCCAAATTCGAGCCTTTTGACCTGATTGGCCTGGCATTCTTCGACGGTGGTGCCCGTTCGTTTTACAATAGCGTTCGGCCCATCCGTTCGATGGATGACCTTGCTGATCTGAAGTTCCGCGTGATGCAGTCAGACCTGTTCGTGGACATGGTTTCTGCCGTTGGTGCCAATGCCACACCAATGCCTTATGGCGAAGTCTACTCGGCCATTCAGACCGGTGTTATCGATGGCGCGGAAAACAATCCGCCGAGCTATGACACATCCAAGCATGCCGAAGTTGCCAAATATTACACCCTCGACGAGCATCTGATTGTTCCGGAAGTGTTGGTTATGTCGAAGGCAAGCTGGAACAAGCTGAGCGCTGAAGACCAGGCAATTGTCCGTCAGGCCGCCAGGGACAGCGTACCGGTTATGCGTGAACTGTGGGATGCACAGGAAGCCGCATCGATGGAAAAGGTTATCGCCAGCGGCACAGAGGTCATCACTGACATAGACAAAGCCCCCTTCATCGCCGCGATGGAGCCTGTCTACGAGAAGTATGTCAACACACCTGAGCTGAAGGATCTGGTCGCACGTATTCAGGCAACTGAATAAGCTACCGCCAGTCGATCCTGCGTGGCGCGGTGCCTCGAGGTGCCGCGCCACCTCTCACAAATGGAGCAGTCAGTGAAAACTTTTCTCGATCACGTTTCCAGAATTCTGAATATCGTTAGTACCGTAGCCCTATGGGTTGCGGGATTCGGCCTGGTAATGATGACGATCGTCGTCGCCTACCAGGTGTTTGGCCGCTACGTCCTGAACAAATCGCCGAGCTGGAGCGAGGCCACGGCGGTCATGCTCATGGGGTGGTTCATATTTCTCGGCTCTGCTGTTGGCGTGCGCGAGAGAGTGCATCTTGGCTTTGACGTATTGCTCTATGTGGTGCCGCCATCTGGCAAAATCATTCTGCGCATGATCTCTGATCTCGTCGCCTTCGGCTTTGGCCTTGGCATGGTGATTTATGGCAGCCAGCTGATGATTGGCACCTGGGCTGCTACCTTGCCGACAATCGGTCTGCCTGGCGGCTTCAGTTTCATGCCCCTGATCGCCAGTGGCATTCTCATCGCCCTTTTCACTGCCGAACGCATTGCGCGGCGCCTCGCGGGCCTTCGTCCCGACGACGAAGAACCCCAGGAGGCCTGAGCACCATGGAACTCTGGATATTGTTCGGGACGTTTGTCGTCCTGTTGATTATTGGCACCCCCATCGCCTTTTGCCTTGGTGCCGCGACACTGGCGACCGTCGTCTATCTCGGCCTGCCGCCGCTGATCGTATTTCAGCGTGTAAATTCCGGCGTCAGCGTGTTCGTGCTGATGGCTATTCCCTTTTTCATCTATGCTGGCGACCTGATGGTGCGGGGTGGCATTGCCTCTAGGGTGGTGGCCCTTGCCGGGGCGCTTGTCGGGCATTTCCGTGGCGGCCTGGGCCAGGTGAACATTGCTGCGTCGACACTGTTCGGCGGCATCTCGGGCTCGGCCGTTGCCGACGCCTCTGCCATTGGTGGCCTGATGATTCCGCAGATGAAGCAGCGCGGCTACGGTGTTGATTATGCCGTAAACCTGACGGCCCTCAGCTCAATCATCGCCTTGATGATACCGCCGTCGCACAACATGATTATCTATTCGATTTCGGCTGGCGGTAAAATTTCTATCGCCGATCTCTTCACCGCGGGTATCGTACCCGGCCTGCTCCTGGCGCTTGCCTTGATGGTCACCGCCTATTTTGTCGCCCGCTCAAGAGACTACCCCATTGAGTCTTTTGCGGGCTGGCGCAACGTGGTGACACTTTTCTTCACCGCAGTTCCCGGCCTTATCCTGATCGGCATCATATTCGGGGGTGTCCGCTCGGGCGTTTTTACCGCCACGGAAAGCTCCTGCATCGCCATTGTCTATGCGGTGTTTGTTACCGCCACTGTGTATCGCGGGTTGAAGTGGAATGACTTTGTGGCCGCCACCCATGGGGCGGTCCGGACCACGGCCATGGTGCTGCTGATTGTCGGCGCTGCGGCGGCCTTTGGCTGGCTTCTCGCCTACCTGCAGGTTCCAGCCGCTCTGGTTGCGTTTCTCAAAACGGTTTCTGACAATCCGATTGCCATTTTGCTGATGATCAATGTGACACTTCTTGTTCTTGGCACGTTCATGGACATGTCGCCCCTGATCATCATCACAACACCGATCTTTCTGCCCGTTGTAACGGCCTATGGCGTCGACCCCGTCCATTTCGGTGTCATTCTGGTGCTCAATCTCGGCATCGGCCTATGCACGCCCCCTGTGGGTGCTGTGCTGTTTGTTGCCTGCGCTGTGGCCAAGATCCCGATTTGGGTCGCGCTCAAGAGCATCTGGCCATTTTACGGCGCTTCAATCGCAGTCTTGCTGGCTGTCACCTACATCCCGCAAGTCTCTCTCTGGCTTCCGAGCCTGTTTCACTAAAGCTCGTCTTGCGAGCAACCTGTATAGGACAAGAATATGACTGACGTTGAATTTGCATCAAGGATGGCGATTGACCCCACCAGCGGGGCGATGATGGATACGGCCGACCTGCGCGAGAACTTTCTCATTGAGGACATGTTCGAGGCCGGCAAAATTCATCTGACCTACACCCATTACGATCGCATGATCGTTGGGGGCGCTACTCCGGCGAACAAGGCGCTGGTGCTGGAGGCCATCAAACCGACCGGCACCAAACAGTTTCTGGACCGCCGGGAACTTGCGGTATTCAACATCGGCGCTGCTGGCACCGTGTCGGTCGCCGGGACTGACTATGCTTTGGGCCATCGTGACATGATTTATGTCGGCATGGGTGCGGGCGAAGTCAGCTTCTCCAGCGCCGATGTCAAGGACCCTGCCAAGTTCTATATCATCAGCGCACCAGCCCACCGGACCTGTCCGACACAACTGGTGCAGATTGACGATGCCAAGCGGCTTGATCTCGGTGCTCAGGAAACCTCGAACGAACGGTCGATTTTCCAGTTCGTTCATCCTGAAGGTGTCGAGACCTGTCAATTGGTGGTCGGCATGACCATGCTCGCGCCCGGTTCGGTATGGAACACAATGCCTTGCCATGTGCATGAGCGCCGTTCGGAGGCTTACCTGTATTTCGGACTGGCTGAGACAGCACGTGTATTCCACTTCATGGGCGAGCCTGACGAAACCCGACATCTGCTGGTGAAAAACGAGCAAGCGGTGTTATCGCCGCACTGGTCCATCCATAGTGGGGCGGGCACGGCCAATTACACATTTATCTGGGCAATGGCGGGTGACAACGTCGACTATACAGATGTTGATATGGTCAACCTCGAGGACATCCGGTGATTGATCTCCGTGCATTCAGCCTTGAGGGCAAGCAGGTTCTGGTCACCGGCGCCAATACCGGCATTGGCCAGGGCATTGCCCTGTCCCTCGCCCGTGCCGGTGCAAAGGTTATTGGGATCGGGCGGTCATCGATGGATGAAACCGCTTCACTGATCAACCAAATGGACGGCAACTTCATCGCGCATACCTGCGATCTCGGTGATAGTGCGCAGACCCGAGATCTGGTGGATACAGTTTGGGAAAAGCATGGTGCGATTGATGGCATTATCAATAATGCCGGGATCATTCGCCGCAACGATGCTGCGGACTTTTCCGAAGACGATTGGGATGATGTGCTGGAGGTCAACCTCAAGGCTCCCTTCCTGATTTCACAGGCGTTCGGCCGCCGGGTGCTGGCCGAGAACCGGCGTGGCAAGATCGTCAACATTGCCTCACTGCTCTCGTTTCAGGGCGGCATCCGCGTCGTTTCTTATGCCGCCTCCAAACATGGCATTGCCGGTTTGACCAAGGATCTGGCCAATGAGTGGGCAACGCGCGGGATCAATGTGAACGCCATCGCACCAGGTTATATCGACACAAACAATACAGAAGCCCTGCGTGCGGACCCAAAACGCAGCCAGGAAATCTTGGGGCGCATCCCTGCCGGCCGGTGGGGCAAACCTTCGGATATCGGTGATACCGCAGTTTTCCTTTGCGCTGCCGCTTCCGATTATCTAACCGGCACGGTGATCCCGGTCGATGGTGGCTGGCTGGCGCGATAGCACTTTTTAGCCTCCTAAACCACACTCGTATTCAGGAGATGAGATGACACAGAGCTCTATTTTCGTTCAACCAACCGATGCCGACTGGGTCGAGGCCGCACCCGGCGTGCGCCGCCGTATGCTCGGATATCATCCGAACCTGATGATGGTGGAAGTTGCTTTCGAACCGGGTGCCGTTGGCACGCTGCATTCCCATCCGCATATCCAGACCAGCTATGTGGCCGAGGGATCGTTTGAGATGGAAATTGGCGGGGAGACCACCGTGCTACGCAAGGGTGACAGCTATATGGTGCCTGCTGATGTGGTGCACGGGTGCAAGGCACTTGAGGCCGGCGTGCTGATCGACGCTTTCACCCCGCATCGGGCCGACTTTCTGGACTGATCCGAAATCATCACTACAAGCAAAAAACCGCCCGTCTCACGACGGGCGGTTTTGCATTTCTCAGGCAGCCATGGCGCCTGGCCCCGGCGTGGCACCGGGGGGGCATTTGCCCAGGATGATCATGCCCAGCACTTCATCCTTGGTGACATCGCTGGTGCGCGCCGTGCCCACAACCTGACCATTCTTCATCACACAGACCCGGTCCGACAGATCAAACACGTCGTGAATATCATGCGAGATGAGGAAAATGCCGATACCATCTGACTTCAACTGCTTGATCAGATCGCCTACCTGCGCGGTTTCCTGTGGCCCCAGCGCGGCAGTGGGTTCATCCATTACCAGAATACGGGCGTTGAACAGAATAGCGCGCGCAATGGCAACTGACTGACGCTGACCACCGGAGAGCGATTTTACTGGCTCCTTGAAGCGGCGGAAGTTCGGGTTCAAGCGTCCCATCACTTCGCGCGCCTTGGCTTCCATTGCCACATCGTCGAGCGTGCCCCACGAAGTCTGCAATTCGCGCCCAAGGAAGAGATTGGCCGCGGCATCGACGTTATCGGCGACTGCGAGGGTCTGATAGATCGTCTCGATACCGTAAGCCTTGGCATCGCGCGGATTATTGATCACCGCTTCCTTGCCATCGATACGAATGGTGCCGCTATCGCGCTTATAGGCACCGGACAGGATTTTGATCAGCGTTGATTTGCCGGCACCGTTATGGCCGAGCAGTCCAACAACTTCACCGGGATAGAGGTCGAGCGACGCCTGTTCGACGGCTTTGATGCCACCGAACGAAATCGATATGTCCTCAAGTTCCACCATAGGCCGGGATTTATCCAACATGTTCCGCACTCCCTAATTGGCCCGTTGCCGGTACAAGGTGTCCAGCCATACAGCCAGAACCAACACAAGACCGACCACAATGCTCTGCATTGGCGTATCGATGCCCATCAGCACCATGCCCGACTGCAATGACTGCATGACCAGGGCACCCAGAATGGCACCAGCAATCGTGCCGACACCGCCAGAAAGCGACGTGCCGCCGATCACCGCTGCCGCGATCACATAAAGCTCGTCATACGTGCCCAGCGCATTTGTTGCCGCATTGAGGCGCGCGGTTGAAATGGCGGCTGAGATGCCGCAAAGCGCGCCCATGATGGTGAAAATCATCACCGTCACCCGGCGGGTATTGATACCGGCCAGATCAGCGGCTTCCGGATTGCCACCCATCGCAAACACATAGCGACCAAAACGGGTGCGCATGGTGACGAAGGTCATCACGACCCCTACCCCGAGTGCAATCAACACCGGAATGGCGATGCCGTGCGCGATGAACAAGCCGCCATCGGGTATCGGAATATTGTGCTCGGCGGCATAACGCTCGGCCACACGACGCGGCCAGGGGTAGGAATTGACCACCCAGACCGCAGCGATAGTGACACCGCAACCCATGGCCGTGAGGACAAATTCAGCCCACAGCGGCCGCAACGGGAAGTTAAAGCGCTTGCGCTGCTGACGTCCCGAATACAACGCCCAGATGATTGCAAGGCAAACAATGATCGCCACAATCCAGCTGGCGACGTCGCCGACAGAGCCATTTGGCCCGCCACCCATCAGCGCGAAATTGCTGTCCATTGGCGCAACCGTGCGCCCTTTGGTGATCCACCATGCCGTACCGCGCCAGACCAGCAAACCGCCAAGGGTGACGATAAAGGCCGGCACGCTCAGATAGGCGATAATTACGCCCTGGAAGGCACCGATCATGGCCCCAAACAGAATGCCGGCACCCAGCGCCAGAATCCATGTCGACCAGTGGTCAAAGCCGATAGCTTGCGGCAGGATTTCGGCCTGAACCACGGCCATAAACATGCCAACAACGCCAAGGATCGACCCAACAGACAGATCGATATTGCGCGTGACAATAACCAGCACCATACCCGTTGCCATAACGGCGATGGATGATGTCTGGACGCTAAGGTTCCAAAGGTTGCGCGGGGTGAGAAACACGCCGCCAGAAAAGATATGAAAACCGATCCAGATCAGCGCCAATGCGCCAATCATGCCAAGCAGCCTAGTGTCCAATTCAGTTGCAGCGAGAAAACGCGCTACGGGATTGACTGGCGTTTTGGCCCGGACACCGCCGGTAGAAAGTGTTTGCGGATTCGCCATGTTCAGCATTCCGACCCTGAGGGTTTGAAGGAGAATGCCGCGGCGCCCGGCCGCGGCATTCTGTTAGTCTGGCAAAGCCAGATTCAGCGACTAGCCGCAGACCTCAAGGGTACCGGCGGCAACGCCCTGACAAACGACTTCCTTGGAAACCCAGCCAGCGTCAATCACGACATTGATATTGTCGCGGGTGACAGGGAGAGGTGCGAGGAAGTAGGAGTTCATGCTGACGCCCTTGGGGCCACCATCGAACACCACTGCGCCATCAACATCGCCCATCGCATCGCCATTGGCGAGAGATACGGCGATTTCGGCGGCTTTCTTGCCGAGCTCACGTGCATCCTTCCAGACCGACACTGTCTGTGTGCCAAGAGCAACGCGGTTCAGGGCAGCATGATCGCCATCCTGACCCGAAACCGGCACGGAGCCAGCGAGACCCTGAGCAGCAAGTGCAGCGACAACGCCACCGGCAGTACCGTCATTGGACGCCACGACTGCATCGACTTCGTTGTCGTTGGCGGTCAGGATCTGTTCCATGTTGCGCTGGGCGTTTTCAGGGATCCAGCCATCGGTATAGGCTTCGCCAACATTGACGATAGCACCGCTGTCGATCGCGTCCTTGAGCACTTCCATCTGCCCGGAGAACAGGAAGTCTGCGTTGGGATCGGATGCCGAGCCCTTGATGAAGACGTAATTGCCTGTCGGCTGCGCTTCGAACACGGCGCGCGCCTGCATGCGGCCAACTTCCTTGTTGTCGAAGGTGATGTAGAACGCTTCAGGGTTTTCGATGAGACGGTCATAACCAACAACCGGGATCCCCTCGTCTGCCGCTTTCTGGACAGCCGGGCCAATAGCGTCGGAATCCTGAGCCAGAACGATCAGGGCATCTGCGCCCTGAGAGATCAGGCTTTCAACATCGGTCAGCTGCTTTGCAGCAGATGATTGGGCATCTGCCGAAATGTACTTGGCACCCGCAGCTTCAAGTGCGGCCTTGATCGCGGCCTCATCTGTTTTCCAGCGTTCTTCCTGAAAGTTCGACCAGGAAACGCCAACAGTAATATCCTGCGCCATTGCGACGCCTACCGTGCCAAGTGACACGGCAGCGCCGAGAAGCGCTGCGTAAATCTTATTCATGATTTCCTCCCACCGAACGGCTCCCACCGCTCGTCTTGCCATTTTGCGCTGCGACCAACGCCGCAGCAGCGTGCGAGCAATAATTTCAATGCTCGAAAAAATTACTGGCATGACCGCTCAACTCATGTCAACATTATTTTCGAGAGTTAAAAATAATCCAGTGCCGAACACTGGAACGGGAGGATAATAGGTGGCATACGGTCTGGGGACAGACGTGTATGAGGGAGCGAGCGTGAGGCGCGTAGTCAGCGATTCCGATACGGTACGCCGGCAGAACCGCGGGTTGGTGCTTGATGCCCTCCGGCGACTCGGGCCGTTGCCGCGCACACATCTCGCGCGGGAAACCGGCTTGTCACACGCCACCATTACCGCAATCACCAGCGACATGGTGGCGCAATCGGTGCTTTGCGAGTTGGTGGAAACCAATCCGGACACAAAAGGCCGCGGCCGCCCCGCTATTCGTATCGGTTTTGAGCGGCATGCCGGTTACGCCTTGCTGATAGAAATCGACGTGAACAAGGTCCGTTGTTCCCTGATCGACTATGGTGGCACGTTGGTGGACCGGGTTGAAAGTCTGCTGACGCCCGAGACTTTTGATGAGGTTACGCCGACTGATTTTCTCGATGCCCATATCGCCAATATTCAAAAGCGCAATCCGGATGCGGCAGCGCGTATTCTGCGCATTGCCGTGTCGGTGCAAGGCATTCTGGACAGGGGCAGCCAGAGCCTGAAATGGTCGCCAGTGCAGCATTTCGCCGGCCATAATCTGGTTGCGGGGCTTGAAGAACGTTTTCAATTACCAGTTGTATTGTTCAAGCGCGGCCGGCTGTTGGCGGAGGGCATGCACTGGCTGTTTCCCGAAATGCACGATGCCAACACCGCGACCGTTTTCGTGGGCGCTACGGTTGCCATGGGCATTTCGTTGCAATCGCAAAGCGGCACGCGCGAGGGGGACACCGCAACCGAATTCGGCCATATGAACCACATACCGAATGGCGCACTCTGCCGGTGCGGCATGCGGGGCTGTATCGAGGCCTATGCCTCAGACTATGGTCTTTTGCGCAGCGCTTATGGTGTGCCGGATAAAACGCCCCCTGCCCCCGCTGTCCCTGCCAATCAATATGCGCAACTGATCGCGCGCGCGCAGCAGGGCGATCGCGATGTCATTCACGCGTTCAACCTGGCGGGCAACGCCCTTGGCACCGGCATCAACCGACTGATGGCGGTATTTGATCTCACGCATATTCTGATCGTTGGCCCGGGTGCCCGGGCCTTTCCTTTTATGCGCCCGGAAATGGAGGCCAGCATTGCTGCCTCTCTGACCGCGCGCGTGCATGGGATACCGCAAATCATGACACATGAAGATGAGAGTGAGCCAGTGTTCAAAGGCTTGCTGATGAAGGCTTTGGTGAGCCTGGATCAAAATGATTTTGCCGGTATGCCTGCAAGCAATTTGAGCATGGTGCCATGATATTTCGATCTGCCTGGGCGGTTGCGCTCGTCCTTATCCCCTCTGTTACGCTGGCTGGACCTGTGACCTTTATCGAACGTGCGCCGGCGGATCCGGCGGCGATCAGTGTTGCCGTCGATCAGGCGCAATTACAGGACACACTGCCGTTTGCGGATCTGACAGATTTGATAGAGGCCGGACGGTTGTTGTTTGCGGCACGATTTACCGGTGCTGATGGTGCGGGACGGCCCCGCGCCACGCAGGCGATCATCCCCACCCATTTCAAGCATGCACGCGAGATGACGTTTCAACGTGCCTCCGGGCCTGATGCCAATAGCTGCACCTCCTGCCACCTTGACCCCATCGCTGGGGGTGCGGGGGATTTTACCACCAATGTGTTCACCTCGGAGGGAACCGAAAGCGCCGATTTTGACACGGTGGATGCGCAGTTTTCCAATGAGCGCGGGACGAACCACTTGTTTGGATCGGGACTTGTCGAATTGCTGGCGCGGGAAATGACCGTGGATTTGCAGACCCTGCGCGACGATGCGGTGCGTGCGGCCCGACAGACATCGGAACCGGTAACGGTGACGCTGGAAAGCAAGGGGATCAACTTTGGCACGCTGACGGCCGCGCCGGATGGCCTACTCGATTTAAGCGGCATTGCGGGTGTCGATATTGACTTGAAAGTCAGGCCTTTCAGCCAGAAAGGCGTGTTTCCGTCTTTGCGCATGTTCACGATCAATGCTCTCAACGCCCATCACGGCATGGGCGCGGATGAGCGGTTTGGCGCGGCGATGACAGGTGAAGCGGATTTTGATGGCGACGGGTTTGCCGACGAGTTCAGTCCGGGGCTGGTATCGGCCCTGGTGGCCTATCAAGCCAGTCTTGAGCCGCCGCTGCAGACGCCGTTTGAAAATGCTGAATGGCAAGCGGCTGCGGAGGCCGGTGAGACGGTTTTCACGGCAACAGGCTGTGCTGCCTGCCACGTGCCTAGTCTGCCGCTCAGCAGCCTTTCTTTTGCAGATCCGGGGCCACTTGATACGGCGGGCACGCTCTCGGCCGCCGATGTCGCCATGCCGGCGATCTATGATCTGGGTCAGCTGGAATGGGCAAAGTCCCTACCCCGGAATGCCGATGGCGATGTGATGGTGCCGTTATTTGGCGATCTGAAGCGGCATGTGATCGCCGATAACCAGAACCCGCATTTTGCCAATGAGTTGATGGGACAGAGTTTTGTGGCGCGGGATGCGTTTATGACTTCGGAACTTTGGGGCGTGGCGGACACAGCGCCGTTCGGGCACCGGGGTGATCTGATGACGCTGGATGAAGTGATACTGGCGCATGGGGGCGAAGCCGTCGATGCGCGGGATATCTACGCCGCCCTGCCCCGGCAAGACCGGGACAACCTGATTACCTTTTTAAAGACGCTGAGGATGCCGCAATGAACCGCTTCGCCTTGATGTTGAGCTTGGCAATTGCCGCATTTTCTGTGCCCGCGCTGGCTGACGAGCGGGCAGATGCGCTGGGGTTGCTCGCGGTGCCGCAATTTGTCGAACAGGCGGAAAGTGCGGGGATTACACAGAGTTACACCGGGGGTTGGGAGTTTTTTGTCGGCGGTGGCGGCAGCTCGTTTGACTGCAATGGAGATGGGATGCCCGATGTCGCGCTGGCGGGTGGCACCAGTGCGGCGGGGCTTTTTGTCAACGTGAGCCGGGTTGGCGGTGAATTGGCGTTTAGTCCGGAAACGCTGGGGATCGAAGACAGGCTGGCGCAGAATGTGCTGGGGATTTATGCGCTTGATATCGACGCTGACGGGCATGACGATCTGGTGTTGTTGCGGCTTGGCGAAAACATTGTGCTGCGCGGCCTTGGGGAGTGCCGGTTTGAGCGGGCGGACCGGGCCTGGAACATTGATGGCGGGACTTCATGGAGCACGGCATTTGCGGCGAACTGGGAAACGGGCAATCGCTTTCCGACGCTGGCGTTTGGCAATTATGTGGACCGGACAGCACCGGGCGCGCCGTGGGGGACTTGCGCGGACAACTTTTTGATGCGGCCACGCGGTGACAGTGACACCCCGGATTACTCAGATATTTCAACGCTCTCTCCGGGCTATTGCAGCCTTTCCATGCTGTTTACAGACTGGAACCGTTCGGGCGAACGGGCACTTAGAATTACCAATGACCGGCAATATTATCGCGGGGGCGAGGAGCAGCTGTGGCGGGTTGAAACGGGCCGTGCGCCGCGACTTTATCGACGCGGGGATGGCTGGGAGCATTTGACGATCTGGGGGATGGGGATTGCGGAGGCGGATTTGAATTCGGACGGGTTGCCGGAATATGCGCTGACCTCGATGGGGGATACCAAGCTGCAATCGCTGGATGACCCGGCAGACCCTTCGCAACCGCAATATACTGATATTGCATATGAAAAAGGCGCAACAGCCCAGCAGCCCTATATGGGACCGGACAAATTGCCCTCGACGGGATGGCATGCGGAATTTGCGGATTTCAACAATGACGGGCGCGAGGATTTGTTTATCGCGAAGGGAAATGTTGAGGGAATGCAAGACTTTGCGGGGTTTGATCCGGACAATCTGTTGTTGCAGGGGGTGGATGGGACGTTCGTTGAGAGCGGGGATATGGCCGGGATCGGGCAGGAAACCTCCGGACGCGGGGCGATTGTGGATGATTTCAACCGCGACGGACTGCTGGATTTGCTGGTGATCAACCGCAAGGCGAATGTGTCGCTGTTTCGGAATATGGGGCGGCAAACCGAGTGGGGGCATCGGCCGCTTGGGAACTGGGTTGAAATTTCATTGCAGGATCAAGACGGTAACACGCATGGCGTCGGTGCGCGGCTTTTGGTGAAGACCGGGACCGTGTCGATGAACCGGACGATACGGGTCGGTGGCGGGCATGCTTCGGGTCAATCGGGGGCGGTGCATGTGGGGTTGGGGATGCTGGACCGGGGGATTGTGCGGGTGCAATGGCCGGACGGTTCCTGGAGCCATGATTATCGATTTCTCGCCAATCAGCATATTATCATCCGGCGGGACGCCAAGGATATAATATACCGGCAATTCGTTGAATAATAACGTGTTTTTGGCAAAGTAGAGTGTAACTTACAAACCCCTAAAACAAGCCTTCGTGAAGGCTTATCCAAGGGGTTTTGTAAGGGGATTGTCAGGCTTTATAAGGGCTGACCCGCAATCCATGTCCGGCGCGCCTCGAGCCCCTCGCTGAGCCAGACGAAGTCGGCGCGGCTTTGGGGGGCCAAAATGCCGGCGCCGGTCCGCCCGATGGTTTCAGCCGGATAGAGCGTGGCCATGCGCAAAGTCTCATCGAGGTCGATACCGACTTTGGTGTGCAGAACACGGATGGCGGTGGCCATGTCGAGGTCGGCGCCGGCGAGCGTGCCATCCTCAAGCGTGAGTTTGCCCCCTGCCCGCAGGATGCGGCGGCCATTGAGCATGAACTCGGTCATGTCGGTGCCAATGCTGGACATGGCGTCGGTGACAAGGAAGATGCGGCCCGGCCCCTGTTTGGCGCGGATCGCCAGTGCCATGGCTTCGGGGTGTACGTGGAAGCCATCGGCAATCAACCCGACATTGAGGCTGCCGGTATTGAGCGCTGCGCCAACCATGCCCGGCTCGCGCCCGGTGAACTGGCTCATGGCGTTGAACAGATGGGTGATCATGGTGGCACCGGCATCGGCCAGCGCCCTGACGTCATCATAGCCTGCATCGCAATGGCCGATGGAGACCTTGATCCCCGCATCGACAAGCGCCCGCACCTGCGCCGGTGTGACGGATTCGGCGGCGACGGTTGTCATGAGGGCCGGCAATTGGGCGCGGGCGGCAATGAGCCTGTCGCTGTCGGCATCGGTCATTGGGCGGATCAAGGCGGGATCATGCGCGCCTTTGCGGGCGATGGAGAGATGCGGCCCCTCAAGATGCAGACCGGCGAAACCGGGCACACCCGCTTTGGTGGCTTCAATGCCCGCGGCTATGGCCGCGTCTGTGACCTCGGGCGTGTCAGTGATCAGGGTTGGCAGCAAGGCGGTGGTGCCGTATTTGGCGTGCGCTGCGCAGATGGTGTGAATGCCAGAGACCGTCAGGTCGTTATTGAGCAGCACCCCACCGCCACCATTGACCTGAAGATCGACAAAGCCGGGCACCAGAAAGCCATCGGCAAGCTGCTCGACCGCCATTGCGGCGGGCAGATCCGCGCGCGGCATGATTCGGGCGACCTCGGCATCGTCGAGCACCAAAGCGGCGTCTTCATGCCAGGTCTTGCCATCGAAAATCCGCGATGCGGTGACGGCGCTGGGGGTACTCATATCAGTGTGTCTCCGTCACCTTGCGCAGACGCGGCGGCTGATCGGGGTTGAGACCGCGATGACGGGCATAGCCCTCGACAAAGGCATAGAAAGGCACAACGAGACACAAGGCGTCGGTCAGCGGGTGGCCGGTGGCGACGAAGGGCAGTTTGCGGCTTTTGTCTGTACCGTCAGCGGTAATGAAGGCGGCGGCACCACCTGTTGCCAGCTTTTCGGCGGCGGCAAGGCATGCGGCCTCTGCCGCATCACGGGCGGCCAGTGTGAGGACCGGGAAACCGGCATCAACCAGGGCAACCGGGCCATGCATGACTTCGGCAGCGCTATAGGCTTCTGCGTGCAGGCCGCAGGTTTCCTTGAACTTGAGCGCGACTTCGCTGGCAATGGCCATGGTGGGACCGCGCCCGAGCACGAACAGCGAATTGTCGCCATCGATAACATCGGTCAAGGCATCCCAATCGCATTCCAGCGCCTGACGAATTTGGCCGGGCAAGGCTTTCAAGCCCTGACGCAAGCCATCATCGTCCTGCCATTCGGCGAGAATGGCGAGGCCCGCAACGATTGAGGTGAAAAAGCTTTTGGTGGCGGCGACGCTCAGCTCCGGCCCGGCAGCAATGTCTATGGCGTGATCAGCGCCCTTGCCGAGCGGCGATTGCAACTTGTTGGTGAGGGTCAACGTCAGCGCCCCACCCTTTTTGGCCATATCGGCGATGGCAACAATGTCGGGGCTTTCGCCGGACTGCGACACCGCGATGGTGGCGGCATTGGCCAGCTTCAGTTGCGCGCCATAAATGGAGGCAACGGACGGAGCCAGGGACGCAACCGGCACGCCAGCGGTCAATTCGATCGCGTATTTGAGGAAGGCAGATGCATGGTCGGAAGAACCACGGGCAATGGTTGCAATCATCTGCGGATTTTTGGCGGCAAGCGCGGCCGCTGCGGCCTTTACCGCACCCTCCGACCCTTTCAGAAAACGTTCAACCGCGACCGGAATCTCTTCGATTTCAGCGCGCATATGGGTGGTGTTCTCAGCCAATTCTATCCTCTTTCCTGACTTCTGCGCGGCGGATCAATTGAATCCGTTTCGCACGCCAAGTCATTGTTTTTGAATCACGACCGGACTGTGCCAGTGCGTGGTTCGAGATGTTTCATGCGTCGCTAGTCGAGACGCTTACCGGTGGCGGCATCGAACAGATGAATGGCCGCCGGGTCCATTTCTATGGTGACGCGCGCGCCGGGCGCATGGCGCTTGGCCGGGTCTTCGCGCACGACGATGTTCTCGCCGCTATCGAGCCGCACATGCACATAGGTGGCATCGCCCAGATATTCTTCAAGGAGCACTTCGCCGGCCATGCCTTTGGTCTTGCTGGTAGCGCCGAGAATTTTGCAGCCACCGGGCCGGACACCAAGGGTTGCCGCGCCGTGGGTTTTGGGCAGGCCTGCTGGCAGGACCTGCGAAGCGCCGCTGACCAGAACCGCGCTGCCACCGGCAATCTTTTCGATGGCGACAAAATTCATGGCAGGGGAACCGATGAACCCGGCGACAAACAGGTTGGCGGGATGCTCGTAAAGATCGCGCGGGGTGCCGATTTGCTGGATCTCGCCGCCATTCATGACGACGATCCGGTCGGCCAGGGTCATGGCCTCCACCTGATCATGGGTGACATAGACCATGGTGGCGGAAAGCCGCTGGTGCAGCTGGGCGATTTCGAGGCGCACCTGCCCGCGCAAGGCGGCATCGAGATTGGAGAGCGGCTCATCGAACAGGAAGACCTTTGGATCGCGCACAATGGCGCGGCCAATGGCGACGCGCTGGCGCTGACCGCCCGAGAGTTCGGAGGGTTTGCGGTCCATCAGGGGTTCAAGCTCAAGAGCGCGGGCACTTTCGGCAACGCGTGCCTCAATTTCCTCTTTGGAATAGCCGGCCTGTTTGAGCACCAGAGCCATATTGCCGCGCACGGTGAGATGCGGATAAAGCGCATAGGACTGGAACACCATGGCAATGCCGCGCTTGGCGGGCGGCAGATGGGCAATGGACTTGCCATCGATCAGCACATCGCCGGCGCTTTCATCTTCCAGCCCGGCAATGATGCGCAACAGGGTGGACTTGCCGCAACCCGATGGCCCGAGCAGAACAAGAAACTCGCCAGAGGCGATATCGAGATCGATACCGTCGAGCACTTTGACGTTGCCATAGGATTTATGCAGCGCTGAGACTTGGAGATTGGCCATGTTTATAAGTCCAGTTTCTGGGGCTTGCCCGTGCGCACAGACGCATCGGCGGCAAGCACAACGGCAAGGGAATTAACGGCGTCGTTCATGTGATCGCCAAGGTCGATATCTTCGGTGATTGCTTTCAGCACAAAGGCCTGTTCGCGTTCACAAAGGTCCTGATGCCCCGGCTCATCATCCATTTGCAGCAATGTATCGGGCTGGGCGAAACCGCCGTCGGCACCGGTTGCGGCGTGATGAATGCGAATGGTGGAAGTTTTGGTGTGCACATCGATATCGTCGGATTTGGCGTCCGCATCGACAACGATGGAGACCGAGCCTTTGGGGCTCATGATGTCTTTGACAAAGAATGCCGTCTCGGAAATCATCGGTCCCCATGCCGCCTCGTACCAGCCGACGGAACCATCGGCGAACAGCACCTGAAGGTGACCGTAATTATACATGTCAGGAGCGATATCTTCGGAAAGACGCACGCCCATGCCGCGCACTTCAACCGGTTTGGCATCAGTGATCTGGCACATCACATCGAGATAATGCACGCCGCAATCGACGATTGGCGATGTGGTTTGCATCAATTGCTGATGGGTTTTCCAGGTATCGCCGGACGATTGCTGGTTGAGGTTCATGCGGAAGACGTATGGTCCGCCGAGCGCCCGCGCCTCCCCGATCAGGGTTTGCCACGAGGGGTGATGGCGCAGGATATAGCCGACGACCAGTTTGCGGCCATTGGCTTTGGCGGCGGCGACAACACGCTTTGCATCTTCAACACTTGTGGCCAGCGGCTTTTCGACAAAGACATGCGCCCCTGCCTCCATCGCCTTGATGGCATATTCGGCATGGCTGTCTGAATAGGTATTGACCGCCACCAGATCCGGCTTGAGGTCGGCCAAAGCCTCATCGAATGAAGGGATTATGGGGTAATGCGCAAGGCTTGAATCAAGCCCTTTGGGGGCCGAACGATTGACCAGACCGGCAATCTCGAAACCGGGATTGCGCTCATAGGCGAGCGCATGGGAGCGCCCCATATTGCCCAGACCGGCGACCAGAACACGAATTGGAGACTGGCTCATTTGACGGCTCCCGAAGTCAGGCCGCGGATAAGCTGGCGCGAGAAGATGGTGTAGAGCACCAGAACCGGGATGATGGCGAGGGCCATGGCCGCGAGAATGGCGTTCCAGTTATTGACGAACTGGCCGACGAAGACCTGGGCCCCGAGGGTCAGGGTTTTGGTGGCTTCGGACGGCGCGAGAATGAGCGGGAACCACAGATCGTTCCAGATCGGGATCATGGTGAAAACCGCAACGGTGGCCAGCGCCGGACGGACCAGCGGCACGACCAGCCGGAAGAAGATTGAATATTCCGACAGACCATCTATGCGCCCGGCGGCCTTCAAATCCTTGGAGACCGTGGCCATGAACTCGGAGAGAATGAAGATGGCAAGCGGCAGGCCTTGCGCTGTGTAAACAAGGATCAGCGCCCAATGGGTGTTGACCAGTTTGGTGGCGACCATGAGCGTGAGAATGCCGACCGTGCCGAGGCGGATCGGGATCATGATGCCAAGCGCCAGATAAAGCCCTGTCAGCCGGTTGAAGGGGAATTTGTATTCGCTCAGGGCAAAAGCGGCCATGGCCCCGAACAGCAGCACGAAGAACAGGCTGCCGACGGTGACGAGGACCGAATTGGTGAAATAGAGCGGAAAATTGCCTTGTGTGAAGACGGTTGTGTAGCCCACCAGATCGAACGATTCCGCGTTTGGCAGGGAAAGGGGCGACTTGAAGATCGCCTTCTTGGTTTTGAACGAATTGATGATGATCAGAATGACCGGGAACATCGCAATCACAGCGAAGGTCAGCAGGATGGCGTGAGCCATCAGCTCTGAGACACGATTACGGCGGGCGCGGGAAATAGCCATGATCTCAGCCTTACATTTCGTAGCGGGTCAGCTTGCGCTGAATGAAGAACAGGTAGACGGCGACGCCGGCGAGAATGATGAAGAACATTATCGTGGCGATGGCTGCGCCCATGTTTGGATCCCCCGGCTGGGTTTGTTGCCCATAGAAGGTTCGGTAAAGAATAGTGCCGAGCAGATCGGTGGAAAAATCCGGCCCGGCGAGCGGACCCTGGGTGGTATAAATCAGATCGAAGGCATTGAAATTGCCGACGAATGTGAGAATGGAGATGATGCCGATCGTTGGGAGAATGAGGATCAACTTGATCTTGAAGAACTGGGCCAGACCCGTGACGCCATCGCATTCAGCGGCCTCGATCACCTCTTCGGGGATCGACAGCAGCGCGGCGTAAATCAGCATCATGGGGATGCCGATGAACTGCCAGACGGAAATCAGCGACAGGGTGGTGAGGGCCGTTTCTTCCTTGCCGAGGAAGGGCATGAACAAATGGCCGATGCCGACATCGGTCATCATGCCTTTGGAGACGCCCCAGAGCGGCGAGAGAATGAGCTTCCAGACAAAGCCGACGATGACGAAGGACAAAAGCGTCGGCATGAAAATGGCCGTGCGATAGAGCTTCTTGCCGGGCAGATGCACCATGGAGAGCAAGGCGGCAATGAGAATGCCGATGGGGTTTTGCAGCAGCATGTGCATGACAAAGAAGAAGAAATTGTTGCCCAGCGCGTTGAAGAACGGGCCGACCCAGAACGGATCGAAGAACAGGCGGAGGTAATTTTCCAGACCTACCCATGAGACGGCCTGGGTGACGCTGTCGCGCTGGAAAAGCGAGAGCCGCAGGGTTTCGGCCAGCGGCAGGATCATGATGGCGGTGTAAACGATGACCGCGGGGGCCATGAACACCAGAATGTGCCAGGGGAACGGCTTTTTCTTACGCGCGGTGGTGAGTGTCGTATCCTGCATTGCCCTGCCCCAGCTGTAACCTTGGTCGGTTGACCCCTGCCCGCATGCGGGCGCCGATATTTTTTGTTGGTGCGGACGCCCGGCGACCGGGCATCCGCAAAATTGAAAGGGGTCAGGCCCGTGGGCCCGACCCGGTCAGCTTATTTCTGCTGCGGTGCATACCAGGCTTCGAGACCAGTCTGCAGCTGGGCTGCGGCCTCTTCAGGGGTCTGCTTGCCGTTCATGACATTGGCGGAAACGCCCCACATTTCGCTCCACATGTTCGGTGTGCCACGCGACAGGATCTGTGCGGCGGACCGGATGGTGGAATCGCAATCCTTGCGCCAGGAGATGAACTCGTTGGCAAGCGGATCGTCGAGGGTGATTTCGTGGCTGGCGAGCGAGAAGAAGCCCGGCAGTGCGTTGGAATAAAGCTCGGCGAATTCTTTCGAGCCCATCCATGTCAGGAAGGTCTTTGCTGCTTCAACATTGGGGGAAGCAGGGTTGAGACCCATGGCGATGTCGTTGTGATCGGAAATGTAGCACTTGTCGCCGGCTTCAGGCAGCGGCGGCGGGAAGGCACCCATTTCGAAATCAGCATCGCGGCGGAAGGGGGAGATTTCCCACGAACCGGACGGATAGATGGCGGCACGGCCAAGGGTGAACATGGTCTGGCTGTCGGGATAGGCCTGGGCCTGGTAGCCGTCGCCCATGTAATCGGCCCATTCAGCGATGACTTCGTAAGGCTTGACCCAGCCTTCGTCGGTCATTTTGCCGGTGCCATCGATGATGGCCTTGCGGCCTTCTTCACCCTTCCAGTACATCGGACCGATGTTCTGGTAGGCCATTGTTGCAGCTTCCCACTGGTCGAGCGTGCCCATGGCGAGGGGCACATAGGTGCCGTCTTCCTTGACGGCCTTGAGCACGTCCATGAACTCGGCCTGTGTGGTCGGCTCGGTCAGGCCCAGCTCGTCAAAGGCGTCCTTGTTGTAGATGAAGCCGTGGATAACGGCGGCCATGGGGACGCAGAAGGTGGCGGAGCCATCATCTGTGGACCAGGCGGCCTTGGCGACATCGGAGAAGTTCTCCATGCCCTCGAGATCGGACAGATCAGCGAGATAGCCCTTGTTGTAGAGATCAAGCGAGGCATCGAAAGGCCGGCAGGTGATCAGATCGCCACCGGTGCCGCCATCGAGCTTGGCGTTGAGGGCCGCGTTGTACTGGGTCGGCGCGGTTGGGGAGAATTTGACCTTGATGTCCGGATGCTGGGCTTCAAAGGCGGGGATGATGCTGTCCTGCCAGATGCTGAGATCGTCGTTGCGCCAGCTTTCGATCGTGAGATCGACAGCAAATGCGCTACCAACGGTTCCGAGCATCAGTGCGGAGACGAGACCACTGACGATTGCATTTTTCATGTTAGTCCTCCTGTTATCGTTCGATCATAGTTCAGCGGCCGGATGGGCTGGCCGCCGCCGGGGGCATTTGGCGCTCAGGATGTGACCGCATCGAGAGCTGCACCCAGATTGCCGTCGTGCTGCGCCAGCAAGAGCTGGGCTGCCGATTTCTCCACACCATTGACCAGCAAGACGGCCAGCTTGATGTGATTTTCTGCTGTGGCCAGCGCGGTGCGCGCTGTGTCGAGATCGCATTTGGTGATCTTCATCACCATGCGCTCGGCCCGCAGGACCAGCTTTTCATTGCTGGTCTGCATGTCCACCATGTAGCCGCGATAGACCTTGTTGAGGCCAATCATCAGCGTGGTGGAGAAAAGATTGAGGGTGACCTTCTGGCTGGTGCCGGCGGCCAGACGGGTGGACCCGGCCAGCACTTCGGCCCCGGAGCGCAGGAGAATGCCGATTTCGGCATCGTCGAGCAGCGGGCTGCCGGGATTGTTGGCCAGGGATATGGTGAGTGCGCCATTTTTGCGGGCGGCGGTGATGGCGGCGCGGGTATAGGGCGTGGTGCCGCTGGCAGCGAGGCCAATGACCACATCATCCGGCCCGGCGGCTATTTCGGCAATCGAGGCCTCGGCGGCGGCGGCATCATCCTCGGCCCCTTCCTGGGCGCGGCGCAGGCCGGCATCGCCCCCGGCGAACAGATAGACAATGCGCTCTTTCGGCCAGCCGAAGGTTGGTGTCAGCTCCACCCCGTCGAGCGTGCCGAGACGGCCCGATGTGCCGGCCCCGACATAAACGAGGCGGCCATTGGAGCGGGCCAGACGCGCCACGGCGGCGGCGACAGCCTTTTCGATTTGCGGCAGGGCACCCCAGACGGCGTGCAGCGCCTGATGCTGGCCCCCGAGAAGGGCTGAAAGGACTTCGCCCGCGCCCCATGTTTCGAGATTTTCGTAGCGGGGGCTGCGAAACTCTGTCTCGCGCCATTCCCCACTTTGGGTTTCTGTTTCAGTGCGGCTGGTAACGTCTTGCGGCAAAATAGCACTCCCCTGAATACCAAAACGCTACCAAAAGCATACCTCATCGGCAATGCCCTTTTTAATATTTTGATCACATTCACACAAACCACTGTTTTATAACATGTAATTCGGCCACGCTTGCCAAAACGGCGGCAATGTGAGAATGATAATTGGTATCACTTAGAGTCTACCACAACTGCAGCGGAGGGGTGTGTGCAGGTCTTTTGCCTTGACATTGGCGGCACGGAAACGCGCGGCGCGCTGTTTGCCGAAGATGGCGCGCTTAAAGCCCGTGCGCGCGGTGCCGGCGGCGCGCTGTCGCTGGGCGCAGCGCAGGCAGAACAGGCCATTCGCGCCGTGTGGGAAGCGATTTGCGCTGAACTGGCGCTGGGGCCGGACGCTGCCGGCAAAACCCGGCTTTGCGCCGGAATTGCGGGCCACAGCCTGACCGAGCGGGAAGACGCGCTGGCGGCCAGCCTTGATGATTTTGAAAGCTGCCAATTTGTCGGCGACGGATATACGGCGCTATTGGCGGCGACGGCGGGCCAGCCGGGGGCGCTTATTTCTGTTGGGACCGGGGTGACGGCGCAACGGCTGTTGCCGGGCGGGCAAACGCTGGCGCTGAGCGGCTGGGGGTTTCCCGCAGGGGACCTGGGCGGCGGGGCCTGGCTGGGGCTTAAACTGACCGGGCTGTTGACCAAACATCTGGACGGGGTGCCGCTGGACCCGCCCCTGCCCCGGACATTGTGCAATGATGTCATGGTGATAGCGGGGAATACGACGAAAGAGATTCAGGCCTGGCAATCCACCGCCCGGCCCGCCCAATATGGCGCGCTGGCGCGGCCGATTGTGGCGCATGCAGCGGCGGATGACCCGTTTTGCCGGGGATTGCTGCAGATGGCGGCGGGCGAAATCATCGATCTGGCAGAGGCGCTTTACAAGGACAAGCCGGGCATTGTGGTGCTGGCGGGTGGCCTTGGCGCGGTGCTGATGCCGCTTTGCAAGGCGGCGGCACCCGGCTTTGACTGGCAAATCAACACAGCAGACCCATTGGTGGGCGCGTTTTTGTTGGCCAGCGGGCAAGCGCCGGACGAAAAACTGATCATGCGGCCCGGATTTGCCGCGTCCGACTAGGAGGCCGGGCACCCCTTTTTGGGTGCGCTGGCGGGAGGAATTGGTATTATGATGGTATGGCACTTATTGCCGATTATTGGCCTTGCCGGCAGCGCCCAAAAGCCTGATGGGGGCCGGTGATGGAAAACGCCAGTGGCGGCATTAAACGGATCATCGGCTTTCGGGCCAATGGATCGGACCCGACCCCGCTTTACCTGCAATTGGCCAATGTGCTGCGGCAGCTGATTGAGGAAGGGGCAATGCGCGAGGGCGAGGCCCTACCCTCTGAACGCCGGATCATGGAGCAGACCAGCCTGTCGCGGGTGACCATTCGCAAGGCGCTGGACCTGTTGGTGAAGGAAGGGCTGCTGCGGCAAAAGCGCGGCTCTGGCACATTTGTGGCCGGGGGCCTGCCGCAAATCGAGCAGCCGCTGACCCGGCTATCGAGCTTTACCGAGGAAATGATTGACCGGGGGCGCACCCCAAGCGTGCAATGGCTGGAGAAAAAACTGGCCTATCCCACCTCGGAAGAGGTGATGCTGTTTGGCCTGTCGCCGGGAGACAAGGTGTTGCATCTGCATCGCTTGCGCTCTGGCGACGGGGTGCCGCTGGCGGTGGAATTTGCCACGGTGCCCGCCCGCTATCTGCCGGACCCGGAACTGGTGGACCATTCGCTTTATGCCGCGCTTTCGGCGGTGAGCGCCATGCCGGTGCGCGCCACACAAAGGCTGAAAGCCCGCGCCCTGCCCCGGCGCGAAGCCGATTTGCTGGGCGTGACCGCGGGCGACCCCGCCCTTTATATCGAACGCGCCTCCCGGCTGAGCGACGGCACGCTGGTGGAATTCACCCGCTCCTATTATCGCAGCGATACCTATGATTTTGTCTCGGAACTGTCGATTGCACCGGCTGAGGTGGTTTAGGGGGGAAGGATGCAGCCGTCAAAATTGACCAGACCACCGAGCGGCTGGACTATATTGATGAGGCTATCAGAGCGTTAATCTCTGAATGGCCACGCCAAGCCTTCTTCATCACCGATTTATCCGCGCCAACAAAAAACTGCCCCGAATATAGGATCGCAGCTTTGACATAAGGCGACGTGTCGTCATACATATCCCTGACGCTTCGCTTGTCTTGCACTCCACCAAATTTTGAAACAAATATGGCGGCGATCGCTCGTGTTGGATCTCCAATCCTGCCATCTTGAAGCCAGTTGAGCGCGTGTCTAACTGTAGCGCTATCAACCCCATCACAGGACATCACGCCAGCAAGATAGTACATGCGCTGGTAATCCAAATAAAAGCCGTTGGCACGTATCATCCCCTCTATTCGGCTCCTGACATCAGGATTGGTTCTGGCAAAATGGTTCAGATAAGAAAAATAATGCCTAATAAGGTGGGGACGTTCAACAAGACCAGAGAATGCTCTCTCAATTCCATAATCATCACCGACAGATCGTAGGTAAGGCAAACAAAATCGGTCGATTTTTTCTGCCAAATCCGGGGTGTCAGCCGGGTAATCAAGTAGCGCGCGGACAGCGAGAAGTTCTTCGTCAACACCTTGGTACAGAGCATCTTCAAGGTCGTCGGAATTAATCCAATCGCCCTGAAAGCCATAACCGCCCTGCTCCACCAAATCTTTGGTCCCTGCTATCTCTGCCCTAGCGGCGTCAAACAATAAATCAACCTCCTTTTGTTCAAAAAGGAGGGCGTCCGAAGCTTTGATATGGGTCTTAACAGGATTGAGGTTGAGACCTACTTTTCTGAGTTTCTCGATCAAAGTATTGAGAAATATTTTTGCATCTAGCTCAGTCGCAAAGCCTATATAGATGTCATCAACGTAGCGAGCGGACGGAAGTCCCTTCAAGGCACAAAGCCCATCGATATCCGTCAAATAGAAATTCCCTAAAACATCCGACGGGAAAACCCCTTGGATAATGCCTTGAGAAACACTTTGTTTGAAGCTCGTCAGCATCTTTTCTAATAGGCGAACAGACTCGGTTCTGCATCCACTCCCTTCCAATGCATTGATGAGAGGGTGTTGGGGGAGCGTTTCAAAAAAATTAGCGACATCGCATTGAAGGATAAAGTTACACTCGCCACAAATTTGTTCAACTCTTTGCTGGAACGCATTCCATGTATCAAATGACGGCGCAAAAAGATGATCGGCATCGTCTGCGGGCACATGACTAAATGTACGCCCTCGGTCCATTTGACCTTCCAATTGGCCGATTATATCCTCGATAATACCTTGATAAAGAAGCCGGTCCTGGGGGAGCAAAATGCTTCCTGGCCGAGAGAGAATACCCTGCTTGGGAACGCTCATTTGGATCGGCAACTGAGGTTCATAAATGCCACTAGAAAGCGCCGCCGTGAGCTGTTGAACCAACTCATCGCTTTTTTCGCGAAAAATAATATCGAAGTGAGGCGCTAGTATGAAATCAGACCGATTATCGACCAGAATATTCCTTGCAGCCTTTGCCCAATTTATTTCGCCGATAACTTTTTTGTCTAATCCAGGCACTGAGTACAATCACCTTTTAAAAACAGACCTTAGAACAACTATAATTTATTCATTACATCCGTAAATTTCTTGACATCTTTCCGACCATTGTCAACATCGAAACTAATTGTTTCTGGCCATAATGTCGGCACTCACGATGCAGCAACACATGCACATCTACGAATGAGCACGATAAAATTGGTTAGGACGTTAGTCGAGTAATCAGGCGGCCCATTTAACCAGCCGTCCAGTTTTTTTGGATTTCGTGGACGGCAGACTTAGCATCTTGAACCCTTTTCTAATAACGACGTGGGCTCAATACCTGTTGTGCCAAGAGCAACGCATGACCATCGACGATGCCGATATCGCGGCGGCTATCAAGGGCGAAGTAGCGACCAGTGTCTAGGTCCGGCAGTCATAAAACACAGCATTACATTCCACGTAGCTATTTGGCCGCTTGGTGCGACCCCGACACGCCCGCGCGCATGCAGCCCTATGTGTGGACGTTTGATCCGTATGGTGGCGCGGGAAGAAAGCGTGCGCCCAAGAACCTCTTTACTGAGACGGATATCTACACAATCCAGAGACCCGATGGGGCCAGAGATTTACAGATTGAGCATGAACTGTCGAGACTAGAGAAAGGCCTGAAAACTCTTGTCACGGATTTTGTCGCCCAATACCGTCAGTTGCCGCTTCACCGACAATCTAGGTTGATTGAGTTCATCGCGGCGATGCACGCTCGAACGCCCCATGCTCGCGAGATCCAAAGTATGCTGTGGCAAGATGAGTTGAATGCTATCGAGCAGCAAGAACGCGATGTCGTGACACCGAGCGCCTCAAAGCCTGAGCGAACGGCTGAAGGCCCGCCTCTGCCCCCAAGCCCTCAAAAGAGGCTAGACGGCCTTCGAACAGCTCTAGCAACACCCATGAAGTTCTTGCTGCCGGGGGCAATAGCCGATGTGCTGCCCATGCTAAGGCAGATGACGATGACCATCATGTGCACCGACGAACCGAGCTTCATAACCTCAGACAGTCCGGTGACATGGGTTGATCCAACAGTGCCCAGGGACAAATATCTGACTCACAAGAAATCACTGACGGACAAAGGCATCGAAGTCGTGATGCCGCTGTCGCCGCGGCACTCGATCATACTGCATCATCCAGCGACGCCATTTGTGAAGCCGGTGAGATATGTGAGTGCCTGCACGTCAACTACGGCTGCACTTAACCGTCGCACAGCTCATTTTGCGGACAAGGCCATTGTGTCTTGGAAAGACGGGTTTGATCCGGCGTGGCTACTAGCACCTCCTCCTCGATGAGGTGGCACTACCAGCCTTAATTGCGCCCCGTATCCTGCACCGGGCGGACGGTGTCGTCGAAGGGGACGGTTCGGCGGCGGAAGGGGGTGTTTTCGAGATATTCGGGGGCGGTTATGCGGTCCATGCGGAAATGGCGGAAATCGTCGCGGGACGGGTCCCAGGCGACCAGATACCACAGGGGGGGCAGGATCAGCATGGCTTGTGGTTCGACATGGCGGTGGGTGACCGCCCCTTTTGCGTCGCGATAGCGAAAGCGCAGGTGCTGGCGCTGGAGAAAGGCCCGTTCGAACGCCGGCAGGAGGGCCGGTTCCATCGTGCCCAGATCGGATATATCGACCTGAGGGGCGAGCGTGCCGACATAGAGGCAATCCAGAAAGCGGCGCAAATCGCGGACCTTGTCGTTTGGCAGGGCTTTTTCGATTTTGGCGAGCCCGGCATCGGCGAGGCCTGAAAATGGCAGGTTGCCGGCGGCGCGCATGCTGGCCACGCTGATGAGCAGCGCAAAGATTTCGGCCACGGAGAGGCGCGCTGTGGTTTGCACAGACTGCGGATCGAGATAGAGCCCGCCGCCCCGGCCCGGCTCTGAATGAATGACAAAACCTTCATCGCGCAGGGCGGCAATGTCGCGCAGGATTGTGCGCCGGGATGCGCCGACATCCTGCGCTATTTCGGCAATGGTTGCGGTGCCCTGGCGGCGCAGGCTGCGCACGATGGCATCTTGGCGGCGGCGAATGTTCATCTGCACAGGCTCGCATACAAAGGTGCCAGAATTTGGCACCATTTGATTTTAGACAGCGGCTGACCCATTCAACAAGGAGAAATGCCCATGTTCAGCCCTGCCGATTTTCCCGTGCCCACGCTTGTTGCCGTGAACGGCGTGGAGCTTGAAGTTTTTGAAGCCGGACAAGAGAATGCCGGCAACCCGATTGTTTTGTGCCACGGGTGGCCCGAGCATGCCTTTTCGTGGCGGCACCAGATGCCCGCGCTGGCCGCGGCGGGCTATCATGTGATCGTGCCGAACCAGCGGGGGTTTGGCCAATCATCCTGCCCGGCGGAGGTGAGCGCTTATGACATTGCGCATTTGACGGGGGATCTGGCCGGGCTGCTGGATCATTATGGCTATGAGGACGCGGTTTTTGCGGGCCATGACTGGGGGGCCAATGTGGTTTGGGGGCTGGGGCTGTTGCATGCCCAACGGGTGAAAAAGATCATCAACCTGGCCCTGCCCTATCAGGCGCGCACGCCCACGCCATGGATTGAATTCATGGAGGCGGTTTTTGGCAGCGACAATTATTTCGTGCATTTCAACCGGCAGCCGGGGGTGGCCGATGCGGTGCTGGATGCGAACACGGCGCGGTTTTTGCGTAATTTGTTCCGTCGCGACCTGCCCCCCGTGCCGCCCGCGCCCGGCATGATGATGATCAACCTCGCCCTGGCAGAAACGCCCGCTGGTGCGCCGGTGATGGGGGAAGATGAACTGGCGGTTTTAATCTCGGCATTCGAGAAGACGGGGTTTACGGGCAGTATCAACTGGTACCGGAATCTGGATCGTAACTGGCACATTCTGGCGGATGTGGACCCGGTGATCAGAAAGCCGGCGCTGATGATTTATGGCGAGCGGGACATGATCCCGAAATCGGAAAACCTGACGGATTTCGTGCCGAATGTTGATGTGATCAGCCTTGATTGCGGCCACTGGATTCAGCAGGAAAAGCCGGACGAGACGACAGACGCGATGTTGCGCTGGCTGGCGGGGCCGGCGGCTTAGGAAACGCGCCTTTCCCGGCCCCTAGCCGCGTGACACGTCGACCGTCTGGTTGGCGAGTTGGGCCCATTGGGTGGTTTCGAGGAAGGCCACGTCGCCGGCGTCGCGGCCGGCGGCGATGACGACAAGGCCATCGGCGGCACTCATGCCTGTTGCGTCGACGAAATGCCAGGCATCCGCCAGCCAGACCTGCGCCACGGCGTGGAAATCGGGCGGGGTGACGCCGAGGCCATAGACCGATGTGTAGCGCGCGGGAATGCCGGCGGCGCGGGCGAGACTGCACATCAGGTGCGCGAAATCGCGGCACACCCCTTCGCGGGAGATGAATGTATCAATGGCGCCGGTTGCAGCGCCCGAACTGCCCGGGACATAGGCGATTTCAGCATTGACCCAATCGCGCATGGCGGCGATTTTTGCGCCGCCCTCCAGATCGCCGAACTGTTTGGCAACGATATTGCCGAACAGATCCGCCTCGCAATAGCGCGAGGCGCGCAGATAGGTGGCCACCTCACCGGACAGCGCATGAAGAGGCGTGGCCTTCAGGTTTTGCAGCGGGATGGCGGGGCGGGTGACATCCACCTGGGCGCGGTAGCGCAGGTTCAGCCGCTGGCTTTGCACATGCGCCCAGACCCGCTGGCCCAGCCCGCCCTCGCCGCTGACCCGGCTCAGCGTGGCATTTTCGATATCGAGCTGGCTCTCGATAATGGTCTGGCCATCGGTTCTGGCGGCTTCAATGGTCAACAGCGCCGGCTCTTCGCCGTTAAGCTGATATGCCATGGTGACATCGATAGCGATGCGCATGCGTTGGTCTCTTTTGTTTTGGGGTGGCGGGACGGCAACGCGATGGGGCACGCGGCTTCACCCAATCTAGGGGAAAAGCTGGGCGGCTTAAAGGCGGATTTCGGGGTGGGGTGTGTGGGATGCCGGGGCGAGTCCCGGCACAAGGACTTAAAAGACGCTATTCTGATGAAAAGCGGACATTCGATGGTTTGAGTTTGGTATCTGGGCAAACTCCAGCACCTAAAATCAGCCGGCATTGATAGTTTTTGTGGCAAAATAAATATAACTCATATTCCGTTATAGACTTCAGAATATTCCGATTATATTTTTATGATACTTAAATTCCCGGGCGGCCAGCAATGAAAATTGTTTCTTTTCATATCAAAAACTACCGAAGACTCTTCGATATAGATTTGGCTCTATATGATAAAAAGACAATTCTAGTCGGCGCAAATAATAGCGGAAAGACCTCGTGCATTGGCGCCCTTCACACGTTTCTAGCAAGGCCGGAAAACCTTCGGATTCGTGATGTTTCCAAGCAGCATTGGAAGTCAATTTCCGACATCGGGGCACGTCTTGAGGTCAAGGAAATTACCACCGAGGACCTTGTGACACTAAGCGAAAGGTTGGCCGGTTTGCTTCCTTGTTTGGATTTGGTCATCACAGCCGATGCCTCTGAGGCGTACAAGGCTCGAGACATACTCCCTCATCTTGGCTGGCGCGGCGGGCCACTAGGTGTTCGGATCGCTTACGAGCCTGAAAACATGGCTGCTTTAGCCGCAGACTTCAAGCAAGCAAGAAGCGTTGTTGCAGGCCACAGCGGTGCATCGCTCTGGCCAAAGAACCTATTCGAATTCTTGGAGAAAGGCAGAAATTTCAACAAATATATAAACTTGAAGCACTATATTCTCGGCGTAGAAGCTCACTATGCCAGAGACGATGAAAAACCTTCAGAAGCAGAAGAGAAGGCGGAGATCTTAGAAGCGGTTAAAGACGCCGGACAAGTAGAAGGTCAGGCCCCGCAACTTCAGCCTTTGCCTTCTGGCGCATTGAAGAAACTGATCCGCGTGGACGTGATCTCGGAGCAGCGCGGACTTGGCATCGAAGACAGCTCCGACCCAAGGGGACCATATTCCGAAAAACAGCAGTTGAATAAACTGCTACGTGACTACTATGAGCGCTTTCTGAATCCTGAGGACTTTCCCGAAGCCGGCGATCTTGAAGTGCTGGCAAAGCAGCAGGAGATGGAGCGAAGTTTTACCAGGCGTCTTGAGCAGCAATTTAGAGCCCCGCTCGATGAGCTGGAACAAATGGGGTATCCGGGCATTGGCGGCAATCCAAGCGTAGAAATTGCAGCCAAAGTTAGTGGGGCAGATGCTCTGCAGAGGCCCTCGTCAGTACGTTATCGCTTTGACAAAGACCAAGATGACAGCCTTCCGGAAAGCTACCTTGGGTTGGGATATCAGAACCTGATATATCTTACTTTTCGGCTGCTTGGATTTCGCGAAAAATGGATGCGAACGGGCAAGTCAGTATCGTCTGATGGCGAGTTGAACGCGCAAATCGAACCCATTCATCTGGTGTTGGTGGAAGAGCCAGAGGTGAATTTGCACGCCCAGGTGCAACGTGTGTTCATCGCAAAAGCCTACGAAACATTACGGAAACACCCGATGCTAGGGGCGAATACTGAGTTCCAAACCCAACTCGTAGTTAGCACCCACTCTAGCCACATCGTCAATGATGTTGATTTCAAAGACCTTCGCTACTTCCGGCGGAGTTCTGCCAATGACGAAATCAAGATGGATCACTCGTCGGTCGAGAATATGTCAGACCTATTCGCTGACGAAAAAAACGAGCTAAAATTTGTCAGCAAGCACCTTAAACTGACCCACTGTGACATTTTCTTTGCCGATGGGGTAATTTTCGTCGAGGGCCAAGCCGAACGCCTGCTGGTTCCGGAATTTATTGCCAGAAATTTTAAAGACCTCTCGAAACGCTATTTGTCTATACTGGAAGTTAGTGGCGCTCACACCCACAAGTACAAAGCGCTTGTCGAAAAACTAGGAATAATAACACTTATCATAACCGACTTGGACACGTTAGACACCGGCGGCAAAAAATGCGCCCCTAAATTGCAACAAAGCCAAATTACCAATAATTACACACTCATCAATTGGCACCCTAAGCATTCTTCAGTCGATGATTTGGTGAATCTTAGCAAAGAAGATTGCGACACCAAAAAAGGTAAAACTTCGGCATTATTCGTTGCTTTCCAGAAAAAAATTAAAATTAACGGAACTGAGGTACTTAGCCGAACTTTTGAAGACTCGCTCATTCTCGCAAATTTTGACAAACCGTATTTCCAAAATATCCCGCAGATAAAGGAGGCGAAAGAAGCATTCAACAGCAATACCAAACCACTCGAAATTTCACTGTTTAACTATGTGCAGAAACTGACGAAGGGCGATTTCGCTTTTAGCTGCCTTTTCTACATCTCAGAAGATGCCGAGAACTCCTTCAAAACCCCGCCTTATATAAGCGAAGGACTTGAGTGGTTGCAGACTCAATTGTCCCCTGGTTTGTGAGTAAAACGCCATGACCCATGACGGATTCTTGGCGGCGACAAAGCCGATAGATCATGACAAATCTGTCGATGACGGCATCCGCAGTTGCCTACAATTGGCTTCGGGTAAGAGCTTTATTACGTTTGCTGGTGCCGGTTCCGGGAAGACCTACTCGCTCGAGAAGGCTCTGGATTATCTAAAGGGGCAATACGCAGCAGATTTTTCAAAACTCGGAAAACAGGTTGCCGTCGTCACATTCACCAATAATGCGGCCAATGAGATCATAGATCGCGTTGCGCGAGACCCAATTTTTGCAATCTCCACCATACACAGCTTTTGTTGGCTCTCCATCGCTGGCTTCAACGAAGATATTCGGAAATGGTACTTGGCGACAATACCGGATGAAATTAGCGACTTGGAAGGTAAAGAACATCGTGGGCGCGCAGGTGCGGCATCGGAAGCAAGGAAACGAAATATTGCCCGGCTTACCGACAAGATGGAATGGTTAGTGCAGCCACGCAGTTTCATTTATGATCCCAATGGGGTCAACTCAGCGCAAAATGCGCTCTCGCACTCAGATGTGCTGAAGATTTTCGCGCATTTTCTGACTACTAAACCGATGATGGGTGAAATTCTTGCCAACAAGTATCCGTTTATCTTTGTTGATGAAAGCCAAGACACCGACAGATCCGTTATCAATTCACTGTTTGATCTGCAAAAAAAGCAAGCCAACACGACAGTAATTGGCTTGTTCGGCGACACGATGCAGCGCATTTTCTTTGGTGGTGAGCCACAACTTGGCATATCCCTGCCGGAAAACTGGACAGAGTTTGATAAACACCTGAACCATCGCTCCGGGCGCCGTATTGTTGGGTTGGGAAACACCATCCGCAATGACGACGACTGTAGAATTCAATATGCCAAAGATGGCGCTGAGGACGGCTTAGTACGCTTTTTCCTAATTCCTCACGGAATCCAAAACAAGGATGAGATTGAGCAAAGCATTCGGGAAAAGATGGCCGAATTGGACTGTGACCCCGCTTGGAATTCCCCCAGAACCGACGAGACGGCGGTTTTGCTACTTGAGCATAAAATGGCCAGTCGCCGCCTCGGCTTTGAACACCTCATTGAAGCGCTGTCCATATCAGTCCGAATCAAAGATCATATTTTTGATGGTGACAGTTCGGACCTGAACTACTTCTCGAATATCATCTTGCCCTTGGTGGAAGCTGGCGAAGCCAAAGATGAGTTCCAAGTGATGACCATCCTGCGGTCGAATAGTTCGCCACTATTGGAGGAATCCACATTCTCTGAGGGCGTAGGTGATCCTTTGCTCGCCGCGCGCACGGCGGAGCGAGCATTTCGATCTAAAATGCTGAAGAACAATGTTACGTTTCAGGAAGTGTTGGAGGTTATCGCCGAACACAACCTTTTGCCCATACCAACCAAACTTAGATCATTCGTATCATCGCAAGAGGATGTTGACCCGGGAACTGGTCCCAAATTCGACTTTAGCGCTCTCGAAGCGGACACCACTATTTCCTCTGATGCGACGCAAAAGGATGATGAGATTGACGCATGGGCAGCGGCGCTTAAAACGCCTTTTCAACAAGTTAGGGGTTATCGGGACTACGTCAATGACAATTCGATTTACCGAACGCATCAAGGCGTTAAGGGGAACGAATTCGAGCGAGTTATGGTAATCATGGATGATGAGGAAGCTGGCGGCTTCTTGTTCTCTTACGAACAGTATTTCGGCGCAAAAGATCCGTCTCCAAGCACCATCGCGAAGATCAAAGCCGGTGAAGAAACGGGGTTGGATCGAACCAGACGGCTGTTCTATGTGACCTCTACACGAGCTAAAAGTAGTCTTGCTCATGTGATCTATTCAGCCGACGTGGATAAGGTGCGGCAGAACCTTCTAACGCGAAAGTTAGCAAAAAAAGAGGAGATTTTGGTTTTCCCTTTTGCCAAGATTAGCGACAAAGAACCAACGTGAACCATCATTGTTTTTTCTGGATTAGAACGTCCTAGTCCCGTGCCGTACATTCGAGCAACTTGCCCCGCTTTTAGTACAACCCCTCACACATACCCACCCATCAACCGCTCCACCTCTTCAGCTGACCCCAGTGCAAGGGGGACGCGTTGGTGGAGGGATTTGGGGGTGATGGTGTTGAGGGGGGCTTTGCCGGCTATGGCTTTGCCGCCCGCGGCTTCCACCAGCATGGCCATGGGGATGGCCTCGTAGAGGAGGCGGAGTTTGCCGTTGGCGCCGCCGGGGGTTTGGAGGGCGGGGTAGATGAAGATGCCGCCGCGTACGAACAGGCGGTGCACATCGGCGACCATGGAGCCGGCCCAGCGCATGTTGAAGGGTTTACCGCGCGGGCCGGTTTCGCCTGCGACCAGCGCATCAATATATGCTGTGACGGCCGGTTCCCAATGGCGGCGGTGGGCCATGTTGATGGCGAATTCGGAAGCCTTGCGGGCAATGGTGATATTGTCGCGCACCAGCACGAACTCGCCGTTTGCCGCATCTTCAGCAAACATGGCGACGGTTTTGCCGAGGGTGAGGACCAGCAAGGTGGCCGGGCCATAGAGCACGTAGCCGGCAGCGCGCTGGGCGTTTGTGGCGGCGAGCACGGCGGCCTCTGTGACCGGGCGGGCGGCAGAACTGGTGGCCAGAACCGAGAAGATGGTGCCGATGGCGCTGTTTGTTTCGATGTTTGAGGACCCATCGAGCGGATCGAGGCAGACGACCAGCCCTGCCCCGGCACCGGCATTGGGGTTCTGGATGACGTCTTCAATCTCTTCGGAGACGATGGCGGCGACATGGGGTGATGCGCTTAGAGCCGCGACGCTGATATCGTTGGAAATGACATCGAGCAATTTCTGGTCTTCGCCCTGCACATTGACGGCATTGGCGGCACCTGTCTGGCCCAGAAGCGGGGCGGTGCGGATGGTTTTGGCGATTTTGAAGGCGGCATCGGCCAGCGCCTCAAGCGCGGAGACCAGGGCCGGATCAGTTTTTGCCTGATCCAGCCAATTGCCAAGCGTTATGCCGTTTTTATCCGCCTGCACACTCATCCCCTGTTCCTGGTTTGCGCCGTTGTCAGGCGACTTTAGTGTTGAACAGGCCGGCGGCATAGCGATCTGCCATGGCGTGCAGCGTGGAGGGGCGGATGCGGCTGGCCATGCCGGCGGCACCGAAACGCTCGAAGCGCTCAAGGCAGAGGGCAATGGTGCGCTCGCGGCCCGGCTTGAGAATGGCGCGCAGATCGAAGGAGGAGCGGTTCTCGTCGAGGAATTTGCGGATGGAACCTGTCATCGCCATGCGGATATCGGTGTCGATATTGACCTTGCGGACGCCGTGGCGGATGCCGCGCTCCACCTCTTCCAGCGGGACGCCGAATGTGCCGGGGATCTCGCCGCCATGGGCATTGATGAGATCCTGCAAATCCTGGGGCACGGTGGAGGCCCCGTGCATGACCAGATGGGTGGCGGGCAGACGGGCGTGGATGGCCTCGATCACTTCCATGGCGAGAATATCGCCATCTGGGCGGCGCGAGAACTTGTAGGCACCATGCGAAGTGCCGACAGCGACGGCGAGCGCGTCCACACCGGTGGCACGGACGAATGCTTCGGCTTCGGCAGGATCGGTGAGCAATTGCTTCTTCTCGAGCTTGCCTTCAAAGCCGTGCCCGTCTTCTTTTTCGCCCTCGCCTGTTTCCAGAGAACCCAGCACGCCGATTTCGCCTTCTACGGAGACACCGCGCGCATGGGCCTGTTCAACAACAGAGGCCGTTACTTCGACATTGTAATCGAAATCGGACGGCGTTTTTGCGTCGGCCATCAGCGAGCCATCCATCATCACCGAGGAAAAGCCGTTTTCCATGGCGGAGAGACAGGTGCTCAACTCATTGCCGTGATCAAGATGCACACAGACCGGAATATGCGGGTAACGCTCAATAGCGGCCTGGAACATGTGTTTGAGAAAGACATCATCAACATAGGAACGGGCACTGCGGCTGGCCTGCACCAGAACCGGGCTGCCGGTTCTGTCAGCTGCAATCATCACGGCCTGAAGGGTTTCCAGATTGGTGATGTTGAAAGCGGGCATGCCGTAACCGTGTTCAGCAGCGTGATCGAGAAGCTGGCGCAGGGTGATCAAAGCCATGGTGCGTCCTTTACAATGAAATCAGCGGGCAGCGGCGCAAACGCGCCGCGGGCATAACGATTGGCGGGCGCTTTGGTTGCGCCCGCCTTTATGGGATCAGGCCGCTTTTGTGCGGGTGGCGCGGACCGAGGTGAGCGCACCGGCAGCGGGGCCGAGCTTTTGGAAATTATCCTCGAACAGCTGCAGCAAACGGTCTGCCTGGGCATCATAGGCCCCGGCATCGCTCCAGGTTTCGACGGGGTTGAGGATCTTGTCTTCAACGCCTTCGACATGGAGGGGCACTTCGAAATCGAAATGCGGATCGCGCCGGAATTCGCCCTCGTTCAACTCACCGGCCAAAGCTGAATCGAGCAGGCGGCGGGTGGTGGACAGGGGCATGCGGTGGCCGGTGCCGTAGGCGCCGCCGGTCCAGCCGGTGTTCAACAGCCAGCAATTGGTGTCGCCCTCGGACAGGCGCTTGGCCAGCAGCTTGCCATATTCAGCCGGATGACGGGCCATGAAGGGCGCGCCGAAACAGGCGGAGAATGTGGCCTGCGGCTCGGTGACGCCGCGCTCGGTGCCGGCAACTTTTGCGGTGTAGCCGGACAGGAAGTAGTAAATCACCTGCTCGACATTGAGCCGGGCGATGGGCGGGAGGACGCCAAAGGCATCGGCAGTGAGCAGGACGACATTGCGCGGCGCGGGGGCAACCCCCTCCTCCACCCGGTTGGGGATGGCGGTTAGCGGGTAGGCAATGCGCGTGTTCTCGGTGGCCGAGAGATCGGCATAATCGGGCTCGCCGGTTTTCGGATCGAGCACGACATTTTCGAGCACTGAGCCGAACTGACGGGCAGCCTCGAAAATCTCGGGCTCGCCCTTTTCGGTGAGATTGGCGGCCTTGGCATAGCACCCACCTTCCAGATTGAAGACGCCGGTGGGGCTCCAGCCATGTTCGTCATCGCCGACAAGGGCGCGGCCCGGTTCGGTGGACAGGGTGGTTTTGCCGGTGCCCGAGAGGCCGAAGAACAGCGTTGTGTCGCCATTGGCGGCGAGATTGGCCGAGCAATGCATAGGCAGGATATCAGCGTCCGGCGCATGGTAGTTGAACAGCGAGAAGACCGATTTCTTCATCTCGCCGGCATAGGCCGTGCCGCAGATCAGGATGATGTTGCGGGTCAGATCGAGCGCGATGCAGGTGGTGGTTTTGGTGCCGTGACGGGCCGGATCGGCCTCGAAATTGGGCATGTGCACCATGGTGACATTGGCCTCAAAGCCCTTGAGGTCAGCTTCTGCGGGGCGAATGAGAAGGTTGCGGATGAACAGCGCGTGCCAGGCGTTTTCGGTGAAAACATCGACACTGTAGCGCACGGCCGGATCTGCCCCGGCAAACAGCTGCTGCTGGAAGATCGACTTGCCGGCAGCATAATCGAGCATATCGGCAAGGAGGAGGTCGAACTTGGCGCTGTCCATCCTGTTGGTGTTGTCCCACCAGACCGTATCCTGCGTCGTCTGGTCTTCGACAATGTATTTGTCGCTGGGTGACCGGCCGGTGAACTTGCCGGTATTGGCGACAATGGCGTTTTGCGGGGTGGTTTTGATGGCGGCATCGCGCATCGCATGGGTCACCAATGGGCGGGTGACCTCGTTGAGGCGGAGCGTTTTTGCATTGGTGGTGACAGCGATGGCGACATCGCGGTTAAGCAACTGAGCAGTCATAAGAATTTACCTGAATTGGATGAGTAACAGACGCTGGCGCGCCGGGAGAAAAACGGTTAGCGCCAGGAAGACGCGCGACAGGCGCGCACATCCGACGCGGTGATATATGAATACCAAAGCCCAGCACCAAAAAGCGGCGTGTTGTGCTTGTTCATAATCGTCCCCTTTTTCTGCGCATCCAAAAACGGCTTACGCTTCTCCGGTTCCCTGCACCTCGGCCAAGGGAACCTTGCATGCGCATGCATTAGACAGTTTTGCATACGCATGCAAGAGCCGATTTTATTGTTGCCAGATTTTTTTGCCGTCAGCTTCAATGATGCCGGTGGATGGCAGGCGGGCGGAGCCGCGCACGATCAGCTGTCCCCGCACCTCACGGCGCTGGGCACGCCGCCCCGGTTCGGCAATCATGGTGTCGACGATTTTGATCGCCTCTTCCACCAATGCGGCGGCGGGCTGGGAGAAAGTGGTCAGGTCATAACCGGAATGGGCAGCTTCGGGCACATCGTCGAAACCGACAATGGAGAGATCCTGGGGCACCCTGAGCTTGTATTCGCGCCGGGCGACATCGGACACGGCAAAAGCCATATAGTCTGAGGCGCAGAAAATGGCGTCGGGCGGGGTTGGCCCTTCCAAAAGCTTGCGGGCGGCGGCGGCGGCGCCCTCGAAGGTGTAATTGCCGAAAGCGACCTCAACCTCATGGCCACGGGCCTTGAGGTAATTGGTGAAGGCATCGCGCCGGGTGCGGCCGGTGCTGGAGGTTTCGGTGCCGCCGAGAAAAGCGAACTGCTTGTGGCCACCGGCCTCGAGAAAGGCGGCAACCATCTCCCCTGCCCGCTGGTTCTCGCCCCTGACGGTGGAAATGCCGGGGAGTTTTGATTCGCGGTTGATCTGGACGATGGGCACGCCCGCCTTCTGGCATTGCAGGGCCAGTTCCAGCGAAGCGGTGGTTGCTGTCATGACAAGGGCATCGACCTGATAGGACAGCACCCGCTCGAGCGCCGGATCGGCATCCTGATTGGGCGGCGTGGTGAAGAGGAGAATGTGGCGGCCCGTATCGCGCAAACGGTCGGAGAGTTCCTTGACGACCTGTGCATAAAACGGGTTTTCGAGATAGGAAATGGCCAGGGCGACAATGTTGGAGCGCCTTGTGGCCAGGGACCGGGCCATCAGATTCGGCTGATAGCCGAGGCTCTGGGCGGCGAGCAGGATTTTTTTACGGGTCGCTTCCGCAACACTGGCACCGGGCGTGAAGGCGCGGGATACAGCGGATTGCGACACACCAGCCAGTTTGGCTACATCGCTTTCGGTGGGCGCGCGGCGGGCGCTTTCCTTTTTAGTCAAGGCGTCATCCAGATTAAGGGTGGTGGCGACATGTTAGCCGACATTTACATGCTGTGCATCCATGATGCACGGGGTTGGACAAATGATCCCCTGTTAGGGCATGCCTCAATACGCTTTGATGACCCCGATGCGCTTTTCGCACATCAAAACGCAAAGAGGCGGGGCTAACCCCGCCTCATGCAACCGGATTTTTATATGTCGGCTATTTGTTCTGGCGGTTCTCGACCAGATCGTCGACGACGCCGGGATCGGCCAGGGTCGAGGTGTCGCCCAGGGACCCATAATCGTTTTCAGCGATCTTTCTGAGAATGCGGCGCATGATCTTGCCGGACCGCGTTTTGGGCAGGCCGGGGGCAAACTGGATCAAATCGGGCGTGGCGATGGGACCGATTTCCTTGCGGACCCATTGCACGAGCTCTTTTTTGAGATCATCGGTTACCGCTTCGCCCGCCATCAGGGTGATGTAGCAATAAATGCCCTGCCCCTTGATGTCGTGCGGATAGCCGACAACAGCGGCTTCGGACACTTTTGGATGCGCGACGAGCGCGCTTTCCACTTCGGCGGTGCCGAGGCGGTGGCCGGAGACATTGAGCACGTCATCGACGCGGCCCGTGATCCAGTAATAGCCATCCTTGTCGCGGCGACAGCCATCGCCGGAGAAGTAGTAGCCCTTGTACTGCTCGAAATAGGTGGAGACGAAGCGGTCATGATCGCCATAGACCGTGCGCATCTGACCCGGCCAGCTTTCCTTGATGGCGAGAACGCCTGATACCTCGGTATCGGTCAGTTCCTCGCCGGTATTGGGATCGAGAATGACCGGCTGCACGCCAAAGAACGGCTTGGTTGCCGAACCGGGCTTTGTTGGTGTGGCGCCGGGGAACACGGAGATCATGCCCGCCCCTGTTTCGGTTTGCCACCAGGTATCGACAATGACACAGCGGCCACGGCCAACTTTTTCGTGATACCACATCCATGCTTGCGGGTTGATCGGTTCACCGACCGTGCCGAGGATTTTGAGCGAGGACAAATCCGCCTTTTCGACGAATTCATCGCCAGCGCCCATCAATGCGCGGATGGCGGTGGGGGCGGAATGGAAAATGTTGATCTTGTGCTTGTCGACAACCTGCCAGAAGCGCGAGGCATCCGGATAGTTCGGCACGCCCTCGAACATGACCGTGGTCGCCCCATTGGCGAGCGGACCATAAATGACATAGGAGTGACCGGTGACCCAGCCCACATCGGCGGTGCACCAGTAAATCTCGCCCTTGTTGTAGTCGAAATTCATCTCATGGGCGAGCGCGGCATAAACCAGATAGCCACCCGTGGTGTGCAGCACACCCTTGGGGGTGCCGGTGGAGCCGGAGGTGTAAAGGATAAACAGCGGATCCTCGGCATTCATCGGCTCGGGATCGCAGAAGCTGTCGACACCATTGGCGGCTTCGTGCCACCAGACGTCGCGACTGCCCTTCATATCGATATCGGCACCGGTATTCTTGACCACCAGTACCTTGGTGACGCCTGCCGCATCGGCCAGGGCGATATCGACATTTTTCTTCAAGGGGATGGTTTTGCCGCCGCGACGACCTTCATCGGCAGTGATGACGAGGGCAGAATCACAATCATTGATGCGGCCGGCCAGGGCGTCGGGCGAGAAACCGCCGAAAACGACGGAGTGCACAGCACCGATACGGGCACAGGCCAGCATGGCATAGGCGGCTTCGGGAATCATTGGCAGGTAAATGGTAACCCGATCACCCTTTTTGACACCGAGACCCTTCAACACATTGGCGAAACGGCAGACCCGATCAAACAATTGCTGATAGGTGATCTTGTCATCTGTACCCGGCTCGTCACCTTCCCAGATGATGGCGACATCATCGGCCCGCTCGGGCAAATGGCGGTCAATGCAGTTGGCGGCGACATTAAGCGTGCCATCCTCAAACCATTTCACCGACACACCCGGGTAGGCAAAGGTGCTGTTTTTGACCTTGGTGAACGGTTTGATCCAGTCGAGGCGCTTGGCCTGCTCGCTCCAGAACCCTTCCGGATCGTTGACAGAAGCGGCGTACATCTCTTCGTATTGTTGCGTCGTGACGTGGGTCCGCTCCAGAATATTCGCTGGCGGATTAAAGATTTTATCGTCCATGACGAGCCTCCCTCAGAAACTGTTTTGCTACATATAGGATATGCAACCGGACCATGTCACGCTTTGAAACTGTCAAAACGCGACACAAACCAAGTCTTTGATTTTCTGCGCTTTATGCCCGTGCGCACCCCTGCTGGTGCCCGCGAAAGCGCCCGAAAGCCAACAGGACACGGGTGGACCGCGCCCCTTTTCCCATCATGATTTCATCGCGCCCCGGCTGTGCCGGAGCGCGACAGGCGTGATGGCAGCGACCTGCTAGATCGCCAGATATTCCTGGCGCAGTTCGGCACTGTCGAGCACCTCTTGCGCCGTGCCGGTGAAGGCAACCTGACCTGTATCGAGGATAACCGCCCGATCGCTCAGCCGAAGCGCTGCGACCGCGTTCTGTTCCACAATGATCGTGGTGATGCCCAGCTTTTTGATGCCATGCAGGATGCGTTCGATCTCCTGAACGATGACCGGCGCGAGACCTTCATAAGGCTCATCGAGCAGGAGCAGCTTGACCTCGCGGCTGAGAGAGCGGGCAATGGCGAGCATTTGCTGCTCGCCGCCGGACAAGGTTGTGCCCTCCTGCTTGCGGCGCTCGCCGAGCCTTGGGAAATGCTCATAAACCTCTTCAGGGGTCCAGCCATGGCCGGGCGCGACCTGGGCCAGTTGCAGGTTTTCCTCAACGGTGAGGCCCTGAATGATGCGGCGGTCTTCAGGCACAAGCTGCACGCCGGCCCGCGCCGACTGATAGGCGCTCATGGTGTGCAGGGCGTGATCGCCCAGCATGATTTCGCCGGAGCGCAACTCGGGATTGTCCGCCCGGGCGATGGCCCGAAGCGTTGAGGTTTTGCCTGCGCCATTGCGCCCGAGAAGCGCGAGAATTTCGCCCTCGTTGATATCGAAGGAAACACCCTGCACGATATAGCTTTCGCCATAATAGGCATGGATATCGTTGACCGAGAAATAAGGTGCGGTTGTCAATGTCGTTGCCCCCCTGGCGATGTGGGTTTCCAGGACCATCTCATTCATCATGCGACCCTCCCAGGTAGGCTTCCTGAACCTTGGGATTGGCGCGCACCTCGTCGGGCGCCCCTTCCGCAATGATCCGTCCGCCTGCGAGTACCGAAATCTTGTCGGCGAGCGAGAATACCACGTGCATGTCATGCTCGATGATAATCTTGGTCATGCCGCGCGCCTTGATCTTTTTCAAAAGATCAATGGTGGTGTTGGTGTCATGCCGCGACATGCCCGCTGTCGGCTCGTCGAGCAGGAGAAGCCGCGGATGCTGGATCAGGCACATGGCCAGTTCCATGCGGCGCTTGTCCCCCCGGCTGAGCGCGCCGGCATGGGCATCGCGCCGGTGATAAAGCCCCACATCGTCGAGAATCTCCTCGGCTTCCTGACGCACCTCTCGCTCACTGTCGAGGGATTTGAGGAAGTTGAGGGTGAAGGCCCCGTCGCGCTTGGCGAAGGCCGGGGTCATCACATTGTGCAGGACCGTAAGCTCGGGGAAAATTTCCGGCGTCTGGAAAACGCGGGCGACCCCGATCTGGTTGATTTCGTGCGGGGCCTTGCCGGTCAACACCTGACCATCGAAGACGACGGCGCCACGGCTGGGGGCAAGACGCCCGACGATGACATTGAGCAGCGTGGATTTGCCGGCACCATTGGGGCCGATAATCGCGTGGGTCTTGCCCTCTTCCACCGCCAGATCGATGTCTGACAGGGCATGCAGGCCGCCGAAGGTTTTGTGCACATCATCGACATGCAGAACGATGTTTTTGTCGCTGGTACTCATTTTTATGGCCTTCCGATCATCATTCTGCGGGCTGGGTGCGGGCATCGCCGCTGGCTTCATCCGGCGGGCTTCGCCGCCGGAAAAGATCGCCGATGCGCCGGAACCCTTCCATCATGCCGCCGGGCAGGAAGACCACGACAAGCACGAAGACCAGGCCCAGGGTGAGATGCCAGCCTTCGCCCACAAATTGCGAGGTGACGGCGACGACGATTTCGCGCAGCCCCTCGGGCACCCAGGAGAAGATCTGGGCGAGCAGATCATCGTTGAAGGCGGAGAAGATGTTTTCGAAATACTTGATGATCCAGGCACCAAAGACAGGACCCAGCAAGGTGCCGACACCCCCCAGAATGGTCATGAGCACCACCTCGCCCGAGGCGGTCCATTGCATGCGCTCGGCACCGGCCAGAGGATCGGCCACAGCGAGCAGACCACCGGCGAGACCGGCATACATGCCCGAGATGACGAAGGCCGCCAGTGCATAAGGCTTGGTGTTGAAGCCGGTATAGTTCATGCGGGTCTGGTTGGACTTGATGCCCTTGAGCATCATGCCAAAGGGTGACCCGGCAATGCGCATGGACAAAAAGAAGGTCAGCAGCATGATGACCGCGCAGACATAAAAGCCTGTGTAGCCGCCCATATCGAGACCAAGGAAAGTTGTGGCGGGCAGCCCTGCCCCGGCTTCCCCAAACATGCGATCGATAATGCGCGGGTCCTGCAGGGTGAGCTGGAGACCGGTTTCGCCATTGGTGATCGGGGTCAGCACCGAATAGGCCAGCTTGTAGCTCATTTCGGCGAAGGCCAGGGTGAGGATGGAGAAATAGATGCCCGAACGCCGGAGGCTAATGAAGCCGACAATCAGGGCGAACAGGCCCGCCGTGATGACCGAAAGCAGCAGCGCCAGCGACCCATCCATGGTGAACAGCTTGAACGACCAGACCGCCGTGTAGGAGCCGACGCCAAGGAAGGCTGCGTGGCCGAAGCTGAGATAGCCGGTGAGCCCGAACAGGATGTTGAAGCCAATCGCGAGGATGGCATAGATCATGAAACGCTGCAGCAGATCGGGATAGGCCGCGCCAAAGGGCGACAGCCAGATCGGCATGGTGAGCACGGCCAGGGTGAACAGACCAAATGTGAGAATGTCCTTACGGTTCATGGTGAGCATGATCAGTTCTCCATAACGCCGCGGCGGCCAAGCAGCCCGCGGGGCATTGCCAACAAGACGACAACGGCCACCAGGTAGATGATGATCTGGTCAATGCCGGGAATAATGGCCTTGATTTCGTTCATCGAGGCGAAGCTTTGCAGGATGCCGAGCAGGAAGCCGGCTGCCACGGCACCGGGCAGAGAGCCCATGCCGCCAACAACGACCACCACGAAGCTGAGCACCAGAAAATCCATGCCGATATGGAAATTGGGCGGCAGCAAGGGCGTGTACATGACCCCGGCAAGGCCGGCGACGACGGCAGCGACACCGAACATGATGGTGAAGCGTCTGTCGATATTGATGCCGAGCAGCCCCACTGTCTCGCGATCTGCCATGCCGGCACGCACAACCATGCCGAATGTGGTGAATTGCAGGAAGGCAAACACACCGCCGATGATGACCACCGAGAAGAGGAAATAGACCAGACGCCACCAGGGATAGGTGAGAATATTTGGATCCATGCCGAGCCAGAGCCCGATATCTGCCGCGCCGGACATGGCCGAGGGCATGGGCTGGGGCAAGGGATTTGCGCCGAAAATGGCCTTGATGATTTCCTGCAGCACAATGGCAAGGCCAAAGGTGACAAGAATCTGTTCGGCATGGGGGCGCTTGTAGAAATGCTTGATCAACCCGCGCTCCATGACCACGCCGACGACCAGCATGACCGGGATGGCGACAAGTATGGATACGGGGACCGAATAATCGACCAGCACATTACCGAAATCACCAAACCAGGTGTTGATATAGGGAACGCGCACTTCGAGCGCTGTGCCCCATGGGGTTTTTTCGGTTTCGCTGAGGGTGACGCTTTCCAGAGTGAGGAAGCGGCGCACGGTGACGGCGCAGAACGCGCCAAGCATGAAGAGCGCCCCGTGGGCGAAATTGACCACGCCAAGGGTGCCGAAAACAAGGGTCAGGCCAAGCGCGATGAGCGCATAGGCGCCGCCCTTGTCCAAACCGTTCAGAAACTGCAGAAGAATGGCATCCATATTGGCCTCCCACCACCGGCAGATACGCCGTAAGCCACAAAAACGAGAGGGTTGGCCGGAGAGAACCCGGCCAACCGTTGGTTCAAACCGCTAGCAGACCGAAGCCGGCTCGTAGGGGCCGAGTTCGCCGCCAAAGATTGAGGCGTCGTATTCGACCTGCGAACGCGGAACCTGCTGCACAACTTCGAGAAGATCGAACTGTGAGGAAGGTGCCTGTTTACCGCGCACCACAAAGACATCCTTGAAGCACTGATGATCTTCGGCACGGTATTCGGTGGGACCATTGCCCAGACCATCGAACTTGAAGCCTTCAAGCTGCTTGATGATTTCGGGCGGATAGAACGTGCCCGCCATTTCGCAGGCGTTTGCATAAAGCAGAGCCTGGACGTAGCAGGTGTGAGCAGCCTGGGAAGGCGGCTGGCCATATTCGGCACCGAAGGATTTAACGAAGGCCTTGGACCCTTCATCCTGCAGTGACCAATGCCAGTTGGTTGTGCCCAGAATGCCCTTGATCGCCTCGCCGGCACCCTGTGCCATAAGACGCGAAAAGAGCGGCACCACAACCTGGAACTGCTTGCCGTTGACCTGTTTGTCGAGCAGACCGAACTGCACGGCCTGGGTCAGCGAGTTCACCATGTCGGCACCGTAGTGGTTCAGAATGAGCACGTCTGCGCCCGAGTTCAGAACCGGTGTCAGATATTGCGAGAAATCGCCCGCGCCAACCGGTGTGCGCACCGCAGCCTGGGTTTTCCAGCCCAGAGCTTCAGTGGCGTTCTTGATCGATTCTTCCTGTGTCCAGCCCCAGGTGTAATCGGCCGTCAGATGGTAGGCGACGCGATCATTGCCATATTCCTGGCTGAGCACGGGCGCCAAGGCGGCGCCGGACATATAGGCATTGAAGAAGTGCCGGAAACCGTAGCGCTTCTTGTCCTTGCCTGTGGTGTCGTTCGAGTGGGTCAACCCGGCCATGAACATGATGCCCATTTCCTGGCAGAGACCCTGAACAGCAACGGCCACGCCCGAAGACGAACCGCCGGTGATCATGATCGCCCCATCGCGCTCAACCATGCGCTTGGCACTGTCACGGGCTGCATCGGACTTGGTCTGGGTATCACCGGTTACATAGGCAACCTTTTTACCCAGAATGCCGTTACCTTTGAGCTGGCCACCGACAAATGTGCTGAGCATGCCGCCGTCGCCTTCACCATTGAGGTGCTTGACGGCCAGCTGGTAAGCCTTGAGCTCGTCGCCGCCTTCGGCAGCGTAGGGCCCGGTCTGCGGCACGTTGAACCCGAGGGTTACGGTGTCGCCTGTTGGATTGTTGCAGAACTCCTGAGCCCAGGCACCGCGTACAAACACGGTTGGGGCGAGGCCAGTGCCGATCAAACCGGCTGCTGTCCCTTTGAGCACCTTACGCCGGCTGAAGCCGCTATCGCGTTCGCTCATTCTCTCCTCCTTTTGATGCGGTGTGCGCCGATCTCCTCCGACGTTCTTCACCGCGTGTTAAAATAGGGAAGGTTTGAAAATGAATGCAATAGCGCATTGTTATATATGGACTTTTTTGTAAAATTATGTACTATCATCGCACATATTCTGTAAATTCTTTGACAGATCGAGATAAAACATGCGTGCGCCGATTGGCTTGAAAATCCGCAACTACCGGAAATCATTGGGGCTTTCCCAGTCTGGTTTGGCGCGGACAATCGGCATTTCGCCGAGCTATCTGAACCTGATCGAGGGGAATAAACGCGATGTCGGTGGCGTGCTTTTGCAGAAAATCGCCGCGTCACTGTCTATCGAGCTGGAAGAGCTGACCGGCGAATCGGAACAAAGGCTGATTCAGGAGCTTGAAGAGGCGTTTACCGATCCGGTGTTTGATGCAACGCATTTCAGCAATGCCGATGCGGTGGCGCTGGTGGCGCAATTCCCCGGTGTGGCCAATGCCCTGACCCGGCTGTTTCGCGCCTATGGCGATGTGAATGCCCTGCTGGAAGCGCAGAGCAACCGTTTGCGCTCGGACCCGCTGTTTTCAGCCCTGTTGCACCAGATTCTCAGCCATATCACTGCCCTGCGCTCGAGCGCGGAAATTCTTGAAGATGAAGGCGATCTGTCGGAAGCGGAAAACCAGCGGTTTCTGTCCTCGATCAACCGTGAGGCGCGGGCGATGTCGGATGTGGGGCAGACGCTGATCCAGCATTTTGACCAGACCGCCGATCATCGCCGCTCGATCTCTCCGGCGCGCGAACTGGATGACCTGATTTTCAATGAGCGCAATCATTTTCCAGCGCTCGAGGATGCCGCCGCGCAATTGCGGCAGGGATTTGATGGCGGCAGGGGCTTTGGCGAAGCGGCGCTGGCCGAGGTGCTGGATGCACGGTTTAATGTGCAGGTGGAGCGTGGCCGCTCGCCGGATGCCAATGAAAGCGGGTTTCCCGGCCAGAGCTATTTTGATGCCAACCGGCGGGTGATGTGGTTTCAGGGTTCGACCACGGCCGCGACCCGGCAGTTTCAGCTTGCCCAGCTTTTGGCCGAACTGGCCGCCCCCGATGTCATCAACGCGCAAATCAACGATCCGCGGCTAACCTCCCCCGCGGCAAGGCGGCTGGCCCATCGCGCCATGAGCGCCTATCTGGCGGGGGCGCTGGTGTTTCCCTATGCGGCATTTCTGGAGGATGCGGAGAACCACGCCTATGACATTGATTTTCTCAGCCAGACCTATACGGCGAGTTTTGAACAGGTAGCGCACCGGCTGGTGACGCTCAGGCGTGAGGGCGAGGAAGGGATACCTTTCGGGTTTTTGCGCTCGGACCCGGCGGGGCGGCTGACCAAGCAATTCCCCCTGCCCGGCCTGTTGCTGCCCAATTCGGGCCACGCGTGTCCGCTTTGGGCGATTTATGCCGCCTTCCGCTCGCCCGGACAGGCGGTGCGGCAGGTGGTGCAATTTGCCGATGGTTCGCGCTATCTGTTTGTTGCCAAAACGGTTTCCAAGCGGCTGGCGACGTTCAAGGACCAGCCTTTTCATTCCTCGGTGATGCTGGCTTGCGATATTTTATATGCGGATCGCACGATTTATGGCCAGGGGCTGGATCTGGACGACCCGACCGCTGATGTGCCCGTGGGGCCGGCCTGTCGCTTGTGTGTCCGGCGGGCCTGCGCCTATCGGCAGGAAGAGGCCTTGAGCCCCGGCGCTGAAGGCACGACTATGCGCTCATCACTGGTGCCGCAAAGGTTTGAGCTTGGCGAAAGCAACTGATTGCTGTTTAGTCGGGTCAAGATTCCGGGCTTGAACCGGAATGGAGGGGGACATTGATGATTGACGTGCTCATTGCGGAGGATGAGCCGGGCATTCTGGAATCACTCGATTTCATTTTGAAACGCGCCGGCTGGACTATTCAAACCGTCACAGATGGTGACGCTGTTTTTGACGCTATACGGAAGCTTGCGCCCCGGGTGCTTGTGCTTGATGTCATGCTGCCCAAACGCTCGGGCTTTGAGGTGCTCAAGCAAATCAAATCGGAGAGCGCGACAAGCGGGTTGCCGGTGCTGATTCTGACCGCCAAGGGCCAGCAACAGGACCGGCGGATTGCTGAAGAACTGGGAGCGGACGGCTTTGTGACCAAACCCTATGCCAATGCCGAGGTGGTGGAGGCCGTGCGGCGTCTGCTCGGCACCGCCGCGCCCTGATGGGCGACCGGCGCAAACTGGAGAACGCGGCTTTTGTGCTGCCGCTGTTTGGCGCCATTTTGCTGATTCCGCCGCTGGCGAATGTGTTCAACAAGGATCTGACGATTTTTGGCGTTCCGCTTGAAGTGCTTTATCTTTTTGCTATCTGGTGCATTCTCATTGTGGCGACATTCTTTTTGTCACACCGGATGAGCGAGACGCCTGCCGCGTCCCGGTCTGATGCGGAAAAGACCGGGGACGAAAGCTGATGCTGTCAGCCAATTTCGTCATTTTCATCGCTTTTGCCTATGTGTGCCTATTGTTTGTGCTGGCCTATTTTGGGGACAAGCGCGCCCGGGACGGCAATGCCGGGTTTTTGCGGTCCCCCCTCGTCTACACGCTATCGATTTCGGTTTACTGCACCAGTTGGACCTTTTATGGCGCGGTTGGTTCGGCGGCGCGTAACGGGCTGGAATTTTTGACCATCTATATGGGGCCAACACTGGTTTTTGTCGGCTGGTGGTTCATTTTGCGCAAGCTGGTGCGCATTGGCCGGACCCAACGCATTACCTCGGTGGCTGACCTGTTGTCCTCGCGCTTTGGCAAATCGGGACGGCTGGCAGTGCTGGTGACACTGATCGCGGTGATTGGCACCACGCCTTATATCGCGCTGCAATTGAAGGCGATCACCTCCTCGATCCGGGTGATCAGTGCGGCTGATGTGGCGGGCGGGCTCTCCTCGTTTGATGATGTGACGCTGGCGCTGGGGGTTGCGGCCGGCATGGCGTTGTTCACAATTTTGTTCGGCACGCGCAATGTGGATGCGAAAGAACAACACCACGGGGTTGTGGCCGCGATTGCCTTTGAAGCGGTGATCAAGATGCTGGCGCTGCTGGCGGTGGGCATTTTTGTGGTGTTTGGCGTTGGTGGCGGGTTTGAAGAGATTTATGTGCGGGCCGTGGATGCGGGGATTTCCATCCATTCCGAGGACACGTTCGGGCCGCGCTGGGTCGCGATACTGGTATTGTCGGCGGCGGCGGTTTTGTGTTTGCCGCGCCAGTTCCAGATTACCGTGGTCGAGAATTCGAACGAGGACCATTTGCGCACGGCGGGCTGGGCGTTTCCCACCTATTTGCTGCTGATGAGCGTTTTCACCATGCCGATTGCGCTTTACGGGCTGACCACCCTGCCCAATGGCTCGAACCCGGACATGTTCGTTTTGACGCTGCCGCTGGCGACGGGCAATACCTGGCTGGCGCTGTTTGCGTTTATCGGTGGGTTTTCCAGCGCAACATCGATGATCATTGTGGCGACGATTGCCCTCTCCATCATGGTGTCGAACCATATTGTGATGCCGATTGCGCTTTCCAGCTCGGAGACGCTGGGCACCGGCGACGGGCGCGGGGTGACGCAATTGCTCTTGAACAGCCGGCGGATTTCCATCGCCTTTGTGCTGTTTCTGGGCTTTTTGTATTTCTGGCTGACCGGCAATTCCGACGCGCTGGCGGCGATCGGGCTGATCTCGTTTGCCGGGGTGGCGCAATTCCTGCCCGCGATGATCGCAGCGCTCTACTGGCGGGATGCGACGGTGAAAGGTGCGATCTGGGCGACGCTGACCGGGTTCAGCGTTTGGGCCTGGACGATGTTTTTGCCCAGTTTCGGTTCGGCCAGCCCATGGATCAGCGCGATCATGGAACACGGACCCTGGGGCATAACGCTGTTGCGGCCTGAAGCACTGTTTGGGCTGGAAGGCATGGACCCGCTGGTGCATTCGGTGTTCTGGAGCCTGTTTCTGAACAGCGCCATTCTGATCCTTGTCTCGATTTTCACATCGCAATCAACACTGGAACGGGTGCAGGCAACGCTGTTTGTCGATGTGTTCCGCCGCCATTCGGCTGATCAATCGAACTTTATCCGTGGTTCGGCGACGGTGAATGACCTGTTTTTTGTGGCGCAGCGGATTTTGGGGGGTGAGCGCACCTATGCCCTGTTTGAAGGGTTTGCGCGCGAACGCGGCGTGCCGCGCGGCGATGTGGAACCGAACCCGGAACTGATCGGGCAACTGGAACGGGAACTGGCCGGCTCGATCGGGGCGGCTTCGGCCCATGTCATGCTCTCGAAAGTGGTTTCGGGCAATGAGGTTTCGCTGGAAGAAGTGATGCAGATTGCCGATGAGACGCAGCAGGTGATCGAATATTCCCAAAGGCTGGAGCAGACTTCAGAGGAATTGCGCAATACCGCGGCGCAATTGCAGGAAGCCAATGAGCAGATGCGCAAGCTGGACCAGCAAAAGGACGAGTTTTTGTCGCAGGTGAGCCATGAGGTGCGCACGCCAATGACCTCGATCCGCTCATTTGCTGAAATTCTGCTGGAGCATCGCGATTTGTCGGGCGACCAGCGCACCCGCTTTACCTCCACCATTCATCAGGAAAGCCTGCGGCTGACGCGGTTACTGGATGAAATTCTGGATTTGAGCGCGCTGGAACGGGGCGAACGGGAATGGGTGAATGCGCCGATTGACCCCAATATTGCCATCGCCCGCGCCATTGAGGTTTGCGAACCGCTGTTGCAGCAGCGCGACATGCAGCTGAACCTGGGGGAGACGGTGGCCGAGGTGACGGTGGCGGCGGACCCCGACAGGCTGGCGCAGGTGTTTATCAACCTGTTGTCCAATGCCATCAAATATAATGACGATGCCAACCCCTACGTGCGCCTGAGCGCTTCGGTGACAGGCAAAGATTTCATCGTGCATATTGAGGATAACGGGCCGGGCATTGATGTGTCGGACCAGCGGCTGATTTTCGAGAAATTCTCGCGCGGCCGGCGACGCGGCAACCGGGACGAAGCCGGCTCGGGCCTGGGGCTGGCGATCAGCTATCAGATTATCACCCGCATGAACGGGCGGCTTGACCTTGTGAGCGGCCGCGGCCGTGGAGCCTGTTTTCGGGTGACCTTGCCGCTGGTGCCAGCCGAGGCGCAAAAGAAGAAGCGGCGGCCAAGATCCAAAAAGGATCAACAGGGGGCGGTGGACTAAATTGGTGGGGCTCCCAAACACAAATCCCTCGCCTTCATTGCGAGCGGCCAAGCCGCGCGGCAATCCAGAGCGGGATGCACATAACCTGGTGACCTTTTTCTCCCTCCCCCTTGTGGGGAGGGAAAAGGAGTGAGCCCGCTCATCGTCATCCCCGCGCAGGCGGGGATCCAGTGCACCGCGTCGGCGGTGCGAGGGATGTCTCTCGCGGGCAGGACTGCCCGCTGCTGGATTCCCGCCTGCGCGGGAATGACACTGTGGGTGGAACTGGATCTTCCCAAGCCCTCGCCCTAAGCTTGTCGAAGGACGAGGGGTTTAACACCGCGCTCGCAATGACGGCGCGGCGTTTCGGCAAACGGCCGAAAAGGCCCTAGCTGAAGATACGCGCGTAGAGTTCTTCTGCCAGGTCTTCGGGCGACTTCTCGCCGCCGTGCAGGACGATGTCGGCGTGTTCGGGCGGCTCGAAGGGGGAGCTGATGCCGGTGAAATTCTTGATCTCGCCGCGACGGGCCTTGGCGTAAAGACCCTTGGGATCGCGCGCTTCGCAATCCTCGAGCGGAGTATCGACATAGGCCTCGATGAATTTGAGGTCGCCGACGATTTCGCGGGCCAGACGCCGTTCATTGCGGAAGGGCGAGATGAACGAGACCAGAACGATCAGCCCGGCATCACCCATCAATTTGGCGACTTCGCTGACCCGGCGGATGTTTTCAATCCGGTCGGTATCGGTGAACCCGAGATCGCGGTTGAGACCGTGGCGGACATTGTCGCCATCGAGAATGTAAGCGTGCTTACCCTCGGCGGTCAGGCGCTTTTCGATGAGGTTGGCAATGGTCGACTTGCCGGAGCCGGACAGGCCGGTGAACCAGACGATTTGCGGTTCCTGCCCCTTGAGTTTGGCGCGGACGGCGCGGTTCACGTCAAAGCTTTGATAGGTCAGGTTCTGGGCGCGGCGGAGGCCGAAATCGATCACCCCTGCCCCAAGGGTCGCATTGGTGATGCGATCGATGAGGATGAAGCCGCCGGTATTGGCATTGGCACCATAGCTATCAAAGGCAATCGGCTTGTCGGTGGCCATGGTGACGGTGCCGACTTCGTTCAGTTCGATATTGTTGCCGGGGATTTTTTCCAGCGTGTTCACATTGGTGCAATGCTTGAGATTGGTGATGGTGGCGGGGACCACCTGGCTGCCGATCTTGAGCAAATAGGAACGGCCGGGATGGGCCGGTTCCTCATGCATCCAGACGAGGCGGGCCTGCATCTGGTTGGAGTATTCGGGCGTGGAGCCGGGATGGGTCAGCATGTCGCCGCGCGAGATATCGAGTTCCCGGTCGAGCACGAGGGTGACCGCCTGGCCGGTTATGGCCTCGGGCAGATCGCTATCCATGGTGACAATGCGCGAGACAATGGCGGGTTTGCGGGACGAGGCCACAAGAACCTCGTCGCCCACCTTGACCGTGCCGGAAGCGACGGTGCCGCTTAAACCCCGGAAATCGAGGCTGGCGCGGTTGACCCATTGGACGGGAAAGCGCAGCGGCAGGCCGGAATGATCGACGGAGACATCGATGGTTTCGAGATAGGGGACGAGCGGGCTGCCCGAATACCAAGGGGTATTGGGGCTGGCGCTGACAATATTGTCGCCCTTGAGCGAGGAAACGGGGATAGCGACCAGCGTGTCAAAGCCGAGGCGTTCGGCGAAACTGCGATATTCGCTTTCAATCCGGTCGAAAACTTCCTGATCGTAATCGACCAGATCGATCTTGTTGATGACCAGCACCACATGGCGCACGCCAATGAGGGAGAGAATGAAGCTGTGGCGGCGGGTCTGGGTCAAAAGGCCCTTGCGCGCATCGACCAGCACCACGGCCAGATCGGCATTGGAAGCGCCAGTGGCCATGTTGCGGGTATATTGTTCGTGGCCGGGGGTGTCGGCGACGATGAATTTGCGCTTGTCGGTTGAAAAGAAGCGGTAGGCCACATCGATAGTGATGCCCTGCTCGCGCTCGGCGGCGAGACCGTCGACCAGAAGCGAGAAATCAATGCCCTCGTCACCGGTGGTGCGGTTGCGGCTTTCCTTTTTCAGGCTGGCGAGCTGATCGTCGAGAATGAGCTGGCTGTCATAAAGCAGCCGGCCGATCAGGGTGGATTTGCCATCATCGACGCTGCCGCAGGTGAGAAAGCGCAACAGGCCTTTCGAGGTCTGCTGTTCGAGCCAAAGGGCTGTGTCGGGGCTGATATCGTCGCGGTTCAGAAGGTTTGTCATGAGAGCCTCAGAAGTAGCCTTCCTGCTTTTTCTTTTCCATCGAACCGGACTGATCGCTGTCGATCAGGCGGCCTTCACGCTCGGAGGTGCGGCTGGCCTGCATCTCCATGATGATTTCGGGCAGTGTTGCCGCATCGGACTGGATGGCACCGGTAAGCGGGTAGCAGCCAAGGGTGCGGAAGCGGACGACCTTGTCCTTGGGCTTTTCGCCCTTTTCAAAGACGAAACGCTCGTCATCGACCATGATCAGGGTGCCGGAACGTTCAACCACCGGGCGTTTGGCGGCGAAATAGAGCGGCACAATGGGGATGTTTTCGGCATAGATATAGGTCCAGATGTCGAGCTCGGTCCAGTTGGAGAGCGGGAAGACGCGCATGCTCTCGCCGGGATTAAGGCGGGTATTAAAGGTGTGCCAGAGTTCGGGGCGCTGGTTTTTCGGGTCCCAGGCGTGCTGGGCATTGCGGTGCGAGAAAATGCGCTCCTTGGCGCGGGATTTTTCCTCGTCGCGGCGCGCGCCGCCAATGGCGGCATCATACTGGCCGCTGGTGAGCGCCTGACGGAGGGCCGCGGTTTTCATGATGTCGGTATAGGCCGCGCCATGATCGAAGGGGTTGATCTTGTCGCGGACGCCATCGGCATTGGTGTGCACGATCAGATCGAGATCATATTCTACGGCCGTACGGTCGCGAAAGGCGATCATTTCCCTGAACTTCCAGGTCGTATCGACGTGGAGCAAGGGAAAGGGAATGCGCGAGGGATAAAAGGCCTTGCGCGCCAGATGCAACAGCACGCTTGAATCCTTGCCCACCGAATACATCATCACCGGCCGTTCAAAGGCGGAGGCGACTTCGCGGAAAATTTCGATACTTTCAGCTTCAAGAGCCTGAAGGTTCGACAATCGGGAAATGGATGCGCTCATGATGTTCCGGTCCGTTACGGGTTTGGTTGAAATACGCGGGCGCCGGGTGAATCTCAAGTGATCGAAATCGCCAGCGGCGCAAAGCACTTGGCCAGATTTCGCCGTTGCGCCAGATGGTAACCGGGGATTGCGCCGAGACCGGCACAATGAGGATGAGCCTCGCGTTTTGCGGGCAAATGGACAAAACTATTTCACACAACCGACATATGGGCCCTGCTGCACCTGATCGGGCGCCCAATACGGGTATCAGCTTGCACCGCTTTGCACGGTGGCGCGATAGATTTGCCTGAAAGCGCCACGAGAAGAAAAAGCCATGCGCAGTGCAGCCTTATCCCTTGTCGCCATCAGGCAGGGAGCCTAGGTTCTGGGCTCAGGTTATCAAATCCGGATTGTATAATGACCCGCCATAAAGACGTTATTTCGCTCATCGGCAACACGCCGCTGGTTCGCCTCAACCGGGTATCGGACATGACCGGCTGCGAGATTTTGGGCAAGGCGGAATTTCTCAATCCCGGCCAGTCGGTCAAGGACCGGGCCGCACTGTTCATCATCCGTGATGCGGTGAAGCGCGGGTTGCTGCGCCCCGGCGGCACGATTGTTGAGGGCACGGCGGGCAATACCGGCATCGGGCTTTCCATGGTGGCCAATGCGATGGGCTTTAAATCGGTCATTGTTATTCCCAATACGCAATCGCAGGAAAAGAAAGACGCCCTGCGCCTCAATGGAGCCGAGCTGATTGAAGTGCCGGCGGTGCCTTATCGCAATCCCAATAACTATGTGAAAATCTCCGGGCGACTGGCCGAGAAGCTGGCGAAAGAACTGCCCGAGGGCGCCATCTGGGCCAACCAGTTCGACAATGTGGCGAACCGGCAGGCGCATATCGAGACGACCGGGCCTGAGATTTTCGAGCAGACCGATGGCAAGGTGGACGGGTTTATCTGCGCTGTTGGCTCTGGCGGCACGCTGGCCGGTGTGGCCACGGGGCTGAAAGAGCGCAACCCGGATATCAAGATCGGGCTTGCCGACCCTGAGGGTGCGGCGCTGTTCAACTATTACAAGAATGGCGAACTGAAATCCAACGGCGGCTCGATTACCGAGGGGATCGGTCAGGGGCGGATTACCGCCAATCTTGAAGGGCTGGATGTGGACATGCCGTTCCAAGTTCCTGACAGCGAGGCCCTGCCCTATATCTTTGACATGCTGCAATATGAGGGCCTGTGCCTTGGCGGCTCGAGCGGCATCAATATTGCCGGTGCTGTGCGCATGGCCAAGGAAATGGGTCCGGGCAAGACGATTGTCACCGTGCTTTGCGACTATGGCAATCGCTACCAGTCAAAGCTGTTCAACCCGGCTTTCCTTAAATCCAAGGATTTGCCGGTTCCGGGCTGGCTCGAACAGTCGCCAAGTGTCAATATCGAGACTGTGATGGAGACAGTCGAGGGTTAGGCATGAGTACGGCATTTCTGTTTCGCGATGATGCCTATTTGAAAACAGCAACAGCGACGGTCGCCGGGATGAATGATCTCGGCGGCATTTTGCTGGACCAGACCATTTTTTACGCCAATTCAGGCGGCCAGCCCGGCGATAGCGGCAGGCTGATGACTGCCGACGGGCGTGAGATTGTGATTGCGACGACCGTGCACCCGGATGGCGACAAAACGGCCATTGTGCATGTGCCCGCCCCCGACCAGACATTGCCCGCGATTGGCGAGACCGTGACGCTGGTGCTTGACTGGGACAAGCGCTACCGGCTGATGCGCATGCACACGGCGCTGCATCTACTTTCGGTGGTATTTCCCTTTCCGGTGACCGGCGGCTCTATTGGTGCGGACAAGGGGCGACTGGATTTCGACATGCCGGAAGTGCCTGAGGATATCCCGGCGCTTGAGACGGCCTTGAACGATTTTGTGCGCGGTGAACATGACGTGACGGCCGAATGGATTACTGACGCCGAGATGGCAGCGCAGCAAGACCTGATCAAGACCATGAAGGTGAAGCCGCCAATGGGCCAGGGCCGGGTGCGGCTGATCCGGATTGGCGCTGGGGAAACACAGGTGGATTTGCAACCCTGCGGCGGCACGCATGTGGCCAATACCCGAGAAATCGGGCCGCTACGGATTGGCAAAATCGAAAAAAAGGGCAAGGAAAACAGGCGTGTGAGCCTGTTCTTTGCCGAATAGAAAGAAGCCGTTGATGACCTCCCCACTCGTTTCGACTGACTGGCTGGCCGCCCGGCTGGATGCACCGGATGTGAAAATCGTCGATGCATCCTGGTATATGCCGCAAATGGACCGTGACCCGCTGGCGGAGTTTGAGGCAGCGCATATTCCCGGCGCTGTGCATTTCAACCTGGACAGGATTGCGGACACCTCCAGCGGCCTGCCGCATATGCTGGCGGACGCGGCGACATTCAGTGCGGCTGTGGGGGCTATGGGAATTTCCGAGACCGACACGATTGTCGTTTATGACGGGATGGGTTTGTTTTCGGCACCACGTGTGTGGTGGAATTTCCGGGTGATGGGCGCCAAAAATACCTTTGTTCTGGCGGGTGGCCTGCCGAAATGGCAGGCCGAAGGGCGACCGGTGGAAACCGGCGCGGCGCGCCCTGCCCCAGCGCAATTCAAGGCTGAGCCACGCGAAAATGTGACGGCGGATGCCGAGGCGATGCTGGCGATCAGCCAAAGCACCGACGGGCCGCAAATTGTTGATATGCGCGGGGCTGCCCGTTATCGCGGTGAAGCGCCGGAACCGCGCGCCGGCTTGCGCTCGGGGCGAATTCCGGGGAGCCTCAACCTGCCGTTCAACGAACTGGTGGTGGATGGCACGCTGGTGGATGACGCGGCGTTGAAGGCGCGGCTTGAAGCTGCCGGGATCGATCTGGCACGGCCGGTTATTTCTTCGTGCGGCTCGGGGGTGACGGCGACATTTCTCAATCTGGCGCTGGCTCAGCTCGGGGTTGACGCCATGCAGATTTATGACGGGTCGTGGACCGAATGGGGTGGCATTCCCGATCTGCCGATTGAACGGGGCTAGGGCGTTTTACGGGCTTGCCCGCATCGCGAGCGGGTTGCAGGTGCGGGGTTAAAACCCTCGTGGTTCGACAGGCTCACCATGAAGGGTTCGGTGCCACGGTGTCATTCCCGCGCACGCGGGAATCCAGCAGCGGGCAGTCCTGCACGCATAAGGCTTCTTCGCACCGCCGACGCGGTGCACTGGATTCCCGCCTTCGCGGGAATGACATTGTGGCCGCAAGCCCTCCAGCAGCCAAACAAGCCACCCTCCCCCAGGATCGTCACCCTCGGGCTTGACCCGGGGGGCCATGACCCATCATCCACACCGGCAGAGGGCGGGACAAAGCCACCCCATGCCCACCTGAAGCGCAGCAATATCGCATGGGTACTCGGGTCAAGCCCGAGTATGACGATTTGGGGGGATAGGGCTATCGGGGGCATGTGATCGTTTGCAAATTGCACGCGCCGCTTCTGGATTGCCGCGCGCCTTTGGCGCTCGCAATGACGGCAGAGCGTTTCCGGGGAAGCCGGGGACGGCTCTAGCGGATAGCCGGGGCGAACATCAGGCCGCCCTTGGTCCAGGAGGCATTGAGGCCGCGCAGGAGCGCGGCGCCGGTCTGGGGGCCGAAATTGCGATCGAACATTTCGCCATAATTGCCGACAGCGGCAATGACGTTCCGCATCCATTTCGGATCGAGGCGCAGGGCGGTGCCATAATCGCCCTCAAGCCCGAGCAGGCGGCGAATGGCGGGGGTGCGTACGGCGGCCATTGAATCGAGATTGCGCTGGGTGACGCCCAGTTCCTCTGCATTGATCTGGGTGAACAGCGTCCATTGCACGATGTCGAACCATTCGTCATCCCCCTCGCGCACGACGGGGCCGAGCGGTTCGCGGGAAATGCGCTCTGGCAGAATGCGGTAGGTGGCCGGTTCTGCAAGGCCGCGCTTGATGCCATAGAGCCAGCTGGCGGGCGCGGTGACGACATTGCACAGACCTGCCTGATAGGCGACGCTGAGGTCCTCGCGATCCTCATAGGTCACCTCGGCATAGGTGGCCTGAGTTTCGAAGAAGAATTCGCGGACATTGTTGATTTCGTCACCACTGTCGAGCACGCAGACGGTGACGTTATCCAGCTCGTAGGCGGAGACAAAGCCGAGAGACTGGGCGACCATGAAGGCCTGCCCGTCATAAAAAGAGGTGGCGACGAAATGGGCGCCATAGCCTGTGTCCCGGCGCACGGTCCAGGCGGCATTGCGGGTGATGACATCGATCTCGCCATTCTGCAGCTGGGCAAAGCGGCTGTCGCCGCTGAGGGGACGGAATTCGACGAGATCGGGATTGCCAAAGACGGCGGCGGCAACGGCGCGGCAGAAATCGACATCGAAGCCGGACCAGAGACCGGCGGGACTTTGTTGCGAAAAACCGGGAAGCGGATTGGCGGCAGCGCAGACCAGATGGCCCCGCTCGCGCACATTATCCAGCGTGGCGGCATTTGCCGAAATGCCAGACCCCATGGCTCCGAGTGCGCCGATGAACAGACAAGCGATTTTCAGCCACAGCGACCGGATACTCTTTACCACGAAACCGTATCGGCCTTTTGAGCCGCCCCTTCAATTTCCCACTATAGTGGCATGGCGGGGCGGCAGGTCAAGCAGAACACCATGAAGTTGGGGCCTATCCCCGATAAACGGCCTCCTGCCCCCGTGGGCGCAGGAGGCGTATGTGCCTAGTGCAGGATCTGGCTGAGGAACAGCTTGGTGCGTTCGTGCTGTGGATTGGAGAAGAAGGCTTCGGGCTCATTCTGCTCGATGATCTGGCCCTGATCCATAAAGATCACGCGATTGGCGACCTGACGGGCAAAGCCCATTTCATGGGTGACGCAGATCATGGTCATGCCTTCCTCGGCCAGGTTGACCATCACGTCGAGCACTTCCTTGATCATTTCCGGATCGAGTGCCGAAGTCGGCTCATCAAACAGCATGACCTTGGGGTTCATGCACAGGGAGCGGGCAATAGCCACGCGCTGCTGCTGACCACCGGACAACTGACCGGGGAACTTGTGTGCCTGCTCGGGGATCTTGACCCGTTCCAGATAATGCATGGCCGCCTCTTCCGCCTCGGCCTTGGGGGTGCCACGGACCCAGATGGGGGCCAGGGTGCAGTTCTCAAGGATGGAGAGATGCGGGAACAGGTTGAAGTGCTGGAACACCATGCCCACTTCGCGGCGCACCACATCGATCTTTTTGAGATCATTGGTCAGTTCAACGCCATTTACAAAAATATGGCCTTGCTGATGCTCCTCAAGGCGGTTGACGCAGCGGATAAGGGTGGACTTGCCCGACCCCGAAGGGCCGGCAATGACGATGCGCTCGCCCTCCATCACCTTGAGATCGATGTCACGCAGGACGTGGAAATCACCGTACCATTTGTTCATGTCGATGATTTCGATGGCGACGTTGGTCTCCGAGACTTCCATCTTCTGGCGCTGCGGGGCGCTGGATGTTGCGGTTTCAGTGCTCATAATTTTACCTCTTAAGACCTATGTCCAGTGTCCAGACGCCGCTCCATGAAGATGGAATAGCGCGACATGGAGAAGCAGAAAATCCAGAAGACCAGCGCGGCAAAAAGATAACCCGTGACGGCCTGGTTTTCAGAACCCCAGTTCAAATCCGAGTTGGCGGACTGGACGGTATTCAACAAATCGAAAATACCCACGATGGAGACCAGCGACGTATCCTTGAACAAGGAAATGAAGCTGTTCACGATGCCGGGGATCACGTGCTTGAGCGCCTGGGGCAGGATGATAAAGACCATCGATTTCCAGTAGTTCAGGCCCATGGCCGCCGCGGCTTCATACTGACCCCGGGGCAAGGCCTGCAGACCGCCGCGCACCACCTCAGCCATATAGGCTGCGGAAAAGAGCGACACGCCAACAAGGGCACGCACCAGTTTGTCGACCGTGACATCGGGCGGCGCAAACAAGGGCAGCATGACCGAGGCCATGAACAACACGGTGATCAGCGGCACCGCGCGCCATATTTCAATGAACATGATGCACAGCGACTTGATGATCGGCAGCTTCGACTGACGGCCCAAAGCGAGCACAATGCCGAGCGGCAAGGAAACCACGATGCCGACCAGCCCGATAATCAAGGTGACGGTGAGACCGCCCCATTGTTCTGTCGGCACTTCGGGAAGACCGAAAACGCCGCCATTGAGCAGGAAGAACACGATCACCGGGAAAACCACGAAGAACAGTAAAGCGTTGGTGGCCTTGTATGGCAGATCCGGCCAGAGCAGCGGCACGAGCAGGACGATGCCGATCAGAAAGACCAGATTGACCCGCCAGTAGGACATCACGAGGGCAAAGAACCCTTCCTGATCGACCCAGGCGGGATCCCTTGGGTAGAAACCATAGATGAAGAAGTTCATCCGGTCCCAAATGTAAGCCCAGCAGGCACCGGCACTTTCAATACGGCAATCGGCGCCGGTAACATCGGCACCCGGCCATACGGCGTGGCCGATGAGGAAGTTGAAAACCGGCGGTGTTGCCCACCAGAGAAACAGGATCGCCAGAATTGTCATCAGGGCATCGGAAGGGGTGGAGAACAGGTTCTCCCGCGCCCAGGCGATTGGTCCGCGCACAGTGCTCGGGGCCGGTTTGGACTCCGATATTTCCTGGCGGACAAAAACGAGATCAGAATTAGCCATTGTCTATCCCCTCACCTTTCCACCAGCGAAACGCGGGCATTGTACCAATTCATAAATGCCGAGGTGCTGAGTGAGAGTGTCAGATAAACCAGCATGGTAATGAACACGACTTCGATGGCGCGCCCTGTCTGGTTGAGGGTTGTGCCCATGAAGACGGACACAAGCTCGGGATAGCCGATAGCGGCAGCCAGTGACGAGTTTTTCGTCAGGTTCAAATACTGGCTGGTCAACGGGGGCACAATGACGCGCATTGCCTGGGGTATAACCACCAGACGCAGCCGGTCATTATCCTTCAGCCCGAGAGACTGTGCCGCCTCGGTCTGGCCGGAACTGACAGCGTTGATGCCGGCCCGAACGATTTCGGCGATAAAGGCTGCCGTATAAAGGGTCAACCCAAGCGCAAGGGCCATGAATTCGGGCGGCAGCGACAAGCCACCCCGATAATTGAACCCGGCAAGAACCGGCAATTCAAAGGTCATGTGCGTGCCGGACAAAAGCCAGGCCAGCAGCGGCAAAAGAACAATCACCCCGATTGCTGTCCACAGAACAGGGAACCGTTTGCCTGTTGCTTCCAGCCGGCGCAGGGCCCAATGCCTTAGAATGAAGCTGCCGACAACGGCAATCAGAAGCGCAATGACGACGAAGATGAACTTGTCATCCGGTTGCGGTGCGGGGAGATAAAGACCGCGACGGTTGAGAACGATTGCACCCAGCCATTCATAGCTTTGCTTGACCCCGGGCATGGCCTTGAGCACCGCGAAATACCAGAAGAACAGCTGCAGCAGCAACGGGACATTGCGGAGAATTTCAACATAGAGCATGGCGAGGCGCGACACGATCCAGTTTTTGGACAGGCGGGCAACGCCGACCAAAAAGCCCAGAATGGTGGCAAAGAAGATGCCAATCACCGAGACGAGCAGCGTATTGAGCAGGCCAACAAGAAAGGCTTCCCAATAATAAGAAGCGCGGCCATAGGGAATGAGGGTGAAGAAAATATCGAAACCGGATGTCGACCAGAAGAAGTCAAACCCGGTGGATTTGTTCTGCCGTTCCAGATTTGCGGCCGTGTTGACGGCGATCATGTAAAAGGCAGAGAGAACTAAAGCGGCGACCAGCACCTGATAAAAGATGCCTCGTATCTTTGGGTCGTTAAAAAACGACGCTTTCGGTGCAACTTCCGGCGTTGCGTCCTGATTGGCCATGGAACCCCCGATTTCCAATAGGCGAAAACTAAAAGCTGCGCGGCTTCAACCGCGTTCAGCGAAGTGCCCGGCGCCTCTTACGAGGAAGCGCCGGGACTGATAGTCAGCTCTTAGCGAACCGGAGGTGCGTACTGAATGCCGCCCTTTGTCCAAAGCGCATTGATGCCGCGCTCCAGGCCGATTGCCGTGTTCGGGCCAACATGACGTTCGTACATTTCGCCATAATTGCCGAGGTGCTTGATGATGTTGTAGGCCCAATCCTTGTCGAGACCCAACGGTGTGCCGAAGTCGCCTTCAACGCCAAGCAGACGCTTGATCGAGGGATTGTCGGAACCGAGCATTTCATCAACGTTTGCCTGGGTTACACCAAGTTCTTCAGCGTTGAGGATTGCGAAATAGGTCCAGCGTGCAATGTTCAACCAGGTATCATCACCCTGGCGCACGGAGGGGCCGAGCGGCTCTTTCGAGATGATTTCCGGCAGAATGATGTGCTCGGAGGGATCGGATGTCTTGACCGCACGCTCGGAAGCGAGTGCCGAGGAGTCTGTGGTGTAAACATCGCAACGGCCATCGAGGTAAGCTGCGAACACTTCGTCCTGAGCGACAAATACGATCGGATTATATTCCATACCGTTTGCAGCAAAGTAGTCAGCGGCGTTCAATTCGGTTGTTGTGCCCTGCTCGATGCAGATAGCTGCACCGGAAAGGTCTTTTGCCGAGCTAATGCCGTCAGCTGCACGCACCATGAAGCCCTGACCATCATAGAACATGGTACCGGCAAAGTTGATACCCAGCTGGGTATCGCGGCTCATGGTCCAGGTTGTGGTACGGGAAAGCACGTCGATTTCACCAGAGGACAGGGCGGCGAAACGCTCTGTCGAGGTCAGCGGGGTGTAACGAACCTTGTCCGGATCGTTAAAGATGGCTGCTGCGACGGCGCGGCAATAATCAACTTCCAGACCAGTCCAGTTGTTGTTTGCGTCCGGCGCAGAAAAACCGGCAACGCCGCCGGTGACACCACACTGAAGATAACCCTTGGCCTTGACGTCTTCCAGCGTGTCAGCAAAAGCTGCAGTCGCTGTAAAACCCATCGAAGCGGCAAGGGCAAGTGATACGAGTTTTTTGTGCATTTGAATGCCTTTTTTCCTAACCCTATTATCTTCCAAAACGATTTGCCTAGTTTGCGTCCGTTTTGAATGCATCTACTGTTTTGTCCAAACAGAGACGATGCTGGAAGGTATCGAAGCCTATTATTGACCATTAGGTCAAGCGTTGACTTGAAACTTACTGAAATTGACTACCCAGTTACCCGCATCGCCCTAAAGAATACACGCAAGTGCAGAGAGTATTGAATGACAAAAGCGCCTATAGAACAGCATGATAAGCCTTCAATGGAAACCATACTGACCCATTCCGGGCGCTGGCCAGAAGAGCATCATGGCTTCGTGAATACTCCAGTCACACGCGGCTCTACAGTCGTCTTTCCGACACTCGACGCCCTTGAAAAAGGCACCCAGCCCTACCGCTATGGCCGCACAGGAAATCCGAGCGCACACAGCGTGGAAACCCTTGTTAGCGAACTGGAGGGTGCTGCGGGCACCGTACTGACCCCATCGGGACTTTCGGCGATCACGATTGCGCTTTTGAGCTGCCTGAAAGCGGGGGATGAGCTGCTGATGACAGACAGCGCCTATGAGCCGACGCGCAAGCTGTGCAATGGCGTGCTGGCACGCATGGGAATTACCACGCGGTATTACGATCCGCGTATTGGCGCAGGCATTGCAGATCTCATTTCGGACAATACCAGCGCGATTTTTACCGAGAGCCCCGGCTCGCTGACCTTTGAGGTGCAGGATCTGCCCGCGATCACCGCCGTGGCACGGGCCCGCGGGATAACGACACTCGTGGACAATAGCTGGGCAACACCACTTTATTACCGGCCGCTGGAGCTGGGAGCCGACATCGTGGTGCATGCGGGCACCAAGATGTTTGTGGGGCATTCCGATGCGATGTTCGGGACAATTTCGGCCAATGCAGACTGGTTTGGCAAGTTACGGGAAACCCACCTGCTGACGGGCACATGCGCTTCGCCGGATGACGCGTTTCTTGCCGCCCGTGGATTGCGCACACTGGCGATCCGGATGAAGGAGCATGAAGCACGGGCCCTGGAACTGGCAAGCTGGCTGGAGCGCCAGCCGGGCGTGCGCCAGGTATTGCACCCGGCCCTGCCCTCGCACCCTGATCATGACCTGTTCAAACGCGACTTCACCGGATCGGGCAGCCTGTTCAGTTTTGTGCTGAAGCCGGCACCGCGCGCGGCGCTTCAAGCAATGCTGGATGACATCGAGCTTTATGGGATGGGCTATTCGTGGGGCGGATATGAAAGCCTGATCCTGCCCGTCAATCCGGCCCGTATCCGCACTGCTGTGCCCTGGCGTGAGGACGGCAATTTGCTGCGCATCCATACCGGGTTTGAAGGCATGGACGATTTAAAGGCTGACCTTAAAGCGGGACTGGAACGCTATATGGCTACGGCCTAGGCGCGGGGCCACTTCAAAGCGGGCACAAATCGCCCGTCTTCGGTCTGGATGAAGAGCCAGCCCCTCTCCGCGCAGAAATTGCGCACGGCATAGGCACCGAAAGTGCCCAGCAGCAGGCCGCCATAAACGTCGGTGGGGAAATGCACGCCCAGAACGATGCGGGCGAACCCCACCAATGCAGCACCAATGAGCAGGAGACGGCCCCATTTGGGCCAGAAGAACATAACGACCGCGGCTGTTGCGAAAACCGTTGTGGTGTCGCCCGAGGGGAAGGATTGATACGACCAGTCGCTAAAGGGCCGGAAATGGGCAATGCCCAACTCGTCGAAATGCACCGGGCGCGCGCGCCCCAGAATGCGTTTGATGAAATTGCTGATAATGCCGGGCAGCGCCACGCCCGCGAACAGGAAAGTGCTTACCGAGGCGATGGTCGTCATCTGAACCCGGCGAACGCCTTCGGGCAAAAGCCGGCTGACGCCGAAGGCCAGAATCATCAGAACCAGTAGCGGGACCAGGGTCCATTTGGAATTGCCCGGAATGGTGACGATCTCGAAAATGGGCCGCCAGCCGATGAGATTTTCATGCGCCCAGATGGTAACCGGCGCGTCCAACGCCAGAAGAACCAGAAAAATGGCCACGAGAGCAGCCAGATAAACCGGCAGCGCGACGCGGGAAAAGGCCAGAGGCCATTTATTTTGGGCGTTTAACATACGGAATGCATGCCTATTTTGGCGATTAGGGTCAACTGTTGATTATAGTCGTCTGGTAAGGCTTGCCCTTCTTCCCCAGAATGTGTAATCGGAGCGCACGACACCGCAATGTCCGGGGCATAGCTCAGCCTGGTAGAGCACTGGTTTTGGGAACCAGGGGTCGCAAGTTCGAGTCTTGCTGCCCCGACCATGCGGTAACGTTTTGTGTTTTTGGCACCTCCCCTTGGGGGAAACCCAAAAAAGCTGGCGTATTATTGTGGTATTGCCGATAGCGAAGCGGCTAGGCTTTGATCGCAATACTTCAGTTGACGAGGAATAACGATGACAGCTCGCATCTACCGGCCCGCACGCAATGCCATGCAGTCTGGCAAAGCCAAGACCCGGCAGTGGATTCTGGTGCATGAGCCGAGCGTTGCCCGCGAAGTGGAGCCGTTGATGGGCTACACCTCTTCATCCGACATGAAATCGCAAGTGGAACTGAGCTTCGATACCCTGGCGGAAGCTGAAGCCTATGCCCGCAATGCCGGGCTTGCCTATCAGGTGCAGCCGGACCATCAGCCGACGACAAAGCGCGTCTCCTATCCGGACAATTTCCGCAATGACCGCAAGGCGCCCTGGACGCATTAGGCGCTTCGGGCTGGTTCGCCTGTCAGCGGAACGAAAAGTGGCGGCCAGTGGCCGCCACATGCATTTTTGCTTGCCGGATTATCTCTAAACGTCAGACAAACGGGTCCATTTGCTGTCGTTCTGGCTCGAGTGCACAGCGGCGACGATGAACTGCATGCCCTCGACACCATCGGCCAGCGTGGGCAGAAGCGCATTGTCCTTGCCCGACCGGATGACCTCGGCGAAATCGGCATAAAGCGTGGCAAAAGCTTCGAGATAGCCTTCGGGATGACCGGCGGGAATGCGGACCGCTGCCCCCTCGCCGCCTGAGATTGCCCCGCCACGGGTTAAAAGCTGTTTGGGCTGGCCAAATTCGGTGAACCACATTTTGTTCGGTTCATCCTGACGCCATTCAAGACCACCCTTTTCGCCATAAACGCGCAACAGCAAACCATTCTCGTTGCCGACTGCCACCTGTGACGCCCAGAGCATGCCGCGTGCGCCACCTTCGAAGCGGAGCATGATATTGACATTGTCATCGACCTGACGGCCCGGGACAAAGGTTGAGAGATCAGCGCAGATGGCCTCGGTTTGCAGACCGGTGACGAAACGGGCGAGATTATAGGCATGGGTGCCAATATCGCCGATGCAGCCGCCAATGCCGGACTTTTCCGGATCGGTGCGCCAGTCGGCCTGCTTGTTATGCACTTCTTCGGCCAGCCAGTCTTGTGGATATTCGGCCTGGACCAGACGCAGTTTGCCCAGCTTGCCGCTGGCGACCATATCGCGGGCCTGCCGCATCAACGGATAGCCGGTATAGTTGTGCGTCAGCAGGAATTTCGCACCGTTTTTGGGCTTGATACCCGCAAGTTCGCGGGCGTCTTCGAGCTTTGAGGCAAGCGGCTTGTCGCAAATGACATGAATGCCCGCTTCCAGAAAAGCCCTGGCCGCGCCGACGTGGACGTGGTTGGGCGTGACAATCGCCACCGCCTCAATGCCATCTTCCCGGACGGATTCAGCGGCCGCCATATCTGCATAGCTGGTGTAGGAACGATCCTCGGCGAGGCCAAGATTTTTACCGGATTCCTTTGCCGTGGCCGGATTGGACGACAAAGCGCCTGCTACCAGTTCATAATCGCCATCAATGCGGGCCGCGATGCGGTGGACATAACCGATAAAGCTGCCTGTGCCGCCGCCCACCATGCCGAGGCGGATACGCCTTGCGCCTGTTTCTGCCATGGGATTTCTCCTCGAAGTTATAGTTGAAGCCAATCTTTTGAGTAGCTCAAAAGATTGGCTATAAGTCTTTGAAATGTCTCGTTTCCGAACCCTAAAAGCGGGCCTTTTATTCCGGAAATACCCTAGCCCAGACCGAGCATTTTACGGTTTGCCGCCTTGTCGCTGCCGCCATCGGCGAAATCATCGAAGGCTTTTTCTGTCACGCGGATGATGTGATCAGCAATGAACTGTGCCCCTTCACGCGCGCCGTCTTCTGGGTGCTTCAGGCAGCATTCCCATTCCAGTACGGCCCAGCCATCGAAATCATTGGCGGCCATTTTGGAGAAAATGCCGGCGAAATCAACCTGACCATCGCCAAGCGAGCGGAAGCGCCCGGCGCGGTCTACCCAGGACTGGAAGCCGCCATAAACGCCCTGCCGCCCTGTGGGATTGAACTCGGCATCCTTGACGTGGAACATTTTGATCCGGTCTTTGTAGATGTCGATAAAGTCAAGATAATCAAGGCATTGCAGCACGAAGTGGCTGGGATCATAGAGGATGTTGGCACGGGTGTGATTATTGACGCGCTCGAGGAACATCTCATAGCTGACCCCGTCATGCAGGTCTTCGCCGGGGTGAATTTCGTAGCAGACATCGATGCCCAGTTCGTCGAACTGGTTGAGAATCGGCGTCCAGCGACGGGCCAGTTCATCAAAAGCTTCTTCAACCAGGCCTGCGGGGCGCTGGGGCCAGGGATAGATATAGGGCCAGGCAAGCGCGCCGGAGAAGGTGGCGTGCTCGGTGATACCGAGATGTTTTGAGGCCTTGCCCGCCTTGAGCACCTGATCCACGGCCCAGGCCTGACGGGCCTTGGGATTATTGCGCACTTCGGGCGCTGCAAAGCCATCGAAAGCAATGTCATAGGCAGGATGTACGGCGACGAGCTGACCCTGCAAATGGGTCGACAATTCGGTGATCTCAATGCCGTGGCTTTTGGCGGTGCCGGCGAGTTCGTCGCAATAATCTTTGGAGGATGCGGCCTTATCCAGATCAATCAGGCGCGCGTCCCATGTGGGAATTTGTACGCCCTTGTAGCCAAGGCCTGCGGCCCATTTGCAAATGGCGTCGAACGAATTGAAGGGTGCCTCGTCTCCGGCAAATTGCGCAAGGAACAGTGCCGGACCTTTGATCGTCTTCATTTTCTAGTCTCCCAAGCGCCCTGTTTGACGAATGCATGCCCGCCAGCGCCTTGTTTTTTTGTTCGGGGATTGCGGGCCGAACAACCGCCCCGCAATATCGTGTTATTGTATCCGTTACTTCATCAAGGCCCGTGCCGCTGCCGGATCAAGCGCTGCGGGACGTTCGCAAGTGGTGGTGAGGGTCATCACCTGCCCGGTTTCACCGGCCTTGAGCAAAGACGTCATCACATCAACCGCATGCAAAGCAACATCGAGCCCGCACCGCGCCGGGCGGCCGGCATCAACTGCGGCGATCATGTCCGCCAAACCTGCCGTGCGATAATTGGCACGGGGAACGTCCTTGTCCAGATCCTGATTGGCGACGCCAAAAGGATGATCCCAGGGGGTGACCTTTTGCTTGGTGCCAGCAATATCGGTGATGGTCAGGTCGCCGCCGAAGAAGTTCGGATCGGGTACATAGATGCTGCCCTCGGTGCCGTATAGTTCGATATTGTTATGGCCATGGCTGGCCACGTCCCAGCTGGTGCCGATGGTGACAATCGCACCATTGTGGAACTCCAGCACACCGTGAATGGTGGTGGGCGTGCCCACCTTGATCATGGTGCCCTTGAGGGGCGAATCCGGGGTGGTGATTTCACGCTCGGCGCGGGCCATGTTGGTAAAGGCCGTGACACGTTTTACCGGACCGATCAGGTGGATCAGATCGGTGACATAGTATGGACCAATATCGAGAATTGGGCCGGCGCCAACCTGAAAGAAGAAATCCGGGTTGGGATGCCAATGCTCCATGCCTCGGCTCATGACGTGGGTGGTGCCGGACATGATGGTGCCCAGCTTGCCGCTGTCGATGATATCCCGCGCCTGCTGATGCGCGCCGCCAAGGAAGGTGTCGGGCGCGCTGCCCACGGCGACGTTGTTCGTCTCCGCTGCCTTTTTCAGCGCTTCACCCTCTTCAAGGCTGAGCACGAAAGGCTTTTCGGAATAGGAGTGTTTGCCCGCCGAGACGATATCCATCGAGACCTGATAATGGGCTGCGGGAACCGTGAGATTGACGATAACATCAATCTCCGAGTTCTTGAGCAGCTCGTCAGGCGTTTGGGCGGCGACATTAAATTCGTCGGCGCGCTTTTGGGCAGCGGCCGGCATAATATCGGCCACCGCACGCACCTCGAGCCCTTTGAACAGAGGCGCGAGACGCAGATAGGCCGCGGAGATATTGCCGGCACCAAGGATGCCGACACCATAGGTTTTACTCATATTCAGGCTCCGAGCTTTTTGAGCGCGTCAATCGACCGGCTGGCAAAACGGCTGACATCCGAGGGATTGTCATGCTCCATGACGAAATACTGGCATTTCGTTTTGGCGCGGACGCCATCGAGAATGGCCTGCCAGTCCATGGTGCCATGGCCAACGTCTGCCCAACCGTCTTCATCAACGCATTCGCCTGCCGGCGCGATATCCTTGACGTGAATGGCGGGAACACGATCGGCGTAACGATCGATCCATGTCAGCGGATCGTGCCCGCCCTTTACGACCCATGCCACATCGCATTCCCACTGAATGTCGCTGGCGGTGTCGAGCAGGATCTCCATGGGGAGCTTGCCGGACGCTGTCGGTTTGAACTCGAAATCGTGGTTATGCCAGCCGAAGCCGAAGCCAGCCTTTTTGTAGGTCTCGCCGAGGGTGGCCAGTTTTTCGGCCAGCTTGACCCAGTCGGCCTCGTCCTGGCTGCGCTGTTCGGGGGGAATGGCCGGGCAGAACAGGGTTTTGATGCCAAGGATTTCGGCGGTTTTCATGGCGGTCGCGGTGTCCTCAAGCATATCGAGCCCGAAATGACCGGTGGGCATGCTCAGGCCATTCGCTTTCAAGGCGTTGGCGAGGCTGGCGGCGTCAGCATAGAGGCCGCCAAAGCCTTCAACCTGATTGTATCCCAACCGCGCAAGATTGGAGAGTGTGTCGGTCAGCGGCGGAAAATTGCGCGCGCTATAAAGTTGGAACGAGATGTCCATTGTTCTCAGCCTTGTTTGGTGCCCTGCGGCACATATTCAATTCAGGGGGAATGCCCCTCACTCTTTGGACGGCGGCCGCTAGATGCGGTCGCCGGTCGTCTCGTCAAAAATCGATCCGCGGCCGGGATCAAAGCCGATCTTGATTTTCTGACCCGGCTTGAGATCAACCTCTGAATCGCAACGGAAGGTGACCGCCGTGCCGCCAATGCGTGTCCAGGCCAGGGTATCGGAACCAGTGGGCTCGACAATTTCGACCTCGACATCAAGGGTCACCGGCATGGCAGTGGCAGCCTCCTCGATGAACACATGCTCGGGACGGACACCGAGCACGACACGCTGACCAGCACCTTCTGTCTTTTTCTCGAATTTGTAACCGTCGACAGCAATCGTATCGCCGCCGGTAACCACAACGGGGCTGCTGCCCCCTTCGAGCGTGCCGTGGAGGAAGTTCATCGACGGAGAGCCGATGAAGCCTGCCACATAGAGATTGACCGGCTTGTTGTAGATCATGTGCGGTGTATCAAGCTGCTGGATGATACCGCCCTTCATGATCGCGATCCGGTCTGCCAGGGTCATGGCTTCCACCTGATCATGGGTCACATAGATCATGGTGTTCTTCAAACGCTGATGCAGACGCTTGATTTCCACACGCAGATCGGAGCGCAGCTTGGCGTCGAGATTGGACAGCGGTTCATCAAAGAGGAACACATCCACATCCCGCACCAGGGCACGGCCGATGGCCACACGCTGGCGCTGACCACCCGAGAGGGCTGCCGGTTTGCGTTCGAGCAAGGGCTCGATCTGCAGGATTTCAGCCGCACGGGCCACCCGCTTCTCGATTTCGTCCTTGGGCAGACGCTGGTTCTTGAGGCCGAAGGACAGATTGCCCTTCACCGTCATTTGCGGATAGAGCGCGTAGGACTGGAACACCATGCCGATGCCGCGATCCTTGGGCTCTTCCCAGGTGACGTTTTTGCCGGAGATATGGATCTGGCCGCCGGTGACATCGAGGAGGCCCGCGATACAGTTCAGCAAGGTGGACTTGCCGCAGCCCGAGGGGCCGAGCAGGACGATGAATTCACCATCATCCACATCGAGGGACATATTTTTCAAGACCTCGACGGCACCAAAATTCAGATCAAGGTTCTGGACGGAAACACTGGTCATGTCGATTAGCCTTTTACTGCGCCAGCGGCGATGCCACGGACAAAGAGTTTGCCGGAGATGAAGTAGACCGTCAGTGGCACCAGCCCTGTGAGGATGGTTGCTGCCATGTTGACGTTGTATTCCTTCACACCCTGGACGGAGTTCACGATGTTATTGAGCTGGACGGTCATCGGGTAATTATCCGGTTTGGTGTAGATCACACCGAACAGGAAGTCGTTCCAGATGCCGGTCACCTGCAGAATGACGGCGACCACGAAAATGGGCAGGGACATGGGGAGCATGATCTTGAAATAGATCCCCCAGAACCCGGCGCCGTCGACGCGGGCTGCCTTGAACAACTCCTCGGGCATTGACGAGAAATAGTTGCGGAACAGCAGGGTCAGGATCGGCATGCCGAAGACTGTGTGCACGAGCACCAGACCTTCCAGCTTGGTGTAAAGACCCATTTCGCGCAGGATGATAACGATCGGATAGATCATGACCTGATAGGGAATGAAGGCCCCGAAAATCAGGATGGTGAAGAAGACATCAGCACCTTTGAACTTCCAGTTTGCCAAGGCATAGCCATTGACCGATGCGATAATGATCGAGAGGAAGACCGAGGGGATGAGAATCTTGAACGAGTTGAAAAAGCCGCGGCTGAGGCCATCGCAATTCAACCCGGTGCACGCGCCGGACCAGGCCTTGACCCAGGGCTCGAAGGTAATCTCGAGCGGGGGCGCAAAGATATTGCCCAGACGGATTTCAGGCATGCCCTTCAGCGAGGTGACAATCATCACGTAAAGCGGCAGCAGATAGTAAAGCGAGATAACGATCAGGCTGCCATAGATGATGATGTTGCGGCGCGACAGGCGCGGCTTGGGTTTTGGCCCATGTGGGCCCTCGAATGTCATGGCGGTATCAGACATTTTTTCTCTTGCCTCCAAATTCGAGGTAGGCCCACGGAATGAGCACGATCAGGACCGACAACAACATGACGGTGGAGCCGGCGAAGCCCTGCCCCAGGTTTTGCGCCTGGAACATGTAGTCGTAGACATATTTTGCGGGGACTTCGGACGCGATGCCGGGGCCGCCCTGTGTGAGGGCCACAACCAGATCGTAAAGGCGGACAATGCCCGAGGCGATGATGACCAGTGTTGTGATGAACACAGGCCGCATCATCGGAATGACGATGAGCAGGTAAGTCTTCCACATGGGAATGCCGTCAACGCGGGCGGCCTTCCAGATATCCTCGTCAATGCCCCGGAGACCGGCGAGCATGAGGCACATGACAAGGCCGGTGCCCTGCCACAGACCGGCGATCAGCAAACCATAGATCACCAGATCCGAGGTGTAGAGCGGATCGAAGACGAAATTGGTCCAGCCCATGTCGCGGACGATTTTCTGGATGCCGAATTCGGGATTGAGCACCCATTGCCAAACCAGACCGGTGACGATGAAGCTGAGCGCGAAGGGATACAGCAGGATGGTGCGGAAGGTATTCTCGAAGCGGATTTTCTGGTCCAGCAAAGCGGCCAGAACGAACCCGATAACCAAAGAGAGAACGACCGAGGCAATACCGTAGATGAACAGGTTCTCGATGGAAACGAGCCAGCGGCGCGTGCTCCATAACCGTTCATACTGGTCAAAGCCGACAAAGTTCAGCCGCGGCAGCAGCTTGGAATTGGTGAATGAATAAACGATCGTCCAGATGGTACAACCGAGGAAAATCCCCAGCGCTGTGACGACCATTGGAATTGCCGCTATTTTCGCCGGCAGGTTCCGGAATATCTGCGGTGGACGCGATGCTTGCGCCATTGCCAGTCTCCTTTGGACAAAATTGGTCTGAATGGAGAGGCGGGGCCGCTATTGGGGCAGTGCCCTGGGCCACAAGCCTCTCCGGGTCAGATGACCGCTTCTGCCGACCGGATAGCCAGCCGGCAGGAGCGGTGCATGGTGTCGCTAGAGACTAGTCAGCACTTGCGATGATATCAGCATAGGCTGCCTGCGCGTCGGCCGGCGTGATGCTGGTATCGTTCCAGAACTCAACCATCAGACCTTCGATCTGGGTTGAGGTATCCGGGGACAGGAGCTGGTTGCCCGAGGGCATGACATTGCCGTCACCCAAGATGGCAAGGCCTTTCTTCATGCAGTCGTTTGCCGCTGCAAGATCAACGTCCTTACGGATGGGCAGCGAACCTTTTTTGAGGTTAAAGGCGAGCTGGGTTTCCTTGGAGAACATGACGGACGCCAGCTGCTTCTGGGCCGCTTCCTTTTCAGGATCGTCGAGCTTGGGGAAGTAGAACGCATCGCCATCTGTGGAGATGATCTCGTTCACACCCAGACCCGGCAGACAGGTGTAGTCTTCGCCGGCAACCTGGCCTGCGATCTGGAATTCACCCTGAGCCCAGTCACCCATGATCTGGCCGCCAGCCTGGGCGGTGATCACCATGTTGGTGGCCTGGTTCCAATCCTGCACGTTCGAGCCGGCCGACATTTCGCGGGCCTTGCCGAATGCTTCGAAAACCTTGGCATATTCCGGACCGCCAGCGACTTCGGCATCCTTGTCGCGATTGACAGCGAGCCATGTGTCGAGACCGGCAATGGCAACTGCCATCACGCCGAAGGCACCCGAGGACTGCCAGGGCTGCTGGCCCATGGCGAGCGGGATCTTGCCGGCTTCTTCAAGCGCGGGCGCAGCCGCAACAAACTCGTCCCAATTGGTGGGAACGGGCACGCCTGCATCTTCATATGCCTTGTTGCTCAGCCACAGCCACTGCCAGGAGTGGATGTTCACCGGCACGCAGTAGACGCGGCCATCGATGGTGCACGAATCCAGCATGCCCGGTGCGGCCATAGCTTCACGCCAGCCTTCAGCTTCAGCCACATCGGTGAGGTCGAGCATCAGGCCTGCCTCCACAAGCTCCTCTGCCTGACGACCGTGGTTGAACTGGGTAGCCGCCATCGGATCGCCGCCGAGAATGCGGCTGATCATGACAGGACGGGCTGTGCCGCCGCCGCCAGCAATGGCGCCATCGACCCAGGTGTTGCCTGTGGCGTCAAACGCCTTGGCAAGTTCTGCAACAGCCGCAGCCTCGCCACCCGATGTCCACCAATGGGTGACTTCGAGTTCGACAGCCGAAACAGCCGTACTGCTCAACAGCATCGCCGCTACAGCGGCAACCATAGTATTCTTCATAAGGTAGTCCTCCCAACGTTCACTTGGAGCCTGTTGCTCCCGCGAAGATAGCTCCACCCTGCCCGGCTTAATGCGCCGGGAATAGCGAGTGAAACCAACTTGTAATCGATTACAGAACAACTCCTCCGCTGCCCTCACAATCGATCATGCAATCTCAGACACTTCTTGCCGATGTGTCAAGATCGATTTACACAAGGACAATAAACTTGACCAAGAGGAATGTATCCGCGCGATGTCAGAGACAGTAAAAACGCCGACCATTCAAGATGTTGCGCGCCACGCCTCTGTTTCAACAGCAACTGTCAGCCGCGCCCTGAGCAACCCTGAACGGGTCTCTGAGGAGATGCGCGAAAAGGTGAGCCTGGCGGTTGAAGCCACCGGATATACCCTGAACCAGGCCGCGCGCTCATTGCGCATGCGGAACACCAAGACGATTTTGGTGGCGCTGCCCAATGTGTCGAACCCGTTCTTTTCGCCCATACTCGGGGCGATTGAAAAAGAGGCCACCGCGCAAGGCTACAGCGTTCTGGTTGCCAATTGCACACCCGATGAGGAAAGCAAGCAGCGTCTGCGCGACTACTTGCGCTCGAACCGCGCGGACGGGCTGTTATTGTTTGATGGCTCGATACCGCTGCAGCACCTTGAAGGGTTGTTTCAAGATCCCAAACACCCCCCTATCGTTGTGGCCTGCGAGGTCATTCCCAACAGTCCCTACAGCACGGTGAAAACCAATAATGTGGAAGCCGCCGAGCAGGCGACGCAATATCTTATCGATATAGGGCATACCCGAATTGCCCATGTGGCAGGTCCGGCTGACAATATTCTGGGTGAGGAACGCGAACGCGGCTTTCGTCAAGCCATGGCCGGCGCACGGCTGAAAGTGTGGCCGGATTATGTGATCGAGGGCGGCTTCACCATTGATGGTGGCGTGCGGGCCGCGCGGCTTCTCATGTCGCAGGATGCGCCGCCGACGGCCGTGTTTTGTGCCAGTGACGTGACGGCGATCGGGTTTTTGTCGCAAGCCCAGGAAATGGGCTTCCGGTGCCCGAAAGAAATCTCGGTGGTGGGATTTGACGATATTGAGCTGGCCGCGCATTTTTCGCCGCCACTCACGACCGTACACCAACCGACCGAAGACCTCGGGCGCCTTGCCGCCGAAGCGCTTCTGGACATGCTGGAGCGCAACGCCGCGCGCCGCAGCCCCGCACGGGTGATGTTGCATTCGGAACTGGTCATTCGCGGCAGCGCCGCCCCACCCCGCCGCTCCGAACAAACCGTGGCTGCCAACCTGCGGGGCATAACCTAAAAATCAGCGGAATAGCGCCCGCCATGCCCTGACAAACGCCACCGGGTAGGCTAAAGGCAAGATATGGCCCCGTAGCTCAGCTGGATAGAGCAATAGCCTTCTAAGCTAAAGGTCGCAGGTTCGAGTCCTGCCGGGGTCACCAACAACCACTTAGATCAATAACTGACTGGCGGCCCACCCTTCGCTTTGTCGGCCATTCAGCACCGGTGCGGTTTCCTACCTTTTAAAGCTGCTATCATTCGCCCCGGCATTGCCGCGACCGATGCCCTCGCCTCAGCCCACTTGCGCGCCAACATAGCAGGCCCGGCCACAGTCGCATTTGCCAAAAACTTACAAACAAATCACGAACTACCTGACAGCGTTATTTGTATTTATACGATCTAAATAGAATAGCACTTTATATGTATAATAAAAATCCGCACTGACACGCTTATCAACTGAATGCCGCATGAATTATGTTATATTTTTTGGCGGCGATGAAGGTGCATGCATAGTTGCGGAGGACCGCTTATGTTACCAACGCCTAAGCCAGCAGACCCTGAGACTACCCCCGGCGAACCAAAGCCAGAACCGTTGTTCCCCGACGGCGAGGGACCGGGCATATTTGAAGATCTTTAGAGCAGAACACTGCCCGTGAACTTGCGCAGGACTGCTTCTGAAGCGATATGCACCGTATTGGCAGCGGTCAACAATGCGGATCGCTCGAAGCCGGGCAAAGCGAGTTGACGATATGGTGACTGGGCTCAGTCGGTGAACCAGCATTTACCGCAGCCTTGCACTGGCCTATGGGCTACCACGGATGTTAATTCCGTATTTGCGTCTCTGCCACAATCATGTTTACCAAAATCGACAGACCATGCGCGACCCCACCTCAGTGTCCTATGGCCGGATGCCTTGCTGCATGCCTGTGTTTGGCTGTTTGTCCTTTGGACAATAAAAACCCTGCCTTGCCGGGCGGGGTGAACAAATCTAGGTTCAGGCGTTTGCTGCCGAGGGTATTGAATATATGTCAGTTGCGCATAGCGGTCGCTTCCGCCCGGATATAGAGGGCTTGCGCGGCCTCGCCGTTCTTGCGGTATTGGCATTTCATTTTCAGGTGCCCGGCTTCACCGGCGGCTTTGTCGGCGTCGATGTGTTTTTCGTCATCAGCGGTTTCGTGGTCACGTCAATGATTGCCGCGAAACTGGACGCCGGCGCCTTCACATTCAGTGACTTTTACGCCCGCCGCGCCAAACGCATCCTGCCAGCGTTGTTCACCACAATCGCCGCAACCCTTGTTCTCGGTGTTTTGCTGCTCAACACCACGCACCTTTCGTCACTGGCCGCCTCTGCCCTGGCATCGGCATCAGGTGTTCCAAACATCTTCTTTTGGCGCACCAGCGGATATTTTTCGCTTGATGCAGAATATATTCCCCTACTCCACCTCTGGAGCATCGGCGTTGAACTGCAATTCTATCTGCTATGGCCGCTCGTTATTTGCGCAATTCACACGCGCAAACCGGCCATCTGGATTGCCTCTATTTGCGTTGCGTCATTCATGGCCGGGTGGTTGCTGGATGGGCGGCAAAGTCTGGTCTTCTACAATACGCCATTTCGCATATTCGAGTTTGCTGCCGGTGCCCTGCTCATCTACCTGCCAAAATGGCGCGGTGGCAGATCAAACATCCTGTTTGCAATGGCGCTCGCCGCGCTAACGTTCACCGTCCTGCGCATTGGCACTGACGCCAGGTTCCCCAGCCAATCCGGTTTGCTGCCAACAGCTGCCGCAGCCTCGCTGATCTATTCCGGGCAGTCCGGCATCGGCCTCATGACCCTCGCCAATCGCCCAATTCGCTTTCTGGGGCGGATATCTTACAGCCTATACCTCACCCACTGGCCAATTGTAGTTTTCTGGCTCTATGCGATCTATCGCCCCCCCACTGTGCTGGACTGGGTGTTAATCGCATCCGCTTCAGTTTGTGCAGCAACAGTGTTGCACTTCACTATCGAGAACCCGCTTCGCAGGTCACGAAAGCATATCATCAGAACGGCCTTGCCGGCCCCTGTTCTGGCTTTGGCGGCGGTAGCCATTATGGTTTTTGGCGGGTTTCCCCAACGGATAAGCGACGATATATTTTCAAACGCGACGGGCGGCTATGAGGGCTGCCCATACCCGCAATGCGCCCATCCGGACAGCAGCAACGATATCCAGCTTGTCGTCATTGGCGACAGCCACGCCCGCCATCTATATGCAGGGCTAATCAGCTATAGCGAAACGCATGACCTTGGGTTTGCAATTCTCCATTACGACCCGTGGTGCAGCCCGGTGACAGGGCAGCAAGAGGACCGCGATTATGATTGCGCCAGCCGCCTTGCAGGTCAAAGCGCTTTCATAAGCGAAATCGGGCCAGAAAAGGCCCTGCTTGCACCACGATGGGCTGGACGGAAAGAGGTTGAAGGCCAAGCCGCGGCCAGCCGGTTGCACGAACTGACAAACCTTGATCACGACTCAATCGGCATCGTGTTGAATGTGCCGGAATGGTTCCAGAACCGCCAGCCAGCGGGGTGCGCCATTCCAGAGTTGATCATTGAAAGCGCCGCGCGGTGCGCGACTATCTCGCGGGCAGACCCGTTCTATGTTGAGCGCGAAGCGATAAATGCGCGCCTCGCCGCCAGTTACGAATGGGGTTTGGTCACTGACCCGTTTAAAGCGCTATGCACAGCAACAGAGTGCGCACAGATTTCAGATGGCAACCCGATTTACTCTGACGGTCATCATCTAACGGCAACCGGGTCAACCATCCTAATGAACGAAACCCGGGATGAACTGGCTAATTGGTTACTAGACAAATAGTCTTTGCTAAATCACATCGAGCGAACACCAACCGTGCAACACTGCTCTTACACGGAAGTGTACAATATTGCCGCCAGTCACCAATGCCGCCACTGGTCATGCCGTGTGGTGATGCCAGACTAGATGGCAACTGAACAGACCGGGGCAGATACACACAAGGCTGATCGCTCGAAGCCGGGCAAAGCAGGCCTGATGATCAGGCGACTGGGCTCAATCGGTGAACAATCATCCCCGAGACCTTGCTTTTTCCGCCCTGCACCCTAACGCTAAATTATTACGAGTACGGTATGTTAAGCCCTGGTTTGGGACCCTGCCGGGGTCACCAAATCTGGTATGCGGATGGCAGATGGACATTGAGGACCTTACAGCGTTGATACTTACGCTTCCGGATGCGCGGCGGTCGAGCAATGCTGACTCGCCGGATTTCCGTGTGGGCGGCAAGATATTTGCCACCCTGCCCTCATCCCAATACATGGTGCTGAAGCTGTCGTTGGAACAGCAGGACATGGTGATTGCCTCTGACCCGCAGATTTTTTCGGTTGTGCCGGATGGCTGGGGTGCGCGGGGCTGGACCAATGCGGCAATTGAGCCCCTCGACGAAGCGTCTGCCTTGTCGGCGCTGATCATGGCCTGGGGCAATGCGGCGCCCAAGCTGCCCAGCGCACGTGCCGGAGCGAACACGGCCGCGGCGCGGCACTAGTTCTTATACATTATGCGCGTCACGGCCCGGGGTTTGCGTGCGGAAACCGCGCAGCCTATGGTGCGGGGCAACTATTATGCATCCTTTGGAGAAATGCGATGAAACTGCGACGACTGGGCAAGACGGATTATCAGGTATCGGAGATCGGGCTCGGTTGCTGGCAGATGGGCGGTGATTTCGGCGCGATGGGCGATGAGACCGCAACGGCCATTCTGGACCGGGCGGTTGAGCTGGGGGTCAGCTTCTGGGACACGGCGGATGTTTATGGCGGCGGGCTAAGCGAGCAGCGGATCGGGGCCTATCTGCCGCAAACATCGGGCCAGTTGGTCGCGACCAAAGTGGGGCGCGGCGCGGGGCTTTATCCGGACGGATACAGCCTTGCAGCGGTGCGGGCCAGCCTTGAGGGATCCGCCAAACGGCTGGGCGTGGAAACGCTGGATCTGGCGCAATTGCATTGCGTGCCGACCGAGGTGTTACGTGATGGTGCCATTTTTCAATGGATGGACGCCTTGCAGCGCGACGGGCTGGTGCGGCATTGGGGCGCCAGTGTCGAGACGATTGAGGAAGCGCTGATCTGTCTGGAACAACCCGGACTTGCGACACTGCAGATCATTTTCAATATTTTCCGGCAGGATGCTGTGACACGTTTGCTGGATCGCGCGGCGGCGGCTGATGTGGGCATAATCGTGCGGCTGCCACTGGCGAGCGGGCTTTTGTCGGGCAAATTCGGCAAGGACCACCGCTTTGCCCCAAGTGATCACCGCAATTACAATCGTGATGGCAAGGCGTTCTCGGTGGGCGAGACGTTTGGTGGCATTCCGTTTGAAAAAGGCGTCGAACTGACCGGTCAATTGCAGAACATGGTGCCCGAGGGCTGGCCGATGTCGCATTTGGCGCTGCGCTGGATTCTGGATCATCCTGCCGTGTCGACAATCATTGCCGGGGTCAGTCGCCCCGACCAGCTGAGCGACAATGTTGCGGCCAGCGCACGGTCATCACTGCCGGACGCGTTGATGGCACAATTGGCAGATTTTTATACCGGTCAGGTGCGGCCAGAGGTGCGCGGGGCAATCTAGCCCCCGCAAACCCGCCTATTCCGTAACCCGCGCATGCTCGAGCCGGTCGCCCGGCTCGAGACCAATTTCAGCGGCCCGCCCGCCGGGAATTTCAAGCACAAACTGTACCGGCCCATCTGAGGGGATGGACGTTGGATCGTGCGGTCTGGCGTAAGCATGGATATTGCGCACTGTGCCATCAGCGGCAATGAAGATCATGTCGAGCGAAATAAAGGTGTTGCGCATCCAGAAGGCCACCGGGCGTTCTTCGCGGAAATCGAACAGCATGCCCGCATCCGGCGCAAGTTCCTGACGGAACATCAGCCCTTTGGCGCGTGTCTCATTGTTATCGACAACTTCCACCTTGAACTTGTGCGCGCCGGTTGCCGTATGCAGAACGGCACTATCCTCCTGACTGCACGCGGCGACAGGCAGGAACAGCAGCAGAACAAGGACAAGTTTCAGGAAAATATTACGCATCAACACCTCTGCGGGCCACATTCGTCAACCGCATTGGCGTGCCGACAGACCGACTAATGCGAGGACGGCGCGTCGCCCCAACCCTCGGGGCGAATTTCGGCAACCATGAGACCTTTGGGACCATCGCCATAACGCGCCAGAACGAACTGGCCAGGGCGCAACTCGGTCAGGCCAAAGCGCCGCAAGGTCTCCATATGCACGAAAATGTCGGGATGCCCTTCCCCCGCAGACAAAAAGCCAAAGCCGCGCACGCGGTTGAACCATTTCACTTCCAGACGTTCCAGCTTGCTGGAAGGTTCCACGACCACATGGGTGCGGGGCGCCGGCATTTGCGCGGGGTGGCGGGCTGTCGATTCATCCATGGAGAGGATGCGGAAGGCCTGCATGCCGCCGGGACGGGCTAGCGCCTCGCAAACAACGCGTGCCCCTTCATAGGCTGTCTGATAGCCGTCGCGGCGCAGGCAAGTGACATGCAGCAGCACATCAGGCGCGCCATCATCAGGCACGATGAAACCAAAGCCTTTGGCCACATCAAACCATTTGATGGCACCACTGACCTCGATCACATCCAGATCGCTGTCTGGTGTGGGCGTGGACGTTTCAGCAGACCGGGACGCGCTGTCTATAGCGTTCGTTGCCGGCTCCTCGCCGTCCAGAGTATATTTGGCCCCCATATCGCAACGCCTCTTCACACACTGCCCCGCCCGCTTCGCGAGGTATACGCTTACACAGAAGTGCAGTTTGGCCGATTCACAACAAAAAGTTAAGGAGTCGTTTCAAATTTGTTTGTGGGTAACTTTCACGCGCCCCAAAGATTGCCACCATTGCGGGGTTTGCCGTGATCTTGCTAAGGGTGAACGATAATACCAAATACCGCCAAACAGGAGAATTCCCCATGAAATATTTGCACACAATGGTACGCGTGACCGATGTCGATGCGAGCCTGAAATTTTATTGCGAAGGTCTGGGGCTTGAAGAGGTCAAGCGGATTGAAAATGAAAAGGGCCGTTTCACGCTTATTTTCCTGCGGGCACCGGGGGATGAAGGTGGCGAAGTGGAGCTGACCTATAACTGGGACCCTGAAGAATATAGCGGTGGGCGCAATTTCGGCCACCTCGCCTACCGGGTGAAAGACATCTATGCGCTGTGCCAGCATTTGTCGGATATGGGCGTTGTGATCAACCGTCCGCCGCGCGACGGGCATATGGCGTTTGTGCGCTCACCGGACGGTATTTCTGTTGAACTGATCCAGGATGGTGATTTGCCGCCGCAAGAGCCTTGGGCCTCGATGCCCAATACCGGCTCCTGGTAATTTTTTCGCCGGCCCCACACCCCGGGAAACCGGCAAAATCTGATGGTTAAGGTTTAATTTACCTTGCTGGTTAGCGGGCGGTTAGCAGCCGCCCGTTAATTTTATGGAAATCAAAAGCCGCAAGGCCCCTCGCCCGCAGATGTTCGGGGCCGGGATGGATATCCATGAAACCTGTTCTTGCCATTATCGTTTGTCTTGCCCTGCTGAGTGGTTGTGCACCACTGGCCCTGTTTGCCAATGGCTGGGGCAACGAATACAGCCCCTATAAATCCAACCTTGGCGTCTATGTCGCCAGCGACAGCGTCAACACGCTTTGCCTGTCACCGGCACTCAGGCTGGTCATCTGGAATTTTGAAGGGTTTTTCGGCAAGAAGGTGGTGATGAATTCCGGCTATCGCACGCCCTGGCACAATTATGCAGTGGGCGGGGCCGATGGCAGCTTGCACAAAAAATGCATGGCGGCGGATTTCTTTATTCCCGGCGTTTCCAAAAACAAGCTGATTGCCTATGCCATGCGTGATGGCATAGTGGGCGGGCTTGGCTGTTATCCGGGCAAAAAATTCATCCATGTGGATGTGCGCCAGCGGCCGCGTGGCCACAAGGGACCGGTCACCTTCAACGGCTGTTAGGGACATGCGAATGGCACAATCGCAGAAATTCCAGATTTTTTCTGAAATCATCGCCTGAGGGGGAAATTCACTCTTGCACTCAGCCGGTAACCACCCTATACGGACGTCCGTGCAATATGCACCCATCGTCTAGTGGTCTAGGACGCTGCCCTTTCACGGCGGAAACACGGGTTCGAGTCCCGTTGGGTGTACCATTTCCCAATCGAAATGCTACAAGCACTGACTATCTGGCGCGCGCCCATCGTCTAGCGGTCAGGACACCGCCCTCTCACGGCGGGAACAGGGGTTCGATTCCCCTTGGGCGTACCAGCACTAGATATATAACCAATTGGTTTCCCACAGTATTTACCGAACACTAGCTGTCACCGGCCATTTACGCTCGATATTTGTGTAACAAATTGGCCTGTGGGATGGGGCGCCCCAAAGAATCCAAGCCACACACACGCGACGTGATATGGCACTTGATACGCCGCGTTCCCGGGGAATTCGCTGAGCTTTATCGGCGTGTCCTTGTGCCTATTTCAATAAATATTACCGTGTTCGTCGCGCTGCAGCGCTTTCAAAAATGCAGGTGCCAATCCTGCCCTCATGCGGCCATGACGCTGCCGGTGCGGCATCAAGCTCCTTGCAGGTTGAAAACCGGTAGCGGGCGCAGAAAGCGTCGCGCTCGAAGCGCAGGCCATGCCGAATCCAGCATCGACCCGGTGGCAATTGAGTTCCGCCTGCATCCGTGACCTGGCGATTGACCAGCAAGACGGCCGCCGGCTCGATGCTCATATCGTACCGGCACCCCGGCAATACCGATTTCAAGAAGGTGCCATCTCCATCAACGCGGGTTAACCAGCCTATTGTTTTAGTCGGCTTTTCGAGCTACTAAATCGATGTAGCAATGAGGTAATGCATGTCTGAAACCCTGCGAAGAATAGTACTAGGCAACCGCAATGGTCATATCACCAGCATCCCATCGGTCTGCTCCGCCCACCCGGATGTCCTGCGGGCATCGTTGCGGCTTGCCGAGGAACTCGACCGGGAAATCGTTGTCGAGTCGACCTCGAACCAGGTCAATCAGGATGGCGGCTATACGGGGATGAGACCCGCAGATTTTAAAGATCTGGTCTATGCCTCAGCAAACGCGGCGGGCGCCGATGCGGACCGCATTGTTCTTGGCGGTGACCATCTCGGACCTCAGGCATGGCGCAAGCAAGGCGCCGAGTTTGCGATGGCAAAAGCCCGCGAAATGGTTGCGGAATATGTGCAAGCGGGGTTTGGCAAAATTCATCTTGATTGCTCTGCAGGTTGTGGCGATGAGCCTGAGCAGCTTGCGGACGACGTGACGGCGGCGCGTTCTGCCGAACTGGCTGCTATCTGCCTTGAAAATTCGGCTGCAGGCGAAATGTCGTTCGTCATCGGAACAGAGGTGCCACCCCCGGGCGGCGCGCTTCTGAACGAAGACGGCGAGATTGTCGCCACCACTCCCCAAAGCGCCCGTACAACGCTTGAAGCGCACGAACTGGCGTTCAAGGCGCACGGCATTGAGGCTGCAATGCCCCTTGTTCAGGGCCTCGTCGTTCAACCAGGCCTTGAATTTTCGCCTATGCAGGTGCACCACCTGCCGCTGGATCGCGATCCTCATTTCAAGGATGTCGCGATGAGCTGGCCATGTCTATGCCTTGAAGCGCATTCAACCGATTACCAAAACCCGGAAGTTTTCCCGCGACTTGCACAACTCGGGTTCGCGTTTCAAAAAGTTGGCCCTGCACTCACTTTCGCGTGGCGCGAAGCGATCTACTCCCTGGATATGCTGCGATATCTCGCGGGCTGGGGAGAGCCTGTGGTCTTTCCGGCGATGGAAAAAATAATGGTCGCGGATTCAGGCTACTGGAAAGGCCATTATCGCGGGACTGAGGAAGAGTTACACATCCAGCGCCATTTCTCCTATGCGGATCGCATCCGGTACTACTGGCCGCAAGAAGGCGCTCAGAATGCCGTTCAATTTCTAATAGACGATCTGCAGACCCGGCATGCGCCCACGCCAATGCTAGCCCAGTTGTTCTCTGAGGAAATCATTGAGCGAGCCGACAGGATCCCGGCTCCCTGGCCGATCGCTATAGTGGAAGCCAAGGTACAGTCCGCTCTCGCCCCCTATTTTTTCTAAGCCGGCGCGCGAACCGTCTCTCCGGGTGTGGCGCGAATGTCCACTGGCACCCGAATGGTGGGGTTGTGACCCTTGCGGAAATCATCGAGCAACTGGAATCCTGCCGTGATCAGCCCCTCGACATCTTGCCGGGCAAACGTGATGTCCATGCGAAGACTTGCGGCAAACGGATCCCAGTCGAAGCATCCGATCACACTTTTGTCGAATTTACCGGCTGAGAGCTCGTTCCGCACCATCATCAGGCCCTCAAGCGCGGTAATACCGTTGGTGAAAATCGCCTGCGGCAAGTCGCCGTCGCGCTTTTCAATCAATCCCGTGATCTCGGCAGCTGTAGCGGACGGGCTATAGCCACAATAGTTGAATGCTTTGGCCGCCACACTAAAACCGAAAGATTTGAAGGCATCATGCACGCCCTGGGTACGTTCGCGCGTCGAGTTATCCGTCTCGTCGCCACCCACGAAAAAGAAGTCCGGCTCTTGCGATCGCCCTACCCTTTCAATCAAACGACGCGTCAGCTCCTGAGCTGCAGCCCTGTTGTCTGAAATCGCAGACGGTGCTTCAGAGCCTGGCAAATCTATATTGATTGACCTGACGCCGGCACTGTTGCAGAGCCGGTTGACCTGAACAGGATTGTTCACACCGGCAACAAACAAAAATTCGACCTGATGGGACACCAAAGTCTCCACGGCCTCTATTTCCGTCTTGGGGTCACGCTGGGTACTTACAACCACAGGACACAGACCACGTTCACGCGCTTGAATTTCAAATGCCTCGGCCAGGCCGGCGAAAAACCGGTTTCGATAGTGCGGCACGATCATGCCCGCCAGTCCGGACTTGGAGAGCCTTAGTCCCCTCGCCCTCAGGTTCACCGAGTAACCCAGCTCCTCAGCCTTGGCTAAAACCCGGTTCGCCGTGCTCTCGCTGATTCGATAATTGCGCCAGCTACCTCCCAGCACCAGACTAACTGTGGGCGCCGAAGTGCCCGCAGCGGTCGCTATGTCGTAAATCGTTGTTTTACGCGGCTCTTTGGACAATTGGCTAAACCCTTTCGCGATATCTCTTACATCAAAAATTGCAGCATTCACCAGCTAACAGCACTTCTTCCCGGAGTTTTCCTGGCTAAACGCGTAGCTAAATCCATTCAGCATTGACACGAAATCGATTTAGCAATATTCATATCGATGGCGGAAGTTGGAGCTCCGCCATTTAATTTGAAAACGTCGCGCTTTTCCAACGGCGCGATATTAAGGGAGGACAGCATGTCACCACGCTCATTTTATGAGGCGGCGAAGCTGAATCGCCGCCGGTTTCTGATCGGCTCGGCACTGGGTGCCGGAACTCTAATCGTGCCCGGCGCGGGCTTGCGTGCCGCCTTTGCAGCCGAGGACGTGGCTCTTGCAAGCTCAATCCGCTCGCTGTCTAACGCGTTCCACGTAGCATGGAACAAAGGCGGCGAAGCATTTGCGCAAAGCATCGGTGCGCCGCACAGCGCACTGATCACCGAAGGTAACAGTGAAAAAGGTGTTGCTGATATTCGCGCCTTTCTCGCTCAGAACGGCGCAAAATCTGTACTTGGCGTTGACCCCAACGACGCGCCGGACGCCCGCCCCATCGCCGAGGCTGTCTCAGAAGCTGGCGGCTTTGTGACCACCGTGTGGAACAAGCCGGATGATCTGCATCCGTGGGATTTTGGCGACAACTACGTCGCCCACATGTCGTTCGACGGCAATCCGGCAGGTGTCGACACGGCAAATGCCCTGTTTGAATCCATGGGTGGCTCGGGCGGCATTGTCGCGCTTGGCGGCATTCCGTCAAACACGCCCGCGATCCAGCGCAAGGCTGGCCTCATGAAAGCGATTGAAGACAACGGCAATATTGAATTGCTCGATTTCCAGGACGCTGATTGGGACGCAACCAAGGCCAATAATATCGTTTCTGCATGGGTCACCCGGTTCGGCAGCGACATCAAAGGCATCTGGGCGGCAAATGACGGCATGGCAATTGGTGCTCTCGAAGCATTGCGCGCCGAAGGTCTGGCCGGACAGATTTTGGTGACCGGAATCGACGGCACGAAGGACGCCATAACCGCCGTCAAGAACGGCGAAATGGCCGCCACGGTTGACTGGGATCCGTCCTGGATTGGCGGCATCGCCCTTTCCTTGTCGTATCACGCTGCCACAGGCAAGCTGACACCCTCCAGTGAGCCCAAGGAACATCGTGAATTCTACGCCAACGGCGTCACCATCACCCAGGCGGATGTTGAGGAATACTGGAAGACAAACATCGAGTCTTCGCCGCCGGCACCCGACTGGAACGACCTGTGGGGCCGTTTCGACCGCCAGATCTAATTGGCAATAATATTCCCAGCGGGTGGGGCGATGCCGTACGTCGCCCCACCTGCGGGATTTCTAAGAGACTGTTCGTCATGCGCTGCAAAAGCGCATTCGCAAATGCGTTGAGCTAAAAATTGCCAACGCGAGGGTTACGGGGGGTTCATGCAACTTCAATCTCTTCAACGCTGGATGCCACTGATTGTGCTGGCGGGACTTTGCCTGGTGATCGGCATTATCGAACCTCGCTTCCTTACCATCGACAACCTCATTCGCGTAGCCGCCTCCTCTGCCATGCCGCTCGTTGTTGCGCTGGGCGTTACCTTCGTTATCGTCATGGGTTCAATCGACCTGTCGATTGAAGGGTCACTTGCCTTCAGCGCAGCCGTTGTTGTCTCGTTTCTTTCCGGTCCTGCCGGGATCGGGATCGACCTCGGCCTGTTTGCCGTTGTGGTTGCTATTATATCGGCCGCGCTATTTGGCGCCCTGATTGGCTATTTGCACGTTCAGATGCAGATCCCCTCCTTTATGGCCAGCCTCGGGATGGGATTTGTGGGCATTGGCATCGCCACGCTTCTGCTGGGCGGTGAACGGGTGCCGGTTGACAGCGAGGCCATACGGGCCATTGCGCTTTCCCGGTTCATGAATGTCCCGTTCAGTGTCTATCTGGCTTTCGCGATGTTCGGGCTGGCCTGGTTTATTCAGAATCACACGGTGCTTGGCCGCCACATCATGGCGCTTGGCGGCGGCGAAGAACTGGCAGCCCAGAACGGCGTCAATATCAAGCGCACCCGTATTCTCGCCTTCACAATCGCCGGATTTTACTTCGGCACTGGTGCGGTGCTTGTTAGTGCCAAGCTCGGTGCGGCGAGTACGCTTATCGGCAACGGACAGCTTTTTGCTGCAATCAGCGCCGTCGTTGTCGGCGGCACCGCGCTGACAGGCGGCAATGGTGGCGTCATCAACACCCTGGTTGGCGTGGCCATCGTCATGGTTTTAAGCAACGGCATGATCATCATTGGCCTGCCCACCTACCTGCAGCAAGGTGTTCTGGGCGCTGCAATTATCGTCGCGGTGCTGCTCAATATGCACGGGCGCACACCCCAGCTCGTGAAGTGATCAGTCATGCTTGAACTCGATAACATAAGCAAAACCTTCGGCAGCACACAGGCACTCAAGAATGTCACCTTCAGTGTCGCGCCGGGCAAGGTTGTCGGACTTGTGGGTGAAAATGGCGCCGGCAAGTCAACACTGATGAAAGTTCTGAACGGCACGCATAAGCCCGATCAGGGTGTGTTCCGGCTCGGTGGGCAGTCCGTACGGCTCAGGGGGCCGCGCGATGCGGCACTGAACGGTATCGGCATGGTCTACCAGGAACAGTCCCTGGTGCCCAATCTGAGCGTGGCAGAGAACATTTTTCTTGGCAACGAAACGCGCTTTACACGTTTCGGCCGCATTGACTGGCCGAAGATGTGCGCTGCTGCAGAAGTGGTTCTTCGCGAGGTGGAGCTTAGCGTTTCGCCCACGACGCTGGTCTCTGAACTCAGTTTCATGCAAAGGCAGATGGTTGAACTTGGGAAGGTCCTGACCCTCCGGGACACCTTCGATGGCGACTTGTACATGCTTCTTGATGAGCCGACCTCGGTTCTTGAGAAAGAAGAACGCGATCTATTGTTCACAATCATCCGCAAACTCCGTGAGCGCACCGGGATCATATTCGTTTCGCACCGGCTCGACGAGGTTATCGAAATCTCCGACGAGATCTATGTTCTCAAGGACGGCGAGGTTGTAAGGGTTCTCGACAAATCCGAGGCGAACCCGACCATGATTCACGAGCTGATGGTTGGCCGTTCAGCAGCAGAAGCCTATTACCGCGAGTCCGACAAACAGGCTCCGGGCGACGAAGTCCTGCTCAGCGTACGCAACCTGTCCAAGCACCAGGCCTTTTCGGATGTGGATTTTGATCTGCACGCCGGAGAAGTTGTCGCCCTTGTGGGTACAGAGGGTGCGGGCACCGAACCCCTCATGCGATCGATTTTCGGCCTGGAGAAGACCGATTCCGGTAAAATCGAATACCTCTCGCGCGACATAACCAGTGGGGATTGTAGTACTGCTGTTGCGGCCGGAATTGGCTACGTGCCCCGCGAACGCAAAATCGAGGGCATCATTGAGCAGATGACAATTGAGGAGAACGTTGTTCTTCCAAATCTGTACAATATGACCCGTTTCGGCATCCTCGATTTCCCCTCGATCAAGCGCTCGACAAGGCATCTTTTCGGGCCATTGCGTATCAAGGCGGAAAACCGCCACGCCCCTTGCAGCAGCCTTTCAGGCGGCAATCAGCAAAAGGTGGTTCTGGCCAAATGGTACAATACCGGCGCGAAAGTCTTCCTGCTCGATCACCCGACACGCGGACTCGATGTGGGTGCCAAGGAAGACGTCTACGACCTCATACGTGAGATATCGTCCCAGGGCGCGGGCGTGTTGCTGATTGCGGACACGCTGGAAGAGGCAATCGGACTTGCCCATCGCATTATTGTCTTCAGGGACGGCCACGAAACGGCGCGTTTCGACAATATGGACGAAGCACACGCGGTTACACCACTCACACTAGTCCGGCACATGGTTTGAACAATGATATTGAGTTTTAAGAGCCCTCTCCTGCCCGTTGCCGCGCTGATCGTGTCCATACTTGTTGTCGGCGCAGTGGATTCCACATTTCTTAGCCCGTCAGTGCTTGTGAACCTGTTTGCTGACACAGCGACGCTGTTTCTCATCTCTATCGGGCTGACATTTGTCATCATGATCGGCAGCATCGATTTGTCGGCACAATCTGTTGCGGCACTTGCATCGGTCGTTCTTGCCATCCTGCTGCCGGAATGGGGCTATCTGGCAATCCCTGCCGCGCTTCTCGCCGGTATCGCTGCGGGTGCCCTTTCCGGCTTCACCTATGCTGTACTCAAAATTCCGAGCTTCATCGCTACGCTTGCCGTGGGCGGAATCCTGACATCGTTGACACTGTTTTTGTCCAACCAGCGCGCCATCCAGCTGGACACTGAACTTCGCGCTTCAAAACTCTCCTGGGCCATTGGTGAGACATTCAATGTTCCCAATGTCATTTGGATATCCCTGATCGTGCTTGCCATCGCGCTGATCATTGAACGGGCAACACCATTCGGAAAAGGCGAAAAGGCGGTTGGGGCCAATGAACTCGGTGCGCGGGCTGCGGGCATTCGGGTTACCAGAATCAAGCTGCTTGTCTTCGTCATTGCAGGGTCCACTGCTGCCCTTTCCGGCATTGTGCTGGCCGCGCGGCTCGCCGCGGGTTCACCAACAATTTCAAACGCCTTTCTTCTACCGGCAATTGCAGCAGTCGTGCTTGGCGGCACCCCGCTTACAGGCGGCACGGGTGGCGTCATGCGCACGTTGATCGGCGTGATGCTGATCGCTGTATTCCGCACAGGCATGAACTTTGTCGGCATCCACGTTCTGGCGCAGCAAATCGTTTTCGGCCTGATACTGGTTTTTGCCGTTGGTCTGAATATCACGCGCACACCCGGCAAGATCGTCAAATGAATTTAGAATCGAGTGAATAGGACAACCGATGCACGCAACAAACTATCTGGGTAAATTCCGGCTTGACGGCAAGACGGCTCTCATAACGGGTGGAACCCGTGGGATTGGGCTTGCCATCGCTTACGCATTCGGTGAAGCCGGTGCGAAAATCTATCTCGCTGCGCGAGAAGAAAATTATGAAGATGACGGCGCCATTCTTGACGCCGGCTACGATGTAACATTTGTAAAGGCCGATCTGAGCACACGGGATGCGGCCATGAATCTGGCCAATACAGTTCTGGATTCAGCCGGGCAGATCGACATCCTGGTCAACAATGCTGGTGTCGCCATACATGGCGATTCAACGGATTACACCGAAGAAAACTGGCGCAAAATCATGTCGCTCAATCTCGATGCCGTGTTCTGGTGCTCTCAGGCCGTTTTGCCCTCCATGCGCCGCAATGGCGGGGGAAACATCATAAATGTCGGCTCGATTTCAGGGTTGGTTTCGAACATTCCGCAAAATCAGGCCGGTTATAACAGCTCAAAAGCTGCGGTTCACATGATGACCAAGAGCCTTGCGAGCGAGTTCGCAGAAGAGAACATTCGGGTCAATGCCATCGCGCCGGGCTATATCGACACCGACATGTCCCGCGGCGGCTTTGACAATCCGGAGTGGTTCCCTGTGTGGCGGGACATGACCCCGATGAAGCGGGTTGGACGCCCCGACGAAGTGGCTGCAGCCACCCTTTTCCTCGCTTCGGAAGCCGCCAGCTACATTACTGGCGCTGTTTTGGTTATCGACGGCGGTTACACGACCCGCTAACGCTCAAATATCAGGAACCAGATTATGTCAAATTCAACAGGAAAGCTTGACGGCAAGATTGCCGTTGTAACTGGTGGCGCTACCGGAATTGGCCGGGCCATGGCCCAGCGTTATGCTAACGAAGGTGCCCGCGTTGCAATCGCCGATATCAATATCGAAGAGGCAGGCAAGGCTGCAGAAGCCATTGGCAAGGGCGCGAAAGCCTTTGCATTAGACGTTACCCAGCAGGACTCCATCGATTCCATGGTGGCCAATATTGCGCGCGACATGGGGCCGATCTCCGTGCTTGTGAACAATGCGGCCGTGTTCAATCTCGCCCCTATTGCCGATATCACACGCGATCAATATCGCCTCGTGTTCTCAGTGAATGTCGAGGGTTTGATCTTCACCCTGCAAGCCGTCGCCAAACACATGGTCGCCAGCAATACCCGCGGCAAAATCATCAACATGGCCAGCCAGGCCGGCCGCAGGGGTGAGCCGCTTGTTGGTGTTTACTGCGCGTCCAAGGCTGCGGTTATCAGCCTCACGCAATCGGCTGGACTGGATCTCATCAGGAACGGCATCAATGTGAACGCAATTTCTCCGGGCGTTGTTGACACAGCCATGTGGGATACGGTCGATGCGATGTTTGCCAAGTATGAAGGTTTGAAGCCCGGCGAAAAGAAAATTCAGGTGGGCAAGGCCGTTCCGTTTGGCCGGATGGGTGTTCCTGAAGATCTTGTTGGCGCTGCCGTGTTTCTTGCGAGTGACGACTCCGATTACATTGTCGCGCAAACCCTGAATGTCGACGGCGGCAACTGGATGAACTGATCAGAATCATGACCGACGTCCCGGATCGCAAATCCAAAATCAAAATTGCCGCTGTCGGTGAAATTCTCGTCGAGATGGTTGCCCGAACCAGGGGCGACGGCTTTTTCGAACGGCAGGACTTTGTGGGGCCCTTTCCAAGCGGCGCCCCTGCCATATTCATCGATCAGGCGGCAAAGCTGGGTCTTAGCTCAACGATATTTGGGGCCGTCGGGAATGACGATTTCGGTCGTGTAAACCTGGATCGCCTCGCAGCGGACGGGGTCGACACGTCGAATATCGTGGTGCAATCGGGTTTGCCGACCGGCATTGCTTTTGTCAGGTATCGGCCGAACGGCACCCGTGACTTCCTCTTTACAATGCATGGCAGCGCCTCAGCCTTGATTCCGGACAACGCAACGGAGGATAATCTGAACGGCATCACGCATCTGCATGTCATGGGTTCCGGGCTTGGATCGCCGCGCATTGCCCGCTTCGTTAAGAAAGCCATTCCGATCATCAAACAGCGGGGCGGAACGATTTCTCTGGATCCCAATGTTCGCCCTGAACTGATGGCTGACGCAGAGAACGGCACTGTTGGTGCCCAGTTGATTGAGATCGCCGGACTTGCAGACTTCCTGCTACCCTCGGAAGGTGAAGTCGCCGCGTTTGGCCGCGGCTCTGATGATGAAATAATCACCGGGCTTGTTGCTGATACGCATTGTGAACTCGTTCTCAAGCGCGGCAACAAGGGCGCAAAACTCTACACCCGCGAGGGAAGCATTGAAGTCCCGGCAAGACGTGTCGAGGAGCTGGATCCGACCGGTGCAGGTGACTGTTTCGGCGCGACTTATGTCTCAATGCGCCTATTGGGCTACAAAGCTGAGGAGGCACTCCAACATGCCGTAGCGGCCGGTGCAAACGCCGTTACGCATTTCGGCCCTATGGAGGGTAACATCACCATGTCCGATCTCCGTGGAATCGTAAAAACAGCCTGATTTAGTTGTTGCTTAAGCTGCATTCCCCAGCGGGTAACCAATTGGGATATCACGTTTCAAAAAAAGCGACTTCGGACTAAATCCGACAACCCGCCCACGCTCTCCTGCGCCGCTCCTCGTCGCCCGAGCGCCTTTAACGTCGACATCGGCACATCAAACCATGGCGCGTATCAAGCCTTGAAAATGGCGCTGCGCTGGAAAAACCTTCGATATACCCCCATGCATCAACCAATCATTGTTGCACAACAAACTGTGTGATATTTAACATTACAAGTCATTGATATTGAAATGTTTTTATAAATACCCGTTTCCCTTGGGCGTACAAAATCTGCTTCCATAACTGGTTGTTCTGCGACCGCATCGGTGATCGGTGGGTGACTTGGTCGGTTCCTCGTTTATGCGAGGGTTTGGCGGCGCACCCGGCTGCCCTCCATCAAGACCGGCCCACCAGATCCCAGGATTCTTCTTTGCTTTGCAGACTGACCATCAAGCCCGATTGATCAAAGCGGCTTGACCCAGCCATGGCGGCAGTCTGTATGAACCTCCTGCGTGGGGCCGGGAAATTCCGGATCCCCAAAAGATCCAACGCCGACAGCGATCATGTGAGGTTTGCGCGACGGCTCCCAGAAGACTGTAGAGCCGCAATTTCCGCAAAAGTGGAAGGTTGTAGCGAAGCCTTGATCAGATGAACGCGCAAAGCTGCTGTACCTCCCAACAACCTTGATGTTCTGCCTGGGGTAGAAGGACGCGATACCGAAGGGCGATCCGGTGCGTTTCTGGCACTCGATGCAATGACATAGCGAGACCAGTTCCGGTTCACCCTGGCAAGTCACCCTCAAATCACCGCATGAACAGCTTGCCTCTCGCGCCATATCCCACTCCGTTGCTGGGCAAAAATAGGTCTGAAATTCAGTTTCATACAAGAGGATGCAGCCGGCGCGGCAAAGTTGCAACTTTCAACGATACCGCACCGAGAAAAGGGCAAGGGGAACATGAGCGCGCTTGATTCTTGGGTGCATTGCTCCGAAGATGCAGGCAAATCAGGAGCCATATCATGTCGCTTGAATTTCTGCTGACGTCACTGGTTGTTGTGCTGCTACCCGGGACCGGCGTGATTTATACACTGGCTGTCGGCCTTGGACATGGGTTCAAGGCGAGTATCGCCGCCGCATTTGGGTGCACCCTTGGCATTGTACCTGCAGCAATTGCCAGTATCGCCGGACTGGCTGCCCTGCTCCATACCAGTGCATTGGCGTTTCAAACGATCAAGTATCTTGGGGTCGTCTATCTGTTTTACATGGCCTGGAAGATTCTCAAGGACAACACTGTGATGGAAGTGTCGGAGAACAAGGCCGAGACCGGCTATTGGCGCATTGCGACGACGGGCACCTTGCTCAACATCCTCAATCCCAAATTGTCGCTGTTCTTTCTGGCTTTCCTGCCTCAATTCATTTCACCGACCGCCCCGAATGCGATGACGTCGCTGATCTGGCTGGCGGTCGTGTTCATGGCGATGACGTTTGTCGTTTTTGTCGCTTATGGCGCATTTGCTGCTTCGGCGCGCGACTATGTCATTCGCCGGCCAAGCGTCATGAAATGGATCAAGCGTTGCTTTGCGGGGACGTTTGGCTTTCTGGGTGCCAAGCTGGCGGTGTCAGATTGAAAAGGACGCCCAAGGGCGACCCGGTTCAGACGCTATTTGCACGGATCATGTCAGCTGCTTTTTCGGCGATCATAATGACGGGGGATGCGGTGTTGCCGGAGACGATTTTGGGCATGATTGACGCGTCCACCACCCTTAGCCCGTCGACACCGTGAACCCTTAGATCCGCGCCGACGACGGCCGATGGGTCGTCGCCCATCTTGCAGGTGCCGACGGGATGGAAGATGGTTGTGGCGATGTTGCCTGCTTCGCGCAACAGGTCAGCGTCGGAAGATATCGCCAGCCCCGGCAGGAATTCTTGCGGTTGATAGCGCTGCAACGCCTTGGCCGTCATGATACGGCGTGCCTGCTTTATGGATTCCACCGCCACTTGCTGGTCCCGCGCTGCACTCAGATAGTTGAGACGGATTTCCGGCTGAACCGCAATGTCGGGGCTGGAAATGTGTGTTGCGCCGACACTTTCGGGCCTGAGATTACACACGGAAACCGTGATCGCGGGAAAATCATGTAGCGGATCGCCGAGCTTGTCTGTCGACAGGGGCTGCACGTGATATTCAAGGTCGGGAGTTTCGAGGGACGGATCGGACTTTGTGAACATGCCGAACTGGCTTGGGGCCATGGAAAGCGGGCCGGAGCGTGTGAACGCATATTGCGCCGCCATTCCGGCCTTGCCGACAATCGAATTTGCGATCGTGTTCAGCGTTTTGGCACCGTTCACCTTGTAAACAGTGCGAATTTGCAGGTGGTCCTGAAGATTCTCACCGACGCCCCGGCTTTCATGGACGACGTCGATGCCCGCGTCCGCAAGCAGGTCGGGCCGGCCGATGCCTGAATATTCAAGAATACGTGGCGAATTGATTGCGCCGGCGGCGAGCAAAACCTCGGCATCTGCGAACACCTCACGGCTTACGCCGCGATGGCGGAAACGCACGCCGCGCACCGCCCTGCCCTCCAGAACAAGGCTTTCTGTCTCTGCATGGGTGAGCACCCGCAGATTTGGCCGTTTCATCGCGGGGCGCAGGAAGGCCTTGGCGGCGTTCCAGCGGACGCCATTATTCTGATTAACCTCGAAAAAGCCGCTGCCTTCGTTATTGCCGTCATTGAAGTCGTTTCGTGGTTCGACCCCAAATTCGGTGGCACCCTGCTGTACGGCGCGCAGGATGTCCCATTTCAGGCGTTGCCGGGACACTTTCCATTCGCCATTGCCACCATGAAGAGCGTTGGCGCCCCCATGGTGAGCTTCCGACTTCAAAAAATAAGGCAGGACATCATCCCAGCCCCAGCCTTTATTGCCCAGCTGCCGCCAGCGATCGTAATCGGCGGCCTGTCCGCGCATATAGATCATGCCGTTGATGGAGGTGCAGCCGCCGAGCAGCTTGCCGCGCGGATAGGCCAGGGACCTGCCGTTGAGGCCCTCTTCCCTAACGGTCTTCATCATCCAGTCGGTACGTGGATTGCCGATGCAAAACAAATAGCCAATGGGCACGTGCACCCAGTGATAATTGTCGCTGCCGCCCGCCTCGAGCAGGAGAACACGCGTTGCGGGGTTCTCACTCAACCGGTTGGCGAGGACGCAACCCGCTGTGCCAGCGCCGACGATGATGTAATCATACCGCCCATCCAGTGTGTCCGCTCGTGACATGCGTTTTCCTGTTGTAAGCATTGACTGTTCCAAGACCTAGTTTTGACCTGCATCACTGAGGCGTGTCCAGAAGCCGTTGAGGGTTTCTGACAGCTCCCGGAACATGGCGTAGCGTCGATCATAGTGGGCCCGTTGGTTTTTATCGGGCACGAACCGGCTCCTTGGCCGGGTCATGGCGGCGACGGCCTGTTCGTAATCCGCAAAAATGCCGGCACCAACGCCCGCGCCAATCGCGGCGCCAAGCGCGCCGGTTTCCTGCGCGTCGGCAACGGTGATCGGCATATCCAGACCATCAGCAAAAATCTGGGGCCAATAAGGGCTGCGCGCACCGCCGCCCGACATGATGGCGCGTTCGACGGACACACCTGCACCGGCGAGAACCTCTATATGGCGGCGATGTTCGAACATGACGCCCTCAAACAGCGCCCGCAACAAATGCCCCTCCCCGTGCCAGCCGGCAATGCCATAGAAGCCCGCGCGGTAACCGGCACCCAGACGGGAGCCATAAAGATAAGGATGAAACATTGGATCATCGTGGCGCGGCTCGACCATGCCGACATGATCGTTGCAATAGCCGAACGGATCGTCGTGATGGGCCCCACGCTCAACCAGTTCGCGCACATACCATTCAAGATTGGAGGCGGAGGTGGCGCTGGATTCGATATTCATGAACCGCCCCGGCCCGAACCCTGCGACCATGAAGATGCCGCCATCAACGATGGGTGCGCGCGATATCACCTGATTGATCGACCATGTTCCCGCGATTATGGAGGCATCGCCTTCAGCCACCACACCAGAACCCAGCGCGCTGGCGATTACATCGAAGAAGCCGCCGACGACCGGCGTGCCTTCAGCCAGGCCAGTCTGTGCAGCTGCGCTGGCGTTCACGGTCCCCGCAATCCCGGACGGGTCGATCAAACGCGGCAGCATCGTCCGCGCGTCACCCAGTCCATAAAGTGCAAGCAGATCGTCGTCATAGGTGCACTCGGGCATGCGCAGCAAGCCACAACCCGACATGTCGGAAACGTCGCTGACACGTTCGCCTGTCAATTGGTAGGTTATGAAATCCTTGCACAGCAAGACGGTGCCGACCCGCGCATAGAGTTCGGGCCTGTTCTGTTTGATCCATGCCAGAAGGACCGGCGTTTGCGAGGGCCATGGCCGCTGGAGGCATAGCGCGTGAAGCGCTGTGCCCTGGGACTGATCGATGTTGTCTGCGAGGTCTGCGGCGCGGGCATCGAGTGACTGAATACCAATCAGCGGCGCATCGTCCTGATCCAGCAGATATAATCCGTTGCCGTGGCCCGCACATCCAATGGCGGCGATCTGCCCGGGGGCAATGCCGGCCTGCGCAATACAGGTCTGGATAGCGACACGGGCATTGGCCCATAGTTCGTCCAGATTGCGCTCTACGTGGCCGGGTTGCGGGGTGGAGGATTGACCATCCAGCGCGTGCATGGCGACCTGATGCCCCTCGAGATCGAAGAGCACCGCCTTGATGACGGTGTTGCCGGCATCAAGGCCCAGCAGATAGGTTTTGCTGTCAGCCACGGTTGTAAACGTCCCATGCCTGTTCGCCTGATGCCCCATCATGAATGATGGCCATCAGGGCTGAAACGACCGCGCTGGGGTTGTCGTGCTGATAGATATTGCGGCCATAGACCATTCCTTGTGCACCCTGTGCCATCAGTGCTGCCGATTTTGCCAGCACGGCCTTGAGATCCTCTTTGCCGCCACCGCGCACCAGAACCGGCACGCGCGCAGCCTCGATCACCCGATGAAAGTCGTCTGGGTTATCCGTGGGATCGGCCTTGATGATATCCGCTCCCATTTCGCTTGCAAGCCGCACAAGGGTGACGATCTTTTCGGCGTCTCCATCGACCTGGTAACCCCCGCGCACGTCATTGGGCAGCATGACCAGCGGTTCAATCATCAAAGGCATGCCGTATTGGTGACACGCAGCGCGCACACGGCTGATATTTTCAACGCATTGCCGGAAGAGCTCCGGCTCGTCAGGCAACATGAACAGGTTGACCACGACACAGGCTGCGTCCATCTCAAGCGCGCCAATGATCGGCTCGTCAGCATTTTGCAACATCGACCACATCACCCTGTGGCGCTGGTCGTTATACGGGTTGCCCATATCGATGCGCATCACCAATGCAGGTTTGTCCTTTTCGGGCCGCGACTGTAGCAGGTCGGCCTGACCGTAAGCGCACTGAATGGCGTCGGGCTTTGCCTTGATGAGGGTATCCATCACGCCTGCCATGTCTTCCAGACCAACGAGGAAACCCGGCTCATTGCAGACACCATGGTCAATCGCGACATCAAGACATCCGCCATTGGTGAACATCCGGTTCATTCGGGCCTTGGTGCTTATACGCATGCTTTATTCCTTTCGCGGCTACGCTCTTCAAGCATCTCGCGTGAGACGCCGTAAAATTCTTCCAGTTCGGTGACCATGGCTTCCGTTTCGCGCGCCCGGCGCGCTTCATCCCAACCCAGTTCGTCTGCGGCAATAGCGGCAATCCGGTCGATGATGCCGGACGATACCTGTCCGGTAATGGCGAGCGGGGTCCGGCGCAAAATCAGGTCGCCGAGCCCGCGGGCGAATTCATGACGGATGAGAAAGGCGATTTCGGCAGCGGTTATGACCGTTGCGGAATCGAGTGGCATATCGTCCGTGTGCGTTTTGCAAAACGACAGAACCTCGCTGGCGCGCGTGCCATAGACATCAAGCAGATGCGTTGCGCGATCCTTTGTGACCCCATGGGTTTGCACCAGGTCCGCCATAAGGTTGAGGTGTTCTTTTGCAAATTCGGCGCCACCGCCTATTGCCATATCAGCGGTTTCGGCGCGGCGCGTCTTGCCCAGTTCGGCCAGAACGGCATCGGCGGCCTGCTCCGCAAAGGCGCGAAAGGTGGTCCACTTGCCGCCCACCATGCAGAACTGGGTGGGATGCCCTTCGATGCGATGCACAAGATGGCCACGCGAAATGCGCCCGGTAAAGTCATGATCGCTTTTGGGCAAGGGCCTTATGCCGCTATAGCTGAAAACGACATCATCATCGGCAATGGAAATGCCGGGGAAGACCAGACGTATGGCGTTGAGAATGTAGTCCTGCTCTTCAGGCTCGCACTTTACGCGACGCGGCGCATCGACCCGAATATCGGTAGAGCCCGCCAGCACCTTGCCCAGATAGGGAAACAGAATACAGACGCGACCGTCGGCATTATCAAACAGCATCATATGGCCATCGAGAGCCTCGTGAAGCTCGTCATTTTCGAGAATGACATGTGACCCCTTGGTGCCCGAAACCATGTCTGTGGGTATCTCGGCACTGTCAGCCAATAATTTCGTGACATCATCCAGCCAGGCCCCGGACGCGTTGACGACCGCCCGTGCGCTTACCTTGCACGTGCTGCCGGTTTCACGATCGGTGATTGTGAAACCATCCTTGCTGGTTGCGAGCTCGGCATAGTTGACCGCCAGGCTTTGTGGCGAAAGGCGCATGGTATCGAGCAGCACTTCAACACCAAGCCGCTCCGGATAGCTCACCCATGCGTCATGATAAATTGCCGAGAATTTCACACTCGGTGTGATTTTTGGCCAGCGCCTGAACGTCGCGCGCCCGCCATGGAAGGACGCGCGCGGCAAGCGCCGGCGTTTCCGGGTCATCCAGTCATAGAGCCGCAGCCCAATGGCGACCGGCAACACCCCTCGGTTCGCCGGTTTTGTGCTGAGGCCGAAAAATCCTGCCGCGCCGTTGAGCAATCCGGAGAAGACCGAAGTGATGGGAATCATGGTGGGCAGCGGGCGCACCATGTGCGGCGCATTCTGGAGCAATAGATCGCGTTCGCGCAACGATTCGCGCACCAGATCGAACTCTCCGTTTTCCAGATAACGCAATCCGCCATGGATCATGCGTGACGGGGCCGCACTGCATCCAGAGCAGAAATCGTTGCGCTCGATCAAAAGCACACGCAGACCCTGAAGCGCCAGTTCGCGAAAAACGCCAATACCATTGATGCCACCGCCGACAACAATGACGTCGAACACACCGTCCGTGCGGAGCAAATCAAAGTTGTCGTTTCGTTTTTCTGGCATCACTACTCCGTTCACCGCCAAGAAGACGGATCCACAACAGGTCTGGTTCTCAGGTCTCGTTCAGCTGTCGAGGTCGATCAAATATGTCTTGGTTGCTGCACCAATCGCATCGATTTCGCCGGATGACAGGCGGAGGCGTCCGGCCTTGGCGTTTTCACGCGCCTGATCGGGATTGCGGGCACCGCAAAGCGCAAATGTGATCCCGGGTTGCTGCAGGGTCCAGGCAATGACGATTTGTGCTTTTGTGGCCTGATGTTCGGCGGCAATCGGCGCGACGACTGCATCCATCAACCGTGCCACCTTCTCGCGGTTGGCCAGTGAGAAACGTGGATTGTCTTTCCGCTGATCATCACCGGTAAATTCGCGCTCAGGCCCCATTTTGCCGGAGAGCAAGCCAAGGGCGAGCGACGAATAACTCAATGTCGAGATGTCATGCGCGGCACAGATTGGCAGAAGCGATGTCTCGATATCGCGTTTGACCATGCTGTATTCTTCCTGAATCGCATCGAGCGATCCGTGGGCGGCATAGGCCTTTAATTCATCGACCGACAAATTGCTGGCGCCGATCGCCCGGATCTTGCCTTGTTGCTTCAAATCCAGAAGCGCTTCCATGGTTTCGGAAACAGGCGTGGTGGGATCCTGCCAATGGGTGATGTAGAGATCGATATAATCGGTGCCGAGACGCGACAGGCTTTGCTCGACTTCATAAATGATCGAATCCTTGCCCAGATGCCGGTGCACCGGGTGCCCGTCATAATCGAAAAAATGATTGCCCTTTTGGGCATGCCAGATCAGGCCGCATTTGGTGGCCAGCACAACCTGATCCCGACGGTCTTTGATAGCCTTTCCCACAATGGTCTCGGAAAGGCCCTGACCATAGGCGGGCGCGGTATCGATCAGGGACACGCCCTCGTCAATCGATGTCTGAATGGCGGCAATCGACTGGCTCTCGTCGGTGCCACCCCACATCCAGCCCCCGATGGCCCAGGTCCCCAGACCAACGACAGATGCTTCAATTCCGGATTTACCGATTGGACGTTTTATCATTTCAGGCGACATTCTTTATCTTTCGCATGGATTCAAGAACCGCAGATGCGGTCTCCTCATCAACGATCAGGGAGTTGATCAGATGGCCGTTAAGCGCGGCGCGGATGGGCTGGACTTTTTCCCCACCAGCGGCAACACCGATTGTCAGCGGGCATGTCGCCAGATCCGTGGGGTTCAATGCGACCAGGCGTGAATTCAGCGCATAGTCGGCAACCGTGCCGTCTTCCCGGATAAGGTGCGCCAGAAACTCTGCCGTGACATTGTCCTTGAGCAGCAACTCCCGGTCGGGGTTGGGCAAGGGGTGCAGATCGTAATAGCTGGAGCCCGGTGTCTTGATTGACCCGATGCCCACCAGCGCCACCGAAGCGTTACGGGCCAGATCAAAGACTTCCTTTGTGGAGTTCATTTCCATGAGCATATCGCGCTGCTCGCGGTTCTCGGCGAACAAGGGCGCATGAATAAGCATGGCCGAGCCTCCCAGCTTTTCGGCAAGCTGGGTCGTTAGATGATTGACGTCGGTATAGTATTTGCCCTGCACACCGCCTGTGAGGGGCACAACAGTGACATTGAATTTGCGTTCGGGGTTCAGGTTCCGCACGACCGCACTCACGGCCTTGCCGCCGGTGATGGCAATCACATCGCCATCGCGAATGGTTTCGAGCAGGTGGTTTGCGGCGGCAAGTCCGACCTGTTGAAGATTGGTATCCGGATTGCCCGGCACCACAGGCGTGACCACTGTATTGCGAAGGCCGGTGATTTCGGACAGGCCCTTTTCGAGGTCAACGAGGCGCTGGAAAGGGCTTTCAACCGCAATCCGGACCATCCCCAGCTTGCGTCCCTGGGTGATGAGACGGTTGACTTTGGAGGTCGACAGGTTGAGCCGCTGGGCGATGTCCGACTGTTTCATCTCCTCAATGAAGTGGAGCGTGAGCACAGTATGGATTTGCCGGATTGCTTCAAAATCGTCTTTGTTCTCAGCCATGCGATTTTCCCAGTGTTGTATAAACGGGCATGCTCATCCCTGGCGCTTGTGCAAGTAATGGTCGATCGAAACTGCCGCGAGCAGGATCGAGCCACGGATGATGTCCTGCCAGTAGACCGAGACGTCGAGCAAAGCCAGTGAGCTGGACACGACAGATAACAAGATCACGCCGAGAATGGCCCCGAAGATCGTGCCAGTGCCGCCCGAGAGGCTGGCCCCGCCGATAACCGCGGCGGCGATCACGTTCAATTCCATGCCTATGCCGAAGGTGGGCTGGGCCGAACCGAAACGCGCCATATAGATAATGCCCGCAACGCCGCAGAGAGCTGAACAAAGGGTGGTTGTCATAAAGACAACCCGTTTGGTTCTGATGCCGGAATAGGCGGCGGCTTTCTCATTGCTGCCGGTATAAAAGACCTTGCGGAAGATGGTGGTGCGGCGGAGCATGAAATCGAACAATACGACCACCACGACAAAGATGATGATCACGACCGGGACGACGCCAATTGCGCCCTGACCGATGAACTTGAACTCAGGTGGCAGCGTATAAAGACCGAGCGGCCGCCCCCCTGTGCCCAGAAGGCAGGCCCCACGGGCGATAACCATTACCGCCAGTGACACGATGAAATGGTGAAGCCCCACACGGGTTACGAAAAAGCCCATGGTTGCGCCAATGCCGGCGCAGGCAGCGATGGCGATGGCCGACGCGACCCAGGGGTCGACACCATTCAAAAAGAGCAGCCCGGCAATGACCATTGCCAGCGCTGTGACGGAGCCGACCGAGAGATCAATCCCCCCGGATATCAGCAGGATCGTCATACCGATAACGACGATGCCTTCGACCGCGAATGCCATGACCATGGCCCGCATATTGATCCAGGTCAGAAAGTATGGTGAGGCGAACGACATGGCGACGAACAAAGCCAGGATGATCAGGATCAATCCCGTTTCGCGCATCCGTAATAGCTTCCCCACGGCCCCTCTGACGCCATCCGGCGGACTGTTCTGGTCCGCAATTGTATTTGTTATGGCTATCGACTTATCCGCCATCAGACCGCCTCCCGCGATTGCTCCGAAATCGAAGCGAGATACATGATATTTTCTTCCGTCATCTCACTGCCGGTGACCTCTCCGCTCAGTTCCCCCTCGCGGATGACAATGACCCGGTCGCATACGCCGATCAGCTCGGGCAGTTCGGACGAGATCATGACCACGCCCACACCCGCCTTTGCCAAATCGCGCAATATGCGGTGAATTTCCGTTTTGGCGCCCACATCAACGCCGCGCGTCGGCTCGTCAAGGAAGATGATATGGGGGCTAACTGACAGCAGTTTTGCCAGCGCAACCTTTTGCTGATTGCCGCCCGACAAGGCAGAAACGGGTTGGCCTACATGGCCGCATTTCAGGTTGAGTTCCTGGCCCAGCTTTTGCGCCAGACCGGTTTCCTTGCGTTCATCAATAATACCGGCACGCGAGGCCACCTGCGCAAGTGACAGGGCCGAAATATTCGCGGCAATCGACATATCAAGGAAAATGCCGTCGCCCTTCCGGTCTTCTGACAGATAGACAATGCCCTCGGCGACGCTGTCCTGATAATGTTTCAGATCCAGCTTGCGGCCCTTGAGGCTGATGTCACCGGTCACACTCCCCTCGAGCTTGCAAACGCCTTTGACAATTTCACTTCGGCCAGCGCCGATCAGCCCTGCCAGCCCCAGAATTTCGCCCCGGCGCAGGTCAAAGGAAATATCCTTGAACCGCTTGCGCTCTGTCAGTCCACGCACGGAAAAAATAACGTCGTCGGACCTCTCCTCGAGCGGCTGCTTGTCCGGGTAGAGACTGTCGATTGCACGCCCGACCATCGATTTGACGATTTCGCCCGAATTTGTCTCGGCGACATTTTTGGTGGTGATGTACTGGCCATCACGGAAAACAGATACGCGGTCGCAATTTTCAAATATCTCGACCATGCGGTGAGAAATGTAGATGATCGATATGCCCTGTCCGGCTAGATCGCGCATGATCCCGAAAAGGATTTGCGCTTCCCGCTCGGTCAGTGCGGCGGTCGGCTCGTCCAGAATGAGCACGCGACAATCAAGGGTCAGCGCCTTGGCGATTTCAACCAGCTGCTGCTTGGAAATGGGCAAGGTGCTGACCAGCGCCGCGGGATCTATATCGCCCAGTTTTTGTAATATGCCGGCCGCCTTGCGCATAAGAGACGGATAATCCATCAGCATGGCGCGGCTTGAATTGGTGGTGGCCATGAAGATGTTCTCAGCCACGGTGATATCGGGGCAGAGCGCAATTTCCTGATGCACAAACCCGATGCCCAGCTTTTGCGCTTCTGCCGGTGAGGCGATCCGGACGGACTTGCCGTCGAAACAAATCTCTCCCGAATCCGGTTGCAAAATGCCGTCGATCACATTCATCAGTGTCGACTTGCCCGCGCCGTTTTCGCCGGCAATGGCGTGGATTTCGCCTTTGCGCAATTCGAAGTTCACCCCGCGCAATGCGTGGATCGGACCGAAGGACTTGCTGAGGTTCGATATTTTGAGAATCAAATCCTCTGTCATCGTCTTGCACCTTGTTTGCGCTGTGGCGGGGGTTTCAGTTTGTGCCGTCCGCGCTCTTTATGAAAAGCGCGGACGGCGGTGGCGGTATGCTGCGATTATTGGGGATCGCGGCCTTCCATATATTTGTTCAGGTCGAAGGAATCGGCGTTCTCTTTGGTGATGACGGCGAAGCCATTGTCGACAAAGGGAAGCTGCATGGGATTGTAGCCCGAGACCTTGTAGTCGTTGAACGGATCGAACATGTCTGAATGCGCTGCCATGAACGTTGCCATGAAGCCCATAAAGCCCTGGATGCCCTGATTGGGGTTGAGTGCCATGTGAATATTGCCGGCCTTGATGTGCTCAAGAGTGGCCGGGGTCACGTCGGCATGCATGATCAACACATCGGCTTTTGCCTCGAGAACGGCGGCGACAGCACCTTCAGCCGATCCTGCTTCCGGAATCCAGAGCGCGCCCAGATTGGGGTTGGCCTGAAGGATGGACGCCGTGGCACGATAGGCCGCATTGCTGTCCTGATTGGTGGCCTGACGCCCTACCAGCTTCATGTTCGGGAAGTGCTCTTCAATATAAGAGATCAGGGCGGTGACACGCAGATCGTGATTGCTTTGACCGGGGTTTTCCAGAACCGCGTACTCGGCGCTGTCGCCAAGCTGCTTGACGATCTCTTCTGCAGCGAATTTGGCCTCGGCAAGATTGTCGGAGGTGATGTAAGCGGTGCGGTTGGACTTGGGAGAGTCGGCGGCGAAGGTGGAAATCTGCACGCCGCTTTCGATTGCCCGGTTAATCGGCTCAATAAAAGGATCGGCCTGCATTGGGTGCAACAGGATGCCGGCTGGCGCCTTTACCAGATCCTGCTCAAAGGACGCGATCTGCTTGGCAATGTCATAATCAGGCGTGCCCGAGAAAACGGTTTCACAACCCATTGCTTCGGCGGCTTGCTTGAACCCCTGATAAACGGGCACCCAATATGGATGCGACGACACCATGACATTCATGATGTAAGTCTCGCCGGGCTCACACTTGAAACCTTCTGCCAATGCCGCAGTCGGCTGTGCAAACGCTGCGAGCAAAGCCGTTACGGCCAATGCACGCGTCACACGAACATTCTTCATTTTTCTCTCCTCCACGATGAGTCTCCCTCTCAGGGTCAGCTTTGTCAGCTTTAAAAGTATTTTGCAATATTTTTCACTATGCGATTTTTATCGCAACGAGCGGAGATAACCAAAAACGAAATGCCCTGTCAACAGTTTCAGGATTTATATCTTATAGTGAAATTTATTTCACTATTGCAGTAGAACCCCTGCTCTCAACGGCGAATGGCGGGCGTTCTCGGGACAGCGGCCAGAGCGATGCCGAAGCCGGAATTTCCTGGTCCTTTTTGCTGTGCCCGGGGTGGACACCAACACTTTTGAGACGAGGCAAGCGTATCGATGATGGCTTCCGGCGTTGCAGAAACGTTGAATGCCGGAGCGGTGGCGGGTGTTGCCATTGCGTCGTGCGTCAAAACCTGATGCAAAGGCTTTAGACAAAGAGGAGTGCCCATGGCCGCGTCAGCTGCAGATCGTTTGATCGATCTTTATCGGAACAATGCCGCCGCGAGGGGCCGGCTGCGCTGTGGCAGCCTGATCGAACAGCGCTGGCTGGACGGCTTTCGGGATACCACTATCTGGCGGGTCTGGAAGGCGACAGTGGACGCGCGGGCATGACCGGCTTTTCTGCAAAAGAGGTCGCAGTTATCGGTGGTGGTCCGGCGGGGTTGATGGCGGCGGAAGCACTTTGCGGCGCGGGCCACAATGTGACGGTTTACGAGGCCATGCCCTCTTTCGGGCGCAAGCTTTTGTTTGCGGGGAAGTCCGGGCTCAATATTACCCATGCCGAGGATTATGCGCAATTTGCTACCCGGTTTAGCGCGTCCAGCGCGCGGTTGCGGCCAGCGCTGGACGGGTTTCGGCCCAATGATCTGATCGCCTGGGCCGGTGCGCTGGGTACCGAGACCTTTACCGGGTCGTCGGGACGGGTTTTTCCCAAGGCGATGAAAGCCTCCCCCCTGTTACGCGCCTGGTTGCGCCGGTTGGCGGATAGCGGCGTGACATTGTTGGCCCGGCACCGCTGGACCGGGCTGGAAGCCAACGCGCTGCATTTTGAAACACCGGATGGTGCGCTGACTGTTGCGTTTGATGCCGTGGTTTTGGCGCTGGGTGGCGCCAGCTGGCCCAAACTGGGCGCGACCGGCGACTGGGTGCCATTGTTGCGGCGGCATGATGTGCCTGTGGCTGATTTGCGCCCGGCCAATTGCGGGTTTGATGTGGATTGGAGCGCGGTTTTTGCCGCGCGGTTTGCCGGTCAACCGGTTAAATCGGTGACGGCCACGTCCGATGCCGGCACGTTATCGGGCGAGTTCGTTGTGAGTGGCGCTGGCGTCGAGGGCAGTCTGATTTATGCTCATGCTGCCGCGTTGCGGGACCGGATTGCGGCCGACGGCGAAGCGCGCTTGACGCTTGATCTGGCGCCGGGGCGCAGTTTTGAAAAACTTGCAGCCGGGTTGGCGCGGCAAAAGCCGAAGGAAAGCTTTACCTCCCGGTTGCGCAAAGGGGCCGGCCTTGAGGGGATCAAGGGCGCGCTGGTGCGTGAATGTGCGCCTGACGCCAATACACTGGCCCCGGATGCACTTGCGCGATTGATCAAGGCATTGCCGTTGACGCTGGCGCGCCCGCGCCCGCTGGCCGAGGCGATATCCTCTGCCGGGGGGATTGGCTGGGACGGGGTGGACGAGAATTATATGCTCACGGCCCTGCCCGGCGTGTTTGCCGCCGGGGAAATGCTGGACTGGGAAGCACCGACCGGCGGCTATCTGCTGACCGGATGCATGGCAACAGGGCTGGCGGCAGGACAGGGCGCGGCGCGCTGGCTGGCCAATAGCTAGTCGTTGCGCCGGTACTGGTAGATACCGACGTCAATCGTGCCCTCGGCAAAGCCTGCTTCGCAATAGCTGAGGTAATAAACCCATTTGCGGCGGAATTGTTCGTCATAGCCCAGGGGCTCGATCATCGACCAGCGCTCAAGGAAGCGCTCGCGCCAGAGGCGGAGCGTGCGGGCGTAGGACAGGCGGAACAATTCGGTGTTCTCCAGCGTGAGACCCACCCGATCGCCCTGCTCTTTCATCGCCTGCTTGGTGAGCAGCATGCCGCCGGGGAAAATGTAACGCTGGATGAAATCGGGACCGGCCTTGTAATGCTCGAAATCTTCTTCATTGATGGTGATGGCCTGAATGGCAGCGGTGCCGCCGGGCTTTAGCCTGTCACGCACGGTCTGGAAGTAAGTCGGCCAATGATCTTCGCCAACGGCTTCGATCATTTCGATGGAAACGACGTGATCGAACTGCCCCTTGGTATCGCGATAATCCTCGAAATGCAGTTTGGCGAACTTATCGAGCCCCTGTTTGGCCAGCCGCTCGGTTGCGAATTTGAGCTGCTCACGTGACAGGGTGATGCCGTAAAGATTGGCCTCGTAATCGCGGGCCACGGTTTCGGCCATACCGCCCCAGCCGCAGCCGATTTCCAGCACGGATGCGCCCTTGGTCACACCTGCCGCATCAGCGACGTGATGATATTTCTCAACCTGTGCCTGTTCCAAAGACTGATCGCCGGAGGTGAAAACCGCCGAGGAATAGGTCATTGAGGGGTCGAGCCACTGGCCATAGAAATCATTACCCAGGTCGTAGTGCTCGGAAATGTTCTCTTTGGACCCTTCCTTGGTGTTCTGGCGCGACAGATGGTAGGCCAGATCATGGGCGGCGCGTTTGAAAATGCCGGGATTGGCATCATCAAACATGTCGCGGTTTTGCAGGAAGAAGCGAAACAGGGCGGTCAGGTCCTCGACCTCGATATCGCCGCGCATATAGGCGGCGGCGAAGCCGACGGTGCCGCGGCGCATGCACTCGCGAATGACCTTGAAATTATTGAGTTTGAGAACGGTATGCTCACCTGTTGCCGGATTCCCGACGGTGCGGCTGCGCCCATTGGGCAAGGTGACTGTAACGGCACCATGCGAGGGCACAATCATGCGTGCGCCGATCTTTTCGACCAGCACAGACACAAAACGCATCCACAGGCTCGGTGAGCCCATGCTTTCCTGAACAGCACTTCCACTCATAACGCATACCTACCCCGACGCAGGGTCACCAAGTGTCAGTAGTCGCGCCGCCTTTCTGGCGGCAAGGCTGGCTTCCTCACGTCTGTATTCAGGGTCTCCCCGTGAGCATATGTCTAGTTTATCCGCACGATATGGATATGCAAGTCCCTGATTTGAAGAGGGGTTTGGGCACTGGATTTGAAAAAACTTAGGGTTGAGCTGCGTCAATCAGGCGAATTTGCACCTGCTCGCGGCCCTGCCAATGGTCGATGCCGATGGTGCCACAGACGTGCAAAGGCCTGTCATCGCGGGCATCGAGCAGCAATTGTCCAAGCGGCGTACCAGCTGCACGAAAGGCAATTCCCTTGAGACGCGCGCCATCGGCGGAGACCAGGGTAAAGCGAATATGGCCGCCCTTGCCCACCACATCGGCAAATTTCACCTTGTGGCCGGGAAAGGCGAAAATCGGGGTGGGATTGCCCGCGCCGAACGGGCCGGCCTTCTCGATGAGGTGCACGAAATCGACACTGGCACCGCGCGCCGTAATGGCCGCATCGACGGACAGTGAGACACGGGCGCGGGCTTTGGCAACATCCTCACTCAGAGCGTCGGTGAGGAAGGCCCGAAATGCGCTTATCTTGCCCGGCTCCACGGTAATGCCGGCTGCCATGGCGTGTCCCCCGCCTTTGGGCAGAATACCGGCATCCACGGCAGCGATGACCGCTGTTCCCAGATCGACGCCCGGCAAGGAACGGCCGGAGCCGGTGCCCTTGCCGTTTGGGGCAATGGCGATGGCAAAGGCCGGGCGATCAAACCTGTCCTTTAGCCGCGAGGCGACCAGACCGACGACACCGGGGTGCCAGTTTTCAGATGCAAGAACGAGGACAGGCGGGCCTTCGCCAGCACCAATTTCTGCCTCGGCGGTGGCGATAGCTTCTTCAACAGCTTCGATTTCGATGCGCTGACGCTCGGTATTGAGTTCGTCGAGCCGTGCGGCGATGGCCATGGTTTCTGCATCATCACCGGAGGACAAGAGACGCGCGCCAAGTGCTGCATCACCTATGCGGCCACCGGCATTAATGCGCGGACCGATGAGAAAACCGAGATGATAGGGACTGAGCGGGCCGCTGGCGCGGGCGGCGAGCGCCAGCGCGGAAATGCCCTTATTGCCACCCTGCCGCATGATTTCGAGGCCCCGGCGGACAAAGGCGCGATTGAGGCCGGTCAGCGGCACCACATCACAAACGGTGGCCAGCGCCACCAGATCGACAAGGCCCATCAGATCGGGCAAACCGCCCTGCCCGCGCTGGCGCAAGGTGCGGTTTGTGGCGACCATGGTCATGAAGGTGACGCCGGCCGCACACAGATAGCCAAGGCCGGAAACGTCGTCGGGGCGGTTGGGATTAACCAGGGCATTGGCGGGTGGCAGGTCATGATCGGCCAGATGGTGATCAATCACCAGCACATCAGCGCCGCGTTTGCGCGCATGGGCAATGGGTTCTTCGCTGGTGGTACCGCAATCCAGCGTAATGATCAGGCTGGCACCGCCATCAATTAAGGTGTCCATGGCCGCGACATTGGGGCCGTAGCCTTCAAAAATCCGGTCGGGAATGTGGACTTGCGGGGTGATGCCAAAGGCTGAGAGAAAGCGTGTCATCAACGCGCAGGAACAGGCCCCGTCGACATCGTAATCGCCAAACAAGGCAATGGATTCGCCGGCGATAATGGCATCGGCCAGGCGGGCAGCGGTGTCGTCCATTGCCGTCAGGGTAGAGGGATCGGGCATCAGGTCGCGGATCGTGGGATCAAGGAAGCTTGTCGCCTGATCAATGGCAATGCCGCGCCCAGCCATGATGCGGGCGACGATTTCGCTCAGGCCGGTTTGCTGGCTGATGGCCGTGGCGGTGCGGGCAGCAGCGATATCGAGCCGGTCAGTCCATGCCTTACCGCTGACTGACTCGGCGACATTGAGAAAATAACCATCTCGAAACTGCATCAGGGGCTCCCGGTCCGCCGGTTTTGGCCAAACCTACAGGGGTGCGGGCGCTAGGGCCATGGGGGATGGCGGTTTCCCCTCAGGATGTATCAGATCAAACCTGCGACAGGGTCAGCCTGGCAGACCGCCAATGACGGGAATATTCTCGGTCAATTGATCCCAATTGGCACGACTGTCCACACAGATATGGGCATTTGGCCTGATATCAACCGGGCTGTCGAGACTGCCAGCCGGCACAACCAGCAATTTGCCCGCCGCCTGAAGATTTGGGACGGCTGACCCGCAATGCTTGCAAAAACTCTTTTGATGCCGCGTTGCCGGTAGTTGATACGTTGTCACGGCATCCTCACCGGACAAGAACACCAGCCGCGCAGTCGTTGAAAACAGATTTGCGGCATGGGCCGAACCTGTGTCTTTCCGGCACCGCTGGCAATGACAGAAAAACAGGCTTTCGAACGCCCCGGAAATCTCGAAAGTGATTTTCCCGCAAAGGCACGAGCCTTTGGTCACGCTGCTCATATTTTTGCTCATGTGCGCCTGCCCTTAGACCAGGCTATAGCTTTTCTATGCGGATCAGCTGCGGCTTGCCGCTGACCAGGCCATCCGATTCAATTTGCGCCAGGGTGTCGCGGATATTCTGCTCCAGCGTCTCATGGGTAATCAAAACGATAGTGCGGGTCGGTTCGGCGGCAAAGGCGAGATCCTCGACCTTGAGATCCGGGCGCTGAATAACGCTTTCGATGGAAATGCCGTGCTCGCCCATGCGGGTGGCGATGGCGGCCAGGGCACCGGGCACGTCGCGGGCATTGACCCGGACATAATAACCGCCCTCATGGGCGCGCATGGGCGCGCGTTTATAAGGGGTCAGCTCCGAAGAGGGCACACCGAGCGGCGGCACGTGATTGCCACGGGCGATATCGAGAATATCGGAGAGCACCGAGGAGGCTGTGGCGGAACCGCCTGCCCCCGGCCCTGCAAGCAACAATTCCTGCACCAGATCGGTTTCAAGCGCGACAGCATTCAGCACACCGTCAACACCGGCAATAGCGCTGCCCTTGGGCACAAGGGTGGGGTGCACCCGCTGTTCGATGCCATCGGCAGAACGCTGGGCCAGACCGAGCAGCTTGATCTTGTAGCCAAGATCGTTGGCGACCTTGATATCCGCCTGCTCAATGGTTGAAATGCCTTCGACAAAAATCTCGTCGGGGGCGATTTCGCAGCCAAAGCAGAGGCTGGAGAGAATGGCCAGCTTATGGGCAGTATCGAAGCCCTCCACATCGAAAGTGGGGTCAGCTTCGGCATAGCCGAGGGCCTGCGCATCCTTGAGACAATCGGCGAAAGAAATATTCTCCGCGCCCATGCGCGTCAGGATGTAATTACAGGTGCCGTTCATGATGCCGTAAACACGGGCGATCTGGGCGCTGCCGAGACCTTCGCGCAGGGTCTTGATGACGGGAATGCCGCCTGCGACCGCGGCTTCAAAACCCAATTGGGCATTATTATCTTCAGCGACTTTGGCGAGCGCAACGCCATGCCGGGCAAGCAATGCCTTGTTGGCGGTAACGACCGGGCGGCCCATTTCCAGCGCGGCGCGAATGGAGGCGAGCGCGGGGCCATCTTCGCCGCCAATCAGTTCGACAAACAGATCAATACTGTCGGAACTGGCGAGCGCAACAGCGTCGTCAAACCATTCCAGCTCGGCCATGTCGATGCCGCGATCCTTGGAGCGGGACCGGGCGCCAACGGCGGTAACGACCAGCTTGCGCCCAAGCTTGCGTTCCAGATTGTCGGCATCCTTTTGCAAGATGGACACAAGGGTGGCACCAACGGTGCCGAGACCGGCAACGCCAATGCGCAAGGGGGGCAATTTGCCCTTTTCTGAATATTCTTTCATGGCCTTCAAAATGCGGTTACGGGTGTCGCTGCGCGGCTCGCGGCCATCGCGCAGATCAAACACAAACAAGGGATCGCCCGCAATTTCACGGCCGAAGCGGGTGGGTGTCCAGCTTTGCTGGGTCAAAAAGGTCTCGACGGACCGGATAAAGGCTGCGATTTCACTCATTCCTATAGAAATATAGGAATTCGCCTACGGGTCAATAGCCTCATCGTGGATAAGAATGACAGAACGTATTTTTTGACCCCGATGATGAGGTGTTTTCTGCCTATGCCGGCTTGCGGGCGATAATGAAAACTGCCTTTTTCGGCCCCGGCTGCCATTGATGCTCGATTGCAAAACCGGCACTGGTGATGCTGTCGACCAGCTGGTTTTCAGTGAACGCTTTAAGGACCGGCAACAGGCCGAGTTTGCGGCCAAGAGGCGCTATATAGCCCAGGATGGGAAAGCTGTCGCCGATGCAGGCGGTACTCGACACGAGATAGCCGCCCGGCTTCAGCATGTGAAAGATTTTCTCCAATACGGCATCGCGGTCAGAAACGAGATGCAGAAGGCTTAGTGCCAGGATCATGTCGTACTGCTTGCCACCAGCTTCCATCTCTTCAATATCGACTTGCTGAAAGGTGACATTGGATATGCCCGCCGTCTCTGCCTTTTGCCGCGCAATGGCGAGCATGTTTTCCGAGATGTCGACGGCATCGATGTGTTTGACTTTGGGGGCGTGGGTAATGGCGGTGGAGCCCGTGCCGCAGCCGATTTCCAGCAATTCCATATCCGCGCGCAGATAGTCTCGCGTCTTTGCCAGCTTCTGCTGGTAGATGGCCTCATCGGCCACAGGCTGCCGGCTGTATTTGTCGGCGATCTTGTTCCAGAATGTAGCTGAGCCGGCCATGTTCACCTCGTGATGCAGTGTATTACTTCACTAACACGCCTTATAGATTGAGATGGCACCACTTGTCCAGTGGCAGTGCGGGCTAGCTGCGCGGGATGCCTTTGGCGGCAGCGCGGCGATTGACCTGTTCGCGATGGAACACATAAATGCCCGAGGCTAGGATGATGCCCGTGCCCAGCCATGTCATCGCGTCGGGAAAGTCGCCAAAGACGACATAGCCCAGAATAATGGCCCCGACGATCTCAAGATACTGGAGCGGTGCCAGCGTGCTGGCCGGTGCCATGCGAAAAGCCTGTGACAGCAGCAAAAAAGCGACGGCAGCGATCAAGCCCATCAGCACCAGAACCGCCCAGATATTCAAACTGACGTTTGGGATGACCCAGGGCTGAATGCCGATGACCTGGGCACCCAACAGGCTTGCGCCCATGAGCGCGACGGCAAACAGGGTGAACCAGAACTGGATGCTCAGCGCCCCCATGGCCGGACCGATGCGGCGCACAACCAGCATGTTGACCGCGAAAGTGAAGGCGGCGAACAGCGGCAGCATGACCTGCCAGCCAAACACAGCCCAATTGGGCCGGATGACAATCAACGCCCCGCACATACCAACGGCAATCGCCAGATAGCGCCGCCACCCGGCCTTTTCGCCCAGCAGCAGCACGGAAAGCACGGTGAGGATCAACGGCTCGACAAAGAATATGGCGATAGCTGTGGCGATTGGCATGACGGAGAAGGCACCGATCAGCAAGAGCAATGTGAGGCCACTGGTCAGCCCGCCCAGCGCCAATAGGCCAAAATGGGTCGCTGCGAATTTCTGTTTCATCACCAGCATGGCAATCGTGATGAAAACGCCCTGAAAGACATAGCGCCAGAAGGCCAGGTCGAGTGGCAAGAGAACGCCGGTCAACAGCTTGGTGAGCGTGTCGCCAACCGGCACCAGCATCAGCGCCAGCACCATGAACAACATGCCTTTGGTCTGGCTGGAATCGGTGGTTGACAGGGATGACACAGACATATGGTTCCAATCGCGGCGCGGGACACGCGTCCAACGCCTAGCATTGACCATCAGATGTTGAAAGCCCGGCGCGGGATAACGCCGGGCTTTCGTTTTAGTGGAGGGGTTGCGCGCCCTCGCCTTCTACGGGCCGCTTGATCAGAAAGGCCGTGATAATGGCGAACAGCGAGGCAATCGCGCCGCAGAGGAAGCCTGTGCGAATACCACCTGCCAGTGCCGGAATTTCCGCGATACCATCGGCCATCAAGTTCCCCATCTGCAATGTCATCAGGGCGACGAACAGGGCGACACCCGCAGCCCCGGCAACCTGCTGAATTGTCGCCAGAATGGCGCTGCCATGGGAGTAAAGATGCGGCGGGACCGCGCTGAGACTGGCAGTAAACAAGGGCGTAAAGACCAGTGCCAGCCCAAGACTGATGACCATGTGACCGATCAGAACGGAAGTAACGGCGGTGTTTTCGTCCACCATGGTCAGGGCCCAGAGAACGGCACTGACAATGATTGCGCCCGGTATCAGCAATGGTTTTGGCCCGAACCGGTCATAAAGCCGGCCGACGGAGGGGGCAAGCAAGCCCATGATCAACCCGCCCGGCAGGAGCAGCAAGCCGGTTTGCAATGTATCGAGGCCCAGAACGTTCTGGGTATAGATGGGCAGAAGAATGATCGTGCCGAACAGGGCAATCATCATGATCGCCATCATGATGATGCAAATGACGAAAGTGTTCGAGTTGAAGGTGCGCAGGTCAAGCAAGGCCTTGTCATGACGTTGCAGGGAGAGCTGGCGCAAAGTGAAAACGACCAGAGTTATCGCACCGATTGCGAGTGGCAACCAGCTCGGAATACCCCCCTCATTATGCGCCTCGCCAATGGCGCTGAGGCCATAAACAACGCCACCAAAACCGATAGCTGACAGGATGACCGAAAGCACATCGAGCGGCGCATAACGCGGGGTTGTGACATTCTGGATCATCCGCGCGCCGATAATCAGGGTGGCAAGCGAGATGGGCAAGACGAGGATGAACATCCAGCGCCAGCTGAGATAGTTGAGAATGATGCCGGAAATGGTGGGGCCGATCGCTGGTGCCACCGAGATGACGATGGAGATATTGCCCATCACCTTGCCGCGTGAGGCAGCAGGCACCAGCGTCATGACCGTGGTCATGAGCAAGGGCAGCATGATGGCTGTGCCAACGGCTTGAACCACGCGGGCAACGATGAGCAATTCCAGCCCTGGAGAAAGGGCGGCACCGAATGTGCCCAGGCTGAACGTGGACATGGCGAGAATGAAGATCGGGCGCGTATTGATGCGCTGGATCAGAAAACCGGTGACCGGAATAACCACGGCCATG